>NZ_LYPB01000001.1 GCF_001653565.1 Paenibacillus oryzisoli
ATGAGTTTCACATTTCATTCCTCCTCATTAAATTAAGTATCTGACATAAATATAAATGTTTGCTAGCACTACGGAAATTAACATAAGTGGGAAACCATATTTCATAAACGTAATAAATTTAATCGGGTGTCCTTCTTTCGCAGACATGCCAGCTACGATTAAGTTAGCGCTTGCCCCAATTAATGTGCCATTACCACCCAGACATGCTCCTAAGGCTAGGCTCCACCACAGTGGTTCTAGATTCTCTACCCCCATGTTACCCATTTCCTGAATCATAGGAATCATCGTTGCCACAAAAGGTATATTGTCTAAAAACGCCGAGGCAATGGCGCTGAGCCATAAAATCAAAATTGATGTAGCAACAGGATTCCCTCCTGTGAGTTCAATAGCATGAGCAGCTAATTTGGATATGACTCCTGTTTCCACTAAACCTGAAACTAAGACGAACAGTCCAACAAAGAAAAAAATCGTAGTCCATTCAACTTTGGTAAAAGCTTCTTCCAT
>NZ_LYPB01000002.1 GCF_001653565.1 Paenibacillus oryzisoli
CGAGTCTCCATAGAAAGGAGGTGATCCAGCCGCACCTTCCGATACGGCTACCTTGTTACGACTTCACCCCAATCATCTACCCCACCTTCGGCGGCTGGCTCCCTTGCGGGTTACCCCACCGACTTCGGGTGTTGTAAACTCTCGTGGTGTGACGGGCGGTGTGTACAAGACCCGGGAACGTATTCACCGCGGCATGCTGATCCGCGATTACTAGCAATTCCGACTTCATGCAGGCGAGTTGCAGCCTGCAATCCGAACTGAGATCGGCTTATAAGGATTGGCTCCACCTCGCGGCTTCGCTTCCCGTTGTACCGACCATTGTAGTACGTGTGTAGCCCAGGTCATAAGGGGCATGATGATTTGACGTCATCCCCACCTTCCTCCGGTTTGTCACCGGCAGTCATCCTAGAGTGCCCACCCGAAGTGCTGGCAACTAAGATCAAGGGTTGCGCTCGTTGCGGGACTTAACCCAACATCTCACGACACGAGCTGACGACAACCATGCACCACCTGTCTCC
>NZ_LYPB01000003.1 GCF_001653565.1 Paenibacillus oryzisoli
CGCTCATTCGGTATGGTATTTGTACCCCTACAAACACCCGAAATGAGGCGGCCTCATGAACAAGTCTACTTCACTAACAACCATTCTGCAACAGGTTCTTCCCGAAGAAACCATGCAAATCCTTATGGATACTTTAGGCTTTATCGATGTGGCTCGGAAGTTTACCGTTTATGATTTATTTTTGTTTCTCAGCGAAGCGGCTTTTCAAGAATGGAAAGGTTACCGAGACGGTGAGCAGCGCATGGGAAAGTCTGGATTGCAACCTGTCAATTACTCCACGATCTCCAAGAAAGCAAAAGTAGTGCCCTTTGAGCTATTTAAACAATTGTTGCACCTCATGATTAAGCAGTGCAATAGAAAAACACGTCGTTCCTTGGGGATTCCTCAGGAACTGCTTATTGTTGACTCCACGAAAATGACAACTGGCTTAGGACGCATGCCCTGGGCTCCTTTGAAAGGAGCGAAAGCTGGAGTTAAGCTACACGTAGCCCTACTGCCAGATCGTGGAGAACTGTACAAA
>NZ_LYPB01000004.1 GCF_001653565.1 Paenibacillus oryzisoli
TACACTCAAGTCATCCAGTTTCCGATGCGAACCGGGGTTGAGCCCCGGGCTTAAACACCAGACTTAAATGACCGCCTGCGCGCGCTTTACGCCCAATAATTCCGGACAACGCTTGCCCCCTACGTATTACCGCGGCTGCTGGCACGTAGTTAGCCGGGGCTTTCTTCTCCTATACCGTCACACAAAGAGCAGTTACTCTCCTTGCTGTTCGTCTAGGGCAACAGAGCTTTACGATCCGAAAACCTTCATCACTCACGCGGCGTTGCTCCGTCAGACTTGCGTCCATTGCGGAAGATTCCCTACTGCTGCCTCCCGTAGGAGTCTGGGCCGTGTCTCAGTCCCAGTGTGGCCGTTCACCCTCTCAGGTCGGCTACGCATCGTCGCCTTGGTGAGCCGTTACCTCACCAACTAGCTAATGCGCCGCAGGCCCATCTTCAAGCCACAGATTGCTCCGTGTTTTATGATTCTCTCATGCGAGAGTACCAGTTATCCGGTCTTAGCTATCGTTTCCGATAGTTATCCCAGTCTT
>NZ_LYPB01000005.1 GCF_001653565.1 Paenibacillus oryzisoli
CCAAATATTGGAATGTTGGCAGGATAAATAACACCACTGGATAAGAACACCCTCCATTCTGGTGGCAATTCCTGTAATGAAAATTTCCTGGCAAAATTCACAAATGTCAATCTTGCGCTCTTATGAACAGTTGTATTTCCTTGATCAAATAAGAACTTCAACAAAACGTATACCAATAGAGCCGTATATAACTGGCCATACACGGCATTTGGCGTCGTGCCAAAGAGCATCGGAATGTTAAGATGTTGTTTGATCCAACGAAAAAACACTTCAATCTGCCACCGCTGCTTGTAGATATCCGCGATCTTTTCTGCAGAATGCCAGTGCAGATTAGTACCTAAGATGACAGGATTCCCATTAGGATCATGGAGAATGACAACACGAAATCGGTTCCTGGTGAGTGCTTTTTTCTTACCCAATAGACAAGTGAAATCTTGAAGAATCGTTCCTTCAAAAGGTCTTTTTCGTTCCCTGTGAATGGATTCCTGAAACGTTGTATTGTCGCGAAGCCGGATAACA
Source organism: Paenibacillus oryzisoli (assembly GCF_001653565.1). Taxonomy (GTDB): domain Bacteria; phylum Bacillota; class Bacilli; order Paenibacillales; family NBRC-103111; genus Paenibacillus_E; species Paenibacillus_E oryzisoli. The sequence goes on from NZ_LYPB01000005.1 coordinate 520, forward strand.
AAGTATTGCCGGTCTTTTTGTTCTTGATAGTCATCAAACCATGCGTGCTTACCATAAGCTCGATCTGCGACTAAGATTCTCTGGCAATCCTGTAAGATAGG
>NZ_LYPB01000006.1 GCF_001653565.1 Paenibacillus oryzisoli
TTCTGGGAGAGTAGAACGTTGCCAAGCAGTTACCTAATTTAGGGATCTTTTGACGAAGTCAAAAGTCTCTCTGCATTCCCTGATAGCTCAGTTGGTAGAGCACTCGACTGTTAATCGAGTTGTCACAGGTTCGAGTCCTGTTCGGGGAGCCACTTATTTTTAAAAACCAGGCCTTTTTTATGGAGAGGTGTCCGAGCTGGCCGAAGGAGCACGATTGGAAATCGTGTAGGCGTCACAAGCGTCTCGAGGGTTCGAATCCCTCTCTCTCCGCCATAAGAGCTTTCAATTAGAAATGCCTGTTTACGAGGCCCGTTGGTCAAGTGGTTAAGACACCTCCCTTTCACGGAGGTAACAGGGGTTCGAGTCCCCTACGGGTCACCATTTATTTGCAAGTTATATCCCAAGGAGGCTTAGCTCAGCTGGGAGAGCATCTGCCTTACAAGCAGAGGGTCGGCGGTTCGATCCCGTCAGCCTCCACCATTTTATCTACTCAGAAGAAAGTTAGAATGTCATCTGTTTTCTCTGGGAATAATAAAGTATATTGCTAGTAATGACGCGGGGTGGAGCAGCCCGGTAGCTCGTCGGGCTCATAACCCGAAGGCCGCAGGTTCAAATCCTGCCCCCGCAAC
>NZ_LYPB01000007.1 GCF_001653565.1 Paenibacillus oryzisoli
GATTGGGGTGAAGTCGTAACAAGGTAGCCGTATCGGAAGGTGCGGCTGGATCACCTCCTTTCTATGGAGACTCGTGTCTGAGAGACACAGTCAAGTATCTTCGGATACAAATCGCTTACTCACTCGTGTTCAGTTTTGAAGGAGCAATCTTTCAAAAATACACCGATATTTCTGAAATAACAGGAAAAACTCCAGTTAATTTTGAAGAATAACGGGATTTAAGAGAAATAACAGGAAAATATGACGTTAATTTCATCGGTTTTAGTCTGATTCAGACTTTGAGCCTGAAATAACTGTAGAATTTCCAGTTAAATGCTTTTATCTTCCTGAATCAGCGGAATTAACAGCAGGAAATCCAGTTAAATCGAAATGTTGGACAAACAGTTGACAACCAACAGCGCTTCACGCATGTAATGGTTGCAACATTGTTGACGAATCTACGATTCGCAACTTGTTCCTTGAAAACTAGATAACGAAATTGTTGCAAATTCCCGTTGCGTAGCAATGGTGAAATTGTCAACTAACGTAAAGTAAGAACTTAGGTTGTGTTAATCTTTAGGTTACACAAAAATCTTTAAAGTTTTTTCTAGGTTAAGCTAGAAAGAGCACACGGAGGATGCCTAGGCACTAGGAGCCGAAGAAGGAC
>NZ_LYPB01000008.1 GCF_001653565.1 Paenibacillus oryzisoli
TTGAGTACGTGGACGTAGACCCGAAACCGTGTGATCTACCCCTGTCCAGGGTGAAGGTGAGGTAACACTCACTGGAGGCCCGAACCCACGAATGTTGAAAAATTCGGGGATGAGGTGGGGGTAGCGGAGAAATTCCAATCGAACTCGGAGATAGCTGGTTCTCCCCGAAATAGCTTTAGGGCTAGCCTCGGATGTGGAGTTGTGGAGGTAAAGCACTGATTGGGTGCGGGGCCCGCCAAGGGTTACCAAGTCCAGTCAAACTCTGAATGCCACAAACTTAAATCCGGGAGTCAGACAGTGAGTGCTAAGATCCATTGTCAAAAGGGAAACAGCCCAGACCATCAGCTAAGGTCCCCAAGTGTGTGTTAAGTGGGAAAGGATGTGGAGTTGCACAGACAACCAGGATGTTGGCTTAGAAGCAGCCACCATTGAAAGAGTGCGTAATAGCTCACTGGTCGAGTGACTCTGCGCCGAAAATGTAACGGGGCTAAACACGCCACCGAAGCTATGGCTTGCACGTATGTGCATGGGTAGGGGAGCGTTGTATGTACGTTGAATTCTGACCGTAAGGACAGGTGGAGCGCATACAAGTGAGAATGCCGGTATAAGTAACGAAAAGATCAGTGAGAATCTGATCCGCCGAAAACCTAAGGGTTCCTGAGGAAGGCTCGTCCGCTCAGGGTAAGTCGGGACCTAAGGCGAGGCCGAAAGGCGTAGTCGATGGACAACAGGTGGAAATTCCTGTACCACCGTAGCCGTTATGAGCAATGGAGTGACGCAGAAGGATAGTGACGCGAGCTGATGGATGCTCGTCCAAGCAGTGAGGCTG
>NZ_LYPB01000009.1 GCF_001653565.1 Paenibacillus oryzisoli
TTTTGTGCGCTTGGCAGCGCAACGACTAAGGAGTGAAAGTCTCCAGTACACCGCGAGGTGGCGGAAGTACATAGCCGACAGGCAGTGCGTAGTCCGCGAGGATGCGTGCGGAGGGTTTGAAGGCAAATCCCGGAACAGGCGGCTAAACCAAGTTGGCTAGTGAGATCGGATAACTCTGCAAAAGAAGGGAACGTCCAATACCACCACAGATCTCGAAAGTTAGGAGGACTGGATTCGGGGGAAAGTCGTTGACGTGACCCAAGGAGAGCTCATCGTTCCCAATTTTTTTTTTGGTAACCCACGTACAAGACCTAAGGTCAAGGCGAGGCTAAGGATGGTGAGCAGTCATATGAAGGGATAGTAGCGAAAAAGCTTACAGGAAAAGCCGCAATGGTAAGTGAACCAGCACAATGTTGCTGGTGCAAGCCCTGACTCAAAAGGCGGGTACTTGTGCGAAGCCTGGAACTGGTGTAAGAGGAGTGCTGAAAAAAATCCGTCATGTACCAGACAGAAGTCGGGGAGCCAAGAAGTGCGAAGAACCGAGGTCGAACATAAGGGTAGACCGTCTGGGGTGAAGTACCAACGAAGAAACCTGAACTACTGCCGTAAGGCTAAGCCGTCGGGTCTTGAAGGGAAGCGTAAGCGAGACATGGAGGAAAAGACGAAAGAGGTCAGGCGCTTCCGTGAGGGAGTTGAGAATGGCAAGAAACGCAGATGGTATAGCCTAATCGACAAGATTTGGGCGACACCAAACTTGGAGGAAGCCTTCAAAGAGGTTAAACGCAACAAGGGAGCCGCAGGCGTTGACAAAGTGACCATAAAGGCATTT
>NZ_LYPB01000010.1 GCF_001653565.1 Paenibacillus oryzisoli
AGCCTGTTATCCCCAGGGTAGCTTTTATCCGTTGAGCGATGGCCCTTCCATTCGGTACCACCGGATCACTAAGTCCGACTTTCGTCCCTGCTCGACTTGTAGGTCTCGCAGTCAAGCTCCCTTATGCCTTTGCACTCTGCGAATGATTTCCAACCATTCTGAGGGAACCTTTAAACGCCTCCGTTACATTTTAGGAGGCGACCGCCCCAGTCAAACTGCCCACCTGACACTGTCCCCATACCGGATCACGGTACCAGGTTAGAACTCCGATACGATCAGGGTGGTATCCCAACGGCGCCTCCACGCAAGCTGGCGCTCACGCTTCAAAGGCTCCCACCTATCCTGTACAGATCGTACCAAAGTCCAATATCAAGCTGCAGTAAAGCTCCATGGGGTCTTTCCGTCTTGTCGCGGGTAACCTGCATCTTCACAGGTATTAAAATTTCACCGGATCTCTCGTTGAGACAGCGCCCAAGTCGTTACGCCATTCGTGCGGGTCAGAATTTACCTGACAAGGAATTTCGCTACCTTAGGACCGTTATAGTTACGGCCGCCGTTTACTGGGGCTTCAATTCATAGCTTCGGGTTGCCCCTAACCACTCCTCTTAACCTTCCAGCACCGGGCAGGCGTCAGCCCGTATACTTCGCCTTGCGGCTTCGCACAGACCTGTGTTTTTGCTAAACAGTCGCTTGGGCCTTTTCACTGCGGCCCCCTCGGGCTATTCACCCTACCGAGGCACCCCTTCTCCCGAAGTTACGGGGTCATTTTGCCGAGTTCCTTAACGAGAGTTCTTCCGCGCGCCTTAGAATTCTCTTCTCACCCACCTGTGTCGGTTTGCGGTACGGGCACCTTCGCCTGGCTAGAAGCTTTTCTTGGCAGTGTGAACTCATGACCTTCGGTACTTAAA
>NZ_LYPB01000011.1 GCF_001653565.1 Paenibacillus oryzisoli
AGAAACTCCCCATATACGCCTCGCTTATCTCCGTCTTCCAAGGACAATTCAGCTTCTGAACCTAAGTAGTAACGATTTCCTACATCTATTTTTGAGTAAAACTAGCTTACGGGGAGATTAACTGGATTTTCTACATCTATTTTGGCTAGGAAAGTCCTATTTGAGGAAATTCGTCTAAAATAACGGGAGGAAATCCAGTTATTTTACGAAATCCCCTAAATTCGCTCCAATTAACTGTAGAAAATCCAGTTATTCACTCTGCCAGGGGGTGTGGGCGGGTTGGGGTTATGGTTATGGTTATGGGTATGGGTTTGGGTTTGGGTTTGGGTTTGGGTTTGGGTTTGGGTTTGGGTTTGGTTCTGGTTCTGGTTCTGGTTCTGGTTCTGACTCTGATTCTGACTCTGGTTCTGGGGTTGGGGTTGCCGTTGCCGTTGCTGTTGCTGTTGCCGTTGGGTTTGGATTTGATTCTGGTTCTGGCTCTGGGGTTGCGGTTGCGGCCGGACTGTGGTTCTGGGGTTGGGGTTGCTGTTGCCGTTGCTGTTGCTGTTGCTGTTGCTGTTGCTGTTGCTGTTGCCGTTGGGTTTGGATTTGATTCTGGTTCTGGCTCTGGGGTTGCGGTTGCGGTTGCGGCCGGACTGTGGTTCTGGGGTTGCGGTTGCGGTTGCGGTTGCGATTATCGTTCTCGTTGCGGTTGCGGTTGCGGTTGCGATTATCGTTCTCGTTGCTGTTGCTGTTGCTGTTGCCGTTGAGTTCGGGTTTGGATTTGGTTCGGGTTCGATTACGTTTGCAATTGCGGTTCATCTCCGTCTCCAACTTCGACTTCGGCTTTATCTTCGGTAAGCTGCACTTACCCCGTGCGCAAACAAACGAAAATAGAGTAGACCCATGCATAGTTGCATGGGCCTCTCACAGAACCGAACGTCAGACTGTCTAACAACTGATTTCTGAGCACGCTTTAAAACATGAATTTATGCTATTTTACTCAAATTATCGTTGTGC
>NZ_LYPB01000012.1 GCF_001653565.1 Paenibacillus oryzisoli
ACGTGCGGGTCATCGCATTCGGCTCCTCCAGCGCTATCCCCTCTGGGGGTGTAGTTCATTGTAGAGATTAGCAAGTTCACATAGACCTAGTTCTTCGAACCAAGCGTTCGGCATCGCTACATGGACTGGCATTGACATTGAACTCCTCCAAGCTGTCATTCTAAGTTTGGGGAGTTCACCTTTGTATTTATTACGCCTCAATACGCGATGCAACTTCCGTGGTTTCCTCCAGCTTCTCAGTTGTATGGCTCGGAGTCTCCGGCGTATCCAGCTATCCATCTCTTTGAAGAATTTGATCCCTTGACCTCGCACAAAGTAGTTGCCCCATCCTCGTAGATACGGATTTAGCTTCTTCTTTATCAGCGTTTCCAGATTCACAGTTTGGTTTCTACGTGTAATCTCCTTCGTTCGTTCTTTAAACTTCTTTTTGGCCTTGTCCGAGGGCATCATCCAACCTTGTCGAAATTCATATCCCAAGAATATCAAAGGTTCTTCTCGGTTATTTACTATTTTCGTTTTCTCTGGATGTACTTTTAGTCCAAGTTCTTGTTCTAAGAAGCGAACTACCGACTTTAACACTCGCTCTGCACCCTTCTGCGTCTTGCAACAGACCACAAAGTCATCCGCATATCTGGTTATTCGTTGTCCTCGTTCCGTCATCACCTTGTCCAGCGGATGTAGATAGATATTTGCAAGTAACGGACTTATGACCCCACCTTGCATGGTTCCTACATCGTTTAGGTGAAAGCTTCCGTTGTCCATGACCCCTGCTTTCAGAAAACTTCGGATCAATTCCAGCACACTTCCATCTACCACTTCTTCACGTATCGCGTCTATTAATTTCTCATGCGGAATCGTGTCAAAGTAAGATTTTAGATCAGCGTCAATGACATACGTGTATCCATCCATTAAATCCTTGCCAATTTTCTCAAGGGCCATATGGGCGCTTCTGCCTGGACGAAAGCCATAGCTACAGTCTAGAAAAATCCCTTCAAAGATCGGTTCTATTATTCGCCTTGCCGCCGCTTGTACTACTCTGTCTCCTACGGTAGGAATGCCCAAAGGTCTTTGTGCGCCATCTGCTTTCGGGATATAGACTCTCCTTACTGGTTTTGATCGGTACGTCTTTGACCGCA
>NZ_LYPB01000013.1 GCF_001653565.1 Paenibacillus oryzisoli
CACCACCTCAGTAAACAAATGATTTGCGTCGTAAATTGTCGATTGACGGGTTATGATAGTTCGTACAATGCATGTTGTGCGAACTAAAAAAAGGAAGGCGATGGTAAATTGAGCATAATCATGATCCCCACCCAAGAACAACATGTATCTTCATTGCCCAACAAAGAATATTCCAATAAACTAACCGATGAGCAAGTAATTGCTACATTTTTGGAAACTTGCACCAACTCATCTTTTACCCGTAGAAACTATAAAAGGGGCATTGAGATGTTTAGAGCTTGTGTTTCGTATTGCCCTCTGCGAGAAGTTAGCTGGAGGGAAATCGAAGCATTCAAACTACGGTTAATGAGAGATATTAACATTGATACAGGAAAACCCTATGAACCAGCTACAATTGCGGCCATCTTATCTCCACTGCGTTCTTTTTTTAAATGGTGTTGTCACCCTCAAGTTGGCATTATGATAGACAATCCTACGGCGAACACCAAGAATCCAAAAGTTCACATAACTAGCACGCAGCACTATTTAACAAAAAGAGAGCTATCCATCTTATTTGGGGAGCTTAAAAAACTAGGTATTCGGAACTATATAATGGGTCTATCCCTAGCGATTCTTGGTCTAAGGGTATCCGAACTTGTCGCAATGAGGTGGGAGGATTTCCATACAGATCCTATGGAAACTTCCATGTGGCTGACTGTGAAAAAGGGGAAAGGGGACAAAATCCGTGAAGTAAAAGTACCTGAAGTACTTTGGAATTTATTGATGGAGTATAGGTCCTTAGACAGACAGGATCGACTGGAGGATATACATCGAGTGTTTCCTATATCATCGAGATGGGTGGAGAAAATTATTGAAACCGCGCGGAAAGCCAGTGGGTTAAACAAAAAAGTAACGCCACACTGGTTAAGACATACCAACGCAACACTTGCATTATTAAGTGGGGCCAGCTTGCAGCAAGTTCAAGAGATGCTGGGACACTCACATATGAATACAACCCAACGATACCTGCACACGGTAAATCAGCTCAAAAAGACTGCATCTGATTATGTTGGCGAGCATTTGAAAGATATCTTGTAGGTATTTATTCCCATCTGGGATATTCACTCTCGTACTAATGTGTTAAAATGGGAATATATTCTTTTATCATATGATGTCATATATTGTTGAAAAGACGCACAACATGCATTGTACGAA
>NZ_LYPB01000014.1 GCF_001653565.1 Paenibacillus oryzisoli
AGTTACTACTTAGGTACCTGTTACGAAATATAAATTCTGTGGTAATTATAGGAATCAACCATAAAAGGGGTTCCTGCCATGTTCACGACAGAACAAATAAAAATATTCAGTAAAGGCGATCCAGAAATTGAAGCTATATTTACTCTGATGAACAATCGCATTCTAGAACTAGAAGCTGAGGTGCGCGAGTTGAAGCGCAAGCTCGGAATGAACTCCAATAATAGCAGTAAACCTCCTTCTAGCGACGGATTCAGTAAACCAGTTAATTTGCGACAAAAAGGTGGGAAAAATGGAGCCCCAAAGGGGCATCCAGGACACACGCTTCGGTTTTCTGACTCTCCAGATTTTACGACTTGGTCTCGTGTTTCCTCTTGCAGGCATTGTAAAGTGAACATAGAAGATGTTAAAGCTGACGGATACGAAAGAAGGCAACAATTTGATCTTCCCGACATTCGTATGTACATAACCGAATTCCGTGCGGAGAAGAAATGCTGTCCTCATTGCAAAACCAAACAGCAAGCGTTGTTCCCGTCCGAAATTTCTGCTCCTGTTCAATACGGGCCTCGCATGACCTCTTTGACCTCATACTTGAGCGTGTATCAGCTGTTGCCACTTGAGCGCATCAGTCGTTTTTACAAAGATGTGCTGGGACACCAGCCCAGCGAAGCGACCTTAATTAAACAAGTCCAAACCATGTCTGCGGCTGTGGAACCAACACTTTCGGATATCCGTGAACAGCTTCTTCTTCAAGAACTTTTACATGCAGATGAAACGAACATGAAGGTGGGGACAACGAAACAATGGCTTCATACCGTTTCCAATAACCTCTGGACCCTGCTCCTCATATACCCCAAACGCGGCAGCGAGGCTTTTGCTCGAATGGGTGTGCTTCCGAATTACAAACAAGTTCTCGTACACGACTGCTTTTCCTCGTACTTCAAAGCGGAGTACATGTTTGAGCATGCGCTTTGCAACGCGCACTTCATGCGTGATTGCATTGGCATTGCCGAGAACGACAAGCATGAGTGGCCAACAGAGATGAACACCTTACTTCAGGAAGCGTGGAAATCAACCAAAACATACCGCGATAAGAACCAGCTGCTACCAGCAGAACTGATTGAGCAGTATGAACTGAGGTATGATTGCATCCTAGAGAAGGCCAAAACGGAGTGGGCAAAAGATCCCATACCGGTTAAAACGGGGCCACGCGGAAG
>NZ_LYPB01000015.1 GCF_001653565.1 Paenibacillus oryzisoli
TAACAAAATTTGGAGTCTTCACAGACAACAAAAAAGTAGGGTATTCTCGGGATTACGACACCACCAAGAAAGGACCCTACTCCATGACAACTAATACATTACACGAAGCAGGACTCTCAGATCTACTGGAAAATTTAGTGCGTGATTTTCTGAAAGACAAGTTGGAACTCATTATGAAAGAAGAAATTAAAAATGTACTTCAGGTCGAGCAACAGTCATCTGAACAGAAAAATTACCGTAACGGTTACTACGAGCGAACATTAGACACCCGCTATGGTCGAATCGATGATCTCCTGGTGCCCAGAGACCGAAACAATGAGTTTCAGACCCAGCTATTTGAACCTTACCAACGCCGCGAAGGATGGCTTGAAGAGGCGGTAATTCGGATGTACAAAGGCGGAATGAGTACGCGAGATGTTTCTGGCTTTATTGAAAGCATGTTCGGTGCCCAGTACTCCCCAACGACCATCAGCAACATCACAGGCACTGTTCTAGAGGATGTTGAAAAGTGGCAGAAGCGTCCACTTGAGAAGCGCTATTCAGTCATTTACCTTGATGGCCTGTACATCAAATTAAAACGTAGCACGGTAGATAGTGAAGTCATCTATTTAGCAATGGGCATTAATGAAGAAGGTTACCGTGAGATTCTTGGATTTTACATTGGCGGCAAGGAAAGCTCAAATGGCTGGCGAGATGTCCTAAAAGACTTGTACCGTCGCGGTGTAGAAGAAGTTCTACTAGGTGTGTTTGACGGGCTCCAAGGGCTAGAAGATGTCTTTAAAAAAGTCTATCCCAAAGCCGATGTCCAACACTGTATCGTACACAAAGTACGCAATACATTCCCAAAGATTCGCGTACAAGATAAAACCGAATTCATAGAGGATCTAAAAACAATCTACAACGCATTGGATCGAGTTGTAGCTCTAGCAGCATTCGACACCGTTAAGGCAAAATGGGGCAAAAAATACCCCAAAGAGCTTGATTCCTGGGAAGAGCAACTATCTACATTACTGACCTTTTACAACTACCCATCACTGATTAAAGGCGCTATTTACACATCGAATCCGATTGAACGAACAAACAAAGAATTGAGAAAACGACTACGTCCTATGAACAGTTTAACAAATATGGACGCTGCTGAGAAAATCGTTTACCTCGAAGTTCTGGCTTACAATGAAAAGTGGAACACTCGCGTTATTCGAGGGTTTGGAGATCCGGCCGTAAAAGCAAAATTAACTTCAATGTTTGAGGAGCGATATCCTTTTACTGACGATAAAGATATGGAATAAAAAAACCAGCTCCCGCGCCTGCGCTTGAGCTTCGCTCCAGAACCATCTAAAAAAGACTGAAAATTCAATTAACTGTTGCGTTAGACCTTAAGGATCTTAATTATCCATCGTCCCGATGGATAATCCTACATTACACAAACTTCTTGACGCTACC
>NZ_LYPB01000016.1 GCF_001653565.1 Paenibacillus oryzisoli
ACGTGAGGTTTTCCCTCATACGGCTTTCCGATGTTCGTCATTCATGAGCATTCGGAATTTACAATAACGTTTTAAGTCCAATTTGTTTGGCAATATACTTAACTTCTTGAAATGAGCCCATCCAATTTCTACGTTGTCTTTTCTTAGCGTACCATCGAGTCAACCTCTGCAGAATATACCAGTCCAGCTTCGCTAATCTCCGCTGGCTGTAGTTCGTGTAATAGTAGTTTCTCCACCCTTGAATTTTAGGATTGAGCCATTCTACCTGTTCTTCTAAAGATCGTGAACGTGAGCTTGGTGGTGCAAGCCTTCCTTTGACCACTTCTCGTATGCGTTCTTCCGCCTTTTTGGTTAGCCACTGTTGTGTGGTAAAATACACGTTACCTTGGGATGTTTCTGCTTTTGTTTTTCGGTGGTGCATGCCCAAAAAGTCGAATCCTTCTTCTCCTGTCCACAATCCCACAATGCGAGTTTTGGTTGGATGTAAGGTAAGTTCTAGTCGCTCCATGATCGTACAAATGAGCTTGTACGCATGATCTGCTTCTTTCTTTGTTTTGCAGACGACAACCATATCGTCCGCATATCGTGTTAGCTCACCTACACCGTTCCCATGTTTCTCCCACTTTTGGTCAAAGTAGTTTAAATAGATATTCGCCAGTAACGGCGAGATGACGCCACCTTGAGGTGTGCCTAGGTCTGAACGTCTTACTGCTCCTTCTTCCATAACTCCCGCTTGTAACCACTTCTTAATTAACTTCAGTACTCGCCTGTCATTGATGCGCATTTGCACCAGTTTCATTAGTTTTTCTTGGTTAATGTTATCGAAGTAGCCTTGAATATCGACGTCGACTACCCAATTCCCTTTGCGGTTGCAGGCTTTTCGGATACGTTCTAATGCACCTTTAGCACCCCTTTTCGGGCGGAATCCGAAGGATGTTTCATGAAAATCTGCTTCAAAGATGGGTTCAATCACTAGTTTTGTTGCCATTTGTACGACTCTGTCTCGAACCGTCGGAATTCCGAGCGGTCTTTGTTTACCATCCTTTTTAGAAATGTAATGTCTTCTCACTGGATCGGGATGGTATGTGCCTTCTTGCAGTTCACGCTGACATTCCTTGATGAAAGAATTCTCGCCTTGCTCTTCGATGTCCGCAAGAGTAATAGCATCAATGCCAGCCGCGCCTTTGTTCGCACGTACTCTTTTCCATGCTTCGCATAGAACATCCCATCTGTGAACCTTGTCGTACAATGCGTGGAATTTGCGCTTCTTGTTCTCCTTGGCTGCATGACCTAGCTTTTCTTGGAGTTGTTGAACTTTTTCCTTGGGTGTCGTTAGCCGATCGGCATTCACTCACTCGTACCTCCTTAAAAAGCATAAACAAAGCAGGGCTCCTTCCCTCCCAAAGGTTATGTTGTCCTTCGGTTCTTTGGTACTATGAGCCCCTCGGACTCCCTTCCTGCAGACGACTCACTTCGCTTTTAAACTTATAGAGCGTCTCTTTACGGCTAGAAAAAAAA
>NZ_LYPB01000017.1 GCF_001653565.1 Paenibacillus oryzisoli
GTTACTACTTAGGTCTTCCAATAGGAAGACTTCTTCTATTTAAAGGTATTCCGTTCCCACATGTCGAAATGAACACGCACCAAATTATTCCAAGAGGTAAGAGCAATGGAGTTTACAAAAGAAGAAGTGCTTAAGATCAGTAAAGGCGATGGTGAAATTGCCAGTTTTATTACAGCGTTACTCGATCATAATAAACAATTGCAAGCTACGATTGAGAAACAAGCCCAACATATCGCTAAACTAGAGAATCGTATTGTGGAACTAGAACGCCAACTCGGACAAAATAGTCAAAATAGCAGCAAACCACCTTCCAGTGACGGCTTTCGTAAACCTACCAATCTTCGCACTCCTGGCGGAAAAAAAGGGGCTCCTCATGGCCACAAGGGGAGTACCCTTCGTTTTAGCGAGGTTCCAGATCACACGATCGTCTACGAAATCGCTACCTGCCCTCATTGTCAGACTGGTCTGCAGCAAATTGCTCCCCGAACGTATTTGAAACGCCAAGTGTTCGATCTTCCGTTACCTTCGCTTGTTGTTACGGAACACCGAGCAGAAGAAAAATGCTGTCCTTCTTGCCAGCGCAGGGTGCGGGCTTCTTTTCCTGCGACCGTTCAGGCCCCTGTTCAGTATGGAGAAGGCTTTGCGGCTTGGACTGCCTACTTGAGTGTGTATCAGTTGCTTCCCTTAGAACGAATTTCCAAGTTCTTTTCCGATTTGTGCGGCTGTCTTCCGAGTCAAGCTACACTGCTCTCGCAAATTAACATCACAGCTGCGAGACTCACCCCAGTTCTTTCACAAATTAGACAATGTGTACACGGACTTGGGCTTATTCATTGTGATGAAACGGGGCTCCGTCTGGAGGGCAAACAGCACTGGCTGCACACGGCCTCAAATGAAAATTGGACCTATATGGAAGTCCAAGCTTCACGTGGGAGCAAGGGTATGGATGCGATAGGCATTTTGCCTGCTTACGAAGGAACCGTTGTTCATGATTGCTACGCAGCCTACTTTAGACCGGCATACAGGTTTGAACACGTGCTGTGCAACGCCCATCTACTCAGAGAGTGCCAGGGCATTGTTGAATATGACAAGCATAACTGGGCGGCGGAGATGAAGGATCTGCTGCAAACAGGCTGGAAGCTCACGAAACAAGCGCGAGCCGCTGAGCAGCCTTTGTCCGATGAGACTATTTGCGAAATCGTGCAAAGGTACGATGAAATTCTCGCGAACGGAAAACTTGAGTGGAAGCACGATGCCATTCCAGAGAAAACCGGACCAAGGGGCCGAAAATCTAAAAGCAGGGCAGCCAATTTAGGCGAGCGATTCGAGTTTCACAAAGAAGCGATTCTTCGCTTTCTTTATGATGCGCATATACCGTTTGACAATAATCAGGCTGAACGCGATATTCGTATGCCTAAAGTGAAAGTGAAAATTTCCGGGGCTTTCCGAACGATCGCAGGCGGTCAGCAATTTGCCCAAATCAGAAGTTTCATCTCGACACTTTTGAAACAGAAACTCCCCATATACGCCTCGCTTATCTCCGTCTTCCAAGGACAATTCAGCTTCTGAACCTAAGTAGTAAC
>NZ_LYPB01000018.1 GCF_001653565.1 Paenibacillus oryzisoli
ACGTCAGACTGTCTAACAACTGATTTCTGAGCACGCTTTAAAACATGAATTTATGCTATTTTACTCAAATTATCGTTGTGCATCTTAGTTATTGAATGAGCTCGATCTCTGAAGAGACGTATGAGCTCATTCACTCCCATTATTTTAATCATTCTCTTAAGATTATAGGCAAGACAAATCAGATTGGTCTCAGTACCTACTGATGCCAACCCTCGTGTTAAAAAGTATGTATAGCCCCAGTGACGCTTCATTGTTCCAAAAGGGTGCTCAACAATTGCCGCTCTTTGCTTATAAATATTACTTTGACTACGAGTTTTTTCGGCAATTTGTTCGATCACTTCTTCATCTTTAAGCCTGGTTACCGATCTTCCGCCTTTGGCAGATGTGCAGAGAACCTTTTGTCCACAGGTATCAAAGGCTTCGCATGTGTATCGCTTGTATTCTTTTCCATCTTGTTTTCCATTCCATTTAAAGGGTAATGCATAACCTGGTGGGCAAATATATCTATCGTTAATGGCATCATATTCAAAGTTCTCTTTATCAAATCCGCGAGCTATTTTGTCTTGCTTTCCCTTTTGCGGCTTAATTAAGAGTTCGGTGCTTTCATCGACAACGTCGATGATTTCAAGGTAGTTATAATAACCTGTATCGGCCAGAATTGTGACTTTTTGATTACGAAAAACTTGTTTTGTTTTATTTGCCATATTGGATAGCTGTCCTTGATCGTTGACATCATTGACCGTATCGCAATCCACGATTAATTTATACTTGCTGTCCACCGCAGTCTGAACATTGAAACAAACTTCATGCTTCCCGTTGTTTTTCATTGATTTGGCATCCCGATCGGTAATACAAAGCTGGGTTTCACCTGTTTCCGCGAGTTCTTGTTTCATTACCTGCAGCTCGTGCATTCTTTCTTGATAGACCTCTAACTTTTCAGTGATTTCCTGCTTTTTGAGACGATTGTCCTCCGTTAAAAAGTCGCGCAAATAGGCATCGATTTTTTCATCGATGTGCTCTAGCTTCTTACTGATAATGTTGTCATTAAAATGCTTCTTTTTAGAGCAGTTCGCCTTTAACTTTGTGCCATCAATCGCGACAAGTTGACCATCAAGTAACCCGAAACCTTTTAACATCAAGGTGAATTCTTTAAAGAGCTTTTTTATGGCCGTTCGGTTACTCTTCATAAAAGCAGATAAAGTACCGTGGTCCGGCTGGAGCTTACCGGTTAGCCACATAAGTTCAATGTTTCTTCTCGTCTCGGTTTCCATCTTGCGAGAGGAACGGATGCTGTTCATATAACAGTAAAGATAGAGCTTGAGAAGTTCTTGCCGCCGATAAGGTTTTTGCCCTGCTTTGGAGCCCGAATACACTTGAAACCCCAATTCTTCTAGGGGTAAGCTATCTACGTAAGCATCGATAACACGTACAGGATTTTCATCTCCTACAAAATCGTCCAATGTATATGGCAGTAAATGAATTTGATGTCTATCTTCACCTTCAATAAAAGGCATATGTTCTCATCTCCTTAAGATACAGAGATTCGACATTGGACATCTATTTTCATGCCTCGTTTAAAAATTGTTAGACAGTCTGACGT
>NZ_LYPB01000019.1 GCF_001653565.1 Paenibacillus oryzisoli
AACCCCGCCGTAAGTCGAAAAAACAGCCATGACAATGTGCCATTGCCACCCCCTAGCATGAAAATTGAGTTATTCATCATGCAGATTTGTTTTAAAGATTAGACCTTTTAATCCTCTAAAATCTGTCAAAACTAAAGGATACAAATCAAAGGACGTTCGATTATTGGGACGCGATCCTGTCGAAAAAACCGTCCTACTGCGCTTCGCGAGCACCGCCTATTGTAAACCCAATATTACGTGTATTAAATTACACCTTTTCGGGCGCATGGTTTGTATAAAGGTTGAGAGAGGGTTTAAGTATGGATGCTGTGAGAGGCTGTTGCGCAGGACTGGATGTTCATCAGAAAACGGTAGTTGCCTGTGTATTGAAAGGATCTTTAGAGCATAAACCGAAGCGCTACATCGAAATGTTCGGAACAACGACCAAAGAGTTGCTGAAGCTGCAAGATTGGCTTGGCCAGCACGAATGTAAGGAAGTAGTGATGGAAAGTACAGGCGTGTTATGGAAACCAGTCTGGAATATTCTAGAAAGCACATGCGAGTTAGTTTTGGCGAATGCGAAGAATGTAAAGAACATGCCAGGACGAAAAACAGATATTAAAGATGCTCAGTGGCTGGCGCAGTTGCATCGCAGTGGCTTAGTGCAAGCCAGTATGGTGCCTGATCAAGAAATTAGGGATCTAAGAGATCTAACACGTTACCGAAGAAAAATGATCCAAGCGCTCGCTTCCGAAAAAAATCGAATCCATAAAGTGCTGCAGGATGCGAATATTAAGCTAACGACGTATGTATCGGACATTTTCGGGGTTTCGGGGAGAGCATTGCTACAAAGTTTGATAAATGGTGAGGTACTAGACGCGGAAGAAATCAGAAGCCTGGTGCATTCAAAGTTAAAACGAAAAGTACCGGAGCTGCTAGAGGCATTAAATGGCCAGCTTCGAAAGCATCATCGTCAGATGATCTGCGAGCATTGGGATCACATCGCATATCTTGAGCAAAAGATCGAAAGACTTGGAACGCAAATCGAACAGTTGCTGGGAAGCTATAAAGAAGAAATAGAAATAATAGATTCTATTCCTGGTATTGAAGCAAAAGCAGCTGCGGATATTTTTGCAGAGATAGGTCCGCAAGTAGCGGAGTTATTCCCAAGTGATGCCCAGTTTGCATCTTGGGTGGGACTTTGTCCGGGTAATAATGAAAGTGCAGGCAAGAAGAAACGGTCAAAAACAGTGCAAGGGAACAAACATACCAAATCGACACTTTGTCAGGTAGTTTGGGCCAATAGTAAGTCAAATAACCGGATTGGGCGGTTTTTTCGACAAGTAAGGAAAAGAAGAGGAGATAAAAAAGCGAGTGTAGCTACTGCGCATCTTCTCTCTCGAATTATCTATGCGCTAATGAGAGATAAAACGGTTTACAAAGAAGAAGACGCACCAATTGGCGGAGGTGCGCCTAAAGAAAAACCACTAGAGTATTACCTAAAACATATCCAGCAGATGGGATATCAAATTCAGTTAAACAAACAAGACATGAGCTAATTTTTTTTGAAAAAAGTTAGTTTTTCGGGCAGAGGGACTTTTTTTTGCCTATATGCATCAGTATGCCCATTTTCCACCATTTTATTTTCGTATTAAA
>NZ_LYPB01000020.1 GCF_001653565.1 Paenibacillus oryzisoli
CAATGTCATTAAGTTAAACTCAAGACAAGACCGGGTATAAAAAGTGGAAACAGAAACGGCACGGGAGAAATCTCTGTGCCGTTTGTTTTTATGTAAACAAGGAAAAAAACGCATAGCAAATAAACGGATGGAATATCCGCTAAAAAAATGTTCATTTGAACTGAATTATGCTACTCTGTAGACGAAGCTGACAGCTGTTTTCCAACGGATTTTGCGCGTATTCTGCTGTCCTGGGCGGATGGGTCGAATTGGCAAAATGTTTTTGCGAATCAGCGCTTCAACATCAGGCGGGGGTTCATCATCCTTTGAACGCAGGAAATGTCTACAAACGTGAACGGCAACCGTGAAGTTGACTTGGTAGTGGTACCGTTTGTCCATCTGGGAAATGACGACGTGCGAGGTCATCATTTCAGCAAAATTGTACATGATCATTCTTGCGAAAATCTCTTGGATGATGGACTCTTGTTTCTTTGCGTGAAAACTCGTCAACCCGACGGTGTATTTCAGCGCTCTGAAAGAAGTTTCAATGCCCCATCGCATGTTATACAGGGACCTCAGTTCATCGGGTGAGAAATCAGCGGCTGAAAGATTCGTAATGACGGTTTCATAAGTACCACCTGGCAGGGCGAAACGAACGACCCGAAAGGTAATCGGGTAATATAGGTTTTCATGTAAATCTAAAAAATCAAATATAGAATTAGACGGGACGAATCTATAAATCTCGGGATGAGCCTTGACCTCTTTGGTCTGTTTTCTGGTGAGTGTCCGATGAACCTCCACATCAAACTCCCCGCTAGTGGGTAAACGTAAGCCAGAAAGAATACCGCTGGAATTCAAGTCCTTTACCCGTATGATGTAGTTCCAACCCTTGCGCTCAATATGGGCAAAATTATTGTAACTTTCAAAACCTCTGTCGGAAATAACAATGATTTTTCCTTTGATGGGGGAACGATCCACCATAGCTGCTAGGGCTCTTCCCTCGTTACTTAATCTTCGCGGCTGAACAATGGCATCCACGTAAAGTCTGTTGCAGAGGTCATATGCTGCGTTCAAATGTAGAAGATTATAGCCCTTCGTGTTAGGTTGATTTTGAAAATAGGTATCCGGATCCTCTGGATCCGTCGCGATATGCAAATCCGAACCATCGATGGCCAGTAATCGATACCCTCGGTAGTCCTTGATATCCGTATAGGTCTGCGTAAATTCGTGGAACAAGAATTCCACGGCAGACGGTAAGATCTTATTCCTCTGCTGAACGAAAGCAGAAGTGGTTGCGGTGTTTGCATCATAGCCCTGCGACTCCAAGAGCTCTTTATAAATGCTGTTACCGCCCATTGAGATCAGGAGTTGCATAACCGTTTCAAAGGGCAGCTTTTTCTTTCGGGTAAAATCTTTTTCAGGGTTTTTGACATAAGGTGCGGATAGCGCTGACATTTCTCTTATGAGAGATGTCAGCGTTTCTTTTAGCGAATTCGCATACGCATTCATTGGCGTAACCTCCTTGGTTTTTCAAGGGGCTTCGCCACACACTTTCAACTGCTTGTCAAGTCCTACTTCTCATTTTTGCGCAAAAAAAAGAGCTGGCTATCTTTCGATAACCTGCTCTTTCTCTTGAATTTTGGTATTGCGCCTTAACTTAATGACATTG
>NZ_LYPB01000021.1 GCF_001653565.1 Paenibacillus oryzisoli
GAGTCAATTTCATAATCTCAAACCCGCACCAAACCTAGCTTTTTTCACACATAAAAAGGGACTACCTCCCCAAATCTCGAAGTAAAAGGCGTCGAAACCAACAACCCGAGATGAAGAAAGGTATTCCCTATGTATTCTATTCAACAGCAAGAATTGTTTTCCTTCCAACAATTACTGGAAATTAAGCCCGATGACCGGTATGCTCCCATCCTTGAACATCTAGACTTCAGTTCGGTTTTACAACGACTTGGAAAACAGTCGCGTTTAGGGCCGCCGCAGACATTAAACTTCCCAGCCATGCTCTATTCGCTTCTCATTGCAAAAATAGAACGAATGGACTTCGTAAAAGATATTGTTCGCCGTCTAAAAAGGAGCGTTGAATTCCGCATGCAATGCCGCTTTACTGGCTCTGACGCTACGCCAAGTGAGGCGTCGTACTCTCGTCTCATACGTGCTTTGAATGAACACCAACTCCTCGAAATGGTTCAGGACGGGCTTGTGCTAGATGCGATCTCAGAAGGCTTTTTACCTGGGATTCATTTGGCGTTCGACTCTTCGGCGGTAGAAGCTTGGAACGCGGTATTTCCAGACGCAGCTGCTAAGCGCAGAGCATCACGTCAAAAGAAAAAGGCACTTCTGCCGCAGCTCGAGCAACTTTCAGTCCCCATTGAAGAAGATGTGAAAGAAGAACCAGCTCCTCCCCCTAAGCCTCAAAAGTATGGACGCGGCCGTCCGAAGAAGGAAGAAGCAATCCGTCGTGCTGAGGAGCGTAAAGCATATGAAGCAACGCTGACTACTTTTGAAAAGCCAGTGGCTGACATGTTGCCTTACACCTACGAAGAACTGATGGAGGAATTGCCTCGGGCACCAGAGCGGTGTTCAAAGAAAAATGCCAAAGGCTTCCTAACATCTTGGTATGGCTACAAAGCAAATGTTATTGTAGATGCGGACAGTCAGTATGTGCTAACTGGCTTTTTAAGCTCGGCTAATATCAATGATCAACGTGGCGGAGTCGTGTTATTAAAAGCAATAGAGAAGAAATTTCCTATGCTTCGCATCAAGCATATCATGTCCGATAAAGGGTACGACGCGCACCCGCTTTACAAGTTAATTTACTCGCTAGGCGCTTTTCCAATCATTGATTTCATTCATCACACAGAGCCGCCTGAAGGATTTAATAAGGACTTTCACCCGATTTGCGAAAAAGGAAAAGCCTACGTCTACGATAGCTACGATTCGACCTATAAAACACTTAAATTCACACGTCCAAAAGAGTGTAGTAATTGTCCACTCGCAGATAATGGCTGCCAGAAAGTGTATAAAATAAAGGTAGATCAAGATATTCGTAAAAACACGGTACCCGCAAGAGGAAGTGAGGGCTTCAAACATCTGTATAAAAAGCGGACCGCCGTTGAGCGAGTTTTTGCATATTTGAAAGAATATTTTGGTCTTCATCGCACACGTCACCGGGGGACGAGAGCCGAAGTTGATTTTCAGTTGAGTACGCTCGCTTATACCGTATGCAAATTTGCTTTAGACAAATGGAACCAACAGCTTGAACAAGTTGTAGCTGCTGCATAATTTTAAAAAATGAATGCTTAGGCCACGTAAGAACTCTAACCAATTTTTCAATTTGAATTGTGAAATCGACTC
>NZ_LYPB01000022.1 GCF_001653565.1 Paenibacillus oryzisoli
AAAAAAAAAAAAAGAGATCGTCGATGCAAGCTTCGACTCAAAAGGCGCAGACTTGTGTGAAGCCCGAAACCAGAGAAGATGAGTTAGTGAGGGAAACCATGTGCCGAACAGAAGCCGGAGAGCCATGAAGTGCGAAGAACCGGGGAATGAACATAAGGAGAAGCCGTTCGGGGCGAGTACCAACAGAGAAACGGAGATTGCCGAAAGGCTACAAACCGTGAATCTGGAAGGGAAGGAGAACGAGCATGGGGGAACAGGAGCAAGACAATGACTCACGTGAAAGAGTAAAGAAGCAAGAAGAACGAAAATGGTACAGTCTAATCGACAAGATATGGGCAAAACCAAACTTGGAGGAAGCTTTTAAAGAGGTTAAACGAAACCGTGGAGCGGCAGGGATTGATCAGGTGACCGTAAAGGCATTTGAATCGAAGTTGGAGCACCATCTAGAAGTGCTTCAGCAGGCGCTGAGAAGTAAGACGTATCGGCCAAAGCCGGTCAGACGCGTATATATTCCGAAAGCAGACGGCACACAAAGACCCTTAGGCATACCTACCGTAGGAGACCGAGTCGTACAAGCGGCAGTAAAACGCATATTGGAACCCATCTTTGAAGCTAAATTTATGGACTGTAGTTATGGATTCCGACCTGGGAGAAGTGCCCACATGGCGTTAGGGAAAATCCGGCAAGATTTAGAAGACGGTTTTCGCTATGTCATAGATGCCGATCTCAAATCGTACTTTGACACGATTCCCCACGAAAAGCTTGTAGGGATGGTGAAAGAAACGGTTGTTGACGGAAGCGTGTTGGCATTGCTAGAGAAATTTCTGAAAGCGGGAGTGTTAGAAGGTGGTAGCTTCTACATGAACGACCAAGGGACGCCTCAAGGAGGAGTTATTAGTCCATTGTTAGCAAACGTCTACCTCCATCCCTTAGATCAAGTGATGACTGAACGCGGGCATCGTTTAACAAGATACGCGGATGACTTCGTGATCTGTTGCAAAACAGAGAAAGGTGCGGAGCGCGTGTTGAAGTCCGTAACGGGGTTACTTGAGAGAGAAATGGGACTGAAAGTTCATCCAGAGAAAACGAAGATTGTGAACAGCAAAAGAGAATCGTTTGTATTTCTTGGGCATGAATTCAAGCCTGGAAAAAGGATGATACCCTCGGCCAAAGCAATGACGAAATTTAAAGAACGGGTGAAGGAGATTACGCGAAGGAACCAAACGGTAGATGTTCAAAGGCTGGTAAAGAAGGTGTTAAACCCGTATTTGCGGGGTTGGGGTAAATATTTTGGGACAGGTGATGTAAGGAATCGCTTTCGTGACCTCGATGGTTGGATAAGAAGAAGACTACGCTCCGTTCAGCTACGAAGTTGGAAGAAAGTAAGAAAGCTTCATCGTGAAATGCGAAAGCGAGGATGGGATAACAAAGAGTTACCCGGTCTCCGAATGACCGCATGGAGAAGTTCCCACTCAACCTACGCTCAGTATGCGATGCCGAACAAATGGTTTGAAGAAATTGGTCTAAGTAGTTTGCTTGCTATTTACAGAGAACTTCATCCCCAAAGGGGATAAATCTTGGAGGAGCCGGATGCGATGACCCGCATGTCCGGATCTGTGAGAGGCCCATGCAATTGCGCATGGGCCTACTCGAT
>NZ_LYPB01000023.1 GCF_001653565.1 Paenibacillus oryzisoli
CTACGACTGACCAATCGACTAACAAGGATTTCCAGATACCTCTGTTGAAGTATATAAGACATACTTTGATGGGGGTTTTCTCATGCCATTACCGAAGAACCGGATCATTCCTGAACGAAAAATATACTTCCAACCTGAATTCTCTAACTGCGTTCATTGTGGGGCAAAGTTGAAGCGGAGTCATACAGCTTGGAAGAAAAATATCTCTACGCTAAACGGTGTCGTTCAAGCTTGGAGTATGGCCTATGTTTGTTCGAATCCAAACTGCGCATACCCTAAAACCTTCTACAAATCTGCAGAAGCAGCATTGCTAGCTATGAAGCATACTTCATATGGTTTTGACGTCCTTGCCTTGGTTGGTCAGCTTCGCTTCAAGCAACATATGACCATTGCAGAGATTACCGAAGAACTTACGGAGCGTGGTGTGTCCACATCGGAGCGGAATTCTCAAAGATTGTATGAGCGCTATTTAACTCTGTTGCGTTCGAGTGTTACTGAGTTTGTAAAGGATGAACTTCAACACGTTGCCCTTCAACATGGGGGAATTATGATCTCCATGGATGGTGTCCAGCCTGAGAAAGGAAATGAGACGCTTTATGTCATCCGAGAAGTATTCAGCGGGACGATCCTTGTCGCAAAAAGTATAAAGAGCAGCTCGGCTGAAGAACTGAAGAGTCTTATTCGACCAGTAATTGATTTAGGTTTTCCCATCATCGGTATTGTTTCGGACGGACAGCAGTCTATTCGTTTGGCTATGGAATCACTGCTACCCGAAGTTCCGTATCAGTACTGTCAGTATCATTATTTAAAAGATGTTGCTAAGCCCATCGTGGACCTAGATCGAAAATTAAAAACGGGTATAAAGAAAAGCCTGCGCGGCATTCGTGCTATTGAAAGAAAACTAGAGCGAGAAGACTCCGAAGAAGCCGAAGTTGCAAGAGACTATTTGGCTGCGGTACGTTCCGTTCTTTTAGAAGATGGTAATCCGCCGTTGGATCTGCCAGGTCTTCGAATCTATGAGACATCAGAAGCTATACAGGCATCGCTTGAAAGCTGCCTGAGTAAAAAAAGAGCCCAATCTACTTCAAAACATAATCGGAATATTCAGTAAACTAAGTGAATTCAGCACACTATATGAAGATGTAAAACGTTGGTCACTTCCACTCCAGTACGTAGCAGAGATATTGAATCCAACTGACGATCAAAGCAGCGATTCGGTACGATTTCACATGCAGTGTTTGCTGCAGTGGATAGATTTGACCTATACCAAAGAAACTGATCAAATTATGGTTACTAATCTGAAAAGTTACACGAAGGGATTCTGGAAAGGGCTTTTTACTTGTTACGACCATCCTCATGTACCCCGGACGAATAATGACCATGAGAGATTCTTCCGAAAAACGAAAACACGCCATCGGCGAATGACAGGACTCCGGAGTTGGAACGAGTATATCGTTCGCTCTGGAGAATTTGTTGTATTTGTCGATGATGCTCTCCGCCAGAAAGATTTATTAGGCAGGCTTCAAAGTGTAAGCTATGAAATTTATTATGACGAAAGACAACGATGGTCTTTACGCTTAAAGGAAACAACCAAACGTCGTCGCTTCAGAAGAAATCCAACAAAATACCTTAAAGAGGCTGAAAATAGGTATTGTGCGTTAATTGGTCAGTCGTAG
>NZ_LYPB01000024.1 GCF_001653565.1 Paenibacillus oryzisoli
AGCATCCTAGCTACAAAGGTGGCCTGGCCCCTCCCTTGGTTGGACTTTCACCAACTAGATAATGCGTGCCTCTGGGCACGCAACATAAAAAAGAGCTGTCCTCAGCAGCTATAGCTACTGAAAGACAACTCTTATATCAAACTAACCAAACTTACCAGAACAACTCGCCATGCCCGAGCAATCGGGAAAGACCTTCTACGAAATAGTAGTCGCCGTAGATGAGCGGCACGTCGATGTTTTTGCCTTCTGGGTAGTGGCTTGTACCATGAGTGACTAACCCTTCTTCGGTTTCGGAATCCCACGCACCATAGTTCGTGTAGAGTGAGTGCAAGATCCGCTCCCCTGCTTCGCGGTAAAGGGATGCCTCTTGACCGTTCACTTGCTCCGCGATCAGGAGCAGACCGCAAGCCGCACACGCGCCAGCCGAGGAGTCGCGGTACGCTGGAATGCCATCTGGCAAGCGGAAATCCCAATGTGGCACATGATCTTCTGGCAGGTTTGCCAAGAAGAAATGCGCAGCACGCTTCGCCGCATGCAAGTACTTCTCATCACCCGTGTACTTGTAGCTGAGGCTCATACCGTAAATCGCCCACGCGGTTCCACGCGACCAGGCCGATTCAGGTGCAAAACCTTGCCCACCGTTCACGGAAAGCTTCTCACCTGTGTGCGGATCAAAAATCACGATATGATTCACCGATCCATCGGGACGAATAAAGTGCTCGGCCGCCATGTCGGCATGTCTTATCGCGATTTCTTTAAATCGCGGGTCGCCAGTCGTTAGCGTAGCCCAGTGCAGCAGCGGCAAGTTCATCATGCAGTCGATAATTGCCCAGCCTGCGTTGTCTTCGCCTTCGCGCCAAGGATTCCACGCGCGAATGTAGCTGCCCTTCACGTTGAAACGTGCAGCCAACAGATTCGCCGCGAGCAAGGCACGGCGCTTGGAATCATCTGCGCCTGTCAATTTGTAGCGTGCGACACTCGTCAGCGTCCACATGAAACCGATATCGTGATCGAGGCGATAGTAGTCAGTGACAACCTGATCCAACTGTTGTTCGCAGGATTCAGCCAACTGCTTCAGGCTTTCATCTTTCGTGTCCCGATACAACAGCCACAGCAAACCAGGCCAGAAGCCCGCTGTCCACCAAGAAGCTGGCTCCAGCTTATATTCGCCACCCACACTGGCGTGCGGGAACCCATCGCCTATGCGTTTACTTGTTTTGTCCACTTTCGTTACGGTTTGTGCCCATGCTTCTTGAGCCCAACCCTTCTCAATTGTCGTCATATGTAACACTCCTCACCAGGTTTGTTGAAACGTTTAACCTATTATACCACCTGGCTTCACGGAATGCTCGCTTGTTTAAAATTGGTTTTTCTGTTGTATCTACAAGGGTATTTATACTAGTACATATTCTAGATACATATACTAGAAACTTCCACCAATTCTTCCACAACCATACCCCTTCAATTACTGCACTCCCATTCCCTCCACATAAAAACGAATCTTGTTAACCAACAAATATTAACAGCCAAACGTGTCCTAACTGACTAATTTGTTGTAGATACCTCAGATGGGACTCAACACAGAACGTGGGAACGAAGCTTGGGTGCTAAACGTGTCTTATACATGTTAATTTGTCTGCGATACGGAACGTGAGGACGCTAATTAGCAGAATATCCAGAGGTTGGCGAAGTTACGGAACGTCAGTTCGCTATTCGGCCAATATTACAGCATTCTTCCCTCATTTGGCGTAAATAAGGGATCTACGTTCCCTATCGATCTGAAATTTGCTATTTCCACGAAAATAGCGAATCCTCGTTCCGTTTGGCCAGAGCATATACGTTTAAAGTACTATCAATTCTGTTGTATCTACAACAGCCCCGATGGACATCCATCTAGAGTAAAGGGCTGAAATATTTCAGCCCCTCCTCATCAAACCGTACGTGAGGTTTTCCCTCATACGGCTTTCCGATG
>NZ_LYPB01000025.1 GCF_001653565.1 Paenibacillus oryzisoli
CATGGCAGGAACCCCTTTTATGGTTGATTCCTATAATTACCACAGAATTTATATTTCGTAACAGGTACCTAAGTAGTAACTACGAAATAGCGCTATTTCGATTAAAATGAGTGAAATTGGGCCATATAGGTTAAAATAACGCCCGGAGTGGGCGTTATTTCTGCCCTTCGGCCTGCAAGCCCAGGTGTATCAGCTGAATAAACATACCCTTCATCACCAATAATAGGGCTACACCCTTGAAGTAAATGATGGAAGGAATGCAGCCCATGGATATTGATGCTTTCTTAACCGAAGTTCTGAGCTCTAACGAAGATTGGCATGTCACGACAACGGATGGCGTATCCGTCGTAGATCCCAATCAGGAGCAGGATGTTCCTACTTTCGATCTACATGACGATTATCTGGAATCAGGATTTTAAGTTTCATGACACCCATAGGACATGCGCGAAAGGGCTGTCTCCAAAGGTTTATTTAGAACCTTGGGACAGCCCCTTTTGCATTCCTAATTAAGCTAAGATAAAAGCAGCTAACTCCGCTTCCCTAGCCTCCGATAATGGCTCGGAATTATCCCAATACAGGAGAGATGATGGTTTCATGCGCCAGATAACTTCTCTGCGCTGCAGCGAAGTACGGAATTGCTGCCAGTTGTCCAGCTTCCATATATCAAGCAGCGATCCCCTTAAGCGAATACGCTCCTTATAAATGTCCTCACTCGGTAAATACGCATAAATCACCTTAACATGGACATCCTCTATGGAAGCTCCGATGCGAGCTAATTCCCCTTCCAACCACAGCGGGTCTCCTTGTTCCTTGGTAAAAGGACCGATCACGATGGCATTCTGATTAAGTGTCAGCTGTTCAAGCGCCGCATCCATCGTGATGCGATATCCTAAATCACGACAGTGTTGTTTATAAAAAGGTGAATCCCGATCGCTGGGATCTTGCCCAGCTAGAGTCATGATCGCTTCTGCCGCGGGGCGCAGCAAGGTGTCCATATCCAAGAAAGCTCCGCCATGTCGGCGCACCCAAGCTCTGGCTAGTGTTGTTTTGCCTGCACCTGCAGGACCGATGAAGAATATTAATTGGCGCATAGGTAACCTCCGAAATCTGGGGTGTAAGTGACTGTTCAATGAATTGTAACATAAGAGCGTTTACAACACAGTTTTTCAGGAAACTTTCAGCTAAATTAAGGTGTTATTAAGATTCACACCACATTTACTTCACACTTTTTTGGTATATTACAGGGAAAAAGGGGAAAACCAAACTGGAAGGAACGATCTTGTGTTAACAAATGTGACTAGTCCACTACAAAGTAGTATGGAAGCTACATCCCGTCCATCGGCTCAAAGGCCCACACATGGCTGGCCAACATCAACGCCTGAGGCACAAGGATTATACTCAGCTACGTTAGCTAAGACTTTTGACGTTTTCCTTGATTATGGTGTGCACAGTATAGCCGTTATTCGGAATGGTGTATGGGTGGCAGATGCATGTAAAGAAGGGATCGAGCCTACTATCCCGCAAGATATGAAATCCGTTACCAAAAGTGTAACATCCGCCTTAATCGGGATTGCCTTAAAGGAAGGCAAGCTGAAGAGCCCAGACCAGCGTCTGGCTACTTTTTTTCCAGAGCTCGAGAATGATCCGTTAAAATCAAAAATTCAACTGAAGCATCTCCTTAGCATGACTTCAGGACTTTCATGGGATAATGATCAGGAACTATCATCGAATGAGATGATGCAGGCACCAGATTGGGTGGCTTATATTCTAAATCGTCCAGCTCAACATGAGCCTGGTGCGGTGTTTAACTATTCGAACGGCGATGCCCATCTACTCTCGGCAGTAATCGGCCAAGTAACGGGTATGACCCTGTTTGACTACGCGAAATCGCGGTTATTCGAACCGCTTGGTATAACGAATGTGAATTGGAGTCATGATCATCAAGGTATTACAATTGGCGCGTGGGCATTAGCGTTATCACTTGCGGACATGGCGAAGCTAGGTTCGCTGTATCTGAATGATGGACAATGGGAAGGAATGTCAATTATTCCTCAATCTTGGATTCGTACCTCATTCATGAAGCGAGTTACTTTAAACTATAGCAATGGCACGCAAGGATCTTATGGGTATTATTGGTGGACCAAATCGCTTGCCAAAGGTCTGAATAAGGGGAGTCGCAAAGAGTTGGATATTTTCTATGCATCCGGTTCAGGCGGTCGACGTATCTTCGGTATTCCGGAATTGAAGATGATTGTTGCACTGACAGCGAATTCGGGGGATGTGGATATGCCAGAAAGCCTATTGCACCATGTGCTGCAGGCTGTAAGGTCGAACAAGCAGCTCTCCGAGAACTCATTAGCTTTTGAGCAATTGCAGCAAGCGATTCAGCGCTTCGCAGCCGCACCACTTGGGTAAACATCCGCGCGAGCGCGCCTGGATGCAAATCAATAGTTCACAACAAGAGGTCTGTCAATCGTTGACAGGCCTTTACTTTTTGTGGCGTGCCCAGAGGCACGCATTATCTAGTTGGTGAAAGTCCAACCAAGGGAGGGGCCAGGCCACCTTTGTAGCTAG
>NZ_LYPB01000026.1 GCF_001653565.1 Paenibacillus oryzisoli
CCACCAGAATGGAGGGTGTTCTTATCCAGTGGTGTTATTTATCCTGCCAACATTCCAATATTTGGCTAATCAACAGGCCTGGATTTCCTACAGTTATTTTCCTGCCTCTCCCACATCAACGCCAAAAAGCCGACAATTAACTGTAGAAAATCCATCTAATCTCAGATTTTCTTTAAATTCGCCGGTATTAGCTGTAGTTTTTCCAGTTAAACACCGTCACGGCCAGTCACAAGCCGCTTACGTCTTGATTCACCCGCACGATGCATCCCCTTCGACAAAAATTCCTACATTTCGTCCCTAAAGTGTGACAAACTTCTCATGGAAACTCGGGTACGATTTTAAAAAAGCGAAAAGGAGATAAGATCATGCAAATTAAGAATAAACAGGACATCGGCTTGATTTTGGACAACTTTTCAAACTTCGCAGAGTGGGACGCAGCAGGGAAGAAGCTTTATTTTGTTTTTGCTGATAAAAAACGTGGAGGTCAATGGACCTTAATGTGTTATGAAGATGAGCGTTTCAGTGTGCATGGGGTGGGGAGAGAGTACGAGGATGCCGACGAGCTGTTCTTTGATGAACGTAATCAGCTGCTTTCCTTTCTTTGGGACAACCGTGCCGCGCTGAAAACAGCAGTTGAATCCAGCCAAGTCGTTTCCGCTTAATCGCTAGAAACGAAGAAGATGTGGACAAGCCTCCTTGAGGCTGCTCAACATCCGGCAAGGCGAACAATAGCCTGCGAACCACCAACAATCATGTGGTGGCTTCGCAGGCTGTTTTGGTATTCGAGGGGGCGATTCCGCAGGCTGCTTGCAGTTCGCTTTGTATGGCAAGCATCGCACGGGCAAGCCGCTCCCGCAGTCACGCCGCACTTCGCACGTCGAGCGAGCCCCGCCGCCACGCCGCATGGCCCCCAGCGCCCGCCTGCGCGTCCCGAACCCCTAAGTAGGCGGCAAGCCTTCCTTTTGCTTATCCCGGTACTGGCCGGGCGTAAGTCCTTCCTGCTTCCGGAAGGAGCGGATGAAATTCTGCGAGTTATTGTAGCGCAGCTTGGAGGAGATATCCTTGATCGGCATATCGGTCTCGGAGAGCCATTTTTTGGCCATGTTGAAACGATAGTTAGATAAGTAATCACTGAAGGAGCAATTCGTCTCTTTGCGGAAAATGCTGCTCAAATAGTTAGCATTGTAATGCAAGCGAGAAGCACATTCCTCAAGCGTTAGATCCGTGTCGTAATAGTGCTGCACGAGATCGATAATTTTCTCCGAAATGTTATGGTATTGGGCATCCTGCCGGTCGCGGAAAATTCGGATCAGCGGATGGATGACCTCGGTCCAGAACCAATCCTCGATCTCGGCAGTCGTGTGCAGGCCGAGCACTTCCTCGAACAGGGAGCCTTTGTTCGGATGAATCTGATTCAAGGCGATGCCGGATTCCTGCATCATCATCAGCAGGTTGTTGAGCAGTCGCGCGAGCGGAATCTGATACTCCTGCGGAGTGAGCTGTGCTGCGAAAACAGCATGCAACAGTTGCTTCAACAGCTCCCGGGATTTATCCTTTTCGGCTAGCTTAATGCTATCGATTAGTTCATTCTCCAGTGGCTTCGGATAGTTCAAATTCAAGTAATGCTTCCCTGAGTTGATATTTTCATACTGGATAATGATGCCCTCACCGAGCTTGATGCGGTGCTTCAAAGCCTCCAACCCTTCTTTATAGGCCAGCGACATCTGGGTGAACGCATGAATCGGCAAAGAGATTCCGATAGAGATATGCAGCTTCAGGAAGTTATAAATATGCTGTTGCACCTGCTCAGTCAGGCCGTACACCATCGTACGGAAATCGCTATCAACCGAGTCAGCGCTGCCTATTAAAGTAACGATCGTCTGATCAATCAGGATCGGCGCCAAGCGCTGCTCCGAAGGGATGAGCTCTTCCATCATGTTGTGCACGGCGAAGAGAAGCAGTTCCATGTCCTTTTTCTCATAGCGCGTGTGGTCGATGGCATCGATTTGGATGGTGATGACGGACATCGTTTTCCAGGCAGCGACATGGTCGGCGTAGCCGAATTGCGCGAGTTTTTCGAGCAACTCCCCCGATTTAATATGCCCCTGAAAGGCTTTAATCAGGAAGAAGGTCCGCACCTGCCCGATATGTTGATGGACTTCTTTTTCGAGCTGCGATTTCGATTGGAACAAGGTATGCACATGCTCGCTAATCATCTGAAATTCATTCGCTTTGCGC
This sequence comes from Paenibacillus oryzisoli, assembly GCF_001653565.1. Classification (GTDB taxonomy): domain Bacteria; phylum Bacillota; class Bacilli; order Paenibacillales; family NBRC-103111; genus Paenibacillus_E; species Paenibacillus_E oryzisoli. The sequence goes on from NZ_LYPB01000026.1 coordinate 2,239, forward strand.
TTCTGATTTCCACTTACCAAGCCTCCGATTTGATTCAGAAGCAACTGGATAGGGGAGTACATTTTACGCGAAACGAGCCATGCGAGAAGCAAGGCCAGAAGCAGCATCAGGACGCAAATGTAAATGGTGTAGGTCCCGATTTTGCTTGATTCCTTGGTCAAGCTCTCGATTGAAGTTAAGGAAAGGTACGTCCAGTTGTTCAGGTTCGAACGCAAAAAAGTAACGGAATACGGTTTATCATGTATGCTGGCGCGGAACTGTCCGCTTGAATCTTCCTCTAGCCGCGTGAGTTCGGATAGCCCAGCAGCTGTAATGGATTTCCCAATTAAGCTGGGATCGCGATTCATCACAATGCGCTGCTGTTCATCCATGATGACAATATCATCGGGATGTTCGCTATCACTTTGAATCATATCTTGCAGCGAGCAAGCAGGAATATTGGCTAACGCCATGCCAAATTTATCGAGGCCAGTGGTAGGCAGCTTTTTAACTAGGGAAATACTATAGTCGCAGGTCACGCTTCGCGCATTTTCTTCGGTATAGAACCACTCGGAAGGATTCAGAGTCCACGTACTGTTATCTTGGGCATTCATCAAAGCAATTAATTTATCGGCAAACGGATAGTTATCGAATCGATACAGCCCTGAATTTTTGATCATCCAGTTCTGTTTCGCATTAATCAAGAGCACATCTTCCAGCCTCGTGTCAAAAGATTGCATATAGCGAATCTCGCTTCGCAGATCATCGTACATCATGAAATCGGTTACAGTCAGCGGCATGTCCATGGCCTTTTTGAGCACGGTGGAATTGATAACCTGATTCAGTGTATGGTTGACAGTGGTTAATTTCTGCTCTACATTGGAGTTAATTTGCGTGATTAACTGCATTTTTCCTTCGTTTACATTTTTTTGTATCTCACTTGAGGACGTAAAGAAGGCGAAAGCGCCGATAAAAATCACAGGCAGCGTACTAAGCAGGAAGCTGAATATCGTCATTTTGCTAAGAAAACTTAAAGAGCGCATCGCATCCAACACCTTATCTATTCAAAGAATCATTCGTCAGACTATCTATGTATTGTAGTCAAGAGTGCGGTTCAGATCAATAATCATCTGCCGTGGGGATAATCATTATCTCATATTTGCCGCCAAAATACAGCTGTTGCAAGGAGGAGTTAGCATGAGAGGTAGGATCAGTGGCCAGCGGTTCAAGTGGACAGGACGAATGAGTATTGCTCTAATTATGATGTTGTTATTCAGTGCTTGTCAGAACGGCGGTACGCCCAAAGCGGAAGATGATAAAGGCGCAAGGCCTGTTATTTCGATTATGGCACCGCTTCATTTTCCGCATCCACCGATACCTGAGCTGGTTCAAGCAATTGAGAATCGGACGCAAACGAAGCTGGAGCTGAACTGGGTTCCTGATGGCATTTATACGGATAAAATGAATACAGCCCTTACAACGAACTCGTTGAAAAAGGCAACTTACGTAAAATATACAGACTATATGTTGATGAAAAATTCGATCCGTTCCGGCGCATTCTGGGATATTGGACCTTATTTGGGTGCTTATCCGAACTTGAATAAGTTGAATAAAGAGATTTTGGGTCAGGCGGCTGTCGATGGCAAAATCTATAGCCTGTACACTGAGCGTCCGTCCTCTCGGCAGGGAATCATTATTCGCGAAGATTGGCTGAACAAGCTGAAGTTGAAAAAGCCAACAAATTTAGATGAGTTGTATGAGGTGCTTAAAGCGTTCACTTACGGTGATCCAGATGGTGATGGCAAGGATGATACGATTGGGCTGACAGACCGCAATGATTTGGTGTTCGGTTCTTTTAAGACGCTGGCCTCCTATTTCGGGGCACCGAATAATTGGGGCGTATCGGGTGGGAAGCTTATACCGGAGTTTGAAACGCAGCCGTATATCGAAGCTATGAATTTCATGAAGAAGTTATATGAGGAGAAGCTGATTAATTCGGATTTTGCCGTGACGAGTAAGGAAGTCCAGCGGGATAAGCTGATTCGCGGCACAGCCGGCGTGTACATTGGCAGTATGCAGGATGTGCAGCGGCTTTCGGACGAGGCGCAGTTGGTGAATCCGGAGGCAAGACTGACGTTGGTGAATCATATCGAAGGGCCCCAGGGGTTTCATATATGGTCCATTCCTAATTACAGTGCGTTATATTTGTTCTCAAAAAAGGCGATACGAACTGAGGCGGAGCTTAAGCAGATGCTGCAGTTTTTTGATCGGACGATGGATAAGGATGTCGCCAATCTCATGAAGTATGGTCTAGAGGGCCGGCATTATACGGTTAAAAATGGGCAAATTCAGCTCTCCGAAGAGACGTCGAAGATTCGTGTCAACGAAGTCAACGCCTTGTACGCGCTGATGATCGCAGATCTGAACAATCCGAATGTCATTCCTGTTGTAGAAAGTGAATCGTTGTCCCAATTGGCGGATACGCTTAGTTTGGATAACGAGAAATACGTCGTCAAGGACCCGACACTCGGCATTGAGTCGAAAACCTACGACGAGCGAGGCGTCGAGCTGTACAAAATCATCTCCGATGCGACATACAATTATATCCTGGGCAAGTTGGATAAAGCAGCTTTCCAACAAGAAATCGAGCGCTGGAAGCGCGGCGGCGGGAATCAGATGATAACGGAGTATAATGAGGCGTATGGGAAGAAGAGGTAGTCAGGATAGCAGCGTATATACCTACAAAATAATTGGATTTCCTACAGCTAATTCTGGTGGATTTCGTTAGTAATTGCGATTAGATGGAAAATAGGGTTACTACTTAGGTCTTCCAATAGGAAGACTTCTTCTATTTAAAGGTATTCCGTTCCCACATGTCGAAATGAACACGCAC
>NZ_LYPB01000027.1 GCF_001653565.1 Paenibacillus oryzisoli
CTTCAGAAGAAATCCAACAAAATACCTTAAAGAGGCTGAAAATAGGTATTGTGCGTTAATTGGTCAGTCGTAGTTTTTTTTTGTGGAAGTCTTTGCCTGCCTGCGATTCACGGAGATTCCACTTGAGGGAGATGGAGCAATTCAGCAAGCTGTGAAGCCAGGAATTCTGGTGTGTAGGGCATATCGTTGCGAAGCCAGAAGACAATCGTGCCAATGATAGCGGAAGAGCCGTACCAGATCGCGATATCCCTCTTCACCTTCGTATTCAAAGCTGAGGAAGCCTCCAGCTTCTCCATTCGATTCGTGATAAAATCAGCGATCAGCTTCATGAGCCGTTCCGTGAATACAGGAATACGTTTGGAAGCAAGAAGAACCTTGTAGAAATTAGAGTTCTCCGCGATATGTTCAAGCATATTCAGGACGATCCGGATATGAAAACCAGGTGGATCTGGCGCCTCTTTTAAGATTGCATGGATTTCGTTAATCATCTCTTCAGCCAACTTATCAATCATATCGGGTATGTCTCGATAATGAAGATAGAAGGTGACGCGATTAATCGTCGCTCGTTCTGCAATGCGATTCACGGTGATTTTGTCGACTTCAAGTTCCTGCAGTAATTCAATAAACGCTTCTCGAATCAAAAGCCTCGTACGAAGCACGCGGGGATCTGTTCGTTGTAATTTGGATGTCATAAGTAAAGAACGACCTTCTTTCTCTCTAGGATAGACAACATTTTCTGCAAGTTGTGTGGATTATGTAAGTGGTAGACGACACATTCGTGCAAACTGTTAACTAATATACATTTATAAAAAAGCTGTTGCTTGTGAACATGAGCATTGATGACTATAATACTATTTACATCGAGTTTATTATACAACACATTGTCAATTAGATGAAAATGAATGGGAAAGGGATATGTGAAATGAGTAAAATTACAGCATTTGATCCGAGTTCTATTAAGAAAGGTCCCCTGTTATTCGTTATGATTCTGGGGGCATTCATCGCCGTTCTGAATCAGACGATTATGAGCGTTGCCTTACCGCCACTCATGGTTGAATTCAATATTGCCGCTTCAACAGGACAATGGTTGACCACTGGTTATATGTTGGTTAACGGTGTTTTGATTCCGATAACTGCATTCCTGATGCAACGCTTTACGACGCGGGAGCTGTTCCAAGCGTCCATGATTATTTTCCTCATCGGTACGATTGTATCCGCTGTGGCGCCAGGTTTTGAGGTATTGTTGACAGGGCGTCTGATTCAAGCAGCGGGAGCAGGTATTATCATGCCGCTACTTATGAACGTTATTTTGACAATCTTCCCAGCAGATAAGCGTGGAGCAGCTATGGGGATGGTTGGGTTGGCGATCATTTTCGCCCCTGCCGTTGGTCCTGCTCTTGCTGGTTATATTTTGGAACATTATTCGTGGCGTACTCTTTTCTATGGCATCATACCTATTGTTGTTATCATCATTGGTGTTGCATTCATGTATCTGAAAAATGTCTCTGAGCGCCAGTATCCCAAAATTGATACGTGGGGTGCCATTCTTTCAACCATCGGTTTCGGTTTCCTACTTTACGGTTTTAGTAGTGCTGGCGGCAAAGGCTGGTCCAGCATGGAGGTCATCTTATCCATTGTTGTCGGTGTAGTCGCATTAATTTTGTTTACATGGCGTCAACTGGTTATTAAAGATCCACTTCTAGATCTTAGGGCTTTCAAGCATAACATGTTTACCTTGACCACGTTAATCAACATCGCAGTCACAATGGTCATGTATGCGGATATGATGCTGCTTCCATTGTATCTGCAGAATGCTCGTGGTTACACCGCGTTGGAATCCGGTATTCTGATGCTCCCTGGCGCATTGCTGATGGGCTTGATGATGCCAGTTGCTGGTAAGCTATTCGATAAATTCGGAGCGAAGTGGTTATCCATTGTTGGTATGGTCATTACGATTATTACCACACTTGGCTTCATTAATTTAACGGATTCTACAAGTTATACGTATCTTGTTCTCATGTCTACAGGACGACGCTTTGGTATGGCGCTCTTCTTAATGCCAATCACGACGGCTGGACTTAATCAATTGCCTGCAAGGCTGAATGCGCATGGTACTGCGATATCCAATACGATCAAGCAAGTGGCTGGCGGCGTTGGAACTGCCCTATTAATCACCGTGATGACGACGAGAACCAAATCACATGTTATCGAGCTAATGACAGCAGGTAAAACGGCTACAGCTACGAAGGAAATGATTAAAGAAGCATCGATTCAAGGGATAAATGATTCTTATCTCGTAATTATTGGTATTGCACTTGTTGGTTTGGTCTTGTCCTTCTTCATCAAACGTGTAGGTCAAGCGGAGGAAGAAGAAACCGAAGTCGTTACCAATCCCAAGCCAGTTAGTGCAACGTAAGACAAACAGATGCCCCTTTGCTAAGTACAGTGCGCTCCTATGGAGTGTGCTGTGCTTTTTACTTTTCATCTAGAGGGATGCCACGTATTTGTGTATAATGAGACAAGTTGACGAGCGGACCTGACTTTTCTGAGACTGAAAGGTCAATAAAAGGAAGAAGGAGTGGAGAAAAAGTTGTTGGTTCACAAGTTTAAAATGGCGTGGTTCTCAAACGTCCGAAAGGATGTTCTCGCGGGAATAACGGTCGCCTTAGCGCTGATTCCAGAGGCGATTGCCTTTTCGATCTTAGCGGGGGTAGACCCGATGGTGGGGCTGTATGCCTCTTTTTGTATTGCGGTGACGATTTCGATTGTAGGTGGGCGCCGAGGAATGATTTCGGCGGCAACTGGAGCAATGGCTTCGTTAATGGGGCCGGTTGTGGCGAAATACGGGATCGAGTATTTATTTGCCGCGACGATACTGACAGGTGTACTCCAGTATGTGATGGGGCTTTTGAAATTCGGCCGATTTATCACCTTTATCCCTCATTCCGTCATGACAGGATTCGTGAATGCTTTGGCGATCATTATTTTCATGGCGCAGTTTCCTAGTTTTGAAGGAGCGAATTGGCAAATGCCAGTGATGATTGCGGGTACGCTTGCGATTATCTATATATTGCCCAGATTTACTACGGCCGTACCTTCGCCGCTGGTGGCTATTATTATTATGACGATCATTGCTATAAGCCTGCATTTGGATCTACGAACGGTAGGGGATATGGGTAAAATCACACAAGAGCTGCCATTTTTCCATATTCCACAAATTGACCTGTCGTTTGAACTCGTTTGGCGAATGCTGCCATTCTCCTTAGCACTTGCGGTGGTCGGGATGACGGAATCCCTGATGACAGCAACGATCGTAGATGAGATGACAGAAACCAAAAGCGACAAAAATAAAGAGGTCAGAGGCCAAGGGATTGCCAATGTGGTTTCAGGGTTGTTCGGTGGGATGGCAGGTTGTGCGATGATCGGCCAAACGGTTATCAATGTGAAATCCGGTGGTAGAGCGCGGTTATCGACGTTCGTATCCGGGGTGTTCCTGCTCTTCCTCATTCTGGTTCTCGGCGATGTCGTTCGGCAGATTCCGATGGCAGCGCTGGTGGGTGTCATGTTCATGGTCTCGATCGGGACCTTCGATTGGACCTCACTTCGAACGTTAGCTAGAATTCCGCGGAGCGATGCGTTGATTATGGTCGTGACGGTTGCCGTTGTTTTGGCTACATCCGACTTAGCTTTAGGCGTAGTAGCTGGTGTGATTTTGAGTGCATTGGTCTACGGTTGGCGATCTGCCAAAATTAAGGCTAACGCTAGTATGGAGAAGAATGGGTCCAAAGTGTATCGGATAACGGGACAGCTGTTCTTCGGTACGATGGCGCATTTTGTGGAGCTTTTCGATTATAAAAATGACCCGGAAGATATCGTTATCGATTTCAGCGCATCGCATGTGTGGGATCATTCAGCCGTGACGGCGATTGCCAAAACGATGCAAAGATACGAGCAACAAAATAAAACAGTAACGATAATTGGCTTGAACGCGGAAAGCAAGCATCTGATGGATCGAGTCGGACCCTTGCAACAGTAGGACTTCAATGAGAGGTGAGAATGACGTTGAAACATCGTCTGAGGGCAGTTTTCGAGCAAGCCGCTGCGTCTCTGCATATTGCACTAATGGGTTCGTTCATCAAATGGATTTTCTATGGAAGCCTAGTTGGCATAGTGACAGGTTCCGCTTCGGCACTGTTTCTAGCCAGTTTAGATCTTGTTACCGAGAAACGATTGAATCACCCATGGCTGTTGTTTCTCTTACCTCTGGGCGGGGCGTTGATGGCCTATCTCTATCTGAAAATAGGTCGAAATTCGGGCCGGGGGAATAACCTGATCCTCGAACAGTTGTATGAAGGGAAGGAAGCGATTCCTTTCCGTATGGCACCATTGGTGCTCTTAGGGACGCTGGTCACGCATCTATTTGGCGGATCGGCAGGCCGTGAAGGAACGGCTGTTCAGATGGGAGGAAGCTTTGCCGAATGGATAGGACGCATCTTGCGTGTGGACGAGGCGGATCGGAAGATCCTGCTCATGTGCGGCATCAGCAGCGGGTTCGGCTCTGTTTTCGGGACGCCGCTTGCGGGGACGATCTTCGGCTTGGAAGTGGCCGCCATTGGGATGGTTGGATATCAGGCGCTGATCCCTTGTTTTATTGCCAGTGTAGTCGCCAATCTCGTTACCACGGCATGGGGCATTCACCATATTCACTATGCGATGGGGAGTGTCCCCGACTTATCCACAGGTGTTATACTCAAGGTCGTGTTGGCGTCGATTCTATTCGGATTAGCCAGCATTCTATTTAGCGAACTCACCCATGGGATGAAAAAGCTATACACGCGGCTATTTGCCAATCCGGTACTTCGAGCCTTTGTCGGCGGCCTTGTGATTATTGCGCTTGTCACGGTATTCAGGACGAGGGATTACCTTGGGCTGGGCATTCCGTTGTTGCAGCAAGCTTTCGCAGAGCCGGTAGCCCACTTCGCCTTCTTGTGGAAAACGGTATTCACCGCGCTTACGCTCGGTGCTGGCTATCTCGGCGGGGAAGTAACCCCGCTGTTCGTTATTGGCGCCACCTTGGGCAATTCGCTATCTGATCTGTTGGGTTTGTCCGCGCCATTCTTAGCGGCGCTCGGGCTAATCGCCGTATTCAGTGGCGCGACGAACACGCCGCTTGCTTGCTTCATCATGGGTGTGGAGCTGTTCGGCTCCGAGGGGATCCTCTACATGTTCATGGCGTGCATCGTGAGCTATCTGTTCTCCGGTCACTCGGGTATCTACACCTCCCAGCGAATCGGATTGTCCAAATCGAAAAGACATTCTGTGGCCGAGGGGGCAACATTGGCCTCGATTAGGGTGAAGAAGAAAGAGTGAGAGTAAGAGTAAGTGAAAAGTGAATGATAACAGGCTGTTCTGTGAAGTGGATGATTCTACTTTAGGATGGCCTGTTTTATTTGTTGAAATGCTGGAATTAGTTCGATTTTTCCGAACTAATTCCAGCATTTCAAGGGGAAAAGCAGAAATAGTCCGATTATAGAGTCAATTTCATAATCTCAAACCCGCACCAAACCTAGCTTTTTTCACACATAAAAAGGGACTACCTCCCCAAATCTCGA
>NZ_LYPB01000028.1 GCF_001653565.1 Paenibacillus oryzisoli
AGTACCCCCTACTTTCCTCCTTAGCACAAATTCTGCATGGCAATTTCCAATTTACATCATCCTAGCTACCTAAGTAGTAACTATTTCGTAATGCTATTTTTAGCGGTACTACAACAGAATAGTACTTATTTCCTCCATCATATACTGTTATCCTAAGTGTATAAACATTTGCCCGAGATTTACCATTGAGCCTAAGGGAGGTTGCTTCTTTGGACATTCATCATCGCTTTGATAACTTAGAAAAGAGAGTCATCGAGCTCGAGAAAGAACTCACACTATTAAAGCAAAGCCAACCAACTGACAACAAAATAAGTCATCCTCAGTCTAGTCCTAATTCTAATTCTAATTCCAATTCTAATTCTAATTCCAATTCTAATTCTAATCCTAATTCTAATTCCAATCCTAATTCTAATTCCAATCCCAATCGCACTCCCGCTCCTGTTCACGTTCCGCCCCTAGCACCACCTAAACAGGAAGTCATTGCAAAAGAAACCGACTGGGAGCACCTCATCGCCAGGGTATGGCTGCCGAGGATTTTTATGTTCGTACTTCTGATCGGTATCGTGTGGGGATTCAAAGCGGCCGTTGACAACGGACTCCTCACAGAAGAGATGCGCTGTGCGATTGGTTATGTAGTCGGTGGATGCTTTGTCTTCCTCGGTTTCAAGCAACACAAGGCTAACCGTCCACTGCTGGCACAGGCATTACTAGGCGGCTCCATCGGATTGTTCATGCTAACCACCTTTGCCTGCCATCAATTGTATGAACTCATCGGGGCACCTCTTGCGTTCACCCTGAATGTATTATGGGTAGGCTTAGGCTTATGGTTTTCACACAAATTAAAATCGCAATCCTTAGCCATAATCGCAAGTGCAGCAGGTGTTTTGACGCCTTTCTTATTAAATAGTAACAACCCTTCTCCTCTATTTTTCGTTAGTTACGAGACGTTGTTATTTGTAAGTTTTATGTTGTACGCGATACGCAATCAATTTGTCGGTTTATTTTACACGTCATTCGGTCTATTGCCTCTCGCATTGTTCTTATTTGGCCTAGGTGTACAGGGGGATACGAAGATAGCGGCTATAGGGATGTTAACCCAACAAGTAGCTTTGCTAGCGACGATCTGTCTGAAAAGCCCCACAATGAATCATCAACTTCGATTGCTCATTCCCAGTTTTGCATTCACCGCCATCTGGTTTAAAGTGGCTTACACGGATACACAATTCAACGTTGCCATGGTTGCCACGTGTATAGGCTATGCCTTGATTTCCTACTGGTTCAGTAGAAAAGCACAAGAAAAGTTACCTTATACGATGACGATAGCTTCCTATGCCTTACTTTTCTACTCGGCTAACTACTTCAGCGATGATGCGTTACCTGGCTTTTTATTGGTTGAGGGTATTCTTGCGCTGTTACTAGGTTTTATCGTGAAATCCGGATTACAGAAAATCAACGGAATCATCATCTATGCACTCGCTTTTGCAGCGGCATTGAGTACAATCTCTGAGGGTATGAGCAGCATCATGTCGATCGTAATGTTAATATGGCTGCTTCTATTAGCAACCCTGGCGGGTATGATTGCCATAATATCTCATTTCGGGGTAGGCACCAATACGAAGAAAACTTTAATCTTTCTTAAGTACGGACTTGGATTCCTAATCTTGTGTTTTATAACGGAAGTAACACAAACGTTGACACACGATTTCAGTGTGAATAGCCAACATCTGTGTGTCTCGACGGTTTGGGTCCTATACGCGATTAGTGTGATTGCCTATGGACTGAAGAAAGAAGTTAAACCCATAAGGCTCACGGGATTAGCGTTATTATTCCTAACTTTAATGAAGGTCATCTTCATGGATTTGCCCAATGTCTCCCTGACAATCAAAGCAATTATGTTCATTGGACTTGGTTTCATCGGCCTATTGTTATCTCGCTTCTTCTACAAGAAGTCATCCAGCACGTGAATAACTTCCCTACAGTTGCACAAAAGGCGTTCACTCCGTAGAGTGGACGCCTTTGTTCTTCTATTCGCGTGTAGAATGCGTACGAAATGGCCCCGCTGGCAAGCCAAGTCCATTTACTAAATTGGCCTCTGTGTAATTCGCCCAGGCATATCGCACCTGAACTGGCTTCGTGATCTCTGAATGCCACACTTCGACCGTATCACCAACAATGTTCGCTTCCGCGGTTAGGAATTGACCTTCCTCCGCGGCAATCTGGAAGCCGATGAGTTGCTCGCTCCCCCTAGAAAGTCCTAATCCCCCATCCGTGTGTTCAAAATGAAGCACAATTCGCCCACCTTCAATGTGCAGCACACGGTACACAGGGCCAGAGCTCGTAAGCTCTTTCCCATAGACATGCTCCAAGGCTGTTAAAGCAAGGCGCTTCCCTACGGTCCGTTTATCTCGTGGATGAATATCATCACGCTCCCCACAATCAATGGTGATGGCCATGCCCGTATGAGGGACCCGCTTATTCACGATCGCTTGGGACTCCCGCAGCAACGGCCATGTTTCACCGTCGGGTTTACCATCCGAACAGAAGGATGTCAATTGGACGAAGTGGAAGGGAATCTTATCATTGTGCCAGAGTGAACGCCAATTCTGGATGAGTCCTGTCAGCAGCTTATCGTACATTTCCGCACGGCCTGCATCACTCTCACCTTGATAGAATAGGAACCCCTTAAGACCGTAAGGTACGATTTTGAGGAGCATCGTCTCGTAGAGACCACAAGGCCTCATCGGATTATGAGGATTCATTGGTGGAGGCCATGGATAGCCCCCTAGTTCCTCTGGCGAAGCTCCCGCTGCTTTGCGCTTCTCATAGTCCCCCGTCGCTTGATCATACGCACGTTGAACACTTTCAAAGGCGACCCAATCGAAATCTTTGATCTCTTCTGCAAATGTATCTAGATACACCTCCAGCTCAGGGTGCTGACGAATCGTCGACTCACTTACCCAACATGCCGCCGAGGTGCCTCCCCAGTTGCAACCAATAATACCAACAGGTACGCCCTCTGAGGCATGAATATGCTGGGCAAAATGATACGCAACCGCCGAGAAATCCGGCACATGCTCAGGCAGTGCCTTATGCCAGGAAGCGATCATCGGCGTATCGACTTCGGGATCTTCCCATTCCACTTTGGGAACTTCAAAGTAACGAATAAGAGGGAAATTGGCTTCCGCGATGTCCGCCTGGGCGTGACTCGTATCTCGCACTTTCCACTCCATATTGGATTGTCCGCCTGCTAGCCAAACATCGCCAAAGAAGACATCCCCTACAGAGGCAAGTTGTTCTCCCTCGGAGCTGACTGTTAGGATATACGGGCCTCCCGCTTCGAATGCAGGCAGTATCGCCTGCCATTTGCCGCCTGTGCTGATAGTCTGCACCTGATGTCCTTGGCATTCCAAGGTTATTTGTATCCCATCGGGGCCTGTTCCCCAGACAGGGTTTTCTTGATGGCGCTGCAAAATCATTCCTTCAGAGAAAATCGCATGAAGTTGAAAGCCGTTGCTCATTCCCACACCTCTTTACCTAAAATTGGATAATAGCTCATATCTCTCATGATACACTATTTCCTACAGGAAGTGCGTTTGTTCTCTATCATATGTCATACCTAGTCAATTGCTAGACCGTTATCGAACATTTAAGTTGTTTAAATAACCTGCAGGTTATACAATAGTAAGAAATATGCTTACAAAAGTTGAGGTTTTCCCTATGCAAATTGAAGTTTCATCCAAAAATATGCCTTTCCTAGAATGCTTCTCATCGGAAACTCGTGTGAAGATGATTGAACTTCTTGGCGAAGCACCATTAAATATTAAACAGCTCTCCCAGCGACTAGAGATTTCGTCAGCCATCGTGACGAAGCATATTCAGAAGCTGGAGCTAGCTGGCATCGTGCGTTCCGAGAACGTAGTCGGTGTGCGCGGCACACAGAAGATCTGCTACCTACAGCTTGAACAGGCTACGCTACAATTTAAGTCGAAGAAGCCTTATGAGCATCCGACAACGACGATTGCCATTCCCATCGGCCAATACTCAGCCTTCGACGTGAATCCGACGTGTGGCCTGGCTTCTCCAACGCAGCTGATTGGCGTGCTGGATGATCCGCGATACTTTGCAGATCCGCAGCATGTACAAGCAGGCATTCTCTGGTTCGGCAGCGGGTATGTGGAGTATCGTATCCCGAATTTTTTCCATAGCAATCAGAAGCTTCGCTCGCTGGAGATTTCATTTGAGATCTGCTCGGAAGCTCCTGGCTTTAACGAGAATTGGCCTTCGGATATTTCTTTTTCAATCAACGATAAGCCGCTTGGACAGTGGACCTGCCCAGGTGATTTTGGTAAACACCGTGGCGTCCTCTCCCCAGACTGGTGGGGAAATGGCAACACACAACATGGTCTGCTGAAGATTATTACGGTGAATCCGCACGGTTCCTTTCTAGATGGTACGCAAATCTCGGCAACCACCATTCACGATCTGAATATCTTATTCTCGCAAGATATTCACTTCCGTATTGCCTCCCTAGCAACGTCAGCGAATTGTGGCGGTGTTACGCTATTTGGCAAACAATTCGGTAACTATGCCCAAGATATTATCGTGACGATGCAAGAGGACAAGTAGCTCTCCTCCAGCGGGAGCAAATAAATAACCCTGTTTCCCTACCTCAATGCGAGGGAGGAAACAGGGTTATTCTGTATTTGGAACGAGTTCTGCAAGAAGGCATCTACGCTACACATTTGCATATGAGAATTGCAAGCCATCCTGAATCGGGAGATAGTGATGCTCCGTTGCCAGAATCGCATCTACCGTGCGAAACACATCGGGTTGGCGATGGCTCATCTGTGCATTCTTCTTCAGCTTGAGCAAAAGGGATTGATTCGCGATGACCTCTAGCAGTTGGCTCTTCATCTCGGCTGCGTTCTTCACTTCCACAGCGGCCCCGATCCCAACGAGATAGGCAGCATTCGCCTGCTCTTGACCTGGAATTGGCTTATACAGCATCATCGGCAGATCTAGCGCAAGCGCCTCGGAAACGGTAAGCCCCCCTGGCTTCGTCACGATCAGATCAGAAAGCGCCATCAGCTCATGCACATGATCGACGAACCCTGTCACCATCACATGATGGTGCGTATTGGAACCGCCCAGCTCCTCCTCCAAATGCTGTTTCAGCTTCTCATTGCGACCACAGACGAAAACAAATTGCACAGGCTCCCTCAATTCATCCGACTGGAGCACAGATTTGAACGATTTTCCGATCAGCCCATGGCCCCCGCCCATGACAAGAACAGTTGGCATGTCACGGTGCAAGCCGTATTTATCACGCAGCTCCTCACGATTGTAGGTTTGTGTGAAAGGCATGCGAAGCGGTATCCCCGTTACCACGATACGCTGTTCAGGAATCGCATACCGCAGGAGTGCCTGCTTCACATGCTCCGCCCCAACCAGATACTTATCCGTCCCCGGATGAATCCAGTAACTGTGATCCGTATAGTCCGTGATGACCGTCACGGTCGGCACGATCGTAAGTCCGTTACATTTGAGATAAGACATCGCTGCCGCAGCACCTGGGAACGTACACACGACTTCCGTGGGCGCTTCCTCTTCTAACAAATCCAGCATCCGATCGGTGCTGAACGATTTCATTCTTTTGAACAAATGGGATAGGGCTGTATCATGTCTCGTCTTGTGATAAAGAAAACCGTACACGGACGGCAAGCTTTTCACCCATTGCATATAACAGTATTTCCCGAACCCATGCAGATAAGGATGCGTCCACGCCAAATAATCGACGACCTTCACTTCCATATCCGGTCTATACATACGTACCGCTTCAAGAATCGCTTGTGCTGCTTTATTGTGCCCATCGCCAAGACTGCCCGTTAGTATCAAAAGCTTTCCTTTGCTTCTCATTGCTTCAGTCCCCTTTCGAGCTTATCCTGCCGCGCACTAGCAGCGGTTGATCCTGTTAGCCACGCTCTTCTACTTCTCTCCACTGCATAGACGACTCCTTCAGCCACAAGCACTGCACCCGCAATATCCATTAGCACATGCTGCTTCACGAACAATGTCGATACAATAATTAAAATGGACATGCCCGCCGTTATCATTTTGTATGGCAACGTTATCCGTACCGATCGAAGATAGGCTCTCATCATCAGATAAGCCGTTAGCACATGTGTACTTGGAAAACAGTTAAACGGTTGATCCGAGCGATACACCCACTGGACCGTCCGCAGCAGCCAATCACTGCCTATAATGTCCGGCCGCGGTACGGTCGTCTGATATATAGCATAGACGCTATAACACAAAAGCAAACCTATGATGAATTCCACGAGTGTCTGAAAATAAGTCGAGCGATCCCGATATGCCAAATAAAGAAAACCTGCGGCAAGAAAGACATACCACAATAAATAAGGAACTACGAAGCCCTCGATAAAAGGTATCTGTCGATCGAGATCCGTCATTAAGCTGTACGCTGTTCCGTTATCTTGATTTAAATGTATATAAATGAGCCCCACTAACGGGATCATAAGTAGTCCGCTGCATGCTAGCAAATAGGACATCCAAGCTTTTGTTCTCATGCCAAATCCTCGCTCTCCTCTACGTTATCTCTATCATAAAGGAGTAAAGCCTTCGACTGAACGAACCAAGGTACTGTCTTTCATTAGCCAAAAGTCGTGAACAAACCTAGACCAAAGGCGGAGTTGTCCACGTCCTCGCTTGCATATAGGTCAGAAGGGATGACGTATAGGAGTTACCATTTTAGCTCCTGTCTAAACGACTGTCACTGTTACAACAATATTACAGTAATGTTACAACATCATACAGCATACCAAATCACACGCGGAAAAGCACCTTCTACGGCATCACGAAGGCTAACTTTCGCCTTGCTACCATGCAGCTCCTTCAGCGGTACTAGTCGGCATTGTTGCTTAAAGGATACTCGTTCTCCACTTGTGGATAAGTTCGTCTGTGGATATGTGTATAAGATTCGAAATATCTTATGCACAGCCCCATTTGTGGACATGTTGATACTGTGGGTAATTTTGGGGATAAGTGCGTATAGGGTGGATTTACAAGGTAAATTCGAGGGCAAAAAGAAGGAGGAAGGGCGGATAGATGAGGTGGGATGGGATAGGAGAAGAAAAGAGAAAAGGAGATACAATTGGCGTGTGGTGGATTTGTTCGGCTCAGAGAGTGGCTTGCGATGGGTGGTGGATTGTGCGGTTCAGAGAGTGACTTGTAGTGGGTGGTGAATTTGTTCGGTTCAGAGAGTGACTTGTGATGGGGATGGATTTGTTCGGCTCAGAGAGTGGGCTTGCGATAATGGATTGATTTGTTCGACGCTGGGAGTGACTTGTGATGGGGGTCCCCACACTCCACATCACACCTTATCTTATCTTATCTTATCTTACCTTGCCACGCCTACCAACTAACTGGATTTCCTCCATCTAATTTCGGGTATTTTCAATGAAATGACGCATTAGATGGAAAATCTACAGTTATTTCTGGCCTCTGGAGGCAAAAGAGGGAGAAAGCGTCAAATTAACTGTAGAAAATACATTTAAACTGTATTTCATGCTTTTTAAGCCCCAAATAGATGGAGGAAATCGTTACTACTTAGGTCTTCCAATAGGAAGACTTCTTCTATTTAAAGGTATTCCGTTCCCACATGTCGAAATGAACACGCA
>NZ_LYPB01000029.1 GCF_001653565.1 Paenibacillus oryzisoli
CCATCAAAGTATGTCTTATATACTTCAACAGAGGTATCTGGAAATCCTTGTTAGTCGATTGGTCAGTCGTAGAAAAAAAACACCTCTTTCCTGTAAAGGGTGTTTTTTCACATTTATTTAAAAATAAGTGTCAGCTTGGTTGTCAGTAGCCTGTGTAATGATTTGATCGATCGTCATAAACGCACCGCCAATAAGCCCAGCCATATTCCCAAGTGAAGATTTGTTAATAATTAGATTTCGGGTAGCGAGTGGCAGTGATCTTTGGTAAACACTTTGTCGTATTGCTGCAAGGAATATATCCCCGAACTCAGCAATCCTCCCTCCAATCACGATAAGATCGGGATTGGCAAAATTAACAATGGATGCGATGACCTTCCCGATTAAAGCACCACTTTCACGAACCAACTCTACACAGGATGAATCGAGTTGAAGGAGTCCTGCTCCTATATCCTCCATGGACAGTTCTCCACGGCTATTGAGAATATCCAACAAATAACCACTGTTATGGAAGATCGCTCGCTCTTTTCCTTTTGAAATGAGGGCTTTGCCACCAGCGGAAGCCTCCAAGCAGCCTTTATTTCCACACCAACATACGACATCCGATCCGATATCAAAATGACCAATATCTCCTGCACTTCCAGTGGATCCTCTGTACAACACACCATCATAAATGATTCCAGAGCCAATGCCGCTCCCGATTTTAATAAAAATGACATTGTTGACTTCAAACTTCAAGCCCTTGGCATGTTCACCTAGCGCCATAATATTCACATCGTTATCGACATAACAGGGACAATCGAAATACTTTGCCCAGAATTCCCTGATCGGGTACTGGTCCCACCCCGGCATAATTGGAGGCGAAATCGGTATACCCATTGAAAAATCTACGGGTCCGGGGATGCCAATTCCGATACCTTTAATTGAAGCCTTATCGATATCATTATCTAAAAGCATTTGTTCAACATGCTCATGAATTCGTGTCAATACGATATCAGGTCCATCCGTAATTTCAATGTCAGAGCTAGTTAGACATAGTACTTCACAATTAAAGTTAGTGAGGGCTATGTGAACAAGCGTAGTTTCCAGTTCAATGGACACAATTAAACCAAAGTCTTTATTCAAAGCATATTCTTTGGGCTTCCTGCCGCCCGATGAAACCCCGATCCTTGACATCTCAATCAAATTTTCTTTGAGTAATCGTTCCACATGTACAGAAATGGCGGACAACGATACGCCAAGTTCCTCCGCTATTTCAACTTTTGACAGCGGAGACTTTGCTCTCCTAATCATCTGAAGTACACTCGCCGTCATGGCATGCATGATCTATTCACCACTTTCGTTGCTTGTCCATAATGTGCAATAAATAATAATTCTAACGTTTCCTTATCTCTTTATCAAGGAATACGGTTAAAAATGTGTGAATGCCTTGTATCTCCTCATTACCTGAAAATAAAAGAAAGACAGACTATCATGAGGTTCCTCATCATAGACCTGCCTTCATTCATTACCAACAATTTTCTTTTACATACCTTCAAACAAAGCTTTCAGCTCTGAGTTTAGTTCGAGAGCACGAAGTAAGATTGTAAGCGCTTCTGCACGTGAAGAATTATTTTGTGATGCAAATTCCCCAGCGGATTGTCCATCAACTAAGCCCATGGACGCAGCATTTTGGATATCCTTCGCGTTCCAAATACCGTTAGTATCCGTGAATGCGGGAACAGGGACAGTACTAGTTTGAAGGTTGACTAATTTTGAGATGATAGAAATAATTTCAGCACGAGTGATCGTGTTTTCTGGCCTGAAAGAACCGTCAGGGTAGCCATCAATAATACCATTAGCTGCTAGTGCTTGAATAGCGTTAGCAGCCCAGTGGCCATTAATATCAGACAATCTAGTGTTGTTACCAGTTAACCCAAATACGCGAGAAATAATTGTAGCAAATTCAGCACGGCTAATGGTGCCGTCTGGTTTAACACTACCATCCTCATAACCAGTCAGGACACCCATACGAA
The DNA here is from genome assembly GCF_001653565.1 of Paenibacillus oryzisoli. Lineage (GTDB taxonomy): Bacteria > Bacillota > Bacilli > Paenibacillales > NBRC-103111 > Paenibacillus_E > Paenibacillus_E oryzisoli. Next base: position 2,013 of record NZ_LYPB01000029.1, read on the forward strand.
CGAACTTTTCAATCGTGGTTTTAGCCCAGTGACTCTCGACATCTTTGAATTCTTTCGGTGATCTACCTGCATCCTCAAATTGTTTCACGATATTGGAAACAACTTCATCCATTTTAACAATTGCTTTAAATGGTGACTTTTCTTCTGGTTTTGTTTCCGGTTCTGGATCTGGCTTCACTTCTGGTTCAGGTGTAATATCATCTGATGGCGTAAAGCCACCACAGCTACAAGGGACAGCTGTGATTGTAACTATGCGAATTGCGTGAATGGCAGGATTGGCTATCGATGTAGCTTTAACGCTAACAGTACCCGCAGAAACAGCAGTGAGTAAGCCAGTTGCACTAATCGTAGCCGTGCCTGTTTCATTGATAACGGACCATGAAATATCTTGGTCATCCGCATTAGCTGGAAGAACAGAAGCAGTGTATTGGTGAGTGGAACCGGCAACAGCTGTGCTATCACCAGAAACAGTAATTAAATCAGGAAGAACAATGACAGGAGTAATAGTAACGACGCGTGTACCAACAATGCCGGAACCATCATTAGCTGTTGCGGTAACCGTAACGGTTCCTGCTGTAACTCCAGTAAGAACCCCCGTGCTTGAATCAATTGTAGCCTGTCCACCTACTAATGTAGTAACAGACCAAGTTACAGAGGCATTAGTAGCGTCTACAGGTGTAATCGCAGCCAACATTGGAATCGATCCACCAACTATTACCGCACTATTGGAATCAACAGTAATACCGGTAACTAACGTTGGAGCAATCAGCGGTTCGAATACATGGATGATCTGCGATCCTGTGATACCTGATTCATCTGTAGCTGTAGCCACGACTGAGATTGAACCAACACCAATTGCGTTTAGTACACCATCTTCAGTGATTGTAGCAATATCGTCTGAACCTTCCGCACTCCAAATAACTGAACTGCTTGTTGCATCGTTAGGAATTACAAGAGCGTTCATTTGAAGCGTATCACCACGATAGATGTTGTATGTTACGGAAGTAACTGTTATACCCGTTACCACAACTGTTGGGGTATTATCCCCCGGAACATCGGCTGTTTTAGCTGGTTCTATGGTTACCGTAACATTATCGACATTAAATTTAGCTTTACTCGTATCCGATGAACCGAATAGGACGCTATCTATGCTGGATGCGCCGGATTTGAATACGGCCTGACTCACCACCGGTGTATTCATGTCATTGACGTACACATCAAATTTATTGGTCGCTAGATCCGCATCTATCTTGATATGGTACCAGGTATTTGAATTGTAAGTTAGAATGGTCATACTGCTGTTGCTATTGTAGTAACGAAGCTTGCCATCCGAGTCGAAATAGAGAACGGCCACCGGCGTTGAGCCGCTGTACAGATAGCCCGCCTGCACCCGCTGATTCTTCTGATCAAGCTTGATGTCGAATTCCTCGACAATTCGGCTGCTTTGAGCCCCGAAGGCAATCGTTGCCTTCACTTCACCCGTAGCGGATGAATCGTCTACCCGCATACTTTTATCTGTTTCCGATGGCGTATTCTGTACCATAATACTACTGCCCGTAACCGTCCATTTGGAAGGTGCGGCGTCGGATGTTTCCAGATTGAAATTATCGTTTACAACTTGTTTGTATAACTTAACATTATCTACGTTAAACGCTCCGGTTCCCGTATCTGATGTACCAAACAACATATTGTCAAGGCTTGTAGCGCTTGACTTGAAGGACACCTTGCTCGCTGCGGGGACAGTCATATCATCCACATAGAGATCAAACTTGTTGGTCATACTATTAGCCACAATTTTAATATGGTACCAGATGTTTGAGCTATAAGGCATGAGGACTGCGCTGTTTTCGCCATTATAATAGTGGAGCTGACCGTCGTTATCGAAATAAACACCCGCTACCTGGGCCGTTCCGTTGTTCAAATAACCTGCCCGGACTTCTTCATTGGTCTGATCCAGCTTGATATCAAACTCCTCAATCAGCACTCCGCTCTGAGAAGGAAAGACACGGGAAGCGCTGACTTCCGAAGAAGTCGAGTTGTCCTTTACTCTCATACTCTTATTCGCGGAGCTCGGTACGTTCTGGACAGTTACCCCTGTCCCTAAAGTCTCCCAGCCATCCGGAACAGTACCTTTTATGGCTTTATTGAAATTATCAAGCATCGGCAGTACTTGTCCCTTAACCGGTGTACCCGTTACTGGCGACTGGTCATACGTAGTCAGCAGCATAAAGCTGCCAGCAGGAATCGTAATATTGACGCCGGAAGAGCTCATATCGGTGTTAGACACGACAGAATCTTTCACCGGCAAGTATTCAGCATCTTCCGGATGATAACTTTCCATATATTTGTATACATCCCAAGTGGCCTGATTGATTCCGGGAATCGTCACGTTAACCTGACTTTCGGTACTTCCTCGGTTAACCGCTGCGATTGTCCAATGACTGCCCTCAGCACCGGACGGTTTCTCTGCAACCAGCACTCTGACCTGACTGTCATATGCGCCTGCTGCTTTATAAATCGTGGAACCTCCTGCAACATAACGGCTTAACAAAGAATACGTGTAGAACCAAGGTCTTGGTGTAGGTGCGTTAAAAATATCCCACATGCCCCATAAACGGTCATGCTGGGCATCATCGAGCTCCCATAAACTGACTCCGCCTGCCCCCTGAAGCACCGCCTGCATCGCTGTATCTACCTGATGCAGCGCATACGAGGACTTGACGACATTCGGTTGATCATCAGCGGCTGTCTGGCCGTCTAAAGTACCGCCTTCCGTAATAAACAACGGCTTTGGCTCACTCGATAGATCGCTTATTCGCTTCAATACCTCGGTACTGCTGGCGTTGGCAATCGAAGCTTGTGACGGATAATAATGGATATCATAAGCACTCAGGTAAGGGGCCAATTCTAGCTGATTGGACGCCGCATAAAGACCCGTATTAATCTGGTTGCCTGTTGCCATGACGCCAACCGGTAGTCCTCTCGCATCCAGCTTGCTCTTCAGCCAGATCATCGCCTGCTTGTAACCGTACCAGGTGACTTTGTTCGACTTCGGCTCATTAATATGCTGGTAGAACTTAATGTTGGTATAGCCCTTTGTGTTAATGAGATAGTCCAATGCGTCAACAACAAGATCTACATAAGTTTCCGAAGCGTTTTTGGTTAGATTATCGCCCGCATAATCCATTCTCCAGGTAGTTAAGAGAACAGTCGTGCCATCGGACTTCAACTGGTCCAAAATTTTGTACAGTTGCAGCATCTCCGGCGTATTCCAGTCATATTGTCCTACCGTTAGTGTCGGAGAAAAAGCATTCGGAGCGGTCGCTACGCGGGCAAAGCCCATCCGCATATAATCCGCACGGGACATGACAGTGTTCCACTGCTCTGTCGTTAATGGATCTACGACACGGTCCGATCCGACGTACGGATCAAATTGAGCGCCAAAGCCATAGAATGTCTGTGGAAGTGCGTCTGTGGCATAAACCGTGACGGGAGTTACTTCCGCCGCCTTTACCTTAGAAGGACTAAGCAATGAGGAAATAACGAGACATAGTACCGTAATAATTACCGCAAGCTTGTTCGGCAAATAGCTCTTCATTAGGTAACCGTTCGAAAAATTTTGTTTCACATTCTAACCTCCCATTTTAAATGTAAAAACAACAAGCTTTGAGGATAGCAACTTTGTTTGACTACCCCTTCAGCGCGCCGCTGCTTACCCCGCTAATAATATATTTCTGCAAGAATAGGTAGACGAGAACAAGCGGAGCAGCGACGATGATGATCCCCGCCGCCATAATCGTCCAATTGGTCGAGAATTCACCGACAAACAGGTACAGCCCTGAGGTTAAAGGACGTTTCTCCTTGTCAGTCAAATACAAATACGGATTGATGAAATCATTCCATACGTTAATGATCTTGAGCATAGCAACTGTCGATATGGCCGGCTTGAGCAGCGGTATGATAATCGTCAGAATGTATCGGAAATAGCCGCAGCCGTCGATGGCTGCCGCTTCGTCCAGCTCACCCGGAATATTTTTGACAAAACCAACTAAAATAAACACCATCAACGCCATATTAATGCCGGAGCTCAGAAGAATGTAGCCACCGTACGTATTCAATAACGATGTGTACTTCATAAAGAAGAGAAGTGGAACGATACCGTCCGGTAGGAACAGCGTGATGCCGATCAGCCCAAGCAGGAAACCAGTACCCCGGATATGCTTGCGGGAGATCGGATATGCGGCCAGCGACGCAACGACACAAGTCAACACCGTGGAGCAGAACGTATAGATCAGGCTGTTTTTAAAATTAATGATCATATCGCCCTGTTTCCAGGCCTCGGCGAAATTGTCAAAGTTCAAGGAGCTTGCGATCGCCATTGGCGAATTCAGAAATTCAGTGTTGGTCTTTAGCGAGATATTTAAAATCATTAAAATAGGCAGCAGCATAAGCAGGCTGCACATGATTAGAAAGACGTGCGCAAACGCATAAGAGAGCTTTGTCGTTCGGTTCAAGAGAGTTTCTCCTCCCGTCTGCGCATATAGGTCTGTACAATAACAACCACAATAGCAATTACAAGAAAATGAATGATGCCAAGTGCCGAAGCGTAGCCCTGCGTGCTGTTGGAGTCAAAGATCGTCTTGAAGACGAACATGCCCAGAGTCATTGTGGAATCGTCCGGACCGCCATTGGTCAGAATCATAACTAGGTCAAATACGCGAAGGCTTCCGATAATACTTAGCAAAATATTAACGCCGATGATCGGCTGCAGCAGCGGCAGCGTAATATAGCGGAAAGATTTCCAGCCAGCTGCGCCGTCTATGCTCCCCGCTTCGTAAATATCCTGCGAGATTCCCTGAAGACCGGCAAGGTACAACACCATCGCGTAACCAACCGAAGTCCATACCTGAACGAATATAACAAGCGGTAACGCTAGCTTCGAATCACCAAGCATACTCGAGCTAGTGCCAAACATGCCCAGAATTTGATTCATAGGTCCCGAATATGGATCAAAGATCAACGTCCATACTAGGCCGATAATAACCACCCCAAGCACATTGGGCATAAATAGTATTGAACGATAGGCGTTTTTGCCGCGAATTTTCAAATTAACCAGCACGGCTAGAGATACGCCAAGGATGTTCTGAATCAATGTGGTGAAAAAGGCAAACGTAAACGATACGCCAATGGCGTTAAACAGATCATTAAAGTTGATCGTAAGCGCATTTTTAAAGTTTTTCAGACCAACCCAATTATACTGGTCAATGTTACCGTTATAATCCGTCATCGAGAAAAAGAGCGTGCCCAGTGCGGGATAAATCTTGAAAACAAAAAACAGAATTAAAGCCGGCAATATGGCTATCCAAGGTGCCCACGAGCGATATGTCTTGACCATCTCACCACTCCTTTCTACGGTCTTCAAGTCCCGCGTATCCGCGGGACTGACCTCTGTCTTTCCTACTATTTCCAGTTAGGCTTGCTGTCTTCGTAATCCTTCTGCCACTGCTTGGCTGCATCTTCCGGCTTCATATCGCTAGTTGCAATCTTGTTCAATAAGTCCAACTGGTAAGTGGAGCCTGGGTTTTGAATATTGGTGAACTGGTCTACCGCAGTCTTAGTTGATAATTGACTGTTAATCTGTTGAGCAAGCGGGTCCTTCATCGTGATGCCGTCCATTACCGGGAACAGGTTGACTGTATCAATGTACAGCTGGTAGTTGTCTTTTTGGCTAAATGCTTCAAGATACTTTAGTGCAGCTTCTTTGTTAGGAGAGTTGTTCGCAATGAACCAAGCACCGCCGATTTTGGCATAAGAGATTTTGTTCTTAGCTTCATCGTCAGTAGCAGGAACGATAAACGTGCCTACCTCGAAGTTTGGCTTCGCGTCGTTGATTTGCGTTAGGCTGAACGTCCCGTCAATCATCATTGCGGCTTTGCCTTGCGCGAACAAACCAGGTGCTTGTCCATATGCTAAGCCAAGCGAATTTTTCTGGAAGTATTTGCTCAACGTCTGGAATTTTGTAAATACTTCCACCCATTCCTGATCTGTGAATTTGCTTGTGAGCGCCTTCACGTTGGCATTGTCTTTACCATAAAAGTCCGGCTTTGCGCCACGAATGATGGAAGGCTCCAGCGTATGGACGATCTGCTGCATCGGCCAACCATCTTTACCGCCTACCAGAATCGGATCTATGCCTTTCGCTTTAATTTTGTCCAACAGTGCGGTGAATTCTGTCCAGGTCTTAGGCTCCTGTTGACCAAGATCGCTGAAAATCTTCTTATTGTAGTAAGCAACGAGACTGACTTTGTTCCAAGGCAGGCCGTACTGCTTGCCGTCGTAATTCAGGTTTTGCAGCGCATCTTTCTTAAAATTGTTAAGAAAGCTTTGTCCCGACAGGTCCCTCCACAGCTCACGCTGGTCAGCCGAGTTCATTGTCTTGTAATCGCCAGCTACGATATCAACTTCGTTCGCGGCAATACGGGAGTTTTTGAGCTGCGGATAGCTTTGCGTAGGCGTGGCATCGTAACGGATCTTGATATTCGGATTGTCCTTCTCGAATTTGGCATTGAACTGATCGAAGAAGGCTTTATCTTCTACGCGCCAGTTAATAATGCGAAGCTCGACCTGCTTGCCCGTACTTTTGGTTTCCGGCGCTGCCGACTGCGTCGCTCCCGAAGTGGCAACCGGTTTATTGGCATCGCTCGCGTTGTTTGCGTTATTGGAGCTGCAAGCCGACAATACCGCTGAGGAGATTGCTGCCGTTAATACGAGAGAGGCTACTTGATTTTTTTTCATTTTCATTCCCCTTTTCTGTAAACTGTTATTTCTTCTCCAATACTACCGAATAGATGCTTTTGTTTGAATTCTCAATTTTCTGCAATATGAGTCAATTTTCTTGTCTTTCATAAAATCAACTCACATCCTCCGCATTATGCATATACTTTCGCAATAGCACTTTGTTAAGGTGACTATTGAATTCATCCCTTGCAGCATTAGAAACAAAAAAAGAGAAACCTTAGGTTTCTCTTTTTTTGTTCACTGTGAGAACGGAAGTGTAACCGTTATAACCGTTCCCCTGCCTTCAAAGGCATGCAACGTCAGACCGTAGCCATCACCGTATTGAAGATACAAACGGGAATGCACGTTAACAAGGCCATACGATTCCTCACCCTTGTATTTATCCAGATCTACGACTACACTTGCAAGCCTTTCATTCAGTGTATGTAGAAGATGCTCCGGAATACCGGGACCATTGTCCATCACCTCAATAATCAGCTTTTCACTCTCGCTGTAGGCGTTGATTCGAATAACACCTTCTCCACCCCGTGGTTCAATCGCGTATTTAATTGCATTTTCGACAAGCGGCTGCAACGTCAGTTTCACCATCTTGCAATGATGGTATTTCTTGTTCACGAACACCTCACTAGTGAATTCGTCTGGGAACCGAATATGAATGATCGACAGGTATTGCTCCAACGCTTTAAGTTCCTCAGCAAACGTCACTTCCTTCTCGCGCACATTTGCGGTATACCTATAGAAATCAGCAAGGTTATGTGTCATATCTACTACCCGTTGATTATGTTCGAAGTATGCGATGCTTTTAATAATATCTAGTGTATTGTATAAAAAATGAGGGTTTATCTGGTTTTGCAACGCCTGAATAGTCGCTTCATTCTGTCTGATTTGCAGCTGCATTTCTTTCTTCGATAATTCCATAACCTCATTAATAAGGGTTTCAAGCCGCTCGGTCATCCGGTTAAACTTCATGCTTAAAATTTGAATCTCGTCAGGTCCTGGATAGAATTCCGTCCTTACCGTCAAATCGCCGTGCTCCATCCGGTTAACCGCTGTCATTAATTTGCCTATGGGTATAACGAACCGCTTCGTCAAGGCCGGAACAAGCAATAGGACGAGCAATAAAATAACCGCCATAATAATAACCGTTGTCCGCTTTGCAGCCTTAAGTCCAGATGCCATCTCACTAAGAGGAACTGCTGAAACGATGGTCCAGCCTTGGCTGGTCATTTCCTTAGTGCCAATCAACATACTGGTATGACCAATCGTTTGCAACGACGCATTCCCCCTGAATTGGAGATCCATTTCCGACAAATTTGTATTCTTAATCGGTCTGCCTATCAAAGCCTGATCGGGATGGAACACCATGATGTCCTTCTGTGTGTCAATGACATAAAACTCCCCCGTTTCCCCGAGCCTTGTTTCGGTAAATAACCGTTGCAGCTCAGAAAACTGCAAGTTTAACACCAAATGTCCCCTTAACTTGCCGTTATTAATGCTGCTAATTGGTATCGATATCGAGATAAGTGGAAATACATCATTGCGATAAAACCCGCTCTGGCGGACAATTGAAATTTGAGTCGAAGTATTGGTATATTTCACCAGAGGAATTTCAAAATCCGTGACACTGGATACAATCCGCCCATCTAAGGATGCAACCCAAAGCCCGGCAATATCCCATGAGTTGAATATTCGGTACATCTCGAGCGTATTCTGGACTTCGGCCTCACTCTCCCGATTGGAATTCCCGGTCTGCTCCAACCATTTCTGAATTTTCAAATCCCCGATCACGTTCCAAGTAGAATTCTCGGCCTGTTTCAGATAGAAATCCAATTGGTAACCAAGCCGGCTTGTCGCTTCATTAGATGTGGCCTGGTAGTCACGGAGGACGGCTGTACTGTAGTTACGATTTATTAGATAGCCCGTTATAAACGTACATAGAATACAACTGACCAGCAGTAGAAACGTAAGCTTGAATCTGATTGAATAGTTATACCACGAGAGATAGTTACGGAAACTCATATCCCATTTGCCTTCCTGTATTCATTAGGAGACAGGCCTTCCAACTCTTTAAAAATACGGTTAAAATACGACATCGTCGAATAGCCGACAAGTTCCGCAATATCATAAATCTTAAGATCCGGTTCAAGGAGCAGCACTCTTACCTTTTCCATGCGAATTTTATTAACGTAATTAATTAACGTCATCCCCGTCTGCCTCTTAAATACATTGCAGAAATGCGAGACACTCATATGGCATCGACTCGCCATCTCAGTAAGAGAGACATTCTTCCGATAATACTGCTCGAGATAAGCACATACTTCTCTTATGACCTTTTTATCCAATTGGTACCTGTCGTTCGGTTGAGTCTGCAGCGAACTCCTCAGAAGTTCATCGAATTGTGTCCGAATCTGTTCCACGGTCAACGCATCCTGGGAGTGAAACAGCTGGCTTGTCCCGCTAGTAATACTGCCCAACCGCTCCGTCCATTTCGTATAAAGCAGTCTTAGTAATGCCGTGTAATAGGCTGGATAAGTGTCGCGAATTGCCAATACAGAATCAAGCAGATGATGGAGACGGTCTGACATATCTGCCAAGTTTCCCTTGGCCGCAAGCTCCTCAAGGAAAGACTGCACCATTAATAAATAAGTATGCCATTTCCCGTTATCCTCAAGTCTGGCATACAGCCGTTGCATAGCCTCTCTTAATTCTTGTTCCTTAACAGGTTTAAGCAAATATTCGGATACTTGATATTTCATGGCCTGCTGAGCATATTGGAATTTATCATATCCGCTTATAATGATGGTTTCCATGGGGAGTTTCTTCTCCGCTATCTGCTCCACCAGCCACAGACCGTCGCGCTGGGGCATCATAATGTCCGTCACCACTAGGGTAGGCCAAAGCTCCTGAAGCATATCCCATGCTTCCTGCCCATTACGGGCTTCACCGACTACTTGAAATCCATATGTTGTCTCTATAATGTCTACAATCATTTTACGAATCCAGATTTCATCTTCCGCTACCAGTACTTGAAACACCCGTAACCCATCCCTTCAGCTTTAGAGATTGTCTTAAGTATACCACCGAATGAATTACTCTATTTTACGAAAAGCTCCTCAAAATTGCGCATTCTATGTTTACAAACTAAGAATTGCGCGAAAGCAAACAAAAAGGGGGTGACGAATGATGACATTCGACTTCCCCCTCTTAACCTTATCCATGGCTATATAAATGTTGCAATAGGAAATAGTCGGCGCTCGACGACTATTGAAGCCATACCTGCTAGACTCCCGGCGATTCCGGATGATAGCTTGCACGGAACTCGGATGGTGTCATTCCCGTCGTACGCTTAAACATTTCACTGAAATACCTGCGCTCCTCATACCCGACGACTGAAGATACCTCCTGAACGGGTACGCCTGCGATCAGCAGCGACTTCGCCTTCTGCATACGTTCAGCAGTTATATACTGGATTAGCGTCATGCCCATGACCTTTTTGAATAAGCTGGAAAAATAGCTGACGCTCAAATGCACGTGGGCGGCGCACTCGCCAACGGTCAAGTCCCGTTCCAAACTCTGTTTTACATATTCAAGCGATTTGAAGATGACCCGTTGTCCCTCGGATAGTGTGTTCTTCCGAATGAGCTCCCCGCCATCACGGCATAACGCCGTGAGTTGCTGCTCAAGTACAGATAGAGCGACGCCCAGGCCACTTGTCTTTGCCTTGTATGAATGCACGATCGGTTGAATCTCATCCAGCGAAACCAGTTCGAATAAGGTCCGAATGATGGAAGCGGCGAGCTCTTCATAATAACTGCGCAAGTACTCCGGGTTCGGCCTGAGCGTGGCCCCCTGCATCGCGGCCGATAGCTGAAGAATCAAAGAAGCCGCACGCTCACTGTTGCCGGAACGAAGTGCAAGCAGTATCTCTTCCTTGCCATCGAGCGACAAAGGTGCCTGTTTGTTGCTTCTCGGAATCTCATCGTAACTGATTGCACCGTTGCCTCCGGTAAATAAGTGATAGCTAAGCGCTTGATCAGCCTGCTTATACGAATCCGGAAGCTCAACAACGGATTGCGCCCTGCCGCCGACACCGATGGACACGGTGAATTTGGTGAAGCTTTCGATATTTTTGCAACAGCGCTCTGCGATTTGGGTCGCACTTATGCCTGGAGGGTCGTTCAAGATTGCTACAAATCGGTTCGCCTCCAGACGGAACAACATACCTCCCGCATGCTCGCGAATCGTTTCCTTAGCAATATTATGAAGCGAGAAGCGGATCAGCTCAACCTCGTGCATGGATAGCTCGACCTCGTTCTCCTGAAATGCATCAATTTCCAACAGCAGTACGATCAGTCCCTGCGGCTGCAGTCCCAACTCCAGGAATTCCCAGCGCTTGGCAGCTTCCTTCCAAGAGGTACGGTGCTGCACCAGAAGTCTCAAAAACTCCTGCCTTAATAGAGGCATACTTTCACGCAGCCTGAACTCCATGTCCCTGACGTTCATCAGTTCCTCCCGTTCCTGCATGATGTGCGCTTTCGCCTTCCTTACCGCCCCCACGATGTCTTCCTCGGTGAACGGCTTCACCACATAATCGAAAGCTCCAAGCCGAACGGCTTCTTTCGCATAATCAAAGTCGGTAAAACTGCTGATGAGAATGACCTTGCAGGCAATATTCGCTTGGAGCAGTTCACGAAGCATCGTCAATCCGTCCATTCTAGGCATCCGGATATCCGTAATTACAATATCAGGTTTCTCCCGCAGGATGAGCTCAAGCCCATCTACCCCATTCGATGAGGTGCCTGCAACGGTCACCCCCTCGCTCTTCCAATCAATCATTGTTAGTCCGTCGACCACGCTTTTGATGTCGTCGATGATACTCAAGCTGACCTTGTCATGACCTAACATGCTGCATCTCTCCTTCCAGCGGCAACGTAATTGTCGCCGTTACTCCCTGATCTGGCGCACTATCCAGACGCAGCTCGGCCCGATCACCGTAATACAGCTGCAGCCGACTGATTAGATTGCCGATCGCATACCCGCCATCATTCGACCGCTCTCCTTTGGATGAAACCTCGCTCGCATCCATACCAGATCCATTATCGCGGACACGAATCATGCAGAATTCCCTGTCTGAAGACCGTTCTACACGTATGTTGATCAACCCCCCGCTATCCATTAGATCGAAACCATGCAAGATGCTGTTCTCGACTAGCGGCTGTAACATAATTCGGGGAACGGGGAGCGTCAGCAGGTCTTCCTCGCTCACTTCAATCTCAAAGGTAAACAACCGTTCATAGCAAAACATTTGCAGCTCTAAATATTGGCGAACATGCTGCAGCTCTTTTTCGAGCGTCGTGACTTCTTGCCCTTTATTCAAGCCGAGCTGGAACAGACGGGACAAGGCTACGACCATTTTCTGCGAGGTCTCCACTTGATTTAGATTCAGTTTCCGTTACTACTTAGGTCTTCCAATAGGAAGACTTCTTCTATTTAAAGGTATTCCGTTCCCACATGTCGAAATGAACACGCAC
>NZ_LYPB01000030.1 GCF_001653565.1 Paenibacillus oryzisoli
TCTTTTATAGTCGATTACTCGACTGTGCTTACTCACTCGTTGTTCAGTTTTCAAAGATCAATTTCTTTCGTCCGCTACCGTATTACCGAAGCAGCGAGAAGTAATATACCACAGATCATTTCACCATTGCAAGTTCTTTTTTTCGAATGACGTCGATGTCTGTCGAGACAACCATTTTCTTCATCCTGTTGTTACAAAGCAAGTTCACTACTTATTCGTTTGTGATTGCTTGCTTCCGAACAACGAGGACTAATGTACCATGTCTAGAAATCAATTACAACCCCTTTAGAGAAGTTCCACTATTGCCACTGTTTTGAATTGTTTGGCATAAGCGAACCCTGTAGCAATAAGCTACAGGGCTCCCAGTTATTCTATACAGGCCTACTCCATAACAAATGGCATACCCTCCCGCCAACCGATCTCTACCTTGGAAAGGTACCACGTTTTGCCCATGTCATTATTCCCTTGGTAAAATAAGTACGTCCGCTCATCCTGATCTACAAACAAGAAAGGATGTCCAGATTCACTGGAATTCCAACTTCCAGGCTCTCCATTCGGCAATAGCGGCTCTTCAAAGAGTCGCTCCCACCGAATCCCATCCTCACTAATGGCGCAGCCGATTTGCTGAGGCGCATTGTTATAAGCTCCTGCATAGAACATATAGAGTTTACCCTCACGTTTGCACATAGCGGCAGCTTCAATACAAGCTCCCTCCCACGCTAGCTCTGGCTTCAGAATGGTGTCTGTGCAAGCTTGCGTCCACGTGGACCCTCCATAATCCGAGTGAAGAGGAGCTGTTGCCACACCTTGCATTTGGATTTCACCCTTCGGATCCCGTGTAGCAAAGTAGAGGAATAACTTCTCGTCATGAACGACAACATCCGCGTCAATCGCTCTGCCATTGTTCCACGCACCTGTCGGCGCGAAGATCGGGTTCGTCTCATTTTTAGTGAAAATCAGCCCATCCTCCGATACAGCATGACAAATGGCATCCTTCGGAAAATTGCCATACGTTTGATAAAACAAGTGGACTCTACCTTCTAATACGATAGCGCCAGGCGCACAGATGCCCTTGCCTTCACAAGGCTGCTCAAGCGGAACTTCCCCAATCTTCGTCCAATTGTCTAAATCCGTGCTCTCGGCTACACCGATCCCCCAACGGCCATCAATGAACGGTCCTCTTGAATAATATAAGAAGTACTTCCCTTTATAGAAAACAACTGCTGGATCCTTCGCATAAGGTATGCCTGCTGTCATATCGGCAAATTTCATGATGATCTCTCCCATTCTCTTGTAAAAAGCAAACCGCTTCTCACGCATGCATGAAAAGCGGCGCTGATCTCGTCAATTAGTTTTGCTTGAATTTCCACATATCCTTCGCCAAGAATGCGGTATCTTTGTTCTCGTTATACCATTTCAAGTAGAACTCCTCTAATTTGGCGCCGCCTGACTTCGTCCACAAATCTTTCGCGTCGGCAAATGCTTGATCAACCGTGTAAGCGGACCCTGATACAATCGCTTTGCTATAGAAGTCGGTTATTTTGGTCACATTCGTATTCACGATCTTGAGATCTTCCGGTAATGCTGGCATATGTTCACCAGCCGTAATTGGCGCATATTTCACATCATCGCTCAGGTTGGCGATATTATTTTGTTTAATGAGCTCGATGAATTCCTTCTGCAACGGCTGACTGGCATCCATCTGACTTGTTACGCTTGCACAAGGCTCGATCTCGATCTGCTGCAGCAGAAGCTGGAAGTCAACATTCCAGGACACTTCTTTACTAAACTGCGCCAAATCCTTAGGTCCATAGCAGCCATTGGCTTTTTTGACGGAATCCACCTCAGGTGTTCCGTAACGAAGTACTTCAGCAGTCGCTTTATCGGACATGAAGTCGATATACTTCATTGCCGCCTGCGGATCCTTGGTTTTCGAATTAATAACCGTTGTCATCTGAACGGGATTATTGACACCTACGGCAAAACGACCATAAGTAGAAGCAGGAAGCTTAATGGCTGAAACCTCCGCAGTCGGCACATTCTTTTTCAAAGGCTCATAATAGGTAGCATAGTTCACTGGGTCAACTGTACGTCCGACAAAAATACCTGTTTTCCCGTTAATCCAATCTTGAATCGCTTTCTGGCCGTTTTTATCCGTTAAGAAATCCTTATCTGTCAGACCTGCGTCAAACAATTGCTTCTTGAAGGTAACAGCAGCTTTGGCTCTATCCCAATCATGCACAAGCTTCCCATCTTGCAGGACCCAACTCACATCCTGGAACATCGTAGAGATCGCACCGCCAGTTTCGCCGCTTAACGCGATGCCATAGGTGTCCTTTTTACCATTCCCATCGGGATCATCATTCGCAAATGCTTGTGCAACCTTGAATAGGTCCTCCACGGTTTCAGGTGCCTTCAAGCCTAGTTTCTTCAACCAGTCTTCACGAATAAAGAGCGCTTGGAAGCCAACAAGCTTCTGAACACGGCCAAATTCATATTGCTTGCCATCTGATTTAGAACCTGCTTTTTTCAGTTCCGGGTACTTTTGCAAGAGTGCCTTATAGGTTGTGCTGTACTTTTGAATCAAATCATCAACAGGCATGATCTGCTTCTGCTGATAAAGCTGATCTCTGAAATTGGTATCAAATTCATGAATGACGTCAGGTGCACTGCCCGATGCGAATAAAATATTCAATTTCTGCACAGCTTCCCCACGAGGAATAGGCACATACTTGGCTTCGGTTGGCCCTGTTTCATTCACCCATTTGGTCCATCTGTTATTATCAATGGTGCCCATGCCTTGTGGAATATTGCCGCGATCATAGAGCGTAACGGTGATGTTTCCTTTTTTCGCAGGCGCAGCTGTCCCTGTCGTTGTTCCCGTTGGTGCAGTAGTCGACTCCGAGCCACTATCTTTCGAGCAAGCAACCAATAAGCAGCCGCAAGCCATTGTCAACGTTACGAGTGTTACCATTTTCCGATTCCAAGTTTTCATATTCCATAACCCCTCTTCTGAGTTTTATCCTTTAATAGCCCCAATCATGACACCCTTCACAAAATGCCTTTGCAGCAGCGGATAAATGATCATGATCGGAAGCACCATGACAATAATGGCAGCCGAGTTGACTTCTTCTGGTGTTAATAAAATCTGATTGGCTGAATCCGAGCTATTCATCTGAGCCAACATCGTTTGACTTTGAATCATTTGTTGAACCAAAACGGATAAGTTATATTTCGTTGTTTCATTGATGTAAATGAGAACATTGAAGAAGGCGTTCCAGTAGCCCACACCGTAGAATAGGGCAAGTGTCGTAAGAACAGGCAGGGATAACGGAAGTACAATTCGCGTCAAGTATTTCCAATCTCCACAACCGTCAATCCTTGCAGCATCGTCCAACTCACTCGGAATGTTCTCCATAAAAGATCGGAGTACGAGAAGATTGAAGGTACTGACTAGTCCTGGCAGCCATAAAGCCCAATAGGTATTCATGAGTCCATAAGCCTTAATGGTCAAGTAGGTTGGAATAAGTCCACCGCCGAAT
Organism: Paenibacillus oryzisoli; assembly: GCF_001653565.1. Taxonomy (GTDB): domain Bacteria; phylum Bacillota; class Bacilli; order Paenibacillales; family NBRC-103111; genus Paenibacillus_E; species Paenibacillus_E oryzisoli. The sequence continues at coordinate 3,543 of NZ_LYPB01000030.1, forward strand.
AACATCGTGAATACGATTGCGAATAAGTACCATTTCCTCCCGAAGAAGTAAGACCGCGTTAATGGATATGCCGCCAATATGGTAAATGCCATACTTAAGACAACACCAACCCCTGTAATTTCCACACTATTGAAAAATGATTTGACTATTGGCGAGCCCGACATCAGCTGTCTATAGGATTCGAGCGAGAAGCCAATGGGATAAAAGGTTACCCAACCTGAGGCCACCGCATGCGTATCACTAATCGACAACGATATGATGTGGAGCAAAGGAAATAAACACGCCAATGCCGCTATTGTTAATAAGCCATAAAAAATGACGACTAACGTTCGTTCACCTGTTGATGTTTGCATGTCGTCCTCCCCCTACCACAAGCCATTGCCGAATTTACGAGCAATTCGATTCGTAATAAATACGAGGATCAAGCTTACCAAGGACTCGAATAGTCCGATTGCTGCTGTCAAACTAAATTGCGAACCCATTAAACCAATTTTGTACACATAGGTAGATATAACCTCGGATACACCAGATACGGTTGAGTTTTGCAACATAAAAATCTGATCAAACCCTACTTCCATCACGCGCCCCATGGCCAATATAAACATTAATACCACCGTCGAGCTAATACCCGGAAGGGTTACATGCCAGATCTGTTTCCATTTACTCGCACCATCTAATCCAGCCGCCTCATATAAACTGCCATCAATACTGCCTAATGCTGCCAAGTACACGATGGCACTAAATCCAGCTTCTTTCCAAATTCCTGAGCCTACGAAAATAGAAAGCCATGATCCTTCATGATACAAGAAGGCGTAGGAATGTCCGAATACATACTGCCAAACGCTGTTCAGCATGCCGCTTTGCTGTGAGAAGATAGTAACAATGATCCCGCCTACAATGATCCACGAGAAGAAATGGGGTAGGAAAACCAGCGTTTGCACGACACTTTTGAACCATTTGGAACGAACCTCATTTAACATAATCGCTAGTAGAATCGGGAAAGGAAACCCAATAAAAATGGCCATCATACTCAGTAAAAGCGTATTTCGGATAATCTGAATCGTAGCAGGTGTGCTAAAGAGAACCTTGAAGTTCTCGAATCCAACCCATGGGCTGTGAAGAATACCCTCTCCAAAATTGTAATGTTTGAATGCCATGATACTGCCGAACATCGGAACATATTTGAATAAGATAAAGAAAAGGATAATCGGCGTAAACATGAGGTAGAGTGGAATGTTGCGTTTCCAAGTTGCGCTGCCGATATGGTTCACCCCCTTGATGCGTCTGTGTCAGAATCTCCTGCAGGTTCGATCTGAACACAACCTCACTATACTTGGAGGGCAGCCTCGCCACAATTTTCAATATTCGCTGGATAAACAATTATGTAAATTGACATGCAAAAGCCGCCCACAGTAGATGTAAAGGGACGGCTTGTCTTGCGAGAAGCTGAATAAACAATTTCCGCGAGTTAACATTTTGGTAAATGCGCTGGATTCTCAGGTAGAATGCTGCTTTCGGTACTCGCCAGGTGTGCTGCCTTCTGACTTTTTGAAGGTACGAATAAAGGAAATGACCTGCAAATAACCGACTTGCTCACCAATCGACTGCACAGGTTCCGTTGTCTGAAGAAGCAATCGCTTAGCTTCAGTCATTCGGATTGCAATCAGATATTCAACGAAGCGCTCTCCTGTTTCAGCTTTAAATAGTTTGCTCAATACCCGTGAGGGCAGATCAAACTTCTCACTCAAATAATTGAGTGAAAGGTCTGGATTACTGTAATTCTGAAGTAGATACAGCTTTATCTCATCAATACGATTATGGTGCTCGTTGGCAAGCTGCCATTCCTGAATGGACTCGACCAATGAATGAAGCACGGCTTGCAAGCCTACTTGAATATCTCCGATGAGATCTGTTGCAACTAGAGCGGTTCTCGCTTCAACATTGAGCTGAACTACCCAATTGCCGGCGAGCTCTGGCGGCATATCTTCCATTTCTTTTTCCAAAGCAAAAAATAAATAATGGATGATATCCAGCACCTTCTCCCGAGGAAGCAGCTCTGTTCTCATCTCTACAAATAAATCATCAAATATCCGCTGCCACTCCACCTCCGCTGCTCGTACAGCCTTGACTAACGAACGAACAGATTGCAGTTGGCGGTAGGTATCGCTCTGCAGGTGCGATTTCGTTTCTGTCGCATAATAGACGTGGTTATACCCGCGAAGCGTCCTAAATTGCCCCGCCTTCAGCGCATCTTGATAGGAATGACTAATTTCCTCTGCATCATTGCCTTTGGTTCCCACATAAATAGATATCGTGAATTTCAAATTCGTGGAAACCCAATTCTGAATATGCTCCGCAAGGGGCTCAATCGACGAGTAATCTTGATCTGGCTGAATGTAGAGTATAGCGCACAATTGATCCGCTTCCTTCCATTCGAACCAAACCGTCAAGTGCTGACTCTGGGCAATCTCTTGCAGCACACCATGAATAACAAACTTAAAGAGGGATTGATCCCTACTTGAGTATTTAGATTGGAACTCTTGGTAGTTATCGATTTCAATGATCATCACAATCGTGGCATTAAAACTCGGAGGAAGCTCCAGTTGCGCTGCTTCGGTCTCCCACTCGCCTTGATTCAGAGAGAAGTTACCTTCTAATAGTTCATAAAACCAATACTTTTTGCGGATGGATAAATCTTCTTGATGCCGCAGTTCATATTGATTGGATTTCTCAACTAAATTATCCAGCGCCGAGGTAATAAACTGAAATTCGTCATGATCAGACTTCTTCCCCATGGACAGACTTCTTTTCAACGCATAACGATCCATTCGAATCATGATCTCTTCAATCGGTTTATAGTTCCGGTGGGTAATATACATTAAGAACATAATGCTAAGTAAGATCGCACCGAACATCGGCAGTGTCCAAGCGCCAAAAAATACAGCAAGTAAACTCCCCTGCTCCAGCTTAGGGACCTTCACAGTGAGTTTCCAACCCGTATACGCAGAAGAAATGGTGCTGATTCCCCATGCATTCGGTTCAAAATCCAGTCCCGCTCCAAGTTCCTTGAAAGGTTGATCTTCGGCGCTCATCATCTCAATAGAATCCGCTGCATTCGCTTTAATGGATTGCAACATGCCAATCAGTGCTCCGAGTTTGATATTGATAACCACGACACCATTGGGAACTGCGGATGTAATGGGCACTCTTTTGACAAGCGAAAGCACCTGATCCGAACGACTCTCCCCAATGAATTGATTATACGAACGAGGCGCGGTCCATTGAATGCCCTCTTCCCCCCTGAAAGCAGCCTCCACAAAGGAAGCATCCGCAAATTGGTCCAATTTAAAAATGGAATTATCCGTAATGACCTCATTGCTGGTTTTCTTATAGATGTATACATCACCGGCAAATGGAAACAACGTCTTGATATTGTTAAGCCTCTGCGAAATTTCATAAGCAGCATACGGCGGCACAGGCTCATTACTGCTAAAGTAACCTTTGATGGATTCATCGGTTAGCATTTGTTGAATAACGAAATTCTCAATCGTCTGAAAAGAAGAATCCACCACATTCATGACATGGGAAGCAAATACTTCATTCGTATTCTGAATGCGTTCTCTCGTTTCCAAATTCCATTTGTAATTAAACACCATCATTAAGACCAACACGATAAAAAAGAAAAAAGGTACATATGAAAAAAGTAATCGGTAAAACCATTTCTTTTGCATGGTCTCCCCCTAATCGTCATTGCGTAGTGTAAGTTTACTTTAGTCTACTACATTTGAGGGGGTTGTACGAGATTGTGGGATTGAGTTGCTGGGGGATGTGGGGGAGGGGATGACGGAGGAGGGGCGAGAGCAGGATTGATAGGAGCGGTAGTTGGGGAAGAGAGCGCACGGCGGGTGCGGATTGCGGGAGCGCACGGCGGGTGCGGATTGCGGGAGCGCACGGCGGGGACAGACTGTGGGAGCGCACGGCGGGGACAGACTGCGGGAGCGCACAGCGGGGGCAGACTGTGGGAGCGCACGGCGGGAGCGCACGGCGGAAGCGCACGGCGGGAGCGCACGGCGGGGACAGACGGCGGGTGCGGACTTTACTGGGGAGGGACGGACTTTGGGGCAGAGGGGGGAAATTATAATTCTAGCGTGGCTTATCGCTGCTTCCTTACGCAATAAGGCTCGTTTTCTCGGCTAACACGCCCATACCACCCCTTCGACACCGAAATAGTCCGAAATTACCGAACTAATTCAACCATCAGCGCCATCCAAACTGGTTTAGTCCGAAATTACCCAACTAAATCGCTCCGATGAGGCTCTTCCCAAGAAAAACAGTCAATTAGTTCGGTAAAATCGGACTAATTGATCTTTTTTCAGTGGAAACCAAGTTTTAGTTCGGAAAAGTCGGACTAAAACGAATTCCCACGAAAATAGGGGTAAGCTTCGCTTACCCCATAGCTCATCATATATGAATGCGCAATAATGAGGGAAGCCGCTTACAGCGGCGCCACGTTGCGCCAGCCGCGCAACGCCGTCACATCTTCCGCGCCCTCTGCCGCGTAAGCTTCACAAACAAAGCCCGGGACTTCCGTGCCGTCCCGGAGCTCCACCTTGCCGATCCCGAGCGGAGCCGGGATCGCCGCAGCAAAGCCGCCGAATGCCTCCAGCGGCATTTCCCAGATCTCCAGCAGGATGGCCGCGCCACCCTGCTGTTGTTTGATCATCCCCGGCTTCGCAGGGGATGTCGGCAACTTCACAAGGCTGTACTTCGCCGCGGATTCATCCTCCCGGATGAACCGCGCTCCGCAGCCTTGCATCTGTTTCTCCAGCGGGTAGCCACGCATGTGGAGCCCGCAGACCGCCACCAGCGTCGTTTGCGCTGGAATCGATGGTGGTGTTGTGGGTATGAATTCGCCCGCCACGAGCAACTCCGCAACCCCACAAATCAGCCCTTCCTCTTCCGCCAACGCGAAGAGGGTAATCCCAAAAGGCGTCTCCGGCGCCGCATCGCCCGCCGGCACAGCAACCGCGCACAGATCCAGCAGGTTGCAATGGTTCGTGTAGCGACCCATGTCGCGATTCGTGCTGATCGGATCTGCGAGAACTTGCTCGCGGGTCCATGTGCCTCCGCAGGTAGGCATCACCAGCACCGCATCCTGCAACAGTTGCCTAGCTTCCAACTTATACTTCTGAAGCTTGTGCATCGCCACAAATACCGATGCTGCATCGTACTCGCTTGCTGCGCCCGAGCGCAGTATTTTCTCCGTCACTGGATAAGCTGCGCCAGGATTCTCCTCAATGAAGCTACCTAACGCTGCCCAGCGTTCAGCCACCCAAGGTCCTTCATATAAAATCGCCGCAGCTTGCGCGAAAAGTTCAACATCAACCTCAACAATCGAAATTCCCTCTCGATGAGCAGCTACACGCACCTGCTCTACGGCCCGCGACCACGCTGCACGGTATTCCGCAGCGTAAGGTCCATAGAAGCCTAGCTCGCCGCTAGGAAGGCATATCTGTAAAGGCAGTCCCGCCGGCTTCCGCACCACATGGCGGGACCAAGGATCTTCGGCGTGGGCGCCACGCGCCACGCTGTCTACGACAAGCGCATCCGCTAGGCTATGCGCGAAGACCGTGACGCAGTCGAGGCTCGCACAGGCGGGCACGACCCCAAGGGTCGGCCATGCGCCGAGACTCGGCTTATAGCCGACTAGGCGATTCAGCGCGGCCGGCACACGACCGGAGCCCGCTGTATCCGTGCCAAGTGAGAAAGCCACTTGGCCACGGGCTACGCTGACGGCCGAGCCAGAGCTCGAGCCGCCGCTGATCAGTTCAGGACGCAGCGCGTTATGCGCATCCCCGTATGGACTGCGAGCGCCGACCAAGCCTGTCGCGAACTGATCGAGATTTGTTTTGCCTACAGGAATGGCGCCTGCCGCAATCAATCTCTCCACGACACCTGCATGTTCACTCGGGATAAAGGCGTACTCTGCACAGGCTGCCGTCGTCGGAACACCAGCGAGATCGATGTTGTCTTTTATCGCAAACGGAATTCCCCACAACGGTGAATCTGCCAAAGAAAGAGATGTTAATCGATCCAAGTAAGGCTGAATCGCATCCATCGTTGGCGGCGTAATCCAAATGTTCATATCCGCATCCGCGTTGGAACGCTCTACAATAGCCAACATAACCTCCTGCGGAGATAATGTGCCCGATTCATACTTTTCACGCAAGTAAGGTATAGTCAGTTCTTTTGTCACCGTCATGCCCATAGCTCCTTCACCTCTCCCTTATGCAGATTGTGCAATGCCCAGAATTAGTTGCCCGGCATGCACTTGATCCCCTGGCTTCACGCCAACCATCGACACATAACCATCACAAGGTGCGTGCTGCGGGAACTCCATTTTCATACTTTCGAGAATCGCTAGTTGGTCGCCTTTCTTCACTTGCTCACCTGGGGACACGAGCACTTTCCACACGCTTCCTGGCATAATCCCGCGCACCGCCACTGTCCCTGCTGGCAACTCATCTTCCGGAGGGGCATCCCCCGTCTCCTGCTCGGAGACATATTCAGCTAAACCTTTTGCCTTCCAACTCTCACGTTCTTCTTTGAATGCATCACGCTGCTGGGTACGGAACGTATCGGTTGTTTCTTCTATAGAACTTAGGAATTGGAGATACTCCCCTAAATCAAAAGTCGTCTCTTGAATGTCAGCCTCATATCGGCCACGAGGGAAGTCCTCGCGCAGCTGGAGAAGTTCTTCCGCACTCACTTCATAGAATTGAATTTGATCAAAAAATCTCAACAACCACGGCTTACCCGCCTGAAAACTCTCCGTTGAGCGAAGACGATTCCACATTTGAATGGTGCGTCCTACGAATTGATATCCGCCTGGACCTTCCATCCCGTACACGCACATGTAAGCTCCACCGATACCAACCGCATTCTCTGGTGTCCATGTACGAGCAGGATTGTATTTCGTTGTAACTAGACGATGACGAGGATCAACTGGCGTTGCCACAGGAGCCCCTAAATACACATCGCCTAACCCTAGTACGAGGTAATTCGCTTCATAGACGATCTTCTTCACTTCATCTATCTCATCCAACCCGTTAATGCGTTTAATGAATTCAAGATTGCTCGGGCACCAAGGTGCATCTGGACGCACCCCTTGTTGATAACGTTCGATCGCCAGCTGCGTCGCTGGATCATCCCAAGACAATGGCAAACGTACGATACGCGATGGCACACGGAACTGTTCTAATGGAGGGAGAGCAGCGTCGATCTCAACGACTAATTTGCACGCTTCTGTCACCGTAATTTGCGACGGATCTATATGAATTTGCAAGGAACGGATGCCTGGCGTCAGATCCAACACGGGAATCGAACCACTTTCCACAATCGCCTGCATCAAGGCCTGCACTTGGAAACGAAGCAGCAAATCCAGCTCAAGCTCACCGTATTCGACGAGCAAATTTTGGTCTCCGCAGCAGCGAATCGTAATCGGGAAGCGGCGGTTCTCAACTTCATGGAAGAGTCGCGGATACTCCGGCGTAATCTCCTCATTCACAGGGGGCAGCTGCACATGCACTAAGTGGTCAAAATGCCCCTCGCCAATCGCCCGCAAGTTGCTCTCTTGCAGGTCACGCAGTGCTTCCGCTTCCGGCAGCGTCAGCAGGTGGAAACGGATCGAGTCACCAGGGTGTAATTGACCTAGCTTCCAGAACTCCGCTGATGCCGTCGTCACCGGACATACGAAACCACCAAGACTCGGTCCATCTGGGCCAAGCAGAATCGGCATATCGCCGGTCAAATCCAATGTACCAATCGCATAGGCATTGTCGTGAATATTGGAAGGATGAAGCCCCGCTTCCCCACCATCTTCACGTGTCCATAGCGGAGCTGGCCCCTTCAAACGAACACCTGTTCTCGATGAGTTGAAATGCACTTCCCAACTCGTTTCTGTCAGTTGCTCCAGATACTCCGTACGTAAAAACTCGCCTGTACAATGCGGTCCAGGAACGACCCCGATCGTCCACTCGCGGGTCATGCCAGGTCGATGATCTGGTGCTAGTTCAAATACATCCTGTACCCGGTTCTCTCCGCCTTCATTAACACCAAGCACGTCTCCCGTGCGAAGCGCACGTCCGCCATGTCCCCCAAACCCACCCAACGTAAACGTGGATGAGCTTCCTAAGAGCTTCGGCATATCGAGCCCGCCGCCAATCAGTAAGTACGTGCGCATGCCTTCTTTGGCTTCGCCGAAGCTCAGCACTTGCCCTCGCTCGGCATGGACAGGTCGATACGTAGCGACCGTCTCGCCATCAAGCTCCGCTTGCATATCAGCACCCGTCACGCAGAACCACATATCACTGCGGAACTTGTAGGAGCCGCCACGCAGTGTCATTTCAAGACCAGGCGCATCATCGGCATTGCCCAGCAATTTATTCCCGATACGGAACGATAATGGATCCATCGGTCCGCAAGGCGGCACCCCCACATCCCAATGACGAATACGGCCTGGGAAGTCTTGCACCGTTGTTTGAATACCGCCATCGACGACTTCAAGCGCACGTTCTGTTGGTTCAAATGTATTCAACAATTGCGTGTAGACGTTGCCACTCAAGCAAGCTTCCTCTTGTAGCAGCGCACGCACATACTGCAAGTTCGTCGTTAAGCCGTACATGCGTGTCTCCGCTAACGCTGCGACTAATTTATGGATCGCGTCTAAGCGGTCCTTGCCGTGTACAATGATTTTGGCCAGCATCGGATCATAGAGTGTCGTTACGGTCAGACCATCCCGGACCCATGTTTCATTACGAGCATCGCTCGAGAAAACAGCACGATCCAATTGCCCAGCGCTCGGACGGAACTGCTGAAGGCAATCCTCCGCATAAATCCGCGCTTGGATACTATGACCTTGCGGCTTGCGAATCAGCGATTGCAGGTCATTCAACTCCAACGCAGCCTCAAGGACCATCCATTCCACGAGGTCCACCCCAAGCACTTCCTCCGTCACACCATGCTCGACTTGAAGGCGCGTGTTCACTTCCAAGAAGTAAAACTCACACGTTTCCGGATCGTAGAGATATTCAACCGTCCCTGCACTACGATAGCCCACTTCTGCTGCCAATCGTTTCGCCGAAGCGAACATCGCCTCACGTACGTCATCCGACAGATTCGGCGCTGGACTTTCTTCAATGACCTTTTGATTACGGCGTTGAATGGAGCAATCGCGCTCACCAAGCGTCACAACTTCACCGAGCGAATTACCGAAAATTTGCACCTCCACGTGACGAGCACGGGCAATATATTTCTCGAGGAACATGCCCCCGTTTTTGAAATTCGTTTCAGCCAAATGACGTACGCCATCGTAGGCCGCTCTTAGCGTAGCTTCATCTGCACATACGCGCATGCCGATACCGCCGCCGCCTGCTGTACTTTTCAGAATAACCGGATAACCAATACGCTCAGCTTCTATTAAAGCTTCATCAAGTTCCGTGATTAACGGCGTACCTGGCAGCATCGGCACACCAGCACGTTCGGCGATCTCACGTGCGGAATGCTTGAGTCCGAACATCTCCATTTGCTCCGGAGTCGGTCCGATGAATACAATGCCGTGTTCGCGACAAGCGCGGGCGAAATCCGCATTCTCACTCAAGAAGCCATAGCCAGGATGAATTGCTTGAGCACCGGTTTCGAGCGCTGTTTGCAAGATCAGCTCGGTATTCAAATAACTCGATTTCGCGGGCCCCTCACCGATTAGTACAGCTTCATCGGCTCCATCCACATGTAAGCTATCTTGATCTGCCGCCGTATACACAGCTACAGATTGGACTCCCAGTTTGCGTAATGTACGCTCAATACGAACGGCAATCGCGCCACGGTTGGCAATTAGCACTTTGGTAAACATCGTAACCACTCCTTCATGTTTATCTTCGTTTATTTATCCCAGATGAGCACCTGAATCGGCGTTGGGTTATAGGCATTACATGGATTGTTAAGCTGCGGGCAATTGCTGATTAGTGCCATGGTGCTGCCAATCGACTGCATCTCGACATAACAGCCAGGAGCTGATACGCCATCATCAAATTTCAAACCACCATCTGGTGTCACAGGTACATTCATGAAGAAATTAATGTTAGGTGCTAAATCTCGCTTGGTATATACACCTTCTTGCCCGGCTAATTGAAGCATGAACGTATCCCGACAATTATGCATCGACAGCTTATCGTGCGAGTAACGCACCGTGTTGCTTTGCGCTGAGCACGATCCACCGACCGTATCATGACGTCCGCAGGTGTCCGCTACGATTTTCAACAACTCCTTGCCTGACTCTGCTCTCAGAATGGAACCTGTGCTCAAGTAAATGTTGCTTTGGCCTGTGATCGTCGCTACTGCACTGTAATGATCCTCCGGATTCTCTGCGTCATAGAACAAGGTGTCTGCGGCTTGATTGCCTTCCAGATCCACGATTCGCATTACTTGACCTGGCCTCAGGACACGCATCCAACCATCTCCCGCCCCAATCACTTCACTATATATCGCATCCTCCACTTGACGAGGGCTTTCTACTCGATTAAATACAGCCATACTTCCTGCCTCCTCCGTTTTGTCGTTTCTATTAAGAACCTAGCAGTGTGTGATATTCCCATGTATTTTCAAAAGCTCGGCGATTCTCCGGGCGATAATTCAAGCAATAATCGTCTTCATTGACGGGTGATGCTGCAAGCACTTCGATTTTGACAGGCACAGATGGATAACTCGCTCTTGGATCAAGCGGGTTCGGCGTGTTGGACAGAACGACTAGAGTATCTAACTCTGTCCTCAGCGTAACCGTCGCCCCTGCTGGACAGTGATCTAAGCTGAGCCGCATATCCCCTTTGTCGTCCACGACAACTTTAGAAAATAGATTCACTACCGGCATCATATCCCGCATGCTTAGGCCATTACGTACAAGCTCTACCGCAAAATTTTCTTGACCGCTCCGCAGCCAACCATTACGCAGTTCCTGGTAGTTCGTCGTGCCGTACTTGGCATCCGTCGCTGCACGACTCGTGTATCCGCTAAGCGGATCATGCCAGCCTATGCTGTCTTCCACGATGCTCACCATCGCACGGCCGTTATCGCTCATTAGTACATTTCCGCGAGTTAGATGAGCGGTATGCTGCGCTTTGAGCGTGTCGGGCATATTGTAGCGCTCTGTCAAATCCTTCGCATGGTACAACTGAATCGACACATTCGCACCTGCTTCCAGCGCAGTCAAACGAATCAACTTTCCTTTGCCAATCGTCCCTGACCATTTATCCCCTGGCCCGATGTCCTTGCTCCATATGTTCCCCATGCTATCGCTCTCCTTCGCTTTTTGCTTAAACAAAAAGGGAGACATCACAAGACCGTTGTCTTGGTGATATCTCCCAGGTTTTTATCCTTCCGTGGCACTCTCTTACAAGAGTGGTTTACTCTCGGACCAGCCCGGTACGTTACCGGCGGAACCCTAGTAAACAATCGTATTCGTTTGTGTTACTAAACATAACATCGTTGATGATATGTGTCAATAACTTCTAGCTATTTTAGTTAATTCACATAAAATACTTCTCACTAAACTAATATTGTGTTATATTAACTTACATAAATGACAAATATCTAACATCACGAATAAAATGGTTAACGACATTACATATAAGTTATGTAACATCACATACAAAGTTTTCTAGGGTTCCGCGGGTTACCTAATCCCCGGCCTGGACCAAGAGAAGACGCACAGCTAAACACTGTGTTCACGGAGGGATAAAAGCCCGGGAGATATCTGTAACCTAGATATCGCCTTGGCTTTTTTGCATATAAAAACCAACTTCTTCTGTGTTCACAAACAATCAATGATGAGGAGTGTTATCGCCATGACCAATGAAATCACACTACGTAAGTCCTTGAGCTTGTATCAAGTTGTATACATGGGACTCGCTTGGATGACACCTATGATTTACTTCTCCATCTATGGGATCGCTTATGAGAATGCACACGGCATGTTAACGCAAGCATATTTACTTGCTTTCATTGCTATTTTCTTTACCGCGTACAGCTATGGTGTGATGTCCAAGGTTTTTCCAACTTCAGGATCAGCCTACACCTACACCAAAAAAAGCATCCATCCCTATCTCGGCTTTCTCGTCGGCTGGGTCTTGCTTCTGGATTATTTCTTCTCCCCTATCATCGCGTGCTTAACTTTCGGCATCTACCTGCATGCTCAGTTCCCGTCCATTCCAGCTTACCTGTGGATCATTGGACTTAACATCGTCCTCGGTTTCATCAATATCATTGGTATCAAATTCTCTGCAAATATCAGTAAATTGTTCGTCTGGATTCAGATTGTGTTTATTGCCGTGTTCTGTTTCTTTCTATTCCGCAACTTATCCGGCGTTGGTGAGATTAACCCGCTTCAGCCTTTCCTGCAAACGGAGGTGCCTTTCTCTACGATTCTCGCTGGCGCTTCGATTATCTGTTTCTCTTTCTTAGGCTTTGATACGGTGACAACGATGGCCGAAGAAACGGTCAACTCCCAGAAAACCATTCCGCGTGCAATCATGATCATCATCATAACAGCTAGCGTTCTTTACTTAGTTCCCTCATTTCTAACACAGCTCGTGTATCCGCATTTAACTTTTGTTCAAATTGATTCTGCAGGCTTTGAAATTGTCAAAATGGTCGGCGGAGCCGCATTGAGTTCCGTGTTCCTCGTTGTTTTGATTCTTGCGATCTTCACGCAAGGATTATCGTCGGTTACCAGCGTGTCACGCCTCCTGTTCGTGCTGGGTCGAGATAACGTGTTGCCGAAGCGAGTGTTCGCATTCCTTCACCCGAAGTTCAATACACCAGTTATCAACATTGTGATCGTTAGCGTCGTCTCGTTGCTCGCACTCGTGATATCTCTGGATAATGCCGTGAAATTCGTCAATTTCGGCGCCCTTTCCGCCTTCTTCTTCGTCAACGTATCTGTCATCGCGCAAAAGTATATGAAAGAACGCCAACGCTCGCCGAAGCAAACGATCTTGTATCTTGTGCTTCCGTTGTTAGGGGCCGGATTCATCGGTTATCTACTATCCTTGTTGGATAAGGATGCCCTATGGATGGGTCTAACGTGGCTGCTGATTGGAGTCATCTATCACCTGATTCACAAACGTACCGCCCAATCCAAAAATGCCGCTGTCACCATCAGAACTGCACGGTCTACTCCACTAAACTAGCTGGCAATTCGAAGAACCTGAGGATTTCCTCAGGTTCTTCCGCTACCTTATGACCTCCCTTATTACCCCCATTCCTACATTCCTGCCTACGCCACCTCATTACCTTCAACCTCACTCCCATCTCCAACTAGTTAATCACTGCCGCAACGCAAAAAATAGCTGCAAAAACTCGTTACTACTTAGGTTCAGAAGCTGAATTGTCCTTGGAAGACGGAGATAAGCGAGGCGTATATGGGGAGTTTCTGTTTC
>NZ_LYPB01000031.1 GCF_001653565.1 Paenibacillus oryzisoli
CCATAATGGGCCTTATTCTCCTGCGCGACAGCGACGCCTTCACGTTAACGCCCAAAAAGGGCGTTAACTCGCCTCTGCGCGACAGCGACGCCTTCGAATTAACGCCTCTCCTCCTGGTCACTTAAGAAAGTAAGTAACGATGGAGTAATTAACTCAAGCTACTCACAAAAAAAAGCGCCATAGCTTACCCTCCGACAGAGGGTATCTACTTAGCGCCACACTAACAATGATAGATATTAGCTTTCATTCGAGAATTTACATAGTAAAGGATAAGTTCATTAATGTTTAACGCGTCGTATACACCTTCACGCTATCACCACGGAGATAACCCTGCCCCCCTGCCGGCAGCCATATCAAGCAGTCTGCATCTTTGATGGATACCATAATGCTCGACTTATCAATACCAGCTGGTCTTACCCATAAACACCCAGCTTCAACACGTGTCGTCCCCCGTATATAACGCGGATAAGCGGAAGGTTTATCGTAGGCAATATCCAAGAAGGCTGATAACTCTTCGGCTTCGGGACGATGGCTTCCTAACATTTTCCTAATAATTGGCTTAGCAAACAGCTCAAAACCTACGAACGAAGCGCCTGGATTACCAGATAGCGCAAGGAGCAGCTTGCTTTTCCATAATGCAGCACTCGTTGGTGTACCTGGTCGCATCGCTACTTTGTTAAATAAGATCTTCCCGTCAAACCGACCGAATACATCGACAAGTACATCGTAATCGCCAACAGAGACACCGCCAGAAGTTAGAATGAGATCGACATCAGGCAGAACAGCCCCAAGTGCGGCTTCCACCTGATGGGGATCATCCGAGAGTGCCGGCATAATGAAAGCCTCTCCCCCGTTTGCTTCCACTTGTGCCGCTAACATGTAACTGTTACTGTTACGTATTTTCCCTGGCTGAAGCTCTTGTTCGACTTGCAAAAGTTCTGAGCCTGTTGAGAAAATTGCCACCCGCGGCCTTCGGAACACCTTCACTACAGAGAAACCGAAGGTCGCTAGTATGGCAGCTTCTCCTGGACCAATCCGAGTCCCCTGCGGGATCACTAACTCCCCACAATTAACTTCACCAGCAATCGGAGTAATATTGCTTGCCGCTTGTACATTTTTCTTAATCTTCACCTTGGTATCCTGAGCATCCAAAGATAGCAATGACTCATCCTGTAGGCAAAGGCAATCTGTCATCTCCAGCATGACAACCGTGTCCGCACCATCTGGAACAGGGGCACCTGTCATAATGCGAGCAGCCATCCCTGCTTGAACTGTACGCTCAGGTACAGTACCGCTGGGAATCCGCTCAATGACATCTAATACAATCGGATTGTCCGGCGTCGCAGCAGCGATATCTTGGGAACGCACAGCATATCCGTCCACCCCTGATCTGCGAAAATGTGGCACAGCATGATCCGCATAAATATCGGTTGCTAGCAGTCTGCCAAAAGACCTCGGAAGCGAAACCATCTCTTTCTCCGTGGTTGTAACGCATTCATAAAGTGCGGCGCGTGCCTCATCCACCGAGATCACTTTACGGCCAAACCTAAGCTTCATTTCGCTGCTCACTGGCTACCTATGCCTCCCAATGCCCGTTAACCTAACCGCCGATTTGTGACATGCGACGATTAGTTGGTGTATGTGACTGCTCTTCATTCATCAAAGCCTGAGCCATCTCGTGATTCTCTGGTTTTATATCCAATGCTCGGAAGAACAAATCTTCTACCGCAGCATCATCCCCGATAAACTTACGGACATTAAATTCATCCGACCAGTATAAGCACGGTTTGATATTGCCATCTGCTGTCAAGCGCAGTCTGTTGCAGGTTTCACAGAAGTGATCGCTAATTGGATGAATGAGGCCGAACGAGCCCAACGCACCTTCAATGCGATAATTCTGTGCGGGACCGTTGCCATACACTGCATCTGAAGCTGTGGCTTCCCACCCCATCTCCTTGCAGCGATCAAGTACCGTTGTAAGAGATAAGTAACGCTTTTTCCAATCTTCGTCTTGGTGACCAATTGGCATATATTCAATAAATCGAACCTGAATCGGTCGATCCCTCGTCATTTGTAAGAAATCAACAATCTCGTCATCATTAATGCCTTTCATCAGTACCACATTCAGCTTAATTGGCGTAATCCCTACACGATAAGCTTCTTCAATGGAGGCTAGTACACGACGAATATCACCGCCACGAGTAATTAGCGAGAACCGATCTGCCCGCAAGGAATCCAAACTAATATTTACACGAGTTAGCCCTGCCGCACGAAGTTTCTCAGCCCGTGATGCAAAGTAAATGCCATTCGTAGTTAAAGCGATATCTTCAATACCGGGAATTTGCGATAATCTGCCGATTAACTGCTCTAGGTTCTTACGAACTAATGGCTCGCCTCCAGTTAATCGCAATTTGCGAACGCCAAGTCGGGCTAATATGCGAACAATCTCGGTAATTTCATCAAATGTTAACAGCTTCTCATCCGGTTCAAATTCCATTCCATCTTCCGGCATACAATATACACAACGCAAATTACAACGATCTGTCACTGAGATGCGCAGGTAATCATGCATCCGACCAAAACGATCCAATAGCAGTTTTGGCATAGGAGTTCACCTTCTCTCTCCGTTCATTATGGCATATTTTCTAACAAAATCCTAGATTAAATCGTTTTTCCTACATATAGAAATGAATGATCATGTTACATTACCTGACACTTCTTCATACTCTTCTGGTGTATTAATATTCGTTGCAAAATTCGTTCGTAAACCACGTTGAACCAAGTAATCCTCGTCTACGGACTGCCAATCCAAATACTCGAGCAGCCCCATCAATCGATAGTTGTTTTGCCTTAACAGCAACTCAGCCTCCGGCCCAACCTCTCTTGCATAAATCCCATGAAGAGGATGAAGACGCCCCTCTATCTTAGGGATAACGGCATCCATATTTAATTCGCGGCATAGTTCGGCCATCACCTTGGCTGCATCTACAGAAATAAAAGGCATATCGCAGCCAACTACCCAGAAATGAGACGCATTTGTCATTTTCATAGCTGCGTGAATACCGCTTAGCGGGCCTTTTTGGATATATATATCACTCACACACTGCACATTCATACCTTTAACCATGTCCAGTATCGGCTGGAGGGGTTCACGATCATTGGTCACGACGATGATTTGCTCGCACCCAAGCGACATTTCTTTCAACTGTTTTAAGAGAATAGCCTCGCCTTGCACAGGTAGAAGTGCCTTGGGTTTGCCCCCCATGCGGCGATTCAATCCCCCAGCAAGTATAACACCTGTCATCATGCCTCGAGTTCCGCCAATCGTTTCCTAAACGACTGCTTCCAGCTATCTGAAAGTGCATCTACGGTAAGTACTCTTTTGATGGCTTCCCTATTCACTTTGTCGTGGTATTTGATGTGATTGGCGAACGCAACCGTCACACCCGCTTCATCCCTAGCGACGAGTTTCATCTTGGAATCAGGTGCAATGAAACCTTCTTTCAGCACGCGAAAATAATAACCTGTATATCCCGTTTCCTGAACGTACAGCGTCGCTTCTGGCCAATCCATACGTTTAGCTAGCTTATGACATGGTTGCCTAGGCTGTGAAACTTGAACGATCACCTCATCAATGGCGAACGTATCCCCAATATGAACCTCATGCTCCTGAAGCCCTCGAATGGTTAAATTTTCGCCAAAGGTAGCCGCCTCCAATTTATGACCCCTAAGCGATTCCCAATACGCATAATGCTCTTCTGGATACACGCAGATGGCTTTATCAACACCGCCATGAACCGTTAGATCCGCCTGCCCATCCCCGTCCATTTGTATCTTCGATACAAACAAAGAGGAGCTGACCGGCGTCTTATAAATCCCCGTGGTCAGCTCTTTACCTTGATAAGTTATAATCTGGGGCAACCCCACATTGATAGATGTAATTTGCATGGCAAATGCTCCTTATTCCGAACAGGATTCTTTGCCCTTACTATACCAAATTTTTTGTGAAAAGTCAGTTCCCGCTTCAACTACTCTAACCATGCCCAAAGCGTATTAAGCATTTGATTTACCGACCCAAGCATCATTATCATAGCCCCGCACTTCCCAATATCCCATGTGCTCTTTCTCGATCAGCTCGATGCCTTGGAGCCATTTCACTGATTTATAAGCATACATTTGAGGTACGATCAGTCGCACAGGTCCCCCTAGTTTCTGCGGGATTGGTTTACCATCCATCAACACAGCGACCATAATATCGTCACCATTCGCCTGACTTAGGGACAATGCATCGGTATATACTTTATCGCCTGAATAAAATTTCACAAATTTAGCTGACGCTTGAACCCCAGCCGCTGCTAATAGTTGCTTCAGTGGAATGCCTTCCCATGTGCATTTGTACACGGACCAACCCGTCACACAATGAAAATCACTGACTTGAACCGTGCGTTTCATCTGCAGGAACTGCTCCCAGTTCCACGCATTGGGTTTATCCACAAGACCTGAAATTGCGAATTTCCAGGTGTCCGAAGAGAACGTCGGAATTTCCGTTACCGTATAGATACGGAAATTCCCTTTGGCCCCTCCGCCGACAACAGCGGCGGAGTCGGGCAAGGGCTCTGGCGGCGGCAACATGCGGTTGCCGTCGCTCGCCACATACTCGGCGGTCGACGACCCGCCTGTATCGAACGCGCCTTTTATCCAGCGATAAAAGGCGGGACCGACCGCGATCACGAGCAGCACCCCTGCGACGAGTCGCAGGAAGGAGGCGCGTGTGATCGGCGACTCCTTCAGCGCGGCGATGACCGCCTGCGCTGCTGTGCGCCCCTCTGTGGCGTCCTCGGTCGCCACAGAGGCAATGTCCGCCTCTGCTGCGCTCGCGGCGGCAGGCGGCCTGGCAGCGGCTTGCTCGAGCCGCTGCTGGCGCTTCAGCCATCGGCTGCGCGAGATGGCGTGGTACACGGCATACGGCACTCCGACCCAGGTGAGCAGGTCATGCACGAGGAGTGCCGCGTTGTTCAATCCTGGTGGCATGTGCCGGAACTGCCACAGGATCACGCCTGATCCTGCCCAGCCGATCAGGAGCGCAAGCACGAACACCAAATTGGCGCGTTGGTTGCGGCGCGCACGAATCTGACGCCAATGCTTGCGGATCATTGGCGCGTATAGAACCATGAGTAGCACAGAGGCTACTCCCAAGTAAATGTGAAGCTGCTTCAGTGTCACACGAAAAGCACCAAGATCCCCACGAATTGCACCAATACTGAGCACAATTCCTGTCACTGTCAACAACACCACAATCCAAGCGTTCCAGCTATGAATGGCATTTAGCCGCTTTCCAAACGACTGCTTGAGCCAGCCTCTTTTTGACTCCACCTTCGCCACATCCTTTATGCGTTCATCCATATACATCTATCATAACGTATAAATATTAAAAAAGGCTTACAATTAGCTGCAAGACCAACTTTTTACCTTCTTACGTGCAAAGAGCCTACCCATTAGGTAGACCCCTATCCTTGTATTGCCTTATCTTGTCTTGCCAAGTCTATCCTTGTCATGTCTTGTCTTGTCTTGTCTTGTCTTGTCTTGTCTTCCCTTGCCTTCCCTTATCTTGCCTTTCCTTGCCTCTACTTATTTCAAGAAGTACATTTCCACAAACGACTTCGGAACATAGGTCATACTATCTATTAGCATCGGACTGTATGTCAGCATGCCTTCCTTACCATCCGCGGTGATCTTTTTACTATCTATCTGAATATGGAATGTGTGTCCCATCATCATACTCTTGTCTTTATCTTCCATCATTCCTTTATCATCCATCATGTTCTTATCTTCCATCATGCCCTTACCATCCATTGTTGTCAAAACAATCGAATGTGTATCATCTTGCCATGTCACTTTGAACCCTAATGATTCCGCAACTTGGCGCAATGGGACTAACTCCATGCCGTCCTTCATCATCGTTTGGATACCTGCATAATCATAAGATTTTGCCATCATTTCTTCGGCACTCGCGAATGTTGGCAGTGCCAGCGTACAGGCAACCACCCCCACTATCAGAAAGTTTCTCCAAGACTTATTCACATTCATTTTTAGAACCATCTCATTCATTTTTGGCATCATCGCAATCATTCCTCTCGCTTTTAATGTATGTTCGCTTCACATCACCTAATTTACAGGGCCATGCTTACCAAGCTCTAACGATATCCTTACAAATCACTTACAGAAAGATAACAAAAAAGAAGCCTAGCATCTTATTGCATGCCAGACTTCTTTGAACCGAACGCTATGCTTGATGGATCGGCAGCGTAAACCAGAATTGACTCCCGCTCCCTCCTGTCTCTTTCTCTTTCACCACGCCAATTGTGCCGCCATGCAATTCGACAATCGATTTGGCAATGGCCAAACCGAGTCCAGCTCCTCCGCTTGATCTTGTTCTTGATGGATCAGCGCGATAGAACCGATCGAAGATTCGCTCCGTATCTTCTTCCTTAATACCTGGTCCTTGATCTGTAATAGAAAGCTTCACGAACTGCGCTGTTAGTTGTTCAGCTCGTAGATCTATCGTTCCGCCAACAGGTGAATGCCTAATCGCGTTATCCATAATATTAGCAAGCACTCGCTTCATTTCCTGTGGCATGATGGCAATGGGTGGCAATCGCTCAGGCAAGTCGACGTCAACCTGCAATTCTTTTTCTTCTAGCTGAAAAGCCAAGCTTTGCAGTCCATCCACGAGGAAATGATCCATATGGTAGACTTCAGGAGTGAATTCCGTGCCACCAGCATCTAGCTGTGACAGCTTAAAAAGCTCTTGAATTAACGCATCCAGTCTTCCCGTCTCCAGCCGAATCGTTTGTAAATACCGCTCGAAAGTCGGCTTATCTGCAATCACTTCATCTTGCAAGGCTTCAACAAAGGCTTGAATAGATGCCATCGGGGTTCGCAGATCATGTGATACATGGGCTACAAGCTCTTTGCGTGAGGCTTCTGCAGATCGAATTTTACCAAAACTTTCATTTAACTTGGCTGTCATCTGATTGAATTGCGCCGCTAGCCGCTGGTATTCTAAAGGACCAATTAGAGGTACCTTACCATGGAAATCCCCCTCCGCAATGTGCGTTGTTTCCTGTGTAATAGCTCTAATCGCCTTTTCCAATGGTCTGGTCATGACAAAATGAATGAGCATCGAGATGCCAGCCGCCCCCACCGTTACGGTTGATAACAGCACAACATCTTTCCAATTCAACAGCATGTATCTATAACATATAAACAAGCTAAGCAGGATCATTCCTGTGCTTACGCCGCTTGCGATAAGCAGGTATAACCGAAGCTTCATGATGGCTCCCTACCCTCAAATTTATAGCCGATTCCCCATACGGTCTTTATAAATCGTGGTTGAGATGGGTTCGCTTCTATTTTCTCCCTTAATCTGCGGATGTGAACTGTGACTGTTGTGGTGTCGCCATAATAATCAACATCCCACACTTTATTAAGGAGTTGATTTCGCGAAAAGACTTGCTCTGGATGCCTGACAAATAAATGCAGCAACTCAAACTCTTTCACGGTCAATTCGATTTCCTTCTCATTTACACGCACACTGCGGTGAAGCACATTGAGCTCCAACCCCGGAAATCTCATAATATGCGAAGGTGTCACTACTGACGTCTCTTGGAGCACGACCTGATTGCGTTGTTGCCTGCGTAAGATTGCCTTCACGCGTAGCACTAACTCACGAGGTGAAAAGGGTTTTGTCATGTAATCATCTGCTCCCATAGTTAACCCCATCAAGCGATCCATCTCGTCCCCTCTCGCCGTAAGCATAATAATGGGTACGTCCTGCTCGTTGCGAATTTCTTCGCATACTTGCCAACCTGTCGTGCCAGGCATCATGAGATCAAGCACGATTAACTCCGGATTATGTTGCCTCCATAATCGAAGAGCCTCATCCCCGCCTTCGGCTGTTACTACTTGATAGCCTTCCCGCTTCAAGTAAACGGAACATACATCGGTTATATTAGTCTCATCATCAACAACGAGAATGAGTGAATTCATCCTTCTGATCTCCCCTAACGACGAATGTCGAACTTTACTGCTTTTTTAAGTATACCTCATATGGGGGAGTTCAAAGCTTACAGATCTCTTACAAATAGGTTGAAGATCATGCCTTTCAAGCAAAAGAAAAAGGTCAAATCACGTCGCAACGGATTTCACCTTCATATGCTTATATACTTGAATTTAGCCGCCAATCCGAATCTTGCGGTATGTATCGATAAACGAAAGGACATCGACCCGTTTCCCCCTCTTTTTAGCTACACGAGCCATTTTCACAAGGGTTGTCCAGAACTCATCAAGAACAGGTGATTCAAATACATCTTCATTCGACTCTTGCGTTAACTTATGTTTGTTTTTGTAGGAAGTGCCTTCATCCGAGATAAGGTACTGAATCTGACTTTTTTT
The DNA here is from genome assembly GCF_001653565.1 of Paenibacillus oryzisoli. Classification (GTDB taxonomy): domain Bacteria; phylum Bacillota; class Bacilli; order Paenibacillales; family NBRC-103111; genus Paenibacillus_E; species Paenibacillus_E oryzisoli. The sequence goes on from NZ_LYPB01000031.1 coordinate 8,455, forward strand.
CCATTGCTCCCCCGATACATAGCTAACTCCCATTTCACGCATTTTTTTACGAACAGATGTAACAGGACGTGATAGCTCTCTTGCAATAACAACTGGCGGGCACTCCGAGGATAGTCGCATTAGTTTGTCCAGTTCTTGCGTGGACCATGGTTTTTTAGTCATTTCAATAAACCCCATTTCGAAAATATGAATGTTTCATTTGGCCTGTTCTTGGTGAAGTACTAAAGGTATAATCAGAGAATAGCAATGAAATGTTAAGTAAGTATGAGTTAACCATAATGAAAGTATGAAGACATAACTTTTTCGCTATTTTTTTTAAAACCAAGTCCTTGGAGGGTGAAAAATGATGAAAAAACACGTAAATGGCAACGAATACTTCGTTCAAGATCAAGGTCAAGGAGCTCCTGTTATTCTCCTTCACGGCTTTCCTTTGGATCACCGGATGTGGCATTCACAAATGGAAACTTTATCAGCACAATACCGCGTACTTACACCTGATTTTCGTGGCATGGGTCAATCCGACGTGCCCGTTACGCCGATGTCTCTCACACAGTACGCGCAAGACATTCTCGCTCTTATGGATGAATTGCGTATAGAAAAAGCCACCCTCGGAGGCTTCTCCATGGGTGGCTACGTCGCTATGGCTTTAATGCGCCTAGCGCCCGAACGCTTCTCCGCGTTGATTCTTGCCAATACTCGCCCCGAACCAGATGGCCAAGAAGGGCGGAAGAATCGCATGAACATGGCTGTCTCTCTGTATGAGAAGGGAGCCGCGGCAGCTCGAGATGCCATGATGCCTAAGCTTGTAACAACAGCCACAATTCAGGAGCAGCCGCAGTTGATTGATAATCTCAAAATGATCATGGACAGCATGCCACCCGAAGGTCTTGTCCACGCCAGCATCGCGATGGCCTTTCGCGCAGACTCGGTAGACCTCCTGCCTACGATCTCTGTACCTACCCTCGTCATCGCTGGTGAACAGGATGCAATCGCGCCGCCGGATGTTATGAAGTCTATGGCTGATCAGATTCCAGGCGCCAAATTTCACGTCATTCCGTCTGCTTCCCATTTAACACCAATGGAGAAACCGGAAGCCTTCAATGAACTCGTTCTTGCTTTTCTGAAGGAAGTTTCGCTTAAATCAATGGACTACCATTCACCTTCCTGAATGAAAGCTAAGCTTTAACCAACTGATTCATAACCATCACAGCAGCTCCAATAGCTAATGCTTCATCACCAAGCTGTCCTTTGCTGAAAACAACCTGATAGGCGGGGTAATAATATGTTTTTCGAATGGCAACCTGGGTTGCTGTCTGGAAGAACAAATCCCCGCCTGCAATCAAAGGCCCCCCGATAATCACTTTCTCCGGATGCAAAATATTTAATAAATTCGCCAGTCCGATTCCGAAATAAGTCGCTGCTTCTGTGACAATCTCCACAGCTAGGGGATCGTTTTGTTTGAGCGCTTCCATGACATGCATATAAGTAATTTGCTCGGGATCCTCCATCATATGTACTAACGCGCTAGTTCTCCCTTGCTTCAAAGCAGATTTGGCAGCTCTCTCTATCGCGTATAGCGAAGCATAGGATTCCAATGCCCCGTAATTACCAGATTGGTTACGATGGGCAACACCATCCGTTTGAATAATCATTTGCCCCACTGAGCCTTCCATATCGACGGCCCCATAGATGACTTTGCCTTCAGAGACCATTGATGAACGTAAGCCTACTCCAGCATGAATATAGAGAAGATGCTTGAAGCTCTGTGTCCGTTGATACCACGATTCTGCAAGAATCGCTGTATTCGCGCCGTTGTCCAACAGTGCAGGGATTTGCAACGCTTCCGTTAACCACTTGCAGATGTCTACATGTCTCCAGCCACTCGCTGGGAAATAGGAGGGCTCCAGAATAACCCCCGACAATCGATCTACCGGTCCCACTGCGCCAATCCCAATACCCAACACCTGCGAAGTCTCAATCCCGTGGTTAGCAAGCATATGCTGCGCTTCCTTGGCAATAAGGGGCAGCAGTATGTCAGGGGTCATGACTTCTGTCATCGCCCAGCTCTTCGTTTCCAGCTTGTTCATCCCAAGATCTACAAGTACCAGCTTAGATAGTGTTCGTGAGATCTCCAATCCAAATATATAAGCATAGGCCGGATTCTTCTCATATAAAATCGGCCTACGCCCACCCGTAGATGCACCAAAGCCAGATTCCAATATAAGGCCCTGACTCGTTAACTCTTCAAGAAGTCGCGTTAACGTCGAGACCGTCATACCGCTTTGGTCTAATAAATCTATTTTCGAAACCGTCGTTTGACGCGTAATCAGCTCGTAAACTTCCTTCGCTTTACGGTTCGAAATTCGCTCTGTAATAACGTCTACATTCAAAAGAAGCAGCCTCCAATGATAATCTTTCTCATATGCTTCGCCATGAAGGATTCATTATCCTGCTTCTTAGTGTGTCCTTACTCCTTAGAGCCAATCATTAAGGTGTAACCCATATAAGGATGATACTTGCTGACCAGTTCATCATACCGAGCTGTAATCTGCCAGATGCGAGGATCCATGAAGGATTGTCGATCAGATAAATGAACAGGATCTGGGTGCTGAACCTGATCTTCGAACATCGTCAATGGGAATGGATGTATACCTGTTGAAGTAACCGCAGCGAAATTGTTGCTCTCCAGCAGTTCTTGCCACTCTTCCAGCTTATAGATCTTGCTTACCCCATAGAAGCTGCATAACGCCCTATGAATGCCTGCTGTCATATCTTTAACTTTAATCACTTCACGGTCATATAGCTTTCCTTCTGTTTTTAATACCCGATAATACTCCGACACAGCCTTCTGAGCATCTGCGAAGTTCGTGACCGATTCCACCATCACAACATCGAATGAATGAGCCTCGAACGGCAGCTGACAGACATCCCCGATCAGGAAGTTTACCTGAGTACCTTGTTTCTCCGCTCGAATCTTTGCTTTGTTGATCATCTCTGGACGTATATCGATGGCCGTAACATCGCAGCCCTGTTCTGCCAAATAACAGGCCGTGCGACCTGTTCCGCAGCCTACTTCCAGCACCTTTTTCCCCTTCTCAATCGGGTATTTCTTCAATTGCTCAATCGTCTCTCCAAATCCCCCGGGATGTGCGTTACCTATCCCGAGCTTCGCTAACATATCCAAGTAATCGATAGCCCTTACACCTCCGCAATGGCATTACGTTCTTTTTCTACCATATGGGAGGCTACTGCCACTTGTTCAACTTCTCGCCATCTTTTCCCCAAAAATAGGCTCCTGCCCAAAACTCATGATTCCCCCTCTAGATTTGGGCGAAACACCCAAGCAAATCGTGACATCTCTCCATAGGATAGTATTGTCTCTCATTCGCAACTGCGGAAGAGCATTCCTAGAGATGGGAGGTGACATAAATGGGTGTTGCTGTAGGTACTGGTGCAGGTTATGGTGGTGGAACGTCTGCTGCTGGAATTCTTGTCTTGTTCGTATTGCTTGTTATCGTAACAATGACTTATGCTTGGTAATTAGTCATACATGAATAAGAATGAAAATAAGGAGCCACAGCTCATCTGAGCCTGGCTCCTTATCCATACAATTGCTTATTTCTTGGAAGCTGCTAAGAAAGCATCTAATTGCTTTTGCTTTTCAGCAATGATTTTATCAATGCCTGCTGCTTTCATTTTATCTTGGTATTTCGGCAGGGATGCATCCATATCCACAGATCCTGTATCCATCGCTGCATCGAACTCTTTTCCTACGTTAACTGCTGCAGCCACTTGTGTTTTTACAGGCTCGGAGTCGAAGGTAAAGCCTAAACCTGGTGATTTTTTGCCCGATTTATTGAACTCTTTGAATTTATCCCATTTTTGCGGATCTTCATTATCGTACAAGTAGTTCAAGAATTGGTTACCGAACTGCCATGCAGCTCCTGGTGCATAATTTTTGCCCGCATCTGTTGCTTTAATAATGTTGTCAGATACTTTCGTGTAGTGTGTGCCTTCGATACCGAAGTTGATCAAATTGTTCAATTGTTTATCCGTGTGCAAGAGGTTAATCACCATCATCGTGCGAGCTGGATCCTTGGAAGTTACGGAGATACCCAACATGGAACCCGCTGTGTCGCCAGTAGAAATGGTACGTGGTGTCAGCTCGATTTGTCCAAGCTTGCCTACCAAGTTAGTGGCATTTGCTAATTCACTGTCTTTACCTGGTTTCAACGAGGATGTAATCATGAACACATTACCTGATTTCAACGCATCTTGACCTGATAATTGCGTCGTAGCCGCATCTTTATTGATATATCCTTTTTGCATAAAATCACGTGTTAATTTCAAAATTTCTTTATAACGCGGTTGATCCCATTTCGGAATCACTTTCGTGTCCGTGCCATCTTTCATTATCACTCCTGGAATTGTGCTGTCACCCAGATAGTCATACTGTGCCAAATAGTGCGCATTCAGGTTATCCCCGTCGCGAAGGAAGAAAGCTGTCATTTCTGGCTTCTTCTCTTTGACTGTTTTCAGAACATTAGCCAAGTCTGGCATCGTCTTCACGGCTGTCATATCAATCCCTAACTCTTTGGCGATATCAGCGCGATACACAACCCCACCGGAAGCCGCAAGTTCTTTATTCGTTGGCACACCGTAGTTCTTGCCGTTGATTTTGGCACCTTGTAAGAACGCCGGATCCAAGGAGTCCGTGATACCCTTTCCATATTGTCCGATCAAGTCATTCAGCGGCATCAATGCGCCTTTACCCACATTGACAGCGTGACCATTCCATTGTGCTGTGAAAAGGATATCGAATTCTTCGCGGGAAGCGATCATTAAGTTCGTTTTGTTATCCCACTGACCCCAGTCGATTGGCATTAATTTGATCGTTGCATTGATTTTTTCTTTCAAAACCTTGTTCATCGCTTCTTCGACTTTGGCTTGATCTGGTTGTGGTGTACCAGGGTAGACGAGTTTCACTTCATAAGGCTTCAAATCCGTTGTAGGTGCTTTCGTCGCAGCAGGTGCTGTACTTGTGGCTGGTGCTGGTGTTGCACTTGCTGCAGGCTCTGGTGTGCTCTTTGAGCAGCCCGCCAAGGTGAGTGATGCCGTAAATGTTAGGGTAAGAAGTGCAAGCGTGCTTTTTTTCAAAGCTTTCATAAATGGATTGCCTCCCTTTTTTTCTCAATTATTCCTATATGCTAAACCAGTCTACACTGGTACAAGCCATGTTTCACTAACCTTTAATTGCACCAACCGTCAAGCCTTTCTTAAAATACTTCTGGAAGAATGGATACGCGAACACGATCGGTCCTATCCCGAGTACAGCCATTGCCATGCGGACGGTTTCCGTTGGAAGTTGCAGCATGCCCCCTGCTTGCGATAGACCTTGACTGGCCTGAACGTTCGATGTCAGGAACTGAATATCTAGCATCGTTTTGTACATCATGAACTGCAGATTGATGTTCTTGCTTCCTGAGATGAAGACCAAGCTGAGGAACCAGTCGTTCCAATAATTCAGCACCTGAAACAAACCAACGGAAGCGAGTACCGGTAAAGAGAGTGGAATAATGATTTGGCTGAAAATACGAACCTCGCCAGCTCCATCAATCTTCGCTGCTTCAATCAACGGCATCGGAATCGAATTCGCGAAGAATGTCCGAAGCAACAAGACGAAGAAGGCCGAGACTAACAAGGGAAGCATAAGTGCTGCGATCGTGTTTTTCAAATCCAGCATCTGGGTATAGACAAGATACCATGGAACGAGCCCACCATTGAATAGCATTGTGAAAAACATGAAGAAAGAGAAGAAACTTTTATGCGGAAAATCACTTCGCGAGATGGGATACGCATAAAGTGACATCATCACTAAACTAATCGCTGTTCCTACCGTTGCAAGGAAAACTGAGATTCCGAACGAACGCAGGATTTGATGCCAGTCCTTGAACATGAATTTATACGCTTCCAAACTCCAAGCTTCGGGTATAAAATTATATCCGTGTATGAGAACTCCCTTTTCATCTGAAAAGGATACGATGATAACCAAAACCAACGGCATGATACAAGCTGCTGTATATATCCAGAAGAACACGTTAACCAACAAATTCGCTGTGGGCGTTAAATCATTGGGTCCCCGATGCTTGGCTATCCGTTGTTTACGAACTGCAATTGCTTCACTCATGACAGCCACTCCTTCTAAAATAGCGCATTCTCTTTGCTTACTTTTCTTACAAATAAGTTCGTAACTAGAACTAGTAGGAAGCCCACGACGGCTTGGTACAAGCCTGCTGCTGATGACATTCCGATATCTCCCATTGTTAGGAACGTTTGATACACATACGTATCAATAACTTGTGTGGTGGGGAATAACGCGCCTGCATTTTTGGTTACTTGGAAGAATAAGCCGAAGTCCGCATAGAAAATTCTACCTACTTGAAGCAGTGTCATTGTAATCATCACCGGCATAATCAGTGGAATCGTAATACGTTTAACTTGCTGCCATTTGTTCGCTCCATCGATTAAAGCCGCTTCATAGTACTCATGATCAATCCCTATAATCGCTGCCATATAGATGACCGTATAGTAACCAAGGTTTTTCCATGTGTTCACAATCGGTAGAATAACCGTCCAATATTTCGGCTCTGTATACCAGTCAATCGGCTCTATACCCAATTTAGGCAGGAGTACGGTATTTACGAAACCATGCTCAGCCCCCAAGAAAGCGTATACTAAATAGGCTACACACACCATGGAGAGAAAGAATGGCAGAAACATCGTGCTTTGATGAAACTTGGCTAGAAATTTACTCCGCATCTCATTAAACATAATAGCCATTGACACAGCGATTACCAAATTCAATACGATGAAAACCAGATTATACGAGATCGTATTTCGAGTAATGACCCACGCAACCTCACTAGAGAACAAATACTTGAAATTATCGAAACCCACCCATGGACTTCCGAGAATCCCTTTCGTGTAATTCACATTTTTAAAAGCAATCAGAACGCCTGCCATTGGGATGTAGTTGTTAATGATGAGCAGCAATGCTGCTGGTGCCATCATCACATAGAAGATCCAGTACTTGCGAACCGTCCATAGAAAGTTTGATTGAACCCTAGTTCGTTTCGTAGTACGTATAGGGGCTGTCTGCGCTGCCGTATTTGGCGTATCATTCATCTTTTATTGTGCTCCCCTTTCCATTCAACCCGTTTGCTTCCTCTCTCTTATACATTCATTCTAAATTGTTTGGAAATAATTCTCTATCTGCGTAGTGACCGAATAAGCACTTCTGTGACATTCCTCTACACGTTGATTTGTCTTCCGTCTCCCCCAATAAAGCACAAAAAAGCTCTCCATTTCTGGACAGCTTTTTGGAGTATTTCATCTTCAGTGTTCTGAACCCTAATCGGTGATTGCACTTCCTCATCATCCCTGAAAGTTCTTTCTATACTCCTGCGGGGAAAGTCCTGAATACTTCTTAAACATTTTTGCGAAAAAGGAAAAATGTGAATACCCCGTTTGCTCTGCTACATAGCTAATTTTATCGTTGGTTTCTGCAAGCAGCTTCATCGCTTTCTCCATCCGAACCTTCAGACTGTACTCCGAGATAGAGAGCCCCGTTTCTTTCTTAAATAATCGTGATAAATAAGCCGGATTGAGAAACACAGAAGCCGCTAATTCTTCTCTGCTAAGCTCTTCCTCCATATGTTCGTCAATGTATTGGCATACCTTCGCAGTAACCGCTGAGACGCCTTTCAGATGGCTATTCATATAGTCACAGCTTACAGAAGCCATGCGAACTGCCCAGTTCCTCAGTTGATTTAAAGATCGCGTCGCGCTGTTATAATCCTGTAATTCTTGGCGAGGAAGCATATCACCCACAGCTAACCCTTTTTTGTGCAAAACATGATACACTACATGCAGCAACCCATAATAGAACGCTTCCACGGTTTCTGAGCCCACGTCATCCGTCTTCTGCAGCCGATCAATATTCTCCTGAATACGAGCGACCAGCTCAGCCTTCTTTCCGGACTCCAATAACACAATCCAATCTGAAAAGGTTGGCGCCTGCGGCTTGTGCTGAAGCGGCTGATCCATTTCATTTTGCAAAAGTACACAGTTACTTCTCGTCACATTGTTCCGCTCATTCTGAAATAGATCAGCCACTTTCGCAGTTAGCTTGACCAAAGGGGTTTCCTCGCCTACATAACAGGACAAGCTGCATTGGAAATAACGATGGCATGCACTAATATAAGCTTCGCACTTCGCTTTAATGTCAGGTATAGATAACTCGCTTCCTTCAGCTACGTAGAGGAGCACTAATGATGAACCATTCTCTTGAATAACGCAGCCCGCCTGCTCCACAACAATGATTTCAGCAGCCGCCTTCCGAATTGCATACTCCATAATCTCTTCATCTCTCGCATTTAGCTCTTCCTTCCAGTGCTCCACACTAATCAAGATGGGCAGAATCCTGCTTGTCATGTCCAATGGGATCTCATACATCTGGAAATTGCGAGTCAATCGCTCCTCATTCGCAGGTATTTTCTCACTCAACAACTCTTGCCAAAATTTCTCAACCAACGACGGCAGCTCATTGACCCAGTGACTATAATACGTCTTATATGTTTCATTAAAATCAGACTGCTCCTGATCTTCCTTAATCTTCTCAATGGCTTGCTTCACAATGTCCTGTAACCGATCGTGATCCACTGGCTTCAAGACGTAATCAAAGCTCCCTAAACGAACAGCTTGCTGCGCATATTCAAAATTCGCGTGACCAGTTAAGAATATCGTCTCTGTTTGCGGTGAATGCGTACGCACCCACTCCTGTAGTTGCAAGCCATTGCTACCCGGCATTTCGATGTCTGAAATCATAATGTCGATTCGATTCTGAGAAAGCACCTGCTTCGCTTCATTCACATCCAGCGCTTCAAAAATTTGACCAATCGGAAACGCCTCCCAATCGATCCCCACTGTGATTCCTTTTACCGCGATCTTCTCGTCATCCACGACTAATAGATTAAACATTCTTATCCGTCCCTTCCACAATAGGGTTGTGAAGCGGCAGCCTAATTTGAACCATGGCCCCTCTCTCCGGCTTGTTCATAAATTTCAGTGCAACTCTATGCCCATAGTTCATTTGCAATCGATGACGTACATTCCATATTCCAAGGTGCTCATCCCCCAATTGATCCAAATACTGAACTGAATTTAGTTGTTGCAGCATTTCCGGTTGAAACCCCTCGCCGTTATCACTAATCGACAAGAAGAAGTACTCCTCAGGTGCTTCTGGATCTGGCTCTGCTTTTACTTGAATAACATACGTTCCGTATTGTTTCGTAAACCCATGAATGACCGCATTCTCTACAAAAGGCTGCACAATAAGCGGTGGCATGGCAAACTGACTGTATTTCTCTGGTAACACGATAACGAATGTCAAATGATCTGGGTATCGCATGACTTGAATCTCCAAATAATTGCGAATATGATCGATCTCATCCTTCAATGTCATCGTAGTCCGATTCGTACGCATAATAAAACGGAAATAATCAGCCAGATGCAGAGACATCTTCTGCACGGATTTCGTATCTTTTAACGCCGCGAGGTTGTAGATGATATTTAAACTGTTCATATAGAAGTGAGGATTAATTTGTACCTGAAGATGCTTGAATTCCGCCTGCTGAACGCGGATCTTCTCCTCATAAACCGAAATTTTCAGATTCTCAATCTGATCCACCATGTTGTTAAAAGTAGTGATCAGAAAGGCAAATTCCGTCGAGCTGCCTTCATGCAGCCTAATGGATAATTCCCCTTGGGCAAGCTTCCTCATACCACGAATTAATTGCATTAATGGCTTGAATAAGATGCGCTGCACATACAACAAGTAAACACCTAGTACAAACGCTCCGCCCAATGGCAAAAAGTAAATCAAAAGCTGCAAATAGGGTAAATTCTGCAACATATTCTTCTCGGCTATAATAAGTTCAAATTCCAAATCTGCATGTGAAGACGCTTCCCGCACAATCAAAAACTGCTGATCAAGCTCCTTATCTTTAACAATCTGAAAGCCTGAGGTCTTCGGAGCAATTTGATCACTAATGTTCTTATATCTTTGTAGAGGGAAATAGTTGTTTGCTAACGTGACTCCGTCTGGAGACACCACAGTGGTTCCTCCACCTTCGCCGGTGTCCCACTTGCTTAGTGGTTCAACCATGCTGCTCATTTTAATGAGAATGCCGCCTGACAGCCCTGCACCCAAATCCTTATTTATTTTCATCAAATAGTGATCGCCATTCGCCGCCTTCATAATAAGCCAGTTGCCATTGGAACTGTCATTCGGACGACTCTTCGAATTCTCCTCGATGAATTGCTTCACCGTCTGAACGCGATCATAGTAATACGTATTTTCCCTTGTAGATACCAGAAGATCTCCCGTCGTATTCGAAAAAATGAAAAACGTATTGATCAAACTGTATATATCCAGCTGCCGGGTTAACTTATTAAACAAGCGCTGCTTCGCTAACACATAATCATCCGATTCCAACGGATATAAGTTCATATTGATTACATCCGGATCACTGTACAGATGAAATAAATAATTATCGAATTCTTTGAGTGTATTGTCTGTATCCTCTACATACTGCTGCAGGAGCTTATTGTAGTTATGAGAAATTTGATCCCGAACAACATTCATGGAATATACATTATTGAATATAAGAAACAGGACCAAGGGCGCTACCACCAGCGCAAACCCAATAAAAATCTTAAACCTTACCGAATTTACAATATTCAAAGGGTTCCCGCCTTATATGTCATATTTGGGAATGAACTTCCATTGTAAGCATTTCCTTTCTATTGTACTATCTGTAAAACACATATACATAGCATTTTTAATACCATGTTTATGGAGGTAATTTAACCCTTCCTCCGTTCTCGATGTGAACAGAAAAAAGCCTATGAAATCATAAGATTTCATAGGCTTTCCTAATCGTTATACCGGCAAGAGGACTCGAACCTCCACCCTTTCGGACTCGATTTTGAGTCGAGCGCGTCTGCCATTCCGCCATGCCGGCATAAACTTGTAAAACAATGGTGCCGAAGACCAGACTTGAACTGGTACGGTAGTCACCTACCGCAGGATTTTAAGTCCTGTGCGTCTGCCGATTCCGCCACTCCGGCTAATTAATTTGTGGAGGCGCCACCCAGATTCGAACTGGGGGTAAAGCTTTTGCAGAGCTCTGCCTTACCACTTGGCTATGGCGCCTTAGTAATAATGGAGCGGAAGACGGGGATCGAACCCGCGACCCTCGCCTTGGCAAGGCGATGCTCTACCGCTGAGCCACTTCCGCATATAAAACTGGGGATCAAGGATTTGAACCTTGGCATGACGGAGTCAAAGTCCGTTGCCTTACCGCTTGGCTAATCCCCATTATGTTGCTTTGGTAATAATGGGCGGACGACGGGACTTGAACCCGCGAATGCCGGATCCACAAACCGGTGCGTTAACCCCTTCGCCACGACCGCCACAATATTAAGTTTCTTGCATGTTTGGCAGGGGCAGCAGGAATTGAACCCACACCAAAGGTTTTGGAGACCTTTGTTCTACCCTTAAACTATGCCCCTTCAAAAAAAGAAATGGAGGCTGATGGATTCGAACCACCGAACTCGAAGAGAGCAGATTTACAGTCTGCCGTGTTTAGCCACTTCACTAAGC
>NZ_LYPB01000032.1 GCF_001653565.1 Paenibacillus oryzisoli
TGAAACAGAAACTCCCCATATACGCCTCGCTTATCTCCGTCTTCCAAGGACAATTCAGCTTCTGAACCTAAGTAGTAACGAAAATAGGTAGTTAATTTGAGCTACTATTCTCGGAATTAGTAGTTTAGCTCAGATTAACTGGAGGAAATCCATCTAAATTTGAAATTGGGCGCATTTCGGTAAAAATAGATGGAGGTTTTCCAGTTAATCACTGGTATCTAAGATAAGGCAAGCGTCGTACGGCAACAAGTAAGTTGCACGTATAAAACAGGCGTGATAAGATTATAAATAAGAAAAGAGACGTGCTACCAACACGTCTCCTGCACAATCATTTGGTGGGCGACCTCCAAGGTAGTAGCAAGGTGTAACCCACTGGTAGGCGGTCAACCTGGGTGGGTTACTTTCGTTTCTCGATATAAGTCAGAAGCGCCAGTATGAACGTACCGAACGCAAGCATAACGATTATCGTTTGGAAAGTTTCCATGGCATCAACCTCCTTTCCGGAGGGAGCCGCACACAAGCCCAGATTGTACCAACTAAATATAGCATATGAAGTCTACCAACTGGTAGACTTTTTCTTTTTTATTCTAATATGGAAAACCATCATGATCATGGTGATTTGCCGCCCCCCAATAATCATCTCCCCGCCCGATAATCATCATCTCACATCCCGCGCCAGACGCGGGTTATATGAGCAAATGATTGTTTCGGTACCCCTTGCGAACCGTGTAATGTGTGAGTTGTAGCACACCACATTTTCACGGAGGTCAAACCGATATGAAGAGAAATTTAGTTACGATTCCACTAAGCGTACTACTCGTTTCCAGCTTTGCTCTAGCCGCATGCGGAGATAAAGAAACGCCTGCATCAACAACTGCAGCATCGTCATCAGTGGCAGCAACGACAACAGCAGCGCCGAAGCCGACAGACAATACACCGACAGCGATTACCATCATGGCACCACTCAATACAGCACAAACCCCTCCGGATACGATTATTAAAGAACTTGAGAAGCTGACGAACACGAAGCTGACGTATCAATTCTTCCCGGCAGACACATATGAAGAGAAATTGAATACGACGTTTGCAACGGGCGCACTGCCTCAAGCAACCTACTTGAAAAACCAAGCGACATTCATTCAAATGAAATCCGCGATTCGTGACGGACAGTTCTGGGAGATTGGGCCTCTATTGAAGGACTTCCCGAATCTGAGTAAATTGAAATCCACAACGAACGACAATACGAAAGTCGATGGCAAATTGTACTCCTTGTACCGCGGCGTAGACATTGCTCGTCAAGGTCTCATCTACCGCAAGGACTGGGCAGATAAGTTAGGTCTGAAACCTCCTGCTAATTTAGATGAATTGTTCGCCATGGCGAAAGCGTTTACGGAGAATGACCCAGACGGAAATGGTAAAAAAGACACCATCGGACTAACCGATCGTAACGATTTGATCTATGGCGCATTCAAAACAGTTGCTGCTTGGCAGGGCACACCGAATAACTGGGGCACGAAGGATGGCAAGCTAGCTCCGGAATTCATGTTCCCACAATATGTAGCGACGATGGATTATTTCAAAAAAATGCGCGATGGCGGCTACATCAACAAAGATTTCGCGGCGACAAGCAAAACCGATCAACAAAAACTGTTCACAAGCGGAACAGCAGGTATGTACATTGGCGCGATGACAGACGTATCCACGTTGAACAAAGACTTGGTTAAGAATGTACCGACAGCCGTAGTCGATGTGCACAGCATGGTAGCTGGACCTGACGGCAAATTCGCCGCATGGGCACTGCCTGGCTATGCCAATGTCGTTCTATTCCCGAAATCCTCCAATAAAACGGAAGCGGATCTTCGTAAGGTACTCGCTTACTTCGACAAAATGATGACACCAGAAGTCGCTAACATGGCGAACTGGGGCATTAAAGATGTGAACTACAGTGTAACCGACAACAAAGCGAAGAAGCTCGATGAAGAGAAATGGACACGTGAAGTCAAACCATTCACAGACGCAGCAATTGGTGATGAAGATACATCTGGCAGATTCTTGGGTATTCCAACGATCCCAGCGCAAGGTAAAGCGGATGAGTTGAAAATCGCGAACCTGAAGTTCGCAGTTCAAGATCCAGTTGCTGCGCTAGATTCCAAAACAAATCTTGAAAAAGGTGTTCAACTGCAAGCGGTGATCGTAGATGCAACGAACAAATACATTTACGGAACGCTTGATAAAGCTGGCTTTGATAAAGCGGTTGAAGATTGGAAGAGTCGTGGCGGCAGCAAAATCATCGAAGAATACAACGCACTTAAGAAGTAATTCAGCAACACCGTGTCTGACTAGTCAAGGCGAGAGGGCTGCTTGCATCGCGGCAGTCTTCTCCTTTTAAGGAAAGGAAGAAGTCCTATGCAAGAAGTGAATGTTGCGCAACGTGTTGTCGCAAAGAAGTCGAGCAGTGAACTGAGCAGGCGTCTTTGGAAAAATAAATGGATCTATGTCATGTTGTTGCCCGGTATTCTCTACTTTATCGTGTTCAAGTATATCCCCATGTATGGATTGATCATTTCCTTCCAGAACTACAAGCCTTTCAAAGGCATTAGCGGGAGTGAATGGGTTGGTTTCGAGCATTTCCAGCGTTTATTTACAGAGCCGGACTTCTTGAATATTTTGAGCAATACGTTAATCCTGTTCGTGATGAATCTCTTGTTTTATTTCCCGATTCCTATCATCTTGGCACTTATGCTGAATGAAGTCAGAGGAGATCTCTTCAAGAAAGTGTTTCAAACAATTGTGTACTTGCCTCACTTTATGTCTTGGGTCATTATCGTCTCCATCTCGTTCGTTATGCTGACTATGGATGGCGGCGTTATTAATGAGTTAATTACGTATTTCGGCTGGGAAAAGGTGAATTTCTTACTAGCTCCAGAATGGTTCAGACCGATTTATATTCTGCAAGTCATTTGGCGTGAAGCAGGTTGGGGAACGATTATTTATTTGGCGGCGATTGCCTCCATTGATCCTGGGTTGTATGAAGCTGCTCGCATAGATGGCGCGGGACGCCTGAGACAAGTATGGCATATTACGCTGCCGGCGATCCGAAGTGTCATTATTGTTCTATTAATTTTGAAAATTGGTGCGGTTCTCGAGCTCGGTTTTGAACATGTGTATTTGCTTCTTAACTCCATGAACCGAGAAGTTGCTGAGATCATTGATACTTATGTATATACAGCTGGTTTGAAACAAGGGCAATTCAGCTACAGCGCCGCGATCGGTTTGTTCAAATCATTTATTGGACTTGTTCTGGTGATGATCGTGAACCGAATTGCGAAGAAAATGGGCGAAGAAGGCGTTTACTAGGCATGTGTTGAGTGTAAGCAGCTAGGAGGTTGAATGTTGTGGTAGAAGATAAAACAATGGCCGGCAGAATGTTCGGTATCATCAACTATGTGTTATTAACCATTATCGGATTGGTTACGATTATCCCGTTCGTGCACGTGGTGGCAGGTTCCTTCACGACAAGCGCAGAAATGGCGGCGAAGAAATTCGTCCTCATTCCGACGGATTGGAGTATCGAAGCTTATCGATTTATATTTTCGACGAATACGATATTTAAAGCAATGGCTGTTTCGATTGGCACGACAGCTATCGGCACTGTAATCAGTATGTTCATCACCGCGTTGATGGCATACGGCTTGGCACGCAGGGATGTGGATGGGCGCAAAGTGATTATGTTCCTCGTCGTATTCACGATGTTGTTCCACGGCGGGTTGATCCCGACGTTCCTCGTCGTCAAGGAGCTTGGCATGATCGACACCTATGCGGCGTTGATACTGCCAACAGCGATCAGTGCGTTTAACTTAATTATTCTGAAAAATTTCTTCCAAAACATCCCGGAAGGGCTGGAGGAATCCGCGAAAATTGATGGCTGCAGCGACTTCGGTATCTTGTTCCGTATCGTATTGCCGTTGTCGATGCCTGCCATTGCAACGATCTCGTTGTTCTACGCGGTAACGTATTGGAACACGTATATGAGCGCGATTCTCTATATCAATGAAAGCGCCAAGTGGCCGATTCAAGTTTTGCTCCGTCAAATCGTTGTTCTTGCCAGCGGCATGGACGTAAGTTCCGACTTGGACAGCGTGGCACCACCACCGGCTCAGTCGATCAAAATGGCTGTTATCGTTGTAGCAACGCTTCCGATTCTGTTGGTGTATCCCTTCTTGCAGAAGCATTTTGCTAAGGGTGCCATGATTGGTTCGATCAAGGGGTAAGGGTATGCACCTGAGGATATGCGGACGTGAGCAATCCGGAGAACATGAGCAGTCCAGCGTACATGAGCAACTCGAGCAGCGAGCACTCAGGCTTGCTCATCCCACCCCGCCATCGCAGGGTAGATGGAAAACATACAGCTATTCTTCACGAAATAGCCTGATCTCAGCAACTAGATGGAAAAACTCCAGCTAATTCGGTCAATTCAACCGTTTCTCGCTATAAGGGGAGGAACTAACTGTAGCAAATACAGTTAGTTCCTCAACACGCCTAAAGTGAGGAGATTAGATGGAGTTTTTCCATTTAATGGATAATATCCATCAACGTTCACAATAGTGAAACCGCATACAAGCACATACCTCGCAAGCTCAACTACGGGATACATACACCTAAGAACCCAACTACATAACTACACAGATGAGATAACTCGTATATCAATTACAAAGGAGACATGTGACTTGAGGAAACAGAATCGATGGATCGCTTTAATAATGGCTGTATGCTTAGTGGCAGCGATGCTCCCGAGGGCAGCTCAGGCGGCAGACCCGCCAGCTGGGCTGATTAATATTCCAAGCACGAGTGCATGGAAGGGAAGCGTCTTCGGCGATATCGGCGGCAGTCCGTCGACAGCTAATTTTGGGATTACGGAGAATTCGGATAAATCAGTTACATTAACGAGTGCGAAAGGTCCGAATACGGTTGCTGGCAGCGCTAAGGGGAAAATCTCAAGCAGTAGTGAAGGATTGGCTTACTATTATCAGCAAGTGAATGCAAATGATAATTATGAGCTATCTGCAACAGTCAGGGTGGATACATTTACACTTCCAGGTGATAGCGCAGGTAACAAAAAGCAGTCCTCATTCGGTATTATGCTGAGAAGCAATATGCTTGAGAATGTGAGCCAAGGATCACCGAATGCATTCACGGGCGAATATATCGCCGTGGGTGCCATTGATCAGAAAGTACAGGGATTTTACAAGAGTGGCAGTCCTACGCTCACGCAAGTGAAAACAGGATATGAATTTGGCAAAGCGGCGGTCCCAGATGCCGGGGTTAGCTATGCGCTGAGTATAAAGAAAACAGGGAATGTTTACAGTGTCAAAGTTGGTGATCAGACCCATGTGATTGACAAAATAACAGGAAGTATGGCCTATGTAGGTCTGTATGTTGCTAGATATACGGCGGTTACCTTCACTGATGTAACCTTCACGAAGGACACGAGAGCCCCTCTTAGTCTGAAGGTAGATGCTACCTCTATGAAAAAAGAGTATTACGTCAGCGACAGCCTTGATTTAACAGGATTAAAGGTTACAGCTGTCTATGACGGGAACGTTGAGAAAGAGCTATCAACTAGCGATTATATGGTCACTGGATTTAATAATACGCAAGCAGAACCCAGTTCCATTACGGTGAATTTTAACGGGAAAACGGCATCCATTCCATTAACCTTTCAGCCTTTGGTCGTAACCGGGATCGACATTCAATATCCTCCTGCGAAGACGGATTATTATCCTGGAGAAGTCTTCGACCCGCAAGGTCTAACCGTTTTAGGACAATATAATTACGGTAGTCGTTGGGTTGAATTGGCAAGCAACCAATATGCCTTCTCTATTATTCCGGAAGCGGATGTGACCGTAACGAATGCTACGTATACATTCAAGCCGACGGCAACAGCAGGTGTCAAAACGGTAACCGTGAGCTCCACTGTCACTTCGTCTACCTATACGGCACTTCAGGTGACAGTTAAGCAAGCACAAATGACAGGCTTAGAAGTTAGAGAGGGGCCGCGTAAAACGAACTATTTTGTCGGGGATAAATTCGTCCAAGACGGCATAGCTGTATACGCGAAGTACGATGATCATACGGAAGTTAAGCTTTTGAAAAGCGAATATGCCGTCGCACTTGCAGACATGAGTTCGGCAGGTACGAAGTCATTACAGGTATCTACAGGTAAAGGAAGTGCGACAGCTTCATTTACGATTACTGTTCTACCACAAGAAATTATGGGCAGCCGAGTCACGAAATATCCGAGAACAACCTATGCGATTGGCGAAGATTTTGATGGAACAGGTATGGTAGTATCCGTGGTTTACAGCAGTAAGCTAGGAGAGTTGGCAGATACAGAGTATACGGTCGATACGAACGCTTTTGATAAAACGGTGCCAGGTGTATATGATATCGCGATTATTCCGAATAATGCAGCAATCCCACAGACACTTCTGAAAGTGACGGTAGTTGCTGATACAACATATGCGTGGAAATCGATTCGGTTTGGACAATCCACGTCAAATGCGAACAATAAAGTAACAGTTAATGAAGATGGGTTAGTCAGGCTTGAAGCGCTGGAGGGTGGCGGTAAAGTCACTGGCGACCATGATGGCATCACCTTCTACTATACAGAGTTGGATGCAAGGAAGGATAACTTTGAGTTATCGGCAGATATCAGAGTTGAAGCTTATGCCAAGGAACCGCAGGACGGCCAGGAATCGTTCGGAATTATGGCTCGAGATGCGATCGGTACGCAAGGAGATTCCACGGTATTTGCCTCCAACATTGCGGCGATCGGTGGTTACAGTGGGGGAACAACTTTACCGAATGGTACACAATTGTTCGTTAGAACAGGTGTTACCACACCAGATGGCGCGGGCAGTAAAGGGATTCAAAGCAGTATGCTTAGCTCGGTCAGACCTGCGGCAAGCAATACGGCAACCAATTATAAGCTCACGCTAAGCAAAACGAACAACGGGTTCACGGGCCGATTAAATAACGGGACAAGTGCCGACATGTATGTGCCGGACATCATGACCGTTCAAGATGGCGATAACATGTATGTCGGCTTCTACACCGCTAGACTTGCGACGATCGTAGTAAGCAATATGGAACTGAAAGTTACTTCTGCGGATACGGATACGCCGATGCAAGTGCCAGTGCCACAGCCAGTGGTACCTGATGTTAACTTTGTAGGTCTAACACGAACTTCTGTAACCGCGTATACGTTAGGACTGATGTCCAATGTGAACGGTAAAGTTACGATTAAACAAGGACCTAACATCATCGAACAAGATGCCGTTATGGAAGCGGGTAAGCTTGTTTCGCTGAACAGTACAGTTACGGCGAATACGTATACGAACTTTACAGCAACATTCGTGCCTGATGATACGCAATATTTGACGACTTATAATAAAATCGTCAGAAATCATACCGTCGACATGAAAACCTATGTAGATAACGGTGACATCTATGTATCGTCAACAGCGACTAGTAGCGGGAATGGCACCGTGGATAGCCCGCTTGATTTGGATACCGCGATCGATTATGTACGGGCCGGTCAGAAGATTATTCTGCAGGATGGTCGATATGTACGTACCGCCAAATTGGATATCAAGAAAGGCAATGACGGCAGAGCAGATGCCATGAAGTATTTGATCGCAGCCCCAGGCGCTAAGCCGATTATCGATTTTGATAAACGATCAGAAGGTGTTGTGCTCAGCGGTAATTACTGGCATGTGCAAGGTATTGATTTTACCCGTTCGGCAGCGAATACCAAAGGCTTTACGGTTGGCGGCAGCAACAATATCGTGGAGGGCAGCAGATTTTATGACAATGGAGATACGGGTCTCCAGATCAGCCGCACAGACGTAACGGAAACCAATAAATCGTTGTGGCCTTCCAACAATCTCATTCTGAATTGCGAATCATTCGATAATGTGGATCCTTCGAATAACAATGCGGATGGGTTTGCTGCCAAATTAACATCGGGCACAGGCAACATCTTCCGAGGTGATATTGCCCATAACAATATTGATGATGGCTGGGATTTATACACGAAGGCAGGTACAGGTGCTATTGGCGCGGTTCTCATTGAGGACAGTATCGCTTATAACAATGGTACATTAACGAATAATCGTGTAGGTGATGGTGATAAAAATGGCTTTAAACTCGGAGGCGAAGGCATCCGTGTCAATCATATCATCCGGAATAGTTTGGCATTTGGCAACGGTGCCTATGGATTTACGAATAATAGCAATCCAGGCGTCATAGCTGAGAATAATATTGGCTTTAACAATGCGAAAGGGAACTTATACTTCCAACCGTATGCGGATAAACCTTCTTATTTCAGTATTAATGGATTTGTGTCCTATCAAAAGGATTATGCATCAAGGGACAGTTACCCAGCAGAATTGAAATCTGATACTAATTTTATGTTTAATGGTACTGTCTCCGCCAATAAATCGGGTCTAGCGCTTTCCAATGCTAACTTTGTAAGCTTGACGCCCTCATTGCCTTATCAAAGAGATGGGGCAGGAAACATAATCAGAGGGAGCTTCCTTCAATTTATTGCACATCAAGAATCAATGAATACTGCATCAGGAGGTTCGGCAGCACCTACTGCGGCTGTAACTAGCGACGATGGTGGGGTGCACATATCAATCAATCCTGTAAATCAAACAGTGAACGGGAAAATCGTTGCTGTCGTTACAGTGGATGGAAGTACTTTGGGGAAAGCATTTGAGGCACTCCAATCGAAGGCGTCCAACAAACCGAAGATTACGATTGATGTAAAGGGCAGTGAAGGAGCTGCTACCGTTCAACTGGATGCAAACGCCTTATCGTTAGGTTTGAAAAACACGCCAGACGCGCTGTTATCGATGAAAAGCAGTGAGTTTACTTACGATCTTCCTGCCAAGTCATTCGATCTTGCAGAGATAGCGGATGTGCTTGGTACCGACGTAAGTCATATGAAATTGAATATCTCTATTGAAAAAGTTACAGGTCCTTCAGCGGAGCTGATAAACACGAAAGCTAAACAGGCCGGACTTACGCTGCTTTCAGATGTCGTTGATTTCACGATTACTGCGGAAGCGGATGGGAAGACGGTAACGGTGAATGATTTTGGGAAAACGTATGTATCCAGAACGATTACCTTAGTTAAAACGGTAGATTCCGATCAACTTACTGCGGTAATGTTCAACCCGGAAACCGGGGAGATGTCTTTCGTACCTGCGGTTGTAACAACCGCCAATGGCAAGGCGGAAGTCACGATCAAACGTCAAGGTAACAGTATGTATACCGTTGTTCAATCTTCCAAAACATTCGAAGACGTTCAAGGTCATTGGGCGAAGAAGGAGATCGAATTGCTAGCCTCCAAATTGGTGATTCAAGGTACTTCGGATACGACTTTCGGACCTAACAATCCCATTACGCGTGCCGAATTTGCAGCTCTTCTGGTCAGGTCGCTTGGTTTAAAGGAAGAGGGAGCAACACGTTTCACGGATGTGCCTATGAGCAGTTGGTTCGCGGGAACTGTAGGTGCGTCGGCTAAAGCTGGCTTGATCGAGGGCTTTGAAGATGGTTCGTTCAGACCGAATGAACGCATCACGAGAGAACAGATGGCGGTCATGATTACGCGGGCTATGGCATTTGCCGGTAAATCAGCTGTAGCTGACCTCAAGCAATTGGACAAATTTTCCGATAGCAATGCCTTAGGCGTATGGTCGAAAGAGGCCGTAGCCGGGGCGGTACATGCTGGTATTATCTATGGCGTCACCGAAACGGAATTTGTCCCAGCGGCTCCAGCAACTAGAGCAGAAGCTGCAGTCATGTTGAAGAGATTCTTGCAAGGGGTTCAATTTATCAATTAATTGTTGTGGAAGGGCGTCCGCTCAGGGCGTCCTTTTTCCTGCTTTCACACGGATTTCCATAATTAAGGGGGCTTGTACGCGATGAAATATGCTAGAATAAGCTATATACATGGGAGTTTAGACTAGAGAACATCAGGGGGAAACGTCTATGAAACGATTGCTAGCAGTTAGCGATATCCACGGCTGTGCAGATGAGTTTAAGGAATTACTAGATAAAGTAAAGTTTAACCCAGAAGAAGATCAGCTTATTTTACTAGGAGATTATGTAGATCGTGGACCGGCGAGTAGGGAGACCGTGGAGCATGTGATGCTTCTAGTGCGTGAGAAGGGTGCGATTGCACTCAAGGGAAACCATGATCAGCGTTTTCTGGAAGTGATGAACGGCACCGATGACTTGACGGAAATGAAATTTTTTGAACATGGGGGCATACAGACGTTTCAAAGCTTTAGCGGGGTTAGGGATTTTGATTTGAAAACAGCCAAAGAGCGCATTCGAGCGAATTGTAGTGAGCATCTGGCATTTTTGCGTGATCTGCCCCTTTATTATGAGAATGACACCCATATATTTGTCCATGCTGGGCTGAACCCTGCTTATGTGGATTGGAAAACACAGCCGGAGCGGGACTTTATTTGGATTCGTGCACCATTTGTTGGGCAGAGAACTGTTGTGAAGAAGATTGTTGTGTTTGGACATACCACGACCAAAGATATTCATGGGAAAGCGGAAGTCTGGTTTGATACGGACAAAATAGGGATTGATGGCGGTTGCGCCTACGGTTTGCAGTTAAATTGTCTTGAAATTAAGGGGAAGAATCAATACAAGACGTATTCCGTTGCTTCCAAAGGAAGTTGGAAATAAGGAGCAAGAAATATCAAGAAGCGTAGTTCCGAATCGCGTAAACTAAGGTTACGAAGTTGAGGGGGCAGATGATGGATACCAGATACGAGGCGCGGATTCAGAGGACGCTGGATCATATTGAAGAGCATCTGTCGGGTCCGTTATCTGTTGAATGCTTAGCCGAGGTCGCCTGCTTCTCGGCCTTTCATTTTCATCGGGTTTTTCAAACGATGGTGGGCGACGCGGTGATGGAGTATGTGCGCAAGAGGAGATTAGCGAGAGCTGCTTATCAAATCGCCTATACTGAGCAGAAATTGATCGATATTGCCTTCGATAATGGCTTTGGGTCCCCAGAAAACTTCTCACGGGCATTCAAAAAGGTGTTTGAACGTACGCCGCTTGACTATCGCAAGCAAGGCATACGACCGCCTAACTATCCCCAAGTGAATGTGCTGGATCGGAAATTTAATCCCTATTTAGGAGGAATACGCATGGACTACGCTTTGAGAACGAAACCTGGCTTTAAATTGATTGGATATGAATTGAAGACTTCCTGCAAGGAGGGGCAGAATCATCGAGATATCCCGTTGTTCTGGCAGAAGTACATGCAAGAAGGGTTGGGGCAGCACATCCCGAACCGCGTTCACGCAGGGGTGCCTGTTGAGCTAGGGATTTGTGTGGATTTCGACTTGGAAAGCGGGGATTTAACCTACATCATCGGAATGGAGGCAACGAGCTTCGAGGATGTTCCGACAAATATGGTATGCCGCGAGTTTCCAGAAGCGAATTACGCTGTATTCACGACACCGAAGGTGAAAGAGGATCACTTCGTTGCATCGATTCAGACGACTTGGCAGACGATCTTCTCGGAATGGTTTCCTCATTCAGGGTACGAGCATGCGGGGAGCGCCGAGTTTGAATGGTACGATGAGCGCAGTCATGCGAACCTGCATGAGCTAGTAGAAATGGATATCTATATTCCGATCAAGGCGAAGCTGGCTGAGTAAAGAAACAGTGTGCAAGCTGTAACGTAGGAGGAATCATTTGTCACGCAAATGACATCTGAATTTCATCTCCTTTTAAGGTTCGGAACTTATAATGAAATTCGACCCCCTTTTAATATATATATACCTTAAGACCTGCGGCCCGTTGCTGTGGGTCTCTTTTTTGGTGAGTGAACACGTGCGGGTTGGTTAGTTTGGTACACCAATCCTAATGTTCGGGAAAATAGTATTTACACATATAATATGTAATGATATTATATGTGTAAATACTATTCAGGGAGTGTTTCATAATGTGGAAATTCGAACATACGGTAACGACAACGGCCAATGCGGAAACAATTTGGAATCTGTACAGCGATATCTCAACTTGGGTGGAGTGGGATAAGGGGATCGTACATGCTTCGTTAGAGGGGGCATTTGTCGCTGGTACGCGCGGGTTACTGCAGCCGGAAGGGCAGGATCGCCTGCGATTTGAACTGAAAGAGGTCAATCCTCTGCATAGCTTCTCCGACGTTACTGATATGCCAGATGCAGGGATTCAAGTTCACTTTACGCATCATATCGTTGAGACTGCCGAAGGGACAAGTGTTACGCATAAGGTCATGATCACGGGGCAGAATGCGGAAGATTTAGGTCCGAAGATTGGAGCTGGTATGGCCAAAGGTATACCGCATACGATAGAAGGACTTGTCGCGTTGGCGTTGGAAAGGGAGCGTCAACATGCTGTCTGACATAATGAGCGTACAAAGCCGATTTTGGATCGGCGTCGTGTCGGCTTCGCACGTAAGGCGAGGTGTGCTGGGCGGCTTCGCGCAGCTTTGTCATGGGAAGGCAGCGCCTTTGAGACGCATGAGCTCCGGTGATTGGCTTATCTATTACTCCCCGCGTACAGAAATGAAAGATGGTGAGCCCTTGCAAGCCTTCACGGCAATCGGGCGAGTTCTGGATGACAAGGTATATCCATACCCGATGTCAGATTCTTTCATACCCTTTCGTCGTGACATTCGATATACTGAGTGTAAAGAAACAAAGATTAGCTCGCTGTTGCAGCAGCTTAGCTTCACACGCGGAGTGAAGAACTGGGGTTATCCATTTCGGTTTGGGCACTTTGAGATATCGCAGCAAGACTTTCAGATTATTGCAAATGCCATGTTGGACAGCTTTGGAGGAAATGTAAATGAGTTCGAAATTCAGTAACGCAGAGGAAAGTCCCGGATTTATGTTGTGGCAGGTGACCAATGTATGGCAGAAGGCGATGCGGAAGGCGTTGGACCCTTACGAACTGACACACCCGCAATTCGTGCTGCTCTTTTCCTGCAAATGGCTCAATGAAAAGAATGATCACACTGGCATTACACAAATTCAATTGGCTCAGCATGCACAGATGGACGTGAATGTTACCTCGCAGGTGCTGAGGACACTGGAGAAAAAAGGGTATATCGAACGAAGATCTCATCCGACGGATTCTAGGGCAAACGTCATAACGGTAACTAAGACGGGAGATGAGATCGCTTCACAAGCCGTTCAGGCTGTAGAAGAGGAAGATCGGGCTTTCTTCTCTGACCTGGGTAATGAGATTGGTCATCTTAACAGGATTTTGAAGCAACTAGCACACCGGTGACCTCACCGAAAGAAACCTCCCTGTCACAATCCGACAGGGAGGTTTCTTTCAATATATGAAGGTTCGTTGAGCCCAATAACTTAGCATAAATAAGGAAGCTTCCGTTACAAGCTTTGCAGCAATAAGTGAAATGCCAAGGCTCTCATGAAAAAGGTGCAACATTCCGTAATTTAACAAAACGATGATGAGTGCGAGAGAGAAGTACCGGGGAAGCGATTTGCGGATGGCGGTTCCTTGTCCTTTTCCTTTGACAAATACATACTTGCGGTTCACTGAATAATTGAAAATAGCACTGCAAATTCGAGCTCCAATGACGGATATAAGCAGATTCGAAGTCAGCCATTGCAATGCGAGCAGTAGGATGAAATCCAAGATTGCGGCGAATCCCGAAGAGGCGGAGAATTTGAGAAATGGAAAATAGACTCTTGCAGAATCGGCGAACGGGCGAAAGTGCGAAGATTTATTATCGTCTAAGTAGACGGTGTCGATCGGTACTTCAACTAATGGATATCCGACTCGCGGTGCCTCAAGAAGCATGTTCATTTCATATTCGAAACGATCACCAGGGACTTGGCATAACCAATCTAACATGTCGGAAGAATAGCCCCGAAGGCCAGTTTGTGTATCTTGAATGGGCCTGCCCGTTGCCAAAGTGTAAATCATTCGCGTAGCGGAATTCCCGATGCGGCTGCGCAAGGGAACCTTGCCAGTGAATTGTCTGCTGCCTAGCACAATATGATTCCGATGTTCACGAACAGCTTCCGATAATCTCAGAATGTCCCCCGGCAGATGTTGGCCATCGCTGTCCGCACAGACGACGCCATCGCTTTGGGCTAGCTGTCTTACATAGTCGAAGCCCGTTTTCAGGGCGCTTCCTTTGCCTTGGTTAATCCGATGGGTTAACACGGTACAACCCGCTTGTTCCACCTCGTCAAATATGCTGCGGTAGTCTGCACCGCTGCCATCATCAATGACAAGAATGGCATCGTCGCCAGCTTCCTTTAGTTTGTGTATAAGAGTAATCAATCGTTCGTCTGGCTCGTAGGAAGGGATAAGGATAGTCATGCTAGCAGTCCTCCTCGCTTAAGAATTTGGAATATAAATAATGTCGCTTACACCGCGTTCATTGCTTTTGCCGAGTGGATTGTTAACGACTCTACCCATGAAATACATCGTGGACGAACCGCCGCCATCCAGATTATAAGCTTCTATTGCCCCGAGCTCGTGAAATAGGTTTGCAAATTCAGTGAGCGTCATGCCTCGGCTATAATTGCTTGCTCGCCCATCAACCACGATAAACAGAAAGTGATTCGGTGAAATCATTCCAATGCCAGTTCGCGGATTAGCATTTTGAATCGAACGGTTGCCGAAGTTTTTATCAATAGTCACGCTGCTGAAATCTCCAGCTACCGCTCCATTCGTAACGAGCGTCGGTCCAAAAGAGAAAGTGTTCGTTGTTCCTTCGGCCAGTAAAGTGCTCGAAGTAATGTTTTCTTCGTTATAGCTTTTCATGGTGCCGTTGCTTAGTAGTGCTAAGCCGTCACGCACCGGTTCGTCGCGGTAAAGCGTCCCGCTGCGAATGATGACACCGTCATTGCGAAAGCCATAGTAATCGCCATTGATCGCGAACACTGCATTGTTGTTTGCTGCAATTGTTGACGTATTTTCGATGATGTTCGTACCGAAGGCATTTTTGGCGAAAGCGGTAAGCAGATTTGTAGTAGTCTTAAAAGTCACATCGGCCACGTAGTAGGTAATCATATCTGACCCGGAGCCAGTAGTTACCTTTTTGATATGAATGGTTTCGTTGTCATCTTCATAGTTCCAGTCATCCGCTTGCACCGTTGATTGTTTCACGGGCTCCGCTGGGGTTGTAATGTTCTGCGGGGTGACGATGACCTCGACATGTTCGAACAAATAACGATTGGCGAGCCCATATAGAATGATGGCGATGATCAGTAAGGGAATAGCTATGGAAGCTATGATTTTGGTCTTATTTCGTTTGTGATGGTTAGAAATAGGGATCACTCCTTGTTGTGGAAGCTAATATTCGGACTATCGAAATAAGGGGCATTCGACTTCCAGTGTGGTCATACACCTATCTTAGAGCTAGAACCTTTAATGAAGCTTAATTGTTCGCAGTTGCGATATATAAAAAAGCGTGCAAGCCTAGTGGCTTGCACGCTTTTTTATAAACAATATTAGTGCCATTCCCGTTCTCGTCGACGCGAATTACTCGCAACGACGAACATTGCCATGAGCAGAAAGAGAAGTGGCAACACCGAAGTCCGCATTCCCTCGTAGGAGCGGATATGGGTCAGCATCGCGCTCGCCATGATCATAGCGATGACGCCTGCGGATAGCAGTGC
Organism: Paenibacillus oryzisoli; assembly: GCF_001653565.1. Classification (GTDB taxonomy): domain Bacteria; phylum Bacillota; class Bacilli; order Paenibacillales; family NBRC-103111; genus Paenibacillus_E; species Paenibacillus_E oryzisoli. The sequence continues at coordinate 15,744 of NZ_LYPB01000032.1, forward strand.
AATCCGAGGGTGCCAGAAGCCGATGATGAGCCCAACGCCGGAGACGAGTTCGACGGCTCCGATGATGTACATGAAACCTACACTGTATCCGTAGGTCGATGTGAAGACTTCCATCTGCAGCTCATGGGTGGATAGCTTCAAAATCCCGAACATGACATACGCTGCTGCCAATAAGAATTGAATGATGCGAGTCATCCATGTCAATGCTTGAGCACCTCTGTTTGCTGAAATTGGTTACGTTAGCATGTGCAACCTAACTAATTTCATGCGGGGCGCTATGCACAGCACCGTTTTAGAAAGAAACGGCCAGATAACTCAGCGACCCGACTTCGTAGCTGCGATGGATGATCTCGACTGGCCGCTCAGGGTCGCCGCTGCCCATCGCGATATAGAGCGGGATGAAATGCTCAGGCCGCGGTACGGCCATCTTCGCATTGGGGGCTTCTGCGGCGTAATTGAACAACGCCTTCAGGTTCTTGGCTTGCATATTGGCGGCAAGCCAATCGTCAAAGGCCACCGCCCAAGCATCCGGCTCTGTCGCATCCCAATTCAATGCGCGCAGGTTGTGCACGGTGGCGCCGCTGCCAATGATCAGGATATCTTCCTGATCCAGTCCACGCAGGGCTTCGCCGATTCGGTACTGCTCGGCTGGCGGCAAATAGGGGTTCACCGAAATTTGAATGACGGGAACTTCAGGTGTAGGGAACATGCGCAGAAGGGGTACCCATGAGCCATGGTCTAGGCCGCGTGTGCTATCGAGTTGAACAGGAATGCCCTTCGCTTGGAATCGCTCAGCAATCGACTGCGCCAGCGCAATGTCGCCTTTGGCGGGGTATTTTAATTGAAATAGCTCGTCGGGAAAGCCGCGGAAATCATAGATGGTTTCATACGCATCATTAGTGGAGGAAATGGTAAGCACTTCGGTTTCCCAATGCGCGGTGAAAATGACGATGGCTTTGGGTGCTAGCTTTGAACCGTAATCAAGTAGAAATTGCGTACATGCAGTATCCTGAAGCGCCATCATCGGTGAACCGTGGCCTACAAAAATAGGTGAAATCATGGGTAAACATCTCCTTATCTATTATTAATGTACTTAAATATATTTAGTTACTTTATGTAATTAATGATACGCCTTAGTTTCTGTCTCGTCAAGTAAGTAAATTACTTTTCGTAAGTTATTTGTTGGCGGCGTGTAGAGGGGAGGTGGCGATGGGGGATAAGATTAGTGTCAAAGAGTGGATGTGCGAGGGGTGAGTAAATGAGATGAAGTAGGGGGAAGTAAGTATGATAGAGTGTGATGGAGATAGAGTGAGCTGAAGAGAGAAGCGAGATAAGTGAGATAAGTGAGATAAGTGAGACAAAGTAAGACAAAGTAAGATAAGTGAGACAAAGTAAGACAAAGTAAGACAAAGTAAGATGAAGTAAGATATACTGTGATAAAGTGAGTTAGAGTGAGGTAGAGTGAGGTAGAGTGAGGTAGAGTGAGGTAGAGTGAGGTAGAGTGAGGTAGAGTGAGGTGGAGTGAGGTAGAGTGGGCTTCTGAGATGAAGTTAATAAGGTGAGATCGGGTGAGAGTGTAAGTGTAGCACTTCTATCAGCTATCTAGTGTATCTGGCGATGGGTGGTGCGTGCACCGAGTGAATTTATATCAAATAACTGTATTTTCTCCCGTTAATTTGCCGCAAAAACGTTCTTCTCAACAAATAAATGTATTTCCTACAGCTAATCTCGCCGATTTTTGGTTTAAACACTAAATTCTCCTGAATTAACTACATAAATTCCATCTATTTGGTAATTTATAATGAATATGTAAGAAATAACTGGAGTTTTTCCATTTATTTGATTTGGCACCTTCCTCGCCGCCTGTTATTCCCGTCCCACCCGCCCGGTCGCACCCGCGCCAGTCGCACCCATCCGGCGTAACCCGCACCAGTCGTACCCGCTCGGTCGCACTCGCGCCAGTCGTATTCTCCCGTCGTATCCCCGCGCCTCGTCGTTATCACACCATCTCTCCCGTCACAGTTGTCCCCAGCCAACTTTTTCCTCCATCTCGCCACTCAGCGCCCCTGCAGCGCAAAAGAGCCTCCCAAACCGGGAGACTCTTCGAGCCATTCGTCTATTTGTCTGGATCCACCACTTTAAGTGGGTTGAAGATAAGCTCAGTTGTGTCGTCATCCTGCTCAACGAAACGTTTAAGCACATTAAGTTTGTTTTCCCAGTAGCGCTCATAGAAGGAAAGCCATCGTTTGAGCTCCAACAGCGGCTCAGCTTCCAGGCGGTACCGCGTTTCGCGGCCGACTTTACGTTCTTTCACTAAGCCGGCCTCTGCGAGAATGCGAAGATGCTTCGATACGGCTGTGCGGCTCATGGGGAAATGGCTTGAAATGGCAGTGACAGGCATCTCCTGATCACCTAGCAACTGCAGCAGATGTCGTCGCGTAGGATCGGCTATGGCCTGGAAGACGTCATACTTTTGCGCAGGAATGGCCATCTTAACCCTCGATGTAAGCAGAAAGCCTTTGGACGATACCTGCCCAGCCTTGTGACATAGTATCGCGAACCGTATCGTGCGGTTGACCGAATTCGGTCACTTTGTCGATATCCCAGCCGCCATGGGTAAGGGTGAACTGGGTTTGTCCATCTAACTCGACTAATTCAAAAGATAAGAACCAATCCTTGCCCCAAGAGAAGCTGAGTCGGTTCGGGGGATCTAATTCTGTGACTTTACAAGGGGACTTGCCGAAGGGACCAGCTTCCAAATGAAACTCATAGCCGATTTCCGGCATGAAATTGTTCGGCATGAACCAAACGGCGATACCTTCCGAAGTGGCTACGGCATTCCATACTTTTTGAATAGGTGCATTAAAAACGAGTGTTTGTGTAATATCAGTCAGGGATTGCATAATAATAGGCCTCCAATGGCAGTGTTGTTATTTACTTGTTACCTTACTTGCGACTTAAAGCGCATCAACCTAGTTTTCGCATAAAATCACATTACCATCGGACGCTCGAACGCGAAACCGTATGGTTGCGTAACTTATTATACGAAACCATTTGGTTTCGTGTCAAGACAATTACTATGGCGCAACTTTTGGCCGAAATGGATTATTTTAAGCGTAACTGCTCAGAATAAAAGAATGCTTTGAGTGGGAGGGATCGTGCATGGCCATATGGGATCGTTTATTGTTTTCCTTCTCGCGGCAAGCAGACAGTGGGTCTAAACGTTTGGATGTACCCGTATTAGCTGAGTCCACAGTTACGAATGATCCGTTATCACTAGCACATATTATGAATCAATTTGAGGATTGTATTGATGTGTTTCATCGAAACATACCTGGCGTTCAGGTGGATATCGTCTATATTCCTCATATGATTGATCACAATCTATTGTCCCGGGAAGTCATGGATCCCATATCGAATGCGCGAACAGATGATTTAAGTCTTATTTTGGAACAGACACAATTTGAAAAAGCAGTTGATCCTAAAATAATTGTCCTTGCTATATTGTCAGGGCAAGCAGCTATCTTTCATCACGATAAGGTCTATCTATTCTTTGCCTATGGGCCTGAATCCAGGAGTGTGCAACAGTCTGAGACAGAGACTGTTATTACGGGGCCGCACGATGCGTTTACTGAAGCATCTGGGACTAACCTTTCATTAATCCGAAGAAGGGTAAGAAGTTCACATTTGAAGGTGGTTAAATTAGAAGTCGGTGAGGTCACCAAGACCGTCGTTTTTGTCCTTTATATCAAAGGAATTGCGAATATGGACTTGGTTGATGAATTTATTCGCCGTATTCGTGCCATTGAAATTGATGCGGTTTATGACGGCAACATGTTTTCTCAGTATATCGATGACTTTCCGTATTCCTTATTTCCGCAATTCCTAATTACAGAGCGTCCAGACACGGCTGTTTCGAAATTGGTAGGGGGCCGTATTCTGGGAATTGTGGATGGAAGCCCAGCGGTGGTTAGTGCTCCGACGGCATTCTTCGACTTCTTCTCTTCTGCGGATGATTATTATCAAAGATGGTCGATCGGGACCGCTACAAGGATGCTTCGTTTTATCGCTTTCGTGATAACGATTACGTTTACAGCTGTCTATGTATCTGTGACGACGTATCATTATGAGATGATTCCTGAGGCGTTGATTTTAACATTGAGGGAATCTCGAAGCAAGGTGCCTTTTCCACCAGTTATTGAAGCGATGTTGATGGAAGTAACGATAGAGCTATTACGAGAAGCTGGTGCGCGTTTGCCAACCAAAATTGGCCAAACCATTGGCATCGTTGGCGGTATTGTCATCGGTCAAGCAGCTGTTCAAGCAGGGTTGACGAGTAACATTCTCATCATTGCAGTGGCTTCATCAGCAATCTCCTCTTTTGTCATTCCGAGTTATGTGATGAGTGCATCGATTCGTCTTATTCGGTTTGGGTTGATACTGCTTGCGGGTGTATGGGGGAATTTCGGTTTGATGTTGGGGATCGCCTTTATTGTGATCCATTTATGCGGGTTGACCAGTTTAGGGACATCCTATTTATCACCTTTTGCGCCTACGAAATTGGCAGATTGGAAGGATGTTTTCATTCGTGGTCCTTTCTCTACGCTGACGTCGCGGCCAGATCAAGTGAGAACAGCCAATCCGAAGAAGAATAAAATGAGAAAATAAGGATGATCCTGGCGTGAATGAGAAGCTGAACGGTTTCCAAATCTTCATTTTAATCCATATGATTCAAGTCGGTGTGGGTATCTTTTCTTTACCGCGTGTTGCAGCTGAGTATTTTGGTTATAACGGTTGGCTCATGTTGGTTGTTATTGCGGCAATCGTTGCATTTAATATTTACTTGATTTGGATCGTATGGAAGATGGGGAAGGGAGCAAGTATTTTTACTATTTTTGAAAGCTTACTACCGGGATGGGTCGTTTATCCGATCTATACCGTTTTGGCGCTTACTTGGTCATTTACAGCCAGTCTGGTTGCGAAGCAGTATGTCCTTATTTTTCAAGTTACCGCATTTCCGACAGCTAACCCGATGATCTTCATGTTTTTTATTACTGTGCTTGCGTATCTATTGAGTATCAAAGGCATTTTCGTGATTTCAAAGGCGAGTACCGTGTTTTTCTTTTTGGTGTTGTGGATGCTGCTTTTGGAAGGTACGTTTTATAATGATTTGGAGCTGTCGCGCTATACGCACTATTTGTTTAAAGAGGGAAAAGAATACTGGTTGGGAGCCTTTAATCTCTTCGGTTCTTTCTTGGGGTTTGAGTTGTGCCTCATGTTATTTCCTTATGTTCAGCCGAAAACGCGATTTTTCACAAGTGTCCAGCTAGCTAATGTTTTTAGCTTTCTTGTTTATGTAAGTGTGACACTGATTTGTTTCGGCTTCTATAGCTTACAACAGTTGAAATTAATTATGTTTCCTTTCATTGATTTACTCGCATATGTTAAATTTCCTTTTATCGAGAGAGCAGAGAATCTCCTCTTTAGCTTTCTGCTTCTCAGAGTTCTCATTACTATTGTGATGTATCATTGGTCAGCAAGTTTGTGTTTGCAGCAGATATTCAAGACTAGGAAGATTGAAAGAATCACGCTTTATATGATGGGGAGCATGTATGTAATTTCGTGGATTCCAAGCGTGTTGGATGAGGTGAGTAAATGGTTGTATATTGCTACTTATTTTAATATTGCTTATACCTTTGTTCTGCCGCTCAGCTTAATTGGCATTCTTTCCATTCAAAGGTGGCGAAAACAGCTTGTTTAAAATTAGGTTTCAATGGCTGATTGCTAGTGTGCTGCTGATAACGATTACGGGCTGTGGGAGTGACCAGCGAATCTTAGAGAAGATTGGATTAACCCATACGACAAGCTTCGATTTAACACCTGACGGTATGCTTAGAGTAACGAATAGTATTCCACTAGCAGTAGGGGAAGGTTTGAAGCCAAGAGAAGTGTTGACGACCATTACGGATAGCAGTAAGGGGGCTAAGGTAGACCTTGCTAGGCAAAGTCAATTGATTCTAGTTAGCGGGCAGATGCGGAATATCTTATTCGGTTCGTCGCTCGCACGGCGGGGATTCTGGGATGATATCGATACCCTAGTGAGAGATCCTTCCGTTTCACCGCGGGTCAAAGTAACCGTTGTAGATGGCAATGCCAATGACTTATTAGCCAAAACCTATAGTAATTACCTGCGAACAGCGCAGTATATTGACCGAATGATGGAATCGGAATCGAAATTCCAGAGTATTCCGAAGGTCAGTTTATATGATTTTACTAGAGATTATTATGATGATGGTATTGATCCTGTGGCTCCAATCATTAAAGATATTGGCGAACATGTGAAGATTGATGGGATTGCCTTATTTCGAGATGATCGTTATCAGATGAAGGTCGCTGCGCAGGATGCGATTTATTTCGCTATGCTGAGCAAGAATTTCAAGTTAGGTTCTTTGCCAATAATCTTAAGCAGAGAGAATGAAAAGAAAGAACTTGTATTATTCGATTCGCTGATTAGTAAAAGAAAAGTTCGAGTAGCGCAGGGAAGCTCGGGCGCTTATGCAGTGAATTATCAAATCTCAGTAAGTGGTTCTATTTTGGAGTATAGGGGAGATCTGAAGATCAGCAAGGAAGAAGATCGCAACAAACTTGAGAGTAAGATTGCTGAGAAAATGACCGAGCACATGGATATGATGGTCAAGGATATGCAACAACATAATGTGGACAGTCTTGGGGTAGGTAACGCTGTGAAGAATTCGATTGCTTATAAGGAATGGAAAGCGATGGATTGGCGTGAGATATACCCCGAAGTTGAGATTCATTATCAAGTGAAAGTGAAGATTAAGCATTACGGGAAGTTCCAGTGAGTGTGCGGATTTGTGTAAAATGGTCATGATAATTGAATTCGGAGGTTGAATTTGATAGGTTAAGTCTAACACAGAACAAGCAAGATAAAGGAGTTATGGGGAAAATGATACGATTTGCAGTCATTGGTACAAACTGGATCACAGAGGAATTCATTCATGCGGCGCTTGAAACTGGAGAGTTCAAGTTGACCGCTGTATACTCGCGCACGGCTGAAAAGGCTGCGGAATTCGCCGGGAAATTTGATGTGGCTCATCAATTCACAGACCTAACGGCATTTGCGCAGAGTGACGCATTCGATGCTGTATATATTGCGAGTCCTAACTCGCTGCATGCGGAGTATGCGGTTCATTGCATGAAGCATGGCAAGCATGTGATTTGCGAAAAGCCTGCGGCATCGAATAGTGCGGAGCTGGCCGCTATGATTGAAACGGCGCGCAGCCATCAGGTTGTGTTCATGGAAGCGTTGAAATCGACGCTGATGCCTAATTTTAAAGTCGTTCAAGAGAATTTACATAAGCTTGGGCCGGTTAGACGTTATTTTGCAAGCTATTGCCAATATTCATCCAGATATGACGCCTATAAGCAGGGGACTGTGCTGAATGCGTTCAATCCAGTATTTTCAAATGGCTCGATGATGGATTTGGGTGTGTATTGTATTTATCCATTGGTTGTATTGTTCGGTGCACCTGAACGGGTACAAGCGAGTGCGGTCATGCTGGAATCAGGCGTGGATGGCGAGGGCAGCTTATTGCTAAGCTACCGTGAAATGGATGCTGTTATTCAGCATTCCAAAATCGCCAGCTCCTACCTGCCAGCTGAAATTCAAGGTGAGTTAGCGACCATGGTTATCGATAAGATTAACCAACCGGAGAAGGTGCAAATCCGTTATCGCGATGGCTCTGTAGAGGATTTGACGCGTGAGCAGAGCGCAAGAACGATGCGCTACGAGGCGGAGGAATTCAGCCGGCTGATTAAGGCGGGTGAGTTGGAATCTCCGACGAACTCACATGCGAATTCCAGCGCAGCGATGGCGATTATGGATGAGGCGCGGAGACAGATTGGGCTTGTGTTTCCGGCGGATCGGAAGTGAGGGAAGACGGAAGGATAGGAGTCATATCCCGGCTCCGTTCCTTTTCTGACCGCGTTTCGCCCCTTCACTCCTCGTTTCGCCGCTACAGAGGCGTTTTAACTGGAAAACCTACATCTATTTTCGCTATTTTCGAGTGGAAATCAGAAACAGATGGATAATATGTAGTTAATTTCGCTCGTTTGATCCATATCGTGTGAAGTAGCAGGAATTAGCTGGAGTTTTTCCAGTTAAAGTTCAAAAGAGCCGAATTAATGAAAAAATAGCTGGAGTTTTTGGTTACTACTTAGGTCTTCCAATAGGAAGACTTCTTCTATTTAAAGGTATTCCGTTCCCACATGTCGAAATGAACACGCA
>NZ_LYPB01000033.1 GCF_001653565.1 Paenibacillus oryzisoli
CCAGAATGGAGGGTGTTCTTATCCAGTGGTGTTATTTATCCTGCCAACATTCCAATATTTGGCTAATCAACAGGCCTGTATAAACTACAGTTATTTCCGCTATTTTTCACACATTTGATACAATAACTGGATTTCCTCCAGTTAATTTAACCTGATTTCGCCGAAACGACAGATTCAGGGGATTTAACTGTATATTTTCCATCTAATCGTCAAAATCGACCCGAAGCGGCGAAAATAGATGGAGGTTTTCCAGTTAATCTCGGCTGGGTGGTATGGTGGGAGGGCAAGCTAGTTGGGGGCAGGTGATGATGTCGGGTGGTGAGGTAATCGGTGCTCGATGTTCGGGTGGTGACAGGCTATTGGTGCTAGATGATGATGTGTTAATTGATGAGGCTATTGATTGTTGATTGTTGATTGTTGATTGTTGGTTGTTAGTCCGTGACGTTATCGAAACCGCTGGTGCCAGACCACTTCCATACGGAGCATAATGCTCCACATAGCACAAAAGGATAGCGCAGCAGACGAATCTGCTGCACTATCCTTTTTTCAACTGCGTAAGAGCACGTAATAGTCGTTCGCGTTCTTCGTAGCAAATCCACAAGATTCATAGAGGCCGAGCGCTTTCTCGTTCTCTACCGACACTTCCAGCTTGATATGCTCCGCTTGGTCTTGCTCTTTCAACGCTGTAATGGTTTGACTCAAAATCAGACGGCCATACCCCTTGCCTCTAACTTCAGGCAACACGCAAAAGCCATAAATAAATCCACTCTCGCCAGGCTCTACCATCGCACCAATTTTTCCAATCGGCTCCCTACCTAACTCCGCAATCCACGTCCGTTCCTTATCACCCGTAATGGTTTGCATCACATACTCACGTGTGTCCGATTCCGACATGTCGAAGCCAGACATATTCAGTTTAACTAACAGCTCCGTATCGGAGGTGTCTGCTAAGCGAATCGATAACTCTGTTTGGGTGGCCCCGGGCGGGAGGATCTGATTTTTCAGTTCCATCACATATTCAGAAAAAGAGTAATTGGCCCCAAGCTTGGTTAGAAAAGCCTTCCCGCTTTCCGAGCCACGCTCATTGATGAAGATCAGCTTTGGTACGCCTCTTTCGCCGCACACTTCCATCGCCTTAGCAACAAGCTGCCCAAAAATCCCCCGCCGCCGCGCCACTGGATGCACCATACCACTGATCTCCACCTCAGTAGATAAGAAGCTGTAAATAGCTAGGAAGCCGACAATCCGGTCATTTTCATAGTAAACGAAATCGTTCGTCACGCCAGCAGGACGGCTGGATAGGGTGCCCCAGTTTAATTTAATGTCAATGCTCTCATGTTTATTACATAGCTCCCATAACACTCGAACTTCCTCTAACTCTTCAGGGGATAATCCCGCTCTTGCATATATGCCTTGTTTCATATGTTGTCCTCCATTAATCTTCTCATTCATTATGGACTTGCCTGCTGTCATTATACATGTCTGACCACGGAGGTGGTAAGCTAATAAATCATTCTACATATTTTTTCGTGCAGCCGTGAACGATCTTCATGAGCTGTTCGTACTATCTATGAAACCAGGCAGTGAGGATGTTCAATCACTTGGAAGAGAACGAAATCACTCGTGAAGCCATGCTAGGCGACACCGCGGCTCTGTCTCAGCTGCTGCAGCACTATGGTAACTGTTGCCCCAAAAGCATCCGTTTTTTATTTCCAAATGCAAAAACCCCATTGACTTCCTTCGTCCGAGTGAGCTATGATTTGGATGTTATTTTACTAACTTAGTAAATTACTAATTTAGTAAATACTAAAACGAAAGGACTGAAACCCTTGTTAAGCAATCGTTATGTTCGAACCATCCTCCTATCCCGCGTGCTCCTACAGCTCGGTATTTGGATTCGTAATTTCGCCATTCTCCTCTATATCTCGGACATTACCCACAATAATCCGCAGTATGTGTCCTTGATTTCCATTGTGGAGACAGCGCCTATTTTCATCTTCGCCTTCATTGGCGGGACGTTCGCAGATCGTTGGCGCCCGAAGTTGACCATGGTTTGGTGTGACTTCATTTCTGCCGTTACTGTTTTCATCGTTCTGCTTGCCGTACTCTCTGGCTCTTGGTACGCCTTGCTCGTCGGGACGTTTATTTCCGCCAGTTTATCGCAATTCTCACAACCTTCTGCTATGAAGCTCTATAAAAAGAACGTCCCGGCAGAGCACCTCCAGAGTGTTATGGCTATGTCCCAATCGCTCGTAGCGATTTTCATGGTAATGGGGCCTGTGATCGGTACGTTCATCTATCTGAACTACGGTATTGAAGCTTCTCTTATCCTTACGGGTGGAATGTTCCTCGGATCATCACTGGTGCTTACCTTCCTCCCGAAAGACGACAAAGAAGAAGTCACCTCAGGTAACAATAACTTCACCAAGGAGCTAGTGGCTGGATTGCGTTATGTGCAAGCCAACCATGCACTTCGAACACTAAGTTTAACCTTCGGTGTCACAGGTTTAGCAGCGGGTCTAGTTCAACCACTTGCGATATTCATAGCGATTGAGAAACTAGGATTAGACAAACAATCACTGCAATGGTTTTTGATGGCGAATGGGGCTGCCATGCTGATCGGTGGTATGGTCATTATGGGGATTGCAAAGAAGGTTAAACCGCAGTATTTGCTTGCTGTAGGTTTGCTAGTAAGTGCCGTGTGCACGATCGGTGTCGGAGTCTCCACCCTCGTATCCGTGACGTTGATCTTACAGATCGTAAGTGGCTTGTTCTATCCATGCATCCATGTCGGTATTCAAACCCTGATTATGCGGAACACAGAGGGGCCGTTCATGGGGCGAGTTGGCGGAACCATTACGCCGATTTTCATGGGGATGATGTTGATAGGGATGGCTTTATCTGGTTATTTGAAGGATACAACTTCGTTGTTGACGGTATATATGTTAAGCGGCTGTTTGCTATTTGCAGGGGTTGTGTTGCTAGGCCCACTTCTTAAGAAAAAGAAGGAAAGTACCAAGCATCCGGCTATGTAGGAAGTAGTGGCGCTACTGGTTGACTAGTGCGTCTGGTAGGGGTCTGCTAAGACGTGGCAGTTGTTGCAGGGTCAATATATCGGGGAGGTCATAGTGGCAAGAGCAACTTGATCGACATCTGGTGAGTTAGTGGTGGTGTATAGCTGCTATGGTGTGCTAGGAAGAACAAAGTGGATGTATTGCTTACTGGTGATTGGATGCGTGAGTTGTCTCCTTAAGTAGAATAGCATTGTGGGGATTGCATAGGTTATTGTTATTTTCCACTTTAACCTCTACCCTCTCTGTAGCTTTAGATGGATTTCCTACAGTTATTTTCCTCGAAAAGAGCCATTTTCTTGAAATAACTGGATTTTTCCCGTTAATTCTGCTCAATTCGGCACCAAAAGCAGAAATCCCCCCAAATAGATGGAGGTTTTCCAGTTAATCATTAAATTTAGTGAAAATTCCGGGAAATAACTGTAGGTTTTCCAGTTATCTTTCAGCGGAGACGCAGAGTAGCAAGGAGGGTGGAGCTCGGGATGCGTGAGTTGCAGAGATTGCGTGGGTTCATGGGTTCATCTGTTCATGCGTGCGCCCCTTCACTTTGCCCGCTTCATCAGCACATATTCCTCCGGCGTCTGGCCCAGGATCGACTTGAAATCCTTAATGAAATGCGACTGGTCATGGTAGCCAAGATCGTTGGATAGCTTGGTCCAATTATGCGTGTCTGTACCGTCGGTGGTTTCTGCCGCGCTTTGGATGCGGGCGATTTTGATCACCCACTTCGGGCTGACGCCGACATACTGGTCGAAGAGGCGCTGCAGGGTGCGGATATTTATCTGAAAATGCTCACAAACCGCATCCACTTTTGTAATCTCGGGTTGCTCGTACACATAGTCTACGATTTGGTTAACCAGCGTGACCTGTTCATCCTGAGCAGGCAATCTGGAACGAATCATACTTTCAACTAGACTAACGTTCCGCCCATCGTCGCTGTGACCGAACACTTGCGCTTCCATCCATCGCGGGTCTGTGTCAAAAACATCCCTAATACTCAGCGGATTATTCAACATACTAGACACGTTTTCCTGGACAAAGGGGTAGAACCCACCCGGTTTAAATTTCACACCGAACACACTCCCCTGCCCTTCCAGGTGATGTCCGTATTTCTCTTTGCCAGGTCCATAAATGGCCGTGCGCTCTGGTTCCACAACGAGATTTACGCAGGGATTCGGGATCACATGCTGGGTATAGGGCTCTTCTCCAACAAGGTCCCATCGGATGACCCAATAATGCCGCACGAAGAAGGCTACATCCTCAGCTGGTGCGTACCGACTTAATTGAAATTTGTGCCCACCCTGCTGAAAATTAATGATACCCAGACTAGGCAAAGGCTGACTTACAACTTGATGACTTTGACTAAGATTCTGATTCGTAGACATAACGAACACTCCTTGTCGCGTTTTTACAATACATGGGATACTAGATACATTATGATAGGTACGATTACAGAAGCGAAGGAGTGCGAGCGATTATGGAGTTAAAGTATGAATTTTATATCGGTGCAAGCACGAAGCAAGTTTGGGATATTCTCATCACGCCAGAAGGTACTCGGCAAATTTTATTTGGCAGCGTGCTGCATTCCACTTTTGAAATTGGCTCGGATTATTCCTATATCGGTCCTGGTCAAGATGGCGATGAAACGGTGCATGTGTATGGCACAATTCTGGCTTATGAGCCTGAGAAATTACTTAGCTGCACGGAGCATGCTGGGCCCTCGTATCGGGAGAACCATGCAGAGTTTGAATCCCGCATGACCATCACCTTAGAAACTGTAGGCAGTTGTACCAAATTGACGCTAGTGAACGATCAATGGACGCCAGATCACCCAAGCTTCGAGTCGACGAAAGCCAGTTGGTGGATGATTCTCAGCAACATCAAGACGTTAGCCGAGACGGGTAAAACACTAGATTTCGGTTGGTAGACTTAGATAGAAATAGAGGAGTCCATTCGGACTCCTTTTTGCATAAACCAACACCTTACAACGGCAGCAGCGCCAGCGTCTGTTTCCCTTCTAGACCATCAACCATCGCTTCCCAAGCATGGGGCTTATTCGCAAGCACCGCATAATACCGCCGCAAGAATTTGGCGACCAACGCCGCATTAATCTCCGCCTGATCTTCATCCGTTGGCAAGAAACATAGATCCAGCTCCTCGACAGCTTCTCCATTGTTTTCCCAGGAAGGATGCACGTAAGTGAAATCAATCCGTTTATAGCCAAGATGCGACAAGACCTCACGCCTGACGTAAGGATCCATCGGCTTCACGCCGCCAAAAGCATGTCCCTCGATCCGATACGGATCATAAATCTCAGCGAACATCCCTACCATAGGCTTACCTGATTCTGCGGCAAGTCGCTCAAGATCCTGCCAGCGTTTTCTCGCTAGAAACCGACCGATCCCAAGCCCTGCTCCACCAATAATGGTGAAATCCGTCATCGCCACTTGCCAATCCTCGTAATAGCGGTACTCTGTCGTACCGACGACTTTGCCTTCATGAACCGCTACAAAAACCCGAATGCCCGGGTCTTCTAACGGCTCTTTCCACAAGGCATAATCCAGCACTTCCTCTGGCGGGAATACCTCTTTCATCAGATCATGCATCGATCGAAACAGCGGATCCTCAATACTTGTTATACGTATGAATTCCATAAGGTCAACTCACTCCTAATTTTATGATATAAAAGGATTCCGCCATTCCATCAACAGGGCATGATTCAGCGATTCCTCATCTTCCAAATACCCCGCAACCACACCCACTGGTGTCCGGCCGCATCGTAACAAAAAGGTAATCACCGGGTCCTTCATCGTCCCCGCCATAACCGCTGCCACATAGCGATCTGCAGTCATTGCCTCCGCAACTCGGTGGTAGCCCGGCATCCGGCCGCCTCCTAGCAGACGTGCCAATCTTAACTGAATGACAACTTCATACATGGATTGCATCAGCCATTTGCCTAACCCAAGCTTGCGGTACGCTGGCATGATGCAGACATCCACAATGTAGAGTGTATCCCCGTCTGGGCGATGCGTGCGGATATACCCATCATCCGTTATAGTTGACCAGCTGTGATCAGCACTTGCCGCCATAACCTCGCTATCCACACGCAGTCCTGTAATCGAGCCTACAACTTGACCCGCCACTTCTACGCACAGCGCCCCCTCGGGAAACCGTGTCACATGCTCCGTCAGTTGCTCCTTCGTCCACCAGAGTTCCGAGGGAAAGGGAGGCGGAAAACTTGCCTGTTGAACAGCAATCAAAGCATCGAAATCCGCAACACCATAGGTGCGAATGACCGCCTCAACGGGGGTATCGCCATCGAATACATAGAGATGTTTTCTCATGGCCTCATGACCAGTCTGTGTACAAATCAGTACGACGGTCACGCCAAGTAGTGACGGAACCCCGCTCCCGAACGACGGCTAACAGCGAGAGATCAAGATCGGCAGTCACGACCATATCGCCATTGATCTCGCCCTCGACGAGTATACCTTTTGGCGGGAACGGCACATCATTTGGCGTAATGACAGCGGCTTGCCCGAAGTTCCCTCTCATGAAATCAACCGTCGGTAAGGCGCCTACCGTCCCTGTGGTCACCACGTAGATTTGATTCTCAATCGTCCGAGCATGACACGTATACCGAACCCGGTGGAAGCCATGACGATCATCCGTACACGATGGAGCAAATAACACATCAGCCCCACGCGCACGGGCCATCCGCACGATTTCCGGGAATTCCACGTCGTAGCAGACGAGAATGGCAATTCGCCCTTTGTCCGTATCAAAAACCTGCAGCGAATCCCCCGCACCCATTCCCCATTCCTTCACTTCTGTTGGGGTAATATGCAGCTTTTTCTGCTCGCCAATGCGACCATCTGGATAGAACAAGAACGCTGTATTAAACAGCTTGTCCCCCTCAGACGTAATGTGCGTACCGCCGATCAAATGCATGCCCGTTTGCTGGGCGAGTCCTTGAAATAAGTCGCGATAAGCCTCTGTAAAAGAAGGCAGTGCCTCGATCGGCAACGCTTTGCCGTTCTCATCGCCAATAGACATTAACTGCGTAGTGAACAACTCCGGGAACAGGACGAAATCCGCCTCGAACTCCTGCGCCACCTTTACATAATGCTCCACCTGTGCGGCAAACTCTTCAAAGCTGCTTATCGTATGTAAATGATATTGAACAGCGGATACCCGCATTTTCATAATTCCAACACTCCTCTACCTCATAATTCAAAACGAAACCGTTACAGCCGAACCAGCACCCTGCCCCTGACCTTGCCTTCTAACACCAGCCGGGAAGCCTCAGCAACCTCATCCAGTCCAATTTCCTTATACACCGTCTGCTCGAGCAGCCGTGGCTTCAACTCCGTCGCCATCCTTTCCCAGAGAACCGTTCGCACTGCTGACGGGCAATAAACAGAATCAATACCTAGCAGATTCACACCTCGCAGGATAAAAGGATACACCGTCGCCGCGTAATCCGCGCCGCCCGTCAATCCGCTCAGCGCCACGGAGGCGCCGTATTTCAACCGACTGAGCACGTGCGCGAGCGCCGATCCTCCAACTGGATCAACCACACCTGCCCAGTACTCCTTATTGATCGGCTTACTCTCGGCAGGTGAAAGCTCCTCGCGCGTTAGCACGCGCGTCGCACCAAGCTCAAGCAAATACGCATGATCAGCAGACTTCCCTGTGCTTGCCTCTACTTCATAGCCGAGGGCGGCGAGCATCGAGACGCTGCTGCTGCCCACACCACCCGTTGCCCCGCGCACGAGCACGGGTCCCTGCCCTGGGCGCAGCCCATTCTGCTCCATTCGGTGAATGGACAGGGCTGCTGTCAAACCCGCCGTGCCGAGAATCATCGCTTCGCGATGCGTCAGTCCTTGCGGGAGTGGCACGACCCAATCGGCGGGGACGCGCGCATACGCGCTGAACCCGCCGAAATGCCCTGTGCCCAGCTCGTAGCTGGTCACGAGTACCTCATCTCCCTCGCGAAAGCGGGTGTCTGACGAGGCCACGACCGTACCCGCCAGATCGATGCCAGGTACCATCGGGTACTGGCGCACGACACGCCCCGAAGGGCTGCAAGCCATCGCATCTTTATAATTAATTCCGGAGTAGGCGACGCGAATCGTCACTTCCCCGGCGGATAAATCATCCAAGCGCAGTTGTTTTATTTGGCAAGCAAACTGATCCTGTATTCGCTCCACGACAATTGCGTTAAAGCTGTCCATATTCGCGCCTCCAAGCTACTTCTCTTCATTTAATTTGATTCCACTTGATCCTATTAGTTTACTAAATTTTATATCTCCTTTCCATTCTTACATCTCTTTGCATTCCGTTGCATTCGTTTGCGTTCCCTCACATTTTCCATGCGTTTCCTATGACCCTATGCTAGGATGTGATACGATTAAATCGACAATTTCACTCATAATCCTACAAATACTGGAGTGCAAATTATGGATCCTACACTAACCATGTTCATTTCACTTATCGCAACCTCGGGAGTTTTCACCGTCTTTCTGTGTATGTATGCCTATATTAAGCGCAAGGAAACACCAAGTGCTTATACATTTGTCATCTATACAGCTACACAAGCTATTTATATTTTTGCTCATGCTTTTGAAATGTCCAGTGATACCATTGCAGAAGTAAAAAAATGGACAATGCTCGAATACATTGGCATCGGGGCTGCGCCAGCCATTGGTCTACTAATTGTCATGCAGTATGTGGGCATGAACTTGACTCGCACAAGGGTCGCCGCGCTCTTCGTCATTCCAGCCATTACCTTGGTCATGGTTATCACCAATGACTATCATCATTTATTTTATAAAGATATGTATTTTCGCGAAAATACCCCCTTCCTCACGACAGATATCGTTATCGGACAATATTACATCGTACACGGGGCTTATATATTCGGGTGTATGCTTGCGGCTGTCGTTTTGCTCCTGCGCAGATGGCGTCAAACCAAAAAAGCTTACCGCTTACAGCTCGTAACTTTAATCATGGGCCAATTCATGCCGATGACCGGTGCATTCGTCTATCTGATGGGCTTAACACCATACGGCATTGATCCCGTGCCGATGATACTTTGTATAACCTCTGCCATGTACATTTGGGCGATTGTATCAACTAAGATGCTGACGATTATTCCGATAGCGAAGGATCGTATTTTTGAAAGCATGCGGGAAGGCGCTATTGTGCTGGACTTCGCAGATCGGCTGGTCGATACCAACGGTGTAATTACCGTGATGTTTCCTGGATTCACAACCGATATGCTTGGACTCACGCTTGATGAAATTTGGATTAGATTGTCGGGTGAACCTTTTCCTGTAGCGCGATTAGAGGACGGTGTGCAGGAAGAGTTTAGTTGGCGCTCCGCTGAAGGCAGAGAATGTTTCTACCAAATTCGTTCCTCAGTTGTTCGCGGACGCAACGGAGAGCCTATTGGGAGCTTATTAATGGTGATCGACGTCACCGAACAGAAACTGCTCCAAGATCAATTGGAACAGCTGGCCTATTACGACGGCTTAACGAAACTGCTGAATAGATCAGAGTTTCTTCGTCGGAGTAAGATGATTCTCGAGGAGGATTCGAGTAAGCAGCTCACGACGTGCATCCTTCTCTTCGATATCGATCACTTCAAACATATCAATGATACCTACGGTCACGACGTTGGCGACCTCGCGATTCAACATGTGGTGAAAGTCTCGAGAAGAGTTGAAGCAGACGCACCTGGCGCGCTGATTGCCCGATATGGCGGCGAGGAGTTCGTCATCGCATTGCCAGATTGCTCACTGGACAAAGCAGCTTTACTAGCCGAACAAATTCGCGCACAGCTTGCTGCCAAAGAGATGAACGGCAGCTACGGTTCAATAGCCATAACAGCGAGCTTCGGATTAACGCAATCAAGCCAGCGTGGAGAGTCCTTGCAAATGCTCTTGAAACATGCAGACATCGCCTTGTATCAGGCCAAACGGGCAGGCCGGAATCAGGTCCGTCTCTATGACGGCCCCCTCGAATCACCACTTGACACCCCCCGGTGAGCATTAACTGTAAAAACTACAGCTAATATTGGCTATTTTGGCTGCTTTCTGAGTTTAACAGGAAAAAGTACAGCTAATTCTGCCGTATGAAGGCATTTCGGCGGAAATGACCGGAATTAGCTGTAGGAAATCCAGTTATTCCGCGCAGACTGGGCAAAACTGCCGAAATAGATGGAGAAACGCCAGTTAATTGGTTGGTTGTGGGCTGGTGTTAGTGAATAAGGCTGGATTGGCGGCGAACGGGTGGGTTTGGCGGGTAGATAGGTTTGTGATGGATTAGTGTTAGCGAATGAGGCAGGTTTGCGGCGGACGGAGAGGGTTCGCAGGTAGATAAGTTTGCTGGTGGGCTGGTGTTAGTGAACGTGGCTTGATTAGCGGCGGACGGATAGGGTTCGCAGGTAGATAGGTTTGGTTCTGGGCTGGTGGGTGCCGCACCATAGCAAAAGGGAGTTCCCCTCTACGGGAACTCCCTTTCTATTGCGTTGCCGGACGCCACGTCCGTCAAAGTGAACTTGCATCGCTAAATTGGCTCGCGTATAAGTCATAGTAGTGCCCTCGAAGCGCCAGCAGCTCTTCGTGCGTGCCGCGCTCCACGATCTCGCCGCCGTGGATGACCAGGATCGCACTCGCTTCGCGAATCGTGCTGAGCCGATGGGCGATCACGAAGCTCGTTCGCCCCTTCATAAGCACGCCCATCGCCTGCTGGATGTGCAGTTCGGTGCGGGTGTCGACGGAGCTCGTCGCCTCGTCGAGCACGAGAATCGCGGGATCGGCGAGAATCGCCCGCGCGATCGTGAGCAGCTGCCGCTGGCCTTGACTCAAGTTGCCGCCTCCGGCGGTCAACTTGGCGTCATAGCCGCTCGGCAGCTTGCGAATGAACCCGTCCGCGTTCGCTAGCTGCGCGGCGGCTTCCACTTCTTCGTCCGTCGCGTCCAAGCGGCCGAAGCGAATATTTTCTCGGATCGTCCCCGAGAACAAGTAAACATCCTGCAGCACGAGACCGAGCTGGCTGCGTAGGCTGTCTTTTTGCATATCACGAATGTCGAGCCCATCTATCGTAATACTGCCCTCATTGATATCGTAGAAGCGAGTCAGCAAATTGATAATCGTTGTCTTACCTGCACCGGTGGGACCCACTAACGCAATCAAATCACCCGGCTCCGCCGTGAACGAAACCTCATGCAGCGTGGGCACATCGTCCGTGTAACTGAAGGACACATTTTGAAACACGACTTCCCCTTTGACATCCGTTAGCTGGACACCCTCCTGGTTCGATTCGTATTCCGTCTCATTATCCATCACTTCAAACACTCGCTCCGCACCCGCAATCCCCGACTGAATCATATTATACTGGTTAGCAAGGTCGTTAATCGGTCGGCTGAATTGTTTCGAATAGTTCAAAAAGGAGATAATCACGCCAACCATCGTCCATCCCCGCAGAACCATCCAACCCCCGATAGCAGCCAATAAAATGAAGCTCAAATGATTAATCATATTCATGCTCGGCCCCATCATGCCCGAAAGCTGCTGTGCCCCCGTACCAGCCACCCGAAGCTGCCCATTGATTGCAGCGAGTTGATCGACGGCAGCGGCTTCACGTTGGAACGTTTTTACAACCTTTTGTCCAGAGATTGTCTCTTCGATTAAACCATTCAGTTCACCGAGTCGCTGCTGCTGCTCTTTGAACAAGCGTTGCGTATGTTTCGTGATTTGCTTCGTTATATAGAGCACGAGCGGAACTGTCACTAATGCAATGAGGGTCAGCCAAATATTCAATGTAATCATCATGATCAAGGACCCAACAATCATAATGATGCTGGTCATAATCTGGGTTAAATTTTGACTGAGCGTGGTTGCAACATTGTCCACATCATTGGTTGTCCGGCTCATAAGTTCCCCGTGCGAGGTCTTGTCAAAATAGCTAATAGGCAGCTTATGCAGGTGGCGGAAGAGATCCTGCCTCATTTGCCACACCGTCCGTTGGGATACCCCAGCAATCAGATAGGATTGGATCCAAGATGCAGCCCCGCTAATCACATAGCAGCCCAGTAGAAGGAGACAGAGATCCAGAAGTCCATTTCGGTCCCGCGGAATAATGTAATCATCAATGGCCCTGCCAATTAAATAGGGTCCGAGCAGAGCAAGGCCACTGCCGACAATTGTCAAAATCGCAACCGTAACCAATCCTGTACGCTGAAGCTTCAGATAGCCCCACATGCGAAGGAGGGTTGCTCCGATGTTTTTGGCGCGAGGTTTGCGCGCTTGCTTGTTAGCCATGGAGAGCAGCCTCCTTCCCTTGCTGGGAATTGTAAATATCTTGGTACAGCGTGCTTGTCGCAAGCAATTCTTCGTGAGTTCCGCGCGCCGCAATACGTCCCTCATCCAGGACAAGGATTTGATCAGCTTGCAAAACAGAGGAAACACGCTGCGCGATAATGATGCGTGTGCTGCCCGCCATCAATGCTTGCAGAGAACGCTGGATGCGTTTCTCCGTACTTAGATCAATCGCACTCGTGCTGTCATCCAGCACAAGCAAGGGGGATCGCAGAAGTAAGGCACGCGCAATGGCTATTCGCTGCTTTTGCCCCCCAGACAGGTTCACTCCTCGTTGCCCTAACTTAGCCTCATACCCATCGGGCAGCTTAGAAATAAAGCTATCGGCCTCTGCAGCTTGGGCGACTGCCATCATCTCTGTATCGGAGGCCTCTGGTCTACCGAAAAGAATGTTATCGCGGATCGTCCCACTAAACAAAATGGACTGCTGCAGCACAATTCCCACCTGACTCCGAAGCTGCCCGGCGGGTATATCTTTCACATCAACACCATTGAGGCGAATACGTCCGCTGGTTGCATCATAAAGTCGCGGAATCAGGCTAACGAGGGTGGATTTCCCCGAACCTGTTGCCCCGAGAATGCCAATGGTTTGACCTGGCAATGCCTTGAAAGAAATATCATGAAGAACTGGCTGATCAGGAGCCGATTCATATACGAATGAAACTCGCTCGAATTCTAACTCACAGCCCGCCACCAGAGACGCAGGGGATAATGCAGCCAAAGATGGGTGTGGTTCAAGCAAATCTGACTTATTCTGCACTTGTTCCTGATCCTGAGCTGGCTCATTCGGGTCCACTTCTGTTTCGAGTACCTCCCGAATCCGTTCAGCGGATACCTGTGCGCGGGAAATGTTCATCAGTGTATTCGTAATGGAAACGAGTGAAAACAGCACTTGGCTTATATAGATGATGAAAGCGGCCAAATCACCGATAGCCATCGAACCGCTCCATGTTTGAGCTCCTCCGAACCAGAGAACGGCCACGATGCTTATGTTCAAAATCAACGTCATCAGCGGCCCGCTTGTAGCCAAGGCGCGAGCGGAGCTAAGACTCGCATTCAGCAGGTCCGTGTTCGCTTTGCCAAAACGGGTCCGCTCGAATGCGGCACGTACGAAAGCCTTGATCACACGAATGCCCGTCGTACTCTCTTGCATAACCGTGTTTACGCGATCGATCTTCGTCTGCATCTGGCGAAAAAGCGGTGTAGAGCGTTTCATCAATAGATACAGAATGACGAATTGAATCGGTACGACTGCTAGTAAGATTAAGGAAAGGCGGGGTGAAATAACCACAGCCATGATTAAGCTGCCAATAAGCAGCGATGCCTCACGTGTAAATTGGCGCAGCAGAATCTGCAGGATATTCAGCATTTGCATCACATCGCTGGTCAAGCGAGTGATCAGCGAGCCGGTCGAGAAGGTATCCAATTGTCGGAACGACAAGGATTGCACTTTCTCGAACACGCTTAGCCGCAGATCAGCGCCGAAGTTCTGGGCAGCTTTCACTGTGAAGAATGTACAACCTGCACCACCAATCAGGCCAACGACGGCCACGCCAAGCATATGTAGGCCTGTTGACCATATTAAGGCGAGATTACCTTCCGCAACACCGTGATTCACAATCGTCGCCATGAGGCGGGGCTGGGACAAATCCATGCATACCTCCATCACCATCAGCAAAGGGGCAAGCAGCGTTATGAACCAGTACGGTTTAACAAACGATCGAAGTTTCCACATGGCATGCTGTCCTTTCATTTGTTTGTCAGCTAACTAATTTATTGATCTTTAGGACGGAGATTATCTTTCATTTGAAGCAGCAGGCGGCGAAACAGCAGTTTTTCCTCAGGTAGAAAATGAGCAAACGTCATCTCATCCGCCGTCTGGATCGCCTTTTTGACATGAACAGTGACTTCCTTGCCCTTCTCCGTCAAGTAGACGCGTGTAACCCGTTGATCATTCTCATCAGGACGGCGTTCGACGAGGCCTGTTTTCTCCATGCGGTCTACCATCACTGACAGAGTAGCGCGTTTGTTGTGGATGCGAGCTGCAAGATCGCTATGGCTAAGGCCATCCTCTACGGACAATGCAAGTAATAGAGGCGGCTGTCCTGGATAAACATCATAGGGATGAATGATTTGATCAATCGTATGCCTGTGCATTTTGAGCAAATGTGACATCAAATGCGTAAGCGATTCTGGATTATGGTCGTGACGTGACAATGAACACCCTCCTTTTAGTTAGTCAGCTAATTAATATTCTAGGTAGCGATGCTCGTCCTGTCAATACGATATTTTCCATTGCACGCATGTGAGCATGGTGGTGGTTGGATGTGCGAGATTATTAGGCGTAGGGGAAGAATGGTGCGTCTGGTGGTGTTCGATGGGGAGTAATTAGCTTGTTGCTGAGGCGGAAGGCTTGGTCGGATTGGTCCGTCTGTTGGTGGAGGTGGATGAGAGTAATTTGTTTGTTGCTGATCGGAAGGCTTGGTGGGATTGGTGCTTCTATTCGTGGAGGTGGATTGAGGGAATTAGCTTATTTTTGGGGTCGAGAGTTGGTGGGATTCGTGCGTCTCATGGTGTATTCAGAGTATTTGAGTAGCTCAGCCACCAAATAGATGGAAAATCTCCATCTAATCTATCCGTTTTCCCTGCAAATTCCAGATTAGATGGATTTTCTACATCTAATCTCTCCCATAAAGCGCCATATTTAATAATATAAGCAAATTAGATGTAGGTTTTCCAGTTAATCTTCCAATTTAGGTGTTTTCCATAGAAATAGCTGTAGGTTTTCCAGTTATTCAGCCACGGGAGGGAACGCGGGAGCACCGGAGTGCGGAGCACCAGAGCGCGAAGCACCCAAGCGCGAAGCACCCAAGCGCGAAGCACCCAAGCGCGAAGCACCGGAGCACGGTGCCAAGTTCCCCCGCGCCCACTCCGCGGCGCGCCGGTAACACAAAATCCCTGGTCCACCGACCAGGGATCTCGCACTAACCTATTGCTGCGCGAAGCCCACCGCAGCCAAAAACCGTCCGAACGCCGCTTGCCCGGCGTCGTCCCTCTTGAAGACGCCTGCGTCGAGCAGGACGTCCATGAACTTGCTGCCGACCTCCGTCTGCAGCACCGCATTTGCCGCGTCGGCCGTCTGCGACGCGCCATGCTTCGCGAGCAGCGCCGCGATCCAATCCGCATGCTTATGCAGCGGATGGCCCTCGTCGCTCAGCTCGCGGCCGAGCTCGGCTTCGCCGGTGAGCAGCTTGGCGATAGCCGCCAGCTCCTCTTGCAGGCGGCCTGGCAGCACCGCCAGCCCCATAACCTCAATCAAGCCGATGTTCTCCTTCTTGATGTGGTGCAAGTGCTGATGCGGATGGAAAATCCCATCCGGATGCTCTGTGCTCGTACGGTTGTTCCGCAGCACGAGATCAAGCTCGTACTCGCCGCGCGCATTGTTGCGGGCGATCGGCGTGATCGTGTTATGCGGGATCCGCTGTCCGTCCTTCTCGCTGAACGCGAGGACGTCCGCTTCCGCATCACTATAGGCACGCCAGTCGTCGAGCAGCTTGCTAGCCAGCTTGTACAGCTGTTGCTTGTTGTGCCCGCTCAGGCGCAGCACGGACATTGGCCATTTCACAATAGAGGCCTTCACGCCAGCAAAATCCGCATGTGAGAATGCTTTCTCACTTGGCGCTTTCTCCATCGGGAACTTGTGACGGCCCCCTTGGAAATGATCGTGGTTCAGGATGGACCCCCCGACGATCGGCAAGTCCGCGTTAGATCCGATGAAATAATGGGGGAACTGCTCGATGAAATCCAGCAGACGGTAAAACGTATTGGCCGTTGTTTTCATCGGAAT
Source organism: Paenibacillus oryzisoli (assembly GCF_001653565.1). GTDB lineage: Bacteria > Bacillota > Bacilli > Paenibacillales > NBRC-103111 > Paenibacillus_E > Paenibacillus_E oryzisoli. The sequence continues at coordinate 16,305 of NZ_LYPB01000033.1, forward strand.
ATGCTTCTCATGGAAGATGATGCTGTGCTCGTTGTAATACACGTAAGGTGAATACTGTAAGTACCACTTCTCGTTATCCAATTCAAGCGGGATGACGCGCAGATTCTGTCTAGCCGGGTGATTGACACGGCCTGCATAGCCCAGATTGTCTACGCAAAGTAGACATAGGGGGTAGCTGCTTTGCGGCAGCGTTTTGAGCAGTGCAATCTCCTTCGGATCCTTCTCAGGCTTAGATAGATTGATCGTAATTTCCAAATCCCCATAGGCTGTTTCCGCCAACCAGTAAGCATTCTTCGCAATGCGATCCATCCGAATATAGTTGGAATCAATGGATTGTTTGTAGAAATAAGCCGTCGCCGCCTCCACATTCTGTGTTTTGGCGATCTTCCAAAATTCACTTACCACCTCGGAAGGGCGGGGCATCATGAGCCCCATGATACGTGCGTCTAGCAAATCGCGGTACGTCATCGTGTTCTCTTCCAGTAATCCCGCTTCCCAAGCGGCATCTAGGAGCTCTTCCAGCAAGCCGACCGGGCTGCTCAACTTCTCTTCAGGCACTTCCCCTTGAAATGGCTCTGCCAGTCCGAACAGATCCAGCAAAGCATTGCGCGAGGTATAGACATCCAGCTGTTCGATCAACCCATTCTGGGTGGCGAATTGTAGGAGTCTTTCTATCGTTAACGCTGCAGATTGCGGCGTGTGTAATGTGCGTTCCATATTGCCACTTCCCTTTCTTCCGAGCATCGAAACCTACTTCATCCTGCTCAACTATCCTACTCTCTGTTACCCTTACCCGCCACCTGACCTGAAAAACTAACTCCACTCAGGGGGCAACTAGCACCTATTCCCTATTCCCCATTAGTCCGAAATATCCCACCTAATTGCACCCTGTCTGCCCTAAATCGTGAAATAGTCCGATTTCGCCGAACTATTCCACCAATTTCCGTAGTGACAGCTGGTTTAGGGCCTTTTAAGTGGGTAAAGTCGGTCTAATGACGTTCAATCCCACCAACACTCTCAATTAAGCAGGCAAAATCGAACTATTTCCCTACCAATCCCCGCTTCCCACTACGAATCTGCCTGAAATGCCTGATGGGAAGCGTGAGGTTGATCATCTCCATGCGCCCCAACACGCGCTCAGATTCGCGCGTGTTGGGATGTAGATCCGAAAGTTCGTCTTACAGACTCGTTACTTCCGCTGCGTACCCTTTCGGGTGCTTCTGATGCCAGTTCCACGCGCTCTCAATGATCGCTTCCAAGGAATCATGCGCAGGTTTCCAGCCAAGCTCCGCTCTTGCACGCTCTGATGATGCAATCAACGTTGCTGGGTCACCAGCTCTACGTGGCTCAACTACCGCAGGAATCGCATGGCCAGTCACTTTGCGCGCGATATCGATCACTTGCTTCACCGAGAAACCTGTGCCATTGCCAAGGTTATAGATGTTGCTGTCCGCACCGCCGCGCAGCTTCTCAACCGCGAGCACATGTGCACTCGCTAGATCGCTAACGTGGATGTAGTCACGCACGCAAGTGCCGTCTTCTGTCGCATAATCCTCGCCGAAAATCGAGATGTGCGCTCTTTGACCTAACGCTACCTGCAAAATAATCGGAATTAGATGCGTTTCCGGACTGTGATCTTCACCGATTTGGCCGCCTGCATGGGCGCCAGCTGCATTAAAGTAGCGCAGCGATACATATTTGATACCATGCGCAGTATCGAACCATTTCATCATTTTTTCCATCGCCAACTTCGTCTCGCCATATGTGTTCGTTGGCAGCGTACGATCGCTTTCGAGGATTGGAATGTTCTCAGGCTCGCCATACGTAGCAGCCGTCGATGAGAATACGATGCGTTTCACGCCGTATTGTGTCATTTTTTCAAGTAAGCAAAGCGTGCCGTATACGTTGTTGTGGTAGTATTTTGCCGGATTCGTCATGCTCTCTCCAACAAGGGAATTCGCAGCAAAATGAATGATGGCATCGATCTTATTTTCCGCAAAAACCGTATCCATGAACTCCCCGTCGCGCAGATCCCCAACGTAAAGCTTTCCGCCGAGCACTGCGTCCTTGTGACCTTGCTGCAAGTTATCGACAATAACAACTTCCTCGCCTTTGGCTAGAAGCTCTGCTACTGCATGCGATCCGATATATCCCGCTCCACCTGTAACTAGAATTGCCATTTTACAACGCCTCCTCAAGTCGCTCTACACCGTTGCCAATATCACACACGTAGAAGCTTGGTGTAAGCCCTGTAATTCCTGTATATTCCGCGCCTACTTGTTCGATAAATGTTTGAACGCTGTCCTCATGTACCAAGGAAACCGTACAACCACCAAAGCCTGCACCCGTCATCCGCGCACCAAGCACACCTGGTACTTTCAACGCCGCTGCAACCATCGTATCGAGCTCTAAGCCCGTTACTTCGTACAGGTCACGTAGGGAATCGTGGGATCCGATCATTAGTTTGCCGAAGGATTCAAGGTCATTCTTTTCCAAGACTTCGATGGATTTCAAAACGCGATCAATCTCTTCCACAACGTGCTGCGCTCTCCGACGAACGGTTTCGTCTGGGATTAGGTGTTTATATTCGTTAAACTGCTCAAGGTTCAATTGACCAAGCAGCGTGATGTCCGGGAATTGCTTTTGCAAGTAGGTCACAGCCTGCTCACATTGGCTTCTTCTCTCATTGTAGGCGGAGTCGACAAGACCTCTGCGTTTATTCGTGTTGCCGATCACAAGCTTATAGCTGCCGCTTTGAAAAGGAACATGACGATACTCGAGCGTATCGCACATCAAGAGAATCGCGTTGTCTTTCTTACCATTCGCCACAGCGAATTGGTCCATGATGCCACAATTGACGCCAACGAATTGGTTTTCTGTTTCTTGTGCGAGCAGCGCGATTTTCACCGTATCGATCGGGTAGTTCTCTAGCGTCAGCAAGCTAAAAGCTGTGACAACCTCGATGGAAGCCGAGGAAGAAAGTCCTGCACCGTTCGGAATTTCACCGTGGAATAAAAGGTCATACCCTTGTGTCACTGGAAAGCCTGCCTTCGCTAAGTGAACGAAGATCCCTTTCGGATAATTGATCCAATCGTCCTCTTCTTGATAGGACAAGTCGTCTATGGAAATTTGTTTGCGCAATGCCAAGTTCGTAGATGCGAAGCCGATTACGCGATCTTGTCTTGGACGAATGATCAAGGTCGTTCCGAACGTCAGAGCTGCGGGGAATACGTAACCGCCGTTGTAATCCGTATGCTCGCCAATCAAATTCACTCGACCAGGCGCGTGAAATGCTGAGATTTTCGCAGCTGTTTCTCCGTAAATTTCAATAAACGTGTCTTTAAGTGCTTGTAAATCTGCCATGTGTGGCACCGCCTTTAGTTGTATTGGTATGTTTGCTTGGGTGTTGTTCGAAATGCTCTTTGTATAAGTTTGTAGCTTAAGTATAAGAGATACGCCAAGGATTGGCTATGGAGGCATGTTATTTCTACATGGAAAAATGTGATTTACAGTTTCCGTTTCATGTTAGATTTATGATACAGTGGAAGGAACATAAGGACATCGAACGGAGATGAGAAAACAGCATGAGTAAGCCAGAGAGCTATTATGTCGTATCGAACCCCCTTTCGGCTGGGGAGAGCGATTTCACAGTATTATTCGCAGGGGAAAGCCAGACCAAGCCTGAGCATCGACTGGGACCGAAAGTGTATGACTACTACTTAATTCATTATGTCATATCGGGCCGCGGTGTATTCTCTTCACATGGAGAAGAGTATGCAATTGGCGCTGGCGACAGTTTCGTGATTGAGCCAGAACAGTTGATAAGCTATGTCTCGGACGAGATCGATCCGTGGCACTATTGTTGGATCGCTTTTACAGGCGCTCAAGCAGCGAAGCGTGTTGGTGAGGCCGGCCTTACACCTGTGAGTCCCATCATTCATATCGCGCGTAATCGGCATATGCCTGTGCTATTTCGCAAGATCCAGCTCGCGCTCAAATCCAGGAAATCCAACGCGCAACTCAAGGCTACAGGCTACCTCAGCCTATTGCTCGGCGAATATTGCGAAGCGTTATCTGCCCCTGTAGTCGCAGGATTAGTTGCAGAAGACGAAAGCGACCGCATCGTGCAGCAAGCCATTCACTACTTGTCCACGCAATATGCGGAGCCCATCACCATCGAAATGATGGCTGAGAGCTTAGGCTACAATCGCGCGTATCTCTCGCGCATGTTCAAGCAGCACACCAAGGTGACGCCGGTCACTTTCCTGCTCAAGCTGCGCGTCGATAAGGCGCGTTTGCTGCTGCGGGAACGACTGGAGCTCACCATTGAGCAGATCGCGGCATCCGTAGGCTTCTATGACCCGCTGTATTTCTCCAAGCAGTTCAGACGCTGGTATGGCGTCTCGCCGAGCGAGTATCGGAGTCAAATTAAATTACTCTGATGCCGTAAGTTCATATGAATGCGCTGACAGCCGCAAGGGTGATGGCAGCACGTTAGTCGAATTTTCCGACTATCTCCAGTGCAGCAGCGGCGCATAAGTGGAATATTCCTAAATAAAAGGCCAGATTAGCAGAAACTACATGCTGATCTGGCCTTTTATTTATTTTACCATCAAATACTCCTTAATAGCCTCATTAACCTGTGCCAGCCTCATCTCTGCCGTATCCAGAATCCCTTCCAGCAACTCCATAGAACCCTGATGGATCGCCGTTTGAAGCTCGTCAGACGTATGACTGAGTGGTGTTGCTCCGATGTTGGACGCCACGCCTTTGAGCGTATGTGCAAGCAACAGTGCTTCGGAGTAGTCTTTCTCCTTAATCGCCTCTCGCACTCCTTCTATCGCGTTTGCATGGTTCGAAACGAACTTATGCAAGATCCGCTCGTAGAGGTTCACATTTTGAGCCAGACGTCCTAACGCTTCTTCCGGATTCAGTACAGGCAAAGCCTCGATTTGTTTCGCTGCTGCGACTTCGGCATAACCTCTTACTCGTGTGCTCTGAATCGTCCGTTGTAAGACACTGAATAACTGAATAGGTTCAAATGGCTTCGATATATACGCATCCATGCCTGCTTCCAACACTTGTTCTTTAACCCCTTGCATCGCATCGGCTGTCATTGCAATAATCGGTGTTTCTTGATCGAAATCTCGGATATTTCTAGTGGCTTCAAAACCATCCATCAAGGGCATCTGCAAATCCATTAAGATCGCATCATATTGCTTAGTCGAAGCTCTCTTCAACGCTTCGATGCCATTCTCTGCTACGTCCACGCGAATATCCATTTCCTGAAGAATCGCCTGTGCCACTTGCTGGTTGATTTCATTGTCTTCCACTAGTAGGACCTCCGTGTTACGGAGCATGTGCAGTTTCTTAGCTTCACTCTCGCCCTGTGGCGATGCGATCTTCATCTGCAACTGTTCTTGGAACAAGTTCGTGATTTGGTTATACAACTGAGACTGGCTCATTGGATAATAGAGCACCTTTTTCACGCACGCTGTTTGCGATTTCAGTCCAAGCTCTGATTCATGATACGAACTGATTAGTACGATGGCTTGCGCAGGTGTCGCATACTCTAGCTTTATTTTCTCCGCCAATGTGTGTGCCTTCTCATCTTGGAGGTTCCAGTCAATCATAACTAGATCGTATCGGCCACTTATGCTAATTTGTTCCAGTGCCCTGTGAGCAGAATCTACGGCATTCACAATAAACTGGAACTGTTCCAGTTGACTCTTCAAAACAAGCCGCATTTCTTCGTCATCGCATATGAGAAGCACGCGTAGAAACTTTAAGTAGGACGCTACTGGCGCGCTGAATAAATGCTCCGATCCTACTTCGAACTTCACTGTGAAGATGAAGGAACTCCCTTTCCCCAGCTCACTCTCGACATGAATCTTCCCTTGCATCAACTCAACGATACTCTTGCTGATGACCAGACCAAGACCAGTTCCTCCGTATTTGCGAGTCGTTGACATATCCGCTTGCGTAAAGCCGTGGAACAATAAATCTTGCTGCGCAGGTGTCATTCCAATACCAGTATCCCGTACTTCAAATCGAAGTGAAACCCCGCTGTCATCTTGAGAAGCAACACTTACCGTAATCCCAATTTCACCTTCATCTGTAAATTTCAAAGCATTATTCACCAAATTGAGCAAAACTTGATTCAACCGGAATGGATCACCATTCAAGACTTGAGGTACTTCATGATGGATGGAGAAGTGCAGCTTCAGCCCCTTCTCGTACAGTGAAAATCCAATAATATTCGATATATTGCTCATAATTTCATATAAATCAAAATCGATGCGTTCCAGTACAATTTTCTTCGCTTCAATTTTCGAGAAATCAAGAATATCACTGATGATCGTTAGCAAGCTTTTTGCCGAAAGAACCGTCTTCCCAACATAGTCCTTCTGCCGCTCTGTTAGCTCTGTTTGTTGCAGCAAATAATTAAGCCCGATAATAGCATTCATCGGTGTACGAATTTCATGGCTCATATTGGCCAGAAACTCACTCTTCGCACGGTTAGCAGATTCGGCGAGTTCCTTAGCATCAGCAAGGAGTACATTTTTACTTTCTAGCTCCGACGTGCGTTCCTCCACCAACACTTCAAGATGATCCTTATACTGGTTCAGCGTCTCTTCGGCTTGCTTACGCTCGGTAATATCAACGCCTGCAAGAATAACGCCACCAATCTCGCCAGACTCTTTCCAAATCAAATTATTATTCCATCCGAAAAGGCGCTCTTCACCAGATTTGACGATGATCGATGACTCGTAGTAATCTTCCGCTGGGTTGCCTTCCATGATTCTTTGATAATAGCACTTCCTTACATCCCATTGCTCCTGCGGCACACAAATCTCAAACCAATTCTTGCCGATAAGCTCCGTTTCCACATGACCCAGCATGGCGCAACCTCTCCGATTCAACATCTCAATTCGGCAGTCGCGGTCTAACACCACAATCATGACATCGACGAGATCGAGATAGCTTTGGGCCTTCTCTTTCTCCTTCAGAAACTTCTCTTCGCCTTTCCTTCTTACAGAACGGGTCTGCAGGGCAAGTGCAGCTCCAATAGCAATCGCCACAATCGTGAAAATACTCGCCATCCAAAGTACAAGCTGACGCTGATTAGTAGTTCGGTCTACATCGCTTTGGGTACCCATCAAATTGTAATCAATCCACTTCTGCAAGCTTGCATCGGCTAGTTCTCGTTTCGGGGCAAGCTTGTCCAACAAGCTCTTCGCCATGATATAATCACCAGATTGAACAGCGTCAATGATGAGCTGGCCCTTCTGTAAGTAATCTATCGCTTTATCCGATACTTCCAAATAAATCTGTTGCTCACTTTCCGAGTTGATGAAAGGCTCGTAACTTCGGTACTTCTCATCAAACTGTCGGCGGGTATCCTGGTAAGCAATAATCACGGCAAGAAGCGAATTCTTATCCGTTTCAAGCAACATTTTATGCAAAAGAACTCTTTCCTGTGTAATAAGTTCTTGCATTTCTACAATTTTCGCTATACTCGGCATCCAATTCGTCTTAACATGGTCAAGGGTCCCCTTCAGGGCAAACATCTGATAGAAGTTCGTTCCAATAACGACTATTAGTACAGCAATGATGATGATAAAAGTCCACATCGACTTCATCAAAGTAATCGCTTTCATTATTTCCCACCCCTCTTAGCCGATTATAACATAATGTGCTTGTTTCGCGTGAAAAAAAGACCAATCAGCATTTCCTGACTGGTCTTCTAAATACCCAGTAATTGTCCCCGAATTTAGTTGGAAGGGTCAGCAATCAGCGAGTTTTAAATTTAGAAAGCGATTCTTGCAGCTCTTGCGCCATTTGGCTAAGATCCTCAGCAGAAGCAGATATTTCTTCCATAGCCGCGAGTTGTTTCTCCGAGCCTTTTGAGATACCTTGACCATGATCATGAGACGCTTTTGTCATATAGACAATCTCGCTCATAGAGGCTGATACCTCTTCTGTTCCTGCGGACATTTCCTGCGATGCGGCGGAGACCTCTTGAATTTGATCCGAAATTTCCTGGAATGCAACCGTCACACGATTAAAGACTTGACCCGCTGCGTCAATGAGTTCGGATCCCTTCTCCACGTCCTTCACACCACTGTTCATTACTTGTACCGCTCTTGCTGTCGATGATTGCACCTCTCGGATCAGCTCAGAAATATCCTTCGCCGACGAGGACGACTGTTCAGCAAGCTTCTTCACTTCATTCGCAACCACGGCAAAGCCGCGACCTTGCTCGCCAGCACGAGCCGCCTCAATCGAAGCGTTCAGCGAAAGGAGTTGGGTTTGGTTCGTAATTTCGGTAATGACCGAAACAATTTCCCCAATCTTTTGCGAGTAGGCCTCGAGTGCTCTCAAATCTTCCGCCGATTTGCCAACTGACTCATTAATGCGTTGCATCTGTTCAACAGCCTGAGTGATAGCAACACGGCCGTGCTGTACTTCCATCATCGATGTATGGGAGGCTTCCGTTACGACAGAGGAAGATTCGGCAATCCGCTGAACACCTACTGCCATTTCACTCATCGCAATCGACGTTTGCTCGGCACCCATCAACTGACCCTCACTTGCATTGAATACCTCTTGCATGGACTCGACGATACGGTTGGAAATGCCAACAGATTCTGTCGCAGCAGCCGTTAACTCTTCCGATGATGCCCCAAGCTGCTCTGCGGTAAAACTAGCTTTACCAACGATATTCGAGAAGGAATCTAACATCAGATTCATATTAAGGGCTAATTGTCCCAGTTCATCACTGCGATTGATTGAAAGTCGTGGGGTCAAATCCCCCTCCGCTATCTTCTTCACAGCTTCTGTAATCGCCAGCACCGGTTTGGTTGTCGACATAGATACGAACAGCGCAATAGCAGCTACAACAATCGTGGTGATGACAGCCAGCCATATGGATACATGCTTTGCCGTTGTTACGGAGCCATACACTTCATTATCCGCCACATTTGTAATTAAGCGCCAGCCTGTTGAGGGAATCGTATCAAAGCTGATTTCTCTCTCGGTGCCGTCATCACTTTTAAACGTGAACCTTCCGCTCTTCTCTTTCAAAACGGTTTCTTGTAATTTCGCCGCTTCCGACTTCGGAAGCACATCCGCGACATTCTTACCTGCTAGTTCTTTGTTTGGATACGTTAATAGTCCACCGCTAGGAGACATTAAATAGCCATAGCCAGTTTCACCTATGCGAATCGTATCGGTGTATACATTGAGGTTATCAGTGGATAGGGGAGTGAACATGCCGCCAATAAAATTCTGCTTATCATCAAGCATCGGGACAAATAAAACAATGATGTTTTTCCCACTTGTCTTACTAACGAGGAGATCCGTACTCACTGGCTGCTTTGTTTGTTTGGCTTGCTTGACATAATCACGATCGGATACAGAAATTTTCTGTCCTGCTGAGGTTAGCGCCATTTCATCTTTATTAACATAAACGTACTCTTCGACGTCTTTGTTAGCTTGTTGGAATTTAAGGAGAGTTTTGATAATTTCCTTCTCATTTCCCGTCTTGATCTCCTCATATTTCAGCATCTCTTTCAGTATGGAAATTTGACGCTTGATGGAGTAATCGATGGCCGTAACATTCGCTTTCAGAATACTCTCTTCCTTGGAGTGAACTTCATTATTCACTACATTCTTCAAACAATAAGATGAAAAAACGGTACTGAACAACATCGGTACCAACGCGATAACCAGAAACATAATCGTCATTCTTGCTCTGAACGAAGTAAAGGAGACTGACTTTACCCATCCTTTTATATTCATTCCTTGTTTCGTACTCATTTTCTCTCTCTCCTCCTATATACTACTAGCTTCTCTTTATTTGGTGCATTCTCTTTATTTGTTGCACCAATAATGGATATTTAAGGAATTCAGACTTATTTCGACATTTTCCTTCAAAATGCGACATTAGCAGATTGACAACTCATCCCCTTATCTTTTCCTAGGCAACTACTACAACAATCTGAAGGCCTCAAGCACCACATAACTGGAAAAACTACATCTATTTTTCGGCTTTTGTGCTCCAAATTCCACATACATGGAAAATATGCAGTTAAATTCGCCCAGAAACGCCACAGTGGATAAATCTGCTCCAAAATAGCTGTATTATTGAGTCGATTTCACAATTCAAATTGAAAAATTGGTTAGAGTTCTTACGTGGCCTAAGCATTCATTTTTTAAAATTATGCAGC
>NZ_LYPB01000034.1 GCF_001653565.1 Paenibacillus oryzisoli
AATGTGTTAAAATGGGAATATATTCTTTTATCATATGATGTCATATATTGTTGAAAAGACGCACAACATGCATTGTACGAATTCCATTATACGTTGATTTAATGTCTCCGAGAAAACCATTTATTATCGAAAGCAACACAATCCCTAGATTTAAACTCTCTCTGAATCCTATCTGCATAATTAGACATTCCCCTCTTCTCCACAAGAAATTCACAATATCCTCTATGTAACTCTCTAAAAATCAGGATAACTTTAGAAGTTGACTTCCACTCCTTAGAAAACTACAATTTGTAGTGTGCTTATTATTTTTAGCAAAGAACTTATTCAATATGGATGATTCCATGACGCAGAAAGGGATTGAAATGATGACTATATTGCTCTATATCGGACTAGCTCTATTCATTGCAGCTATCGTTGGTTATGTGCTCGCAGCAAGAATTAACAAAGATAACACCTCGAGATTGAAAAAGGCTGAAAAGCAAGCCCTGAAGAAGAAGCATAAGACCTGGCAACTGATTTCTCATGCCTTGCTCATTATCGCCCTCGGCTCCATCGGTACTTCACTCATTCAAAGTTCAGCAGGCAAATACAGTCTAGACAAGCTAAATTCCGAAGCCAACATTCAGGTCACAACAGATAAGGACTATGGGCGCGATCATAAAGACGGTACCTTGATGTATGAAATGAAAATCCCTACTTCAGGTACGCATAGCCCGCATGATTTGAAATTTGGTTTCTACAAGGAAAGACCTGGTTACGAGATGCTTGTCCACAACTTGGAACATGGCGATATTATCATTCATTACCATCCCGATGCACCGAAAGAGCTGACCGATCGCTTAGAATATTTGACCCACTTCCGGACGGCTGGTGCAGGTGTTCTTGCGGTTCCGAATCCGGATGTACCTGCCGATCAAGAGGTTGTCGTTACGGCTTGGACGAAAACAATGAACCTCGCCAAATTCGATGAAGCTAGTGTAGGCACGTTCATTCACGACTATATTAACAAAGGTCCTGAGCAAATACCTGCGAACATACGCCTTGGCGGCGGAACAATGTAATTATTTGCGAATCGTTTCCCGATCTGAAACGAGCTCGGTTGGCACTAGCCCCGTCATTCTTCGAAATACGCGATAGAAATAAGACGGATCATTATAGCCGATAAACTCGGCGATTTCAGTGACGGTCAGGGCGGAGTGACGCAGCATGTAGACGGCTGTTTTGATCCTCGTGACATGCACGAATTCACTGATGGTTTGACCTGTGACTTGGCGGAAAAGCGAAGCCGCATAATTCGGCGAGCGAGAAATACAAGTGCCTAACTCGTCCTTGGTAACATGCTCGCGATAATGATTCTGGATATAGCCCTTCATTTGCTCCACGAGCAGTGCGGTTGCCGACGTCGTCGCAGCCTGATCCCACTCCCGCTGGAGATACACAAAGAGCTCTTGCAGATGCGCTTCACACAGCGCCATGTAATAGGGCTGTTTGTCTTGCCAGCCGCGGTGAATCAAGCGCAGTCGATCTGCGATGATGTCGAATTTACCTGTCTGACGGCAGGTATAGGATGGTTGTTGCAGTAGCGGAAAGATGTCTTGCGCTGCTTGTGCATTTACATGAAGCACAAATTTCTCATGAATTTTCGTAGGTACACTACGCCCATAGAAGGGAGTTTCACTCGGAATGAGCAGCCATTGCCCTTTTTCTAGCACTTGTTTTTTCTCATTGATCCAGTACACACAATGGCCATAGATCACGAAAATGAGTGTCCAATCTGGTCGTTCATTGGGTTGTTCCTCGTTCCATGTACTACTTTTATCATAGTGAAACCCCGTTAGCTGCATAAGATCCTCGCCTCTTCTAATAATACTATATTACATGTATCATACTATAGTTCATAGAAAATCACATGAATAAGGCATATAATGAAGCCAACTAATCTTCTACATGCGAAAGGAAGTCCTTCACAATGCGTAAAACGAAAATTATTTGTACCATGGGTCCAGCATGCGACTCCGTCTCTACTCTGAAAGAATTAATTCGCGCCGGCATGAGCGTCGCGCGTTTAAATATGGCGCATGGCGATCTCGATGAGCACCGTGGTCGTATTCAGCGTGTACGTCAAGCTGCACAAGAAATGGGCGTTATTATCCCGATTCTAATGGATATCAAAGGTCCTGAAATCCGCATCGGTCAATTGAAAGATGCTTCCTATGACTTGCAAACGGGCGATCGTATCGTCTTGACGACGGAACAAATTATCGGCGACTCCAGCCGCGTATCCGTGAACTACCCAGGTTTGCCGCAGGATGTTAAGCCAGGCAATCTGGTATTGATCGACGACGGCTCCATTGAACTTCGCGTTGAAATGATCGATGGCACAGAAGTAACTTGCAGCGTTTTGAACCCTGCTCAATTGAAACAACGCAAAGGTGTTAACTTACCAGGCGTACGCACATCCTTGCCGGGTGTGACGGAGCGCGATGTGATGCACATCAAATTCGGCGTAGAGGAAAATATTTCGATCGTCGCAATGTCCTTCGTTCGTAACGGCCACGATGTTCGTGAGGTTCGCGCGCTTCTGGAACAGCATGGGGCTGGTTTAACACCGATTATCTCCAAAATCGAGAACGAAGAAGGCATGACAAACTTCGCTTCCATCTTGGAAGCATCCGATGGCATCATGGTTGCCCGTGGTGACCTTGGGGTTGAGATTCCAACTGAGGAAGTGCCAATTGCTCAAAAAGACATGATTCGCGCTTGTAACCTTGCTGGCAAGCCCGTTATCACAGCTACGCAAATGCTGGATTCCATGCAGCGCAACCCGCGTCCGACTCGCGCTGAAGTGAGTGACGTGGCGAATGCCGTGCTTGACGGCAGTGACGTTGTCATGCTTTCTGGCGAGACTGCCGCTGGGAAATATCCGATCGAGTCCGTGACAATGATGGCAACGATCGCTGAGCGCGTCGAGCAAACCATGGTGCGCAGCTCCTTGGTTGATGCACAGCTAGAATCCAACAACGAAATCACCGAAGTGTTGTGCCAAGCGGTTGTCTCCTCCGCGAACAAACTGCATGCTGCGGCGATCCTCACACCGACAGAGACAGGCTTCACGGCGCGCATGATCGCGAAGTACCGCCCAGAAGCACCGATTATCGCGGTAACGAATAGCTTGCACGCCATTAGCCAATTGAGCATGGTGCAAGGTGTTATTCCTGTGCTTGGTGAGTTCTGCGAATCCACGGATGCGATGATTCGCTCCGCGATCGGCCAAGCAGAGTTGCTTGGTTATGTGAAGAAAGGCGACCTCACCGTCGTCTCCGCAGGTATTCCGGTCGGGAAATCCGGTACGACTAACCTGTTGAAGGTTGAGCGGGTTTAAGGATTGTGAAGCAGGTGGGACTGGCGGTCGGTGGCTAACTGACTCACCAGCGCCACCTATACGAATAGATGGGTGACCGCCATCACCGCCATCACCGCCGACACACGGAACGATTAGATGGAAAACTTCCATCTAATTTTCGCGATATCGACTCATTTAACGAAATAACTGGAAAAACTCCCGTTATTTCTGCACAAAACCGAGATATTCAGCGGAATGGCGAGAAATAGATGGACTTTTTCCATCTATTTTCAATTTCTGGCTGAATAACGGCAAATTAGCTGTACTTTTTACAGTTAAACTACTGTACGAGCTCGACTTTGTAGCCTCCCCTCCACTTAAACCTTGTGGAGGGGAGGCTTTTCGTCATCATCACCGCCGAGCTCAGATTCTTCTTACAACAATAATAATCATTCCTCGCCACCTTCAAAAAAGTTGATTAGTTGGCGAGGAATTCTCGCTCTCTCACACTTGTCATCATTATCTGACCTCCTCCTAGCACCATTCTCATCAACTAGTTAACAGACCTCCTCCTAGCGCCACTCTCATCAACTAGTTAGCAGACCTCCCTCACGGCACTACACTAACCGATTCGATGGAAATCTTCCCTAATTGTAGTGCTAACGGATGGCGACCCTAACCTGTGGTAGGGGGCTTTGGTGTGCTGCTGGGAGCCAGATGAAAATTTATGAGAAATCCAGCTATAAAAAAGGGTACACTAGAGTAACTACTAACTATTTTAGCAACGGGGGATGCACGCACGTGATTATTCGACTTGGTTTCGTATCTACTGCAATGGCAATTTTTAATAATACACCTAGCTCGACATTCACATATAAACTGTTCTCGGAGCGACCGCGCGAGGAGGCTATGCAGCGAGCCATTGATATTGGCCGCAAAAACCTGCAAGCTACGCAGCGGATTCTCTATTACAACGCAGCCCATGGCATCCGGCTGTTTCGGCTGTCATCTGCGTTAATCCCGCTAGCCACACATCCCGATGTACGGATCGACGTCGCCGCGGAGTACGCGGATGATCTTCGCAAGCTCGGCGACTTCGCAAAGGCGCACGATATGCGGCTCAGCATGCATCCAAACCAATTCACACTGCTCAATGGCAGCGATAAAGTCGTGGATGCCGCCATCGAAGATTTGAATTATCATGCGGCCATTTTGGATGGCATGGGGCTGGACGAGGCTGCCATCATCAACATCCACGTTGGCGGGGTGTACGGCGATAAGATCGCTGCGACGCAGAAGCTTTACGACAATGCCCCAAAAGTGCCGGAGCATGTGATGAAGCGGCTCACATTTGAGAACGACGATAAAACATATACGTTGGAGGAAACGCTTGCTGTGAGCCAGAGGCTGCAGCGACCGTGCATGCTCGATTTGCATCATGATTGGTGCAATCCCTCAGCCCTTTCTCCCATCGAGCTGCTCCCCCAAATTGCGCAGACATGGGGCGACGTGCCGATGAAGATCCACGTCTCCTCGCCCAAGAGTGAGAAAGAGTTTCGCTCCCACTCGGATTACATCAATCCGGAGATGCTTACAGCTTTTCTCAAAAGCTGCAAAGAAATTGATCTTCCCCGCGTCGATGTCATGATTGAGGCGAAGGTGAAAGATTTGGCTCTGTTCCAACTGGCGGAGCAGCTTGGCAAAATCCGGGGCGTTAAGCGGTTGGAGGGTGGCATTTTGAGCTGGTGAGTGCACAAGCTGACCGACCTTGCCCCTACCAAACTGATTACCGAAAAGAACCGATTCTGATGAAATCAGACTCGGTTCTTTTCGGTCGTATTATGGGCCGTATTGGCTTTGTGGATATTTTTCACATGGCGCAATGCGTTAATTTCACCGCCGATAATAATGATGAGTGCTGAAATGTAGAACCAGGTCATCAGGACGATAATTCCGCCAATGCTGCCATACGTCGCGCTGTAGTTGGTGAAGCTGTTGACATAGAAGGAGAACGCAAGCGACGTTCCCTGCCAACCGATGGCGGCGAACAGGGCGCCGGGCAGTACGCTTTTACACGTTAAGCAAGTGTTGGGTGCGATAAAGTAAATGCCGATGAATACGATGAAAATGATGACAAAGTTAATAACCCAACGCAAATTGTTCCACAGCTCGATATGGGCAGATGCCACATGGACGTGCTCCGCCAACCAATCCCCAATCCAGTGACCGAACACGCTGAGCAACAGCGCTGAAATGATTACGACTAACATACCCAAGGTAAGCATAATCGCTAAAAAGCGAGAGTGAATGAAGCTTTTACGTGCGGGCAATCCATACGCTTTGTTAACAGCCCGAACAATGGCGTTCATCGCTGCGCTGGCACTCACTAAGGCCAAGATTAAACCGAAGGAGAGTGTGCCGCCTCTTTTGACATTGAGCAGGTTACTAAGTGTTTCCTCGAGCCACCCAGCCACAGCACCCGGAATATACTCCCGAATTAAGCCAACGACATCGTCGGACGAGAATGGCAAGTAGCCGAGTAAACTCATGACGAACAGCAGTAATGGAAAAAGGGAGAGCAGAAAATAGTACGCGCACTGCGCTGCAAGCCCTGTGGCATCATGTTCGTTGAACTGGCCCCACAGCAATTTAACGTAAGATTTAACCATACGGCTATTTTTCCTTTCATACGGCTATAATTGTGGTAGAATAGATGGTTCAGTCTTGCAAGTAACATTGTTAAGAAACAGGTGGTCACGTGAATTCTATCCCTATGTATACAACGCCATTAGGCTTTAAACCAACTACAGAACGCCCGATTCCGCATGCCCAAATGGCGCTTCTTACCAATAGTACTACGCTCGTACCCGATCACGATTCGGATAGTTATTTCTTCCGCGACTTGGAAGAGCATGGTATCCTGCTTAATGAAGCTCAGATCAAGGCTGTCAGACACTTCAAGGGCCCTCTACTCACCCTGGCTGGTGCTGGTTCTGGAAAAACGACGGTACTGGTGTGCCGTGTCGCTTATTTGCTCCGTGTTCATCAGGTACAACCTGCAAATCTGCTTCTTATTACGTTTTCCAAAAAGGCCGCTGAAGAAATGCGGGAACGTCTCACGACGATGCCCGGTCTTCATGCAAGTATGGCGGGCGTGATGCAGGTGCGTACTTTTCATGCGTTCTGCCTGCGAATCCTGCGGATGAACGGGCTGCAGCAGGAGATTCTGAGCGATGGCCGCTTTCAGCAAATTGTTTTTAAGCGGATCATGCTTAGTATGGGCTTACAGGATACGTATCAGCCTGAAGTGCTTATTTCACTGCTCTCCTCTTACAGAATGCAGCTCATCGAGGTCGAAGATCTACCTGAAGGCACGGAAGAGGAACAGGAAACCAAGAAGATTTTCATGCAGTACGAGCAATGGAAAATGGAACAGCAGAAGATCGATTTCGACGATATTTTGATCAAAGCGTACCAACTACTCCTCCAGAATCCTGACATTCTGCGTTCCTTGCAACGTAAGTTTACCTACATCAGCGTCGATGAATTCCAGGATACGAACACCGTGCAATATGAAATAGTTAAAATGATTGCGGCCGCCCATCAGAATTTAATGGTTGTTGGTGACGATGACCAGACGATTTACTCGTTCAATGGGGCGAGAAATGAATTTATTTTGCAATTCCATGAAGAGTACCCCACTGCAACAACCGTCACGCTGGATATCAACTATCGGTCAACATCGAGTATTGTCGGCTTAGGCAATGCCATCATTAAGCATAACAAACAGCGTAAATTGAAAACGCTCCTCGCTACAAAAGAAAGTACCCATAAACCGCACTATGTGAAACCTGCAAATAGTGATGACGAGGCGGATTGGTTAATCGACGACATCCGGCTTAAAGTTGCTGAGGGCGGCTGCCAATATGGGGATTTCGCGATTTTGTATCGAACAGCGAGCAACAGTCGGGCTATTATTGAGGGGCTCATTCTGCATAACCTCCCTTTCGTGGATTATGGCACTAATGATTCGTTCTATGAACAGTGGATGGTGAAGCCGATTATTGATCATTTGCGGATTGCGCAAGAGCGGCGGAATTTCGAAGCCATCGAAGGCGTCCTCCCCTCATTATATATTGGACGAGACCAAGGCATGCGCATTATTCAAGATCAAGAAGCGATTCAGCCGAAAAAGTGGCCTCTCATTCATCTACTGGGGCTTCCACAGTTAAAAGAATTTCAGAAAGAAAAGGTGAAAGCCCGCATTCGGTTGATCAAATCTCTCGTGGAGATGACACCGCTCGCGGCCATTCAAGTGATTCGCAAGGATTTTTACGATGCCTTCCTGGAAACTAACAAGCGCAGCAAGCTCACGCAACATCGTGAAATGCTGAAAGAAACGCTGGATGAGCTGGAGTCTTCGGCTAAGCGGTTCAATACGGTCGAGCAGTTTCTTTATTTTATCCATGAAGTAGCTGAAAAACGCACGGAAATGCGCGCTCAAAGCAAAGATCAATTCGCGAACAAAATCTCGCTGATGACCATTCATAAATCGAAGGGACTCGAGTTCCCGATCGTGTACCTGCTCTGTGCGATTGAAGGCAATATGCCGCATAGCTCGGCACTCGATGCAGGCCATTTGGACGATGTCAAAATGGCGGGCGTCGTTGCGCGGGACAAGGCTGCTGCCGCGCTCGAGGAAGAACGGCGACTGGCTTATGTCGCCGTGACAAGGGCCAAAGGCGAGCTGCTAATCAGCTCGCCAGCGTTCTACCGCGGGAAGAAGGCGGAGCCTTCCCGCTTTCTATTGTCCGCGTTCCCTGGCGCGGACGCAGGGGCTGTGACCAGCCGCAGCAAGCCGGCTGGCGGGTTCTCGGCCGCTGGCGGAGCTGCGGCCGGGCGTTCAGTCGCGAGCGGAGCTGCGACTGGCGGCAGTGCCCCGACCGCGACCGAGCGGGTCGCGGCGTGGTTGTGCAGCGCGACCGGCTGCAAAGCCTGGTCGCGGATCTCTTCGCCGCAGGAGGCACGACTCGCGGCGAAGGCGTGCCCGCTCTGCGGCGCGGGCATGGTCAAGGGCAGCCGCGAGATCGCGCTGGCGCGGCGGTAGCGGCTGCGGCTCCTGCCTGGCGTGCGCAGCTGGCCCGGCCGTTGCCCTTGCGCACAACTTTTGTGCGCTGGCGTGCCACCATCGCCCCCCAAACCAAAGAGCAGCCATCCCACAAGGGATGACTGCTCTTTCTTTCATCTCGACATTTGACATCGACATTTTATACTAACGTTCTCAAAGCCTCCAAAGCCGCCTCATAATTCGGATGGTTGCTCATTTCTGTCAAATACTCCACGTAGCGCACGGTATCGTTCGCATCCACGATGAAGATTGCCCGCTGATCCAACTGGATTTCTTTGATAAGCACGCCGTAAGCTTGCCCGAATGAACGGTTTTTGTAATCAGAAAGGGTGACGACTTTATCAATCCCCGCAGCTCCGCAGAAACGGCTTTGTGCAAAAGGCAGATCCACCGAAATCGTCAAAATAACGACATCGTCACCAAGTTTGTCAGCTTCCACATTAAAGCGGCGAGTCTGAGCGTCACATGTCCCTGTATCGACGGACGGCACCACGGAAATAAGCTTCACTTTCCCTGCATAATCCGCCAGACTGACTTCGGTCATCAGATCCTTATTTACTTTAAAATCCGGCGCTTGATCCCCTACTTTGATTTCTGGGCCCAGTAAAGTAATTGGGTTGCCTCCAAGGGTAGCGACTCCTGTGCGTTCTTGTAAATGTGTCTGTGTCATATCGTAATCCTCCTAAGGTAGATGTAAATGGGTATTTTTCGTATATGGGTATACTTCGTTTATGATGACGGCTTACCTTATACCGCTGCAATTACAGCTTTCAACTTCTCTTTGCTCTGTAACCCAACCAACTGATCAACCACTTGACCATCTTTAAAAACAAGTAATGTCGGAATACTCATCACGTTGTATTTCGCAGCGGATTCTGGGTTATCATCGACGTTGATTTTAACGATTTTGGCCGTATCACCGATTTCGGCTGATAGTTCATCTAGAATCGGAGCGATCATTTTACAAGGGCCGCACCATGGCGCCCAGAAATCGACGAGGACGGTACCCGTACTTGTTTCATTTAAAAAAGTAGCATCAGATATATGATTAACGGACATAGCTCATTCCTCCTTGAAGTGCTAGTTCTTGTTCTTGTGAAGCATGCTCTGAAATAAAACGTTCAGCATCTAGCGCAGCCATACAACCGCTTCCTGCTGAGGTAATCGCTTGGCGGTAAATCCGATCTTGTACATCGCCGCAAGCGAATACGCCTGGGATTGTCGTTTGAGATGTACCTGGGATCACTTGCAAGTAACCGAGCTCATCAGTTGGCAGTTGCCCGCCTAAGAAACCCGTGTTCGGGGTATGCCCGATGGCTAGAAAAATCCCATCTGCTTCAAGTAATTCTTCTTCACCTGTAGCGTTATTGTGAACTTTCAATCCTGTCACACCCATTGGTCCTGCAACCACTTCAAGTGGCGTGCGATTCAAGCTCCAAGCTACTTTACTATTGCCGCGAGCGTGATCTTGCATGATTTTCGATGCTTTGAGATCGTCTCTACGATGTACTACACGTACTTCGGAAGCGAACCGCGTCAGGAACTGCGCCTCTTCCATTGCGGTGTCGCCTCCGCCAATGACGATGATTTTCTTGTTTCGGAAGAAAAATCCGTCACACGTTGCGCAGGTACTTACCCCTTTGCCGATATTGTCGGCTTCACCAGGAATCCCTAATTTCTTAGCCGTTGCACCTGTTGAAATGATGAGCGAGTCCGCGGTCAATTGCCCGCCATCCTCGAGGAATAAGGTAAATGGGCGTTTGGAGAAGTCTACCTCCGCTACGCGCCCCGACTGAATCGTTGCCCCGAAGCGAAGTGCTTGTTTCCGCATGTTATCCATCAGCTCAGGCCCTGTAATCCCATCAGGGAAACCTGGGAAGTTATCGACTTCTGTTGTGGTGGTCAATTGACCACCTGGCTGTATGCCCTCTATAACTAGCGGTGAAATGTTCGCTCTTGCTAAGTAAATGGCTGCGGTTAGTCCCGCAGGTCCCGTTCCGATAATGATCGCTTTGTGATGCATAGGAATTCCTCCTTGTTTACTACATGATGCTAATGCTATGAATTCATATTGCGTACAATTAAATTTGTGACAAACCTTATGAATGAATCATATCACGCGAATTTTATTTAGTCAACGATTTAATTGTGTACAATTTATTAATTTGCAAGTGATATGTATTAAGCTCACGTTCAGCTTACGCTCATACTTCCTTCAGCTTGGTCAGGCATAATGGGGTTCAGAACGAGAACGACACTAACAGCCACATCACGAGAGGAAGTATATATATGAATTCAAAAAACAATCGCATATGGGTATGGACCTCATCCGTCCTTCTGGTTAGTTTAATTGCTTACGCTTCGGTATTTCCACCTGGTGCTAAAACTAACGATGAAAAAGCCGTTGCCAAGGTCAACGGAGTTGAAATAAGTACGTCTAAGCTGTATAACGCTTTGGTAACTAGTGGCGGAGCGCAAACGCTAGACTCGATGATCACGGAAGAACTTATCTCCCAGGAGAGTAAGAAAGCGGGCATCCAAATTACAGATGCGGATGTAACGAATGAGATTCAAACAATTAAAGCTACGTATGGTTCCGAGGATGAGTTTAACCAAGCTCTTGCTAACTATGGCATGACATTGGACGATTTGAAGAAAAATATGCAGTCTCAAGTGACACTAAAAAAGATTTTGGAGCCACAAGTTACGGTCACTGACGATGAAATCAAAAAATATTATGATGAAAATTTAGAGTCATTAAAGGTGCCTGCGCAAGTAAAAGCTTCTCATATCTCAGTAGCAACGGAAGCTGAAGCTGAAGCTATTATCGCGAAGTTGAAAAGCGGCGGAGATTTCGCAACACTTGCGAAAGAAAGTTCTACGGATACAGCAACCAAGGATAAAGGTGGAGATCTAGGCTATATCTCGGCAGGACAAGGAGATCCGGTATTTGAAGCCGCGGCATTTGCTTTGGAAACAGGCGGTCTTAGTTCTGCTGTACAAACGGCAACAGGTTACGATGTTATTAAAGTAACGGATCATAAAGCTGCTTCAACGCCAACGCTTGCCGACAAAACCGCTACAATTAAACAGTCGTTAGTCGACCAAAAGATTTCAACCCTTTCCCAAACTTGGTTGGAACAAAAGAAATCTGAGGCTAAGATTGAAAATAATCTTGCTGATTTGACGAAGACAACCTAATTTGAGGCATTCGGGTTGAAATAACTGTAAATTAGGTAGTTAATTTGAGCCTTTTCCTCTTGGAAATGTTAACTTAGATGGAAAATATACAGTTATTTCAAGCTACACTTAGCTTATTCTGAAAAATGGCCTCAATTAACTACAGGAAATCCATCTATTTCGAAAATTCGAGCTAAATTCTCCAAAATAGCTGCATAAAATCCAGTTAATCCATTAGGCAGGACATCCGGTGGGATGGACGAGCACGTTAGGACGGGTAGGGCGTCCAATGGCATGATCGAGCGTTTTGCGATTCGCGAGGCTTGAGTGAGACGGCCCCGCGGGCGTCCCTATGCCCCCACTCAACACCAAAACCCCATAGCTCTAGCAGCTATGGGGGTTTTCCCTGTCTTTTTACGGCGTGCGAAGCTTCATCTCGTCCAGGCTCTTGAATTGGTAGCCCTGCGCACGCGCGGCGTCAATGATCCTACCCAGCGCTTCCGTATTGTCACTGGAAACGGAATGCAAAAGGATAACAGCCCCGGGATGCAGCTGGGCCATTACATTCTTGTAGGCGTACTCCCAGCCCTTCTGCTGCTTGGGCTCCCAGTCGCGATACGCAACGGACCAGAACACATTCGTATAGTTCAGCCCTTGGCTGACAGCGAGCGAGCGGTCATTGAAAATGCCCCGCGGGGCGCGCAGATAATGCATTTCCTTTTGCCCTGTCACCGCGGCGACTTCGTCTTTCACTTGGTTCAACTCTTTCTGAATGCGCTCCGCCGGAATCTGACTCATATCGGGATGGCTCCAAGAATGGTTGCCGATCAGATGCCCTTCGGCTGCCATGCGCTTGAGCAGCTCTGGCTCCGTCCGAATATAGTGGCCTGTCACGAAAAATATTGCTGGCACTTGTTTCTCTTTAAGCACATCCAGAATGCGACCTGTGTAACCTTGTTCATACCCGTTATCGAAGGTTAAGTACAATTCCTTTTGTGACTGATCGCCTGTGAACACAGCACCGCGCTGCTTCAAAAGGTTCTTAAATCCCTCTTCATCGATTGATGGCGGCTGTCCGTTGACACTTTTTTTGAAACCAAAATGATAAGTTCCATCCGCTGAAACCATACTCACTTGCCCGGCCATAAGCGCTAGGGAAAGTAGGAGAATTCGCAACATTTTCATAGGGATATCATGCACTCCTTGCCTAATGTGATGAGATGTAATCCGTTACAGCCAATTGGGACTGTTACTAATATGCCACACCACGGCAGGAGATTATGTGTACATACCTGAATCATCACTTTTCCGTCGTTCCAACTTTGCGGGGGGCGATGGTGACTTTAGTACCGTGGTCATTCAAATTCTCGAATTCTGTGATATCTCCCCATTCCACTTAGCTCCCCTCTGAATACAATAGAGTACATGATCTGTAGGGGTGGAGATTCCTATTCGTAGACGCGATCCTAAACCAATTAAAGAAGATTTATTGCATGTCCTAAAGTTATCTTCTGAGGAAGATATGTATACAGCACAGGTTAACGGATTTTCATTAGCCGATATCGCGAGGGCTAATCAGGTTGATGTTCAGAAGGTCATTGAACTCCAGTTAGCAGAACTCACGGAGCAACTGCAATTGCGACTGTTTAATGGCAGCATTACACCTGAGCAATATCTAGCCCAACGCGCTGAACTACCAGAAATTATCAGTAAAAGTGTATACGCGATGTGATGGCGCGGCACCCTGAATTGGGGTGCTTTTTTTTGTCTGTGAAAGCTTGTTGCTGCCGGGCTTTTATGTCACTATGAGACTATTACCAACGCTGCTTAGAAAGGAGTTCATGCCCTGTGAATTTCCATCAAATGATCCCGCTCGTTCCACTAATTGAACATATTCAAGTCGCATCTTCCGCTACAGCCGTTACAAGTACCCTTAGCAAATATCAACTTGTTATTGTCCGTCAAGGTCATCTCACACTACATTTCGCTGGCCATGAACCCATTATTTGCTCGCAAGCGTATGCGTGTCATCCCAACCAAGGTGACTTCACTATTCAAATACCCCGAACAAAAATCGTCGATTACATCATCATTACCTATAGCATGCTGCCTGCTGAACACGATTGGACCTTGCAAGGACACCTTACCACCCTAAGCGAAATCAAAATCCACTATATGCTGGATGAAATTATTCGGAGAACGCAAGACCATGATCCTTTGACTGTCTGGGAAGACACAACACATATCATGCGAATGCGCATGATGTTAGAGCGCATCTTATTTATCTATCTGCATGAATCCGATTTAACCCAGGAGAAGAAGACAGCGTCAGAATCAATCGATGGTACCATTTCCTATATTAACGAGCATTACATGCTCGAACTTACTTTGCCTATGCTGGCCCGCCGTGCAGGTATGAGCGTGGGGTATTTTACGGTTTTATTTAAAAAGATGACGGGAAAGACGCTCATGAGCTATTTATATACCTTGCGTATTGAGAAAGCTAAGATAATGTTTCTGCAGACCGATCTTCTGGCCAAAGAGATTGCGAGTCGCGTCGGTTTCGTCGATTACTTCCATTTCAGTAAAGTTTTCAAGAAAAAGACAGGCTATACGCCCTCCGAATATATAACTATTCACCCTAAAATCTAACAATAAGACATGTCCAATCTGCATATTGGACATGTTCTATGCAACCATAATTCGTTATTATACTCATTGAGAATAATAATCATTGTCACGGAGGAATGCCGAAATGAAATCCCTTTTTACTCGTATTAGCTTTATCGCACTGATCAGCGTTTTTGCACTAAGCCTCGCTGCTTGTGGCAAAGCGACGAATACCGAATCAGCTGCAACAACGACATCCGTTGCCGCTAGCCCTACTCCCGCTGCCAAAGCGGATGGCAAAATAACCGTTCAAGATGCAGTAGGTACTGTTGAATTACCGAAGAAGCCCGAACGTATCGTAGCCATGGAATTCGGCTTTACAGATATCCTTGTTTCGCTTGGCGTACAGCCGATTGGTGTTGCGGACGATAGCTCCCCAGATCTTTTGATGGACTCCGTAAAAGCTCTGCTGAAAACTTACACGTCCGTCGGTTCACGTTACGAGCCTAATATCGAACTTATTTCTTCCCTTAAACCCGATCTGATTATCGTGGATATTAATAAGCATAAAGCTGCGATTCCACAGCTCAAAGGTATTGCACCTGTCCTTGTATTGGATGACTTCCAAGCGGACTACAACCAAATGCTGAAGAACGTAGGCATTATCGCGCAAGCTGTTGGTAAAGTGGAAGAAGGCAAAAAGCGCCTCGCTGAGCACCAAACGAAAGTTGAAGCGATGAAAAAGAAACTTGCCGCATCGAACCTTAGCGTTCTGCCAGCGGTTGTGAACCCTAAAGGCTTCTTCGCACACTCGGATCATGCCTACAGCGGCTCCTTCCTCTCTATGCTTGGGTACAATGATCCTGTGAAAAATGCGACAGCTTATCCACAAATTACCCTGGAACAATTGGTTGAAGCGAACCCCAAAGTCCTGTTCTTGATGCCAACTGAGAAAGTAACCATCGTGCAAGAATGGGAGAAGAATCCGCTGTGGCAGAAAATTGATGCTGTAGCTAACAAAAAAGTATTCACTGTTGAGCGACGTGACTGGTCCTTATCCCGCGGGATGATCGGGTCGGAGAAAATCCTCGACGATATCGTGAAGAATCTGGGGCAGTAGTTCGATGAACCAACCCATAAACCTTGAGAAGCAGAGCCGTAAATGGCCTCTGCTCTTCCTATTTTCTGCGAGTCTGCTAGCTATCTTAATTGGGATTGTTTCTAGTTTAAAATGGGGCCAATCCCCCGTGTCCTGGCACACGTTGTACGAAGCTGTGACCTATCAAGGCAGCGATAAGGCTCACCTCTATGTCCAAACGCTGCGCTTACCGCGCGCCATCATGGCTTGCATCGTCGGGATGCAGCTTGGACTCGCTGGGTTACTCACCCAGCTCACGACCAAGAACCCGCTGGCTTCCCCTCACATTTTCGGCATCAATGCGGGAGGTGCTTTAGCGGTCGTCGTTGGACTTGTGTTTCTGCCTCATTTCGGCAACATGGGGTTGATTGCTTTCGCTTTTGTTGGCGCAGCACTTGGTGCTCTGTTAGTGTGGTCACTTGCAGGTACAGGAAGCAAACAGTACGTCTATATTGCGCTTGCTGGCATTACGATTCACTTCCTCTTGTCTTCGCTAACGGAAGGGGTCATCATTATGAATCAACATGCAACGGACAGCATGATTTTCTGGCTAGTCGGCTCTTTAAGTCAAGCCGCTTGGACCGAGGTCCGCGTGATTCTCCCGTTTTTTATAGGAGGGATGCTGCTGTTTGCATTCATGCTCCCTTCATTTAAATTGCTGCTTGTCGACGATGAAATTGCGACAGGGCTTGGCGGGCGCATCACGTTCGTACGCGGCATCAGTGTGCTGCTCGTCATTGTACTTGCCGGCTCCGCAGTAGCGTTATGCGGTCCGATTGGCTTCGTCTGCCTGATCGTGCCGCATATTGCGCGCGCATTAGCTGGTACGAACTTGGTCGTTCTCGGTCCATTAACGGCTTTACTCGGTGGTATTCTTCTACTGTATGCCGATTTTCTTAGCCGATTTATTGCCTTTCCATTCGAGTCACCTGTTGGGATCGTTACTTCATTAATCGGCGCACCGTTCTTCATTTACCTAGCGTTGAAGCAACGGAGGGCTCGATGATGGCCCTAAAAACCTTTAAACCATGGCGGATCCCTGTTATTTCGTTGATCATTGCTTTCTTGCTGATGATCGTCTTAGCAATCATCTATGCGCATGTCGGCGCGGTTCGTATACCTTATCGCGATGTGTGGGCAGCTGTGACGGATGCGAAGCATCCTTCGTATTTCATCGTGCACCAACTGCGCTTACCTCGTATACTGGTTGCGATATTGGCGGGCTTCGGACTAGCTGTTGGCGGCGCTATTCTCCAAAGCGTCATTCGGAATCCTTTGGCGAGCCCCGATGTGATCGGAATTACCAAAGGGGCAGGCTTTATGGCCGCTGGGGTCATTTTCTTGTTCCCTAAGCTGCCCAGCTATTATTTACCGATTGCCGCTTTCATCGGTGCCTTCGCGGCTTTCCTTCTTCTGCTGCTACTGAGCCGCCGTCTAAGCCTTCGGCCCTCCCATCTTGCCCTAGTGGGCATTGCGATTGGGGCGATCTTTCAGGCTGGCATCCAGTATCTGATTGTCCGCCATCCCAGTGACATTAATGCGGCGCTGCTTTGGCTCTCCGGCAGTCTGTGGAACCGCAGCTGGAACAACGTGTACAGCTTGCTGCCATGGATCGCCGTGCTAGTGCCCATCGTATGGGCAAACTTCGCCAAGCTGAACGTGTTTCAGCTTGGCGATGAGATGACCGCCGCGCTCGGCGTACGGATCGGGCGGCAGCGCTTCTGGCTGCTGCTGCTCGCAGTAGCTCTAGCCGGCATCTCCGTGTCGGCTGTCGGGGCGATCGGCTTCATCGGCCTGATCGCTCCCCATATTGCGCGGAGCCTCATCGGCGGCCGGCACCAGTGGTTGATCCCTCTCGCCGCCTTGATCGGCGCGGATCTCATGCTGCTCGGCGACTTAGTCGGCCGCGTCATCATTCTCCCACGGGAGGTCCCCGTGGGGATCATGACGGCGGTCATCGGGACGCCGTACTTCATATATTTACTGCGCCGCGAGCGGCGGCGGTAGGATACTTAACTAACTCCTATAACTAACATTGATCGATTTGCGCTTCTTAAGCTCCTATGGTATCAAACTAGCTAATCTTGAAGAGGCAATCACGTCGATTGCCTCTCTTCGATTGCGGTGGATTCGGACTCGGGCGACAGAGTGCCTGTGCATAAGTACCTTTCCCAGGCATTACCTGTATAAACTACAGTTAATTCCCCTGATTTCGCTAGTTTCAGACGAATAACTGGAAAACATCCAGCTAATTCCTTGCGGTTCTTGGAAATCAGGCTAAAACCTGAGAATTAACTGTAGGAAATACATCTAAACCTTCAAATGCGTGAAATAGCGCTCTTTTAACTGGAAAAAATCTAGTTATTCCTGTGGTGTGGTGATTGGTTGGTGCTGGTGGTACTGGTAATGCTGGTGGTGATGCTGGTATTGCTGGGCGGTGATTAGTGATGCTTGGCGGAGCTTAGCGCTGCTTAGTGATGCTTGGTGCTGATTGGGTGGTTCTTAGCGCTGCATAGTGGTGTTAAGTCGTGCTCGACAGTTATTGGGTGGATGATTTGAGTTTGAGGAAGCCATGGTCTAGTCAACGGTCCACGCATTATGTTTAAAGATCGGAAGCTCCTTTACTGAGTGCATCCGATCTTCTATTCATGCCCGGGTTTTGTATGCATCGGTTTACGTCCAAGCAACCCCTTGCCTGTCCACATATCGTAGACAGTGAAAGGAGGTTGAGCGCCAATGCCAGTCTATGCCAAACCCATTTATCCCCGCTTAACGGTTTACAGCGAGAAGTATTATCAGGGCGGTAGCGCAATCCTAAGCGGCAACATCGGCATTCCTAACTTCGATCTGCCACTGGGTGGGATGGAGAGCCTTCGCTTCTTCTCGACGAACCCCAACTCGACGCTCGTTCTCTTCAGCCTCACGCGATTCAGGGGGGATTTCCGAGTCTTCCACGGTGTTAGGAACGTCAGTGACTTCGATAACATCATTAACGGCAACGATGCGAATTCGTTGATCTCCACGAACAAGTACCTGACGCTAAGACAGATTCGCGCTATTCGTGACAGTGGTCGGCTGCCTAGCGGTTACCGCAGAATCTAACATCAATGAAAAACGCGGCAAGCTTGGACACTATCGTCCGTTGCTTACCGCGTTTTTTAGTTGCTTCCTTTGGCGTTCCCAGACTGGGCAGCTTTGAGTAGATTAACTGGATTTTCTACATCTATTTCCGGGTAAAACTAGCATTTGGGGAGTTTAACTGGATTTTCTACATCTAATTTTGCTCGAAATGTCCCATAGGATGAAATTTGCTTGAAATAACGGGAGAAAATCCAGTTATTTGGTAAAACTCCTCGATTTCGCCTAAATTAGCTGCAGAAAATACAGTTATTCACTCACTTGCCCAGGATGCCCTATGGATAGCACCTATACTAGGCAATAAGAAGTAAGCTTCGCTTACCCTTAACCCGTAACCTATACCATTCTGGTTTCAATTGTGGACTACCAAGCTAGATCATGCCTCGCAGGCGATCCGCAATGACGCGCATCATGCTGCGCAGCACATCGATGTTCTGGAAGCAGAAGCTCAGCACGAGGTCACGATGCAGCTGAAGCAGCACGGTTGGTTCCTTCGCTGTGCAATCCGCTGAACGCGGGCCGCTGTCGATGATGGCCATTTCGCCGAAGAATGCGCCCTCGCCTAACAGCGCGTACTCCTCGCTGCCACGGTGAACGCGGATACTTCCCTCGATGATGCCATACATCGTATCTCCGAAGTCTCCTGCACGGCAGATTGCTTCGCCAGGCTCGTAGGCAGCTTCTTCGACCATTTGGGCTAACCACATGAAGTCACTCGGGCCCAAATGGGCAAAAAGGTCAATCTTCTGCAAGACGAGGACCCGGCGTAAAATTACTTCATCCCTCGTCAATTCCGTCGCCGCCTGCGGCTCCTGCAATACCGTTACGGCAGCCTCCGCCTGAGCTGCTTCATTCCCTTCTTCTCCTTGCCCTTGCCCTTGCCCCTGCCCCTGCCCTTGTCCTTGCTCTTGCCCTGGCCCTGGCCCTGGCCCTTGCTCTTGCCCTGGCCCTGGCCCTTGCTCTTGCTCTTGCCCCTCCGCCAAAGCTTGTCCCTGATCCTCCATCAGCTCTTCGCCTTGCTCCGCCACGGAAGCTTGCCCTTGCCCTTTCCCCTGACCCCGCGCAAGCTCCGAACGCAGTCTGCGCGAAAGCAGCTTCATCATTTCAACAGCAATGCTCGTCTGATCAAACATCATATCGTAGAACACAGACGAGTCCAGACGCCACAGCACCATGTTTTCTTCCGCTTTGATCGTTGCAGTACGTGCACTGTTCGTCAGAATCGCCATCTCACCGAAACAATCACCGAGATTCAACTCGCCGAGGAGCTGCTTATTGCGATATATGCCCGCTCTGCCTTCATCTACGAGCATAAGGGAATCGCCTGGGTCGCCTTCTCTAATGATTGTATTGCCTTGCTCGACGTCTAATTTATGCAAGCGCTTGGCAATAACAGATAAGTCTCTGCTCGTAAGACCTTGAAATAACGAAACACGACGAAGCAATTGTACCCGATGCATGAGATCTGCAAGCTCAACGTTCACCACCACTTCTGACGACTTTCGCAGAGTATGGTACTGGATCGTTTGAGTCAGCCATTCATCACCTTGCTCAGCTAGCCAGCTCAAATGCAGATTTAGTTCCACCTTGCTTGCGGCTACCTTGGACAGTTTGCGGGAACCGGCCATAAACTTGGCCATCTCTGTACGCAATGTTCCTTGAAGTGTCTGATCAATAACCTCTTCGGCATTGGCTTGCTGACGCGAGTCCCCTTCCGACCAGTCCAGATACACGGCCTGCATGGTTTGACCATCTTTTAGAAGCGCCAATAGTAGAAACACACGCCGAGTAATGGCTGTCCGAATTTCACCGATCATCTTCTCTACTTCTGTATACTCATCTACGCCAACAACGCAGCCACCATGCTCAGCGAATTGCGCATAAAGCGCAAGCTCCTGAAAGATATACGCCTCCACTTTACGGCTATCTGGTTGAGGCAAGTGCTTATTCATGCGTTGCAATGACTCTAGGATACGGTCACGCAAGGCGTATGGCGCCTTCTCATAGCAAGCAAACAACATGTCCATCGATTGTTGTGTCCCGATACGCTCAAACACAGCAGGCAAATACAAGCTAATTTCCTGTTGTTCCAAGTAAGGTGCCAGCTGTGGCAGCACATCATCTTCGTCGTATGCCGCGAGTGCGTCTATGGCATAGCGCCGGGTTTTGCTATCTTTGAGCATGCCAATAATCGGTACAAGTAATGGAGGCACGTGCAGGATTGCCGCAGACTCCAAGGCCCGAATTCGAACCAATGGAGAGTTATCCTGCAAAAGGGAGATGAGCGGCTTGTAGAAGTTTTTCACCCGAATTTGTCCGAATAACGCGGCCATGGCGATCCGTTCCTCTTCGTGCCCGCTCTCCATCATCTCTTTCAGCTTCCCAACCGCACGGAACATGCCTTCAATACTATAATATTTGACTAGACCAGCAATCGTTGCTGCTTGAACTTCGACAGATGCGTCTTCCAAATGCACAGTAATCTCATCAACGTAATCTTCTTCCGCATAAGCGGAAAGGGCAATAATCGCCCTGGCTCTAACTTGTACATGCTCAGATCCGATCAGTTCCTGCAAAACAGGCTCAAAACCTTCTGGCACCTTCATCTCCACATACGCCAATGCCTCTAAGCGAACTTCGGGTATGGGATGACGCAATAAACCGTCCAAATGCGGCGTTAGATCAAATGAACTTGTCTCCTTCAAAAGGCCAAAAGCATACAGCGCTTGCCCCTTGTCCGCACCATTCAACGCATCGATCAAGATTTGCCGAGTCACGGAATCCATCAGATTCAGCTCAACCTTTTGCAGGTCGTCGCCACCTGTCTTCAGATTAGACAGAAGCGTCGTTAAGTACGCTTTCTTTACCTTGATGCCTGCAAAAATTCCCACAACGAGCAAAACCAACACAATATAGCTCAGCTTCTCAGGGGCTACGAATCGTGTAACAAGGAGAAGGCAGATAGCCGCAAGTCCTTTGGCACCGTTACGAACTATCCCGTCCAAGAAACCTTTCGCTTTATTCCGCCATTCGGGAGGAACGGGGAACATCACTAATTGGCTCACGGAAGAGTAGATCGTGTCCCCAACGACTTTATCGCTTCCTTTGACTACAACCGCCATAGCAAGAACAGGCAATACCAGAATCCCGAGACTTCCCGCGAAGAGCGCGATCGGGAAAATTAACAGCGCAGTCATCACACCGAACCTTGTAATCACTCGCCCTGACACGAATAATTGTACACAGAGGGCAATCAATCCCGAGAAACCATAGAAGCTTCCCATGAAGCCGGCTAATGCTTCGTTTTGCAAGGTGCCACGCAGGATGACTTTGAATTGATAGTCTATGAGGGTTAGCGACACGACGAGTGCAGCCGCTAGAATGGCGACATACTTGAGATGCGGTACGTTCGCAAAAAGTCCCCCTTTGGGCTGGACGGATGACGACTTCGATGAGGTTTTACGTGCCTGTGCTGCCTTCGAATCCCCCTGATCTTTGGTCATGCCCAAGACAACAAACACAGCGACAAGACCGAGTAATTGCAGACCTGCATACACATAGATTAAATTCGCCGTTCCAACAAGTGGAACTAGCACTTTCAGCCCGAAACCGCTCAGAATCCCACCCGTAATCCCGCCGCTGCCTACGAGACCGATCATCTGCTTCGCCTTCCGCTGGTCCATAACCGATGTTGCGAACTGCCAGAAGCAGACGATCATTAGGAAATTGAACACATCATATCCGATGTAGATGACAGGAAACACCCAGCGCAGCTCGAGCCCTACGCCGAATCTAGAGATCAGCACGAAAGTTGAGATCAGCGGAATCATCAGCTTAAGGAGCGTTTCTAAGCGTACTTTAGGCGAGAACCGCTGGAACACGATACCCGCCGTAATCATGACGAGTGCCTGCGGCAGGTACATCAAGGACAAGTAGGAATTGTCGAACCGACTCAAGAAGAGTGTATCTGCCGCCGTTCGTCCGATGGTTGATGCTGAAACTACGAAGAATAAATAGGCAAATAACAGAAATACCTTTCTGTATTCCTTCTTATCCTCTGTTATTTTATCCAAGAAGGAACGATAGGTCTTACTAATCGAGCTACTCACACGACACCTCATTCTAATATTAAACGATCCTACTTCTTCCCTAAAATTGTACCAGAAGTCCTAGGAAAAAATAACTACTTTTTCAACAGAATGACGCAGGTAAACACAAAAAAAGACAACATCCGCGGATGCGTCTTCTTCACATGATCTTATATTCGGAAATTGTCGCCTCTCCAGCTGCGAACTGCTTTCTTAATCGCATCCGGCGTCATTCGCTCCGCTGCTGCCTTCTTACAAAGTGCTGGAAATTCTTCATCCGATGCAAAACGTAAAGCCGTAATTTGCCCGATCGTCAACTTCTTATCTAGCAGCTCCTGTGTCAGCACGAAGTGCCGAAGGTTCTCTTCCGCCCGGATCGCCCGATCCTGCGCCTTGATAGGGTAGGAACGGATCAACAGAAAAATCACAACTACAATAATAGCAATGAGGACAAACATAACCGCTGGCAGTACCTGATTGTCAGCCTGTATAGCGCTAATCAGCTCCACAATAGATAGAACTACTAAGCCTAGTGCCAGCAAGGAAAACAGATAGTGAAACAACGGATGCATACGTCGATGATTGACATAATTTTGAACCTTCATCTACTTATTTCCCCACAATCTCAGTGATCTCACTCTCTAATAAAAGATAACGGTGCACGCTTCGCATAATTGGTACTTTGGTTAAATTGTTCTTGTCCACATATTGCTTCATCTGATCTTTCGATAAACCTAGAATTTTACCCGCTTCCATTACCGTGAGCACTGCTTCATTGCTAGTCGCGTTGAACGTTGTCTTCACCTTTTGATTCCAGTCTTCAAATGATTGCATGTTTTCGCACCCTTCTCAATCCGATCCTTCCATTATAGCACGAAAACACCTGCATCACCCAATTACCTTCATCTGCCACTTAGGACTCCTCATCACTCATGAGCGCTAGCAGCGCTTTCGGTAAAGCAAATTTCTGATTGCTGATCATGATTTGATTCAAGGCATCTTCAGCCATATCCGCCTGCTCTTCCTTAATCACACTGATTTCCGCGTGCAGCCGTTCCATCTGTGAATCGAGTGCCGCCGCTGAATTTGCTGCTTGCTTTAATTCTTCTAAGAGACGAGCAGGTACGGCTTGGTTGCCTTCATTAAATTTATAGAATATTTTATGCTCCAAACTCGCCCAACAGTCCATGGCAATTGTACGAATTTGTACTTCCATACAGACGCGCTCTTCACGATCCGACATATGTACAGGCACTTCAATGAGTAAATGTAAGCTTTGGTAGCCATTAGGCTTCGGATTTTTGATATAGTCTTTTTCGCTCAAAATATGAAGGTCGTTCTGATTCCTAAGCATCTTGGAAATGACATAAATATCGGACACGAATGAGCATGTAATTCGCAGGCCGGCAATGTCTTTCACGCTGCCCTTAATGCCTTCGAAAGAGAGCTCTCCCCCCTTTCTCATCAGCTTTTGGAAAATACCTTCCGGCGATTTCAACCGAGATTTCGTATGTTCAATCGGGTTATATTCATGCAGCATCTCGAATTCTTGAACGAGGATATCAATCCTGGTTTCCATTTCATCCAGCGCAAACTTGTAGGTCATCATAAAGCGTGTAATTTCGTGCTTAAACTTCTTCAGATCATTCATCGAAAACTGATTCGTAATCATATTCATATGGAATTCCATCCTTGGTTAATGTTATTTTTCCATGCCTTGCTAGTTTAAATCATCGAGATCACTCTACGCAAATGCAGCGATGAGAAAAGACACCCTTAGGGTGTCTTCCGTGTCGGTTGTATGTATATTAGTTCATTTTGTATGTATTGATCACATCTTGTAAATCTTGGGCTATGGAGGCGAGCATCTGAGAAGATGACGTTACTTCCTGGGAAGAAGCCAGTTGTTCTTCAGTGGCTCCAGCTACACTCTGCGACAACTCCGAGGTGATTTTCGCTACATGCTCCATATTGGTGACCGTTGCGGCAACTTGCTGCGAGCTAGCGGCCATCTGCTGTGCTGCGGCGGCTGTCTCTTGGATTTTGGAAGCTACCTCTTCAGCAGAACGAACAATGGCTTGGAAGCTTAGCTCTGTGCGATCAACGGATTGCAGCCCTTTTTGAACCTCAGCAAGTCCCGCGTCCATCGCTTTGACCGCCTCTTGCGTATCCTGCTGAATACTGGTGACCACACCTCGAATTGCCCCAACCGATTCTCCCGTTTGCGTAGCAAGCTTGCGAACCTCTTCAGCCACAACTGCAAAGCCTTTGCCCGCTTCACCCGCACGCGCTGCTTCAATAGCGGCATTCAAAGCCAGAAGATTCGTCTGGGTTGCGATCTCACCGATCATCTGCGAGACTTTCCCGATATTCTGCGAATGCTCAGCCAGTTGGTGAATCGTTTGGTTCGCCTGCGTTACCACACTGCTTAAGGCGTTCATGCTCATCGTGACATGTTGAACATCCGCTTGGCCATTGCGCGCTTGCTCGGATGCATGGGCCGACAGATCGGAAACATCTGACGTCGTTTCAGCAATACGTTGTACCCCTATCGTGATTTCATCCATAGCGCGAGCACATTCCAGCGCGTTGATGCGCTGTGTTTCCGCTTCTGTTGCAATGGTCTGAATATCCACAGCGACATGCTGGGAGGCTTCGCTATTTTGCTCCGAGCTCGCATACAGCTGCTCAGAAGAGGAGGCTACCGCACTGGATGATTCCTGCATCCGGGCCATGACTTCGCGCATTTGACGCATCATGCCATTTACCGCTTGAACGAGGACGCCTATTTCGTCTTTATTCGTAAACTGCAGCTCCGAAACCGTCAGATCCCCTTCTGCCATACGATCCAGTACGTGGGATGCGGCAATAACGGGTCTCGTCATGTTGCGGACAATCACCCAAGTAATTACAACGGATATCAGCACGGCGAGAATCAGTAGACTAACCCCGCTTACGATACTGCTGCGATACGCCACTGCATTCTTTTCCACACTATCATCTGCGCCTTGCTGGTTGAAAGCAACCATTTTGCGACATATCGTTTGTACAAAATTATAGCTTTGTGTTAGCTCATCATAGAGCCTAATCAATTCAATCTGATCCGTTGCCTTACTGTACTTGAGATAGTTGCTTTGTAGATTACCCCATTGTTCTAGAATCATGTTGTAATTCTTCTCATCTTCTTCATTCGCTAAGGTCTTGCCATAGCTCTCTATCGCCTTATCTCCCTTGCTCATCGTTGCTTGAATATCACGCGCTAACTCCAGTTTCACTGAAGTATCCATCTGATTGTGAACACCTACTAGGTCCTTCGCAATATGTTCCGTCAAGTAGCTGAATTCTTGTATGAGCTGCGTTCCGGCCATCCAGTTCTGAGCAATCTCCGTCATATCCTGCTTCATATTTTTCATCCTTACCATATCGGTAAGGCCCAAAATAGCCATAAACAGTAACACAACTGCAAAAGAACCAATCAATTTTTGCTTCAATTTCATTTTGACTTGCGTATGTCTCATCCACTCTGCTAATCTAGTCCTCGCTTGCATCTAAATCCTCCGAAATTTCAATTTATGGAACTCTCTCTCTAATCCCAAGCCTATCATATCGGCAAAATGTAGAGCGAATTCAATAGAAACTATTAACTTCGCATGAGTTCAACTAACATTTATCCAATTCTGGTCACAAAATGTTCAAAGAGGTGGAGGGACGATATGCGGTGGCGGAGGCGGTCGGAGGAGCATGGATGTTGCACGAGTGAACGGCAGGCGACGGCGTGCGTGCGGTAGGCGCTGGCGCTGGCGGCGGTGCGTGACGATCAGGCCACGGCGGCCCGGCATCCAGCCGTTTAACTGTAAAAACTACAGTTAATTTCATTAAAATTAACCAATTTGAAAGGATAACTGGATATCCTACAGTTAAACTCGAGCAATTTACTTCAATTGGCCAATATGAGTACTATTAACTACATATTTTCCATTTATTTTATAATTTGAGCTAAAATCGCGTAAATTAGATGTACTTTTCACATCTATTGCACAACAATATCCCCCTCTACCATACAAAAACCTTTCAAATCATCCTAATTCCCACTCTCCTAACATCATTCTTCCTCATTCTCAGCTCTCCTCACCTTATCGCTCTCGACCCTCCCAACATTCATCCCATACTATTACCAATCCCCCGACCAGCTCAGCTTCACCCTTGACTACTCACACTAATCGCTCCTCCTGAACTCATATCCACCATTCCTACAATCCCACCAACTCAACTTCACCCCTAGCTACTTTTAATTACACTTCCTCCACTCGTATCCATCCATTTCTACCATCTCCCACATGCTCACTCCTCCCCCTTCACACCTTCCTATGTGTCATCAGACTCCGACTTCCTAGACCACCAATCTCCTGACTCACACTTCTTTCGTTCCCTATCTACCTATTTGTAAAAGAAGACAAGATGCCTCTTCTTTTTTTACAAGGTTGTACATAGAAATAGAAAGAGACACCCTCGGAAGGATGTGCTTCCCCACTATGGCGATGCAGCACTTGCTATCTAATCAAATGGAGCTCTTCCTGCAATATGGACTAGCTATTTTTTGGACGGTTACCTATGTCCTCATCATTATCCAAGGTTTCAAGGATCGCGCCTGCGGTATGCCGTTGCCAGCTATTTGCGCTAATATTACTTGGGAGTTTCTGTTTGCGTTCATGATGCCATTTCACCCGTTGCAGATGATCATTTCACTGGTCTGGTTTCTACTCGACTGTGTGATTCTATTCCAAGGTGTCTACTTTGCCAAAAAGCAATTCCCACCACGCCTGCTCCTGCCTGCTATCTTCTCCTTACTTGTCATTTCGCTGCTGCTCCATGTCGGTATGATTGTCGAGTTCCATGATCAAGAGGGGAAATACACAGCCTTTGGCATCAATCTGATGATGTCGATCCTGTTTATCAAACTGCCGTTTACACAAGGACTCAAAGGCCAGACCATCTACATCGCTTATTACAAAATGATTGGCACCTTGTGCGCATCTATACTCTGCTACTCGCTGTATCCGGATTCCATCTTATTATTGTTGCTATGTTTGCTTACTACGATTGCGGACATTGTATACATCGGTATCATTCACCGTGCTGTGCATATAACGAAAAGGTCGAGTGCCCCACTGGCACCTACACTCCGCGCCTAGAAGAAAAAGACACCTCACCGAGGTGTCTTTTCATTTACCATTACCTTCCTACGCCAAAATCGGCAGCTTCACATGGCTCGGATACGCCTCCGAGTGATAGATCCTCTGCGTCACCACAATCGGCCGAGGATCCGTATACGGATCCAAGCCGGTATTCGTGTTCGGGAACGCGATCATCTTACTGGACGAGGTCACCGTAAAGCGCAAGCGATGCCCGACCGCGAAGGTATGTGCGATATTTTGCATGAAAATATCGTACTTCTCGATCCCATCTGGCGTCAGCAGTTCGGGCGCATCCAAGCCGCCACGGTACTTCGCGCGCACGATGTAGTTCGACAGCTTAATGGAGTTCCCCTTCGGGTCCACATCGCTCAAGGTCACAACCCAATCCGTGTCCACGCCGCTACTCGACGCGTACAGCTCGCAAGATAGCTCGCCTGCCACAGTCACGGCCTCCGCCAGTACCTCGCTCGTGTACACGAGGATGTCGCTGCGCAGCTCATGACGCCGCATGTTCTCCGGCTCGCGCTCCCCGCTGTCCGCGACGGGCTCCTCCGGATTGTACACGTACGAATCCGACTCGCTTCTCCCGTGTGGTACGTCATCACGTACCTCAGCCTCAGAGCCGAGCGTCAGCACGCCATCGCCAAGGCTGGAATTGGCTCGCCCGCCGCTGCCCAGAAACCACTGCGTCGCCGTCGCCTCGCTCGGCGTCCAGTCCTCGGACACGCGCCACTCGTTCGTGCCGACCACATAATACCGAGCTCGCGGCTCCTGCTCGATGCCATTGGCGATGCCTTTCAAAAACCGATCAAACCACCGCAGCACATTCACATCGTAGTTATATACAACCGCATCGTTCCCAAAGCTGGTGTCGAGCAGATCACGCGCGCGATTCGGGCCGTGTTCCCAGGGTCCGAGCCAGATTTTGCGGTGTGGCACATCATGCTTGGTCAGCATCCGCCATGTCTCCGACACGCCTGCACTGTCGCCATCGTACCAGCCCGAGATGACGAACATCGGAGCTTTCACATATGCCCCGCGCTCGCTAAACGTACAGTTGCGCCAGAAATCATCATACTCCGGATGCTCGCTCCACATATCCCAAGGACCGGATGCCCTCCCGATCATCTGCTGCGGGATCTCGCGAATCGGCCGTGCATCAACAGCTTTCTCGGGGCTGACCGTTCGCCCCCCGAAGATATCAAAATCCGTCCGCGTCCCCACCGACTGCGCCAACGTCCAGCAAAGCAAAGGCCAGGAACATACGGTGCCGCCTTTGCGCACCGTATCCACGAACGGCGATCCGACGTTCACTTCGTTCACGACGGCCTTCAAGTTCGGGTGACCGCTAGTCGAAGCAGCGGTCACCACATACCCTAAGTACGACGCGCCCCACATGCCGACGTTACCGTCGGACCAACCCTGCGCGACGATCCAATCGATCGTATCCGCACTATCATCGCGCTCGTAGAAGAACGGCACGAGCTCCCCTTCCGAATCGGCGCGCCCGCGAACGTCCTGATTGACGACGGCATAGCCTTTGTTCGCCCACCGCATGAAGAACGTCTTGCGCAGATTACGATCATAGCACGTGCGGATCAGAATCGTCGGCAGCTTCGTTCCTGGCGCTACGCCCTCCGGCAAATACACATCCGTCGCCAAACGAATGCCATCGCGCATCGGGACCAAGTCCGTTCCGAGATCATTTACTCCATACCGCGGAGCGGACAGTGAAGTGTCTGCATATTCCACCAAGGGTGTCACAGCCTCATACCCATCCACGACCAGCACTTCCATGCCATAGCGGTTCGGCGCCACGAATGCTACCACGCAGCCATCCACGGTCACGATATCAAGCGCGGTATCCTTACGCAACGCCCATACCTGTGAAACGACCTTTTTACCCGCCACTTCACCTGTATACTGGATATGCTTTTGATACAGATCACCATTTCCCAGCGTAACGGAATCGCCCTGCCACTCCGCTGCTGCATAGTCGGACTGATTCCCCTTAATTTTGTGCAAAGGAAGGATGTAGCCCGCCGTCTCAGCCAGCACATTCTCCTGCATCTGCGTACGCCGACGTGAATCGACCTTAGCATGCATAATCGCACCATCCGTAAACCTAATCATTCCTTCATACACGCCAGCCGCATACAATTTGTAAACCGTCGTCCCCGTGTTCATCTCCGCCATCCTCCTATCCGCACACTGCTTCAAATACGCACAACCAGTTCTCGCCCATCATTTTCCGGACATCCTCATCCGAGTAACCCCTTGCCACCAAACCACGGGTAAAATTGATAAAATAACTGTATTTCTCCAGCCCCTTCACCGTTTCCGTCGAGGGTCCATCCCCTTTGGCGAACCCGATGCGAGGCGCGATATGCTCTTTAAAATACACCAAGGACCACGCCACATCACTCATCGGCCAGTCCGTGCCAATACCGACATGGTCCACGCCGACCAGTCGGACGAGATAATCCATATGATCAAGCACATGCTCGATCGTCGTATCATTCGGATCCCCGTGGACGAACCACGGCATCGCGAACACTCCAATGACGCCGCCCGTTGCGGCGATCGCCTTGAATTCTTCATCGCTTTTGCAGCGCATATGCGGGTAGATGTTCTCCACACCGGTGTGCGAAGCAATCACTGGCGCAGTAGAAAGCCGGCACGCGTCTAGGGTCGTTTGTTTGCCGCAGTGGCTCGTATCGACGAGGATGCCTAGCTCATTCATTTTGCTAATAAAACGCATACCGAACTTGCTCACGCCGCCATTCGCCTCTTCCGCACAGCCGGAAGCAATATAATTCTGATTGTTATACGTCAGCTGCAGCACTCTCAGCCCAAAATTATACATCGCCTCAAGGAGCTCGAGATTTTTGCCTAAGCCATCGGTTTCTTGAGCAGTTACGATCCCTGCTTTGAGGCCGCTCGCCTTCGCTGCGCGAATTTGCTCTGCTGTCACTGCTTTCACAAGCCAGTCGTTCGCATCGAATTGACGTTGAATATCACCCATGGAGATAAGAATCTTGTCCACGCTTGATACATCCAGCTGCCGATTACCTGCCGTGATACCAGAACGGTACCATTCGTCCTTAAACTCGGAGATCTCCCCGCGAGCCGCCATGTCGTGAATGATTTTGCTCGGCATCGCGCTGTATGTCCATGGGTCTTCACGGTAGGGCTCGCACGCCTCCCGAATGTCCTCCGAAACGGCATCCGGAATTGCCTTGGGAGACAACGGCCCCTGGAACAAAAAATCGATAATAATCGAGCTCTCATGCAGCTCTCGTGCGCGTTCTTCTTGCTCGGGTGTAAGGTTAAAAGGATATAGTCCCTCTGTCGCGTTCATCGTTGTTCACTCCTAGAAGTCAATGTGGGTTCCTTTGTGTGTGCGAATTGCTTCTTTGTAGATGTAGTTCGCTGCTGCGAGGTCTTCGCAGGCAAGTCCTAATGATTTGAACAGCGTGATAGACGTGGCCGAGCGCCTTCCCTCTTTGGCACCTACCAACAGCTCACCTATTTCAGCTAAAATGTGATCTTTACTAATGGCTCCCTCCTGCAGAGGGATCAGGTAGTCACCCGCTTCGTTCACAGCGGACTCTGTCCGGTCCACGAAGAGCTCAGCCCGGCGCACCAGCTCGGTATCGAGCTCGCGGTCTTTCGCTCGGCAGGCGCCGACGGCGTTCACGTGCGCGCCTGCTTGGATCCAGGCACCCTGCACGATCGGCGTCGTCGACGCCGTCACCGTGCAGATGATGTCCGCATCCGCCACAGCCGCCTGCGCGGAGGATGCACATGAGACGAGGACAGCCGGATACCGGCTTGCCGTCTCGGCCTTTAATTGCTCGGCATGGGCCGGGTTCGGCCCCCATACCTTGATCTGTGTGATCGGGCGCACGAGGAGCATCGCCTCGATGTGCGTGCGGGCTTGCTCGCCCGTGCCGATCACGGCAAGGGTCGCGGCCTCGGGCTTAGCCAGCCTCTTCGTTGCTACTGCGCTGACCGCTGCAGTGCGGATGGCAGTGATTCGGGTGCCATCCACTATCGCCTCCAATTGACCATTGGTCGAATTGAACAATGAAACAAACCCTTGATGTGAAGGAAAGCCTTTTCCATGATTACCGGGGAAAACGGTAATCACCTTGGCGCCAACCTTCTCATCTCTTTTCAAATACGTCGGCATCAGCCCCATCACATTGCCGCCATGCAGCGGAACGACGGAACGCAGCGCTTGTACAGCCTGTCCATTCACCAAATCAGCGAGGACCGCTTCCATGATTTCGATGCAAGCTTGCATCCCAAGCAGCTCTTGCACTTCGGTTGACTTGATCACTAGCATGGGAAATCACCTGCTTCTATGTAGTTCTTTTTATTATAGCAAAGTCCGGGGCTGCGGGGGAACTTGGGAGTGCGCGGATGGTGGTGCTAGTGGTGGTAATGCTGATCATCGTGGTGCTACTGGTGGTCGTTCTGGTCGTGATGCTGATAATCGGGTGCTACTGGTGCTATTTGTTGATGATGCTACTAATTGTGCTCTTGATGGGGCTACTGGTGCAATTGCTACTCTTATTATCTTGCTACTCTTTCTACTCCTACTCCTACTCCTACTCCTACTACTCTTACTCCTACTACTCTTTCTACTCTTACTCCCCTTGTTACATTT
Source organism: Paenibacillus oryzisoli (assembly GCF_001653565.1). Classification (GTDB taxonomy): domain Bacteria; phylum Bacillota; class Bacilli; order Paenibacillales; family NBRC-103111; genus Paenibacillus_E; species Paenibacillus_E oryzisoli. Next base: position 32,496 of record NZ_LYPB01000034.1, read on the forward strand.
ACTACTCTTGCTACCATCGGCGCCCCCAACACACTTCATTAACTGGAAAAACTCCATCTATTTTCTAAGAATTCCTTCGAAACCTCGATTTAACTGGAAATTATGTAGTTAAAATTAGCTATTATCGTCCATTTTGGCTAAATAAAAGGAATTAACTGTATATTTTACATCTATTGCGCGTTACAAGGAAAAAAACTGCAAGATAACTGTATAAATTCCATCTATTTGCTCCTTAAGCCTCCTTTTCCCCCTACAGTTACGCACTTCCAGACACCAATCCATTCATCCGACTCCGTAGAAAACACGCGAGAATACTCCAGCAGACTCCCCCTCAAACCGTGCATCCGGATTTCCCGCACACGGCCCTGCTTCGTCAGTTCCCCCCACGCAAAAAAGCACCACAAAGGGTGCTTTTCATTCCAACGATCTGTGCTAGCTGGCACTCACTTTTCGATACTTGAGGAAGCTGCCGATCCGCCACACGCAAATGTACAAATACGCCATAACCATCGTTAGTACAGCGAATTCGGAGGGATCCAACCCTTTGAAATACTGAGATAATATCAATCGGACCGCAATGACGGCGATAATCACATATTTGAAGTTGGGGTTAGGTTTCGAATAAACCAATCCGTCCTCCCGCTTCTCGTAACCCGTATGGTAGAGCATAATACTGCCCAACGCCACGCCGAGCACACCCGCACACAGCAACTCCCATACAGCCGGTATATGAAAAGGATGATCTGGTACATGCGTCAGTGAGTTAATACTAAGCCCGAACACAATCAGCAGCAGGAAAACGGGAATGAGCATGCCTCTTCCTTTATTTCGAATTGGCTTTGCTTTTCCGCGCGTTCTTAACCAAATAACTAAAATAATAACTACAGCACCGATACCATAACCGATGAGCGTTTCAGCATTCATATCGTAGTACTCCTTTCAAAGACATCTTCTACAGAAATTATAAGGTTACTCCTCAGGTTTTACCTCCGTCTTAAGACCGACACGCTTCCGGATGGCAAAAAAGCACCCCCAGGGGTGCTCTTATAGACGGGATATATGTAGCTTAACCATATTACGATTGGAACATTTGCTTCACTAGCTCTTTATTGCGCTTTTTAAAAGCTTGATTATGCGAGGAAACCATCCCATAACTCTCGGCAGTAGGCTGAATGTACTGCTTTGCTTTGTTCACCGCATTTGCCGCGTCTTGGAAGGCTCCCGCGATCAGATGTACTTTGCCTGGATGATGAAGAATGTCCCCAGCAGCATAAAGCCCTGGCACAGAGGATTCACTGTTCGCATTACCAGCGATATAGTAATTCTCCGCTCGGTCGATCTCGATTTCACTATTCTCCAGCAGGGTCGTGTCGCGATCATAGCCATGGTTAATAACGACTTCATCCACATGGAAGGAGGTTACTTCACTTGTTTCATGATTCGTTAGTTCCACTCTTTCAATGGAGGCATCCTCGCCAGAAGCAAACAGTTTCGTAATGGAGGTGTTCAAAAAAAATGCCACAGAGCTATTCTGGAGCTGTTTCACTTGGGCCTCGTGTCCTGTCAGCTGGTCTTTGCGATAGCTCAGAATCACCTGTTTCGCGAAAGGCTCCAGCTCATTCGCCCAATCCACCGCCGAGTTGCCGCCACCGGAAATGACTACCGTTTTGTTCTTGAAGCGCTCCAGCGACTTCACCGTATAACTCAAATTGGAAACTTCGTAGCGCTCTGCGCCCTCGATTTCCAGCTTTTTCGGGTTAAGAATGCCGGAGCCGACAGCGACGATCACGGTTTTGGAGTAGTGCAGCTGACCTGATGTGGTGCGCAGGACGAAGATATCGTCTTCGTTTTTAGCGAGAGCTTCCACTTTCTCATTCAATATCACTTCAGGGCTAAACGTCAGTCCTTGCTCAACAAGCTGATTAATCAGCTTCGCTCCTGGGGTTGGGGTGACGCCGCCTACGTCCCAGATCATCTTTTCGGGGTATACATGTATTTTGCCGCCGAGATGCGGTTGAAATTCAATGATTTTGGTCTTCATTTCCCGAAGTCCACTATAGAAAGCCGAGTACAGACCCGCTGGTCCCCCGCCAATAACCGTTACATCAAACAATTCGTTCTGTTCCATGCTCAACTCACTCCTTAAGTCACCAATTGCGATTGAGAATCATTATTAATGAATGATACTGCGTTTTAGCGATTTTATCAACTGTAAAAATGCTGTTCGTGCCACGATGACCTCTTTAGCCAAACGTCGTTCGCTTGTAACTAGAAGGTGCCACGCCCTCTACTTCTAGGAATCCATACTGCAGATTCCCCTACGAAAAACCAATAGAGTAGGCCCATGCATAGTTGCATGGGCCTCTCACAGAACCGAACGTGCGGGTCATCGCATTCGGCTCCTCCAGCGC
>NZ_LYPB01000035.1 GCF_001653565.1 Paenibacillus oryzisoli
AATCTTGGAGGAGCCGGATGCGATGACCCGCATGTCCGGATCTGTGAGAGGCCCATGCAATTGCGCATGGGCCTACTCGATTTTGGCTATTGGGTTTCGGTCAGGAAAACCTGCCGTAGTTGGGAATAGAGTGATAGGGTAACGAGAATGGCATACCTTTATTTCATTCATTGAAGAGAACAAATACGGAAGGTGATGCCATAACGCTAGTGCCACGTCTGCTTTTATGCCTAGCGAATTTTTGTAGACAAAATTGTCATGCCAAGCGTACAGTATTCATGGAGTTCGTATAGCTTTCGATGTTTGTATAGCATCACGCAAGGAGAGTTGATCATTCGTGGCGATTAAAGATATGGAGATGTTTAAGGATTTCTCTAACATAGAGTTAGCTAAGCTTCTGGGTAAATTAGATATGGTGAAGGGGCAAGCGGGAGACATGCTGTTCGAGCAAGGTGATCCTGGAGACAGTATGTATCTGATTGAGAGCGGCAGAGTCGAGCTGTTCTCTCAGAAGCAAGATGGTACACGCCAATCGCTCGCGAGCTTACAGGAAGGGGACACGCTGGGGGAAATGGCGCTGTTAACGAATGAGCCGAGATCGGCTACAGCCATCCTAGCAGTAGAAAGCGTTCTCTACTACATAGATCGAGAAACATTTGATCGGTTAGTCGTTGAGCAGCCGCAGATCTCTTCCTATTTCATTCGACTGCTTTCGCAACGTTTAGTATCAACCAACGGTCAATTACAGGCCTCTAAAGAAGCAAAAGCACAATGGGTACTGCATGAGTTGGAGTTGCTGCCGACAGTTCTACGGGATTTCCTGTTCGCGTGCGCCTGCTTGCCTAACATGCGTGCTGGGTTGCTGAATCATCTCTTCGGCGTGACCATAGAAGGGGCTAATCAGGCTTATCCTGCACTAGGCCGATTCATCCAGCAGGGCGTGGAACAGGATTCCGTGCAGATTCGCCCGGAAATCGCTCGCGTCATGCTAGACATGCTGCCTCTGCGCTATGGCGAGCAGAAACAGCAATTCTGGGTGGGGCAAGCCTTGGCGTACTATCAAGCCCAAGGCGACTGGGCGGCGGTAGTTGAAGTGCATGTCGCGCGCAATGCATGGGAGCAAGCGCTGGATGCAGCCGCCGTGGCTGCGGGTGAAGTGGAGTCGGAGCAAATAAAGGCAATGGGACAAGCAGTGCTAGTCGGGGTAGCGAAGCGAGCAGAGACTGCTGGGCAGGAGAAGGCGACAGGACGTGTTGGGCAAGCGGAGCAACGAGGGCAGGCTAAGATGTCAGGACAAGTAGGGCAGGCAGAGCAGCGAGGGCAGGAGAAGACGTCAGGACAAGTAGGGCAGGCAGAGCAGCAAGGGCAGGAGAAAGCGACAGTTCAAGTTGGGCAAGCAGAGCAGCAAAGGCAGATGAAGGCGACAGGACGTGTCATGCAGGTAGAGAAGGCAGAGAAGGCAGAGAAGGCAGAGAAGGCAGCAGAAGCTGCCCTGAGCGAGTCTGAGCGGCAGCAGCGAGTGATCGGCCGTGCGCTTCGGCGCTGTCCGGATGAGCTGCTTGTCGCGCGCTACGCGGTCTTGTGGGCCTATGTCCGCTACTGCGTGGAACACGCGCCCGAAGCGGGCTTGTCCATCGTTGAGGCGGCGCTGGATCAACAAGGCGCCGCCTATTCGGCGCAGCAGCTCACCACCGTCTACGAGTGGGGCGCTGATCTGTGCCGCAAGCTGGGGCGAAAGCAGCTTGCGCTCGAGTACCTGCAGCTCGCGGAGTCAACCGCGCTGTCGGGATTGGGCTCTCCGCGCCAAGGAGAGCAAAGCTTTGGCCTGGCCAAGCAGATGCTGGCCAGAAGCAAGAGCGAACGCCTCGCCGCAGGCGCGGCGCGTCTGGGTGACCGCAGCCGCTGGCTGGGCCTAGCGGCTGTCATCCTGGCCGTGGCCTCGGTGCTCGGCTTCCACATGGCCGAGCCCGTAGCGGGACTGTCCCGCCACGGCATGGACTTCATCGGGATCGGCTTAGCCGCCGTGATCCTGTGGATCGTGAACATCATGCCCGACTACATCGTAGCCTTGGGCATGGCCATGCTCTGGGTGATCGGCGGACTCGTCCCGCCCGAGGTCGCCTTGTCGGGCTTCGCATCGCCGACGTGGCTGTACATGATCTTCATCATGGCGATGAGCGCTGTGATAACGAAGTCAGGCTTCTTATACCGCTTCTCTCTCCATGCCCTGAAGCGCTTCCCCGCTACCTATCGCGGGCAGCTGTGGGGCATTGTGGCCGGCGGTATCATGTTAAACCCGATGATCCCTTCCTCTTCAGCGAAGGTATCACTTGGCGTGCCGATTGCGCAGACGCTGTCCGAATCCATGGGCTTCAAAGCCCGCAGTCATGGCGCAGCAGGCTTAGGCCTCACTGCAATGCTCTTCTACGGTTTCACAGCGCCATTCGTGCTCACAGGCTCATACACGAACGTGCTAGCCTTTGGACTTGTCACTAATGCTTCGCCTGTGAATTGGATTCAGTGGTTCATCTATGCCTTGCCGGCATTTATCATATTTAGCGCTGTGCTACTTGCAGTTATCCTCATCATGTTCCGCAAAACCGCATCATCCAAGCCAATCGCTGCGGATGTCTTGGATGAGCAGCTGCGGCTGCTAGGTCCGCTGACGCGGGAGGAGCGCATTGCCGTCACAACTGTCCTTAGCTGCATTATCATGTTAGTGTTACAACCGCTTCACGGCATCGACAGTGCTTGGGTTATGCTGATTGGCTTTGCCGTACTCGTCATTAGCGGCGTGTTGGACCGCAAAACCATCTCAACTGGCATCGACTGGACGTTCTTGCTATTCCTCGGCGTAGCCTTCAGCTTCTCGGCAGCCGCGAATGAGCTAGGGCTCGTCGAAGCTCTGTCTTCTTTCCTGGGCCAGCATATGGGTGTCTTCGTCACGTCGCCGTTCTTCTTCCTTGCGGCAGTTATCGTGCTTTCATTCATTGTCACGTTAATCGTTAGGGATGACCCAGCTGTCATTTTGCTAGTCACGGCGCTCCTGCCGCTGGCCGATCAAGCGGGTGTGCATCCGTGGATCCTCGTTTTCGTGGTGCTTCTTTCGACGGATCCGTTCTTCTTCGCCTATCAATCGCCGACGTATTTGACGGCTTATTATAGTTCCGAAGGGAAAGCATTTAGCCATCGACAGGGCCAGAAGATTGCATTTGTTTACGGATTAGCAGTGCTCTTGCTTGCTCTTCTGTGTGTGCCGTATTGGCAGTGGTTGGGGCTTATCCATTAGGTGATTACAGGAGTTGTAGCTTCCCTTTTGCAAATTTAACTGTAAAACATGCAGGTATTTTGCTATAAAACTAGCTGGGAAAACTGTTTAAATGGAAAACCTCCATCTATTTTCATGCAATCTGCCCTATTCGCCCGATTCTGCTGAAATTAACTGTACTTTTTCCATCTACTTCAAAATTACCGCTGATTTTGAGTGAAATACCTGTAGAATTTCCATTTAAATGGAACGACAAAACCCCCACGATAGCCTACGTGGGGGTTTTTGACCTGCGCTGTGTAACTCAGCGCAGGTTCGCCCTCTTCAACAACCGCTGAATGGAGCGGTTCGCTTCAGGCAGGACGATGTCCTTATCAACCGTCCGCAGGATGCGGTTTTCCATGACGATCCGACCATTGATAAGGGTCGTCTCCACATCAGCACGCGTCGCCGAGTAGACGATGCGCGAGATCGGATCCACGTCGTAGGACGGATACGTGTGGAAATTGTTGAGATCGAGAATTGCGAGGTCGGCTTTCTTGCCGACTTCGAGACTGCCGATCTCATCCGCCATGCCCACGGCGCGAGCGCCGCCGATGGTCGCCATGCGGAACACCGCTTGCGCATTCATCGCTGTCGGCCCGTGCACGGGCTTCTGGATAAGCGCAGCGAGCCGCATCTCGTTAAACATGTCGAGATTGTTGTTGCACGGCGCCCCATCTGCTCCCAAGCTGACAGAGATGTCCAGCTTGAGCATCTCTGGGGTTTCGGCGATCCCTGAAGCCAGCTTCAGGTTGGAGCCCGGACAGTGGCTGACGTGCACGCCACGCTCGTGAATGATGCGTTTCTCTTGCTCATCGAGCCAGATACAATGGGCCAGAATCAATCGCTCGTTGGCTAAGCCGAGATGATCGAGGTAGACGACGTTGCGCATGCCCGTTTCGGCTTGGACGATCTCGATTTCACCGAGATTTTCAGAAGCATGCGTGTGGACCTTCACGTTGTACTGTTCGGACAAATTGCGAACCTCGCGCAATAACTCCTCTGTACACGAGATCACAAAACGCGGTGAAAACGCGTACTGGATCCGACCGTCGTCGTGCCCGTTCCATTTTTCCAGCAAATCAACGCTTTGTTGAAGCGAGTCCGTCGTATTTTCTTGCAAAGCGAACGGAACTTCGTCCCCTTTGTCCATCATCACCTTACCTGACAATGCGCGAATGCCACTCTTGGCGATGGCCTGAAAAGCATAATCAGTATGATGCACCGTCTCCATATCCACAATGGTTGTCGTGCCGCTTTGAATTAGTTCGCCAATCCCAAGCATCGCGGAGTAATAAATCGATTCCTCGTCATGGGAAGCTTCCAACGGCCATATCCGCTGTTTCAACCAATCCATTAGCTCGAGATCGTCCCCTTTACCACGGAACAACGTCTGGCAGAGGTGAATATGCGTCTGAATAAAGCCTGGAATGATCGTTCGATTCTTGGCGTTGATGATTTTATCTGCGCGTGTGGGATTGATATCCGGTCCGATCGCAGTGATGCGGTCATTTTCGATTAGCATATCCCCTGTTATGATGTCTCCGTTCCGATTCATGGTCACGATTTGAGCATCTTTAATTAAAATCGTTGTCATCGTACCCAACCCCCTACTCCACTAATATATGAATATCTAGGTACAAAAAAACTAGCCATGAAAAATATGCCTGTTAATCAGTGCACATTTTTCGTAGCTAGAAATTTACGGTTTCTAAGTAGAGACCCTTAATCCAATTATTAAGGTTATACGAAAGAGGTCATATGCAATTTGTCGTGCCTTCTTCTTTTAGAGTAAACTGCCTCGGAGTAATTTGTCAACGAAATGTAAGTAAACATGACATGCCCTCCCTCTTTTATGAAAAAATAGCTTCCAATCTTGTCGGAAATGTGAATGGCGCCTCGTACTTCTACGGTAAGTATTATTCCGGATGATTCTGTGTGCCACTTCCAACTGAAAACGGTGTTGTAACCCCTTCGTACATCAAATGCATCGACATCCCCGCGGCAGCGTGCACAAGATTATGGCAGTGATCCATCCATAGCCCAGGGTTATTAGCAACGAAAGCCACCTCATACGTTTCCCCAGGCTGAACATCTAGCGTATCCGACCACCATGGACTGCCTGTGGAAGGTTTGCCATTACGTGAAAGGACGAGAACATGATGACCATGTAAATGCATCGGATGCTCGACATTCCCGCGACTAATAATTGTTGTTTTGACCAAATCCCCTTCCTTCACCATGAACATCGGCGCATCTGGAAATACTTTTCCATTCAATGTATAGAGGAAGTCGAAATTTCTGTTATAGAAGCCTAGTTTATTATCTAAAATGAGTGTGAAATCCCGATCGAATGAACTACTCGCATCAAAAGGCGTGGCCTTTGGACTGCCGTAGGTAAGTGGATCGAATGGTACGGTCTGCGGCAGCTCAGGAACGTTACCTTGGCCATCCTCTGACAGAAGAATGCCGCCATTTTTATTCGTCCCCACATTTAGGTAAACAGGATGATCTGGCATTACAAAGGTGAGATCAAATCGCCCGCCAGTTGGCACAATGACACGTGTATTGGTCAAGAGACCCGGCTTATTCAAATCTGTCCCATCGATAGCAGCCACTTCAAAAGGAGTACCTACAAGTGTATATGTTTGATTGACCCAATCATCTGTGTTGATGAGTCGCATCCGGACAGGCGTCCCAGGAGCAACTTTTTGACGATCGAGCTCATCATTAGCGCCGATAGCGAAAGTATTCTTCCAACGATGAGTCATAACTGTGATATCTTTGAACGGAATTGTAAATGTGGTTGTATCTGTCGTTTCCTTAGGCTCCACGATCAACGAGCCAAACAGCCCCTTGCTAACCGCTTCTTGCGAATCCTGATGAGAGTGGTACCAGAAACTGCCCACCTGCTCAGCGCGGAAACGGTATGTGTAAGTTTCACCGGGCATTACCGCATTTTGCGTAGCCCCAGCGACGCCATCTTCGGCGTTAGGCACATCTAAACCGTGCCAATGGGCGGTTACGCCAACATCAATATCGTCATTCGTAAGCGTGACTTCAATAAGTTCGCCTTCTTTCATACGAAGCTCAGGTCCAGGGATTTGACCGTTATAAGTCCACGCATCCACGGTTTTGCCAGAGCTTAGAGTGACCGTTTTCTTCTGTGCTACAAGTGTAAAATGACGATCCGGCGTTCCCTCTTTCGGGCCCGTTAAGTCAGCGACAGATACCATGCCTGCCATTGCAGTCATGTCGTGATGGGCATGCTCTCCGCCGGCTCCGCCGCCATAATCATGCGTTCCACTGGCCATGTCGATCTCGGCTGGGAGTACGCTTTTATCCATGGCGAAGTTAAATAAATAGAAGCCGATCCCTGCAATCACGATGAGCACGCCTGTCATGGCACCAAAGCGCGCCAACAAACGAGGAGCTTGGTAGTTCGTTGCTTTACGTACTTGCTTGGCACGAAGGTTATGGCGCAACCAGAGACTGGCTGCAAGGACGATCAGGATAGCGATAGGAATCGTGGTCTCCATCCATTGGAAAGGAACCGAAGGTACTAGGGTGAAATAAAGGGAAGTCGCAGCGCTAAGCGCGGTTAATTGATAAGGGAAAACAAGGCCAGGACTAGCGGCTCTGTGGAACATAGCAGGCTCAATTGCGGCGCCACTCTCGGCTAAGCTTACCCTTGTTAGGGAGCGAAGTTTCAGCAGTTTAGGAACAGCTACGAACCATATGCTTAGAAGAGGAATAACGACAAGCGGTGCCTGCAGGAAGACCCGATCCCTCCAGAAAATTGGATCCATGTTCATCTGCAACCAGACGATAGCAGTTACAACGGCTGCCGCAGGAAGAATCGGAAACCATGCCCAGAAAAGCAGCTTGCGCGTTTTGCTATGTAGCTTCTCTAAGCTCCCGCTATACAATAAACGAGACGCTTTGACGCCTCCGATCCACGTAAAAATGACCAATAAAACACTTGCTGCTAATATCGTTTGAATACTTATGTTATACACGATGAAACCCTCCTAAACGCGATACCTCAAGTATAGTTCCCCTGCCCTGATCATCAAACCGTCTCTAGACCAAGAGGCAACCTAGACTAAAGTTGGGGCAGCTTTTCGAAAAAATATGCTAGTAAAGTTTTGGAAATAGTTTGCGTTTTCATAAATGGTGTGTTATGATAAATTCAATCGACAAATAGAACCTGAATTCACATATTGTAAAGGGTTTTCATTTTTGTTAGTGAACCTTATACAATGTGTGAATTTTTTCTCTTTGAAGAATAAAAAACATGTTAATAATTTTTGGAGGTATTTCACAATGGCTACTGGTACAGTAAAATGGTTTAACGCAGAAAAAGGTTTTGGTTTTATCGAAGTTGAAGGCGGCAACGATGTATTCGTTCACTTCTCCGCAATCCAAGGCGACGGTTTCAAAACTTTGGACGAAGGTCAATCCGTTGAATTCAGCGTAGTTCAAGGTAACCGCGGACCACAAGCAGAAAACGTTGTAAAACTGTAATATAATTAAAAAGACTGCCTTTACTTAAGTAATGGCAGTCTTTTTCAATTTAAAGCTATCTGATGCTTAGTACTCTAAGGAGGTTTATCCATGTATTCCAGAAAAAAGTCGCTTGAAGAGATGCCTCTAGAAAATGTGACGGTATGGTCTTGTGAAAATGAAGGCTGTAAAGGCTGGATGCGAGATAATTTTGCATTCGATCATGTGCCGACATGTCATTTATGTCAGTCCACAATGGTTCGAAGTGTCAAGTTACTTCCATTAGTTAATAACACGAATAGTGATCAGAAAACGCTCAAAAAGGGCGTACAAATATAGGATGATAGAACCCGGAGACATAGCTGTCTTCGGGTTTTTTGTGTTACCATGAGAAGAGTGAAATCAGAGACGACGGCGTTTAGTAAGAGGACAGCCCTCGTCATCCTTTGGGAGGTAGGCATGTCTGTGAAACCTAGAAAACGGCGCCAATGGCCACTGCTAGCCTGTGCTTGCATCCTAGCTGCGGGTGTGGTCATTTTCATTGGAGACTCACCATTTGGAACATTGACCTCTTCGAAGAAGGAGGCAGCAGACATTGTTGTTGCAACGCCAGTACCAACCCCAACCCCTCGTGAAGCCCTAGAATTTCGGATGCTTGATCTTGATCGAGGCTGGGTGAAATATGCGGATGGCATGGCGCATACTTCAGATGGCGGTGCCCATTGGCAGGAAATGACGAGTACGGAAGCCCTGCCGACGGATGAAGGTGCGGCCGTGAATGGATTGGAAGCAATCACGAAGCTGCTAAGCTTGGAGAACGGAGCAGGTAGTGTGGCAAACGGTGCAACGGGAGCTTCAACTCTGACGTCCACAGGAATGCCGAGCGTGGATAGTGTTACGCTGAACGGGACGATGTATGATGTGAAGCAGTCACAGTTCGTGACGCCGAAGATTGGTTGGGCGCTATTGCCCAGTACAACGAATAGCAAGAGCCCGCTCGTGCTCACTGTGGATGGTGGACAGAGTTGGATAGATGGCATGACGGAGGATGCGAAGGTGGTCATGCAAGGGGTGAAGGCCCATTTGGCGGAGCTCAAAGCGGAGGCTGCGCTCTATAAAGACGACGCTGGCGCAAAGGCAGTCATGGGCGCTAGTTGGAAGCTCATTCCGGATCAGGCATCGCCAGGTGATATTGTGCTTTTACGCCAGAAGGAGCCAGGCAGTATTGCTTGGCAGGGCAAAACCTACACACTTCAACCTTATGAAGCGGGATATTTTACATACTTGCCAATCCCGATGGGTACGAAGGCTGGCACCTATCCGATTGGTGATCAGACGCTGACGATCAAAGCCAAAAAGTTCGAGACACAGTATTTGAAGGTTACGGAACAAATGGAAGATATGAAACAGGATACGGCGCGCATCAATGCCGATCAGAAGAAGATCGATCTGGCTCGGAGCAAGTCGGAGCCGAAGTTTTTGTTCAGCGGGCCGTTCGTGAAGCCGATCGAGGGGATTTTGACCACGCCGTATGGGTACACCCGTTATGTGAACGGGAAATACGACAGCGCGCATATGGCCCTTGATCTAGCCGCCAAAGAAGGCACGCCGATCAAGGCTACGAACGATGGAGTTGTCGCGCTAGCGGAACTCCTATATTTGACCGGTAATTCCATCTATATTGACCATGGGATGGGGTTGTTCTCGCAGTACGCGCATCTCTCCGAGCTGCGTGTCAAACCTGGCGACCGCGTCAAACAGGGCGACATTATCGGGCTTGTCGGCACGACGGGCTTCTCCACCGGGCCGCATCTGCATTTCACCTTTTGGGCGCATAATATTCAGGCTAATCCGGACTTATTTTTTAATACGACCCCATTTCAATGGGGGAAATGATTGTCAAATGAGGCGTCGCTACGTCTACATTACCAAGGCGAAATTGCCAAGATTACATCCACCAACATTACATCATCAAGAAGACATCGCAAGCCAAGATCACTAGACAACATCACTGAGTCTCCCCTTCTGTGCATGAGCTGTGCTCAATGAGAGGGGGGGTGGCTTGGCGAACCAAGAAACACCCCCCACCAACTTGCTCAACAAGCGAACCAAGTGACACCCTCCACCAACTAGCTCAACAGGCGAACCAAGTGACACCCTCCACCAACTAGCTCAACAGGCGAACCAAGTGACACCCCCCACCAACTAGCTCAACAAGCGAATCAAGAACATCCTCCACCAACTAGCTCGACAAACGAACAAGTGACTCCCTCCACCAACTAGCTCAATAAGCCGACGCACCACTTTACCACTCACTCATCCAAATCGCCTGCTCACTCAAATAAATGGAAAATGTACAGCTAATTTCGCTGTATTCTCTCGAATTTAGCAATTAGATGGAAAATATGTAGTTAAATTAGAGGTTTTTGAAGGTTTTCTTGGTTATTCTCCAATTTAGATGGATATTTTCCAGTTATTCTGCTAAATGGAGGCTGAGAGATGAGATTAGCTGTAGGAAATCCAGTTATTTTTGGGAGGAGGGAGGTAGGTAGGGGGAAAGGGGAGGCAAAAGGCTAAGGGTAAAGCAAGCAGGCAATCAAGGCAAGACAAGCAGGCGATCAAAGCAAGACAAAAAAGAAGGGCACCATAACAAGCAGCACAAAGATGGCAGAAGGACCGAAGTCTGCGCGTGAGAGGCGCTTGTAGTGTTTCAAAGGTACACATGGTATAATAAGGAACAAATGTTCTAATAATGGAGACGTGGCATGCTACCTCTTGTTCAGATATCAGTTCGTTCGCTTGTGGAGTATGTGTTTAGTAGTGGTAGTATTGATACCGAGTTTCGCTCGAGCAGAGCAATGAGTGATGGCACGAAGGCGCATCAGAGACTGCAAAAGCAATACGGAGAATCCGATCAGCATGAGGTGTATGTATCTGCTGAGATTGCGTATGAGGGGTTTTTATTTGTTATAGATGGCCGTTGTGATGGGCTGTTGGTTCAGGCGGACAGCGGTATGCTAATGGTAGATGAAATTAAATCGACTTCTGGAGATATTTCATTGATTGAAGAGAATTCGTACCCTGTGCACTGGGCACAGGCGATGTGCTATGCCTACATGATTGCTCACGATCGAGGGCTGGGTTATATGCGAGTTCAGATGACGTATACACAGGTGGATACGGAGGAGACGCGGCATTTTGTGCGGGAGGCTGCCTACGAAGAGCTTGAGCGGTTTGTGCATGAGGTAATTCAGAGCTATTATCCGTACGCACAATTGAAGCATGACCATGAGCAACGCAGGAATCGGAGCATCAAGGAGCTGCCGTTCCCTTTTCCACAGTATCGAGAAGGGCAGCGCAAACTCGTTGGGGCTGTGTACAAAACCATCCAGGATGAGCATAAGCTTTTCGCTAAAGCGCCGACAGGGATTGGCAAGACAATGTCTACCCTGTTTCCGTCGGTGAAAGCGATGGGGGAGGGGCTGCTCCAACGGTTCTTTTATTTGACGGCGAAGACGATAACGCGTACGGCTGCTGAGGAAGCATTTTACCTATTGCAGGACAAGGGTTTGCAGCTTCAGGTGGTTACGCTAACCGCGAAGGATAAAGTGTGTTTGAAGGAAGAGGTTAAGTGTACGCCGGCACATTGTGAGTTCGCGAATGGGTACTATGATCGGGTGAATGAGGCGGTACTGGATCTACTGAGGCAGGAAACGGTGATGACACGTTCGGTAATTGAGACGTATGCGCGGAAGCACCGTGTGTGTCCGTTCGAGTTTTCGTTGGATGTGGCCTATGCGGCGGATGGGGTAATTTGTGATTATAATTATATTTTCGACCCGAGGGTCAATTTGAAAAGGCTGTTCGAAGAACAGAAGCGCAAAACAACGTTGCTAATTGATGAAGCACATAATTTGGTGGATCGAGCACGGGAGATGTACGGAAGTGAGCTGCATAAATCGGTTTTTCTTACACTGCAAAGGGATTTTAAAGGTGTGAGCAAGGGGGTTCATGACGCGGCGAAGGCGATCAATGCCTATTTCATAGCCCTCCGCAAGCAGATCGGGGATCGTGAGATGATGGTTGAGTCTAGTCTGCCGGAATCGTTGTTGGTTCAAGTAGATGCCTTTATAGCGGTAGCTGAAAAAGAGTTAGCAAGATCGGCCGGTGGTAACGGGGCGAGTGCGACACTTCTCGATGCGTATTTTGGCGCGCAAAACTTTGTGCGCATCTCGAAGTTGTACGACGAGCGGTATGTGACGCTGGCTGTGAATGACCGGAACGAGGTCAGCGTGAAGCTCGTATGCTTGGACCCATCTCATTTGTTGCGGCAAATGGGGAAGGGCTATCGGGCGCATGTGTTTTTCTCGGCGACGTTATCGCCACTGTCCTACTTCATGGACACGTTAGGGGCAGGAGAGAACGATTACTCTGTGACGGTGCCGTCACCTTTTGCCAAAGAGCAGCTGGAGGTATTCGTGCAGCCGCTTTCGACTCGTTACCAGGACCGAGAACAGAGTCGTACGCAGATTGCTCGTTCCATCTATGAGCTAGTCTCGGGACGAGCGGGTAATTATCTCGTGTTTTTCCCCTCATATGCCTATATGAGCAGTGTGTATGAGGCTTTCACGGATCTTGTGGGTGAAGAGGCGGAGGAGTCTCAGCTCAATGTTCTCGTGCAGCAAGCCAAGATGACGGAGGAGGAGCGAGAGCACTTCCTTTCGGCTTTTCAGGCGGGGACGGAGACGACGTTGGTAGGGTTTGCGGTGATGGGGGGTATCTTCTCCGAGGGCATAGATCTTGTAGGCGACCGCTTAACGGGCGTTGTCGTGGTAGGTGTTGGTTTGCCGCAGCTAGGTGCGGAGCGTAACCTCATCAAGGATTACATGGAGCGTACGGGCAAAAACGGGTACGACTACGCCTATGTCTACCCCGGCATGAACAAAGTGCAGCAGGCTGGGGGTAGGTTAATTCGCTCCGAAACGGATCATGGCGTGCTGCTGTTAATCGACGATCGGTATCTGCAGCCTCGCTATCAGCGTCTGCTGCCAGAGGAATGGCGCGACTACAAGATGCTGCCTGTGCAACGCTAAACGTATAAAAGCCACCCCCAAGGTTGAATGACCTTGGGGGCGGCTTTTTCATACTCGCTATGCTTATAGCGACATCTGATAAATCTTCACGACATCCGCGCGAGTCAGCTTCTGGAAGTTGCCGAAATCGCCGTAAATCATGGCTTTGTCAGCCATGAGCTCAATACTGGACTCGTCGATATTGTAATCTGCCAATCGGCTAGGTGCGCCGATGCTGATGAAGAACGCGCGTAGTGCCGTGATGCCTTCCTCTGCAACTTGTTTATCGGATTTGCCTGAGGCATCAATGTCGAAGACGCGCTGCGCGAACTGCTTGAAGCGTCCCACATTGGCATCGAGGTTATGGGTCATCCAGTTCGGGAAGAGGATGGCCAAGCCGCCGCCGTGCGGAATATCATGGACAGCAGAAACTGCATGCTCGAGGTTATGCGTTGCCCAATCCCCGCGGATCCCCATGCTTAGCGTGCCGTTCAGCGCCATGGTGCCGCTGTATAGGATCGTTGCACGATGCTCCAGGTTGTTCAGATCGGCAAGCAGAAGAGGAGCTGTGTCGATAACGGTACGCAGAATCGTTTCGCAGAAACCATCCTGTACGTGGGAGTTCGTTCCATGATGGAAATATTGCTCAAACACGTGAGACATAATGTCAACCATGCCGTATACGGTTTGATTTTCGGGCAAGGAAGTTGTATGAGCCGGATCGAGGATAGAGAATTTAGGGAATGAAAATGGACTTCCCCAACCAAGTTTATCTTGCGTTTCCCAATTTGTAATGACAGAACCAGAGTTCATTTCGGAGCCAGTAGCGGCAATTGTCAGCACGGTTGCCAAAGGGAGTGCCCCAGTTGCTGCTGCTTTGCGGGTTGCGATATCCCAGAAGTCGCCATCGAACTTAGCGCCAACAGCAATGGCTTTGGCACAGTCAATTACACTGCCGCCACCCACTGCAAGGATGAGGTCGATGTTGTGACTGCGACACAGAGCTACACCGCGGTGGACTGTCGTTAATCTCGGGTTGGGCTCAACACCACTAAGCTCTACGATGGTTGCTTCTAATCCTTGTAAAAGTTGAACGACTTTGTCATAGAGGCCATTGGCTTTGATACTGCCACCACCATAGACGAGTAAGATATTTTTCCCATACTTAGGTACTTCAGTTGATAGTTTTTCTAATTGACCTTGACCGAAATGTAGGGTGGTTGGGTTATGGAAAGTGAAACTATTCATGAACTTTCTTACCTCCTAGTACTTAACTGGGGGTACTCGAGTGCCCCTCTTACTATTGTATAGTAACGATGTACGAAAAACAAAATAGAGCCGAATGCGCGATCCGAGTGCGTAGAAGAAGGACAAATGGACAGTGTATAGAATGAAGAGAAGTCACAGGGCAAAGATGAATTGTTATAAGCTCGTGCAAAGGGGTGAAATAATAGCGATGGCAACCTTATCTCCGTATATTTATAGTGCCGATGCAAGAAAACAGGCTGACTTCTACGTGAGCGTGTTCAGTGGAGAAATTATTAGCATTCAGTCTTATGGGGATTTACCTGGGATGGATGAGTCGAAGAAGCACCTGGTTATGCATTTGGAATTGCAGGCGTTGGGTCTGCGATTCTTCTTGGCTGATGCAGGTGCTGACGCGAGTAATCGTGGCATGGGCATGGACCTAGCGCTCACTTTCAAGGATGAAGAGGAGGCACGCACGATTTATGATGGCCTCGCAGTCGATGGCGATGTTATTATGCCCTATGATCGGATGTTCTGGGGTACGATGCTGGGACGTGTGCGAGACCGTTATGGAGTCATGTGGCAGGTGGCTACTGAAACATAATAGGAACAGATGGTGTGTGTGTGCGGCGGGTCTGAACGAGTGAGTTTGGGAGCGTAGAAATGAACATGAGCTGAATAAGTGAGCTCCTTCGCGAGAAGCCATGCGGCTATTCGTGAGGGGCTTTTTGTTGCTGAGAAAAGGCCCGAGCCGCCCCGCAGTAACGCCCTCAGATATCCCTCTCCGCCCACGGACCGATTACAACGTGTTTATATTCTGTTTAAAATTGGGGAGTATGATCATAACCAATAGTAGATAACAACAATATTCACACGGTATTACATCCGATCGGGTAAAGGAGTAGAAATAGATGAAGACAAAGAACGAACAACCGAAACAAAGAAGCAACTGGCGGGGATTTATCCGTCTAGTCATGGGGGCGAATCCACCGAAGCTCCTGCTGGGAATTGCATTAGGGTTAAGCGTGATTGCCACGCTAGTATCCTTGGTGATTCCACTTTTTACAAAAAATGTAGTCGATAATTTCTCCATTTCCTCACTGAACTGGTGGCAAGTTAGCGGGATGGCGCTTGCGTTCATAGCATCAGCGGTAGCTTCTGGCGTAGCGACGTATTTGCTTAACTTTTCAGGTCAGCGGGTAGTGGCTGGTATCAGAGATCGCTTGTGGAAGAAGCTGCTGGTGCTGCCGGTTCGCTACTATGACAATCATCAAACAGGAGATACGATCTCCCGGATGACGAACGATACCGCTATTATTAAGGGGCTCATCGCTGAACATATGGCGGGCTTTATTACAGGCAGCATTTCCATTATCGGGTCAATCGTCGTGCTCTTATATATGGATTGGAAAATGACACTGATCATGTTCAGTATATTCCCGATCGCTTTTCTTATCCTTTTTCCATTAGGTATGCAAATGTACAAAATCTCTAAAGGCATGCAAGCCGAGACGGCTAACTTCACGTCTGTGTTGAATCGGGTTTTATCTGAAATTCGCCTAGTGAAGGCTGCAAATGCGGAGCCTGTAGAGTACAAAGAGGGTAGCTCAGGGATCCAAACGTTATTCAAATTCGGGTTAAAAGAAGGCAAAATTCAAGCATTGATGTCACCGCTCATCATGTTTGTTATGTTGATGATGTTCGTCGTCCTCTTCGGATATGGCGGCACACGTGTAGCGTCTGGCGCGATTTCTGCGGGGCAGTTGGTGGCCTTCATGCTGTATCTCTTCCAAATAGTGATGCCGATTACGCAAATTACACAGTTTTTCACGCAAACGCAGAAAGCGATGGGCGCAACGGACACCATCCTCAAGGTGCTGGATCATGAAGAGGAGGATCCACATGCAGGTTTAGCCGTCAAGGATGCTTCCCAATCCCTGCATTTCGACAACGTAACCTTTGGCTACAAAGAGGGCGAGTCCGTTCTCAAAGACGTAAGTTTCACGATGGAAGCGGGGAAGGTTACAGCGATTGTGGGACCGAGTGGAAGTGGGAAAACGACGATGTTCTCGTTGCTAGAGCGTTTTTACTCACAGCAAGAAGGTAACATTTCGCTAGGCGAAGAAAGGATTGGTCAATACTCACTCGTTTCCTGGCGAAGCCAGATCGGCTATGTTTCGCAGGAGAGTCCGCTCATAGCGGGGACGATTCGGGATAATATCTGTTATGGCTTGCAGCATGAAGTATCGGATGAGGCGCTGAAGCGGGCAACCGAGATGGCTTACGCCGATGGTTTCATCGAAGAGCTTCCACAGAAGTATGATACGGAAGTCGGAGAGCGCGGGATTAAGTTGTCAGGCGGACAACGCCAGCGGATTGCGATTGCTAGAGCGCTGCTTCGCGATCCGAAGATTCTCATGCTAGACGAAGCAACATCGAGTCTGGACAGTAAATCCGAGGTTGTGGTGCAGCAGGCGCTGCAGAATTTGATGCAAGGACGAACAACGCTAGTCATTGCCCATCGGTTATCCACGGTCGTGGACGCAGACCAGATTGTGTTCCTCGACAAAGGCGTCGTCACAGGCCGCGGCACGCACCAGGAACTCATCGAGTCGCATGAGATGTATCGAGAGTTTGCTACGCAACAACTGCAAATTCAAGAACAGTTGATTGCGGAGCATTCGCCAATGGCGCCTGAATTGGTGCCGCAGACCCAGCAACACCACTCTTAATCAAAAAAAGCCTCTATACCTACGAATTGGCAGGTGTGGAGGCTTTTTGATTGGTGTCAGGAGCCGCTCAGTTTCTCTCTCATTAGCGTAGCAATCTGCCGCTCCAGATCACCCTTTTGCTCCAACTCCGTAATAATGCGTTCTTGACGCTCGATTGGCTGATTCTGACTGAGCTTGGCTTTGCCTTCGATGCTTGTCATGGAGAGACGGAAGGCTTGCACGCCATGGCTTAATCCAATAAGAAAGTGAGGATCAACGCTGTCTACATCATACGTGCTGTCTGACCTCTCGTACTTGCTTGTTAGCTGCCGCAAGACACCTAGAACCTCCTGATCGTCGTGAATGAGTTCGACCTTACCATAGACATGAACGGCCGTATAATTCCACGTGGGTACAGCGGCCTGTGTTCCATACCAGGAGGGTGAGATATAGCAGTGGGGACCTTGGAAAATCACCAAAACCTCTTGCCCCTCAATATCGTTCCACTGTGAATTTGAACGAGCGAAATGACCATAAAGACAGTGCTCCTTTGCGTGTAACAGGAGGGGGACATGGGTCGCGCAAGGGCGCTCCAGATGATGAGAAACGACCGTAGCGAAGCTATGCGCCTCTATAAGGCTATAAATCTCTATCAGGTCTTCTATTTTAAAAGGGGAGGGGATATACATGGCTTCACCTACTTTGCTTTAGCGTTTAAGCAACAGTATAGCAATTGCTGTGGTACATAAGAAGGACCATTTATTTCGTATATGAGTAGACCATTTTGGATGATCCTACCCAAGGTTCAGTTGGCGTACAGGAGGTCGCAGTCATCATGTCGAATACCTACCTAACTCAGTATATAAAAGGAGGCACCAACAGATGGAAAAGGTTCGTTGGGGAATTATTGGCTGCGGAGACGTGACGGAGGTCAAAAGCGGCCCTGCCCTGCAGAAGGCAGAGGGCTCGGAGCTAGTCGCTGTTATGCGCCGCAATGGGGCGCTAGCGGAGGATTATGCGAAGCGGCATGGTGTGGCAAAATGGTATGATGACGCCGCGGCGCTTGTGAACGATCCGGATGTTAACGCAGTCTATGTCGCAACACCGCCAGGATTTCACCACGAGTATACGCTGCTCGCAGCCAAAGCTGGGAAGCCCGTCTATGTAGAAAAGCCGATGGCTAGAAATCACGCCGAGTGTCAAGCCATGATTGGGGCTTGCGAAGAAGCGGGCGTACCTTTGTTTGTAGCGTACTATCGCAGGGGCCTCCCCAAATTCGTGGAAATCAAGCGTCTGATTGATAGCGGGGTCATTGGGGAAGTTCGTTTCGTTCAATCCACGTACCTGCAACCGATGAGAGATTATGAAGAAGGACTAGAACCGTGGCGCATTCAGCCTGAACTGTCCGGCGGTGGACTATTCGTGGATCTGGCGAGTCACACACTGGATATTCTCGATTACTTGTTAGGGCCGATCGGAGAGGT
Source organism: Paenibacillus oryzisoli (assembly GCF_001653565.1). Taxonomy (GTDB): domain Bacteria; phylum Bacillota; class Bacilli; order Paenibacillales; family NBRC-103111; genus Paenibacillus_E; species Paenibacillus_E oryzisoli. The sequence continues at coordinate 18,332 of NZ_LYPB01000035.1, forward strand.
CAAAGGCTTTGCAAGCAATCAAACCGGTAAGCAGAAGGTTGAAGATATCGTAACAACGAGCTATGCCTTCGAATCCGGTGTGATGGGTACAGGAGTATGGAGCTTCAATGCCTACAAACACTTAGATCTGAATGAGATTGTGGGTAGTCTTGGCAAACTATCGTTCTCGACATTCAGTGGTGATTTACGCATTGAAACCGCTGACGGTGAAGTTCAAGAAGTGACGATACCCAATCCTCCGCATGTGCAACAGCCGCTAATACAGAAGATTGTGGATGATCTCCGAGGAATTGGACAAAGTCCTAGCACAGGCGTAACAGCCGCTCGTACGAATCGTGTGATGGATGAATTGTTGCGTGACTTCTACCGGGTATAGTCTATTAAACGAAAACCCCAGCTCAGTGTGAATGTCTCACACTAGGCTGGGGTTCTTTTTAGGTATTAGGCTTTTGGGCTCGGCGTTGCTACAATAGGAGCAGGTGCCGACGCTGAAGGATTGTCAGGTGCTAAGGAACGCTTGTTAAGGAATAGACTGAGCGGTAGAGCGACTAGTACGATAAACGTTGCAAGCAAGTATACGTCATTGACACTCATCGTAAATGCATGAGTACCGATTTGCACTTTATCAGTCATTCCGCCAGTAGCCAGATCTTTGCTATGTGTTACCGTTTGAGAGGACAAGACGGAAGTAAATAGGGCAATTGCGAAAGACCCGAATACGTTACGAACCCAGTTATTAATGGATGTTGCATGGCCAGAAAGGGTTCTCGGAATTTGCTCCATCCCTGCATTACTTGCAGGCATCGTAGCGAAGGCAATACCGACGTTTCGAACGATCATCCAGAAAACGATATAGCCGCGGGAGACGTCTGTACTTAACCAACTAAGTGTAAGTGTGCCGACAGCAATTAAGGAAATACCGATGAAAATTAATATGCGAGGTCCAACACTGCTGTACAACTTACCGACAATTGGCATACAAAGTGCCATCACGAGGGAAGCTGGCAATAGAATTAGCCCTGTATCCAATGGCGTTACATGCTGAATGTTTTGCAAGAAAATCGGTGTTAGGAAGGTACCTGAGTACAAGCTTATCGTAACAATACTGGAAATAATAAGAGATAGCGTATATCTAGAGTTTTTCAATACACGGATGTTCAACAGCGGTGAATCAACCTTAAGCTCTCTCCATATGAATAACAGAAGAACTAGGAAACCTGTTGCAAATAGCCCGATAACACGGCCGGATGACCATCCCCAAGCATGACCCTGCGAGAAGCCTACGAGCAAAGCTAGGGAGCTGACAACGACGGTGAGTAAGCCGATGAGGTCAAATCTTTTTGGAACAGAAAGACGGTAGTAAGGAATTAATTTGAAAACGAGAAAAATAGCAACAAGGCCAACAGGTACGTTCATAAGGAATAACCAGTGCCAGCTCCAATTTTGCAATAACCATCCGCTTAATGTAGGCCCGATTGCTGGCGCCATCATCGCAGATAAAGACCAGAGGGAGATCGCGATTGGCTGCTTATCACGCGGGATAACTTGATACACAATCGTCATCGTAGCAGGCATAATTAGACCACTGAAAGCCCCTTGGATAATACGGAATGCAATCAGGGATGAAGCGTCCCATGCTAAGGCGCACAGGAGTGAAAATATGGTAAAACCAATCAACGCAATGGCATATAATCGTTTGTAGCTGAATTTCTCCCCGAAGTAGCCTGTAATCGGAGCGATTGTACCACTTGCAAGCATGAAGCCAGTAATTGTCCATTGGATTTTGCTCAAATCTGTATGGAAATGATCACTAAGAATCGGTATCGCAATATTAATCGTACTCATACTTAGAATCGAAACGAACGATCCGAAGAATATCGCGATCATGATTGGCCAGAAGCGAACTTGCTGTAACTCATCTTTACTCAAAATAATGCCTCCACTCTATCCATTGATCTTGACGATAGTATTCTCTATAATTTTGAATGAAAATCATCATACTACCGAACTGTTTATATGTCAATAATGACATAAAGGAGGAGCGCCAATTGAATACCCTTTCATATGGATTACTAAGCCTTTTAACCAAAAACTCCCGCTCGGGGTATGAGCTTATGCAGCATATTCAACCTTTCTGGTCAGCCAAACATAGCCAAATCTATCCACTCTTAGCACAATTAGAGCAGAAGGGTCACGTCGCATTCGTGCATGTACCGCAATCGGATAAGCCGGATAAGAAAGTGTACTCCATCACGGAGCAAGGGAAAGATGCCTTACGGGGCTGGATTGCTGAGCCAACAGATGAACCTGTGACGAGGGATGAACTCGCGCTTAAGGTATACTGTATCGGCTTAGTGGATAAAGAGCAGGCGAAGAAGATGCTTGCAGTACGCGAACTATATTATAAGAAGAAAAAAGAGCGATTCAACCTCCTGATGGATAAGATCCAACAAGGAAGTGAGAAACCGCTCGATCAATTAGATATTGGTGATGATGCATTCGGTATGTATGTACTGGTTCATAAAGCTACAATGAAGGTAGATACAGATTTGTATTGGTGTGAGTGGATGAAGGAGAAGCTGAAGTGATGTGAAGGCAGGGGATGCGTTCTAACTGCCGATTTCCTGAATAACGGTCTGGATTTTCTGCAGTCGAATGTATTCGGACTTCTCTAATTTCGGTCGGAAATAAGCATACAGATAGGCGGCATCTTCGAACGACAGCGCAGGGTAGCAGACGACTTCTTGCACAACGAGCGGATTATCCATGATAACCTGCCATTCACCGGCTCTGTCCACGTGCGAGACATTAGCAAAAATGTGTTTCTTGGCAGCTATTGTATTTTCGAGCTCTGGCCAAATCTTCTCCCACGAGGGACTGAAGTCCACGGGTTCAGGAAAAAGTCGTTTCGCCTTCGCGACCGACTGTTCCACGGTATCCATGTCCGTATCGCAGGACGCTTTGATCGCATCCGTGAGACTGTCGAGCAACCGCCTGAAACCTGCGAATCCCTCCGATAGTACCTCGCGCTTGAATAGGGCTTCCGCTTCCGCGGTAGTCAGCTTGTTGAAATCCGCCAATGTGTTATTTGTCATGCAGGCCACAACCCCCCAAACTGTTCCTTTTCCCAAATTTATCATAAAACATTTTCCAAATAAAGCCCTTTCATTCTCTGAAATCAGTTTCTGGTTTAAATTCAGTTTATATTGCTCCAGTATGCTTACTTCTATCATAAACACCTTCTATAAGCAGACAATAACATCAAGAAGTGAGGATGAATGAATCATGGCACCCATTATGATTGTAGATGATGATCCCTATATTCGTGAGCTTGTTCGTGTTTTCATGCTGAACGAGGGTTTCGATGTCGTCGAGGCTGAGGATGGCGCTCAAGCACTCAAGAAGCTGCAAACCGTCCAAGTCGATATGGTCATCCTAGATGTGATGATGCCGAACATGGACGGATGGATGCTGTGCAAGGAGCTTAGAGAGCATTATGATTTGCCGATTCTGATGTTAACGGCCAAAGGAGAAACGGCACAGAAGGTCAAAGGCTTCGAGCTCGGCGCTGATGACTATCTCACCAAACCCTTCGAACCGCTTGAATTGGCGATGCGAGTGAGAGCGCTGCTGAAGCGCTACAAGATTGCTTCCTCGCAAACGATTCAGGCTGGCGATTTAAGTATGAATCGCAAAACATATGAAGTCACCGTAGGCGCAGAGAGCATCACGCTTCCACTGAAAGAATTCGAACTGCTCTACAAGCTCGCGAGCTATCCAGGCAAAACCTTTTCCCGCGACCAATTGATTGAGCAGATTTGGGGTTTTGACTATGAAGGAAATGAACGCACGGTTGATGTGCATATTAATCGGCTTCGTGAACGATTTCCAGAGGAGCGGCACGCTTTTCGCATTGCAACAATCCGAGGCTTGGGCTATCGTTTGGAGGTTCTCAAGTGACGAACAAGCGCAGAGCAGAGAGAAGAGCACGGAGAAGAGCAGAGAACAGGGAGTGGAAAGAAAGACAAAAGCAACGAAGAATGAACCACAAAAAACAGTCTATTCTTCAGCGAATTGGCGGCTTCTTTTTTGGCGTAGGAGTATTCGTACTCATCATCGTGTATTGGCTAACTGCTTTCTATGGAACGGACTATCTCTACACGTATCTGGGAAAACGCCCTCCTGAAGTCTTTGTACAGTTGATCAACTGTTTCGGCGGCATGCTCCTCTGGGGGATAACGATGGCCATTCTGGGCCAATTTCTACGGAGACATGAATTGCACTTCTTTCATAGCTTAAATCAAGCGATTCGAAGCATGTCGAGAGGGGACTTCAATGTCTTGGTGGATGATAATCCTCGAAATGGACCTTTCGTAGAGTTAGCGGAGTCTATTAATCAAATGGCGTTCGATCTGGGTCAATTGGAGCGAATGAGGCAAGAATTTATTTCGAATGTCTCCCATGAGATCCAGTCGCCCTTAACGTCCATTAGCGGATTCTCCCGCGCGCTACAGAACGATCAGCTGTCTCTGGAGGAACGTAAGCATTATTTGACTATTATAGAAACGGAGAGCGTACGCTTATCCAAGCTCAGCGAAAATTTGCTGAAATTGACTTCCTTGGAGTCCCAGCACCATCCTTTTGAACCGAAGAGCTATCGTTTGGACAAACAGCTGCGCAATCATATCCTTGCTTGTGAGCCGCAGTGGGTAGATAAAGATATCGAAATGGACATCGAATTGGATCCCGTAACCGTGGAAGCTGATGAGGATCTGCTCAGTCAGGTATGGACGAATCTCATCCATAATGCAGTGAAATTTGTACCTATTGGTGGAACAATTCGTGTGGTAGTGGTTAGTAACGGGGAAGAGGCTGTAACGCGGATATCGAATAATGGGCCCAGCATTCCGGAAGAGGACCAGACGCATATTTTTGAACGTTTCTATAAAGCAGATAAATCCAGAAATCGTATGGCAGGCGGCAATGGGCTAGGTTTGTCGATCGCGAAGAAAATCGTGGAGATGCATCTTGGATCAATCAAGGTAGAAAGTGGGATGGAGGAACTGACGTCCTTTATCGTGCGATTACCGATTGTTCAGAAGCCGCCGACACCTGACAGCTAAGCTAATTTCATATGAACGCAAATAGAGGCCTCCGCTTATCTATGATAACCGGAGGTCTCTATGAGTCATTTTGCCTATTCAATTGTTCTTCCGCACTCCATTCCCCGAAAATTCACAAGTCAGTTGCTGAAATCGATACGTAAGCCTCAAAGTTAAAGTGTCCTTTCTTCGAAATTATTGCGAAATTATTGCCAATGATTGTTGCCCATTTGATCAACCTTACGACAAGTCCCTCACTACTTTTCCTTTCCTAGGGTGATGACCTGCCTGCATCTGATTTCCCGCATGCTGGATGAACGAGTGGGACGTTCCTGCACTTGGTTCCTGCCGTTTAGAACGCAAGTGAGTAGCATGCTTCGCTAACGTGGTCCAATGGACTATCCCCTCTCGTAGAAGATTATCAGGCTCTTCGCTGCTCTACTGCACCGTATGGTGCAGGTTGTCCTTCCTGTCTGCCTTGAATTCATAATAGCCCATTATTAAAATATTGTAAATATTCAGATTATTCAAAAATCGGTCCAAATATGCCAGTTTTTCTGTTTTTTCTTAAAAATGCTAACGTATTCGTGGAATTGCTCATATTGCTTTTTGGCGATCGAATTCTTTGAACCGAGTGCCTTGAAAAGTTAAATTTCCTCTATCTCCCTCGATCATATAGCCAAACTGCTGTCGGCCTATCCACAGCTCAATTCTGCTCCTGTCCTCGAACTCAAAAGTAACAAAGTAAGATGTGTTCGCATTTACATTACTAGAGCCTTCGGATAATTGTATTCGCTTGGACACAACCTTACAGTATCGATCTTGAATAGGTGCATTGTTATTGGAGGTCCAGACCGAAAGAGATTTAATAATAAGGGATAGAAAGATGCCAACCGCGAGAATAAGGATGAGGATGAAGAGGATAAGGACAAGCGTACTTAAAGCTCCTTCATGTAATCCAGCTAGCACATGTAAGCACTCCTTCGCAGTAGTAATAGAATAATTAGAAATAAATTGAATGGACTTCCTTCTACATTAGAGGAAACGTTTAACGAAACGATAGCCGGTTTCATGAAAGCCGATAGGCGATTGGGCGGCTCGGGATTGGTCTGGGGACGCTACGTCAGTAAGCCACATCATGCCAGAGCAGTTATGATCACTTGCAAGCTGTTCGGCATAGCTCCTCAAATGTTCCAAAGGGGCCTGATTACTGTCGGGATCTTCCTGAAAGGAAATAACCGAAATTTCACTAAATGTGACATTGTGTGCTGCCTGATCTCTGCGGATACGAAAGCTTAGTGTACCTAGAATGCGGTTCTTTTCTTCATAGACATATAGCAACTCGTCCGGGTTATCGCGCATGTTATGCAGCCTGTTTTCAATATGTAAAGGGGAAATCATTTTGCCGGTAAGATGAGAAACGAGTGAACTAATCGCGGACGTATCTTGGGACGTTGCTTCACGAATGCATGTAGTCATAGGTATCCTTCTTTCTAATAACAAGTTATATTGTTAATTGTACCATATATTGGAACATTAGTTCTATATTTATGAAAAAAATGTCAATTTTTTACGTATTTAAATATAGTAAACGATAATAAAACTATCTTTAAAAATGGTTATACCCATATTCATGTGTGATTGCATGCAAAAAAAGCGCAGCAAGAGTTCATCTTGTTACGCTTTTTTTAGTGGATTATACCACTTAGGCTTGTGAAAGTATCGTGTTTAACGTCGTTCGATCGCTGGCTTGCACTAACTTGATCAGTAGTTCCTTGGCCGCGGCGTAATCATCCACGTGAAGAATCGACGCCGAAGTGTGAATATACCGTGCGCATACCCCGATTACAGCGGATGGAATCCCGCTGCCTTGTACGTGCACCTGTCCGGCATCTGTGCCGCCTTGCGAGATGAAGTACTGATAAGGGATCTTATGCGTCTCCGCCATATCCAGAATGAATTCGACCATCCCCCGGTGGGTAATCATCGTGGGATCGAAGATCCGCAGCAGCGCTCCGCGCCCTAGCTGCCCGAAAGCTTGGCGGTCGCCGGTCATATCCCCGGCGGCACTTGCATCCAGCCCGTAGAACAAGTCGGGCTGGATCATGTTCGTGGCCGTCCTTGCGCCGCGCAGGCCAACCTCTTCCTGTACGGTCGCACCCGCGTACAGGATGTTCGGGAGCTTCGGCCCGCCGTGAAGCTCCTTCAAGAGCTCAATCGCGAGGCCGACGCCGTAGCGATTGTCCCAAGCCTTGGCCATGATCCGTTTCGGATTGGCCAGAGGTGTGAACGGGCAGATCGGCACGATCTGCTGCCCGAGCTTGATGCCGATGGCGATGGCATCGGCCTTGTCTTCGGCGCCGATGTCAATGTACATCGTCTTGATGTCTGCGGGCTTGCTGCGCGCAGCCTCGTCCAGCAAGTGCACTGGCACGGAACCGATCACACCGATGATCGGTCCGTTCTCCGTCATGATCTGCACGCGCTGCGCGGGCAGTACTTGGCTGAACCAGCCGCCGAGCGGCTGGAACTTGACCGTGCCGTGCTCGGTGATGCCGTTTACGAGGAAGCCGACCTCATCGAAGTGGCCAGCCACCATGATGCGCGGCCCAGTCTCGTCGCCGCGCACAACCCCGAAGAGGCTGCCGAGCGCGTCCTGTACGAACTCATCGGTATATTTGGCTAATTCGCCGCGTACAAAGGCACGAATCTCTCGCTCAAAACCAGGTGCAGCTTGCATTTCGGTTAGCGTTTGAAAAAGTGCTAAAGTTTCAGTATTCATTAGGTAACCTCACTCATTTCTTAGGGACTGTAGGGCAAATATGGAACTATTTTACCACATAAGGAAGATAAAGTTTTCGATACCCCCAAAAATGTACTTATTGTCCATAAAACCTACATCACTCGGGGTCCCCACAAAGTAATCGGACTTTGCTTCGAAGCTTATCGTCACTTTGTGGGGTGGGATAGCGGTTACTCATCCATGATTGGCTTCGATAAGGTTTTTTTCACCACAGTCTAATAAAGAACACTCAGACAAATGCACAGATGCCTATTTACAAAACTAATGATATTAGTTATTATACTAATATAAATAGTTAATGGAGGCGTTGAATATGAAAATAACGCAAATCGGACACCTGTATCAGCTGGCTTTTATGCCGAGATTTTTTCCAGTAAATTGTTACTTGGTGGAGGAAGAATCCGAATTAACCTTGATTGATGCGGCTTTACCATTCAGTGTGAAAGGTATTCTGCAGGCAGCGAAGCAAATTGGGAAGCCGATTACCCGTATCGTTCTAACACATGCGCACGGGGATCATATTGGTGCACTTGACGGTTTGAAAAAAGAATTGCCTCATGCCCAAGTATACATCTCTAGAAGGGATGCGAAGTTGTTGGCAGGCAACGTGGAATTGGAGCCGGATGAGCTTCAAACTCCGATTAAAGGTGGCATTCCCAAAGGAATTCAGACGAAACCTGATGTGCTGTTGGCTGACGGGGATCGGATCGGTTCATTGCAAGCATTCGCTGCCCCTGGTCATACACCAGGCTCCATGGCTTTCCTCGATGTGCGGAGCCGTGCGTTGATTGCCGGAGATGCTTTTCAGGTAAGGGGCGGGGTAGCGGTATCTGGTGTGGTCAAATGGAAGTTCCCGTTCCCGGCGATGGCGACGTGGAGTAAGGAAGCTTCCTTGTCGAGTGCACGCAGATTGAGGGAACTAGCGCCAAGCTTATTGGCAATCGGACATGGACGCATGATTGAGCAACCGGCAGTGGTGCTGGATGCAGCACTGGAAGAGGCAACAGCGAAATTCCAAAGCGCAACAGCGACAATTTAGTATAAAGGGGCACAGGGCACATAATGGCTACTCGACAAGGATTAGATGCAGAAACGGTCTTGCAAGCGGCGATAGAACTTGCAGATCAACACGGAATTGAGCAGCTTTCATTAGCTGCACTGGCGTCCAAACTAACGATCAAAACACCTTCCCTTTACAATCATATCAAAGGCTTGCCTGATCTGCGAAAGCAGCTTTCTAAGCGAGGTCTTCTCCTCGTGAAAGAAGCGATGATCGAAGCCGTGATTGGTAAAGCGGAGGACGAAGCCTTGCTGGCTGCGGGTGTAGCTTATGTGGATTTCGCTCGGAAGCAGCCAGGGTTGTACGAAGCGATCTCCGCGCTGCCCGATTATGAAGATCCTGAGTTGAAAGAGGTCGGTGCAGGGGTTGTGAGTTTCCTGCTTCGTATCCTTGCACCTTACCGACTTAGTGAAGAAGATGCCCTGCATGTGGTGCGCGGCTTTCGGAGCATGGTGCATGGCTTCGCCTCACTCGAGCACCAGAATGGTTTCCGCATGGGTCTAGATCGGGATGAGAGCTTGCGTCGATTGTTACAGACGTATTTGCGTGGGTTGCGTTGGGATGCAGGGCGTGCCACTTAGAGAATACTCAGTTACTTCTCAGTTTGGCAGAAAAGCAGCGAGCCCGTACGGATAGGATAACTAAATGGAAAACATGAAAACATACAGTTAATGTGGCCGTAAATCATTAAATCGAACGATTAGATGGATAAAGTACAGTTATAATCGCCAGATTTGGTGAATCTGGCGATTTGGGATGAAATTACCTACAGGAAATCCATCTATTCTCGTTTTCGGGAGATAATCAGCCTAATTAACACCATAAAATCCATTTAAATTAGTTGAGAAGCGTCGGGGCTGCTGCGAGGGATGATTGGGTTGTGGAAGTAGTGGAGGAAGTAGAGTGTTGGTAGAAGCATATGTAGTATACAGCGAACAAACGGTATATGTGAGTTTATGGCGGTCGAATAAAGCGCAAGTGTGTCCTGTTGGGGGCCGCTTGCGCTTTTTTGCTTATGGATGCTTTGGCGCGGGCAAGGCGATGCGCTCTACTCGTGTTAATCCGCAACCTAATTTCTGAAGTTGTTGAGTTCTCTACACTTGCAACGGTTTCTCACACGCATCCACCGGCAGGCCGGAATCTACGAGACCTGTATCGATGGCGCGCCATAAGTAGAGGGAAGCGAAGCTGCGATAAGGCGCCCAGCCTTCGGCGGCGAGGGATAAGTAGTTTTTATCTGGGCGCTCGGGAAGCGCATGCAGCCAACGGGCAGCACGCTGCAGACCAGCATCGCCGAGCGACAGAATATCAGGCCGGCCTAGGGCGAAGATAAGGAACATTTCAGCAGTCCAGATGCCGATTCCTTTGACACTCGTGAGCTGCTTCAAAAGTTCTGTGGTATCTACATCTTGCAGTTGATCAAGCATAACTTCACGGCTCAATACTTTGGTGCTAAGGTCGCGGATGTAGCGGATTTTGGGATAGGAGACTCCGCATTGGCGGATGGCTTCCTCGTCTGTGGTTAGAACGTCCTCTGGTGTAATGGAAGGGATGAGTTGTTGGACTCTCGTTTTGATCGTTAATGCTGCTTTGGCTGAGAGTTGCTGAGAAATGATCGACATAACGAGAGATTCGTAGGGGCGAGAGCTCGGTGTAAGTGTAAGCTCACCAATGAGCTCGATTAATCTAGCTAATTTCGGGTCAGTTTGAGATAAGGCGATAATGGCAGGGTGCTGGTTATGAAGTGTAATGACAGTAGTAGGCATGGTAGGCTGCTGGTGCATAATGAATCCTCCTCAGAACAAATCAGGTTCAAACGACGCATGCTCGCTGCATAGTCTCTCAAGAAGAGAGAGGTGGATGGCTTATCCAAAGTGTCTCTCATTGAGTATAATGGAAGAAAGAATGAATGCCAAAGGGGCCGGAGCAGGAATGACAGAGGAGAAACGCATAGCGTCGAGAAGGAATGTGGGGATATTCGCGCACGTTGATGCAGGGAAGACGACAACGACGGAACATTTGCTATATGTAAGCGGTCGTATTCGTGCACTAGGCAGTGTAGATAGCGGCACGGCACAGACGGATTCACTAGATGTGGAGCGTGAGCGGGGAATATCGGTGCGAAGCGCAACGACAAGTCTAGTGTGGCAAAATACTTGGATTAACCTGGTAGATACACCAGGTCATGTCGACTTTTTGTCGGAGGTGGAGCGCTCCTTACGCGTGATGGACGGAGCGATTCTGATTATCTCCGCTGTGGAGGGCGTGCAGTCGCAGACGGAAATGATCTGGCATGCGCTCCAATCGCTTAGAATTCCAACGCTGCTATATATGAACAAATTAGACCGTGTCGGGGCTGATCCTGAACGCGTCCTGCAAGAGATTCATAAGCAGCTCACGGGGATGGCGGTGCCGATCTATGCGCCGCTGGGCCTAGAGGACACGTTCCGCGGCGCGCAGAACGTGCTGATTGACGCGCCGCCCGCAGTAGGCGCGCCACAGGGATTCGACCTCGCGGCCGCGGTCGAAAAGCTCTCCGAGCTCGATGAGCCGATGCTCACGAGCTACATCGAAGGTGCGCCCATCTCGGCGCACGAAGTTAAAGCCACCCTGCAGCGGTATACGCGGCAGGCAGAGGCTTTCCCTTTGCTGGTCGGCGCCTCCAGCAAAGCCATCGGAATCGAGGAGCTGTTAGCAGCAATCCTCGATTACTTGCCTGAGCCGCGCGGCGATGCGCAGCAGCCGCTGTCGGCTGTGGTCTTCAAGGTCGAGCGCGACAAGACTATGGGGCGCATGGCGTACGTCCGCCTCTACGAGGGGACGATTCGTAACCGGGACACCGTCGTCAACGCCACGCAAGGCGTGGAGGAGAAGGTGACCCAGATTCGCCGCATCGACGGGCGCAAAGCCGAAGATCTCGGCGTTGTCACGGCTGGCGACATCGCGGCCGTCTGCGGCTTAACGCAGGTGCGGATCGGCGATCTGCTCGGTCGGCCGGACAGCGTGCCGTCTGCGCCGCGCATGGCAGTGCCGCTGCTGACCGTGCAGGTGCACGCCGAGAGCGACGCGCAGTACCCTGTGCTCGTCGCAGCCTTGCAGGAGCTCACGGACGAGGATCCACTGCTCGATCTGCAATGGCTGCAGGATGAGCGTGAGCTGCACGTCAAGGTCATGGGAGCGATCCAGCTCGAGATTCTGACGAGTCTCTTGAGCTCGCGCTTCGGCCTAGCGGTAAGGTTCGACCAACCTTCCGTCATCTACAAAGAAACGCCTTCGCAAACCGGCGAAGGCTTCATTGCCTATACGATGCCCAAGCCTTGCTGGGCGATCTTACGGTTTCGCATCGAGCCTGGAGCGCCGGGCAGCGGGCTCGTGTATGAGTCTCAGGTACGCGGCGAGCAACTGCTCCTGCAGTACCAGAATGAAGTAGCGCGCCGCGTGCCTGAGGCGCTGCAACAGGGGCTGCTCGGTTGGGAAGTCACCGATATCAAGGTGACGCTCCTCGAGGGTGAGCATCACGTGTGGCACACGCATCCGCTTGATTTTGCCGTAGCGACGCCAATGGGCATCATGCAAGGCCTCGCCCAAACGGGTACGACGCTGCTTGAGCCGATGCTCCAGGTACGCATTACCGTGCCGGAAGAGTTCGGTGGCAAGGTGCTGAGCGACCTTGTGCAGATGCGGGCGACCTTCGATGCGCCTAGCATCGCGGGAGGGCGCTTCGTCCTTGAGGGGCGGCTGCCAGTAGCGACGTCCCTTGAATATCCCGTGAAGCTAAGCGCGATGTCAGGCGGCCGCGGCGTGATTACGTCATCTTTTGCAGGCTATCAGCCAAGTCCGCCAGATGTCCATGCAGAGCGTAAACGGCGCGGCGTTAACCCGCTCGATCAGTCGAAGTATATTTTGGCCGTACGCAAGGCCTTGGTCAATTAAGCGAAGGGTCCAGCCATCGACCATTGACACAGCGTCCCCTCTTTCAGTAGAATACAAGTAAGTTAATATCATGTGACGGAGAACTGGAGACTCACTCGGATTGCCCTTTGAATAAGAGAAGGCAAATCTTGGTGAGTCTTTTTTCATGGAAATAGAGACGTTCAGGAAATCGAGGTGAAGCGCATGTCGCTGCAAGAACAGTGTATATTACCAGCCATCCGTAAGATGAAGGATTTAGAGAAGCTCATGAAGTCGTCTTACACGTATATCGTGCTGCTTGACAGTCATATTGGCCAGCTCAAAAGCATTGTGGATCTGAGCCGCAGTCACGGGAAGAAGATGCTGCTTCATGCGGATTTGATCGAGGGACTGAAGAACGACGAGTTTGCGGCTGAATTTCTATGCCAGAGCATTCGCCCTGCAGGGATCATTTCGACGCGTGGCAATGTGATTACGAAGACAAGGCAGAACGGCTTGCTGGCGATACAACGGCTCTTTCTGCTGGATAGCTCGGCGCTGGACAAAAGCTATACCCTGCTCGAACGCACGCAACCCGATTACATCGAGGTTATGCCGGGCGTCATTCCGCACATTATCCGAGAAGTAAAGGAGCGTTCGGGTATTCCGATTTTTGCAGGCGGACTGATTCGTTCCATTGATGATGTGGAGGGTGCGCTTGCGGCTGGTGCGACGGCGGTGACGACTTCGAACCATGAACTCTGGAAGCATTACGATGGCGTGACAAGGAGGCATAATTAATCATGACAACAACGGGAACCAAGCCCTCATATATTCTTTCCCTCGATCAAGGGACAACAAGCTCTAGAGCGATTTTATTCGATCAAAAAGGAAGTATCGCGCATACCTCCCAGCAGGAGTTTAAGCAGTTTTTTCCGAAGCCAGGCTGGGTGGAGCATGATGCGAACGAAATTTGGCTGTCGATTCAAAGTGTGATTGCGACACTGTTGTCTGAGTCTGGGGTGCAGCCTGCGGAGATTGCCGGAATCGGCATCACGAACCAGCGGGAGACGGCGGTTGTGTGGGATAAGCATACAGGGATGCCCGTTTACCATGCGATTGTGTGGCAGTCGCGGCAGACGGCGGACATTTGTGAGGAACTGAAAGCAGCGGGCCTAAGCGACCTGTTTCGGGAGCGGACGGGGCTGCTGATTGATGCCTATTTCTCCGCGACCAAAATCAAATGGATCCTCGACCACGTCGAGGGAGCCAGAGCGAGGGCTGAGCAGGGGGATCTGCTCTTTGGCACGATGGATACCTGGATTATTTGGAAGCTTACTGGCGGCAAGGCTCATGTCACGGATTACTCGAACGCTTCGCGGACACTCATTTACAATATTCATGAGCTGAAGTGGGATGAGGAGCTGATGGGACATTTGCATATACCTGCAGCGATGCTGCCGGAGGTTCGTTCTTCGTCCGAGGTGTATGGACATACGCAGGAAAGTTTATTCTTCGGAGCAGCGATTCCTATTGCTGGTGCGGCTGGTGATCAGCAAGCGGCTTTGTTCGGTCAGGCGTGTTTTGAAAAAGGCATGGCCAAAAACACCTACGGTACTGGCTGCTTCATGCTGATGAACACAGGGAATCATGCGATTCCGTCGCGCAGCGGCCTTTTGACTACCATTGCATGGGGCTTGAACGGGAAGGTTGAGTATGCGCTGGAAGGCAGTATTTTCGTAGCAGGTTCGGCGATTCAGTGGTTGCGAGATGGGCTGCGCATGATCAAATCGGCCAAAGATTCAGAGGAATATGCCAAAAGGGTCGTGTCTACCGAAGGTGTGTACGTAGTTCCCGCTTTTGTTGGGCTAGGCACACCTTACTGGGACAGTGACGTGCGCGGCGCGGTGTTTGGGCTGACACGAGGGACGTCGAAGGAGCACTTCATCCGGGCAACGTTAGAATCTCTCGCCTATCAGACCAAAGACGTGCTGCAAGCGATGGAAGATGATTCAGGCATTGAATTGACGAAGCTCCGGGTCGACGGCGGTGTTGTAAAAAATGATTTCCTCATGCAATTCCAGAGCGATATGCTTGGTGTGAAGGTTGAGCGCCCGGTGATCAATGAAACGACAGCTCTGGGGGCGGCCTATTTGGCTGGACTAGCGGTTGGTTTCTGGCAAGATCAGGCGGAAATTGCTGCGCAGTGGCAGGTTGATCGGGCTTTTGAGCAGGAAATGCCAGCAGATTTGCAAGAAACCTTATACAGCGGGTGGAAAAAGGCGGTAAATGCCGCAATTGCTTTTAAATAAAGGCATATAGTGATATACTACATCTAACAAGTTCATACTCGGTTGGAGACTAGGAGAAACCACAGCGGACCTAAACGTGCAAACGTGTTAGGTAGGTTGTGGTTTTTTCATATTCAGAAAAAGGGAGAGATTCGCATGACAACAGGACAAATGGAAGCTGGACAACATAAAAACGCAAGCAATAAAACATTTAGCGGATTGCAAAGAAAAGAAACACTGGAAGCGATGGCGCAGCAACAGTTCGATGTGATTGTAATCGGTGGAGGAATTACCGGCGCGGGTATTGCGCTGGATGCACAGAGTCGCGGGCTTCGCACGGCGTTGATTGAAATGCAGGACTTTGCTTCAGGGACGTCGAGTCGTTCGACCAAATTGGTGCATGGTGGTCTGCGATATTTGAAGCAGCTGGATGTAAAAGTAGTAGCCGAAGTCGGCAAGGAACGTGCGATTGTCTATGAAAATGGTCCTCATGTGACGACGCCGGAGTGGATGCTGTTGCCTTTCTATAAAGGGGGTACGTTCGGCAAACTGTCCACATCGCTCGGGCTGCGTGTGTATGATTTCTTGGCCGGGGTCAAACGTTCGGAACGTCGTAAGATGTTCAGTCCTGACGTGACTTTGCAGCATGAGCCTCTGCTCAAAAAGAAGGATCTTAGAGGCGGCGGCTACTATGTGGAGTATCGTACGGATGATGCGCGGTTAACGATTGAGGTTATGAAAAAAGCAGTGGAACTCGGCGCGATGGCGGTGAACTATGCCAAGGTCGAGGAACTGATCGTGAAAGACGGTACCTTGGTTGGGGTACGGGTTGTGGATCAGTTGGCTGGCGGAACAGTAGGGAAAGATTCGAGTGATCCCTCGGCCTCTTACGCGCTCTATGCGAGCAAAATCGTCAATGCGGCTGGACCGTGGGTGGATACCCTTCGCGAAATGGACCATTCGAAACAGGGCAAAACGTTGCATTTGACCAAAGGGGTGCATTTGGTTTTTGATCAGAGCCGGTTCCCGCTGGGGCAGGCGATCTATTTCGATACGCCGGACGGACGTATGGTGTTTGCGATCCCACGCGATGGCAAAACCTATGTCGGCACGACCGACACGAACTACAAAGGGGATATTGCCAATCCCCGTATTACTATGGCTGATCGCGCCTACGTGCTGCGCGCCGCGAATGAGATGTTTCCGTCCCTCGGGTTGATGGAGGCCGACGTTGAATCGAGCTGGACCGGGCTGCGCCCGCTGATCCATCAGGAGGGCAAGGACCCTTCCGAGATTTCGCGTCGCGACGAAATCTTCATCTCGGGTTCCGGCCTCATTTCGATGGCCGGGGGCAAGCTGACCGGCTACCGCAAAATGGCGGAGTCGGTCGTGAACCAGATCGCCGCCATGCTGGTGGCGGAGGGCAAGGTCTCGGCGGAGCTCCCGCCGAGCCGCACGAAGACGCTGCCGATATCCGGCGGCGATGTGGGCGGATCCGCGCAGCTGGCGCCGTTCTTGCGCAGCAGGGTCAGCCAAGGCCTGCGGCTGGGGCTGACCGAGCCTGAGACGATGCTGCTCGCGCAGCGATACGGGTCCAACGTGGACACCGTATTCGCGCTGCTGGAGCAGTACAGGGATGAGGCCGCACGGCGGGGCATGCCTGCCGCGGTGCTCGCTGCGCTCGTGTACGCGATAGAGCGCGAGATGGTCGTGAAGCCGGCGGATTTCTTCATCCGCCGCACGGGCGCCCTCTTCTTCGACATCGCGTGGGCAAGGCAGTGGAAGGCTGCGGCAACGGCCTTCCTGGCGGAGCGCTTCCGTTGGAGCGAAGCGCAGACAGCAGCTTACACGGCTGAGCTGGATCAGCTGCTCCATGAGGCGGTTCATCCGTTGGAGGCATAGAATAAAGGTTGGAGAAAAGTCTTACGTAACTTGTTACGTAAGACTTTTCTCTATATTTGTTACTAAGCACAAGGGTTGACTGTACGGCCTAGCTCAGTATCTCTTTAAAAATGTCACTGAGGACAAATGAGACACAGGGAAACATTGCCGATTCCACCCTATTGTCACCTTCGAATAGATGTTGGAGCACGTACAGTTCGCTGTTATCGTGCCGATACCGCTCTAACGTACGAGATTCCGTATCAATGATCCAATATTCCTGTACGCCATGTTTCGCATAGGATTTCATCTTAATCACCTTATCCCTGTTGCGGGAGCCCGGAGAGAGAATTTCCACAACGAGATCTGGCGGCCCTTCAATTCCTCGGGCTGTCACGATATGTAACCGACTGCGGTGGATCATCAAGATATCCGGTTGGAGAACAACCGTATCGCTTAAAATGACGTCAAGAGGAGCATGAAAAATCTTATATTCGGATTTGCAAGTTTGTTTTAAGACGAATTCCAGCTCTCCGCTAACTTCTTGGTGATTTGTAGAGGGTCCTGGCGACATCATCTCCATAATACCGTCCACAATTTCATAACGCTTCCCATCATCCGGCATCGCTGCATAAACCTCATAAGTCACGGGAAATTCCTTGATTCCGTCCATAGCCTTCTTCTTCGTATTCATGTGTTATCCACTCCTCCTAAACAAAAAGCACCCCATCAAAGAAACACGCTGTGTGTTTAACTTTGTGAAGTGCTTCCTCGAACGCTATGATTTCATTATCGTGTAATACAGTTTCGTTGTCAATGTCATTACTAGAACGTGATTGCTTCCTGCTGCTTTAGAATGTTGGTTAATTCACAACTGTCTTGGAAGGCATTTACTCTACAATTTATTAATCTTTTGTAAGTAAATATATATTTGAAATTAACTAAATAATATGTATAATAAAGTGTAATCATTTTTAATACAGAAGGGAAGTTTTGGAAAATGGCAACTGTACTTTACATCACAGCACATCCTAATGATCCTCAAACATCATTCAGTCTTGCGGTAGGAAAAGAATTTATTGAAGCTTACCGTGAAGCGAATCCAGCAGATGAAGTTATTCACCTGGATCTATTCAAAGAGAATGTTCCACAAATTGACGCGGATGTGTTCAGCGGTTGGGGCAAACTTCAATCAGGATCTAGCTTCGAGCAACTGTCTGATACTGAAAAAGCAAAAGTTGCACGCCTAGGTGCGCTTGTCGAGCAATTCGTAGCTGCGGACAAATATGTATTTGTATCACCAATGTGGAATTTCTCGTTCCCACCAGTTTTGAAAGCGTACATTGACGCTGTTTCCGTTGCTGGTAAAACTTTCAAATATACGGAAAATGGCCCTGTTGGCTTACTGACAAGCAAAAAAGCAGCGCATATTCAAGCTAGCGGCGGCGTTTACTCCGAAGGCCCGGCTGCTGCGTTTGAAAGTGGTCACAGTTACCTGAATAAAATTATGCAATTCTATGGCGTTCCTTCTTTCGAAGGTATCTTCGTAGAAGGTATGGCTGCAGCACCTGATAAAGCTCAAACGATTAAAGAAGAAGCGATTGTAAAAGCAAAAGCACTTGCAGAACGCTTCTAATAAGCTGTTGTAAGCAAAAGACCGTTTAAAGCCATTGTTATGGCAATAAACGGTTTTTTTTTGCATGGAGCTTCACTTGAAAAAATCAATCACAAACTCACGGAAATGAATGGCCGCTTGAGAAAGGTAATGTTTGCGATTCCAGGCGATGCCGAAGGTACGGTGACAGTAGGGTTCTGTTATTTTTAACTGAACGGTGTCAGGATTGGAAGCTCTGCCCCCTAGAGATAGCGGAAGGGTGAACGTAATGCCAAGCCCCATTTCGACTAACGTTTGAATAGCGCTGACTTCCTCAAGCTCGAACGCGCTGCGAGGCTCAAACCCCGCCTGACGGCAGAAGCCATCCGTAATTTCCCGGAAATTCGTTTGAGAGGACAGCGAAATGAAGGGCTCATTTGCAGCTTCTATTAAGCGGATACTGTCTCTAGACGCAAAGCGGTGCCCCTTCGGGACAGTCAAATATAGTTCTTCCTCAACAAGCGTGAGCCATTCAATATCGGGTCCTATGACTGGTGTCGAAGAAATACAAAAATCGATTTCGGCATTATCGAGATCATTTCTCATTTCCAAAGCAGAAGCCAACTGTCGCTGGATGACTCTGACATGGGGGTGAAGAGTCAGGAATTCCTTGAGAAGCGTCGGTAGCACATACGGAAGTGATACAAAAAGGGAAACGACGCCATGGTCGAGTCCAGCCATATCTTTGATTTCTCGTTCGCCTTCTTTTAACTCTAAGAAAGCTTGCTCAACGCGGCGGAGATAGGTTTTTCCGAAGGCATTTAATTTTACATGCCGGCCTTGCCGCTCGAACAACGGGATACCTAACTTCTTCTCTAGCCGTTGGATAGAGTTGCTCAGTGAAGGCTGTGAGACATTGAGTTCTTTGGCAGCTTGGGTCATATGCTCTAGGCGTGCAACTGTCTGAAAATAATGAAGCTGTAGGAATTCCATGGTGAATCCTCGCTTTACTCGCCACATCAGAAAGTATAAGTCTTCGCTTCCCGAAAACTGCTTTCTGATTTGGCGATAAAATTTACGTCTAAACGCGGTAGCTCATCGTCGAGTGGCCTCGATAGAAATTTGCTCATAACTTTGATGTGATCATTTTATCATATAATATGTATTATACTTTATAAGTTATCCCTCTTATACTAGTTCAACAGACAGAAAACCTTTGTGGAGAATGGAGCGCATATGTTGACTAGAGAGAGAATTTGGAGCAAAAATTTCGTTGTTGTATGTATGAGCAGTTTTTTCATGTTTCTCACTTTTTATATTCTTGCTACGGCATTTCCCCTATATGTCAAGGATAGCTTGCACGGTAGTCAGCAGCAGATGGGGTTGTCGATTACGATATATGTCATCGGTGGGGTGTTGATTAGGCCCTTCTCAGGACAGTGGGTGGACCGATATGGTTCAAAGAAGATGGCCATTATCGGAATGGTCATTTTCTTATTGGCTTGCATCTCCTACTTTGGTGCCAAAGGCATGTTCATGTTTATGCTGATTCGTCTTATTCATGGCATGAGCTATGCCATTGCTTCGACGGCGACGAGTACGATTGCATCGTCACTCGTACCCAATTCCCGTCAGGGCACGGGGATGGGCTATTTCAGCATGTTCATGAGCGTTGGAATGGTTATCGGGCCTGCGATGGGGTTATTTTTGTGGAAAGATAAGAACATCCATATGCTGCTGTTAGCTATTTGTGTGATTGCCGCGCTCTCACTCCTATTCACGTTAAGTATGCGAGTACCTAAGCAAGAACAGGAAGCGTTACAGGCGGTGAGGCCCGAAGAACGGGAGAAACGCCGTTTGCAGTGGAGTGATTTTATCGAACCTAAGGCGCTGCCGATTTCAGTGGTCGGGTTTATTCTGGCTTTTGCCTATAGCTCGCTATCTGGCTTTATGTCCTCGTTTACGGTTGAAATTCATCAATCTCAAGTTGCAGGTACCTTCTTTGTTGTGTTTGCCCTGATGATTGTCGTGTTCCGACCATTGATTGGGAAAGTTTTTGATTCCTACAACGAGCATTACCTGTACTACCCTGGGATTATCTTGTTTGCTGTAGGGATGCTGCTGTTAAGCCAAGCACACTCTGGGGCGATGGTTTTAGTGGCTGGTATCATCATGGGCGTGGGTTATGGGGCACTGCTGCCGTGTTTTCAGGCACTGGCGATGAAACTAGCCCCTGAACATCGCAGAGGGAGCGCAACGGGGACGTTTTTCCTGCTGTTCGACCTTGGGTACGGTATAGGATCTTACGTCATGGGCATGATTGCTTCGGTATCGGATTATCGCATGATGTATGTCGTCGCAGGGCTCGTTCCGTTGCTTTCCGCGGCTTTGTATTATGTGTTGCACCATCGTCCCAGGTCGAAGATTACACTTCCTAATCAGAATGTCAAACTGGTCTAAACGTAAATAGGCATAAAAGAGCAAATTCTTCCTCAAAATAACGATGTTCAAGAATTGTTTGCAGAGGAGAAGGTTTTTTATGAAAAGAAGGTTGCTATTCGTAACGCTGCTGGTAATGATGGTTCTCTCGTTCACGTTGACACCGATTGGCGCACAGGCAGCTGGGAAAGAGCCTGGTTCTGCGATGTGCATGAGCGATGCGAAAGTGAAGCTTAAACAAGATATGAGGAGACTCTGGGTCGATCATGTGGGCTGGACAGGGAGCTACATTGTTAGTGCGCTTGCAGGGCTAGAAGATCAGAAGGATGTACTGGCTAGGCTGCTGAAGAATCAACAGGACATCGGTGATGCGATCAAGCCGTACTACGGAGAAGCCGCGGGTAATAAGCTGACTGAACTGTTGAGAGAGCACATCCTGCTTGCTGGAGGGGTGACAGATGCGGCCAAAGCTGGCAATCAGGCTGAACTTGCGAAATTGAATAAAGAGTGGTACCGGAATGCAGATGATATTGCCAAATTCCTAAGCGCCGCTAACCCGAACTGGTCACAGAAAGAACAACAAGACATGCTATATGCACACTTGCAGCTCGTTACCGACCAAGTTACTTCAAGGCTAAAAAAGGATTGGAAAGCGGACATCCTTGCTTCGGACAAAAATTCCGATCATATGACGATGTATGCCGATATGCTGTCGGAGGGAATTATCAAGCAGTTCCCTGATAAGTTCAAATAAATACCGAACGTAGAAATAAATTTTACCTTCAAGCTGATACTGGTGCATCCGGTATCGGCTTCTTTTATGCGTAATCGTGCGCGGGTTGGGGACGGCGTGCTATAATCGTGCCATATGAACGAGAGGAGAGGAAAGGTCGAAACATGTCGACTTTTCGCGCCATATGGATATCAAAGAGCTCTTATCCTATTTAACCGAAGAGAATCTAATGCTGGTCTTGGACAAGTACCGTTCATTCGGTCCGTTGCCGGGGCTGCTGCTTCCTTTTATGAAATCTTTCATTCCGCCGCTTCCCACACTGGTGATTATTAGCGTTAATGCTGCTGTGTACGGGTTGTGGCTCGGTTTTCTGTATTCGTGGATCGGTATTGTGTGCGGTTGCTTGGTGACGTTTGCGATTGTGAAAAAGGTGGCAGGCCACCCCTATCTCGTGCGCTGGTCCCAGAAACCGAATGTCCAAAAGAGCCTCAACTGGGCGCGGCGCCAAGCGTTCAATTATGTCTTTATTCTTAGCCTTTTTCCATTGGGACCCTTCGTGGTCATTAATATGGCGGCGGGGTTAGTACGAATGCGTTTCCGCTCCTTCTTAGTGGCAGTTGCTGCGGGAAAAGCAGTGATGGTCATGTCCGTTAGCTTTATTGGCTACGATCTGAAGCGGTTCATGGATCATCCCTATCAGCTTATTTATGTGGCCTTATTCATTGGAATTTCACTATTTATTAGCAAAAAAGTAGAAAAGCGATTTATGTGATTGATACTGCAGTACACCCCGCCTTGGTACAGGACTTGCTTCCCGATGTAGAGGGAGCGAAGCTTGAGCTGAGACGGGGTCTTTGTGCATAGTAAGACTTACACGCTGGAGTCGCTCTACACTATCAGCAGGAGTAGTTCGTCATCCGCAGTAACACCATCAGCAAGGGTAGCACCGTCATCTACAGTAACACCATCAGCAGGAGTAGTATCGTCATCTACAGTAACATCATCAGCAAGGGTAGCATCGTCATCCAAAGTAAGACCATCAGCAAGGGTAGCATCGTCATCCAAAGTAAGACCATCATCAGGAGTAGCACCGTCCCTCCACGGAACGCCCCCATAACGCTGTCGATGAGCTGAAAATTTGAATAACTGGATTTTATGTAGCTAATTTTGCTGAGAAACCGACTTTGAGGATGAAGTAAAATAGTTTGTATAACAAAATTTGGAGTCTTCACAGACAACAAAAAAGTAGGGTATTCTCGGGATTACGACACCACCAAGAAAGGACCCTACT
>NZ_LYPB01000036.1 GCF_001653565.1 Paenibacillus oryzisoli
ACATCGGAAAGCCGTATGAGGGAAAACCTCACGTACGGTTTGATGAGGAGGGGCTGAAATATTTCAGCCCTTTACTCTAGAGCGTTCACGTATGAAATATTGCGTGAGGCACTGTTCTGAGGCAGGAACAAGCATCCCCGCTAGTACAGGGCACTCTGGCCACGCAAACGCAAATAACTGGATTTTCTGTAGCTAATTCAAGCGAAATTACGCCATTTCACGAAATAACTGGATTTTCTCCCGCTATTTTCGACCAATTTCGTCAAATGAGGGTAGCGTCAAGAAGTTTGTGTAAAGGTCTTGTAGGGTTTATTCATCGGGACGATGAATTGGTTTTTTAGTTTAATGGATTCAGGGGGATCCCCCTGAAATTTTTGTATTTAATTCCCATTATTCTGAGACGTGCTCAGGCGCTTCATTCTCAGCTAGATTTGGTAAAGATGGATACCTGGTTTCAAAGAGCAACGCTAAAGCTTCTCTTGTTTTAGGGTCATTAAACCCTTGAATGACTCGGTTACCCCATCTTTCATTGTGAGCTACTGTATCCAAATAGATAATTTTTTCAGCAGCTTCAATATTGGTTAAACTGTTCATAGGACGTAACCTTTTTCTAAATTCTTTGTTGGTGCGCTCGATCGGATTGGATGTGTAGATGGCCTTCTTTATCATGGCAGGATATTTGTAAAACGTCAGCAACGTAGGCAGATTGGTCTCCCATGACTCCATCTCTTTGGGATACTGCTTCCCCCATTTCGCTTTCACCGTATCAAAACATGCCCTAGCAATTTCCTCATCCGGAGCATTGTAAATTGTTTTTAAATCATTTAGAAATTCCATCTTGTCTTTTACTCGAATCTTTGGAAACGTATTACGAACCTTGTGAACAACGCAGTGCTGCACATCGGCCTTTGGGTAGGCTTTTTTAAAGGCATCTTCAAGGCCGTTCAGCCCGTCAAATACACCTAAGAGCACTTCTGTTACCCCGCGTCGTTTGAGGTCTCCCAACACTCTCTAGAGGGCGTTCTTGCCAACGTTTTACGTCTTCGAGTACGGTGCTCGTGATGTTACTAATCGTAGTCGGCGAGTACTGCGTGCCAAACATACCCTCGATAAAGCGAGCCACATCACGCGTGCTCATACCGCCTTTATACATATGGATGACGGCCTCTTCGAGCCACCCATCGCGCCGCTGATACGGCTCAAAGAGCTGAGTTTGGAAGTCCCCTTTGCGGTCTCTTGGAACCTTCAAATCATCAATTTTCCCATACCGTGTATCGAGCGTGCGCTCGTAATAACCATTGCGGCTATTACGAATTTCAGGTTGTTCCACTTGAAGAAACTGGTTCATTTCTTCTTTCATGATCAGTTCAAGCTTTTCCTGGATCATTGTTTTCACAAGATTTTCTAGTAGATCGTTTAAAGTAGTTTGGGGTATAGTAGTCATTGAGTAGGGCTCCTTCTTGGTGGTGTGGTAATCCCGAGAATACCCTACTTTTTTGTCGTTCGCCTATACTCCAAATAATGGTACACTTCATCCAAATGAGACAGTTTAGGCGAAATTAGATGTAGAAAATCCATCTAAACTCCTCCAAAGGCTAGTTCTGCTCGGCAATAACTGTAGAAAATACAGTTAATCCTTAATAACTCCCAGCCGGAACGAAAAGGGTTCAGCAGCAAGGAGGGACGAGCGCTTCCATGGGATGACGGAGGTGCTTTTTTTCTTACATCCGGCTAAATAAACCGGAACCGATGCTGAGGTGGACAATCTCGGCATACAATGAATATACATATGATCCGTAATCTCATCCTGCTCTGTATAACTTCTTGAAAGTGATTAGAAGGGAGTGGTGAATTTGAACAAATGGCTGCTGGCTTTAACCTGTTGTATGGCGTTATTCACTGCGACGGCTGTCTTCGCATCGGATACCATTCAGATAGGCAGGCAAGTGAAGGTGAATGGCAAAGTGCTCGACACCCAAGTAGAAATAAGCCGTGATGGGACTACGTTAACCTCGACTCGGGCGATCGCGGAGGCGCTTGGTGCCAAGGTGTCTTGGAATGAATCAAGGAACACGGTTGAAATACATCGCGCGGAAGATACCATGACGTTCGATGAGAACCAAAGCTCCTACGCCAATTATGTATCCTTGCTGCTTCAAGGTAGATACAGTTTAAAGATTGAAATTATCGGAAAGAACCTCGGAGCTCGTTCAGATACGATGGTCGTGTTTGCAGACGGCTATGTGGATGTACCGGAAAATACGGATTATCAGAAACTGTTTCTCTTACTGCTAGCAGATCAAATAGGGGACTTACCCTTGGCTAAGGAGCAAGTCGAGTTCTGGTCGAATAAAGAGCTTGCCCAAACTTATGTAGCTGGGAAGTATATGAATGATCGATTAGAAGGATGGTCGGGGCTAGATGCTAGGTTTGGCTTGTTAACGAAAGAGGGAGGAAAGCTATCGCTTTCACATATTCTGAGTATCCATGAGCGCGACAGCGTCTCGATTGGCAAATATAAGCCCCAGTGACACCAAAGCCGTCCTTGCAGTGACCTGCGGACGGCTTTGTTATTGTGATTAGTTGCGGCTGCGTACGATCATCATAAGGCCGCCAACGACGATCAGTCCGATTGCGATGATGGAATTGTTATGGAAGAGCGTCCCGAAGATGGAACTGATGGAGAAGATCGCGAAGAACAGCAGCGACATCACGGTTAAGATGTTAATCGGAATAAGCAAAAATTTATTGCGACCGCCGAACCAATACAGTTCGAACAGGCCGACAGCAACAGCTAGCATGAAACCCGGCCACATCAGGTGCCAAATATCAAAAAGCGCGGAGATTTGGCACACGATACCTGCCGTTAGTAGAATACCGCCTGGAACTAGCACGCCTACGCCGCGTCGTTGCATGATGAAGAAGTACAACCAGTGGAAAAACAACCCGACGGGAATCACGAAGAGTGTCGGCCAGAAATATTGAAAAATAGTGCCAGAGCTGAACGAGACATCCCCTTTTAGAAACATAAAAACACCTAGCAGAATCAGGATCGGCCCGAGAAAGGCGCTGCGATTCATATTCATAGTCAATTTGTTCACTCCTATTGTTTGGATTCATTACTCTAAGAATACCATGATAGGGTACAAGTGTCTTCCGACTATAGGGAAGGTCGAAGATCGGTCTGAGGACTGATTTAACTGGAAAAAGTACAGCTAAACTCGCCGCTTTCCTCGCTTTCGGTAACTTAACTGTATTTCGTGTAGTTAATTGGACCGTATCTAGGTGCAGGGCCCGTAAATGGCGATTTTAACTGGAGGTTTTCCATTTAATCGTCCAGCGGGAGCGGAAATCGCGAAAATAGATGGAGGTTTTCCAGTTAATCCTGTTGGTCGATCACAAAGTTGCTACTAAGAGTGGCGGTTAGATGGTCAATGGGGGTTAGCAACTGCCAGAATTGCCTGCTGATCCAATACCAATCTGCTCAAGTTGCTGGAGGGAGGCTGGTCGTGCAATTGTTGGAGCAGCAGAATCCACGCACTCCCACATCCCCGCCACCAAAAAAGCCCCCTCCACGACGTGGAGGGGGCTTCTATACAAGGGGCAGAAGCTCCCATATACCCTTACTAGAAAAACTTCACGAGCTCATCCTTGATCTCGTCGTTCGAACCGCCAACCACCTTCTGGAACTGTGGTTTGTCGAACAGCGCTTGGATTTGCTCCGGATACGTCTGGGCAATTCCGCGCAGGCGGATCGACTCATCGAACTTCGCCGGATGCGCCGTGGACAAGGACACCGTTACCTCGCCAGAGACGGCGAGCTTATCAGCAGCTGCAACACCGCACGCCGTGTGCGGATCAAGCAGGTACTCGTATTTCGCGTGGTAGTCGCTGATCGTGTCGAGACACTCGTCGTTCTTCACGCCGTATGCAGCGAAATCAGCCTGTACAGTCTTCAGCTTGTCGGCTGGGATGACGACGCGGCCTTCGGCCTTGAACTGCTCCATGATCGCGTTAACAGCCGCAGCGTCTTCGCCGTACAAATAGAATAAGTAGCGCTCGAAGTTGCTCGCCACTTGAATGTCCATGGACGGGCTATACGTACCGCGGAACTCGCCTGGTTGATATACGCCTTCTTGTACGAATTTCTCAAGAATATTGTTTTCATTCGTAGCAAGAATAAGTTTATTGATGGGAAGTCCCATTTTCTGAGCCAAGTACCCAGCAAAAATATCGCCAAAATTCCCCGTCGGCACACTGAAATTCACCTTGCCAGCCTGCGCCTCTTGTGGCAGTTGGAAGTAAGCGTAGAAATAATACACCGTTTGCGCCAAAATGCGGGCAATGTTAATTGAGTTAATTGCGCGCAAATGGTAGCGGTGCTTGAACTCAACGTCTGCGAAAAGCTCCTTGATAATGCGTTGGCAATCATCGAAGGTACCTTCAACGGAAAGATTCAATACATTCTCATCATTGACGGTTGTCATTTGAAGCTCCTGCACCTTGCTGACCTTCTGGTGCGGGTGCAGGATACAAATACGGATGCCCTCTTTACCCCGGACACCTTCAATCGCAGAAGCTCCTGTATCACCGGAAGTAGCCCCGAGGATGTGAATGATGGAATTGGTTTTGCGTGAAACGTAGGAATACAGGTTGCCAAGGAATTGCAGCGCAATGTCCTTGAATGCAAATGTAGGTCCGTGGAACAATTCAAGCACGTACGTGTCATCGCTTAGGCGCTTAACAGGCGTGACTGCTTCGTCACGGAACGTTGCATAGCTTTCATCAACGAGTTGCTTCAGCTCATCGCGTGGAATTTCGTTGTTCACAAACAGAGAGAAAATCTCCAGAGCGAGCTCTGAATAGGAGAGCTTTGACCAGCTTTGAAGTGTGTCGGCAGATAGCTGCGGGAGGTGTTTCGGTACGAGTAGGCCGCCATCATTGGCCAATCCCATCAGGATCGCATCGATGAAGCCGATAGGTTCTACTTTGCCGCGAGTGCTAATGTATTCCATAGGAGTCCCCTTATACGATTGAATTTTCAGTTATTGTACCAAAAAACGGAACATTTGGACAGTGTACATCCATCACAGTGGCGTCTCCTTCCGAACAAAAACAGGCTGTCCCACAAGGACGGCCCGAAATTTTTACATATGGCATGTTCAAAATCTTACTCTTCTGCAGCAGCTACAACGATTTTCCAAGCGTTACTAATTGGTGGCAAGCTCTTGGTCATCATAGGCCCGTAAAATCCGATAACGTTCGCGCCTTTAACCAGCGTGGATTTGACAACGGGAATACCCTTACCGTCTACGATGGCTGTGTCAGCATTTATTGTAAGAACAACCTCATCTGGCGCATCTTCCGTAAGTCCCTCGCCTTTGACAAGAAGGCTGCCATCTTCGCGTATAGCTTCAATGACGCCAGACGTACCTAAAGCACCCTTATGGGCTGCTGTATCAAGGACCGTGATGTTGGAAGCAGATGTTTGTGGTGGCAAGCTCAACGTCATCGCTAAGGAATGCTCCGCAGTGATCGTCAATCCCACGTGAAGGTCAGCACGTGTCAGCTTCGAGCCGTCGAGCATTTGGTAGGTGGTATCGGGGCCAACATTGAGAACTATTCCATCTACTCCTGTACCTTGTATGTGAATTTGCGCGGTATCACCTGTTGTGCGAATGGAGGTAATGACACCGGTCGATTGCATTTGCTTAATTGCTTCTTTTATTGCGCTCCTGCTAAAGTCTCCTACGGCTGTATCGGGCTCCATTGCTTCTGTAGTACCTGCATAAGTTGCTCCTATTGTCAGCATGCTGGATAGAGTGAGGATCGCTAGTGTTTTTTTCATTATTTTCATCGTTGTTCTCTTCCTTTCTATATGCGAATATGATAAGATTCTGTTCTCATGATGTTCGTATCTGTGAGGAGGTTGCAGATGAGCCTGAAAGTTTCTTTATAACAAAGATCGGGTGTGGACTTCACTTCGCTTAAACTATAGAATCAATGAGTGTGCCAAGAAATTGTAAAGAGGTGGTAATGTTGTCTTTTGTTATGAAGCTTAGTTGGTTTTTCAAAGAGAGATGGAAGTATTATGTGCTCGCAGTCTCCCTCTTAATCGGTGTAAATATCTTAGCAACGATTCCGCCCAAAATGATTGGGAATATCATTGACCATATTCGTATGGGGAACTTAACAGCTTCCGGGCTTCATAATACGGTTTACTTGCTGATTGGCCTTTCGCTGCTTCTGTATGTCATGACCTATTTGTGGATCACGAACTTATTCGGGAACTCCGCTTTGGTGGAGAAGTTGCTTCGAGGACGCTTATTAACGCATTTGTCCAAAATGTCGCCACCCTTCTTCCAACGCAACACGACGGGACAGCTGATGGCGCTGGCGACGAATGATATCCTAGCCATTGGTCAAACCTCCGGGTATGGGGTGATGACGCTCGTCTCTACAATCGTCGGGGCATCTGTTGTCATCATTACGATGGTGTCGCTGATCTCCTTCAAGTTAATGCTTGCTGCGTTAATACCGTTGCCATTCCTAGCTGTAATGATTAATTTGTTAGGCAAAAAGGTGCGTACGCGCTTCCTTGCGGCTCAAGCCTCCTTCGGTGTGATGAATGATCATGCGCTGGAATCGATCTCCGGCATTCGAGTGATTCGTTCCTACGTGCAAGAAGCGCAGGATTTGAAAGCCTTCGATGACGTCACATCGGATGTGATGAACAAAAATCGCCGTGTATCGATGCTCAATGCTCTGTTCCAACCATTGACTTCGTTGATCGTAGGCCTCAGTTATTCAATCGGGATCGGATACGGGTCGTATCTCATGTTCCAAGGTGAAATCACGCTGGGACAGCTGATTTCATTCAATATTTACCTAGGTATGCTCATCTGGCCTATGATTTCCTTCGGTGAGTTTATTAACGTTCTGCAACGCGGCAGCGCCTCGGCAGATCGTCTCGATAAGGCGCTGATGCAGCAAGCAGATATTGTGGACGCTGAGAAGCTTGTCCATGTCGCTGTGCCTGAACGCATCGAGATGAACGATCTGACGTTCACCTATCCAACCGCGAATCATCCAAGTCTTGTTCATGTTTCCTTCGAGCTAACGCGGGGACAGACGCTTGGGATCGTAGGCAGGACGGGGAGCGGGAAGTCTACCCTTCTGAAGCAACTGCTTCGCCAGTATCCGATTGAGCCAGGCAAGTTAAATATCTCAGGTGTACCCATCGAGCAAATCGCCATCGATCAACTTAAACGTTGGGTCGCTTACGTGCCACAGGAACATCTGCTGCTATCCAAATCCATTCGCGACAATGTCGCATTAGGTAAACATACGGCTTCGCCAGAAGAGATTGCGCACGCCGTGGAGATGGCTTCTTTTACCCAAGATATTGCCCAAATGCCAGAAGGTTTAGCCACGATTGTAGGTGAGAACGGTGTGATGCTGTCCGGCGGACAGAAGCAACGTCTAGCGATTGCGCGTGCGCTATTGATTGATTCGGAGATATTGCTGCTCGACGACTCACTTTCTGCTGTAGATGCGCGTACGGAAAGTCGCATTCTCCAGCATATCCGCAAGGAACGTGCGGGGCGTACCACGCTCATTTCCACGCATCGACTGTCTGCAGTGAGCCATGCGAACTGGATTCTCGTTCTTGATGAGGGCAGAGTCATTGAAGAGGGCACCCATGAGGAGCTCATGCAGTTCGGTGGCTGGTACCGTGAACAGTGGGATCGTCAACAGATGGAAGCTAGTCTCGAGGATTGAGAACTTAGCCCATGCTTACGAAGATAGTTTTACTAAAGTAAAACTTTTAGGAGGACGTTTATTGTGTCTAAACCGACCACGGCCAGACGACTCATGTCTTATGCACTCGTCTACAAGTTCAGAATTCTCGGAGCGCTGCTCATTCTTTGCTGTTCAGTAGCTGCCGAGCTGGGCGGGCCTTATATAACGAAAACGATTATTGATAAGTATCTCTCAACCGGTGTGCATGAAATGGCGCCAGTGCTTAAACTGCTCGGCCTCTATATGGGCCTTTTGGTAACCGCTGGACTATGTAATTACTCCCAAGCTTATATCCTGCAATCTACGGCCTTACAGATCATTAAGAACATGCGGATGGACCTAATGGGCCACATTCAGCGTATTTCACTGCGTTATTTCGATAACACACCGATCGGCCAAGTCGTATCTCGTATTGCGAATGATACGGAAGCTGTCCGTGATCTGTTCATGAGCTTCATGGCCACGTTCGTTGTCAGCATGCTGCAATTGATCGGGATATATGTCGCGCTTTTCCTGCTGGATTGGCATCTAGCCATGTTCTGCTTGGTTTTGCCGCCGATTTTTGTGGTGATTATGTATGTTCATCTCAAATATTCGAAAATCTTCATCACCATCATGCGTGCCAGACTTAGCGATATGAACGCGATGATCAATGAATCGATCGTTGTGATGCCGATTATCCAGGCTTTTCGCCGCGAGAAAGTCACGTTGGATGAATTCGAAGTATTGAACATGGATCGTTATGTGAACCAACGGAAGCAATTTCAAATTTACGGTCTTTCCACACGGAATGTGGTTGGGACGATCGGCAGCTTGGTGACGGCGATGGTGATTTGGTATTTTGGCGGAAAATCCTTAGAGGCCGCTATTTCGTTCGGGGTGTTCTATGCGTTCATTGATTACTTAGGTCGGGTTTTTCAGCCGATCATTGGGATTTTCGATCAGTTGACGAATGCACAGCGTGCTTTTGTATCGGCGGAAAAGGTGTTCACGATTCTTGACATGGAAGGTCAAGACGTAGAGAAGGTTGGCCACGTACAGCGCCCTGAGGGCATCGTGAAGTTCGACCATGTCACCTTTGCGTATAAGGAAGGGGAGAACGTCTTGAAGGATATCTCCTTTGAGGCGCGAAAAGGGGAAACGATCGCCCTCGTCGGGCACACCGGCTCAGGCAAAAGCTCGATTCTGAACCTGCTCCTCGGCTTCTACGAGCCTGCTGAAGGCGCGATCACAATTGATGGCCAGGATATCAAGGGAATGTCCAAGCAAGCGCTGCGCAAGCATATGGGGATCGTGCTGCAGGATCCGTTCCTGTTCGCAGGGGACATCAAGTTCAACGTCAGCTTGTACAACCAGGACATCTCGCTCGACAGAGTGAAGGCTGCGTTACATGATGTTGGCGCTGCTGGCTTCATTGAGCAGTTGCCGAACGGCTACGACGAGCAAGTCGTCGAGCGGGGCAGCACGCTGTCCTCCGGCCAGCGGCAGTTGATCTCGTTCGCGCGTGCGCTGGCGTTCGATCCGTCGATCCTGATCCTCGATGAGGCGACAGCCTCCATCGACAGTGAGACGGAAGGGCTCATCCAGCGTGCGCTGAAGGTTGTGAGCGAAGGGCGGACGACACTCGTCATCGCGCATCGGTTGTCCACGATCCGCGATGCGGATCAAATTCTTGTGCTGCACCGCGGCGAGATCGCCGAGCGGGGCAATCACGAGACACTCATGGCGCTGGGCGGGCGCTATGCGAAAATGTACCAACTGCAGAAGGGTTCATCTGCAGTTGTAGGGTAAGGAAAGGCGCTTCCTCGGTTGCTGAGGAAGCGCCTTTTTGTGTGTAAGCGGGCCGCTGCGGGGGCGGCCGAAGCGCGCGGCCCCCGCAGCGGCCGCTAGTGTTAGGATGCGCTGCGGCCAAGGGCTTCTTTTTCGCGCGTGACATCTGCACGCTGCTCAGGATCGCCTCAATCCCGCCAGAAGAGGGTTACTCCAAGGGAGTGTGGCTGGCCGCACGCCACAATTCGTAACCATTTGGATTAACTGGAAAACCTCCATCTATTTTCGCGATTTTTGCTCCAATTGGACGATTAGCTGGAAAATATACAGTTAAAATCGCAGGTTTCGAGCTAAACAGCTAGATACAGACAAATTAGCTGTAGGAAATACAGTTAAGTTATCGAGAGCGAGGGAAATGTCGAAATTAGATGTACTTTTTACAGTTAACATGTGGGAAGAGGAGTAAGTGTGGGGACAACTGAGAGAGATAGGGTGCTAGAGGAATGTGTTAGTGGTGTATGAGAGTGAGAGTTGGAGTGAGTATTGAAGTTTTGGAGGATGGGGCGATGGCGTGCAGAGTGATGGAAGAAGAAGTAGACGAAGAGAAGTAGGAGCTGCGCTAAGAAGTAGAAGAAGTAGAAGAAGAGAAGTAACACCTATGCTAGTGGGAAAAGTATACGAAGATGAGTAGGAGTACAATAAAAATAGAGGTGGATGTAGCAAAAATAGAATAGTAATAGTAATAATAATAGTAATAGTAGACGAAGATGCTTCTACAGCTACCTGAGCAAAGCAGCCTTAAACCAAATTTGTTTAAAACAAGCAACTCTCAACAGAGGCTCAAGCCCACCAAATTACGATATCCAGCAGTAGTTGTTACAATAAAAAACCAGCGGCAAGCACAGACTTATATTCAAGTCTAGCTTGCTGCTGGTTTTACTTTTATTTACTTCAATTTAGGGTCCCGCAGATAGGTCCACAGCATCAAAACGAAGCCTGCCGCGGTCAATCCAGCACCGATCCAAGGTAAGGAAGATAAACCGATGTGGGTAATCGCCCAACCGCCGAGAAATGCACCGCCTGCATTACCGAGATTCAACGCAGAATGCGTTGAGGTGGCTGCCAGTTCTGGTGCGTCTTTGGCCAGATTCATGATGCGGATCTGCAGCCCAGGCAAAATCCCGAATGCAGCAATGCCCCATATGAATATGGTGATAATCGCAGCAACCGGGAATTGATCGGTGTACGCGAATACGGCTAGAATAAGCGCTAACGCTGCGAAGTTGCCGATCAAGGACGGCATGAGTTTCCAGTCTGCCATTTTGCCACCAACAATGTTGCCCAAAGTGACACCAAAGCCGAACAAGATGAGAATCCACGTTACACTGCTCTCTTTGAACCCTGTGATGTTGATTAGGATAGGTGCGATGTAGGTGAACACTGCGAACAAGCTGCTGCATCCCAACGCACCGATTAGAAAGACGAGCAATAATTGCGGCTGTAACAGAGCGCGAACCTGCCGCACAAGGCTGCTATTGGTTTTCTGAGTAATTTTTGGAATGAAAATAAGGATACCAATGAAAGAGATAATCCCCATGATGACAACCGAACCGAAGGATGCCCGCCAGCCGAGATGTTGACCGATGTAGGTGCCAAGCGGTACGCCA
Source organism: Paenibacillus oryzisoli (assembly GCF_001653565.1). Taxonomy (GTDB): domain Bacteria; phylum Bacillota; class Bacilli; order Paenibacillales; family NBRC-103111; genus Paenibacillus_E; species Paenibacillus_E oryzisoli. The sequence continues at coordinate 11,241 of NZ_LYPB01000036.1, forward strand.
AGGATATTCGCGATGGTTAGTCCCGCCATCATGACCGAGATAGCACTAGCCCTCTTCTCAGGCCGAACTAGATTCGCCGCGATCACTGAGCCGACTCCGAAGAAGGTACCGTGAGCCAAAGCCGTAACCAATCTAGCTACGAGTACGATGCCATAGGACGGAGCTAGGGCAGCTAAGCCGTTTCCTAGGATGAAGATGAGCATTAGTATGAGTAGAAGGCGCTTCTGCGGGAGCTTATGAGTCAACATAGCGAGAATCGGAGCTCCGAATGCCACACCAAGTGCATAACCCGTAATCAATTGCCCCGCTTGCGAAATGCTAACATTCAAGTCATCAGCCACATTGGGCAGAATTCCCATAATAACGAACTCAGTCATACCGATGGCGAAAGCGCCGACCGTTAAGGAGAAAAGGGAGATAGGAAACCGCTCTTTCAAGGTGGCTGTCCCTTGTAAAGCTTGTGAAGTGTTCATTAGTGCGTAGAACCCACCTTTCTATCTTAAAGGTTTAATCATACCACGATACGAGTCGGAAAAGGTGTGACAGTCTGTTCATTATTTTTCCATTTGTATAGGGAGACTGACAAGGGCAAACTGATTTAGGCTATATAAGGATAAGATTGAGTTGATGAAAATACTTGTTGACATTTATCTCTAAATAGAGTATCTTTAAATAAAGATAAACGAAGCAAACAAAAGAAATGAGGTGAAGCGACATGAGCGAAGCAAAAAATCATTCTTTGGATCTCTACATTGCCCTTTCTAGAGCAAGTGAGTGGGTGAATGCCCACGGGGATCGAGATATTCGCAAACATGGACTGAACCGCACAGAGTTTGGTGTACTAGAACTGCTTTACCACAAGGGAGCGCAAGCGATTCAACAAATTGGCAGTAAAGTATTGATGAGTAGTGGGAACATTACTTATGTTGTCGATAAGCTAGTCAAGAAAGAATTCGTTATACGCAATACTTCAACGGAAGATCGCAGATTGATTTTTGCTGAAATTACGGAAAAAGGGAAACAATTTATTGAGGATGTTTTTCCTAAACATGCCGAAGTGATCGAGAGCGCAGTAGCAGGATTAACAGAGGAAGAGAAGCAGTTAGCAAGTCAACTGTTGAAGAAGCTTGGCAGGTATGCGCAGGAAGGGTTCAAGTAGTAACGAGTGGTTATTAGCTCAGAACGAAAGGACTTCCGTGTTTAAAAAAGCAATATCGCACGCAAACTATCTTAAAATAAAGATTCTTAAATATGAAGGAGTTGGCTATTATGACAACAACACAACAACAAACCGCAGGTATCCACCATATCACCGCTTTCGTACAACATGCACAGGCAACTGTTGATTTCTATGCAGGTATTCTAGGACTACGCTTGATCAAAAAAACAATTAATTTCGATGCACCAGAAGTGTACCATCTCTATTTCGGTAATGAAGCAGGCAGCCCAGGCACGATCATTACCTTCTTCCCTTACGCGGGATCTCGCAAAGGTCGGGTCGGCGGTGGTCAAGTCGGCATCACAACGTATGCTGTGCCAACAGGCAGCCTATCATTCTGGGAAGCACGCTTAACCCAATTCGATGTTGCTTATGAGAAAAATTCCCGATTTGGCGAAACTTATGTACAGTTCAAAGATCCAGACGGTCTACGACTGGAGATTGTGGAGCGCGAGCAGGGTACACCAAGTCAGTGGGCGTTTGGCGGTGTGCCGGTGGATAAAGCAATCAAAGGCTTTGGCGGGGCTGTTCTCTACAGCACAGCACCTGACAAAACTTCTGACCTGCTTGTGAATGTCATGGGTCTGACAAAAGTAGGTCAAGAAGGCGCCTATGCACGCTTCACTTCTTTCGGCGACTTGGGTAACATCATCGATATCAATGTAACGCCAATGGATTATGGCGCTGGCGGTGCGGGAACAGTCCACCATATCGCATGGCGGGCAAAAGATGATGCTGAGCATGCGCTATGGAGAAGCCACGTAGCGAGCAACGGTTACCACCCTACACCAATCGTGGATCGTCAATATTTCAACGCGATTTATTTCCGTGAAGAAGGCGGCATCCTGTTTGAAATTGCTACGGATCCTCCAGGATTCGCAAGAGATGAAGCACCAGAGGCGCTTGGTGAGAAATTAATGCTGCCAGAATGGTACGAAGCAAGCCGCGATCAAATCGTGAAAAATTTGCCGCCAATCGAAGTGCGGGTATTGGAAGGTGACGAGCAATGAGACATATCTTTCAGCAAGGATCTGATGTGACTGCACCCGTGCTCGTTCTGTTTCACGGAACGGGCGGGACCGAGCAAGATCTGCTCCCGTTGGCGCAGGCGATTTCACCAACCTCCTCCGTACTTAGCGTACGGGGGAACGTCCTAGAGAACGGCATGCCGCGGTTCTTCCGGAGGCTGGCTGAGGGTATCTTCGACGAGGAAGATCTCATCTTCCGTACGAAGGAAGTTTACGATTTCCTCGATGCAGCAGCCATCGAGCATGGCTTCGATCGCAGCAACGTCGTTGCGATCGGCTACTCTAACGGAGCGAACATCGCCGGCAGCCTCCTGTTCCACTATCCGAATGCGCTTCGCGCAGCCATTCTGCATCATCCGATGGTGCCGCGGCGCGGCATCCAGCTGCCTGATCTCACAGACACCCCTATATTCATCGGGGCTGGCAAGAACGACCCGATCTGCTCCCCAGAGGAATCGGAAGAGTTAGAACGCCTGCTGAGCGCTGCTGGATCGGATGTTCATGTGCACTGGGAAAATTCAGGCCATCAATTGACGCGCTCTGAGGTTTTTGCCGCAGCAGAGTGGCTTCAAGGAATCTCACTCTAAGAGAAGAAGAGGGGGAAGGTCGCCATGGCCGCCATGCTAGGCATTGATCCATCCGCACAAAGCGAACGAGAGAACTATAAGCTGCTGATTGGCAGCATTATTCCGAGGCCGATTGCTTTCGTCTCGACCTTATCTACGGAAGGTGTGCTGAACGCCGCGCCTTTTAGCTATTTCACCATCGTGACGGCAGATCCGCCGATGGTTGCCGTTTCCGTGCAGCGGAAGCAGGGTGTCCGGAAGGACACCTCCCGCAACGCGGTCGATATAGGAGAATTCGTCGTGCATATTGCAGACGAATCCTATATCGACCAGATCAATCAGACCGCCGCTGCGCTGCCGCCGGAGGAGAGCGAAGTGACGTTGGCGGGGCTAACGCCCGTCGCGAGCAGCCAGATCGGCGTTCCGGGCATCGCCGAAGCCAGCATCCGCATGGAATGCGTGCTGGAGCAGGTGATTCCGCTTGGCGGAACACCTGATGCACCTGCGGCAGATTTGCTAATCGGACGTGTCCTTTATTTTCACATCGATGAGAACTTAGTTGACAACGGACGTATTGATCCGCAGCAGCTAAGACCAGTAAGTCGATTAGCGGGCAATTCTTATGCGAAGCTTGGCGAGCTGTTTGAGATAGATCGCCCCCTATAAAGTAGAGACGAAAAGCTTCGTTCTAGCGCAGAACGAGAGGCGATTCGTCTCTTTTGTTGTTGGAGTAGGAGCCTAGGCAGACAGCTTATGGGTAGACAAGTGCTGTGGAATAACGTTATGCCACACGCTTATGTAAACTCATGCGATACCGCACCTTATCAGGGCAGATCATCCCCTCTGAAGTCGACTTTTTTGCAAAGAAATTCATCCCGAAAGGTCGGCATAGCACGTTCCCTGTAGCGATTTACTTATATTGCATTTTACAAAAGGGAACCTCCGCACGTATGCTGAGTTAGCAATGTAATATTTGTTGCCCTATAACGGGAACTTATTTCGATTCGCAACGTACTACTTCAAGGGATTTAACTTACACAATTCGACACGACGCGAAGAGAGGGAGTTCTAACAGGATGAAGCATGAGGATAAGGGTGGGTGGCGGAAAGATATCGCGCCTTACGAAAGACCACATATGAAGCATAGTGTGTGGCAAATCATTAATACAGTGGGACCCTTTTTCGTGCTTTGGTATTTTGCTTTTCTAAGTCTTTCTGTTTCCATTTGGCTGACTCTTGTGATGGATGTAATAGCCGCGGGATTTTTGATCCGCATATTTATCATTTTTCATGATTGCTGTCATAAATCCTTTTTCAAAAACAAACTAGCCAACGAAATCGTCGGCACACTAACCGGAATATTAACCTTCGTACCGTACCATCAATGGCGCCATACGCATTCCGTTCACCATGCATCGAGTGGTAACTTGGATAAAAGAGGCGTTGGTGACATCTGGACGCTTACCGTGGATGAATATATGCAAGCAACATGGCTCAAACGAATGACATACCGCCTATATCGCAGTCCGTTTGTGATGTTTATTATCGGTCCGATCTTCATCTTCTTGATTGATTACCGGTTTAACCGCCGGAAGGCAGGCATGAAAGAAAGAATGAATACGTATATCACCAATATTGGTATTGTGGGCAGCATTGCTCTGCTATGTTGGGGGATCGGCTGGCAGTCGTTCTTGCTGATTCAAGGACCGATGTTCTTCTTCTCGGGAATGGCGGGCATTTGGCTGTTCTACGTACAGCATAACTATGAAGAAACGTACTACGAGAATGATGAAGAGTGGGATTACGTGAAAGCTGCGATGCATGGCAGTTCATTCTACAATTTGCCACGTGTTCTACATTGGATTACAGGCAATATTGGTTATCACCATATTCATCATTTAAGCCCGCGCGTGCCTAATTATCATTTGGAAAAGGTGCACAATACAAACGCAGCACTTCGTAAAGTGCAGACGATAACATTGAAAACGAGTCTAGAATCTCTGAAATTCCGTATCTGGAACGAAGAGTCTAAGAAGTTCATCCAGTTCAAGGATTTGAAGCATTTCCAGGGGAACAGCGTGAAAGTGAAGCCGCGTATAATGAAAGCTGTTGATGTTGAATGAGTAAGATGTGTCCGACCTGTGATTATTTAGCGGGTGGGGCACCTTTTTTTATCGAAATAGCGTTGAAATGCCCAATTGGGCACGGTATAATCCATCTATGACGTCAAAAAGTGAACAGGTGTTTATTAATGCAAATTTTAAAAGATGAAGTGAAAAACAGCATCCGCCAAGCAGCCTTGGCCGAGTTCAAGAAGCATGGCTACTTGAAAGCCTCTATTCGACAAATTGCAGATGCCGCAGGCATCACACCTGGCAACATCTATCGCTATTTTAAGAGCAAGGATGATCTGTTCGATGAGCTTATTCAACCCATTCAGGAGCAATTAACTGAAGTACTTCGGGTGTGCAAGCAAGAGGTAGATAACACCTTGTGTACGGCCCTATCCGATCACTTGCTAATCCTGCGTCGAATTGATGCCTCTCTGATGCTGCTCTTCAAGGAGTCCAGCACTGAGCTTACCATTCTGCTGAATCTGAGCGAAGGTTCTCAATTTGCTTCAGTGAAACAAGACCTGATTACGCTGGTTCATCAGATTATCTCGGAAGTTTTTACAGCGGAATTAGCGCCAACAGGCACACTGCCTCTGAGAGATCAATTATCCGCGCGCATGATTGCGACGACGATGATTGAGAGTATATGTTTGATTTTGCGTGACCACGAAGATGGCGATACGATTAAAATGCTAGTTGATGAACTGTTGTACCTGTTTTGCACGGGTATTTCAGAAAAAATAAAGTTAGCACAAGCATAAAATTTTTTGACTCAATAATGAACGCTTGTTTACTAACAGAGTGGAGGAGAAAGTAAGATGAAATCCATTATTAAATGGCGCTGGGCAATTCTGGCCGTGTGGTTGGTGGCGACCGTATTGCTGACGGTTTTCCAGCCTAATGTGAATGCGATCCTGGGACTAAGAGGACAGGATCCGCTGCGGAGTGACGCACCTTCCAAGGTGGCTTCAACGATCCTGAACAAAATTAATGGGGTGGAGGGCACGAGTGATATCGTGGTTTTCCATAACCCGAATAAGCTGTCAGATGCGGATATGAAGGCAATCGAGGCCGGCATTACGAATTTGAAAAGTCATCAAGATGGGCTTGGCTTCAATCAGTTGATTGATCCATTTACGATGCCAGAGGCGAAGTCTTCACTTATTTCCGAGGATGGCACGACGTTGATGGCGAGCTTTTCGTTGGATAAGAGAGGGCGCCACGTCGAGGACATCAAGGTGGAGTTTGAAGATGTGTTGAAAGACGTGAAGGTGGAGTATTACCTCTCGGGGGAGGACTTCATTCAGGATGATTATATTAAGACCTCCGAGTCAGGTGTTGAAAAAAGCGCCGCGTTAACGGTCATTTTCATCCTAGCTGTCTTGGTCATTATGTTCCGTTCCGTCATTATTCCAGTGGTTTCCTTGCTGGCGGTTGGTATTTCGTACCTCGTATCCATGGGGATTGCCGCGCAGCTCATCGATAAGTTTAATTTCCCAGTGACGAGTGTCACTCAAATGCTGTTGATCTTAATTCTTTTCGGAATTGGGACCGATTATAACATTCTCTTATTCAATCGATTCAAAGAGGAATTATCCCACGGCCTATCCGTGGATGAAGCGATCATTGTGACCTACCGCACGGCGGGTAAAACGATTTTTTACAGCATTTTGACCGTATTTATTGCGTTTGCTGCATTGACCCTATCCGATTTCGGTATCTATCAATCAGGTAACGTAGTTGCCATCGGTACGGCGATTCTCTTGCTCCAAATCGTAACGGTGACGCCATTTTTCATGAAAATGCTCGGGAATAAGCTCTTCTGGCCATCCAAAGGAACAACTGGGCATAAGGAGAGTAAGTTCTGGGCGGGCTTGACGAAAATCGCGGTGAAAAGACCAATTATTACGACGGTTATCATTCTCATTATCACGATACCGCTCGCGCTTGCGAATCATCAGAAGCTATCTTTTGACCAGTTAAAAGAGCTTGGAAATGACCACCCTTCCACCAAAGGGTTTAGCCTTGTGGCAGATCATTTCAGCCGTGGTCAGGCGCTGCCAACGATGGTTGTTATTGAAAATGACAAACCGCTTAATACGAATGAAGGTTTAGCAGCAATTGATAAGGTAACGGAGAAGCTGAAAACCATTCCAGGTATCGATATGGTATCCAGTGTGACTCAGCCGCAATCGAAACCGATAGATGAATTCTATATTTCGACTCAAACGAAGACGGTTGCCGACGGCATTACAGCCTCACAGAAAGGTGTCAATCAAATTCGTGATGGACTCACGTTGATGCAAAGTAAGCTGGAGGTGCCTGATACGTCGAGTGTTGGCCAACTGGTAGATGGCACGGGTCAGGTGCAGGATGGTTATAGTAAGCTAACGACCGCGCTGGATCAAGTAGCTAGCGGTATTGCGCAAGGTGCTGGCGGTGCAGGAGAGCTCAGTACGGGGATTGCTGCACTGAAAGATGGCATGAATCAAATCGAAAGTAATACGGGTAAAATCAATGATGGGTTGACCCAGCTTGGGCAAGGCTATAGCGCCATGGCAGATGGCTACAGCCAAATCGAGGGGCAGCTTACAGGTATACAGCAAGGACTTGTTGGGATGAATGGGCTCATTGGCGGGCTTGGCAGCAAGTACAGCCAACTGGCGACCGACGCGGATTACATCAAGCTGAAGCAAACGGGTGAAGGTCTTGCCTCCGGCTTGACGCAGTTAAGCGGCGGACTTGGAGAGCTTGGCAAGAACACAGCCAAGCTGAACAGTGCTTTCGTAGATGCGACGCAAGGCCTAGCGCAAGTGAACGGCGCGCAGGCACAGCTAGCCGCGGGACTTGCGCAGCTAGAGAGCGGAGCCGCTGAGCTCACGCAAGGGCTGAAGCAAGGCAGCGCGGGCAGCCGCGAGATCGCTGCAAACATGGCGAAGCTGAATGCTGCGCTAGGCAGTGTCAAAGACGGTCAGCAGAAGCTGAGCGAAGGCTTGTCAGGTCTCAGCGGCGGTATGGGCCAGCTGAAGGACGGACTTGGCCAGAGCGGCAACGGACTCGGTGACGTGTCCGAGGGGTTGGGCAAGACGAGTCAGTTCTTGACGCAGCTGAACGGCTCGAAAACGTTCTTCATCCCGAAAGAAGCGCTGTCGAGCGCGGATTTCGGCAAGTCCTTGGACAGTTTCATGTCCAAGGATCGGACGATGACGAAGATGATCGTCATCTTGAAGGATGATCCGTATTCATCGGCGGCGATGGATACGATTGAAGCAATTAACGCGGAGCTTGCTGCCAGCGTGAAGGGCACTGTTCTTGAGCAAGCGAAGGTCGGCGCGGCAGGACCGAGCTCGACGACGTACGACACGAACAAGGCGCAGCTGAAGTCGTTCAATAGCACCGCGATTATCGTCATCATCGGTGTGTTCATCGTCTTGCTGTTCGTTATCCGTGCCTTCTGGCCAGCCGTCTACATCATCCTAAGCCTAGTGATTTCTTACTACGTGGCGATGACGGCGACGAATGTCGTAACAGATAAAATCATCGGTGCCGATGGTGTTTCCTCCTTCGTACCGTTCTTCTCCTTCATCATTATTATTGCTGTCGGCGTCGACTACAGCATCTTCCTGATGATGCGGTACAAAGAGCTTGGTGACCTATCGCCTTCGAAGGCGATCGTGCAAGCCGCCAAGCACATCGGCGGCGTGGTCATCTCGGCGATGATCATCCTTGGCGGAACTTTCGCCACGCTCGTACCATCCGGCCTCGTGCTGTTGATCGAGCTAGCGGTGGCCGTAATCGTCGGCCTCATCGTGCTCTGCTTCATTTTGCTGCCGATGCTGCTGCCTGCTTTGCTGGCTATGCCAGAAGCACTACGCGCGAAGCGCGGCGTCAGCGCGCACAAAGTGTCGACGGAGAGTCGCACGGCGTAAGAACCGTAGTATAAAATTGAAAGTGCCCCTCCACTTATTGTGGGAGGGCGCTTTTTTGGCGTGTAAAAAGTTAAACACAAAGTGTTGATTGGATAAAACTAGAAGTAAAAGCAGAACCTACTCGTAAAACAAATGGGGGATGGCTATGATTTCTCTGATTGTTGCTCTTATTCTGTTTGTAATCGGCTATCCCAAAAAACGTGCTCGCCAGCAAGATCATAGAATTGTTCCTGCTTATGTTACCTTGTTGCTGATCGCTCTCATTTTTGCTGTCCTACATGCAACTGGAACCTCTTATGTTCTAACGACTGCTCTACAAAATGCAATGAATAGAATTATGGAAAAGGTAGGCGGATAGTTTGTCATTTTTGGGAAAACTCCTCAAAAAATCAGCATCAGGTTCATCGTACGGACCGCTTTCTGAAGCTGTTGCGCCATATCTAGCGGAGCAACAATTAAGCGGCCAATTAGAGAAGGACTTACAGTTGATCCAGTCATCGACTCAGAATCCCTCAGATCTAATTGTTCGTGAACTTCTCCTTCAGAAGGGGGATGGTTCAGAAATCCGCGCAGCCGTTCTCTATATTGATGGACTCGCTGAAAAGGATATTGTACACCAATGTGTCATTCTCCCTCTGATGCAAATTGGTCATCATAATGAGGTTACTTTAACGTATATCGAGAAATTTGTGATAACAGCTAGCGGTATAAAGCGCGTAAACTCGCTTGCCGAGAGTATTAAGGGACTGCTTTATTCGAATACGCTTGTTTTACTTGATGGGGTTGGGGAAGTCCTGCTCGTCACATCGGAAGGATGGGAGCATCGAATTGTAAGCAATCCGACCAGCGAACCGATTATTCGGGGGCCACAGGATGCTTTTAATGAAGTGCTGCGCACAAATACTGCCCTAATACGAAGAAAAATTAAAGATCCTAAATTAGTTCTTTTCCCGATTCAGATTGGCACACGTACGTTGACGGATGGGGTTATCGCGTATCTGCAGGACGTAGCCAATCCAAGCATTGTTGATGAGGTGAAGAGAAGACTGGCTGCCATCGAGACCGAAGGGATTCTAGATAGCGGTCAACTGGAGGATTATTTGGAGGATTCGCCACTTTCGCCATTTCCTCAAATTAGCTCGACAGAGCGGGTGGATAAAGCAGCGGCGGCCATCTTAGAAGGTAAGATTGTCGTTCTTGTAGACGGCACGCCATTTGCCTTATCCATGCCGATCACCTTCACTGAATTTCTACTATCGACAGAGGATTACTACACGAGCTATATCGCAGCTACGATGCTGCGTTGGGTGCGATTCTTAGCGATGATGATGGCACTTGTGCTCCCATCCATCTATATCGCGATTACGTCGTACCATCAAGAAATGATTCCGACGGAATTGATGCTTGCCATTGCGAGCAATCGCAGCGGCATTCCATTCCCTGCATTTGTGGAAGCGCTGATTATGGAAATCAGCTTGGAACTTCTGCGAGAGGCGAGTCTGCGCCTTCCTGGCACGATGGGGCAAACGATTGGTATCGTCGGCGCGCTCGTGATTGGACAGGCCGCGGTTCAGGCGAATATCGTCGGCCCTGTACTGACGATTATTGTCTCCTTTACGGCAATTGGCGCCTTTGCCATACCGAATTACAATGCATCCTTAGCCATCCGATTGCTGCGATTTCCGATTATGGTACTAGCCGCTGTTTTCGGTATTTTTGGTATCGTATTCGGCACTAGCGCCATACTCATCCATATGATTCATCTGCGATCTTTTGGCGTCAGCTATCTAGCTGCTTTAACCCCGCAATCGTTAAAATCAGTCGACGACTCCATTGTCTTCAAGAAACCGGGACCATCGCTCAAATATCGTCAATCATTTCTTGGTCTTAAGAAGCAGAAACCTTAAGTGAAAGGAGGGATATCCTTGTCATCTGCCCATTTAACAACGAAGCAAATTATGATTCTTCTATGCTTTACCGTGTTTGGCACGATTTTTTTTACACTTCCACGCACGCTAACGCAGGCTTCAGGGCACAGTGGATGGGTATCGATTCTACTCGGCAGCCTGATGGTTATTCCCCTTCTCTGGTTAATCACACAAATTGGTTCTTCTATGCAAGGGATGAGCATTATCGCTTATTGCCTTAGCTTATTCGGACCCTTCTTTGGCCGGGTGTTTGCGCTTCTTATTTTGCTGCCGCTGCTATTTCTTTCCGGGACCTCAATTAGACTTGTTGCAGAATTATTCGTTACGCTCATTCTTCCAGAAACGCCGCTCGAACTGATTTCTATCATGCTTATTGTCCTTCGCTACTATTTGGCGAAAGGAGGGATGGCATCTATTGCACGTTGGGGAGAAGTTGTTATGCCCGGTGTTGTTATTTTCCTTATTATTATGTTTGGACTATCCTTTCAAAAGGTGGATACGGAACGCATACTGCCGCTATTGAATGCTTCCTATATGGATGTGTTTAGGGGGGCTCTGGCCATTTGCAGTGTTTTTTCTGAAATTAGTGTGCTGCTGTTTATTTATCCGCAAATCAAGAACAAGAGCAACATGTTCAAGAAACTAATTTGGATCATGATTATTGTTATGTTTATATTCGAGATTATCTTTTTAGTTACGATAGGAACCTATGGCAGTGCGTATACACAAAGGCTTATTTTCCCTGTGGTGGAGTTAATCAAAGATATTGCGATTTTTGATTTTATTGAGCATTTAGAGAGTATCTTCTTGGCGCTTTGGGTGTTCATTAATGTGTCCAAAGGGGCATTAACATTTTATGCCTGTTGTATTGGGACGCGGGATTGGTTCGGAACGCAAGATTACAAGGAATTGATGCTGCCTCTATCTGTGATTATGTTGTATATCTCGTTATTACCCGGCAATATTTATGTATCCATTGTTAGTTTTGAAATCGCGAAAGGAGTCACCTTTTGTTGGTATGCCCTCATCCTTCTCGTCATTGTTTGGATAGCGGGTAAGTTGAAAGCGAGGAGAACGGTGAATGAACAGAATACTTAGGACGGTACTTTTGCTGGGCTTCCTATTAAGCATAACCACTGGCTGTTGGAATCGCCAAGAACCGGATAAAGTCGAATACGTCCTAGCCGCAGGTATTGATCTTAACGATAAAGGTCAAATCGTTCTTACCGTGCTTACACCTGTGTTAGAGGCTTTGAAGCCTATGAGCGGTTTGCAAGGGGAGCAGAAGAAGACTTTGAGTGTCGTAGGGAATACGACGTTCGAGGCTGTACGAGCTTACATAAAAATAACAGGCAAAAAGCTGTACTGGTCTCATTTGCAAATGCTATTAATTGGAGAATCGGCCGCGAAAACAGATGCGCGATATTACTTTGATTTCTTCTCAGCGGATCCCGAGCTTCGGGGTACGGCTTATATCGCCACGGTGAAAGGACGTGCGCTGGACATGCTGGAATCCAGCCCAGACATTACAGCGTTATCATCGAATTATCTGAAAGAAATCATCACGAACTCCGATTTGGAGGGGAAAGCTGCCAAAGTGCATCTATCTGAATTTGCTCGAAAGCTTGCACAACCAATAGGTGCTCAGCCCTTCAGTTCGGTTCTTCGTTTAATGGATCAAAGCGAGTATGTCAAAACGGTTGTTGGAATGAAACCCTATGGAGCGTCAGACACACATCAATCTACCTTATTTTATGCAGCGGGAACAGGTGTTTTCTCTGACGGGAAAATGGTAGGGACATTGAATGGTACGGAGACAAGGGGCTTTTTATGGGCCATGGGGACATTAAAAACGGCAATTGTTGTCGTTCCCTGCCCGGATGAAACGGATTGTCACCTATCATTGGAATTATCCGGTGAAAAGGTTAGTAAAAAAAGAGTGAAATATGAGGATGGTAAAGCAAAGATCCATCTTCAAATTACGGTGGAGTTCAATATTGGAGATAAAGCGAGCACCACGTTCAAAACAAATCTCGAAACGATCGCCTATGTAGAGGATCAATTTGCCAAAACCGTTCAAAACGAAGTGAAACTGGCTTTTCACAAAGTTGCTGTAGACTATAAGTCGGATATATTTGCTTTCGGCAACAGCCTGGAAGATCGGAATCCCAAACAGTGGAAGCAAATTAAAGATCATTGGGAGAAGGAGATACTGCCGGAGGCCGAACTGGACGTAGAGGTCATCTCAAAGCTTCGCAGAACGTCAAGAACGCTCTATTCGCCTTGGGTGAAGGCGGATCATTCTTAATTAGATGTAGTGGGGGGACGTATGATGCGCGGATTAGCATGTTCCCCTCTTTTTTTCATGCCCAAAAACCTAAAAAAAACACAAGTGAGTGAAAAGCCATTCCATAGTTGAAAGCGCTATATCAGGGTAGGATAGACCTATAACATCGACGAAGATTAGTGAGGGGGGCCAGAGGATGGCGGTCAACGCACAAGCGGTAAAACAGATGAGTGGACGCAAGCAGATAAGCAAAGGCAAGGCCTTGCTGCGAGCGTTTTGGAAGTATAAGGCGTTATATCTGATATCGCTGCCGGGCATTATTTATTTTATTATTTTCAAGTATGTTCCTTTGTTAGGTTCAGTTATTGCCTTTCAGGATTACAACATTTTCGACGGCATCACAGGCAGTAAATGGGTTGGGTTTGAGCATTTTACCCGAATGTTCGCACACTATGACTTTCTCAATATCTTAAAAAATACCGTACTCATTGGCGTATATGATTTGCTTCTTGGTTTTCCGGCACCGATTATTCTGGCATTGCTCCTGAATGAGCTTCGCGTCGTATTGTACAAGCGTGTGCTTCAAACAGTCGTGTACATGCCCCACTTCCTGTCCTGGGTTATCGTGAGCGGGATCGCGATCGGTATTCTTTCTCCTTCTACAGGGGCTGTGAACCACTTTGTTACGTGGCTGGGCTTCGAACCGATTTATTTCTTAGGCGAAGAATCTTGGATTCGTACCGTATTGATTGGTTCAGGGATTTGGCGTGATTCTGGTTACGGCACGATCATTTATTTGGCAGCATTAGCGGGAATTAATCCCGATTTATATGAAGCCTCTGAGGTAGATGGCGCGAACCGCTGGAGACAGACAATTTCCATTACACTTCCGTCGCTCTTACCGACAATTATGATTTTGTTCCTTTTGCACATTGGGAAATTCTTAGACTTCGGTTTCGAGCGTGTGTATGTATTCTTGAATCCGCTTAATAAAGAGAATGGTGAAATCTTAGATACGTACATCTACACCGCAGGGTTGCTCGGTCAGCAATATAGCTACACGACGGCGATCGGGCTATTCAAAGCTTTGGTTGGTGTCATCTTCATTGTCACGGGTAACGTATTAAGTAAAAAAACAACGGGTGAAAGCTTGTACTAAGACGGAGGTGAACGCTTTATGAATCGCAAGCCGACAGCCGGTTGGCAAGTGTTTAACGGCTTTAATGTCATATTTCTAACGGCAATTTCTCTCGTGATGCTTCTGCCGTTCTTAAACGTACTGGCTCAATCCTTCTCCTCATCAGAAGCGATCGTGAAGGGAGAGGTTCTCTTCCTGCCAGTTCATTTTACGACAATTAACTACCAATATGTATTCAGTGATCATGCGATCTGGCGTTCCTTTGGGGTAACCGTGTATATTACGATCGTAGGTACACTTATTAACTTGATTGCTACAGCTTCTCTGGCTTATCCAGTTTCACGTCCAGAGTACATGGGTCGCAAAGCGATTGTCATCATGGTTTTAATTACGATGGTGTTTACCGCGCCGCTCATTCCTAACTTTATTTTGATGAAAAACTTGCATTTGACGAACTCGCTTTGGGCTTTGTTGATTCCTGGTGCGATCAGTGCTTTTAACTTTTTCATTATGCGTTCGTTCTTCCTTCAGATTCCAAGTGAAATCATTGATTCGGGTCGTATTGACGGAACATCTGAGATGGGTATGATTTGGCGAATCGTGCTGCCGCTATCGAAGCCCGTCATGGCGTCACTCGGTATTTTCTACGCGGTAAGCCACTGGAATACGTATCAAAGCGCCATTTATTACCTCAATAAGCCGACGCTATGGCCGTTGCAAGTGAAGTTGCGTCAGTTAATTGTGTCCGATGATATTACGATTGATCCGAACGCTTCCCAATTCAGTGGATTGGCTCACATGGATCCGGAAGGTATCAAGATGGCGACGATTATTATCGCAACGCTTCCTATCATTATTATTTACCCTTTTTTACAGCGGCATTTCGTTAAGGGTATGATGGTTGGATCGGTTAAGTCCTAAAAAAAAGACAATTCGAACTAAAGACAGTCCATATTCGCGCTTTGTAAACGCTTTTACAATGGAGATATGAAAGTGTTAGTTACCTAGTCGATATGAAAAGAGGGGTAGAAATGAAAAAATGGATTCCCACGACAATGGCTGTCGTATTAATGGGCAGTGTGCTTGCAGCTTGTTCTTCTTCCAAGACTGAGGATAAACCGGCATCCAGTGCTGGTGCGACTACAGCTGCAAGTACGAAGCCGGCAGAGAAAACGAAGTTCTCGATTTCCTTGCGTACACTTGCTTTCGGACACGTTGAGAAATCGCCTGATATTAATCAAGATAAATGGGTTAAGAAGCTCGAAGAATTAACAAACACCGATATGAATATTGTACTTGTTCCTCACAAAGAATATGAACAAAAAATGATCCAAATGTTTGCAACGAACGACATTCCAGACGTTGTACAAGGCAGCGGCGGGGTGAACGGGAAAGAAATGGCGGGCTCTGTGAAGGCTGGTGTTTTCCAACCGCTGGATGAGTTGCTGAAGAAGTTTGGTCCTAATTTGTTGAAGAAAGTTCCGAAAGACGCTTGGGATAACGTAACGTACAATGGGAAGATCTATGCGATTCCGGAGTACTTGTCCAATCCATCCCGCCGCGCGATCTTTGTTCGTAAGGATTTACTGGATAAAGCAGGCCTAGGCGTACCGAAAACGGTTGATGAGTACATGGCTGTACTGCGCAAGTTCAAAGAAATGGGCGTTGAGAACCCTTACATGGGCCGTGAGAACTTCAAGTATGCCGATTCCTTCTTCGGTGCTTATGATGTGTATCCGTACCTATCGATGTTCGAGAAGTCTGGCGATCAAGTTCTGCCGAAATTCTTCGATTCGGAGAACATGATGAAAGCACTGACTACGTACAAAACGATGTTTGACGAAGGCTTGATCAACAAAGAATTCGCAACAATCAACGCAACTGTGTTCAAGAACACGATTCTTTCAGGTAAAGCTGGCATGTGGTCTATGAATGCGAACGAAATGCTGCAATGGGAAACACAACTCAAAGCAACAGTTCCAACGGGCGATATCGAAATTATTGCTTCCCCAACAGGGCCTGATGGCAAAGGTGGACACTACTTGTATGGTCCAGCACCACGTGCGTACTTCATCAACAAGAACGTAAAAAATGCGGAGCAAATTATTAAGTTCTACGACTGGATGATGTCCGACGAAGCGGAGAAATTCTTCACATTCGGTATCAAAGACGACACGTACACAGAAGTAGATGGCAAAATCAACTACAAAGCGCCGACGGATCCAGCTGCTGTAGATGAGGAGCGTTACCGTCAATCTTTCTTGTGGCTAGTTCAAGATACCACGTATAATAAGGGCACATTAAGCTTGACAGATGAAGGTAAGAAATTAATGAACGTGTATGACACAACGTTGAAGAATGAAGGACGTGATGGGTTGAACTTTGAGCCTCGTCTGGATTCTTTGATGAAAAATCCTGATATTTCACCGCTTTCTGACCAAGCGCCTCCGTTTATTCTTTCTCACATGGTGAAAATGGTTTATGGTAAAGAACCGATTTCCGACTGGCCGAAAGTATTGGAAGAGTGGAAGTCCAAAGGCGGCAATGAAGTTATCAAGGAAGCAACTGAGAAATTTAATAGTAAAGATTCCGGTACGACTGTGTCGATGCCGCGTAAATAAGCTCAAGCATTGAGCATGCCGCCTCCTCACGTACCCACCAGTGCGTGGGGAGCGTGCATTTCATCCCATTATGAAAGGAGAGTTTCTCATGTACCGCATACTCATTGTCGATGACGAGCCGATGATACGCAGAGGATTACAGAAGCTTGTGGAGCAATCGGGGCTGCCCATTGAAAGCTTGCGAACGGCTGAGAATGGTGTTGTCGCAATGCAGCGGATTCAAGAGGAACGACCCGACTTTCTTTTTACAGATATTCGCATGCCGAAGATGGATGGTTTGGAGCTGTGTGCGCAAATTGCCGAGATGGATGCGGATATTCAAGTGGTTGTGATCTCTGGCTACGGAGATTTCGAGTACGCCCAGAAGTGTGTGTCTTACGGGGTCAAAGAATATTTGTTGAAGCCAGTCAATATCAAGGGGTTTCAGCTCGTCCTAGAGAAGCTCATTCTGAACAAAAGCAAGGTGAGTTCGGAGTCTTTCGTGGCCGTCACGAAGCTAGAGAGCTGGGCTACTCATTTGGAGCAAGCGGTGTGGATGCTTCAGGAAGCGGAGCTGGACCGAGATCTCGAAGAGATCAAAGCGGAGCTGGCTGCCTATAAACTAAAGCTCAATCGTATGAGCGATATTGTGCAGGAGATATACACGCTTGTCCATGGGCGGCTGACTGTCCGCGATGTGTATATGATTCAGGAGGAGCCTCAGATTTCCCCTTCGTTAAGCGAGGAAGATGTGTGGCTGTGGTTTACGTCCTCTGTGAAAGGGCTGCTGCAAGAGCTCAAGAACAAGCGCAAAGGCAAGCAGAAGGACCCTGTTGAGGAAGCGAAACAGTACATGGAGAAGCATCTGGCGGAGGAGGTTTCCTTAGAAGAGGTAGCTGAATTCATTGGATTGAATCCCTCGTACTTTAGCCAATTGTTTAAGCAGAGTACGCAAGAAACCTTCGTTCAATATCGGACACGCAGGCGGATGGAGAAGGCGAAGAAGCTGCTGCAGCAGCCGCATTGGCGCATTACCGACATTTCCGGTGAGGTGGGGTATGCGGATCATCCGCATTTCACCAAAACGTTCAAAAAGTATGAAGGCTGTCTACCCTCAGAATATCGTCAGCGAATGGGGATTCGATAATGAAGAGGAAGTCGCTATCGCGTCAAATCTATGCGTATTTTCTCATCGTTATCGTGCTCTCGTTGGTGTCTGTCGGGGCCGTTTCCTACTGGCAGTCTTCGCAATCGCTGGATGATCAAGTGAAGCAGTATATGGAGCAGATGGTCGATAGTGCGAACTACCAGACAGATAGCTACTTACAGGCGTATGAACTGCTCAGCAATGCCTTTTCGTCGAATTCCGACGTGCGAGCATTCATGGAAATTAAGCCGGATGATGCGTATGAGTACTATGAATATTCCGATAAAATCAAGAAATTTGCTTTCGCTTCCATTGAGTCCATTGTCACGCTGTATAAGCAGCTCAATATGATCTATGTGACGGGTCAGCATGGTCGCTCTGTCGTTTATGAAAATCAGAATCTATTCTTTAATTTCGATCCCGTCTTGGTACAAGAGAAATTTACGAATTTAATGAAAATGACGCCTATTGATGGCAAAATCGCGTTGCTCAATATGAGTATCCGCCCAGCGGATCAAGGATCTGTTGTTACAATGGCCCGCAAGGTAAGGGGGCCATCCTACAAGGATGAGAATCGCGGCGTTCTTGCTTTTGAAATTAAGCTAGATGAGTTAGCGAAAACGTGGGACCGTGTGAGCTTGGGGAAAGACGGTTTTTTCTTTATCGTCGATGACGCAGGTAATTACATCTATCCGCGTTCGATGAGTGAGCGCCAACCGAATGACGAACTAGCTTCTCAGGTGCTCACTAGCGGCGATCAAACGTTTTTGTCCAAATATGACGAAGAAGAACGTATGTTTGTGTCTCGCAAATCAGGCTACTACGATTGGAATCTTGTTGCCTCTATGCCTGTGAAGGAGCTTCGTCGCCCAGTTAACACCATTCGGACCACGACAATTATTGTCGGTCTGATCACCTTGGCAGCAGCGTTGTGGCTGGCTTTCCGCTTTGGCCGCTCTATCGTCAGGCCGATCCGGGAGCTCAAAGACAGCATGAGGGAGACGGAAAAAGGGAACTGGCAGTACATCGAAGACGCAGGCCGAAACGATGAGATGGGTGGACTCATTCACAGTTATAACCTGATGGTGACGCGCTTGTCCGATATGATCGAGCGGGTGTATGAGGCCGAGCTAGAGCAGCAGAAGAACGCACTGGAGCTTGGCGAATCGAAGCTCGAACGGCAGAAGGCTGAATTTCAATCTCTGCAGCTGCAAATTAACCCGCATTTCTTATACAACACACTGGAAACGATCAATTGTTATGCGATTGTGCAGGATTCGGGGGAAATCACAGAGATGGTTGAGGCGATGGCTTTCATGCTTCGCTACTCCGTTCAGACCAATTTAGAGGAAATCACAGTTGCGAATGAGCTGAATCATGTGCGGAACTATATGATTATTTTGCAGCATCGGACGGAGCGGGAATTCGAGATTGATGTAGTGATCCCGCCAAGCTTGCTGCTGGAGAAGATGGTCCGTTTGACGTTGCAGCCGTTAATTGAAAACATTTTTCAGCATGCTTTTCCAGAAGGTGTGGAAGAAAGGCATAGCATTCGCATTGACGCTCGAAAAGAGGATGGCTTGTTTCAGGTTTTCATTGAAGACAACGGCACAGGCATGATGCCAGAACGACTAGCCGAGCTGCGCAAGAAGCTCGAAGAGAATCGCTTGGCAGAGCCGGAAGAAGCGAGTACGGGGACTAAGCGTGGAGGCGGCATCGGTCTAATGAACGTCCATCGACGGATTCAAATGGTGTTCGGCGAAGCCTACGGGCTGTCCGTTGACAGCGAGTGGGGACGCGGCACCTGCATCACGATGAAGATGCCGGAGACGACACGGCCTCGGCTGCGAGGGTGATGGTCGCAGCCTTAGGGTCTATGAGCAACAGACAGGTAGTTACGCTGCACAAGCAGCGATTCAAATAATAATAGCGTTATATCCATGGGAGGATACCATAATGAACATCAACTTAACGGGGAAAATTGCACTTGTAACAGGATCGAATGCAGGGATTGGACGCGCAATAGCATTAGCCTTGGCTAGCAATGGTGCGAAAGTAGGCGTGAATTGCCTAAATAATGTAGTACAAGGTCAGGAAGTCGTTGCTGAAATCCAAGCATTAGGCGGGGAAGCGGTGCTTGTACAAGCGGATGTCACGAATGTGGAGCAAATCGACAGACTTGTTAGCGAAGTGGAGCAAGTTTTGGGTGGAACGATTGATATTCTTGTCAATAATGCAGGCCACTTGGTACAGCGCGTGCCCAATGCTGATATGTCCGAAGAGATGTACGACCGCATTATGGATGTCAACTTGAAAAGCACAGTTTTCGTGTCTAAACGAGTGCTGGCAGGGATGAAAGAAAAAGGCTGTGGCCGCATCATCAATATGACTTCTGTTGCCGCACATAATGGTGGCGGACCCGGAGGAAGTGTGTATGCTGCAAGTAAAGCAGCCGTACTAACTTTCTCCAAAGGCTTGGCAAAAGAAGTTGCCGCTAGTGGCATCACTGTGAACAACGTTTCACCAGGTTTCATCGGCAATACGATGTTCCACGCGACGTTCACGACGGATGCTGCGCGCCAAGCAACAATTAACGGCATTCCGCTGCAACGCGAGGGAACACCCGATGATGTCGCCGGGGCTGTTCTCTATCTAGCATCCAATTTAGCAGCTTATGTAACAGGTGAAACGATTGAAATCAACGGCGGGATGATGATGCGATGAGTACCGCGATCCCATTGGCCGCTAAAGTAGAGACATTGACGTGGGCGGCTCACACTGCCCGCAAACTCCAAGAAGAAATCGACAGGCTGCAGCAAGCAGGCAGCCTGGTCGTTCCTAAAGAACCTGGTGGCTGGTGGCACCAGTATGTTTGTCCACATCATCATACCGAACTGACGTTCGATGATAGTCGTGTAGACCCTTCAGAATTTCTATGTCCGCATGGCTGCGTCATCACAGGTGATGCTTACCGCGGTGCGTGGCTTGTGTTTAAGCACCAATCCTTGGCGCGCGTGGCGCTGCAGTCAGCTGCTGTTTATGCGGCGCTGGGTGACGTGGCCTATGCGCAGATTAGCAAGCGTTTACTTGTCGAGTACGCCGAGCAGTTTCCGCTCTATCCCGTGCATCCTGATGCTCAGAGCTGGATGCTGAAGGGGCGCGCGTTCCATCAAGCACTGACGGAGGCGATTTGGTCAACGACGTTGATTCGCGCCTATCTGCTTCTTCGTGATGAGGGCATTACCTTTGATGCGGAAGAACAGGTAGCCATCGACGTGTTCCTAGACATGTTGGCTGGAAGCATGGAGGAGTATCGCCATATCTTGATTCATGAGCGCAATAATGCCGAGAACAACTATACCGCTTGGCTGAATGCATCCTTATCTTGTGTGTATGCAGCTCGAGGCGAGCAAACTGCATTAGAAGCGTTGATTGAAGGCCAGGGCGGCTTCATTCATCATCTATCGATCGGCGTGAAAGCCGATCAATTCGAATTCGAGGGAAGCACGTACTACCACGTCTTTGTGCTTCGTGCTTATCTCATCGCTGCCGAAATGGCGCAGCGCTTCGGCATTGATCTCTACGCCACCACTGGCGCAGAGGGGCAATCCATGCGCGGCATGCTCGAGGCGTTGGCCGACTTGGCCGACGACCAGGGCGCCCTGCCGGCCCTGCACGACGGGCCGCTTGCGCGCGGCCCTTACGCCCGCGAGATCGCCGAGATCGCGGAGCAGGGGCTCGCGATCTACGGCCTCGCCGGCCTCGCGCCCGTGCTGCGCGAAGCCTACCGGCAGCTAGGCGCTGCCGGGAACGAGCAGCTCGAAGCGCTGCTCTACGGCGGTGGCGCTGACCGCGCCGCAGCCCACGAGCCGCGCAGTTCGCGGCTCTGGCCGGACGCTGGCTTCGTCATCGGCCGCATCGCGGGGAACCCGCTGTCGTTTCTCGCCGATTTCGGCGAGCACGGCGGTTCCCACGGCCACTACGACAAGCTGCATCTGACGTTGATGCACCGAGATCAGACCCTAACTCCCGATCTGGGGATGGTGCCTTACGGCTCGTCCATGCGCAGATCGTGGTTCGCCGAGACGGCCAGCCACAACACGGTTTCGCTGTCCGGCCAATCGCAGGCGCCGCATGAAGGGCGCCTGCAGCACTACGAAGCAACGCAAACATCGGTGTACGCTTGGCTGCAATCAACCGAGGGCTACGAAGGTTGTACGATGAATCGACATCTTTTGCTCACAGATGATTGGATGTTGGACTGGTTCCAAGTTGAGCTTTCGGGTGAACAACCACAAGGGATTGAATGGTGGATGCATCCTGTCGTAGCGGTGGAGGCTTCACAACAACCACTTACCAATGAGGCTTCTTATTCCTTATTTATTGCTGAGAAAGTGGACGACGTTGCGACGCTCAAAGAGCAGCAACTGCCGATTATCAGCCAATTTGTACCTACCTCAGGTGTACTGCAGGCTTCGTACAACCTTGCGAACTCAGACGCTATCATCTACCACGCTGCACTAGTTCAACAAGGTGATGAGCTTGTAGCTGTTGGGACGCCGGGCGATGCCGTGGATCCAAGTCGCTCACTTATGGCTATGCTGCATCGCCGTAATGATCGTAAGGCGGATTTCATCCATGTGTACCGAGCGGGGAGTGCAGTTCAGCTAACGCAGATGTCGGATGATGAAATTAACATAACCATTCCTAATGCTACTATTGGTGTTAAAATGACAGATAAAGGATTACAAATGGTGTAATTTTCATGTACCGAACCCTTTCCACAGACAAAGGGGTTTCTGTACATCGTAACGTATGGCTTCCATAACATGGGCGGAGGCATAACCGCAAAATAGCGTTATGGCACAGCTCTATACGAGCAGCCTCAGCAATGTCCAGACGATTTACCTACGGTGCAGGAACATCTTCTGGTGTCTGGGGCTTTTATTTGCACCAACATTCTTAATTTTTTAACAGACATTGCATCTTTCATTCCTAGTAGAAGCCTTACAGAACCAAGCCTGGAGGGGAATAATCCATGTCATTATCGCCACTTTACGAACCGCAAAGCGGTGTGTTAACCGTACAATATGAGCCGAACGAGAAGTCGGTGTTGCTGGAAAACCCGCCTCGCTTCACGTGGATTCCGGCACAGCTGGAGCATGATCGTTATGTGCTTCAAATCGCACAATCCGAAGCTTTCTCACCGACAGAGACGCAGACCGTTCAGCCAATTCCCTATAACATGTATACACCTGATGCTGCACTCAACCCAGGCACATACTACTGGCGCTATGCTTTGCTGGAAGAAAATGGTGGACAAACCGCATGGAGCCGAATTCGACGCTTCGATGTACCGGCAGATTTGCCGGAAACGCCGCTGCCAAGCAGAGCCACGCGATACGCAGAGGTTACGGCTCAGCATCCGAGATTGTGGCTGCAAGCCACGGAGGTAGAAGCCTTTCGTGCCGAGTTGACGACGAACCCAAACTTTTGTGAGTGGGAAGTCTTCTTCGAGAAGTCCGTTCAACCATGGATAGAAAGAGATTTAATTGCGGAGCCGCTTCATTACCCAGGAAATAAACGGGTCGCCAAATTGTGGCGCCAGATGTACATGGATACGCAAGAAGCCTTGTATGCGGTACGTCATTTGGCTGTAGCGGGCAAGCTGCTCGATAATGCTGCGCTATTAGATCGCGCCAAAACGTGGCTGCTTCATATCTGCACGTGGGATATCAAAGGCACAACGAGCCGGGACTATAACGATGAGGCCTCCTTCCGAACGGCTGGCGCCATCGCATGGGGCTACGACTGGCTCTACGACCGACTATCTGAGGATGAGCGGAATCAAATTCGCCACGTTCTGCTCGAACGTACACGCCAAATCGCACAACATGTTATCGAGCATTCCAAAATTCATCACGTACCGTTCGACAGTCACGCCGTGCGTTCCCTATCCAGTGTGCTTGTGCCTTGCTGTATCGTGCTTCTGCAGGAAGAGCCTGAGGCTCAAGAGTGGCTTGACTATACGCTTGAATATTACGCTTGTCTGTACTCGCCATGGGGCGGGCCGGACGGAGGTTGGGCCGAAGGTCCGATGTATTGGACAACGGGGATGGCGTTTGTGACGGAAGCGATGAATTTGCTGAAGAAATATACGGGCATTAACTTTTATAAGCGACCATTTTTCGCCAAAACAGGTGATTTCCCGTTGTATGCGTTCAGCCCTGACACCTTGCGTGCCAGCTTTGGTGATCAATCCACTTTGGGGGACCCGGTTAGCTTGAAGACGGGCTTCAATATTCGCCAATTTGCAGGTGTCACAGGGAACGGTCTGTATCAATGGTATTTTGAGCGTGTCCGCGAGATCGATACCGATTCAGAAATGAAATTTTACAATTATGGCTGGTGGGATTTCCGTTTTGACGAAATGGTGTATCGTCACGACTATCCGCAGGTTGAAGCTATCGCACCTACCGATGCCAATATTCAGTCGGTCAAATGGTTCCGTGACATCGACTGGGTCGCCTTCCATTCCAATATGGCAGATCCGGAACGTCACATTATGCTCCTCACGAAGAGCAGCAAATACGGATCTGTCAGCCATAGTCATGGGGATCAGAATGGCTTCTTGCTGCATGCCTACGGCGAGCCGTTGGCCATTGAGAGCGGCTACTATGTGGCGTTCAGCTCCACGATGCATATGAATTGGCGCAGACAGACGCGCTCGACGAACAATATTTTGATCGATGGTCTCGGTCAATACGCTGAGAAAAACAAAGTCCTGAATATGGCGGCCAATGGTTTTGTTGAAGTGGCTGAACAGCGCAAAGGCTACGGGTATTCCCGCAGCAATGCAACCGCGGCATACCAAGAATACGTGCCGTATCTGGAGCGGTATGTGCGGGAACTTTACTTCTTCGGCACCTACGTTGTCGTCGTCGATCATATCGATCTCGCACAGGCAGGAACCGTAGATTGGTTGTTCCAAACCCTGTATGAGATGAAATTGAATGGACAAACCTTCAAGGTCCAAGGCCGCAAGGCCGACATGGACGGTCGTTTCGTCTATTGCTCCTCAGGTGAGCTAGAGCTGTCTCAGCATCAGAGCTTCACCGACATCGACCAGTCGGAGATCGAGGGTTTGCCGCCGCACTATCATTTGAAAGCAAAGACGCGATCTGCGCGCAGCCATCGTATCGCAACCTTGCTTGTCCCAATCAAGCATGGTGAACCGAAATACGTATCCTACTTCATGGACGATCAAGGCTTTGACGTTCATATTTACTTCACTGAAGATGGTATCACCAACCGCGTAGAAGTGCCCAAAGCCTACTGAATATCCCAATAAACCAAGCGATTCCAAGCCAGCGAGAGCTGCCAAGGGGGTCGCTTTTTTTCCGTATTGACTACCAGGGGCTCATAAAAAAAAGCCTGCAAGGGAAAGTTATGTGAGTAGATAAATCTATAGAAATCAAACATGATACCTAAAGTTCCTGCATTGTAAGGGGTGCCAAAAACACGGCATAATAAGAGCATAAAGAACATTCACTCAAACGAGGGGGATTTACATTGGTGAAAAAGTATAAATCACTACAAGTCATTGCGGCAAGCTTGCTAGCCATTAGTTTAACAGCGTGTGGTTCAGGTGGAGATAGCAAGAGCACAGCTTCGCCAGCAGCAGGAGCATCGACAGCGCCATCTACGGATAAGAACATTACGATCACGTTCCAAAACATATATCCAGATCCGACGGATCCGAAAAATGGT
Organism: Paenibacillus oryzisoli; assembly: GCF_001653565.1. GTDB lineage: Bacteria > Bacillota > Bacilli > Paenibacillales > NBRC-103111 > Paenibacillus_E > Paenibacillus_E oryzisoli. Next base: position 36,967 of record NZ_LYPB01000036.1, read on the forward strand.
ATGTTGAAGAAAATTGTTAATGACTACCAAACGAAAAACCCGAACATCAAAATCGAGCTTGATTCCTTGAACACGGATCAACAAAAGCTTAAATTGAAAACGCAAGCCGCTTCCAAAGAAGTTCCAGACATCACAGTCGTGAACCCGGCTGCGCAAATGCAACCATTCGTTGATGCAGGTCTATTCGCGCCTTTGAATGATATGGTTGAGCAAAACGGACTGAAAGCAACTTTCCAAGAAGGTATCCTTAACTGGTACAGCTTCAAAAATAATATCTACGCATTGCCAGATGGCAACAACATCGGTGTTGTTTACTACAACAAAGACTTGTTCAAACAAGCTGGCGTTGAAGTACCGAAAACATTCGAAGAAATGGTTACAGCTGTAAAAACACTGAAAGGCAAAGGCATTCAGCCAATGGCTATCGGTGAAAAAGATTCCTGGACAGGTTCCTTCTTGTTCATGAACATCTTGCTTCGTACGAACGGCGGTCCTGGATTCTTGCAAGCCGTTGTTGATGGTAAGAAAACATTCGCTGATCCAGCATTCACGGATGCGGTTAGCTCTTTTGAAGACTTGATCCAAGCTGGTGCTTTCCAAGAAGGCGCAACATCCTTTGACTACAATGCTGGTGAGAACTTGTTCAAAACAGGTAAAGCAGCTATGTACTACATGGGTAGCTGGGCAACTGGCGGTATCGAAACTTCTTCCGTTAACGGTAAAGTTGGCGTATTCCAATTCCCAACTGTTAAAGGAAAAGGTAACCCAGATGAGTTCATGTTGGCACCAGGATCTGCGTTTGCAGTATCCGCTAACAGCAAGCATTTGAAAGAAACGAAAGATTTCTTGAACTATTTCATGCTGAACTTCCCTAAAGAAGCTTTCGCAGTTAAAGGCGCTGTAGGTCTTGCACAAAAAGTTGAAGGCGACTTTAAAGCAGCTGGATACTCCGATATGGCAATGGACGTTCTTGGTCTATTCAAGAAAGTCAAAGGCGGCGACCTTGCGTTCGATAACACAATGAACCCTGGCACAGCACAAGGTCACTTAACAAGCATTCAAAACCTCTTCGTACAAAAAGTAGATCCTGCTGCTGTAGCGAAAGAGCACCAAACAGCTTACGACTCTAACAAGAAATAAATGATAACGTAATAAACCCCATCGGGAATTTGCCTAAAGTGCCTTAAGAGGGACTGAGGTAAGTTCCCCATGGGTATATTCCATGAAGGAGGCGAGCCAAGTGAATGTGTTAAGAGTCTCCAAGTGGACGATTGCCATATTTGTACTGCCCTGTTTAATTATCTATGTTGGTCTTGTATTTGTACCTATTCTCGTATCCATGTACAGTGGATTGTTGGAATGGAACGGGATTGGCGCATCGAAATTTATAGGACTCGAGAATTTCCGTACCATGCTTTTCCACGATCCTGTCTTTTGGCCATCCGTAAAACGTACGCTTATGTTTGCTGTTTTCTCTATGATTGAAATCCCAATTGCTTTGGGTGTAGCTATCTTGCTTAATCGGTTTATCAAAAAGCCTAACTTCCTCGTTTCTGCGTACTTTTTACCTGTTATTTTATCTGTCGTTATTGTTGGTCAATTATGGAAAACGATTTATAATCCCGCGTCTATGGGCGGTATGCTCAATCAAGTATTAGATTTGCTAAACTTACATAGCTGGACGAGATCGTGGTTAACCGATCCCAAAATAGCCATGTATTCCCTTTATTTCGTAGCCCTCTGGCAGTACCTGGGATATCACACGCTCATTCAGTTTACTGGTATTCAGAACATCCCGGCTGACATTTATGAGGCTGCACGTCTCGATGGAGCAGAAGGCCTCAAGGCTGACTGGTATATCACTTTCCCTATGAATATTCCGATTTTCAAAATATCGATTGTCCTTGCTTTTATTGGTTCCTTACAAGCGTTTGATATGATTATGGTTATGACAGGCGGCGGACCGGCTCATGCCACAGATGTGATTTCTACCCTGATGTACAACAATTCATTCCTTTCCTTGAAATATGGTTATGGAAGCGCGATTGCTGCCTTCTTGGTTGTGGTATGTCTAGTAGCAACGGTTATTATCAACTCAATCTTCAACAAACTAGAGAGAAAATTCACTTAGGAAGGGAAGTGTCACCATGCTAAACGCCAGGGAAGCAGCTTCGGCTAAACCTGCCATCATACGGAGACGCAAAAGCTTCTCTATCCTGAAGGTTCTTGTCATCATCTTTTTGTCAGCACTAGTGGTCACGCAAGTGTACCCGTTGCTATGGTTATTCATCTATTCTTTAAAAACCAATGAGGAAATTCTCTCAGGTCGGTTTTTCGCTCTGCCGGAAGTGTTGCAATGGAAGAATTTCTCCAGTGCGATTGAAGCCGGTCACTACTTTCAATATTTAAAGAACAGCTTATTCGTTACCTTAATTACAATGGTATGTGTACTTTTCTTAAGTTCATTGACTGCCTTTGCGATTACACGGTTCAAATGGAAATATGGTCAGTTGGTTATGGTGATCTTCCTTATTGGGATGATGGTTCCCATGCAGGCTACGTTATTGCCGCTCATGATTATTTTCAAAAATATGCATATCCTGAATACGCATCTTTCCATTATTCTTCCGTATATTGCGTTTCAGACACCAGTTGCCGTCTTTATCCTAAGCGGCTTCATGAGATCCATTCCAGCTGAGATCGAAGAATCCGCGGTTGTGGATGGCGCAGGAATTTTCAAAATTTTCACCGGAATTATACTTCCGATTTCCGTTCCGCCAATGATGACGGTGTGTATTCTAACCTTCATTAATATTTGGAACGAGTATATCCTCGCGGCGACATTCATTTCGTCCGAGCGACTCAAGACGCTTCCTTTCGGGGTAAACAGTTTCGTGAGTCAATATTCCGTTAACTATGGGGCAATCGGTGCTTTCCTCGTACTCGGTGCGTTGCCGGTTATTCTCGTGTATTTCTTATTAGCGGATAAAATTACAAAAGGTATGGTAGCGGGAGCGGTGAAGGGTTAACTTCACCCCTCTCTTTTTTTCATTATGAGATGGAGCTGTGGTAAAATAGCGAATACCGCGTAATGAAAGGGGGAAATCGCGTGACACGGGGCTTTAATTCCATTCATAACCGGCTATTCTTACTATTTACGAGCTCTATGCTTGTCCTCGTGGTGATAGTCAGCGTCTTATATTATCAGAGGACGACCCAAATCATACATAGTAAAATCAGCGATTTGGCCCAGAAAAATATTTCACAAACCGTTGGCTTATTTGATTTGCTCTTGCAAGGCTATGATAGTGTTACGAAATCATTGAATAGTAACTATGAGATGCTTCGTTTAATCCAAGACCGGGATACGAATCCCGATATGGCAGCAAGTATATTCAATGAGCGAACGATAACGAATATTCTGGGAGCCATTTACTACTCGCGTGATGATATCATCGGTATTCATGTCATTACGAATGCGGGGAAGAACTACAATTATGAGCGCGGCTTTGATAGTGTAATCAATACCAACTATTCTACTGCGAACTGGTATCAGAAACTGCAGGATTCGTCAGGTGAGATGGTTTGGTTAGGGCTGGTTGAAGAGTCGGTTATTAATCAATTTCAACGAGCTCCGCTCTTCGTATTTGGCAGGAAGCTGTATGACCTCACAGACCACCGCGTAATCGGTGTGATGTTAATTGAAACGAACCCACAACCTATCTTGGCGGCACTCTCGAACGTGACGATTAGCCCGAATAGTCGTGTTTATATCGTCGATCGCGAGAATCATATGATTGCCACGACGGCTGAAGACAAGAAAACGGTTCCTTCATTCAGCGGACTTCCTCGCCCTGTAAATAATGAAATCATCGTGGATGATCGTACAGATCAATTAATGGTCGCAGCGAAAGCGAAAATGTCAGACTGGACCGTATTCGGCTTAACCCCCAAAGGGGATATTAATGCTGAAGTTGTCAAAACGAGAGAGTACTTATACTTCGTTGTCGTGGTTCTTATTATTTTATCCACTATGTTGGCCAGTTTGATTTCACGAAATATTTCCTCCCCGTTGAAGTTGTTGATTCGTGAGATGAAACAGGTAGAAATGGGGAATTTCAAAGGCTCGGTGACGGTTAGATCTTTCGAGGAAATTAACTCACTCGTCTCCTCCTTTAATCGCATGGTGAATCGGATGGATGAGTTAATTGAACGGATAACGCTGGCTTCCATGAGTGAGAAGAATGCTGAGCTTCAAGCTCTACAGTCACAGGTAAACCCACATTTCCTATATAACACCTTGGATATGATTTATTGGATGCTAGATGAGCGAGAGAATGATCGACTCGGCAGAGTCATCCTAGCCCTATCTCATATGTTTAGATACAGCAGTGACTGGCAGGAGGCTTCGAAGACCACAATACAGCAAGAGTTAGATCAAATGCGCCATTATATGACGATTATCGAGAATCGCTTAGAGGGAAGGGTGCGTACCGAAATAGACATTGATCCAGAGTGGATGGATGTGGTTCTGCCCAAAATGACCTTGCAACCGATTATCGAAAATGCGGTGAAATATGGCCTGGAGCCGCTTCGAGAACTTGGTGTACTTCGGGTTTTCGCTCAAGTGCAGGAGCAGGAGCTGCATATTGTGATCTCTGATAATGGCGTAGGGATTGAGGAAGAGCTTCTTCGTCAGATGCAGGAGAGACTGATTGAGGATGCGCGTATGATAGGTGATCCATATACGTATAAAGCGGGCAATTCCATAGGTGACTTGGCTTCCATCGAGGATGGCAAATCGACACGAAGAGGCATTGGTCTTACGAATGTGCATCGACGTATTGTCTTACTATTCGGTGAGGCTTATGGACTCCGGATACATAGTAAACTAGAGGCAGGAACTACGGTTATCATTGCGATGCCGCTTCCTCGTAAGGGGGTATAACAGACCATCATGGATATTCTTATCGTTGATGATGAAACCATTATTTTGCAAGGCATTCAGCGTACGCTTCAGAATCGTTTTCCTGAGCATACCATTCATCTGGCCTCCAATGCGGAGCAAGCGATCAGCATCCTTCGCAGCCAGACGATTCATATCGTGCTTACGGACATTCTGATGCCGGGGATGACAGGGTTGGAGCTAATGAATATGTCGCGCAGTCGTCATCCCCATGTGAAATGGGTTGTGATTTCGGCGTATTCAGAGTTCTCCTATGCGCAAGAAGCTGTGCGCCTTGGGGCGAAGGACTATTTGCTGAAACCGATTGGCAAAGATGTGTTGAGCGAAATGATTAGGAAACTAAGTGATGAAATCGCCCATGATACCGAACTGATTGAAGAAGCGGAGTTGCTCAAGACGAATCGCAAATATCTGCAAGAAGCTGTGTTTCAGCGCTGGGTACAAGGTCTAGATACAGGGCGTATCGACATGGGTCCTTTCATGGAACAACATCCTTATTTCTATCTGATTATGGTCAAAATGGAGACCGACAAGGCCGTATTTCTGGAAAATTTCATTATCGAGAACGTCCTGTTGGAGCTGATCGAACGTTACGGCAAAGGGTTCGTGACGGTTCACGATAGCAAAAGCTTGCTCGGGCTGGTCACGCCTCCCGAAGGAACAAGCATTACACAGCTCGTTGAGGAGCTTCGCAGCCATCTCATTAAATATTTGAAGGTACCGTTCCAGATCATGACTACGGAACGGATTCAACAGTACCAGTCCGTGCCTGCCGAGGTGCAACGGATGCGGCAGGCGTCAACCACACAGGTCTATGAGCATCACGCCAGCGGCAGTGATCGTTCTGTTGAAGTGGCTTTGCAATATATGCGCACGCACTATCAAGACGATCTTTCGCTTGAGAAGGTGGCTTCCATCGTGTATCTGAACCCCGTATACTTTAGCCAGTTGTTCAAGCAGAAGACGGGTCAGGGATTCAAGGACTTCGTCATCAACTTGCGGCTAGAGCAGGCGAAGCAGTTGCTGTTGAACCCCAAGATGAAGCTGGCAGACGTTGCTGAGCGTATTGGCTATCAAGATATGAGGCATTTCTCTCAAGTGTTTAAGAAGAAATATGGGGTGACCCCCTCAGAGTTCCGGCAGGAACATACTGGCGATAAAGCGGATTCATTGGTGTCAAGAGATTGAGTCTCAGCGAATTCTCATGAAATTCTCAGAATAGAGACTGCGATTAGGTGTGACGCGACTTTCCTCCTGTGATGTTAAATATTAGGTTGTTTGGCATGTGCTATGGTAGTAGCAGGTCCAACAAACTTAGATATTCATACCAAAGGAGGAAATCAATCATGCCTTTTGTGAAGAAGAACCGCCTTACTCATTCTGTTGTAGGTCTTAGTCTTTCCTTGTTAGTCGCTGGAACTGCGTTGTTAAGCCCGCAGGCGGCCAATGCTGCCACGTCAACCACGAATGGGGAAGCTGCTGCCGTGACGGCGACAGCGATGAGCACGTCCCGTGCAGATAGCATTGTGCGTACAGCGAAATCGTACATTGGGAAAGTTAAATATAGCTTTGGAACAAGAAACACGAGCCGTCTGATCTTAGATTGCTCCGCGTACACGCAGCTCGTATTCAGTAAGAATGGGATATCGCTTCCTTGGGGCTCCCAAGCTCAAGCGAAATTAGGGACACGCGTATCTAAGAAGACAAGCTTAAGCAAAGGCGACTTGGTCATGTTCAGCACATCGAAGCCTGGTCGTATTAATCATGTAGGTATTTATATTGGTAATGGTCAATTCGTAAGTAATACAACCAGCTCCGGCGTTGTTATACGAGATATGAATACTGGCTATTGGAAAGACCGCTTTATTATGGGGCGTCACTTGTAATCGTCACAGAGATATTGACCAGAACTCCCTTGGGGTGGTATATAGTATAAAACTATAACCTTGTTAAGGGAGATCAGTTACAATGACTTTAAAGTTAGCATTTGAAGCTGTGAAAAAGTTTCATGAAACGTTTGAGCACCCAGTGGGCGCATCTCCACAGCGCCTCTCCCCTGGGCGGAAAGCCGCGCGTCTGGCGTGGATGCAAGAAGAGCTCAACGAATTCGAAGAAGCAGCTACGTTAGAAGATGAAGTAGATGCGATGATTGATGAATTGTATTTTGTTCTAGGAACACTTGTAGAAATGGGTGTAGAGCCGGGACCGATCTTCGATATCGTTCAACATGCGAACATGTCTAAAGTATGGCCCGATGGGAAGGTTCATAAGAATGAAATGGGCAAAACCATCAAGCCACCTGCCTGGGAAGACCCATTCGACAAAATTAGAACTGAAATTCATAGACAAAAAAATAAAGAAAGTTGAGGTGAGGCGATCGTGGCCTTCCACATCCGGCTCAAAGAGCTGCGGCTACAGCATAATCTCACTTTACGTAAGCTTGGGGAGAAAGCAGGAGTCAGCTATTCCATCCTAAATTCAATCGAAAATGGTCGAATCATTCCGTCGAAAGATGTCGCATTAGCACTAGCTATAGCACTTAAAATTGAGGATAGAGAAACCTTTATTGCTTTAGCAATAAATCCCTCTCAGGTATAATTGCAATACCTAATATAGTGTGGTACAGTATTAATAGTCTTAAGGGAAAACCTGAATTGCGTATTGCAAAGGGTTATCATTTTAAGTAAATGAAACCTTTTCCAATGTGTAATTTTTTTGTTCGAAACAAGAAAAAAGACATGTTAATAAAACTTTGGAGGTATTACCCATGGCAGTAGGAACAGTTAAATGGTTTAACGCAGAAAAAGGATTTGGATTTATCGAAGTTGAAGGTGGAAACGATGTATTCGTACATTTCTCCGCAATCACTGGCGAAGGTTTCAAATCTTTGGACGAAGGCCAACGCGTTGAGTTCAACGTAGTTCAAGGCAACCGCGGACCACAAGCTGAGAACGTTGTAAAACTGTAAGCTCCAGCTTGCACATATAGCATTCTCCAGAAAGACTCTTAACTTCGGTTAAGGGTCTTTCTTTTGGTGCGCTTGGCAGCGCATCGTGCTAACGGGTGAAAGTCCCGAGTACACCGCGAGATGGCGGAAGTACATAGTTGA
>NZ_LYPB01000037.1 GCF_001653565.1 Paenibacillus oryzisoli
CTGTCGGCTATGTACTTCCGCCACCTCGCGGTGTACTGGAGACTTTCACTCCTTAGTCGTTGCGCTGCCAAGCGCACAAAAATCTGTTGCGTAATCGCAACAGATTCTCTTCCACCTTCATTTAATTATACACACCTAAGCTGATGAGCTCGGCTTCCATCTCGCTTCTAAAAATCCTTTTGTCGTGTTCTTCCATAAAAGCGGCTTCCACGCCATTCATGATCAACTTCACGAGTTCCGGTGTTGTAAAAGCGAAGCGGTCGGCAATCGTGCGATACTCCTTCGTAATATCGGTTCCCGACACACTAGGATTATCTGTGTTGATCGTTACGATCAAACCTTGTTCCAAGTACGCCCGGATCGGATACGCCTCCCAGGAAGCCACAGCCTTCGTTTGGATATTGGAGATTGGACACATTTCCAATGGGATACGGCGGTCTTTGATCATCTCTAGAATAGCGGCATTCTCCCCAAGCCTCACCCCATGCCCGATTCGGGTGGCACCTAGATGCGCGACAGCCTCGTAGACGTTAACCGCACCTGCAGCCTCGCCAGCATGAATAGTAACTGGAATGCCCAGCTTATGTGATCTTGCAAACACTTCCCGGAAAAACTCAGGCGGATAATTCGCCTCATCGCCAGCCAAATCAACAGCAACGACGCCCTTCCCTACAAATTTGGCGGCCGCTTCAATGACTTCCAAATTATCCTCATAGGAGTGATTTCGCATACAAATAGCTATTACACCGAATCTCGTCCCATAATCGCTCCTTGCGCGCTTTAATCCTTGGGTGACATAATGGAAGGTCTCTTCCAAGGTTAACCCCATGTTGCGATGCAATTGAGGCGCAAAGCGAACCTCCACATAGCGACAGTTATGCTCCAAGGATTGCTCTATGACTTCATAAGCAACTCGTTCTAAAGCTGCACCTGTTTGTAGAAACTTCGTCGTAAAATCAAATTTTCCTAAGTATTCAATCAGACTGCCACAATCGTCTGTCACTCGCATATGCGGGATCAGCCCATCCTTATCATAGACAGGGAGTGATATGCCTTGCTCAAGAGCGAGCTCCAAGATCGTCTCGGGCTTCACACTTCCATCCAAATGTAAATGAAGATCCACCTTCGGCAATCTCGCTAACAAATCATTTGTTCGCATGTGAGCCATCTCCCATCTCTCCCGTTGTCCCTCGTAGGCGCCAGTGCGCTAGAGAAGAATTTTTATTACTTTAATCTAATGTGATGATTATGTCAATATACATTACACTATGTTGCCATTTTATCATATGCGTCACCTTATCTAACATTTCTTATTTTACTTATAAAATGAAAAAAAATCCACATCAGGCTACTAAGCCTACTGTGGATCTCTATGTTCGCCTTCTTACGAAGCTCTCGTTCGAACTAATAAGTACAGAAAGTATGGCGCTCCAATTACAGCGGCCACAATTCCCGTCGGAACTTCTGTTGGCTGAAACATCCCCCGAGAAATCGTATCCGCGACAATTAGCAGCAGCCCTCCCGTGAGTGCCGAAGCTGGAATCAAGAATTGATGCTTAGGTCCAACTAACCTTCGAGCAAGGTGTGGTCCTATCAAACCTACGAAGCCGATTCCACCACCGACAGCGACACATGCGCCTGCCAGCGCAACAGCTGCAGCTAGCAATCCAAGTCGTTCCCGTTCCATTCTAATCCCGAGCCCAATAGACGTCATCTCTCCCAGATTCAATACATTTAACACATTGGCTTTATATATGACGTATGGAATAAGAATGACGATCCAAGGTAATAAAGCGACAACAAACTTCCAGTTAGTTCCCCAGATACTCCCTGCTAACCAGATCTGAACGAACTGAAAATCAGTCGGATCCAAGCGAATGCTCAGAACCATCATCAGGGAAGCAATACCAGCGGAAACCGCGATCCCCACAAGGAGCAAACGGGATGAAGAGATTCCTTTACCTTTGACATACGAAAGCGTATAGATCAAGAAAGCAGCCAAACCCGCGCCAAGCATAGCGATCATCGGCATGAAGAATAGCGGTGCCCCAACATTATTGGGATAAAAGGATACGACCAGAATGATGGCAAGTCCTGCTCCTGCATTAATGCCCAGAATCCCTGGGTCAGCTAACATATTCCGCGAAATCCCTTGCAGGATCGCTCCAGAAACCGCTAAGCCAGCTCCTACCAGTATTGCAATCACGATGCGTGGAAGTCGAAAATCCCATAGAATAATGCTTTGTTTGGCAGTACCGCCTCCAAAAAATGTTCGCAGCACTTCAAGCGGACTCAAACGGATTACGCCCGTATTCATACTTATAATAAAAACAATAATAATGAGGACTATTAAAATTGACATCACCGCGATCGCTTTAGCCAATCTCGGCTTCTTGATGCTTCCAGGTTGCATGGATGCCACTTTCTAATCCCTCCCCTTTTTACGCGCTAGATAGAGGAAGAAGGGCACACCAATTAGTGCAATAATGGAACCTATCGGTGTTTCAAATGGCGGATGGACCATGCGCGCTCCGATATCCGCCAGCACAACCAACAATCCACCTAATACGGCAGAAGTCGGGATGATCCAACGATAATCAACACCAACGAGATAACGAACAACGTGCGGGATAATAAGACCAATGAATCCAATAGCCCCTACCGTTGCTACTGCTGCACCTGCGAGAACTAGAACCAGTACAAAGGCTGCTAGCTTCACAAGCCCCGTCCGCAGACCGAGACCTGTTGCAACATCTTCCCCCATGCTTAACAGCGTAATCCAGGGTGAGATGAACATTGCCCCAAGTAAGGCAACGATAATCCAAGGTGCCATAATATCAACTTGCAACCACTTCGTACCCGCAACTCCTCCTGCAAACCAAAAAGCGAGATCCTGACCAATATGGTAGGAAATCGCAATCCCTTCACTGAGTGCCACGAGTAAGGCACTGACAGCAGACCCCGCCAGAACGATTCGAACAGGTGTTACGCCACCCTTGGCCAACGCACTAATGCCATAGACAAGTCCCGTCCCTATTGCAGCACCGAGGAATGAGAATAGAATGACATAATGAAATGGCAGATGCGGTAAAAAGGCAAAACACAGGGCAAGCATGAAGCCTGCACCTGCGTTGATACCAAGAATACCCGGGTCCGATAACGGATTGCGTGTAACACCTTGCATAATCGCCCCTGCCACAGCAAAAGCAGCCCCAACTAAAGCGCCAGCGATTGCTCGTGGAAGCCGTAATTGTTGGATGATCAAATGCTGAGTTGAATCCCCATTAAATTGAAAGATGGCTTGCCATACCTCGCCGAAAGAGATATCTGCTGCCCCAACTGAAATAGAGGCAATCAGGCTAATCAGCAACAAAGCCAGTCCACCAAAAATAATGGCTGATGCAGTCAATGGACGGGATTTCAATGGAGGATGGCTTGCGGGAACTTGGCTTTTTGAACCCGTCATACCTTAACCCCCAATTATTTAATAAGTTTAACGATATCGTCCATCACACGCTCGCCAGCGATGACACCGTTGTACAACCAGCTACTTGTCTTGTCTATTTCAAATACTTTACCTGATTTCACAGCGGGAACGTTCTTCCACAGTGGATCTTCCAAGTTGCCTGCTTGACCTTTATCGCTGTTAACCAAGAAAATATAGTCTGCGTCTAATTGAGCAAGTTTTTCTAGTGAGATTGGCACCCAATTAGCTTTCGCTTCAGGCAGTACGGCCAAAATATTAGGCAGTTTCAACCCAAGGTCTCCATAAGCAACCGCGCCGCTGGCAACTTTACCATTAACGACATAAAAGTTTTTATTCGTTACCCATAGAATGGCAACCTTTTTATCCCCAATAATGGGAGCAAGTTTTGCTTTTGTTTCTGTTACTTTTTGATCATATTTTTTGAGCGCTGCGTTCGCCGCATCTGTCTTATTAAGAATTTCGCCCATTTTCAAAAGCGTCTTACGGTAATCCGCTATTACTTCACTGCCGAGCACAAATGTCGGTACAACTTTGGAGTACTGCTCATATAGACCTTTCTCAACCGCCGACTCACTGCCAACGATCATGAAATCCGGAGTAACTTTCAATATGGATTCCACGGGAAGCGTGGACGCAATGGGAGGAACACCAGCTAACTGTGTTTGCAAATAATCTTGCACGCTTGTTTCTTTAACCGACCATTGAACAATCGGTTTAATGCCTAGTGTGAGAAGCGGATCCTCCAAGTAGGAAGCGATGACTGCTTTCGGATTGGCGGGTACTTTCACGTCGTGTCCCATGCTATCTTTAAGAACTTTATCTAGGGCAGGCGCAGGCGTCGCTGTCACTGCTGCAGTAGCTGCCGGAGCAGTTGACGTTGCAGGTGTTGTTGTGCTCGCTGCTTCTTTATCGCTTCCACAAGCTGTTGCGAGTAGAGCGGCCATACATACGGAAAGGACAGTGAATGTAACTTTAGTAGTTTTAGTTGTATTGAAACGTGACAAGGTGGACCCTCCTGAGTATCTAATTATGTATGATATTGATTCTCAATTCATAATAATGAAAATGATTATCAATGTCAACAAATTCAGCTATATCCCAGTATTTCCTTGTTTTTTGTGAATGACCTTCAGTGCTTCACGTACACTCAGGGGTGATAAGTCATGATTGGCGACGAACGTTTGCACAGACTCCGCATCCGTCTTGGAATATTCACGCAGTGCCCATCCAATCGCTTTGCGGATGAAAAACTCCTTCGAATCAGCCATCGTTGTAATGCAGTGAAACAGCAGCGGCACATCGGTCTTCTCTTTATATTTCAACTGAAATAAAATCGCTGTTCGCTGAAGCCACATATGATTGGAAGCTAACCATTTCTCTACGTAGTCTGGGATTAACGTTGGAAACCGTTGGAGATGATAACCGATCAGGTGATCCGCCACCGTATCTACCGTGTCCCACCAGGATTGGGTGACGATGTAAGACTCCAGCACATCAATGTGCGCAGCATGTACTGTTTTTCTTATTTGCAGAAGTATCATAATAGCCGTGTAGTGGAACTCCCGCTCAGGCAAGGACCAAAGCTCTTGAGCGACGCGAACAGCCTCCTCCCCTTTCGGAAAGCCATGCTCCTTCGTGAATTGTTTGGTCAGAGAAACGCGCTCCGGATTACGAATCCCGAGGAATGGAAAATGATTCTTCATATACGCTTCCATGCTTGGTGCATTTTCCGTATTTGCATGCGCTCTAAGCCATTTTTCCAAGTTAATCGTGTAGGGGGATGTCATCGTGAAAGTGCCTCCTTATAGCTGTCTCATATGCACTTATTGTAGCAATTCGCTAGCAATTCGGGTATGCTATTAGCAGAATTTTAATAGAGATGATGAATAGGATCGGTGAGAAACATGACGTATAAATTAGTTGCTGCTGACTTGGATGATACGCTGTTGCGTGATGATTTGACGATTTCACAAGAGACAATTGAAGCTATGCATCTAGCTGTTGCCAAAGGGGTAACGGTCACTATCGCCACAGGAAGAAGCTTCCCTTCTGCTGCCAAAATTGCCAATCGTATCGGACTCAACGTGCCCATCATTACGTATCAAGGGGCTTTGATCAAAAACTTATTGGACGAGAACGTCCTCTATGAGCGCACCGTCCCTGTGGAGAGTGCCCGCTTCCTTCTCGATTATTGTGAGAAGAACAACTATCATCTTCAGCTTTACCATGGGGATGAGCTTTATGCAGCTGAGGATAACGATAAGATCAAAAACTATGTGAGCTTGTCCAAGACACCTTATATCATTGGTGATTTGCGTCAATGGATCGATATCCCGCAGCCAAAGCTGCTGATCGTGGACAAACCGGAGGTTTGCGACCAAATTCGTGAGGAGCTTCTCCCTCTACTGGGAGATAAACTGCATATCACGAAATCCAAACCGCACTATTTGGAGTTTATGCATAAGGAAGGTACGAAGGGACATGCGATCACGTTCCTCGCTGAGCACATCGGATGTTCATTAGATGAAGTAATTGCACTGGGCGATGCCTGGAATGATCGGGAAATGCTGGAAGTGGCTGGCCTCGGCGTTGCCATGGAGAATGCGCTGCCTGAGCTGAAAGCGTTGGCGAACTTCGTGACGAAGAGCAATAACGAGGATGGCGTGAGGCATGTGTTGGAGAAGTTTGTTTTGGCGGATTGATCCGTGGACGAAATGAAATGAGAGAAAGAGGTCCTTGGGGACCTCTTTTTTGTGTGGATAGAAGATAACTTAATAGTACTATAAAAATATAGTACTTTCTTGAGAATTAACACTAACCTATTATTAATTTAATGAAATAAGTTAGGTGGGAACTACAATTCATACAAATAGGATATTTAGAGCAAATTTAATTGGTGTAATTCTAATGGTAATATTGCTCAACTTGATATGGGCCATTCCTTGCATGGAATTTGAATGCATGATCATTTTCATTTTACTTTTTATTTGTTGTTTAATTTTTATCGTGTACTTTCTTGCTTTGTTTATATATGCAAAACTAAATCAATATTCCTGCTCAGTTGGGTGGTTTTTGTTCCCCATTATGAACTTAGCCTTTTTTTATGGCTTCATATCTCATATTTCGGATGTTGTTTATGTATGGATTGGCCTTAGTGGAGTGCTACTATTTATGACAATCAAACTACTAAACATAAAATTTTCATCTTATTTACTTGGACTTTCCATTAATATGATTTTATTTACAATATATTATTTATTCTCATTTCAATTCAGAATATGGCCATTTTGATATTAAAGAATTCTAACCCCTCTTGTAAGACTACGCCACCATCCAAAAAAGACCTCCAGCAACATCCTGAAGGTCTCCGCTATCACGCGCTTATAATTCCAACGTCATAAATGAACTTAATGGGTCATCTGTATAATCCGCGAATGGTCCACAATAGGTAAACCCAAACTTTTCATATAATTTCCTAGCTGGTTCGAACGCTTCCATGGAGCCTGTCTCTAAACTAATTCGCGTATAGCCGCGTTGTTTCGCTTCATTAATAATGTGATCGAGAATTTGCCTCGCAACGCCCTTCCTATGATGTGCTGCGGAAGTTCGCATGGATTTTAATTCGCCATGTTGACGATCCAATTCCTTGATCGCCCCGCAACCGACTAAATCCCCTTGTTCCCAACCACTCCAAAATGTGATACCAGGTTTCTTCAATCCATCCAGATTTAAGGCATGTGTACTCTCTGGCGGGGATAACGATTGCATATGTAGAAGATGCTCCATAATGAGCGCTCTTACTTCAGGACCCGATAAGTCATCCACTTTGATCTCCATAACGGCCTCTCCTCTGTCTCTAATTTTTAATCACTAGAATACAACATTACAACGGTCAATTACAACTACTCTTGGGATGAAGCACAATAGGGAGAGCACTGATTGTGTACTGTGACAATGCAACTATAGGTACTAGACAGTAAGGTTGTTGGTATGAGAACATGAGTTATTAGTAATTATGTAAGCGTTATCTATTTCTTTAAGGGTATAAAGATTTCATATGCTTAATATCCATAGCCATGAGGTAAAAAAGGAGCGTGTATCCTATGTTCGATGGCGCATTACTCCAGGATAAAGTCATACTGATTACCGGCGGCGGCACAGGGCTTGGCCGCGCGATGGGTGAGAAATTCCTGTCGCTCGGCGCAAAGCTTGCTATCACGAGTCGGCGTGAAGAGGTACTGGCGAAAGCTGCGGCAGAAATGAGTAGTGACGGCGGGGATGTGTTCTACCATCCCTGCGATGTCCGTGATCCGCAGCAGGTAGCTGCCATGATCACGGCCGTGGAACAGCACTTCGGTCGCATCGACGTGCTGATCAACAATGCGGCGGGCAACTTTGCCAGCCCGACTGAGCATTTATCACCGCGAGCGGTCGATGCGGTGCTGAACATTGTGCTCCACGGGACGTTCTACACCACATTGGAGCTGGGTAAGCGGTGGATCGAGCAAGGCATAGGAGGTACGATGCTGAACATCGTCACCTCCTATGCCTCCACCGGATCCGCCTTTGTTGTGCCTTCCGCCGCCGCGAAGGCCGGCGTACTTGCTCTTACCCGCTCACTCGCCGTCGAGTGGGCGCGGTACGGGATCCGGCAAGTCGCGATCGCGCCGGGGCTGTTCCCGACCGATGGCGCGTGGAGCCGGCTGGCTCCCACGCCCGAGCTGTCGCAGAAGCTCTTGCACCGCGTCCCTCTGGGGCGCGTTGGGGAAAAAGATGAGCTGGCGAACCTCGCCGCTTATCTGATTTCGGACTTCGCCGGGTATATTAACGGCGAAGTGATCACGATTGACGGCGGCGAGTGGCTGCAAGGCGCCGGGCAATTCAATGACCTGCTCGAGGTAACCGATGAGCAGTGGGTTTCCCTTGCGGAGATGACCCGCAAGGGGAAATCGTAGGGTTGGATTGCTCGCCGATTGCGGATTAGTCAGGTTTTATCGAATTAATCTTGCTATCTGCCGCAACAAACCCTAGTTAGTCCCAAATAACACAACTAAATCGACTAGAATATGTCCCTAGCTAAGAAAATGGAGAAATAAGTGGGCATTTGACAATTCGGCGCATCTGTTGGGTGGATTAACTGGAAAAACTACATCTAAATCTATACATTTTAGAGATTTTGATGAAATAAATGGAAAATGTACATCTAAATATGAGGAATCGTGCTGTTTATTAGAAATAGTTAAAATTAGATGGAGAAAATCCAGTTATCTTCCTTTTCCAATGGAATTAGGTAGAAATAACTGGATATTCTCCATCTATTTGGTTGCTGGTAGGCAGATCTACTCTACTCTACTCTTCATATAAAATAGGCTTACAGATGTAAACCCTTCATCTGTAAGCCTATTTCTAGCTACCGCCGGGGTGGTCTGAGCTTAGCTGTAGGAGTTGGATTGGCGGTTATACTTAGTTGATGTGTTTCTGATTTGCGGGTTGCCGGGTTGCAGCATATTATTGGGGTTGCTGAGTTACTAGGCCACTGAACGCTGTGTTACAAACTTGCTGAATTACTAAGTCGCTGAACGCTGTGCTACTAACTTGCTGAGTTACTTGGTCGCTGGACGTCGTGTTACCAACTTGCTGCGTTATTTGGTTGCTGGGTACCGTGTCACTAACTTGCTGTGTTACTACCCCGCCAAGTTGATACTTAGTAGCTGTGCTACTGACTTACCAGTTAGCTACGTAATCCTGGAGTTCGTTGAGTTCCTGACTTACTAGGCCATCGATTCACCGACATCCCCGTTCGTGGTGGGATGAGATCGAGCGCCGCCAATTATCCCTAACATTTACGTCTCCCAACGTTGACGCTCAGCTTGTATTTAAGCATTTACTCACTGAGGCTTACCCTTACCCCTTCACAGCCCCTGCGGTCATACCCTTCATTATCTGTTCCTGGAACAGCAGGAACACGATAATCGTCGGTAGTACGGCAATGGCTAGTGCAGCCATCGTCAATTCGTAATCGGTCATGTAGCCTGTGGCGAAGGCGGATAGGCTGAGCGGTACGGTTTTGAGTGCAGGCTTACTAATGAAGACCAATGCAAAAGCGAAGTCGTTCCAGAACCGGAGAAAGCCCAGAATGGCAACGGTTGATAACGCAGGAACACTGAGCGGAAGCATCATGCGGAAGAAAATGCCCCAGTAGCCCGTACCATCGATCAGCGCGGCCTCTTCGATTTCTTTGGGAATACTCACTAAGTACGCAGCTACGATGAAGATGGCTAATGGCAATTCAAATGCGACATAGGGCAAAATAAGTGCACCGTACGTGTTCAACAACCCTACTTTTTTCATAATAATAAATAGCGGTACAAGTGTGCTATGAATCGGAATGAGCATGCCTAGCAGGAACAAACCTGTGAAGAATGCCTTCAACTTAAACTCAAAACGCGCGATAATAAAGGCCGCTAAAGCGCCAAGAATCAGTGTCAGCACTAAGGAAGCTACCGTTACAACGGTGGAGTTCCATAAGGAAAGGCCCATTCCCGAGACTTTCCATGCGCGGACTAAGTTATCCCACTTCCATACGGTTGGCAGCAGAAAAGGCCGGGAATAAAATTCTTCATTTGATTTAACAGCACTAATAAATAACCATATTAATGGATACAACGTGACCAGTGCATACAAGGATAGAACGGTATTGATGGCGCCGCGCGTCCATACTTTACGTTGTTTAGCTCCAGCGGGAATACCCGTCTGCATCGCTACAACCTGCTTCATAGATGTCCCTCCTACAAGAGATGAATGATGATAATAGTTGATCTGCCTAACGATAGTCTCGCTTCATGAGATATTGACTGCCCACGATCAGAAGCAAGCTAAGAATAATAATCGCTGTAGATAATGCACTGCCGAATCCGAAACGATACACATTGAAAGTGCTGTTGTACATATAGGATGCCAACAATTCCGTAGAATGCGCAGGGCCGCCGCCTGTCATGACATAGATCAGATCGAAGGCTTTCAAAGAGCCTGAAATACAAAGCACGATCGCTACCTTCACCGTATCCCAAATCATTGGCAATGTGACGGCAAATAGTTTACGCACGGGTCCGACACCATCCAACTGGGCAGCGTCTTCAATTTCAGGTGAAATATTTTGTAAGGCAGCAATGAACATAATCATGTAAGGACCAATATAATTCCAGATGATCGGCACCATCAGCGCGAACATCGATACTTTCGGATCGGAGAGCCAAGCTTTCTTCCAACTATCAAGATGGGCACCATCAAGCAAGAAGTTCAGAATACCGATTTGCGGGTGGTAGATGTAACCCCAGATAATCCCGACGACAACAGAAGATAATACCATGGGCATAAAGACGGAAGCTCGAATGATACGTTGAAAAGGCGTGCTGCGCATCAAGAGCAGCGCTAAGATCATAGCGATCGGAACCTGCCCGAAGACGGAAGCGGCAACGATAAGCATGTTATTTTTAAAAGCTTTCCAGAAGATCGGATCTGTAAATACCTCCATATAGTTATCCATCCCAATAAACTTCGCTGCGCCAATGCCTTTCCAATCGAAGAAGCCATAGTACGCCGACCAGAACAGGGGAACGATAACAAAAAACAAATAGATGATTAAGGCTGGAAGGAGCCCTATGGTGATGAATCCTCTCATTCTTGCGGACACGTTCATGATGCCCCTCCTTGTAAGCTTTTTTGGAAAAAAGACTCCAGCCGAGCTGAGGCTGAAGTCCTTTGGCACAAATAAGAATTTATATGTTTCACATGATAAGTCTGCTATTTGTCTAGATAAACGCTCGCGTCCTTTAAAGGACGGCGTAGTCGTTTATTTCGCTAACCTTATTTGCCGATAGCTTTCGCTTGCGCATCTTGCACTTTCTTCGCAATATCTTCTGGCTTACCGCCCATTAGAAGCTCTTGAAGTCCATTGTTCACCACATCTGCGCTGGATGAGCTCAGTCTGCCGTCATAAACAGGCGTCATTTTCACGGTGCCCATCATTTTGTAAACTTCAGCGAAGAGGGAAGTTACTTTGCTTGTATCCAAAGCTACTTTGTAACTAACAAGCTGATTGCCTTCTAAAATCGCTTTCTGTGCTTCTGGACCAGACAACGCGTAGATCAGCTCGTAAGCGGCAGCTTTTTGTGCGCCAGTTACTTTTTTGCTCATACCTAAACCTGTTCCAACAACACCAGAGAGTGTGTTCGGATCACCCTTCCCATTCGGTACGGATGGCAATACGGTAACGGCCATGTTCGCAAGCGCTTCTTTGGAAGCGCTAGCTGCTAGGTTCGGCAATGCCCAACCGCCATCGATCATCATCGCGGCTTTTCCTTGCGCGAACATTTGTTCCATCTGTGTGTTATCAATGCTGTTGAACCCTTCTTGGAAAGCGCCTGCTTTGCCAAGCTGTTGCAGGTACGTTAAGGATTGAACGAATTCAGGATCCGTAAACTTCGCCCCATTTTGATCAACAGCCTTCAAGAACCATTCAGTTCCTGTCACACGGTCAGCCAAGGAGCTTAGGATACTCGATTGTGCAACCCATGCCGCTTTGTTGCCGAGCGCGATTGGCGTTACGTTATTCTTTTTGAACGTATCCACCAGTTTCATCATGTCGTCCCACGTTTTCGGGGGTTGAACGTTATATTTGTTGAAGATTTCTTTGTTGTAATAAAGAATGGATGTTGGCGATAAGGCCATTGGCGCTGCATATGTTTTGCCAGAAATCGTGAAATCGTCGAAGGAACCTGGCATAAAGTTGCCCTTCCACTCTGCTTTACTATCCAGAAGCTCATTGATCGGTTGGATCAAGTCCCCACCGACGAATTCCTTCGTCATTACGCCTGGCCACATCACGAACAGATCCGGCATTTCATTCGCTGCCGCTACGGTTTTAAGACGCGGACGGTACCCATCGGGTGGAATCCCCTGAATATCCAACTCCACATTCGGATGATCCTTCTTGAATTTATCCATATATTCGCGCATCGTTTTGGCACGTGTATCTTCGCCTGTATAGTTGTGCCAGATCGAAAGCTTCACTTTCTCACCAGGTTTCGCTGTCTCTGTTTTAGCTGGTGCCGTGCTGCCTTGTGCCCCATCTGTAGTTCCACTCGACCCACAACCTGCTATCAACGAAAGTGACATCGCAGCCGCCAGTGTAACGATAAATGACTTTTTCATTCGTTCGGACCTCCTAAAAGTTTCGTAGCAACTAGCTCCACTACTTGCAAGCTCTCTCCGTTACTCCTTTAGTATAGGGGACAATGTTCTACAGAGGTACGGGAGAGACTTCGGCGCGAAGGGGGACATTGTTCAGTCTTTGCCCCCTTGTCGATATTCGGACGGCGCTCTTCCTGTATGCTTTTTGAACTGCCCCGTAAAGTATTTGATATCCTCATAACCCACGCGCCTTGCAATATCGCTCACTTTCAATTGCGTACTCTGCACAAGATCTGTTGCCAGCTTCATACGTTCCCGAGTCACGAACTCTAGATACGTATACCCGGTCTCCCGCTTAAAAACCTCACTGAAATGATTAGGATTAATATGGACGAAACCAGCCACTTGCTGAAGCGAAATCGGCTGATGTAAATTATCTCGAATGTACGCAATCGCCTTATGGATGTACGCATATTTATTCTGATGGAGTCCCTGGTGGAATATGCCCATAATCCCTGAGAGCACCTTGAACACCTCCTCTTCAGGACGGCCTTCGCCTTCTAGCTTGGATAGTGCACTGAGTACCGACTGATCCTGCTCGGCAGTGCTAGCTCTCTCTAACCAACGATGGCCTGCTACCACGATCGATTGTAAATAACCTTGAACGGACATTGGCGTAGCCGCGGCATCCTCAAGTTGTGTGCGAACCTTCAGATTCACCCAATGTCTAAGGTCCGTCGCGTTATCTTTCATTAGAATCGCCGCTAGCTCTGTTTCTTCTTTCTCCGAGCAAACCGTCCGGCTCCCGCTTCGATCTTGAATATCTTGCAGGGTGTAAAGCCCACTTGGGCCTAACAGACCTTGGTAGGCGAACACTTCCTTCGCGGTGCAATAGGACGCACGCAGCCCCTCATCATCGTACGCAACAGGTCCCAGCGATGCAAAAACCGTGCATTTCAGTGTTTCGGTAACTCGTTGGAGCGCTTTATGTAGCCCTGGGACATCGGTTACCCCAACTTCATATCGAACGACCATAACGAAATGGTCCTTTTGCATCAGCGTCACACAAGGGAGAAGTTCGTACAACATATTCTCTGCGGCTCCTTGCAGAAGATTAGCGAAGGTCACCCAACCCGAACAGGATACGAGAAGCACCTGCCTGGCAATTCCCACCCCCTCATCCGCGGAGGAGTCGACACCGTTTTTGCGAAACCAATGATGTAACTGGGTACGCGCTTCTTCATCATCGTGTAAACCACGATTCAAAGCCCTGTCCAACAATTGTGAGCGAAGCGCTGCCTGTTGAAGGTTATCCTGCTTCATCGACTCCCATTTATCCATGATGTTCTGCTGCGCTTTCAACGCTGCTTTGATGATCTCCTCTGGACGGCTTGTTTTCAGCAAATAATCGGTCACGCCTCCGCGTAAAGCCTGCTGAGCATAGTTGAAATCATCATATCCCGTGAGAATAACGATCTCCGTATCCGGTAGAATTAACTTGATTTCCCGGGCAAGCTCAATACCATCCATCCCAGACATCCGGATATCGGTCAGCACAATATGTGGCTTCTCCTGCGGAATGCGCTCTAATGCCTCTTCAGCCGATGAAGCGGCAGGCAGCAGTTCCAATCCAAGCTCTTTCCAATCAATTACGGTACACAAGCCCGTACGAATAATCACTTCATCATCCACAATCAGAATTCTCATAGGGACAACTCTCCTCTCTCTCTCGGAATCAGGAATGTAATGCGGGTACCCGTTCCCAGCGTACTCTCCAGCACAAGACCCGCACCCGCGCCATAGTGCAGCAGTAACCTGCGATGCACATTGATAAGTCCATAACTGGTCACAACTTTCTTCCTCTCTTCATCCGCTTCACTTCGGATCCCTAGCTTCTGATTAGCCGAAGCCAACTGCCCATGAATATCTCTGAGCTTCACTTCATCCATCCCGATGCCCGTATCCTCCACCACAAATTTCATATCATGCTCCCGCAGCTCGCCGTGGACATAGATGTGGCCTTTGGTTTTCTTCTTCTGAATGCCGTGAATTAAACTGTTCTCTATCAAGGGTTGGAGCAGCAGCTTTAACATGATATTTGTCGTCATTTCAGGGTCAATAAAAAATTCGATCTCGAACTGATCCGGGAATCGAATCGCTTGTATGTACGCATAGTTCTGTGCGTGGGACACCTCTTGTTGAACAACACAGAACTCCTCTCCCTTATTTAAGCTAAAGCGTAAGAAATCACTGAGCGCACCGACCATCTCGGCAATTTGTCGATCTTTGTTCATCAACGCAATCCAATGGATAGACGACAAGGTGTTGTATAAAAAGTGCGGATTAATCTGTGCTTGGAGCGCCATAATATCCGCCTCCTTCTTCATCGCTTCGTTCAGCTGAACTTGATCCTTGAGACGACTGATCCGGTCACTGAGCTTATTGTAGCTGTGAACGAGCAGGCCGACTTCATCTACGCTCCTCACTTCAAACGTCGGAATCATCTCGTCAGGATTCAAATCTTTGAGATATTTGGTCAATTTCATGAGCGGGTTCGTGACCCATCGTAAGAAATAGATGACCAGCGCCATGGCAAGTAAGAGTGCAATAAGGATGGTAACAGCCGTTACGGTCAGGACGAAGCCATTTTGCTTTTGATAAATTTCGGTCGGAATGAATCCGACTAATTTCCAGCCCACGCGTGGAAGTCCGTTGTATAGAACGGTATAAGGATGCATGCCTTGCAACACATTCGACACACCGCTTGTTTCTGTAAGTCCATGCAGATTGGGGAATACTTCGGACATATCCTTCATCAGCCACTTCCGATCGCCGCCAGCAATAATACGATTATTCGCATCTACCAGGACGACAAACCCACTCGTTTCCCAGCCCGCATCCGTCAAATAATGCTCAATCTCTGATTGATCTAGGGAAAAGGATAAGGTGCCTAACGCTTTGAACAGAGAGAAATCCCGAATCGGTCTCACCAGTGAAATCACCTTGCGTAAACCGTCAGAGGTTTGAATGTCATAGAGCGGTGACCACCATTTGGGAGCCGATTTATTCGTTGTTTCGTACTGTTGCAGAAGTGGCGCCAGGCCAGAATTCGTAATCGTTGTTGTATATAACACAGGATTACTGTTTTTCGGGGTAATCGTAATGTTGGCAATATACTTTTTGGAATAGGATAAGTTCCATAGTGTCCCAATAAGCTGCGAATACAGATTAATATCACTTTCTTCTTTGCCAAGGTAGGCCTGAACATCCCTCTGTCCAATCAAGAAGATTGACATGTTCTCTACGTCCTGAATAACAAAATCAAGCTTATCTGTCATCTGCCTCAAGGTGTTCATCCCTGCCTCCTTCGCTTTATCCTCGGTGACCGAGGTTGCAATTCGATAGGAGACCGTTCCCATCGTAAGTAAGGGTAAGACGACTGCGAATAAAATGAGCAATGAGAGCTTGCGATTGAGTGATTTGGCAAACCACCGCTTCATGGGAAATCCTCCATTCATCTAGCGATCCTACTTCTGGCAACACTTAGCATTCCTCATACCACGATCTTTTTACCATAGTATCATGAGCGAACCTGGAAAATCATACTTTTTTTTAGCCTAACAAACTTTTTGTTTGACATTCGAAAAGTTTGTGTTACCATTTTGCTCAGAATAACCTACAAGCTGTGAGGGGGGGATAACTGGTATGGAATCCATTCAGGATGAATTTGAATTTCTGACCGATATGGTGACTGGCCTTGCTGCTCAATTCGGCGAGAACTGCGAGGTTGTGCTGCACGATTTGACTGGTTCCTATGAGAGCACCATTGTCGCTATTGCCAACGGTCATATCACGGGACGCAAAATCGGAGATCCTGGCACGAATCTTGGTCTTGAGCTGCTGCGAGGCAATCATGTAAACGGCAACAAGTTCAACTATTTGACCCAAACGAAGGACGGACGCATTCTGCGCTCCAGCTCGATTTATATGAAAAATAAAGCGGGCAAAATTATCGGTTCTCTCTGTATTAACACAGACATCACGGATCTCATGGTCGCTGAGAAAACACTGAAGAATCTCATTAACCCTGCTGGCGAGCAAACCGAGGTGAAGGAATCGTTCGTCACGAGTGTCAGCGATCTCCTCGATGCTCTCATTCAAGAAGCGCAGGAAATCATCGATAAACCTGTTGCTGTTATGACCAAAGAAGATAAGATGCGCATGATTCAGCTTCTCGATGCCAAAGGGGCTTTTCTGATCAAAAAAGGCGGCGAGAAAATTTGTACGTATCTCAACATATCCAAATACACGCTGTACAGCCATCTGGAAGAAGGCAAAAGTAACGCGAAAGAAAGTGAGAGTGAATCCCTATGATGGTCTCCCTAGAAACGCCTTGTCTCCTGATCGATACGGATATTTTGGGACGTAATATTGCCTTTATGGCGGACCGTGTTCGTCAACATAGCGGCGTGAAGTTAAGACCCCATGCGAAGACGCACAAGCTTCCTTCTGTCGCTCAGCAACAAATTGACGCTGGCGCTGTTGGCATCACTGTTGCCAAAGTGTCAGAGGCCGAGGTTATGGCAGCGCATGGAATTGCTAACATCTTCATCGCGTACCCGTTGGTAACCGCGAGCAAGATCGAACGCGCGATTCGCATCAGCGAAGGGATCGAGCTTATCGTTGGCGTGGACAGCTTGGCCGGCGCCAAGCTGATGGAACAGACTGCGTCCAAGCATGGCCATACGCTGCAGGTGCGGTTAGAGATTGACACCGGGCTGCGCAGAACCGGTGTGCCGTATGAAGAGGCCGCCGCGCTGGCTGCGGAGATTGCCGGTATGCCGCATCTGCGGCTAACCGGCATCTACACGTTCCGCGGCGCGCTGCTTGCTGGCAAGCCCACGCTCGACGTGGCGGCCGCTGGCCTAGAAGAAGGCCAGCTGATGGTACAGCTGGCCGACCGCCTTAGAGCCGCTGGCATCGCTATCGCCGATGTCAGCGTGGGCTCGACGCCGACGGCTCTGTATGCCGCGGCAGTCCCAGGCGTGACGGAGGTGCGCCCTGGCACCTACGTCTATCAAGACCGGATGCAGGCGCAGCTAGGCGTCTGCGAGCTTGAAGACTGTGCCGGCAGCGTGCTCGTCACCGTCGTGAGCCGACCCTCGGCGGATCTCGCGATCGTCGACGGCGGCAGCAAGACCTTCGCAACGGATGTGCAGCCAGGCACACATCCCTTGCAGTTACGAGGCTTCGGCCATATTCATGGCCTCGAAGATGCACTGCTCGTGCGGATGACCGAGGAGCACGGCATGGTCGAGCTTGGGCCTCTGGCACAAGCTGCTGGTTTGAAAGTCGGCGACCAGCTGCGCATCATTCCGAATCATATATGCAGTACGGTTAACCTGCACAATCATGTTGTGATGCAGCGTGAAGATACATGTGATCGCGTGCCTGTGCTTGCACGAGGCATGCTCGAATAATTGAAGCAGCTGAAATAAATCTGGGAGGTGCCCCATCATGTTGGATCTACTACTGAAAAACGGACGCATCGTCGATGGCACTGGTAATCCTTGGTTTGCTGGCGATGTCGGTATCCAAGGCAACCAAATTGTCGCTATCGGTCAGCTCCATGAGGATGCCTTGAAGGTCATCGATGTGAATAAACAAGTGATCTCGCCTGGCTTCATTGACGGGCATTGCCATTCCGATCTGATGATTTTTGATTATCCGCACAGTGAAATCAAAATGCGTCAAGGCGTTACCGCCGAAGTCGTCGGCAACTGCGGGCTCGCTCCCGCTCCCTTCGTTCCTTCCCAAGCTGAACTTCTCCAAAGTTATGTTCAGCCAGTGTTAGGTCAAACCAAATGGCCATGGCCATGGGAAACCGTTGCCGAGTATATGGAAGCTGTCGCAAACTCGCGTCCCTCTGAGCATATGGCTACCTATGTGGCACATGGGGCACTGCGTATCGCGGTGATGGGATTCGCCAATCGTCCAGCAACTGGGCCCGAGATCGCACAGATGAAGGTGATGCTGGAAGATGGCCTGCGGGCTGGTGCAATTGGCTTCTCGATCGGGCTGCTCTATGCGCCAGGCAGTTATACGAGCAAAGAAGAAATTGCGGAGCTCTGCTCCGTTTTACCGAAGTATAACGGCCTGTTCTCTACGCACATTCGCGGTGAGGGAAACAATTTGTTGCCTTCCGTCAAGGAAGTCATCTGGATTGCGGAAAAGGCCGGGGTTTCGCTGCATATCTCTCATCTCAAAGCTGCCGGCAAACGCAACTGGGGGCAAATCAACGATGCGCTGGAGCTCATTGAAGATGCACGCTCACGTGGCATGGACGTCACTTGTGATGTGTACCCCTATAATGCAGGCTCCACCAGCTTAACGACGATTCTTCCCCCTTGGGTTCTCGAAGGCGGAATCGAAAGTGCGCTTGAAGTGCTGCGTGATCCTTCGCTTCGTGCCCGTGTTCGCGATGAATTGAGCCACGAACAGACGACGTGGGACAACTTGGTTTGTTCCACGGGCTGGCAAAGTGTGTTCCTCTCCGCCATGCACACGGAGCGCAATCGCCACCTCGAAGGCAAGCACCTTGCCGAGATCAGCGAAATTCGCGGGCAGGAGCCAGCGGAATGTATGATGGATCTCCTTTTGGAAGAAGAAGGCCGTATCTCCATCGTCTACTTCCATATGTCTGACGAAGATGTGAAGCAAGTTGTTGCTTATGATAAATCACTCATCGCGTCTGATAGTCTCACTTGTGATACCGGTAAGCCGCACCCTCGCTTATATGGGACATTCCCTCGCGTATTCGCGAAATATGTTCGGGAGAATCGTATTTTGACTCTGGAGCAGGCGGTGCGCAAAGTGACATCGTTCCCTGTTCAGCGCTTCAAGCTGGGCAAGCGAGGGCTAATTGTTCCTGGCTACATCGCGGATGTGGCGGTGTTCAATCCGGATACCATTCAGGATCATGCGACATTCGAGAATCCGCGGCAGTATCCAGACGGTATCTCGCATGTCGTCGTGAATGGCGCCCTTTCGTTGACCGGTGGTCAACACACGCATGCGCGGGAAGGCAGCTTCATTCGCGCACAGCATTGCTGCAAGCACTAAATTTTCTAATAAAACCTAAACTTAACTTTGACTTGGAGGTCATTCACATGTCCGTTATTGAACAACGTTTGCAAGAGCTTGGTATCACGCTTCCCCCTTCACCAGAACCGCGTTTCACATATATTCCATGTAATCAAACAGGGAACCTGATCTACTTGTCCGGTCAAGATTGCCGTATCAACGGTGAACTTATGTATGAAGGTAAACTCGGCCGCGAAGTCACGATCGAGCAAGGCCAAGAGGCAGCTCGTCAGACGATCATCAACTGCTTAGCGGTAATGAAAGGGTATCTTGGCGATTTAGACCGCGTTGTCAAAATCGTCAAAATGCTTGGCTTCGTCAACAGCGAATCCGGTTTCGGCGACCAACCATACGTCATCAACGGTGCATCCAACCTGCTTGTTGAGATCTTTGGCGAAAACGGCAAACATGCCCGCTCCGCGATCGGAACGAGCGACCTGCCTTTCCACACACCTGTGGAAATCGAACTAATCGTTGAGATTCGCGATTAGAAAACCTTTGACCAGCAGTCAAAACTAATTAACTGGAAAATGTACAGCTATTTAGAAGGAAATTCCGCAAATTTTTGATTTAAATGGAAAATAGGTAGTTATTTATCACCAATTTTGCTCAAAGAGTTAAACATCCAAAAAATAGCTGTAGGTAATCCAGTTATTCGGCATTTGAAGCCTGATTCTATGGATTTAACTACAGGAAATCCAGTTATCTCATTTCAAGAATAGAACAAAACAAAAGGAACCTCAGACTTTACTAAGTCCAAGGTTCCTTTGCTTATAACCCCACAGCCGCGCCTCTCTCCAACCGCAGAATCTGCTTCTCTCCCGTTTCAGCCAGCTCACGGAATTGGGTAATCGTTTCGCGCATTTTGGGCAGCGCTTCTTGCTTATACGTACTGATCGCCTGCAAGGCTTCAAAGCTGTCAGCGAAAGCTTTTTTGAGCGAATCTGCTGAAATGCTGGCTTCAATCGCACCTTTTTGAATTTCCACACCTTGCTGCTTCAACATCTGCCCTGTATGTTCAATGAACGTATTGGTCGTGTTATACAAAGCATTCAGTTGCTTTAGCACCACCCTCTGATTTGCTAGGGCACTTGCCGCCGTAACAGCAACTCGCAGAGCTGCAACCGTTACTGTACTTGCACGATCCACACCGCGGATAAGTTCCTTATTATTCCTTATAACGACTTCAAAGGTGATAAAGCCCTGCTGATTGACTGCCATCATCGCTTGCATATCGAGCGTCCTCTGACGAAGTGGAAAAAGCACCTCTTCCGTTATGAATTGGATCTTCTCCGGATCATCATTTCGAGCTTTGGCAAGCGCGATCTGGGCTTCAATCGATTCATCCATATAGGAAACCAATTGGATTTCTTTACGAAGTTTTTTGGTAAGATCCCGCAGCGCATGCTGTTCGAGAAGAAGTGTTGTATTGTCATCCTTGAGCCCTAACTTCCCTTTATTCAGCGTTTCGATAATCTCGGCAATGACCATATCTGCCTTATCAAACTGATGGAAGTAGGAGCGCAGCGGATTAAAAAACTTCCCTAGAAACCCGCGTTTGACGAAGTCGATCCCGCTAGGATCGAGGTCTTTCATTTGAAGTTGCAGCTCCCCGAGTCCCTTAGCCACAATCCCCCCCTCATCACCAGCCCTCGATAGCTGCCCTATTGTCACTTGGAGCAAAGCATTTTTCTGAGAGGATGCTCGCATCGTTTCAATGCCGAAGTTTTCTACCGCAGCTAGAATATTTTTGCGTTTCTCCAGCGAATCGAGATCGATCTCCATGATCGTCTGCACATTCTGTTCTGCTTGTGCTTTCAGCTTTACAACTTCCTCGGCCACAGGCTTCACTTGTTCCTCAACAACGGCTTTGAGCACCTCATCGCCAGCAATCTCCAACGAAAAAGACATTCGAATTCCCCCTCATAAGGTAAATTAATCCTACATCTGGACGTTAAGTAGATTACTTATTTTATAAACAACATCATCCGTGTCTGCATTGATACTTGCTGCCTCGTTAATACTCGAAATGCTCTGAAGTGCCGCAATATCGGCATTATATCCAATCGTATAGATGGGAATCTGCAATGTCTCGATCAAGCCTCGAATGTCCTTCAAGGAATGTCCTGCATTGGTTTCTCCATCACTCAGTACGAAGATAATCGGTTTCACATTCGGATCCCCTACCATGTAGTCCTCCAGCATTTTCATAGCAACCGCAATGGCATCGAACGTAGCTGTGCCTCCACCTGCCTGGAGCGTACCCACAGTGCCCACAAACAGTGATTGTTGATTCGTATCATACTTGGCAATGGGGAGATTGATCGTCACCCCGTTCGAATAGGATACAAGACCAATTCTATTTTCCTTGCCCAGGTACTTCTGACCTTTGAGCAGGGATTCTTTCAATCGACTAAGCGGTTTACCATCCATGCTGCCTGATACATCCGTCACAAAAACAGCGGCAATCGGCTTGCTTCCATTTTTCTTTTCCTTCCAAACCTTCTGAGCAGTTGAAAGTGTATTGCCATCTATCGCAGAGAGCTCACTCTTGTAATTGTCTAGCCCATTAAACCCTTTATCCTTAGCTGCTTGTTGATATTTCGCCCCCCCAACAAATTCAGCAAATCGCTTAATTACATCAAGTTTCACGAGGGGCAAATCACCAAGGGCATAGAGCGGGCTGTCGTGCCTATATCCAAAAGGTGTAAATACATAGTCATTCGTAAGCTCTGCCGCATTCTGGAATGTCTGGTATTCCAATACAAAACCATCCAACATCCCCGATTTCGCAGCGTCTCGCATTTGTATAGTTGTAGATGCGATAAACGGTACGTTGGTTTGGAATTTCTCAAATTCTTGAACGGCCTTCTCACTAATTGGATTTCTATTATCCCATGTGCTTAAAGCTGTTACGAGGAAATTAAGACCGGTTGAACTCGCAAAAGGGTCCGTATAGCCCATAGCAAATTCATTATTTGAAATAGCTTGCGTCACGGTATTCACATTAATGGAGCCGTATTTGGCCACGAGGGCATCATATTTTTTCTTCGCGATCACAATGCCAGGAACATTCCCTACCAGACTTTTGGTGACTAGTTGTATTTTCGGACCGCCCGACTTGATCATCTCTCCCCATAACTCGTTGGAAGGCGTGAACGCATCCGGCACATATTTACCTGACTTGATATAGTCCGTCGCCGTTCCAGAAGCAATATTACGAATTTTCACAGAGGCCGTCTTCCCGTTAACCATAATCTGCGCTTTATTAAATTCATTCGCTACATCCGTTAACCAACCATCCACCCCGCTGCCCGACTTCTCTGTAGAGGAGAAAATTTCTACGAAATAATCTGTCGTATTATTCACTGTGATTGGAAATTTCGAAATATCAGGCAGCGATGAAGCGACATCGGCTGGATTAATATCAATCTGTCCTTTGACGGGTGTTCCATTCACCACGGAGATCTTGTCATACACCTTGTTCAATTGCTTAGCTGCACTCTCCGCTGTCACTTGATTTTGGGATTTACCCAAGTTAGCTGTAAAAGAAACGCCCGCATACACACCGATAAATACAATAATGACGATAAGCAGCGATATGAAGAAGAACTTCGTTTTATTCATGTTAGGAGCACCACCTCTACGGTTTGTAGAATTGTGTTTGCTTGATCAAGGCATCAATCTCTTGCATGCCAGGCATTTGCCCGATATCGCCATTCGCCATGCTATCCAGTTGAGAAATTTCTAGCAGCAACCTATCCAATTTGAGCAAAATTTCTTCATTAATATGTAGAGAAGATTTAACAAACGACATATGTGCCTTATATACAGTTCTTTTTTCTTGCAAAAACTCGGGAGATAACTGGCTCGTTGACTGTTTAGTGATGCTTTGGAACTCTTCTTCATCGAACACATGGAGACGGTTTATCATACTCCGTATATTGTGAAAAAATAACTTCTCAACCTCTCGCGTCGTAGAAGCAAATTTCTGAAAGCTAAGTCCGCTCGGTTCAAACCTCTGGGTGAGGACACTTCGTATCGTCTCTTGTTTCTTACGCATTCGCTCCAATTGATGCAAGCCAAGCGCAATTTCCTGTGCAAGGGATTTAATTCCTTTGAATTGTTTCAGGGCCCCCTCCAGATCTTCAGGGCTCTTCATCTGTTTGATAGGGAGTCGTAGATTTGACTTCATAACTATGCTGTAAATGCCAAATAGTAATAGGAGCGTACTTCCGAGCAGAATGGATACGGTGAATGCCGTTTCTAGTGCGCTGTGTCCGATACCTATCCCTAGAAATCCCGGTGAAAGCATAACAATATCAAACAAAGCAACCCCGCTCGTTAGCACAATTAATTTCGTTATTTTACGTGCAGCTTCCATCAAAGGAACTCTCTCCTCTCTTCGTAATTTCTAATCCAACTCACCCTGATCACAAGGAAATATCCGTCTGTTTCGTTTACTATCGCACGAAGTATGCTGATATTGCATTATATGCAGGACATATAGGACATATCTGCTTTCTGCTGTTCAAAGTGGAAGGAAAGATGTCCTTGAGCCATTTTATTCTCGCTAAAATGACAAAGGCTGTCCCACGAAGTAGATACGACTACTTGAGGACAGCCCTGTTCGACACTCAGCTAAGCTATATTCAATAAATGAAATGTTCCCTTCTGTACCCAATATATGTGGTCGGATACTGGCTGAGGCATCACTACATAACTTCTGCGAACAATATCCGTAAACTTTGATTGCTTCGCTAACCTAGCGGCAGCCCCCTCCGAATCGATTGTCTCTGTTGAACGCATGACGAGTGTCTGTTTGCGATTCGTGAAGGCGATGAGGAAACTCTCTGGCATGTGAGCCTGTATCCAGTCTGGGTTCAGAAATTGACACTCAAATGGAAAGGGATTATCTGTAAATACATCAACCGTACAAGTCTTCCTAGCTGGACTTAACAGCTCTAAGCTTGGATGTATCCAACCCTCTGCCCTTAAATTCCGGTATCCGATTCGCTTTACCTTCTCCTCGGTTAGCTTTGGATTTGCTTCTAACAAACTCCTGGTCACAATTTTGTTGTGCTCCGTCTTAATCTCAAGAAATAGAACACACATACCTGGTATAATCTCATCTGCGACCATATGTAGTCCTTTACCCGCTTCTTCTACAAACCGAGCGTCCCTCAGTATTGGATAAATATACGAAGAATCCAGTCTCATGGCTTCATCTTCGTTGCGACAATACGCCGTAGCTCCTATAATCCCATTCAAGTAAGTAATTGCTGCATTGATGTCGCCTGTATTGTGATAGGTTTGGAATACACCGTGAAGACTGACTACTAGTTCCTCCTCTTCTTCCTTCATAACACTTAACAAAAGCGGATTATTTACTGGGTCCTTCTGCTGGACTAGCGTACCTAAACTCTCTTCTAAATGCCTCATCATCATACATGCGAACTCTTTTGGTGTTTCATATAGCAATGCTTGTCTCACCTTTCTGCTTCCTCCTTGTTTCGGCAAATGAATGCAAAAACCCCTGACCAGTAGGCGTATCATCTACGCTTACTAGTCAGGGGTGTGCTTCACCGCCATTTGATTAACTACAATATATCATATATGTAAAATTATAGATATAAAATATGTGATCATTCTCTAACTCTCCGCTACCAATAGTTGATTAGACATGTACCACTTGGTTTCCAGCAATTGCATGTTCATCGGTTTCACTTAGTTGAACTTGCATTCCAAGGGCTATCGCTACTTTAATCAACGTGTCTACTCGCGGAATTTGCGAACTGTTTTCTAAACGTGCAATCTGTGCTTGAGAAAGACCAACCTTTTTCGCAACTTCGATTTGAGTTAACCCAGCTAGGGGACTTCTGTGTTTCTTTGCATAAATGGTTCAACAGAATGAAAACCTTCCTTTGCGTGAAAACATGACCCTATTTTATTTAACTGAAATTCGCATATGTAAACCACAAAGACTCAGGGTCCCCTTATTTATCTTCATAAAATTCTACTCGGGATACTGCTAGCTTGGCTCCTATTTCAGTATTAAATTAATTGATTTATACCAGAACACTACTAATTTAACAATCACAATAAAAAAACTCCCAGTAGCATATGCTACACAACATACTAAGAGAAGAATTATTGCTACCTGCATAATCCGTCTTTTTATCCGAATCCAAAACAGACCTTTATTCAACCCATCTGTTGCACTCCAACTAAATGGCATGAACATTAACCTGTGCCACATATCCCTACTTTTCATCCTAAGCCAAGTAATTTCGTAAGGCAGAATACGTTTACCAAAAATTCTAATATAATTATACCTATTAAGTATAAAAAAATAAGTTCGGATTAAATGTATGCCAAACACTTTTACGTTTTTTGCTACTTTTCCGTCATGCTCCATAATAATAATCTCAGTATGAAACTCATCCCAATTTCCTTGCTTTTTCTGCTCGATTAACTTTTCGATTCTTATGCCTTTACGTGGCGGAATTATGTCTTCTTTAAAATAAACTTCATCTACCTTATAATCATTATCATAAAAAGTGACCTTACCTGAAATACCTTTAATTTCATATTCAGTAGAATTTCGAATACTTATTTCTCGTAAGACCTTCCATTTCCTATTATCTAAAATATCACTGTCATATACTGTAGTTGTAATAGGTTGTTTTTCTCTTGATACAATTTGCTTTGGTCGGTAATGCTCTTCTCTTTCTTCAGTAAACTTTGAATCGCTAATTCTTAATACTGTTACTACAAAGGCAAGAAAAATAAAGAATAGAATTAAGCCCCACTTATGCTCAAATAAGATGAAACTACTAGACGATAACGCAGATGTAATGTCTGCAGGCGCTATAAGGTATACTAAAACAATTAAGAGGACTACTAGAAATAAAATAAAAGATTTCTTACTTATGTGAGCTTTCTTATTATCTTCGTTATTCCTGTTTTTAAAACTTATTTCTGGATAGTGCTTGTTTAGTTCGGGAAGATCTGTAGTTAAATCTTGAATGAGATCTTCCCAAAATAGTAGCTGAATAGTAAACTTATGCATCGTCTTGCGTTCTTCTGATAATAAATGTATTTTCTCCTGAAGTTTAGCATCTCTCCTTGCAGTTGTTGCTATGTAATATATATCAAGATTGGGTAAGAATTCTTCTGATTTTAAAACCTCATCAACAATAATATTTAGATTCAAATTTCCTTCAGTCAGTTTACACTGCACACCAGCTCTTCTTCCTGAGTCATCATTTCCATATATATCAACCCCATGTTGAGCTTGTCCGCTTCTTCCAATCCTGCTTATATTTTTATTCTTCCATCGTATCCGTAAGCAGCTAGCAACTATTTCTTCGAATTCATTCCAGTCTTTTGGAGCTGGTATAAGAGAGTTTGCCATTGTAGGCATTCTCATTTTCCCCTTCCTGCTTATAGTTTAAATATTTCCAGCCACCTATTTCTATTATTCTACAATATCATCACATGTAGAATGTATACTAAAATTTCACAAGATATACCGGCACATATGGTTACATCATAACTATGCGCTTCGAGAATAGGTAGTACAGAAGCATCAGATAAAGTAAATATTCAAAAAATATTCCATGGAAGTACTGCATTATGTCAGTTACATAAATAGATACTTTTCTTTGTTAACCTACTAAATGAGTAAGTTTTCTAAAAAACTAGTATATTTGACAAATGATGTACCTGAATATTAATAATTTCTTTTTTATTCACAGCACACAACATTCCATTAACATCCAATTAATTTTAATGAAATTCTTATTCTTACCATTATCCAACTAGAAACTGCTAATTTGTATTGAGTTAATTTTGTACATTAATATCGCATCTATTATTCTCCCCTCATAAAAGAACGTTTTTTTTGTAGAAGGCTATTATAAAAGCTAATTCGTTAAACTTTTGGCGAAAATTGCAATCGATTTGTGTTCTTGTGCCTCGATTAAATACTGTTTATAAGTAGGGCCAGCCTCTGAATACGAATCATACTCAACAATCCCAACATTTAAAACTCTGAACTTTTTGCGCATAAGCTCGTAAAATGTCGAATCATGTGTCGAAATAATAAATTGCTTATGATTTTGCTGCACAGGGTTTGCTAGGTCGCGAATCAAGTCAATTAACGCGGTAACATTCAAATCATCCATACTTTGGACCGGATCATCCATTGCAACAAACTGTAAAGGAGACCATGCTTGGGTTAAAGACATTGCAAGGAAAAATGATATGGCTGTCGCATTAACTTGTGCGGCACTAAATATGTAAGAAGGATTTGCTTCCTGTGGACCGAGCGGTGAATCCCCACCCGTCATAACCTTTAAAAAAAGTCGGTTATTATTATATTTTTTGTCCGTGTCGTAATCAATGTCTGTGAACAAAGGATGCGAGTTGATTCGGACAAAAATCGCTCGCATTGTGTCGAACATTTGGTCCATTACTCTTTCTGTCAATGCATTAATGGCGTCAGGAACGGTGATTTCAGCATCTTTGAGCGTATCGAACGTTTCTTTCAACGAACGTAACCCGTCCTCGACTCGTTGGATAACCTTCTGCTTGGATGCAATATGCTGTTGTAACTCCTCGAAAAGTTCTAAATACTTGTCCGTCCTGTATACTTTAAGTAATTGCTTCGGTATCGCATGACGACGAGCATTCTCCTGAATATTATCCTGCAGTGCAATAGTTTTTGATTCCAATTTCTCCTCAATAGCCTGCCAATCGGCTTCTAGACTGTCCGCTATGACAATACCAACCGAGGTCAACCTCCCTATCCATATAAGTATTTCTTTACTCAGATGTTGGATATCTTGATTTTGATCGTGAAGCGGCTTGACAGTAAATGATGAGGAAACAGCTTCTAACATGTCCCGTAAACCTTCCATTTGCTGCTTGAAATTATGAAGACTACTCGAAATCCGCTCCTTCAGATCAAATTGCATTACATTGATTTCGAGTACTTCCGCTCGCTGCTTGTAGTTCTCTTGCCTTAGGCTAATCTGTTGTATATCTTCAAGTAGCTCATTACGCTTTGCTCTCACTGCTGTCTCTTGCGCAAGCAGGCTTCCATGCTGTTGCCGCCATTTCAGTAACAAATCACGGAGAGTTCTCTCTGCGCTAATCCAATTCTTTTGTGTAACTAGTAGATGAGACTCACTAGCCTGCTTAATTTGGTCTAAGTCTAATTCCCTCATCTTAGCAGGAGCTAGCTCCGGATGAATGCGATCCAATTGAAATCTTGCATATTGCTGCAAATGATTAGCATGAATCCCCTCCGTCCCGCAAGCTGGGCAATGCTCTAATTCCGGCTGCTCTACAGCAAACTGCATAACATGTTTAAGAAACGCTTGATGCTTCTCTTCATGCTGTACCAATTGTTGAACTAATGCGGAATGCTGAGAGTGGATCAGTTCAGCCTCCCTGAAATTTTTCTCACACACTTTAAGTGATTTCCATTGAACCTCAAGTTGTTGGAGTGCTTCAAACAGTTCAACGCGGGCAACCTCTTCCAAAGACGGGTAATTCATGGCGAAAGCTCCACTCAAACCACCATAGTTTTGAACGAGTCTTGCATTATCAATTGAGCCTGTTACGTTATCCAGTGCTTTATCTAATTGATCAGCAGTGCTCCTAGTTCGTAGTGCTTGAACTAGCAATTCATCGGCTTGTTGAACTTTCTGACACGTTATCTGTTCAGTCTCTTGATACAAATCTGTGTCAGTTAATAATTGCTGTAATTGCTCTACCTTGGACTTTGCATCCTTTAGATAATTACCAAGTTGGTACTGATGCTTCCACTGGTTTAACTGAGGCTGTTTGACCTTTAAATATGCAAGGGCAGACTTCGCTAACTCTAGCTCCCTGAACGCGAAATTATCCAATTTGCTTCGCTCCATCTCAAGTCTTCCAGACTGTAACTCCGCTTCATGAACCCACTCTTTGATTTCGCGTGGCTCACTAGTGGAAGTCAATGGTTCGAATTCTTCTTGAAAGTGTTGAAGGGTCGTTTGCCATTGCGAATGACGTGACAGATTAGATACATCGGATAGTTCAACCTTGAGCTCCTGTAATCTCTTTTCTAATGCTACTTCATCCGCCTTCAATGAATCTAACTTACGTTGAAATTCGTCCCGCCTCACTTCAAGTTCCATCTTCGCCTTATGTACAATGTCACGATAGATGCTGAACTGCTCTGTTCCGAAAATACGAGAGACGGCGTGATAACGGTCTTTCTCCTTCATTCCCCTCAAAATCCCATTCATTCTCTCTTGGCACAGCAAATGAGTAAGAAATAGGCTCTTGTTCACATCCACACGTTCTAGCCACTCTTTATGGACAAGCAATAGTTTTAGCACCTGTTCTGCCGTATCATCCTCTAAACTCTTCCCATTGACTTCGACCTTAAGATAGCTTGTATCTTCACCTGATCGGATCGACTGGTAGCCTCCCCCTGTTCGAGTTACTTTTAATTTCGTTATTGCATTGCTCAGCTCAATAGTGACTCTAGGAGGTCTACCGTTTGCAAAATGATTTCCAATGTACTGATATGCTTTTCTTTCCGAATCTTCTTCGTAGCGGTATATCGTCCCAGTAAGTCCCCACTCGATAGCATCAAAAAAAGATGTTTTACCGTAGCCATTAGGTCCGTGCAGGATAATAATGTTTGTGTCTGGAAATTTAAATGTTCTCTCTTCTTGAAAACCGCGGAAAGCTTCAATTGTAATTGCATTAATTCTCATCTCCCAGCACCTCCGCTAGGTTAGGTAAGCATAAGGCCTGAATTAGACTTTCTGCTGAGTTGTTTCCCCTTTGAAACAGAGCTTGATCCAACCTTTCCCTTGTAGAACCTTTCACACATGCCTGCCATTGCATTAAAAAATGACGGTCATCGAACCAAAGACGCTCTGGCCATTGGTCCTGTACATTTATGGAGAAGCCTAACGGTAGCTTTTCAGAGAGTCGTTCTAAATCAGCATGTGTAAGGACAATTTTGCGAAAAAAGAATCGGTTCGACTCAATTCGCTTTTTCAACTCATTACTAATTATCTCATCTACGTATAGGACCAAATACATGTCCCACCGAAGATCATCAAGCTCTCGAGGCATTTGGTTTTGCACCCGGTAAGCAAATTGATAAGCTGCTCGCTCCCACTGTTTCGCCATTTGGGACTCTGATTCATAGCATGAGATACCATAAATTTGCTGCGCTGAGAAGTACAGTTCATCGATATGACGAATTCGCAGGTCAGATAGCTTCTGTAGACCTTTCTGGCAATCAAAATAGTGGATTAAGATTTCACTCATAATTAGATCACCTTCCTTAGTTTTTTGCATATTTCCGTATAGTTACTCTCTTGCCTAACTTGCCGCAAGCAAGAGGAACAACTAATACTAACCGTACCAGATAACTTATTTGGCTCCAGACCATCGAAAATACGAGAATGC
Organism: Paenibacillus oryzisoli; assembly: GCF_001653565.1. GTDB lineage: Bacteria > Bacillota > Bacilli > Paenibacillales > NBRC-103111 > Paenibacillus_E > Paenibacillus_E oryzisoli. The sequence continues at coordinate 31,307 of NZ_LYPB01000037.1, forward strand.
GTACTTTGACCAAATTGAAGCAATATTTTGGAGAAGTCAGCCTGTCTACTGGAATTGCAGTGCTCGCACAAATTTTCAGGGTTGTTAGAAGTTAGGGATTCTGAATTAATATTCTCCAGCAACAACCGATATGGAAAGAGTTCCTCCCCACCACTACTAAGTAGAAAGGGGCGAAGAGAACTATTATATAATTTGGCGATAAAACCAATTACTAGCTCGGGCATTGTCTCTTTGTCCTGTGAGAAGAGAATACGAACCCACCTTTCTGAATCCAACTGAAGATTCGGGAGTTGAATCACTTCATTTGGATCTGTAAAATTCCAATCAGGGTATACAAGATGGACCAATGCAAGCAACTCCCACAACTCCCGCAGTCCGGAATTACCGCTGGGCGGTTGGTGGTTGGTGTAGTGGTATAGACTAAGAAACTGCTTCATTTTTTTGTCATCCATGGCTTCTAGTTTTTGAAATACTTCGTTCATGGAGCCGATTAATCTAGTCCGAATCTGATCCTCATCTCTGAAACGGTTGATAAAGACACTCTCCAACACTTGCCGATGCCCTTCAAGCTGTTGAACAACTTGGCCTTTTACTGTTTCTGTATGCACTGTTGGAGATACTGACTCGTCTAATCGTTCTGAATCCTGATTTGAATGGACTGATCGAAAACCAAAAGTTGGGGGATCGAAGGTATCGAGCACATCAAGAAGCAGGCCTTTAAGTAAATCGTAATTGGTTGTCTGGTGACCATGCGGAACGTCGAGGATCGAACCATGGTCACCAGGAAGAACTTGCGCTTGTAAATAGGTGCTGGAATGCCCCATATTTGGTACTGCACTCCCTTGTTCCACTACATCATCTTTAACGCCAAAGCAGTATATAGACGGGAATAAACTATTCAGTTTCTGATGAGCGTCAGCAAAGCATCTGTTCATATCATCGAGAAATTCACAGTTAGAACGAAGCTCTTCTATTTGTGTATGTTTCTGGAATCGTTTTATAATATGATGAAATTGCGCAAACTTGGATCCGTTATACGGTGTCGCGTAGCTAATGAAACCACCAATGCGGTTCAATTGATCATTGCGGTGCAAATATTCGTTCAAAATAAAGCGCTTACCAATTAATCCACCCATGCTATGACCAGCAACTACAATTTTCTCATACTTTCTATACATGTACCCATTCAATATCGTTTTTAACTGTTGCGCCAGAAGCTGAATAGATAAGGGACTATCCTTACTAACACTTAATCGATGCCCAAGTATTTCAAATTCGCCTTCGATTCCAAATAGACCACTAATAAGGTGAGATGTGTCATAAGTGACAATCCCGACATCGATACCTTCAAGTTCAGGATCGTCCTTGATTAGTTGTGACCAATCTCTTCCTGATTCCACCCATGTTCTTGGTGCACCAAGGCCATGAATAAACAAGACGAGTATCTTACCTTTGACACTTGGGTCTCTCTGTTTCAATATGATCTGCATCGACAAGTTTAATTCCCCCTTCCCATTCCGACCAGTTTAATAACTTCTACTTGACACTTCATCTTGCTCTTCATAATTTAGTAGTACGTTTTACTATCCTCATAGATGCTATGGGTTCAGAAACTCACATTTCTAGTTTGTTTCTATCTACTCTTTCTCTTCTTATTAGACTGTAAGAGCCGAAAAGACTCCTAGAGGTACTAAGTATCTACGAGGAACAACAACATCTTTCCTGCCATACCTAGTTGTACTCTATGTATGCTACCATTTTACATTAGATGGGTATATTTTCCTATGTAAAGCCATAAATAAGTAGCATTTTAAATCGAATCCATGTCGAAAGAACAGACAAATGACAATTAAAGACTGACCAAATAAAATATGAAAATGGCTTTTCATGTTTAAATTGGTCAGTATATTAAATATATAATATTATTAAATTAGTCACATTATGGATATAATCTCGTAAAAACATCCTATAATTTCAAATAATAAAATATTTGACCCTATTAGTAGATTTCACCTTTGGGAGGTATCAGCAACAGAGCTATTTAAGCCTGCCGTTTTTGATCCACGCTAAAGCTCATGCAAGAACCCCTGAATGGTTGCGTATTAACTACGAAACCATTCAGGGGTTCTCTCCATCACCTTTTTAATTATTATAATTATACTACATAAGTAAAAACATGGATGGTTTTCCACCTCACACCCGAAACCGCCCAATCAACCCCTGCAGCTCCGCAGCCATGGAGCTGAGCACCGTCGCGGAGGAGACGATCTCCTCCATGCTCGCGTACTGCCCCTCGATGTTGGCGGAGACGTTCTTCGCGCCTGCAGCCATCTGCCCCGCCACCTCGTCGATGGCGCGGATCACGCGAACGGCGACGTGCGTCTTCTCGGAGATCGCCTCCGAGCTCCCCGCCACTTCCTCGATCTGCCGGGCGACCTCGTCCATCGCCGAACGGATGCGCCGGAACGTCGCTCCCGCTTCGCCGACGACCTCAAGCCCCGTCTCCACCTCGCGGCTGCCCGCCTCGGTGGAGCGTATAACGTCCCTCGTCTCCTCCTGGATACTCGTGACGAGAGAAGCCACTTCCTCCGCCGCTGCGCCGGTCTGCATGGACAGCTTGCGGACTTCTTCCGCAACCACGGCAAACCCCTTGCCAGCGGCTCCTGCACGTGCCGCCTCAATCGAAGCATTGAGCGCCAGCATATTCGTCTGCCGCGCAATACCTGCGATCATCGCATTCGCGCCGACGATTTTCTCCGAGCGGCCGCTTAGTCGATCGACCGAGACTGCCAATTCATCCATCTTCCGATGGATAGCTTTCATTTGCCCCATCGCAGTCTCTATCGCGGACGTGCCTTCCCCTGCCTCCTGCTGCGCAAACAGAGATTGCTTATTCGCTGTCTGCGTGACACTAGCAATCTGCGTAACTGCTGCTGACATTTCCTCCATGATGGCCACACCTTGATGTACACTACCTACTTGTGCATCCGTGCCTTGCGAAATGATTTGAATCGTTCCCGTGATCCGCTCGGAAAGCTCACTAACCTGATTGGCATTCGCACTAAGCTCTTCCGAAGCCGCAGCAACTTGCTCGCTGCTACTGCCTACTTGGCAAATCAACCCCTGCAGATTACCTTTCATCTGATTGAAAGCTATAGCCAAATCCTGCAGCTCATCGCGGCTGTTTACCGCAATATCGCCAACGGATAAATCGCAATTCGCGATTCGCTCTGACGCTCTTACCATGGCGCGCACTGGCGCTACAATAGAACGCGAAACCCAAAGCCCTACCACCAGCGCAACGACTAACGCCGCTCCACTCACCCAAATCAACGTCCTTATGGTCGATGATATGGTCTCATGATTTCGCAAAGCCGCCTCGGTTTGAATGCCTGCCTCGAGTTCTTCTATTTTAGCCGCCCCTTGCGTCAAGGTTTCCGTTGTTGGAATCGCCCACTGCATGGCTTCCGCCTTAGCCAAGGACGCATCCCCTTTTTCGCCATAAGCAACAACCTTCTGAGCTAGTCTAGCAAAGGTTTGATTAGCTTCCAGCATTGCCTGGACCGCGGATTTCTTTTCTTCATATCCACCTGCATCACGCATTTTCGCTATGATACCTGCAAGCTCCGCATTCATATCCATTAAACGCTTTTCTCTTTCTTTCGTCGAATCCAGTACATATCCAAATAATAAGCTTGTTTGCATCTGTGTTTTCTCTTTGATTTCTGCAACTTCCTGAAGCAATCTCACATTCGTATCGAACAGCTCGGTGTAGGAATTATCGACTTTTTTTATATACATGTAAGACAACCCGCTCGTAATCCCTACCAGTAAAGAAACGAGAACAAAAGCTCCCACCAGCTTCGTTTGCAGAGACATAAATAAGAGCCGTTTCTTTTTCCTGTCAGTAGCAATGTCTGGTTCTCTGTCTGGTTCTCTGTCTGGTTCGCTGTCTGTTTTATTGCCATTTGTACGCATTGTTCTACTCCCCTCATCCATTCGTAACCGCTTTCATGTCTCTCCACTATAAAAAGCTGCCGATCATGTCGACAGCCTCTTAAGCTTACTTCGAATTCATATATTTCCGCATATCAAACGCTACCGCTGCAACGATGATCACACCTTTGATAATCAACTGCCAGTATGGGCTAATTCCGATGAACGTCAACCCGTAGTTGATAACGCTGAAAATTAATACCCCTGCAAGAACGCCTGGTACCGTACCGATACCACCTGAAGTGGATACACCGCCGACAACGCAAGCCGCGATCGCATCAAGCTCGTACATGTTGCCGTAGTTGTTCGTTGCTCCACCCGTTCTCGCTGCTTCCAATACCCCAGCAAGTCCGTAAAGTGCACCAGCAATACCATAGATGTAGATCAAGTAACGGTTTACGTTAATTCCTGAAACGACAGCAGCATGAATGTTACCACCGATAGCGTACATGTATTTGCCAAGCTTTGTTTTATTAAATACAATCCATACAATGACGGACACAACAAGCGCAAATATTACAATGTAGGGTATCGAGTACGTTGCACTTGAACCAATGGAACCTGTTCCTAAGTTACTGAAATCAGGACGTAGACCACCAATCGGTTGTGATTGATTCGGCTTCATATCGAAGTACAGAGAGTTCGCACCGTATACGGCTACCATCGTACCTAGTGTTGCAATGAATGGAGGAACGCGAAGCTTAGCAACGACAATCCCGTTAATAAGTCCAATCACAAGACCCGCGATGATCGCGATGATGATTGGAATAGCTAAGTTCAGGTGCGGCAGGTCTGGGAAAAATCTTCTGCCATAATCTTGCGTTTGCAGCATAGATGCGGAGATAACCGCCGATAATCCGACAATTCGCCCTGCGGATAAATCCGTTCCGCCTGTAATTAGAATGAACGCTGCTCCCAACGCGATAATGACGCGTGTGGAAGACTGCAATAAAATATCGCGTAGGATACTTACGGATAGAAAGCGTGGATCATAAATCGCGATCCCAATGACTAGAACAACTAGTACGATGTAGATGGCGTATTTGGTAATGAACCCGCTAAAGTCTCTAGATTTCAATGTTTCTGTTTTGGTAGTCATGGTTCTAGGCCCCCTCCATTATGCCATATGCTGTGCAGCAAGGCGCATAATCTCTTCTTCTGTTGCTTTTTTTCCTTCTACAATGCCCGTAAGACGTCCCTCACACATAACCATAATTCGGTCTGACATCCCTAGAAGCTCGGGCATTTCAGAAGAGATCATGATAATACTTTTCCCCTGCTTCGCAAGGTCAGCAATGATGGAGTAAATCTCAAATTTCGCTCCTACGTCAATTCCCCGAGTCGGTTCATCGAGAAGAAGGACATCAGGTTCGGTTAACAACCATCTGGCCAGCAAAACCTTTTGCTGATTACCACCAGACAAGTTCTTAATCAGCGCATGCATATTTGGCGTCTTCACGCGTAGCATTTCAATACTTTGCTTAACTTCTTCTTTACGTTTGGCTTCCTGAATGAAGCCTAATGGATTCATGTACCGTCCCAAATTGGCAATGACCGTGTTCTCCAAAACCGATAGCACAGGGAAAATACCTGTTACGCGGCGTTCTTCTGTCAGCAGGGCAATCTTCTGCTTGATCGCATCCATCGGCGATTTCAACCTGACAGGTTTGCCGTGAATGGAAATGCTTCCTGAAGCAATACCTCTCATCCCGAACAAGGATTCAATCAACTCCGTCCGCTGTGCCCCAACAAGGCCGCCAACACCGAGAATCTCACCCTTTTTCAGCTCAAAAGACACATTCTTGAATGATTTAGGAACGACCGAAGTTAGGTCCTCTACCTTCATCAATACGCCATTTGGCACATTACTGCGCTCAGGGAAACGCTCTTTCAGATCACGTCCAACCATCTTCGAGATGATCATATCTGTCGTAAGCTCGGAAGATGCCCATGTCCCAATTTTGGTGCCATCGCGCATAATCGTAACTTCGTCCGAGATTTCCAGAATCTCTTCCATTTTATGTGAAATATAGATGATCGAAACACCGCGGCTCTTCAGATCGCGAATGATGCGAAACAACTGCTCAACTTCGTTACCCGTAAGCGATGAAGTCGGCTCATCCATAACAATGACTTTCGAATTGAAAGAAACAGCCTTCGCGATTTCAATGGATTGCACTTTGGATACCGATAAGGTACCGACCAGTGTATCCGGCTTAATGTCCATTTGGAGTTGTTTGAACAAACTCTCTGTATCTGTACGCATTTTCTTGTGGTCCACTAATTTCAAAGGTCCGATCCCTTTTAGCGGAAATCTGCCTAACCAGATGTTCTCCATCACATTGCGATGTGGAACAGGGTGAAGCTCTTGATGAATCATGGAAATGCCGTTCGCTAGTGCATCTTTGGAGTTCGTAATCGAAGCTAATTCACCGTTCAGCTTAATTTCTCCACCATCAGGCTTGTAAATGCCGAATAAGCATTTCATGAGCGTCGATTTACCCGCTCCGTTCTCTCCCATCAGCGCATGTACGCTTCCTGGGCGAACTTTGAGGGTGACATTATCCAGCGCTTTGACGCCGGGGAACTCTTTGGAGATTTGATTCATTTCCAATAAATAGTCATGTACAGTCATGGTAACTCCCCCTACAGCTCACGATAATCCCCACAAAGTGAAGCCTTTATTCGAAGCCTATTTCTCTTTATCTTCACGGGTTTCCAAAAAAGGAAGGCAAAAGCGCGATTGTTGCTTAGTTATCGCCTCTCTTGCCCTTTCTCACAATTACTTCGCTTCGTTCATGTTCGCTTTTGTGATTTTTTTGTAGGAAATCCACACGTATTTACCGTCAGTGATATCGTAACCAGTCGTTTCTTTGCTTGGCACTAAACCATTAGCAAGTGCTGTTGCTACGCTAGTTGTTGCCGCACCTTGGTTTTTCGCATCGTTGAGAACTGTTCCTAGAAGCGTTCCATCACTTAGTGCTTGTAGCGCTGGAGCTGTTGCATCTACACCAACGACTGGAAGGAATTTGTTGTCTTTGAAATAGCCTTTTGCTTTCAAAGCTTCGATTGCACCAAGCGCCATGTCATCGTTGTTCGCGAGAACAGCTTCGATTTTGCTTTCGCTGGAAGCTAGGAATGCTGCCATTTTCTCTTGACCTTTAACGCGATCCCACATCGCTGTATCTTCTGCAACTTTTTCTACACCCATACCGGAATCCGTGATAGCTTGAATGGAGAACTTCGTACGAAGCTCAGCATCTTGGTGTCCTGGCTCGCCTTTAAGCATAACGTATTGGATTTTACCGTCTTTGTTTTTGTCAGCTTCTGGGTGAGCTTTGAAGTAGTCTACCAATAGTTGGCCTTCCATGGTTCCGGATTGCTCAGCTTTAGCGCCAACATAGTAAACTTTATCCCATTTCTTCATGTCCGTATCAAGCGGCTCACGGTTCAAGAAGACAACTGGAATGTTTGCTGTTTTGGCTTTATCGATGATAACGCCAGCTGCTGTACGGTCAACGGCGTTGATAGCAAGTGCATTTACTTTTTTCGTGATGAAGAGGTCAACTTTATCGTTTTGTGTTGGTTGGGAGTTTTGGCTGTCTACGATATCAACAGTCGCTTTATCTTTCGCTGCATCTGAAATGGCTGCACGAACGCCGGACATGAACGTATCGTCAAATTTATAGATCGCAACACCGATTGTTGGTTTTTTGCCTGCTGCTGGAGCTGTCGTTGCCGCTGCAGTTGCTGCTGCACCTGTGGAAGCTGCTGGAGCTGTGCTTGCTGCTGGTGTTTCTGTTTTATTTCCACAACCTGCAACGGTTGCAACTAGCGCGCCTGCTACGGCAAGTGTAAGTAATTTTTTCAAGATAAGACCCTCCCTAAAAGGTGTATTGTTTGTTTACATTCCTTACTATAATGGTTCAAAGGGCATAAACAAATGCAATATCCTCATGTCTTCTATCAAAATTCTCATCACTTTTCTTCACTTTATGAATGGGAATAGCAATTTTTGATTGTCTGACCAGAACATATTATTCAAATCAATGGCCTTAATTCCCGTCTCCACGCGCTTGGGCACACTTTTACCCTTCAGAGCATCTACCGCACTTTTCACGCCCAAATAACCGATACTAAACGGATTTTGAATAATCGTTGCTTGAATAACACCCTCTTGGAGCAGCTCTAGCTCCTCTGAGGTACTGTCAAACGTGATGATTTTCACCTTTTCATTCAAATTCCGACTCTGTACCGCACTGGCAACGCCAATCGAGGAAATCTCATTTAGCGCCACAATTCCATCCAGCTCGGGATGTTTGTCAATAATATCATGTGTCAGTTTGGCGGAAAGTTCCCGATCCGTTAAGCTATATACCGTATCAAGTACCTGTACGCCCGGAAACTTCGATATTTCGTCCAAAAGCCCTTTTTCCCGCAGCTCCGTATTGCGCTCCCCTTTGCGGAAGCTCATAATGGCAATTTGCCCACTCGTTCCGATCAGTTTAATCAATTGTCGCCCTGCTAGTTGACCTGCCTCATAATTATTCGCCCCAATAAAACTGCGCACATTCTTCGTCTCTACCTCAGAATCGACCGTAATGACTGGAATATGCGCTTCACCCGCTTCATCCACGATAGGAGAAAGCTCCTTATAGTCATTAGCGGCTAAGACAATCGCGTCCGGCGAGCTGGCAATAGACTGCTCCAACAAGGCAATCTGCCCCTTCACATCGGCCTCATCACCCGGTGCTCGGAAGTCGAGCGTCACATCAAACTCCTTCGCCGCGACCTCTGCCCCCAACTTAACGGTTTTCCAATAGTCGCCTTCTTGACTGCGGAGAACGACCTCTAGGTGCTTCTTTTGCTCAGTTGGCAAAGTTTCCACACTTTCCGTGCAGGAGGAAATCGAGAGAAGAGCGACGAGAAGAGCAATCATTAGTGGTTTCCATCTCATTCTTCACTCCCCCCTTCGCCATCTAGAATAGCTGGAATCGTAATTCGGACCGTCGTTCCTTCTTCCAGCTCACTACTCACATGCACTCCATAGTCCATGCCAAAATAAAGCTGAATCCGCTCATTCACATTTCGCAAACCGACACCTGATCCCTTGTCACTTTTCACCTGGCCGTTCATAATACTTTTCAGCGTTTCCTCTGACATCCCAACCCCATTATCTCGAATCTCGAAGAGAATCTTCCCATGATCCATCGAGACGATGAGCTCAATCAATCCTTCATCCACCATGTACTCGATCCCGTGATAAAGCGCATTTTCCACAAAAGGCTGTAGAATCAACTTGAGCGTTTTGTAAGGAAGCACCTCTTCCGAGACATGGATCTCATACTCAAACTTGTCCTTATATCTCATCTTCTGAATGATCAAATAGTTGCGAATATGCTCGATTTCTTCCCCGATCGTAATAATGTTCTTGCCCTTGCTGAGCGATATCCGGAAGAACTTCGACAGCGATGTGATCGTCGTCACAACCTCTTCCGTCCTCCCGTTGCCAACCATTCGCACAACCGAATTGAGTGTATTGTATAAAAAATGCGGATTAATCTGCGATTGGAGAACCTCTAGCTCATTCTTCCGCTTAATCTCTTGCTCTTCAATACTCTGATCCATCAGTTCGCGAACCCTCGACACCATCAAATTGAAGCGCCGCGAGAGCTGCTCGACTTCATCGGCCCCTCGCACATGAATATACGTGTCGAAATGCCCCTTCTCCACCATTTCCATAGACTTCTTTAGACGTTTAATCGGCTGGGAAATACGGGCAGACATGAACGAGGAAATTAACAAAATGAAGAACAACACGATCACTAACAACCAAATCATGAATGTCGAAATTTCCTTGCGCGTCGTCACAATTTCATCGAGATACGATACCCCGATAATTTTCCACCCGATGTTATTAACGGTCCGCACAACGTTTAACCGCGACTCCCCTTCACTCTCATCCATATATCGACCATATGAGAATTTAAGGGCTTGCTCTACATTCTCATACTTCAGACCAATATAAATCAGCTGTTGCTGCGGATGATACACAATGCTGCCTGCAGAATCATCAATGATGTAGACATAACCCTTATTACCGAGCGATACCGTACGAAACACATCGTCCAATGTCTTGAAATTAATATCCACCAAAATAACTGCATTCACCAAGTTCCCATTTTGCTCAATCGTGACCCCTTTACTCATAGAGACCACCCACTTATAGGGATCTTTGAATAGGTTCTGGATATGCGGTAAGGAAAACGTAAGATGATTCGGGTTATCTAGGGCAGACCGAAACCACGGCTGCTCGAGCAGCCGTGTATTTTTGCGCATCTCTGTCGTTGGTACACCGGTAACCAATCCGCCATCCGCGGTAAATAGATGAATAGATACAATGTCCTCACGCGTACTCGCGATTGTATCTAGCTGTTCGAGCAGCTTGTCCGACGGGATGCCGCGGCTCCTGGCAATTTTGGCATCAACGACTTCGAACGTATCTGACATCCCCTTAATGTACTGCTCCAGATTGAATTGCACTTGCTCAATGACCTGGGCCGTACTTAGAAAGGCGCTCTCCTCTGCTGTTTTGGCAAATTTATTATAGAGCACCAAGGAGACAACAAGCATGACGGTTACGGTAATAAGAATGAATGACATGGTTATGGTAAACTGAATACTTTTTACCCGCATCGTATCGAGCATGACGTTATATAAAGCTTTCAGCAGCGTACTCACTCTGCGTTTCAAAGCACTTCTACCCCCTTCTAGTCCTACAGCCCTTTGGCGCTGTTATTGCGATACTCCTTCGGGGAAACGCCCACATTTTTGCGAAAGGAGAAGGAGAAATAATTCGCATCCGCATAGCCCACCTTTTCAGCGATTTCTAACGCCTTCATATCCGTTGAACGCAAGAGCTCTTTCGCCGCTTCCATCCGAATGTGGTTCAAATAGTTTACGAAGGTCATTTTGGTTTCTTTTTTGAAAATGGAACTGAAATAACCCGCGCTAATATGCAGATGTCCGCACACTTTATTAATCGTGATATCACCTTCATGATAGTGGGTCTTCGTATAATCTTTCGCTAGATCCACGAGGTTTTTATACGTATACTGACGATCGGTGGCAATGTGACTCATCATGCTCGCACAGAGCTCGACCAACCAATGTTTCGCTTCCTCCAAGGAAGTGAACTTATTAATCTCCGTAAACGGGATAAAACTCTCGCCAAATACCTCGTCAACATTTAGGTTCGAGTCCTTGGCTGCTTTGAGAATACAAGTAAGAATTTCAAGCAGATAAATCTGATAATCCTTCACAGACACACCGGCCTCGATGCCTTGAAACAGCTCATCAATCGTCTCCCGGATCTCTTGTGATGTGCCTACCTTAATACAGCGGGTCAATGCATGTTCCTTCACATCATCGAAGCGAATCTTATCCACGCTGCGCTTCTCCACATCATCAATGTATATCATCCGGTTACTGCCCAGAATCAGTCTGTAATCGAGAGAAAGCACAGCATCCTCATACGAATAGCTAATTTTCGTAACGTCCTTCATCACACTGCCGATCCCAACAGTAAGGGTGAATTTCAAATATTTTTCCACACTCTGCCGAATTTCTTCCAGCACCCTCATCGTCTCCTGCAGCGCTGCCTCCTTGTCCCTATTCTCTCTCGCCGCTAGCAACACTACCTGATCATCATGCATGAAAACGAGACCGAGGCCACGCTTGCCCGCAATTTCTTCGGAAATATTTAAGAGGGCGAAATATTTCAACGCCTGATCCTCCGAATACTTCAAAGATATCGACTTCGACAGTTCCTCCCGATTCTCCACATCTTCTTCCGAAATAAACACACCATCGATGCTCAAAACGGCCACCACATAGCTATTCCCGCTGAGCTCAATGCCATAGTTGGCTGCCTTCTCAAACACCTCGTCTCGAGGAAGCTTCCGATTCATTAATGTCGCTAAGAAATTCTCCTTCAGTACGGGCATACTCTTGCGGTAATGCTCTTTAAGCAACTGCACATCCTTCCGATGCGCAACCTCTTCTTGCACCTGAGCCTTCACCTTCAGCAAAGCGTTCACCAGCTCTTGTGCGGAAAAAGGCTTCAGCACATATTCATCAATATGCAGCTTAATCGCCCGTTGGGCATACTCAAATTCATCATGTCCGGTCAGGATGATGAGCTTAATCGTGGGAAAGCGCTCTCTAATGGCCTCAGCAAGCTGCAAGCCATTCATGAAAGGCATTTGAATATCCGTCACAACCACATCCGGCTGCAGACGCTCCACCATTTCCAGCGCTTCTTTCCCATTCTCCGCCTTATCGACAACTTCAAAGCCAATCGCTTCCCAATTTATTTCACGGACGACACCTTCGCGTACATCCTCTTCATCATCTACTAACAGCAGCTTGTACATGCTTGACCTCCCTGGCTCCCCATATTAGAAGCATCCACTTAACGTTACGAATGATCACCATCATTGTACTCACTGGCTACCCATTATACAAATAGAATTCGAGAGACGCGCGAGGTACATTCAAATAAACCCATCATTTGTTCCATAGTCCGATTTGGCCGAACTACTTCCACTCTCAGTGCCAACAATCCTCCTCCATTAGTCCGAATTAATCGATCTAAATCGCCCCAACTAACCTACTCCCGCAAAAAGTGGACATTTAGTTCGGGGGAATCGGACTATATACACTTTTCCCCATGGAATCCGCGATTTAGTTTGGAAAAGTCGGACTATCGTCATTGAATAATGAAGGGTAAGCTTCGCAACTCTTTACTCTGCTAACAGTCGCAAATGAATAGTTGGTAAATAACACCTGTTGGATGGTAAAATTAGATGACGTATATGTAAATCCTGACACTTCAGCTACTCTTGCGAACCAACAACAGCATTCCTTCACATCATTCATTATTCAGGAGGTTAACGACTTGAACATTGCACCCATTTCACGCATCGCATCTCGCATTCAAGAAAACGTTGGTCACGTTATTATAGGCAAAAACGATACCATCGAGCTCCTCGTCATCGCACTCATCGCTTCTGGTCACGTCCTGCTCGAAGATGTACCCGGCACTGGTAAGACCCAGCTGGCCAAGGCATTAGCCCGCTCCCTCCATGGCTCCATGAAGCGGATCCAGTTCACGCCTGACTTGCTGCCGTCCGATGTAAGCGGCATCAATTTCTTCAACCAGAAGCTGGGCGAATTCGAATTCCGCCCAGGGCCGCTCTTCGCGCACATCGTGCTCGCCGATGAGATTAACCGCGCGACGCCGCGCACACAATCCAGCTTGCTGGAGAGCATGGAGGAGCGCCAGGTTAGCATCGACGGGGAAACGCGCAAGCTCGAAGCGCCGTTCCTCGTCATTGCCACGCAGAACCCTGTCGAGAACCAGGGGACCTTTCCTTTGCCGGAAGCGCAGCTCGACCGCTTCCTGATGAAGCTGTCCCTCGGCTACCCGACGGCAGCCGAGCAGGTCTTGATCTTGCAGCGTTACCAGCAGCAAGATCCACTGGATGCGCTGCTGCCGGTCGTGAGCCGCGCGGAGCTGCTCGAAGCGCAGCTCCTGTTCCCGCAGGTGCGCGTCAGCGACGAGCTGCTGCACTACATCGTGCAGCTCGCGGAAGCGACGCGCACGCATGCGGACGCTGCGCTCGGCGTCAGCCCGCGCGGCGTGCGCGCCTTGATGAAGGCAGCGCAGGTGTATGCCGCGCTGCGCGGCCGCGATTACGTGCTGCCGGACGACGTCAAGGCGCTGGCTGCGCCCGTCTGGGCGCATCGCATTCTTCTGCGCACGCGCTCGCGCCAGCAAGATCAGCAAGTGCTTGCACTGCTGAAGAGCATCCTTGCCGCTACCCCCGTTCCTACGGAAGTGAAGATGGGGTAGCGGACGGATGAGCATAAGCTGGATAGTCATTATCGCTGCCGCTCTCTTCTTTCTCCAGTTTCAGTTTTTCGCTCGCTGGGGGTTTCGTGGACTTCGCATAGAACGGAACTTTGATACCACACATTGCCATGTCGGCGATGATATTCTCATGATTGAAACCATCGTGAATCGTAAGCTTGCGCCGATTCCCTGGCTGCGCTTGGAATCAACGATTCATGCCGGTCTCCACTTCACGCAAATGAATAATCTGGAAGTGAGCAGCGGCTCCCTCTTTCAGAACCATCGTAGTCTATTCAGCCTCATGCCCTATACCCGCATCGTGCGGCGCCATGGTGTGCATGCAGCGAAACGCGGTTGGTACAAGCTCGAAACCATCGCCGCAACGATGGGGGATTTCGTCGGTTTACAAGCTGCCTCTACTACGCACCGCATACATGTAGAGCTTCTAGTTTACCCGCGTCTGGTGAATCGCGACGACATTCCGCTCCTCTCCAGCCGGTGGCAAGGCGATGTAACGGTTCAGCGCTGGATTATGCCTGATCCATTCCTCGTCTCCGGTGCAAGGGAATACCGCTATGGCGATACAATGAACAGTATTCATTGGAAAGCAACGGCACGCAGTCAGCGGCTTCAAGTCTACAACCGTGAATTTACGGCAGATCCTCGATTACTTATTGTCGTTAACAGTCAAGTGACCGAAACGATGTGGGACGCCGTGACCGACCCTGAACTTGTCGAGAAAGCCCTCTCCTACGCGGCAACATTAGCCGAACATGCTGTTAGCCGAGGGGTTCCTGTCGGTTTTGGCTATAACGGTTGGCTGCTGAATGAACCGGGTATTCCCGTGTACTGCGCGCCTGAAGGCGGCTGGGGACAATTGGAGCATCTATTTCAAACGATGGCGAAGCTCGCGATCTCTTGTGCCCGTTCCTGTGAGGATTTTCTTGATTACGGCATCGAGGTGGAAGGTGAGGCGTTGGATATCATCCTGCTAACGGCTTTCGTTTCTGAAGGAATGGCGCGCAGCATCGAACGACTTGAAGCAGCTGGACATTCGGTCTTCCTTGTTCCCTTACAACATAATCTGCTGGACCTCGGTGATAAGGAGGCGGCTCCATCTGATGCTCAAGCCCTTGCTTAATCAAACGAATTCCCCGCCTTCTCGTCTATCCTACATTCTGCGAGGAAGCGGCATGGCACTCTTATTTGCTATCGTCGAGCTGGTTATCTTTGCTCCGCTAGTTACGTTATCTCAAGTTTATGTCCTCGATAGCGCGCTTGCGCTAACTTGCATTCAATTGTTACTCTGCTTCCTGATTGGTGCTTATGTGGGACAATTCAAGTGGCTCTCTCGCATAGGCTACGAGATCCTTGTCTGCGTAGCCGCAGGTTACGGATTATCCTATATTTTTCAAATGGAACCCTTGCACGTTGCTTTAAGCGCAGCCATTAGTGTACTACTCGTCTACCGAGGGATTCGTTATGCCAAGAATGGCTGGTTCTCCCTTTATCCAGCTGGGGTATTCGTGATCTCTGGCGTGATGTACTTCATTGGTGTTCCCATTATGACCCGCGTAGCGATTATGCTTCCTTACAAAATAACCCTAAACGGACTTGGATTCGCCACGCTCATCCTTTTCTTCTTTATCACGAATCGTACACAGCTTCTTGTCGCTACCTTAGCAGGGAATGATCGGGCTGCCGCTTCGTCGTTATCTCAAACCGTGAAACGTTCCAGTCGCATTTGGCTAATCGGCTTTATTGCGGTTATTGCTGCCGTCGCATACTTTCAGCAAGTTAAACAAGCCCTCTTGCACCTTATGCGTGGCATCCTAGCTTGGCTTCTGGGATTGATGGCGTCTGAAGAAGCACCTGCTGTGCCTGAACCCAGCCCTTCCGCACCGCCTCCCATGGAACTTCCGCCAACTGCACCGCATGAGCCAAGTTGGTTTGGAATTCTCATGCAGTATGTTGTGCAAATTGTCGGGTATGTGTTGGTCATTGCACTCATTCTCGGCTGTCTCTATCTCATTCTAATGAAGCTTGCACCATTGCTTCTCTCGTTCATCCGGCGCTTTTGGAAGCGATCGTTACAACGGGAACAAGGAGATACAACTGACGGGTATACCGATGAGAAAGAAACCCTTCTCGATTGGCGAGAGCTTCCTAACTTATGGTGGCGCAAAGCAAGCTCTAAGCTATGGTCAACATCCAATCGCGAGCCATCTTGGTCGCAGCTTGTGAACAATCAGGAGCGTATTCGCTATCTATATCGTCTGTTGATTGGGCAAGCAAGCAGGGGTGGCTACACGTTCAAACGCGCATTAACACCCAACGAAACAGGTTGGGAGCTCACGCACCAAACACAGCTTGCAGAAACTTCTGTTCACGCGCTTACTACGGCTTATAATCGGGTGAGATATGGACGAGAAGCGATCTCAGATGAGGAACTTGCTCAAGTGCTTCAAACCATTGATCCGAGCATTCGGAGCCAGTTGAAATGAGATAAGCCTACCCTAAGAGACACCTCTTTATTTCCAAATGGTACAAAGAACAAGCTTCTTCCTGGGCTTGCTTACTCTCGTTTTGAAAATAACCGTCACATATTTTCAGAAATTGGCATATACATAATTGTTTGAATACATTCGATTGAGGTGGTTTTGAGATGTTAGCATTAAAAACCGGATCAGAAAAAGAAGAAGTGCTTCACACGCTTAACGAAATGGGCTTGGATCAAATCGCGAGATGGATCCTCGTATTACCTGAAGACAGGTGGGAAAGCATGTTTCTCTCGACATGGCCAACACTTGCCAAAAAATGCGGCTTTCACAGATAGCTGCTTTTACATACAGAGAAGCGGATGAAGGCAAGAGTTAATTTATAAAACGCTCTACACCATCTCGGTGCAGAGCGTTATTTTTTTACCATATTCCTTGTGAGTTACTTCCATATCCGTTTGATCCCATACTATTTTTTCTATTCTCCTACCAACCTAACTTGCAAAAGCAATGAAAGCCATAGAAATCCTTGTAATCTGCATGTTTAGCGTGCCCTTTCACCTTCATTTAAAGGATTGTTCCTATAGGAAAGAGAATCTAATAAAGAACGATCTCATGATCAACTCGAAGGAGGATCACCCGTTTGAAGTCCGTCACTGTCAAAGATTTAGTTGAACGCTTTTCGCTCGAGATTCTTGCTGGCCATTCGGAGCTCCACCGTCCTATTACCAAAACAAAGGCACACCGCCCTGGTTTGGAATTCGTCGGTTATTTTGAATATTTCCCACAAGCGCATGTGCAGCTATTAGGTCGCAAAGAAATCACCTACCTGCATAAGCTCAGCGAAAATGAAAGAAATTTGCACATCGGTAATATTGTCAAATATCACCCGCCTTGTTTCGTCGTAACGAGAAGCCAAGAGGGCTTGAAATACTTAAAGAAATACTGCGAAGAAGAGCGAATCCCCCTTCTTCGCACGAGCGCCCCTACAAGCAAATTCCAGGACTTGGTTGATTTGTTTTTGAGCAAATCACTAGCACAGGAAATAGCCGTCCACGGGGTCTGCGTCAACGTTTCAGGGATCGGCATCCTGCTGCGCGGAAAGTCCGGGGTTGGCAAGAGCGAAACCGCACACACGTTGATCCGCAGAGGCCATCGCCTAGTCGCCGATGATATCGTGGTGCTCAAGAAGATTAGCCCCGAAACGCTGCTCGGCACGCACAACGGCAAAACAAAGGAATTCCTCGCACTGCGCAGCGTTGGACTCATTAATGTCTCACGGCTTTATGGCCGCAAGGCTTTTCAAGATGAGACACGCATCGTGCTCGATATCGAGCTGACGAAGTGGCAGGAGCACGCTCTGAACAATGACTTAGAGTTAGAGCCTACATTTACCGATTATATGGACATTTCTATTCCCCATATTGAGATTCAGCTACAACCCGGACGTGATGTAGCCGGTCTTATCGAAGCTGCCGCCAATAGCTGGTATCTGCGTCAACAAGGTTACAGTGCAGCCGAAGAATTCATGCAACGGCTGCAATCCGACACAGACTAGGCTGCTGCGCTCCCTATATGGTTTTTGCACATACCGTCCCAAAACCTCCCCTCGGCTCGAAAGCTGTTAGCGGAGGTGTTTTTATGTTCTCAAAAATGAAAATAACAATTATAGCTTTTGGACTAGCTATCCTGATGCTCTGTGGCTGGACCACGTATGCGGCAACTTCATCCAGTGTGGCAACTTCTACATCAATTCAAGGCAAACTAGCAGCGCTGACGGCAGATACGATTACTTTACATACAGACACTGGTAATCAAACCGTCTCTTTGGCTTCTTCCGTCTGGGTATACCTGAATGACGAGAAAGCTCAGTTAAGCGATTTAAAGACGGGGAGCGAGGTTGAAATCATTCTGAATAACAAGAAACAGGCCGCTTATGTTAAAGGATCTTCAGAGAGCGCAATCGCTTCTGAAACCGAACAGTCTGTATCTCCCGTTCCGACGGAGTCGCCTGTACCCAATCAAGTACCTGTCCCGGGTACAGCAGCTCCGAGCCCATCTGCAAGTCCACCCCCTTCGCCTACGGTGGTGGATAAACAGCCAGAAGCTTCCCCGGCAGGTCAACGTTCTAACCTGAAGGATGTCGATCTGAGTGTAGATGGGCAGCATTTCAACTTTCATTTAAAGCAATCCAAGGGAGCACAAGGTTCACAGTATGATCTGAGTATCCAGTCTCCACATGCCGGCAGAGTTCATCTCACAGGAGCGCAGGCTCAAGCATGGGTATCCAAACTGCTAGGTTCTATTGACCTCACTGCCGCTGATGCTAAGCAAGTACTAAGCGAGCGGCTCGCCGAACAATACAATCTCGACGCCGATAAAATGAATGTTCATTTGAATGTACATGCCGATGACAAAGATGACAGCAAAGAACATGACAAGAAAGATCACAAGCAACCGCCAAGAGACAAAAAAAACAATGATAAAAAGCCCGGTAACAACAATAACCGTGACGAATAGAAAAAACCAGTTAACTTCCGATTTGCGGATGTTAACTGGTTTTTTTGCAGGTGCCCCCAAACGCGCCAAACTGATTAGTTTAGCTCAGTGAATCTCGGCCTCTCTGGACCGGACACAGACAAGAGATCTCCGCACTACAACGTTATTGGTAAATTTTGAATATGTAAGAAGCTGGCCCTGGCGCATTTGTAATAACTGGAAAATGTATTCCGGGAAATCTTCTCAAAATTTCGATTTAACTGTAAAACATGTAGGTAAAACTGCCTCTTGTGGTCAAACCAGTCTAATTGGTTAAGATTAACTGTAGATTCTCCAGGCCTGTTGATTAACCAAAAAAAGGTAGCCAAAAAGGCCGCTCATTCGGTATGGTATTTGTACCCCTACAAACACCC
>NZ_LYPB01000038.1 GCF_001653565.1 Paenibacillus oryzisoli
CGCACAACATGCATTGTACGAACTATCATAACCCGTCAATCGACAATTTACGACGCAAATCATTTGTTTACTGAGGTGGTGGTGGGATGGATATTGAATGTGTGGATGACGAATCGATGATACTTAAATTAATTGAACAGGCGAGATATTGCTTACTTAAGGAATATCGAAATCATTCATCCTTTTCGCATCCGAAGGTGTACCTGCGCAGTACAGAGCTCGATAAGCTGCTGGAAATCTATTATAGGATGAACAAAGATTCTCCTTATAACAGGATGCGTAAATAGTGGAAGGGTTGTGTTAGATGACAGATGCTCAACGCCACCCTTTCTACCTATGGATTATTCTTTTAGTTTGTATTGTGACGATATTTATGGGTGAACGGCTAATTCCAGGAGCTGCTTCGCAAATGATATGGCTGATCATGCTTCTGCCATCTTTCGCATTTGCATATGAATTTAGGTTTAAGGGTGGACTTGCTTTTTCATTCGTAGTCCTTATTTCGGAAGGTTTAATCAAGTGGTACGATTTTATTAAGGGGGATCTGCGCGCAATTCCTTTGTACCAATTCCTATCATTCTTCGTTGTGCTTCTGGCTTTTTCTATATCGATAAGTGCGCTAGTACATCGATTGCATATAAAGAGGGACAAATTGAAGGAACTGATTAATCACGACTCATTAACGGGATTTTATAATCGCGCTGCGATTCGGCAGGAACTAGAACGTTTTGCAGAATCAAGTCATTCGAGCGAAGTAATTATTTCTTGTTTATTCATCGATATTGATGATTTCAAATTCGTTAATGAGACATACGGGCATGATACGGGAGATCGATGCCTAAAGGAAATTGCTTTACAGATAAAGGCATTAGTGCCCCTAAAGGAGAAGCCTCACTTTGCCAGATTGGGCAGTGATGAATTTGTAATTGTATTGCCTGATACTGGCAAAGTACAGGCGGAGCTGCTGGCTTTGGATATTCAGTCCAAGCTGTCGAATTCGCATTATCTTCAAAAATTGAATATGACTTTCAGTATCGGCGTTGCGAGCTTCCCTGAGGATTGCCAATCAGTTACAGAAATTCTGCAGGAATCGGATATAGCCATGTATCAGGCCAAGAGAGATGGTAAAAATCGGGTATGCACCTACTCATCAGACAGCAAGCTAACCCTTCTGGATGATTTACAAATGGAACAAGATTTGCGCGTGGCTTGGAATAATAAGGAGTTTAGGTTAGCCTTTCAGCCGCAAGTGGCTGTAGCATCCGGAGAAATAGTTGGGCTGGAGACGCTCCTTCGCTGGCATCATCCCGCAAGAGGCATTGTTCCGCCGGACAAATTCATTCCTGTTCTTGAACGCACTGGACTCATCGTGCCGCTGGGTCAATGGGTTCTCCAAGAGGCTTGTCGCATGTGCAAGGGATGGCAGCAAGCATTCTCTTCCAATTTGCGCATTGCTGTGAATGTTTCTCCTGTACAGCTTCAGGATTCGCAATTCGTCTGTTCGGTTCGCGAGGCACTTCATGCCGCAGAACTTAGCGCTGATTCTCTAGAATTGGAAATCACGGAGAATATTGCGATGATTTATAGTGATATCTGTATTCGGAAAATGCAAGAATTGAAAACAATTGGTATCCGTTTCGCAATGGATGATTTCGGGAGTGGGTACTCGTCATTGAATTATTTGACCCGTTATCCGATTGACGTGGTCAAGCTGGATAAAGGGTTCGTTCAAGCCTTGAATGAGTCTCCTAGTCATACAATATTGATGCAATCTTTGATCGAACTCGCCCATCGGTTACACATGGAGGTGGTAGCGGAGGGGGTTGAGCATCGTGAACAGCTCGATTTTTGTGAATTGCATGCCTGTGACACGGTGCAAGGGTATTATACAGGACGACCGATTCCGGGAGAGGCGGTCGATCTCTATCTGCGCAATTTTAGTTATGAAAAGCTAGCGAATTAAAATAATGATATTGACATGTCGTTGCTTTTGGAAAAAAAGGATTGCCAAAGAGGGACTAATCCGCTACAGTTAAGCCAAATGAATAGCAACACGGGTGCTTGATGAAGTCAGGCTGAGATAGTGGCCCTATGCCACTGACCGTTAATCTGATCTGGATAATGCCAGCGTAGAGACCTAATGTGCTTTTTTTATGCACAAATGTTCAAGCCTGCCGGTATTCCGGCGGGCTTTTTTTGTTCTTAGGGGGCAAAAGAGACCATGTATCCAAGGTTGGCGTGTTTGCCTATCTCATTGACAAATATGGATTGGATAAAGGAGTCGAGAAGAAGATGGCACAAAGGGAAGTAAGTGCAAGTAGTAAAGGGTTGAAGCTGACCGATATTTTGATCACGATTGTCATTTCAGCTGTGTTTGGCGTGATTTATCGAATTTGGGGACCGATTTATGATCTCATGAAGCCGTTAGGTTTACATGCCGAGCAGTTGAGTTATGGCATGTGGTTCATGGCGGCAACGTTCGCGTTCCTCGTAATCCGCAAACCTGGTGTTGCCCTGTTGGCCGAATTGGCAGCCGCAACGATTGAGGCACTGTATGGCGGACATTGGGGAGTCGGGACGCTCGTCTTTGGCTTACTGCAAGGGCTCGGCGCAGAGCTGGTGTTCGCGGCTTTCCGCTATCGTCGCACCAATGTGGGAGTGACGATTCTTGCGGCTTTCGCTTCCGCCATCATGTCCATCTTCGTTGATACGTATTATGGCTATATTGATCAATTGGCGTTCTGGAATTATGTCTTGTTTATTGCTTTGCGTCTGCTCGGCAGCGCTTTGATCGCGGGGGTATTCGCGTACTATCTGACGAGTGCCTTGTCGCGTACGGGTGTACTGAATCTGATTCGTCCCGTTTCCAAAAAAGATTACGACGTACTGGGTTAACGAGATGAGCGAAGGAATGAGCGTTACGAATCTACGGTTAAAATATCCCGGCGATGACGCCCCCCTGATTTTTCAGGGGGTTTCCTTTTCCATCGAGCGGGGGGAGAAGGTACTGCTGCTGGGCCCTAGCGGCTGCGGTAAATCGACCTTGCTTCAGGTGCTGAGCGGAATTGTTCCTGACATGATTGAACTTCCGCTCAAAGCGGATGAAATTCACCGGCCTAGCCGGTGGGGGTATGTTTTTCAAGATCCGGATACACAGTTCTGTATGCCCTATATGGACGAAGAGATCGCGTTCGTATTGGAAAATCAGGAAGTGCCGCGGGCCGAGATGCCTGCACGTATTCGGTATTATCTGGACTTGGTCGGGTTACATATGCCCGATGCCCATACGTTAATTAGTACGCTGTCTCAAGGGATGAAGCAGCGTCTAGCGATTGCTAGTGTGCTGGCACTTGAGCCAGAAGTGCTATTTCTCGATGAGCCCACGGCGCTGTTGGATGACGAGGGTACGAAACAAGTCTGGGACACGATACGAGCGATTAGTGGGGACAAAACGCTCCTCATCGTCGAGCACAAAATCAGCGGTTTGCTGGATATGCTCGATCGGTTGATTATCTTGACACCTGAGGGGAAGATTCTAGCGGATGGACCTCCAGTTGTGATGTTTGAGATGCACAAAGAGCACATGAGGGAATATGGCATCTGGTATCCTGAGGTCTGGGAGGACTACGCCAAGGAGCATAGGATACGTGCAGTTGAGGGAGAGTTGGAAGCTGGGCTTCCTCATGAACAAGCTATGGGAGCTGTTGTGCGAGTAGATGACCAAGGGAAAGCGCCGGGAAATGCACAGACTACTGAACCCGTTATGGTCTTCCAAGATTTCGTTGGTGTTCGCGGCGGGCAGATCAGGACCTTTGTGGATAACTTTAGCGTCTATCCAGGAGACTGGATCACCGTTGTCGGTGCCAACGGTGCAGGCAAGAGCTCGCTCCTCCTCGCGATTATGCGGCTCATTCCAACCCGCGGAAGCTGTGGGATCGCGGGTGTGAAGGGCAACAAAGTCGAGCACCTTGCGGAGCAAGTCGGCTTTGTGTTCCAGAACCCGGAGTTCCAATTCGTCACGAACTCCGTGGAGGAAGAGCTGACCTACGGCTTGCCAGAGGGTCAGCCGAAGAAAGGCCAGTGGGCAGCCGCCGAGAGGCTGCTCCGTGAATACGACCTGCTCGCGCTGCGAGAGCGGCACCCGTTCCAGCTCTCGCTGGGCCAGAAGCGCAGGCTTAGCGTGGCATCCGCGATGGTTCGCGGGCCACGCATCCTGCTGCTGGATGAGCCCACTTTCGGGCTCGATGCGCGCGGCACGCTGCGCATGCTCGAGGAGCTGGAGCGGTTGCGCGCCAGCGGAACCGTGATCGTGATGGTGACACACGATCAGGAGATCGTTCAGCGCTGGGCCACCCGCGTCTGGCAGGTCGAAGCTGGGCGCGTGACGGAGGTCGCGCACGTGCCCTTGCCCGTCCCTGTGCCCATAGCGGGCACAGGGGCACACGCTGCTACTGGAGGTGAGCCGCAGCTATGCAAATAACGTTCACCTTTCGCGAAACGTGGCTGCATCGGGTTAATCCAGGTGTGAAGCTCCTTTTATCGATCGGACTATTCATCGTTGTCGTCTTCACACATAACCTAAACATGATGCTATTCCTCACATTAGGCGCCTTGCTGCCACTGGCCCTATTATCCGGTCATCCTGCGAAGAGACTGTTGCTGTATGCGTCGCCGTTTCTGCTGATTTTCGTGTCTTCGACAGCGGGGATGATGATGTTCGGCGACGGGAAGACCGAATGGTTTCATCTGGGGATTATTCGAATTACAGAGGAGAGCTTCTACCGCGGCATCCATCTTGGTTTGCGTGGCATACAGGTTGCCTCCGTTGGCTTACTGTTCAGCTTAACCACACGGCCTGTCGCGTTGTTCTACGCGATGATGCAGCAGTGGAAGGTCGCGCCGAAGTACGCGTACAGCTTCCTGGCAGCGCTGCGCATGCTGCCTGTCATCCTGGAGGAGCTGCAGACGCTTCGCTACGCGCTCAAGGTTAGAGGCAAGCGTAAGCAGCGGAATCCGCTCACATCGTGGTATACCACGATGCGGATGATCGCCATTCCGCTCCTAGCGCAAAGCATCCGCCGTGCCCACCGGACGGCAGTGGCGATGGAAGCGAAGCGTTTTTCGATGAGTCGCAAACGCACGTATTATTACGTATCCTCCTACTCCGTATTGGATATATACTACAGCCTCTACTGGGGCGTGCTCGTTGCAGCTTCCTATTGGCTTGCCGTGACATGGCCGCTTCTAAGTCGTATCGACGTCCGTTGAAAAAAAGAGCAACCCAATGCCTGCTGCGAGGTGTGGGTTGCTCTTAGATTTATTCGCCCCATTTGAGCATGAGCGTAACGCGGCAGCACTGATTCCCATTCTTGGGGGGACCTAGCACGAACTGTACCGCACTGGGACTGTAGCTAGTTTCAATAGCGGATTCATACCCGAAGGAGTGCACGATGCGGTCTACTTCTTTCTGATTGCCATTCTGAGCATTCGTCATTAGCTGCTTGGCGACCACAGGGTCTGTGAGCTTCTTGACAAGAAAGGAAGCATCCTTCAGGAGGTGCTCAGAGGCAACGACCGAGGTAGACAGCATTTTGGAATTCACAGGTGGAAAGTTGCGGTCCCACGCCCAGTAAGGTGCGTAATGGTAAGGATGAATGGGATACTGATGATAATGAACTGGGGGATAGGCGTACAAGATTGGGTCGTTGAACATCGAGACCGACCCCTTTCTGTAAAATGATGAGCACTAGCAATATATGTGAGAGATGGGCTAGTGTGCTTCCCCATACAAAAAAGCTCCCCAATCGGGGAGCTTTCCTTCGTTCTACTTACCTTTATTTCGTTAGTGTTACATAGCTTGTCACTTTGACGCCTGAAGCTGAAACAGCCGTAAGTTCAAAGGAAGTGACATTACCCGTTACATGCACGGTGCCATCGCGATCGACGGATACCGATCCAACAGCGGATCCGGCTTCGCCTTGCACATCATTCGTGATGAATAAAGTACCTAGCGCAAAGTTATAAAGAGCGATGTCGAGGTTCTCATACGTGTTGCCATAGTTATCTGTAGCTTTAAGGTTCATGGCCGTGTAGGCGTCGAAATTCGCTTTGTACACACTGTCACCAACACCGAGTGTCATAGGTTGAGTAATGGAAGTTTCCCCCGCCGTCAACGTCTTCACACTGACAGAAGTATTTTCAACAGTTACGGTGACATGCAGTTGTTTAGCTTCCCCATTACCAATCTGCACAATAAGACTTACGTCTGTCGTTCCTGGTTTGTTCCCCAGCACATAGGCACGATGATCAGAAGTAAGGCCTACTTTGGCAATGCTGGAATCTGCGGCGATAGCAGACTGGACAATTCCCGGAGTAGCAACTTCCTCACCACCAGATGAGGTTACTTTTATTTTGATTTCTTTTGCAAATTTACTTAGTGTAGGATCTTCGGCAATGGTTTTGGTGATAGTACCGGTAGCGGAGCTAGTCAAACCACTATCGATGACGCTAGCCAAGCGGTAATCCCCAATGACGGAAACATTGCCTGGGTTAGACGGTGTTACGACCGGCGGTTTCTGAGCATTGAAAGCCTCTTGAGCTCCGTACGAGCTTAGCACGAGATCTTCGCGTGTCGCGGCTTGGTCGCCTGATTTGCTAGTTGGATGAATACCAAGAGCTGTAGCCTGCTTAACGGCATCGGTGTACCAAGGAGAGTTCGTCATCGAAACGGTCTTTCCTAGTCCTTTAAGAAGCACGGTATCCAACTGAGCCGCTGTAACGGATTCCCCAGGTAGGAAGGTTGTAGCTGTCACGCCATCGATTAGACCCGCTTTTTTGGCGGCTTCAATATAAGGGATCGCCCATCCGTTAGCTGCGTCATCCGCATGAACATCTGTGAAGCTGGATACATTAATCGTGAGATCAACCGGAATATTGTAGATTTTCGTTGCTACTTTAGCGAATTGCGCACGCGTCATATTTTGAGAGATTCCGAATGTTGAATCGGAAACCCCTTCAAAGATACCATCAGCGATCATACGATCGATTTTCGTTTTCAAAGCTGAGTTACTTCCAGTCAAATCTGTAAAGTCAGCGCTTGTTTTCACGGCAGCGGAAGCAGGTTGAACGAGCGTTAGAGATGCGAATAGGGATAAAGCCATGGCAGTCGTCGAGATCACGGTAAGTTTGTTAGATTTCATATTAGGAAGGTCCCCCTTGGCATAATTAAATTTTTGAACTTTCTAGCCATCTAGCTATCTAGTATTTCACGTGCTTGTCTTGTTGCTATAACTATAGCTTGCCTGATCATCCACGTCATTGTCAAATTTCTGGCAGTCTCTATGGATGAGTGCTAATTCATGCGGTTTTAGGATATGCATAGTAAATCAGATCGTATCTGTGATATACTTCCTTAACAGGAGATGATCAGATGAATGCGAAAGTTTCTTTCCAAACACTTCGCCGCCCCAAGCTAGTAGATGATGTTGTGACTCAGCTCCAGAAGAAAATTTCCGATGGCGAGCTGAAAATGGGTGATAAGATTCCGACGGAGCCGGAATTAATGGAGCAGTTCGGCGTTGGTCGATCTACCATCCGTGAGGCTGTTAGGGTTCTTGTGCATGCGGGACTGTTGGAGAAGAAGCAGGGCTTTGGCACATTTCTCACGGGGCATTCCGATGCAGCGATGCAGGAACCGCTCGTTCACCGATTACGCCGCGCCGAGATTCTGGAAGTCTACGAAGTCAGGAAGATGCTCGAGTTAGAAATATCCAGGCTCGCTGCAGAACGTCGCGACGAAGCCGATTTGGCGCAAATGAGTGAAGCGTTGGATCAACGGTTGCAGGCGCTAGAGCGAGATGATACGAGCGCTTATCTCGCTGCTGACATGGCGTTTCATCAGGCCATTGCGGTCGCGAGCAAGAACGCCATCGTTGTTGATCTCTATCGCTCATTCTCGGCGGTGTTGTTGGAAGCTCTGACGAATTTAGTGAAGGATGAGCAGGTTCACGATCACCATCATCTTTTTCATGTGAATGTGTTCCAAGCAATTCGAGATAAGGATGTTGCTGCTGCGGAGTATTGGACCGTTCAGAATCTGGAGGGAACCGTCCAGCAGGTCAAAAAATTTCTTCAACAGGACTCTGACTAGCGTGAAGCAAGAGTAAGCGCAGGGGGAGAACTAGGAGCAAGAGAACAGCAGGCTAAGCAAGATAGCAACAATACGATGTGGAAGATGGGGCATCCTTGCTTTCCTTCCCCTTGATTTTAAACATCAGATGATATGATGATAAGGAGTGATTTTTCATGCAGACAGCAACAGGTTCAGCTACGGCTGCTACCGCCAATTCAGCACAGGCACAAGCACGTACGGTTTATGCCATTTTATTTTCGATCAGTTTGGTGCATTTATTAAATGATGCGATACAGTCGGTCATTCCCGCCATTTTCCCCATTCTGCATGACTCCCTGCAGTTAAGTTTTACACAGATTGGCTGGATCGCTTTCACACTCAATGTGACAGCTTCCTTGTTCCAGCCTTTGATCGGGTTGTACACGGATGCGAGGCCGAAGCCTTACTTACTGCCAATCGGTGTGGTTTTCTCACTGTTTGGTATTGTCGTCCTGGCCTATGCAGGTACGTTCTCGCATGTGATTATGGCCGTTATTCTGGTTGGACTAGGCTCTTCGGTGCTTCATCCAGAGTCTTCGCGGGTCGCCTACTTAGCGGCAGGTCCTCGCAGAGGGCTGGCGCAGTCGATTTTCCAAACAGGGGGGAACATTGGTCAGGCGTTGGCTCCTATCTTCACCGCACTCATTTTCGTACCATTAGGACAATTCGGGATCATTTGGTTTACGTTTGCGGCGGCAGCGGGGATCATAGTTCAGATTTTTGTGGCAAAATGGTACCAAGGCGCGCTAGTTGTCCGTGCCACTGTTCGTAAATCGGCTTCCGTGAAGAAGCCTTTACCTAAGAAAACAGTCGCCTACGCGCTAGGCATTCTAATCATGCTGCTCTTTTCCAAGTTTGTTTACGTAGCTAGTATGACGGGGTTCTACGCCTTCTATTTAATGGACCATTTCGGTGTCACGACGGGGAGAGCACAGCTTATTATTTTTACCCTGCTGGCAGCTGGCGCCGTGGGTACATTCATGGGCGGGCCTTTGGCTGACCGCTTTGGCCGACGAAATATGATCTGGTTCTCCATCTTGGGAACAGCGCCATTCTCCATGCTGCTTCCCTTTGTGAACCTGTTCTGGTCAGCGGTTCTATGTGCATGCATCGGATTCATTCTGTTGTCGGGCTTCTCCGTGATCGTGGTTTACGCGCAGGAGTTGCTCCCAGGCAAAGTTGGCACCGTGTCAGGACTATTCTTCGGACTGGCATTCGGCTTAGGCGGTATTGGTTCCGCGGTGCTGGGGACGTTGGCGGATGCGACAAGCATCGGCTTCGTGATCCGGCTTTGCGCCTACTTGCCGTTGCTAGGATTGTTTGCAGCCTTTCTTCCAACCGATAAGAAATTGAATATGACGAGTTAATCGTAAAAAGCAGACGTAATGAGAATGATAAAAACAAATAAAATGAGTCAACTCGGCTTACCAGCTAGCATCATCGTGTATCGCTCGATTGATGCTTTTTGTGCTTTTGTAAGATGTCATTGATGTGCGCTAGAAATAATAGTCAATTTAGTTGACTATATGCAAAAATAGCTTTAGAATAACAATAAGGTCAAGTGGATTGACTAAATTGAGGAGGTTTGGTATGACTACAGATAACAACATTCTAGTAGTGAGATCGTTTATTAACCAATTTTGGAACGGAGCCGAACCTACAAATGCGGATCAATTTCTTAGCGCAGATTATGTAGATCACGCTTATGTGCCCAACAATAGGAAGGGACTTGAGCATACGGCTCGCCTTCTACATTCGGCATTTCCGGATCAATGCTCGTCAGAGGAAAGTATACTTGCTCAGGGAGATCGTGTTATTGTACGTCTAAGAATGAAAGGGACTCATCGAGGGAATTTCAGAGGTACTGAAGCGACTAACAATCCAATCGAAGTTTTGCTGTACCGTGAGTTTCGGCTTGCAAACGGGAAAATTGCCGAACACTGGGCGTTACTCGATACAGCATCCTTGCTGCGTCAAATAGGAGCCGAACTTCACGAGCATCCGGCTTGCCAAATAAACAAATCATAAGCATGAACCATAAGGCCGTCCTACAAGGACGGTCTTAGTTATTTTCAAATATTGTGTTAAAATAGGTAGGAAACAAGGGATAGGTTAGCTTATACGGAGGGAAGCCATTGTGTCTGAAGAAGGAGCTTGGGGTTATGAACTAACCATTCTGTTTGCAACCGCATTCCGTTTGGCCGTTGACGAGTTGCATAAGGAGTTGGCTCTGTTAGGGTTTGACGATGTCCGACCTTCCCATGGGTATGTCTTCCAAATGCTTTCCCATAGCGGTGCTACCGGAAAGGAAGTAGCCGAGCATCTGGGAATAACGAAGCAAGCTGCGAGCCTTACGGTAGACTATCTAGAAGAGCACGGATATGTCCTGCGACAACCACATCCTACCGACCAGAGAGGTAAACTTATCGTCTTAACAGAGCGGGGTTGGGATTGTATTCGTGCGACAGAAACTATTTTCACATCGATTGAGAATCGTTGGCAGGAAGTCCTTGGGAAAGATCAAATAGAAACACTGCGAGGAGAGTTACGAAAATTGGTGTACGCTTCTACGAATTCCCATTCATTTAAATTTCGACCTGTGTGGTAATAGACTTCAATGCAGGGGAATGGTAATCATGGCGAATGAGAAGGAAATCTCCGCTGCGAGCGGAGACTGTTAACGGTTGGCTTCGCGATCATTTTATTAGATGGCCACCCGACAACATTCTGCTGCTGATTGCTGGCCGTTATAAGCTGAAGGGGACATGGATTATGTCCCCGGCTCTGCGAGAATGCTTATTATTTATGCCGCTCGGTAATCTTGACGCATTCCGAAAGCGTAGCCTTGCTGTAATTGTTCCTATCGACAGATCAACGCTGCCTGTTCTGTTGGATGATCCGTTCGCAAATCCTTATTTATCCTCTCTGTCGCGAGAAGCTCTCAAAGCTTCTGAGGTGGATTCTCCTGACAAGGCGGGATGGTTTATACGGACGATCGATTACGCAGATTGGGAAAATCCGGAGTGCTCGATAACCGTGGAGACAAACTGGAGCCATTACTTCGTTTCAGTCGGGTAGGATCACCTGTCGGCTAATGTTTCTGGGATCTGTAAGACCCGAATTCAATATCCTGCAGGATGGAACGGCTGCTAGCTTGCCAATTTAACTGCTGCTCGGCTTTCAACCCAGACAACCGTTGGTTGATGCTGCCTGCCCAAGCCGCGGGTCCAAGGAAATGAGCGGCTTCCTCCAAAGTCCAAGATTCGACCTTTTCCTGCAAACCGGTCAGCCGGCTTATGGCACCTGTCAATTGCTTCATCGTTACCATTTCTCGAGAAGTTGCGTTAAATAAGGAGCCAGGCGCTGCCAGTTGAAAAGCCAAATAAAATAAACGGGCTAAATCCTCAACATGAATCGTAGACCATGCATTGTCCCCCTTATCAATGTATTTAGCCGCTTGTAAATGCTCAGTTAATTGAATGGAACCTTTAACTAAACCGCCCCCATGTCCGTAAACCAAGCTAGGACGGATAATAATCGTGCGAATAGTCCGTTCTGCTGCTTGTACCACTGCTTCTTCCTGCCGGACCTTCCATTTTAAGAAGACCATAGGGTCTAACGATGATTCTTCATTGACGATTTGTTCACGGGTATCATTATAGATAAGTGTTCCACTCGTATAAATAAAGGGCTTGCCGCTGCCTTCAAGGCCGTCCAGCATGGTTGCTACAGAACCAACATCAAGCTCTTCACACTGTGGAGTGAGGGAAATTGCGGTATGGATGACTCCATCGGCTTGGGAAACTCCTGCTAGCAAGGCTTGTTTGTCTTTTAGATCCCCAATGATAGCTTGATAGCCTCTACCCCGAATGAAATTCGCCTGCTCCTCGGATCTCACCAGTCCCAACACTTCATATCCTTCCGATCGAAAAATTTTTGCGATTTCAGAACCGATATATCCTGTAATTCCTGTTAAAAATAGCTTCATGTAGCATATACCTCCCTAAATTTTGGATTATGGAACAATTAGCGACCCCAATGATCACTTATATAGTGAAGGGTTATATTCAGCAATCTGTTTAATTCCAGACTGTCTTTTTCTCCTAAATGCTCGACGAGTCCTGTGAAAAGTTGGAAGAAGTTGTTTTCAGTACTATCCACTAGCTCTTCACCGGATTCTGTAGCTTTTACTAGAACCATTCGTTTATCTTTTTGGTCAGGATAACGAACGATATACCCTTTTTCTTCCAAAGTCTTTAGAATATGCGTAGCTCCGGCTTGAGTGATATTTAGCGCGCTGCTTAAATCAGACACTTTGACTGACTTCGCACCTCCGGAATTAAGATAAACGACAGTTGCTAGGAACATAGCCTCACTTGGTCTTAATCCTTGAACCGATCCTGTCCTTACACCCATTCTGCGAATTTGCCCAAACGTTCTTGCTAAATCCGTTGCGGTACTGTTTGTTTTGTGATTGTCCATAATGAGCCTCCAAAACTGACATATATTTTACTAAGTAAAGTTTACCAAATAAAGTTTACTAAGTAAAGTATATAATTTATTTTTATTGAGATGCAACAAGGATAGGATGGGAGTAAAAAATGAAATCGATCTTTCCTGGGGAAGTTTTTAGACTTAAACTGTCTAGCTTTGGCTGGATATTTCAAATGGAGGCATTAAAAAATTGAAAATAAACATGGGAACCTGTAAATTAAGATTTATATGTAATGGATAGGAAGTGAGCGCATGGATGTAAAAGAAGCGATTCGCCAGCGACGCAGCATTGGGAAACTTAAGCAGGATCCCATCGAGCACGCGTTGATTGAAGAGATTTTGGAAGCTGCAGTCTGGGCACCCAATCACGCGAATACGGAACCTTGGCGGTTCTGGGTGATGACGGGTGAAGGCAGAAAGCTGTTAGGACGGGGCTATGCCGAAGTCGCCATTGCGGAAGAAAAGTCAGGAGCAGATGCGGCTCTGTCGGAGGAAGAGGAGCAGCAGTTACGCAGCAGCAGCGAGAAGAAAGCCTTCCGAGCTCCGCTCGTTATAGCAGTTGCTGTCTCTCCGGCTGAGAAGCCTGTCGTACCTGTAATAGAGGAATATGCGGCTGTTCACTGCGCTGTACAGAATATGATGCTAGCTGCCCATGCCCTAGGCTTAGGCTCGATCTGGCGAACTGGTGATCCTACGTATCATCCGAAAATGCAAGAGAACTTCGGTCTCTCAGGTAAAGAAGAGATGGTCGGATTTATCTACATTGGTTACCCGGAAGTTATTCCAACGAAAGCAGCGCGTGTACCTTTTGCCTTAAAAACGCAATGGGTAACGGAGTAACTGCTCCGAGGCAACACGCTTGTT
Organism: Paenibacillus oryzisoli; assembly: GCF_001653565.1. Taxonomy (GTDB): domain Bacteria; phylum Bacillota; class Bacilli; order Paenibacillales; family NBRC-103111; genus Paenibacillus_E; species Paenibacillus_E oryzisoli. Next base: position 13,529 of record NZ_LYPB01000038.1, read on the forward strand.
GAAAGGAAGTGTGACTGTGAATAACAGAGCCTTCCCAGCCAATTCCTGTGCCGTCTTATAGAGAAGTTCACAGATATACGGAACGAGAGGACGCTATTTGTTGAAAAACAGATGTCTCCCAGAAGTTGCGGAACGATTAAATATAGCGGAGCTACGTTCCGTTAGATCCCAGAAATTTAAAAAAACTCGCCCCCCACACGGGGAGCGAGTCTATTCTAGTTCTTCAGCGCAACCGCAATCCTTGCGGCGGTCTGCGCGTTGTGATACACGAGCGCGATGTTCGTCTCCAGGCTGCGGCCTTCCGTCAGCTGCTTGATCCGCGCTAGCAAGAAAGGCGTGACCTTCTTCCCGGTCACGTTCTGCTCTTTGGCCTCATTCAGCGCCTGCTGGATGACGGCCTCGATTTCGACATGGTCCATGGCGGACTCCGCTGGGACCGGGTTGGCGATGACGGCGCCGCCGCTAAGGCCGAGCTCCCACTTCGTGCGGAGCATAGCGGCCACGTCAGCCGCCTCATCGAGGCGGAAGTCTACGCCATAGCCGCTCTCGCGGGCGTAGAAGGACGGGAATTCGCTCGCTTGGTAACCTACCACGGGCACGCCGTGGGTTTCCAAGTACTCGAGCGTACGTCCAATGTCGAGGATCGATTTCACGCCGGCGCAGACGACGGCGACGTTGGTGGCTGCCAGCTCCGTCAAATCAGCGGAGATGTCCATGGAGCTTTCGCCTTCACGGTGGACACCGCCAATGCCGCCGGTAGCGAATACTTCGATGCCAGCAAGGGCAGCGCCGATCATCGTCGCGGATACCGTCGTCGCGCCGATCTTGCCCGACGATAGAATGTACGGAAAGTCGCGGCGGCTTACTTTTTCTACGTGGCCATTCGTAGCAAAAGCTTCAAGCTCCTGCTCGTTTAGGCCAATCTTGATTTTACCATCCATGATGCCGATGGTTGCTGGAACTGCACCATTATCGCGGATAATTTGCTCCACTTTTTTCGCCATTTCAATGTTTTGCGGGTAGGGCATGCCATGAGAAATAATCGTCGTTTCGAGCGCCACAACGGGTTTATTGTTCGCGAGAGCTTCCTTGACTTCATCAGTAAACGTTAAGTATGAGTGAGATAACATGGGTTTAGTCTCCTTTAGTCATGGTGTTAATCGTAAGTTGCAAGCGTTCCTCGTTCAGCTCACTGGACGTGGATTGACTGGTTTGAAGCGTAATGTGCGCAGCAGCAAGACCAAATTCACAAGACTTCATATACGTGTGGTGATGGGTAACACCATAGGCAATACCAGCTAAGAAGGCATCGCCTGCGCCAGTAACCTCGACAACTTCGGTCGGTATCGATGGAAAGAAGTGCTGGCCTTCTTCTCCCGAATAGTAGACGCCTCGGCTCCCCAAGGTAATGAAAACATGCTTCACGCCGCGGTTTCGAATGGATTCCGCAATTTGGCTATGATCAGGCTCTACGTAAAACATATCAATGACATCTTGATTCATGGTTAAGGGTGTATGTGCGAGTTGAATCGCTTCTTCTAAATTCGGGAAAATGGCCGTGACACCCGTAAGGTCCGTCGGAAGCTTCTTCGATTTCTCCGAAGAAACAGGATCCATGAAGAGCGGGATATTCTCCTCCTGACAACGCCGGACCAACTCTTCCAAGGTTTCGCTGGGAAGATTGGTATCTGCGATCACGAGCTGGGCAGCAGCCATATGGGACCATTTATCCCGAAGCATCGCGGGTAGAAACTTATCATAGATGTCCATATTGGCAAAAGCTAGAAACATCTCGCCCGACGTGTCGAGGAGTGCCGTGTAGGATCCTGTATTCTCGCCGCTAAGCACAATGGCTTGGCTGACGTCGACACCTCGGCGCCGGGTCTCTTCCAGCACCCACTGGCCTGCTTTGTCGTCTCCGACCACAGTTAAGAGTGCTGTTCGACAAGCTAAGCCCGCTAAAGCTTCGGCGATGTTGCGAGCTACGCCGCCGCAAGACTCCGTTACGGTAACAGGATTCGATGAAGCAAGGCGGATCACATGCTTGCTAGTGGCTTTACTATCGAGATTGGCTCCACCTATGCAGACAATCGTATGTTCATCCGAGGTGACATAGGCTCTGCCGCGAATCGTTCCCTTTTTAGTCAAAGAGGCAATATAACCAGCTACAGCGGATCGCGAGATGCCGATGATGCCTGCGATTTCATGCTGGGAAATGAATGGATTTTGACGGATAAGTGCTAGGATTTGCCCTTCACGATCCATGCGAAGCAACCCTCCTTCAACGTTCTCTCCTCATTCTAACTCACCATTAAACAAAAGTCTATTCAATAAACAAATGTCGAAATGACATGCCAAAAAGCCCGTTCCCAACAGGAACAAGGCTTTTTGCATGTTGTACTTGCAGCTATTCTGAATGCGTAGAATTGGAGCGTGACCCTAGTCCAAGCAACCCAAGTAACCCTAGTAAACCGATGTAGCTATACCACGGTTTCGTTTTATCTTTTGGCGTAGCAGCAACGGACTGAGCTTGTAGGGTGGCAACATTCAGAGCTGTTGGTGGTGTCAGTCCATAAGCGGCAGCGTAGCCATTCAAGTTCGTTGCTGGGAGTAAACGTGTATCTGCCCCTGGCATGCCATAAGGGTTGGTTTGGAACATGGTAGCCGAACCATTCTTCAAGCTATGCAGGTTTTCGGTCTGTGACACTTGCGTACTGTGATCATGGGCATGCAGCCGATATTGATGTGCTCCAAGCAGAAGGGAGAAAGTAAGGAAAGAAATTGAAGCTAACTTGAAAGAGCGGGTAACCATTATTCCATGCCTCCAGGTATTTAGTAGATAGGGGTCATTCAGAGTAAGTAAGCATATATTCCCCTGTGAACGAGAAGTTATGCATGAAGGAGTAGGGGGATGTTTAAGGCTATATAAACAGAAAAACCGTTGCCCCTAGATAACTAGGAGCAACGGTTCTGTTCACATGAATTACTTCGTAACGGTTACTTGAACAGTTGTTTTCATATTGCCAAACGTGATAGTAATACGGGCAGTTCCTTTGCCAGTTGCTTTGATCGTGCCATCCTTGACGTCTGCGGTCATGATGTTGGATGTTGTCCATAAGGCAGGCTTAGTTACATCATCCTCTGCTCCGTCCGTGTAGGTTGCGATCGCTTCTACTTTAGCTGTTTCGCCTTCCTTCAACGTAAGCTTAACGACATTCGTTTTCAAATATTTCAAGGTGTCGATTTCGACAGGAATGGAGACCGTTTTGCCACCGAAGAAGCCAGTGATGGTTGTTTTTCCTGAAGCTGTTGCTGTGAAAAGCCCTTTTTCAATCGTTCCGAGTTTGTATGAAGCAACTTTCCAAGTTGCGCTTTCCGTCACGTCTTTCGTTGTGCCATCGGACAGCGTTGCGGTTAATTTCAGTTGTGTTTCAGAACCGCTTTTCGTTACAAAGAAGGATTTATTCGCTGTTAAGCTATCTATCACACCGATTTCGACAGGAACAGAGACAGATTTACCGCCATAAGTTGCTGTAATGGTTGCTTTACCGCGGGCAACAGGTGTGACTAGACCTTTCGAGACAGTAGCAATACTTGTATTGCTGGATTTCCATTCTACATCGGTCGTAACAAGAACATCTTCGCCGTCGTCATCTGTTGCGGTAATTTTGATTAATCTCGTTTCATTTAGATCAAAAACTAAACTAGTCACATTGGCTTTCAATTCACTAGCCATATCCACTTTTACTGGAATCGTAACTGTTTTGTTGTCCAATTGAGCAGTAATCGTCGTTTCGCCAGAAGCGATGGCTTTTACGATACCTTTGTCAACCGTAGCGGCCTTAACATTGCTGCTTGTCCAAATGACATCAGCAGTTACCGTCTTCTTGGTATCATCGGTATAGATTGCTTCAGCAGTAAGAGCTGCTGTTTCGCCCTTTTTCAACGTTAATTTCTCTTGGCTGATCGTAAGAGTCTTCAACTCGCCTACGGAAACTTGTACAGTCGCTTTACGTGTACCGTATTCGGCAGTCACCGTAGCAGCCCCTGTAGCAATACCTGTAATGATACCATCACGAACCTCAACAACTTCTTTGTTGCTAGTAGTCCATGTGGTTTTGTCATTCAGATCGTCATCCGTACGGCCTTTGAAATTTGCAGTCATGGTGACCGTTGTAGAATCTCCGACTTGCATATTCACTGTTTTCTTGTCTAGTGTGATGGTTTTAGGAACATCAACTTCGACGCGGGTTGTCGTCTTCTTGCCACCATAGGTAGCAGTTACATTCGCAACGCCAGCTTTATACGATGTAATAAGTCCATTCGTTACCGTAGCGATCTCTTCATCGTCTACGCTCCATTCGGCTCTAGCTTTGACAAGATTGTCAGTGGAGCCGTCAGCATAGGTAGCAAATAACTCCAGTTGCTGCGTTTCATCTGCTTTTAAGATCACAAGCTCGCTGCTCACGACCAAACGACGAGGAACCTCAACGTCAACTTTGGCTGTGACTGTTTTATCCCCGTACTTCGCAGAGATCGTTGCTTCGCCAATTGCGTTACCGATAAGCTTGCCTTTGGTTACAGACACGATACTTTCATCGCTGGACGTCCATTCTGCACGATCCGAAATATCCGTAGGCGTAGTGCTTGTAGGATAGGTAGCATTAAGCTTTAACGTGCCTGTCCCATTCTTCTTTAACAAAATACTTTGTTTGTCTAACTCAAGTTTCAGTGTACTATCTACATCAACCGTAATTGTTGTTGATTTGGTACCGTAGGTTGCGGTTAACGTAGCTTTCCCTACGCTATACCCTGTAATTGTACCCTTCAGGGCATCTGCAACCTCTGGCTTGTCGGACGTCCATACCGCTTTAGCAGCTACGTTATCTTTCGTGCCGTCAGGGTATGTTGCAATTAATTCAAGCAAGCTAGTGCCCTTCAGAAGTAAGGAAACATTGGATTTCTCTGGGTCAAGACGACGTACAACTTCGACATCGACATCCAGAACGATCGATTGATTCATATGAGATACCGTGATGGTCGTGCTTCCCGGGTTTTGTCCTTTAACTAGACCATTCGTCACCGTAGCGACAGAGCTGGAACCGACTGTGTAGTCTGCTTTACTTGTTACATCGGCAGAAGTACCGTCGTCATAGTAAGCTGTGATCAGCACTTGGCTCGTTCCATTGAGACGAAGATCAAGAGCTTGCTTATCGGTGGTTAATGATTTTACTTTTTTAGTAACCGTTACGTTAACGATGACTGTCTCTCCAAGATAAGTGGCCGTAATGACGGCTTTACCTTCTTTCTTGGCTGTCACGACACCCGCGTAGACAGTTGCTACTTCGGTCGTGCCGGAGTTCCAATCGGTTTTGACCGTTGCATTCTCCGTGGAGCCACTTGTGAAAACGGCCGTTGCTGTCAGATTAGCTGTATCGCCAACCTGCAAGTTCAGTTCATTTTTGTTCAGAACTAATTTGGAAATGTCATTCGCGGCGAAGGCACTGCCGGTGAAAATAGCCTGAGTTGCAAGAATGAAAATGACGACTAGGGGCAACCATTTACTTTGAGAAAACCATTTCATGCTTCATTTCCCTCCATTAAAGCTGTTGCTAGAATCTGCTTGTTGAAAATAGATATCTATTTTCATCGGCATTTCCTCGCCAAAAATGAAGGGAAATGGTGATTTAATTTGTTGAGATTTTGTTGATTATGTCGAAATAGAAAACCCCACCATCTACACCCGCTTGCGGAGAGGGGGCTCAATGCGTTAACCGCGTTTCACAATTTTGAAATTATCTTGGAGCAGCAGCCAGTTCTGCGGGAATTTGAGCCCAAGCTTCCAGTAACTGATACCACGAAGTCCGAGTTCTTCAATTAATTGAAATTTAGCTTGAATCGAGCGAGCGTCCTCGAACCAGACGGTATGCTCTTTACCAGCATCATCCCAATAGTTAAAATGCGGTGCTTGCGCGGTGTAGTCATATAAAATTTGTGCATTATATTTGCGGGCCAGATCAATAGCTGCTTGCGGCGAAATCGCTTTGGCGTAGGCACCGCCTTGAACAAAGGGCAGGGTCCAGTCGTAACCGTACAAATTCTGACCCATCATGATTTTGGAAGAGGGCATTTCACTGCGTGCGTACTCCAACACTTTGCGAACCGGTCCAATCGGGGATACGGCCATAGGTGGACCGCCGCTGTAACCCCACTCATAGGTCATAATGATGACAAAATCGACAATCTGGCCATGGGCTTTATAATCATGAGCTTCGTACCAAGCTCCAGCTTGTGTTGCACTTGTTTTGGGCGCGAGCGCTGTGGATACGAGATAGCCTTTCTGATGGAAGCGATCTACCGCTTTGCGCAGGAATTTGTTGTAAGCCTCCCTATCCGCGGGCAGCAGATGTTCAATGTCAAAATGAATATCTTTGAAGCCAAGCTTATCCGCTGTCGTTTCGATCGTATCGAGCAAACGATTCTGAACCGCTTCGTCAGTTAGAATGACATGCCCAAGCTCTGCGCTGAATTGATCATTCTCGAGATTGGTAACCACCATCATGAGGGTGACCCCATGCTGTTTGGCGATGTCTTGCAAATGGTCAAGTGGCGGCTGTACCAATGTGCCATCACGGTTAATTCGGAAACTGAAGGGAGCTAAGTAGGTCAAATGAGGTGCGGCTTCGCGTGCAGCTTGAACGAGAACAGGTGACACATCTGTCCCTCTAGGTTCAATATACGCATTGACTTCGGCCTGTTTGCGCGGGGTAGGGGGGATATATAAGCGGAAACCGCTCGGCAATGGTTGATATAGCGTAAGCCCATTGGTAGACGCAAGGACGTCTAGGTCAATGCCGAGCTTTTGTGCGATTCGATACAGGCCCTCGCCAGGCTGCACCCAATAGTAGGAACCTATAATCGGAATGACTAATGCCTGTCCGATGACTAACGATTGAGAGGGAGTTAACTCATTCGCCTCTGCGACCTCTTCGACCGATACGCCGTAGGTTTGCGAAATACGATATAACGTTTGCCCCTTCTGGACAACGTGAATTTGCATAGGTTATGCCTCCTTAAAAAATGACCGAGCCGCCCTACATGGTAGTCTCAGTGGCTGAGATTCGCTATAGCACAAATGAGACACCCAAAGTGGGAGGCTCAGGAAATGGGGAGTCGGAAATGACTGTATCCGAGCCTGTTTTTCGATAAAACTAACCTCTTAACCGTGGTCGCTCATCCCAGGAATGACCCCGTCAAAGGTTTTCTCATATGTTATTCCGCTGATAGGCGTTAGGTGAATGTCTTGGGAGAAACTTTGGAGAAAAAGAAAAAGGGCTCGCCTGCGGACGCGCGTAGGGGGAGTGCGGTCTGTTAGGCAGCGAGGTGGCGGATCGGCAGAGGGGAAATCGCTGGCGTTGGCGGGACTGCTCACTTTATTGGATGCGGTTCCTCTTCTCGCGTTCTTCCTCTGCGTCTTCCGTTTCTCAAAAATGCAAAAATACAACCTTTTCTGCACATTTGTGCTCGAAAGTAGTGAATAAGTGCAAAAAGGCAACCTTTTCGAATGAAAACAGGTTAATTTCCTGAAATCACTCTAAATTGATGCTTATTTGCAACAATTTCCAATAATGAGGGAGGAACACGTTTGAAAAGTGCTTTTTTGCACTTTTGACAGGGAGAGGGCATACTGCATGGCTGATGAATGCAGTGGATGAGGGGGAGCTTGGTTACAGCCCTTGCTGCCGAAGCAGCTGGGCTGTAAGCTCTGGATGCGAGATCGGGAAGTGGTGCGCTGCCTCGATCTCGACCACGCGGGCGGCGCGAAGCTCCGCCGCCCAAGGGAAGGCACGATCCTGGGTTCCCCACAGGATCGCAGCCCCCTGCAGCAGCTCTGCCTGCTGCTGCGGAGGTAACACCTCTGCGCGAGCCAGCGCAGAGAGGGTCTCGGCAGTCGTCTTCCGCACACGCGGCGACTGCAGCTCTTGCAGGACATAAGTGACATACGAAGTCGGTATGTCACTTATGTCCACGAAGCAGCGCTGCGCCAGCAGCTGCTTCCGCAGGTCTTGCTCACGCAGCCGGCGCAGCGCGAGCTGGTTGAGGCGCGCGCTGCGGTACATGCGCGCGGCGGGGTGCAGGGCAGGCTGCAGCAGATGCAGCCTGTGGATCCGCTCCGGCACGCGGGCGTAGGCGTGGGCGGCCAGGAGGCCGCCCAGCGAGTGGCCCACGAGCGTGACCGGGCTGTCGAAGGCGCGGATCGCTGCGACGAGCGCTGCGACGTGGCCCTCCATCACGTTGTCGGCGTGATGATAGGGGGAGCGTCCGAAGCCTGGCAGATCGACCAGGCAGACGTCATGCTCGGGAAACTGCGCCGCGAGAGGAAGCAGGCAATCTGCTCCGCTGAGTGTGCCGTGCACAAAGAGGAGGGGGTTCATAGGCTGCTCAGAAGGATTTCGTTCCAATTGTAGTCCAGCGTCGCTCCCCATCACCTCGTCTTCTGAGATACGCCGCCCAGTTCGGCTTCGCTCCAGACTAGCCAAAGGCCCTCGCTTCCCTCGCACAAACCCCACAGTAGGCATATAGCCATGCACGAGTTGAAAATCTAGATCTGCCATCGTTGCAGGAAGCATATCTTCCTGAACCTTATTCGGAAGCATATGTTGGTGCAGCAAGCTATCTTTCGGATCTAGTGAATAAGGAGTACTCTTCTTCACAATGAATTCAAGAGACTCCTTGGGGATACCTAACTTTTGTCCTAGCGATGTACCTAAAAGCTTACTGAGCCACCTCGGCGAGATAGAACCATGAGGTTTACGAACACGCAGTTCTCTGGCGATTTGGGTGACTAACTCGTGCATGGAAGGACTCCCCTCGGGATCATCCAACAAATAGTAGGTTTGCGTTGACGGCGCAGCTTCTTTGGTTAATAAGTTGATGAAAGAGGCGACATGATCGACATGGACCAGCGGCAACCAATGTGTAGAACCGCCAGGCACGACAGACATCAGGCCGCGAGCTGTAGCTCGAACAAGAATGCCGAGGCCGCCAGTTTGAGGCGTTTCTCCATGCAGCGAGCTGCCAATGACCACACTGGGATGAACAATCGATAGAGGAAATTCCAGCGTCTGAGCACCTTCCCGAATGCGTAAATCCGCCAGACACTTCATCAACTCATAAGGAGGACCTTGTTCCAAATGTGCGATGACGGGAGCGGGATTGTGGATGTTTTCGTCCGTCCAAGGACTTTTGAACCCGACCACATGGATAAAATGCTGTAACCCCCCGCGCAGCTGAATATTTGCAGCCAATTGAAGCATTTCCTCTGCGGCCTGCAGGAAAACTTTCTTCGCCTCCGCCTCGCTAATCCGAATATCCATGGGTCCGCCAGCATGGATAATTACATCTGCGGTCAGAACCCTTTCTCTGTCAGCGTCACTTAAGCCAAGACCTGGCATACCTAAGTCACCTATGACAGGGTGGATGCGACTTTTATTACTATCAGTGCTGCCTAACCAACCTTGCCCCTTGCAAAATTGCTCCCATCTCGAACTTGACCGCACGAGCACAGACACCATGTGATCCTCTTGAGAAAGCTGCGCTAACGTATGAGTTCCGATAAATCCTGTGCCGCCAGTTATAAAAATATGTGCCAAATGAATAACCCCCATCTTATGAATTTGTAGTACTGATTAGTACTAATCAAGAGTAAAAAAATTACTTTAGCAATTGAGCTAAAGTAGTCAGTGTTTGACCCAGCAAAGCGGGATCTTGATTCGCATGCTGCAGGAAGAGGGCGCCTTCGAGTGTTGAAACGATAAGCCCAGCGATAGCTTTTGTAGGAAGAGTTGGAGAGAACTCTCCGCTCTGCACACCTTCGAGGAGCAGATTTTCCACGAGATGCATTTGCTCCTGGAAAAACAAACCTACTTTCCCCCTAAGTTCGCCCGCCTCCTGCGGCATCTGTGTATATAGCGTGAGGAAGGGGCAGCCTGCTAAGAAACTATTAGCCTGACCTGCCATGCCTTGAAGGAACAGTTCAAAACGGTTCTGTACACCTAAATCAGACCGAGCTGCGATCTCTTGCATCTGCTGTGTATAGGCCTCAATAAGTCCATCGAGAATCGCAGCTAAGAGTTCTTCCTTGCTTTTGAAATAATAATAAATATTCGTCTTGGACACCTTGCTGGTGACCACAATTTCATCCATGCTCGTCGCCAAATAACCCTGTGTCAGAAAGAGATGCTTAGCGGTCCGAAGTACAACATCGCGGTTGGTTATTCTTTTTATTTTTGTCATGAATAGTACTATACAGTACTAAATTAAGGGTGTCAAATTGTTCCAAGCGATGTAAGCTGAAGGATGTGGCAGGCGGACGTCGTGTTGTAACGATGTTTTTCACACTTACAGCGGGCGAACCGGTTATAGGCTTAGTCTTAGGACTAGGTACTATTGGAAAATAGTACTATTTAGAAAGCGACGAGTGCCATATACTCAGTATCAAGAGCAAGACATTCATAACGTTGCTTGGCAACGATAGGGGGATTTTAAAATGATGAATCAACGGAAACGAAACACAACGGCGTTTACTTTTATGGCGTGGGCATCCTTTATTGGGGCTTTCGTAGCAATGTTTATTGGGATATATACACTTGAAGAATCACTCAGCGTGAAGGGATATTTTGCGGTGTGTGCCCTGTTTCTTACCATGTCGGCATTCGTACTGCAGAAAGTCATTCGTGATAATCTGGAGGATGGGTATGAATCCCGCAAACGGAATACATCGGCTTTTACCTTCTTAGCGTGGAGCTCATTTGCCCTGGCCTTGCTCGGGATGTTCATTGGGATCATTAATCTGGAACAATTGCTTTCTGTTAAAGGGTATTACGCTGTTACGGCTTTGTTCTTGACGATGTCCTCGTTCGTACTTCAAAAAACAGTCCGTGACAATAACGATGAGGATGCCTTAACTCCTGTGCAGCATGTGCATGCAAGTGAGTTTAAGGTGGAAGAGTAGTTTGAAATGAGCGTAGAGGTGACTTCGTGTCCGATGTAAAATAGGGTAGGTTTGCACAATAAATACGGTTGAATGTAGTGTTGTTCGTTTTGGTAGCCCATATAGAATATATTGCCAACCCCCCAATCATCTAGTAATCTAGGAATGGGAGGGATTTGGTATGATTAGGAAAATAAGTAAAGTAATCTCTGTATTCGTGCTAATAGGTTGTCTTGGCTTTACAGTTCCTGCGTTAGGGGCTGAACAAGCTGTCACGAAGCCTGGTAGTATCACGTATGAGATGCAGGATATTCAAGTGTTATATGCAGCCGAATTTACCGCGTATCCACAAGCAACGATAGAGAAAGCTACGGTGTCCAAGTCAGTGTACGAGGCGGTTTATAATGACTCGGCTAAGCCATTGCAAGTGTTGTATGGCGTAGTTAAGTTGACGATGCCGACAGGCTATTCTTTTACAGAAGAGTTCATTAGCGTTACGGATGGGGTGAATATTGCGCGAGGGTTGTCCAATGGTGGAGGGCCTATTTATAATGTGAACAATCAAGCAAGAGGGCAGAGTACTGAGTTCGTGACAGGTAAAAAGCTAACGGATAAAAGCGTCGTCAAAGACTACTCCGATGGTTGGAAAACGATCAGACTGACGCGCAAGTGGGATGATTATGCTAATCCGATGGATTTTACGATCAGCTTTAAATGGGATTTGGTAGGTTCTGTGGATCATTTTTTCAAAAGGCTAACGGAGACTTCCTATGTAATCGACCTCTCCACGCTTCGGCATAAAGGTGCGAATCAGGCGGTGCAGCGATGAGAGGATTCTTAGGCAAGGCATCTATGGTTAAAAAAATGGCAATGACCACAGCCGGAACTGTGCTTTTATCCACATTGCTCGTTACAACAGCCTGGGCTGCGGATGCTGGGGTAAAGCACACGGCTGAAGCCGACAGCTTGAACAAGCTGCAGCTGTTTCAAGGCACGGATCGCGGCTACGAGCTCGACCAGACGCTAACACGGGCGCAAGGCGCCACGATGCTGCTGCGTCTGTTCGGCTGGGAGACCACCGCCGCGAATGCGCAAGGGCTGAGTTCGCCGTTCACGGATGTGCCGGCGACGCACTGGGCCGCGAAGTCCGTGGGCTTCGCGTTTAGTAAAGCGTTGGTGCACGGTGTCACCGACGTGTACTTTGCGCCGGATGCGAGCATCACCGGCGAGCAGTTCTTGGCGCTGACGCTGCGCGCGCTCGGCTATGCAGAGGCAGAGCCGCAGTCGGCTAGCGAACTTGCGGCGACAAGCGGCTTGCTCAGCGCGGATGAGGCGCAGCTGATCGCGCAGGGCGCAGTCTTTCGCCGCGACGAGATGGTCGCGGTGGCGTATCGCGCCATCCAGACCAAGCTCAAGGGCAGCACGCGCACGCTGCTGCAGAAGCTGGTCGAGGATGACAAAGCCGTGAGCGCCGAGGCCGCTGTGGCTAGCGGTCTTTACAAGGCCCCGAGCAGCGATCCGATGGATCAGATCGAAGATGCGATCCGCGATGCACTGAAATAACCAAGAAAATCCCGCCTAGCTGAAAAGCTGGGCGGGATTTTTGCTTGGTTGCTTGGTTGCTTGGTTGCTTGGTTGCTTGGTTGCTTGGTTGCTTGGTTGCTTTTGCTTATCTCCCCTCGTTTCGGCGGTACTTAACTGGAAAAACTACAGTTATTATCCCTCTAAATTGCTAGTTTAGAAGATTAGATGGAAAAACTACAGTTAAAAAAGCCAGTATTGTGGGTTTCATGCGATTAGGACGACTTTAACTACATATTTTCCATTTATTTCGATTAAATTGGCATTTAGAGCAGAAATAACTACATGAAATCCAGCTAGTTAGTTTTTGGATACTAAGTGCGATCTAGTCGATGATCTTAGTGGATAAGGCTATCTAAGTCGTCGGCATCTCCAGCTTGCCGGTTACTCTAATTTGTTTCAGTGCTGGTTGAGCTGCCGATGAACAAGAGTGGAAATGTGATGGGGTGGTGGAGGGATGGATTACTGTGGTGGAAGTTTTAGCAGAAAGTGATGGGTCAGGCACATATGTGTAAAAAGTAGCTTCATGTTGTTCATGTTGTTCATGTTGTTCATGTTGTTCATGTTGTTCATGTTGTTCATGTTGTTCATGTTATTCTTGTTCTTGTTCTTGTTCTTGTTCTTGTATGTTGTAGTGATGAGTAGTAATGGTTTACTCAAAAATCCCGCCCCAGCCAAAGGCTGAAGCGGGATTTTTGGGTGTAGAACAAATTAAGCATTAATCAAATATTGATTCACAGTCGCCTTGATCAATTCCAAACGGCCGGATTGGTTCACGATCGGACCGTTGTTCGCAAGCGCATAAGCTTCAAGCGACTTGAAGTCTGCTTTGCCGGACACGATGTCAGCGCCGATGCCGGACTTGAAGGAGCCGTAGCGCGTATCAAGGATGTTATCGAATACTTTATCTTCGATCAATTTAGCTGCAACTTGCAAGCCGCGCGCGAATGCGTCCATACCAGCGATGTGTGCATACACAACGTCGATGGCTTCGAAAGAAGTACGGCGAACTTTCGCGTCGAAGTTCACACCGCCGCTGCCGATTCCGCCTTCGTTCAAAAGAATTTCGTACATCCCCATTGTTGTCGCGTACAGGTCAGTAGGGAACTCATCTGTATCCCAACCTAGCAACAAGTCACCTTGGTTCGCATCGATGGAGCCAAGAATGCCGTTAATGCGCGCTACACGAAGCTCGTGCTCGAACGTGTGACCAGCAAGCGTTGCATGGTTCGCTTCAAGATTTAATTTGAAGTATGGAAGCAGGTCGTATTTTTGCAAGAATGAAAGCGTTGTCGCTGCATCGAAATCGTATTGGTGCTTGGAAGGCTCTTTCGGTTTAGGCTCAATCAGGAATTGTCCTGTGTAGCCGATTTCTTTGGCATAATCAACGGCCATGTGCAGGAAGCGAGCAAGGTTGTCGAGTTCAAGACCAAGATCCGTGTTCAAAAGTGTTTCATAACCTTCGCGCCCGCCCCAGAACACGTAGTTTTCAGAGCCAAGTTCTTTGGCGTGGTCCAAAGCTTTCTTCACTTGTGCTGCTGCATAAGCAAAAACTTCTGCATTATTGGTAGTCGCAGCCCCGTGAACGAAGCGCGGGTTGGTGAACATGTTTGCTGTGTTCCACAGCAGCTTTTTGCCAGTGGAAGCCATTTTATCTTTGATTATGCCAACGATTTCATCAAGGAAGGCATTGGTTTCTTGCAGGGTGCTGCCTTCCGGCGCGATATCGCGATCGTGGAATGCGAAGTAGTCGACATCTAGAATGTGTAGAAGCTCGAAGCAAGCGTCAACGCGAGCTTTGGCCAGATCCAGACCGTCGTATTTGTCCCATGTACGAATATTCGTACCTGCACCGAATGGATCGGAGCCATTCGCGGAGAACGAGTGCCAGTAAGCGACTGCGAAACGCATATGTTCACGCATTGTTTTGCCTAGGATGACTTGATCAGGGTTGTAAAATTTAAAGGAAAGTGGGTTCGTGGATGTTGGGCCCTCGTATTTCACTTGTTGTACATTGTCAAAGTAGCTCATGAATTCAGCCTCCGTATAAATGAATGATAAGTGCTTATGAAGTCATCATAGCATCATTCCGAAAGTTTGTAAATTCATTAAACAAACTTAGTTGGTGCGTGAAGGAGTCTTCTATGTTAGAATCATTTCCATAGTGATGACTCGCGGTATTTGTAAGCGGTATGGAGGATAATTATGAAACAAACAGGCGACTTAAACCTCGTGAAAAAGATAAATAAAACGATCGTCTTGCATCATATCCGCACGGACTCGCCGATCTCTCGAGCTAAAATTGCTGAGATTACAGGGCTTACGAAAGCGACGGTGTCCAGTCTTGTGAACGAGCTTATCGAGAGCTCTCTTGCTCAGGAGATTGGTGCTGGGGAATCGAGCGGCGGGCGCAAGCCGATGATGCTGCTATTCAACGGAACGGCGGGATATGCCATTGGCGTGGATCTTGGCGTGCACGATATGCTGGCTGTACTTACCGATTTGACGGGGAAAGTGATTCGCGAGAAGCGAATCCAACATTACAATGAATCGGTAGAGCAGGTTACGAACCTACTCAAAGAGACGATTCGTGCCTTGATTGAAACAGCGCCACAGAGTGTGTATGGTGTTATTGGTATTGGCCTCGGGGTGCCTGGCATCGTGGATGAGGAAGGGAATTTGTTGTTCGCCCCGAATTTAGGCTGGGAAAATGTGTCGTTGCAGAGCGAACTAGAAGCGGAATTCGGACTTCCTGTTGTGATAGATAATGAAGCGAACGCTGGGGCAGTTGGTGAGAAGCAATTCGGCGCGGGCAAAGATACGGCGAATCTGATTTATGTCTCTATCGGTATGGGGATCGGTGCGGGCATTATTATCAAAAACGAGCTGTACCGCGGCGCCACCGGTTTCTCCGGCGAGATCGGCCACATCTCGATTCAGCACGATGGTCCGAAGTGCCGCTGTGGCAGCTTAGGCTGTTGGGAGCTTTACGCATCGGAGCATGCTTTATTGGAACAAGCGGGGAGAGAGCTAGGACACGAAGTTGACCTGGAGTCTTTATTAACCAAAGCGGAGAGTGGCGACGCAGGGGTCATTCAGCTTTTTGAACGGCTGGGCTACTACCTTGGGGTCGGTGTTGTAAACATCATTAACGGGTATAATCCGGAATTTATTATTCTTGGCGGACGGTTAGCTGGTGGGGAGAAGTGGCTGATGAAGCCGCTGTTGGAACTGTTGAAGAAACGTTCGCTACCGCATCCGCGCAAGCAGTTGAAGGTGGAATTTTCAGAACTCGGGGATCGTTCGACTGTGCTTGGGGCGGCGTCTTTTGCGGTGACGAAGTTCTTTGCATCGACGACGGTGTCGGTGGATCGGAGCTAATCACATTACAAATGTGGGAGAAATGACATAACATGGCTTGTAAAGTTGTTGACTGATTCTCTGTCTTTTTTGTAAAATGGGAGAGGTCTGATTTAGAACGTGAGCGGCCTCATGAATCTCATAGAAAAGGACGGGAACCAACGATGTTTCTTCGTTCGCTTGTGATTTGCTGTTATCTGATGGGAGCTTATTGGGCATCCTATCACTTTCCATCACTGAAGATGGTCTTTTACCCGACGCTGGGTGCATTTAGTTTTCTTTTCATGCATCGTGTAGACAACATAAGAGAAATACGTCGCATTATTATCGGAGCCATTATTGCGGTTACGATGGGCAGTCTTTTTTATACCATTAGCACAGGCGCTGTTTCCTTTTTCCTGACAGCCGTAGTGACAATTACACTCATTCAGTTTTTCAAATGGAATGCGGCGCCAATCTTGGCGGTTTCATTCATTCCTTATTTCGCTCATCCGGTTTCCATGTGGGCCTTGCCGATTGCCGTTTTCGTATCGCTAACAGGATTGTTGATTTCTATTTGGCTTATTGGCAGAGTGGAGCAGTTGAATTGGTACGTAAGCTTGTCAGGCAAATTAACGCAAGTGCGACAGTTGATCCGGACACCGCTCGTCGAACCGATGAAGAAAGAGCTATAGCACGTCTGCATTCGTGTGTAAATGAAAAAGCGATCAGCCGAAGGTGCTGTCGCTTTTTTGCTCATTAAAGGAGACTCATAGATGAAACTGCACAAGGGAGAAATCTTATTCCGCCAAGGTGAGTCGGGCTCGCTATTCAGGCTGCATGAGGGGTTGTTGAAAATCGTCCGTTCGCATGAAGACGGCAATACGACGCTCGTCAATATCATTGTGCCTGGTGAGACGATTCCGCATCATTCGTTGATTAGTCCAAGTGCCTACTATGCAACAGCAATTGCGCTAGTGACGAGTAAGGTGGAGGTACTGCCAGCCAATCAGTGGTATGAGGACTTGGAGAGCAATCCAGAACACTATCGCACCATTGCGCGTCAATTGCAGGAGAAGCTGCGCATGATGCAGCAGCGGATTGACCAGCTGACAGCCGTTGCCCCAGCGGCAAAATTGCTGAAAATGGAGGCATGGTTCCAGAAGTATATCGGCACCTTGAAGCTGACCGACGTGCTTACGCAAGAGGAAATAGGACAGTTCATCGGGCTTCGTCGTGAAACCGTGAACCGGTTGTTGCGTGAAACAGGGAGAACGTGAGCAGTAGGTGAGTGAAAAACCTTCTGAAATTTAGGGGCGCAGAGTTTCTATTTGTGATGCGTTTTCCCCTCTACATAAAAGAAACTAAACCCCTAGCATAACGGACAGCTCCTTTTTCACTAAATGAAATGAAGTGTATCCCTACACAAAGGGGAGGCACTCCTCTAGGCTTCACTCTAACTGGTCCCAATTGGGTTTCAACAGCTGCTCAACAGCTGCGCAACAGCTCCGCAACAGCTCCGCAACTCCCCTGCTCCGCAACTCCCCTGCTCCGCAACTCCCCTGCTCCGCAACTCCCCTGCTCCGCAACTCCCCTGCTCCCTAGCTACTCTCAACTGCTCCTCCCCTGCTCCCTAGCTACACTCAACTACTGCTCAACTACTGCTCAACTCCTGCTCAACTCCTCCATAGCTACTTCCAACTACTTCTAACTATTTCCCGACAGCTCCCCAACTCCATAGCTACTCTCAACTACTCCTCAACTACTCCTTAGCTACTCTCAACTACTCCGCAACTACTGCTCAACTCCTCCTTAGCTACTCCGCAACTACTCCCACCAACCATCCCCCGAGCGTTCCGCCTCTCCCCTCTAACAAATTAGATGGATTTTCTGCTGTTAAATGAGTGGAATTCAGCTCGAAAATTAGAATAGATGGATTATTTGTAGTTAATTTTAGTGGTTTAGCTCAAGCTTGCGAAAAGTAGCGAAAATACCTGTACAAAATCCAGTTAATCATCATATTTGCTCGAAATGAGCTCAATTAGATGGATATTTTCCAGTTAGTTAGACTCCCGTCCTGCGATGAGAGTTAGCCGCGCGGTCCTTAAACCAAACGGCCCTGTCGCATTATGCGAACAGAGCCGTTTTTGGATACTATCAGGTGCTCGCGTACATAAAATGTCTTACGCTAACTTGCAGCGTGGGATGCCATGGCGGATGAGCTCTGAATGTTTTTAGGAAAGAGCGCCAGCAGGTCCAAAGAATTCGTAATGACGATTTGCTTCCGGAACGCCCCAGGCGATCAGCGATTGGTTCACTGTTTTCATGAACGGTAACGGTCCGCAGAAGTAAAAACTGCCATCAGTAGTTGGCACAAGGCTCTGGATCCAAGGCAAATCGAGATAGCCCTCTTTGTGGAAGGCCTGCGCGCCTCGATCGTCAGATGTAGGTTGAGCATAGCACCAAGCAACTGTGACCTGAGGGTGTTCCTTAGCAAGTTGCTCGACTTCTGCACGGAGTGCGTGATGCTCGCCATTTTGAGTAGCGTGGATGAAAGTAACTTTACGATCTGGCTGCGTAGTGACAAGTGCATGCAGCATACTCACCATGGGGGTGAGGCCCACACCACCGCTGAGCAGTGTAACAGGTCGTGTATCTGTTGAATCAAGGGTGAAGTCACCTGCTGGAGCGGAAAGCCAGACGACATCGCCTTCTTGGATCCCGTTGTGCAAATAGACGGATACCTTACCTGCCGGGACAGCGGGGTTCGTGTCTTCGCGTTTAACTGATATCCGGTAGAACGGCTGACCCGATGTGTGGGAAAGGCTATACTGCCGAATGTGCGTGTGCTCATCGCCTGGGATTTGAACGCGGATACTGACATACTGCCCAGCTTCAAAAGCTGCAATCGGGCCTTGATCCTGCGGCGTTAGGTAAAATGAGGTGATGACGTCGCTTTCTCTATCTTTGCGAGCGATGACGAATGCTCTGAAGTCGGACCATCCCCCTGGTTGCAGTGCCGAATTCGTGTACATATCAGACTCAATACCAATGAAAGCACTGGCGATGACTCCGTAGGCTTCAGCCCAAGCTCCGAGAATCTCATCTGTCGCGGCATCACCTAGGACTTCTTTAATCGCGGCTAACAAATGCTCTCCAACGATGGGATATTGCTCTGGTTTTACACCTAGACTGCGATGCTTATGGGCAATTTGTTTGACAGCTGGCAAAATCATTTCTAATCGATCAATATGCAAGGCTGCTGCATAGACGGCGTTGGCGAGAGCGGTTTGTTGTCTGCCTTGTTTTTGATTAGCGTGATTGAATAGATTCAATAGCTCTGGGTGAGCTGTAAATAGTCTTTGGTAGAAACGTTTGGTTATCGCTACACCGTGAACTTCTAGGACTGGCACAGTGGATTTAATGATTTGGATCGTTTGTTCGCTTAGCATGAGGGATCATCTCATTTCTATTAGAATGACTTTATGCCCTTAGTATAACGAATAAAGGAAGGGCACCCCTGTGATTAGAATCACAGGGAATCGGAACAAAGTGTGTCTATGTGCACAGAGGCAGATACACGTTATACTGGATATATCATCCAAAAGAGGAGGCGGCCTATGCCCGATTGGTCGTATCATACGTTGTTTAAACCGCTGCTTTTTCGCCTTAGCGGGCGTAGGGCAAGAGATCTTACGCTTTATGCGATAGGCGGGCTAAGTCGCATTCCTGGGGGTACCTTTGTGATCCGCACCATGGGTCACATGGAAATGTCGCCGCTGCTCGCAAGCGAGCTGGCAGGCGTGCCGATTGCCTGCCCTGTCGGGCTCAGCGGCGGGCTTGACCCACACGGCACCGCGCACAAGGCCCTCGCCCAGTTCGGGCTCGGGTTCATCGAGCTCGGACCTGTAACGGTCCGAGCCGTGCAAAGCCATGCATCGATTACTCGCATGGCAGAAGAAGAAGCCATCGTGTACCCCGATGGCTACGAGAACGACGGCGCGGACGCGATCGCCGCGCGCCTGCTCAAGGGCACGGGGCATCGACTGCCGCACTTCGTGCGGCTGCGACCGATGCCGGGGAGCTCGCCGCGCGAAGCGCTTAGTGAGCAGAGGGAGCTGCTCACTAAGCTGGCGCCGTACGCGGCGGGGTTCACCCTCGATGGCCTCGCCGAAGGCTGGCCATTGGACAAGGCTTTGGCGTACCTCACGGAGGTACGCCAGCTGGCGGAGGCGGCTGCCCCGGGCAAGCCGGTGCTGTTGGTATTGCCGCCGCAGCTCCCGGAGGGTGAGCTGCACGCAGTCATGGACACCGCGCGGAGCTTCAGCGGTGTCGTCCTCGGCGACGCGCAGCGGGAGCCGGGCACTCGCCGCGAGCGCGTCGGCGGCGGGGCTGCGTTGCTCAGCGCGCAGCTGAGCAGGGTTCGGCTGCTGCGCGAGTCGCTAGGCGAGCGCTGCGCGATTGTGGCGGCCGGCGGCGTGCATCAGCCGCAGGATGCGCTCGCGCTGCTAGCCGCAGGCGCGACTAGCGTGATTCTGCACAGCGGGCTTGTCTACGCGGGGCCAGGGCTGCCGAAACGGATCAACGAAGCGATCCTGTATGATCGTATTTCGACTCCTGCGATCTCCGATAACGAAGTGCCCTTGCCAGATGCAGAATCAAATTCTGAAGAAGCTTTCCCTTTTTCCGTATCTACCGCAACTACCGCATCTGTCGCATCCGTTGCAACTACAGCACCTACCGTATCTATTCCGTCATCGCTATCCTCCACGGGAGCTTTATCCGCACGGCCGACCCCTCCATTCTGGGCGAACTGGGGTTGGATGAGCCTGCTGGGATTAAGTATGATCATCGGTGGTGTGCTCGCCTGGTTTATCGCAGCAACGAC
This sequence comes from Paenibacillus oryzisoli, assembly GCF_001653565.1. Lineage (GTDB taxonomy): Bacteria > Bacillota > Bacilli > Paenibacillales > NBRC-103111 > Paenibacillus_E > Paenibacillus_E oryzisoli. The sequence goes on from NZ_LYPB01000038.1 coordinate 34,330, forward strand.
AGTACTGTTGCCTTATGATGAGGATTTTCTGGGGAGATCACGCACTGAAATTAGCCGTTTCAACAGCCATCTGCTTCATTTCATGTCGCATGATCGCATTACTTTGGCGGGGACGATGATCTCGATTGGCATCTTCTATTATCAGCTCGCTCATCACGGCTTACGTTATGGGCTGCATTGGGCCCGGACAGCGGTGATATCCTCTTGTGTCGTCGGCTTTTCCAGCTTCTTTCTCTATCTTGGCTACGGTTATTTCGATCCGTTCCATGCCGCAGCCGCGATTGTTCTACTCCCTATGTTCCTGCTCACACTGCGTGGTTTGATTGATCATCCGTCACGTAAGCCGCCAGGACTCCACAATGATCGAGTGTGGCTCAGAGCGCAGTGGGGGCAGTGCTGCTTCGTCATACTTGGGTTTGGTCTGGGAATTGGGGGACTGACGATATCCTTTGTCGGTATTACGGAGGTGTTCGTTCCAAGTGATCTGACCTACCTAAACCTTACTTCTTCGCAGTTGTCTGCTTGGAGTGATGCGATAATCCCGCTGATTGCTCATGATCGCGCGGGGTTTGGCGGCGCGCTGTTCTCACTGGCCGTGGCGATAACCGCTTCGGCGCTCTGGGGAGTGAATCAAGGTGAAGGCTGGTTATGGTGGACATTCCTCTGGGGTGGGCTGCCAGGCTTCATTGCAGGTCTTTACGTGCATGCACATATTGGCTACACGGATTTTGTGCATTTGCTCCCAGTTTACATAGCAGTGCTTCTCTACATAGCGGGATTATATTTAACGTATCCATATCTAGTAGGTTTGTCCTCTCTCAAAAAAATGCCGACAGTTCAATAGAACCGTCGGCAACCAAAGCAAAGATGCCACCCGGTTAGGATGGCATCTTTAGCATCTTTTGCTGTAGCTACTCAGAGCTACGTGAGCAACAGTGGTAGGAGGCCATGTATACTACTTGCAGCACTAGATCACCAGATGCTTGCAATAGTTCGGTTTTGCCCACTTAAAATGTAAGTTCCGCATCAAAAAGGGTAAATAGTCCGACTTTACCGAACTATTTGCCCTTTTTTCGTATGCAGGTGTGGAATGGGGCCATTTAGTTGGGCTAATCCTGACTAAATTAGTATAGAAGAGGTAAATCGTCAATTTAGTTCGGTTTTTTCGGACTAATTCATGCTATTGACCGATCACTTGACCTATTCTCTCAGAAGTCCTCCCCGTGGGTACAGGGTGACCACCCCATCAGAAGCTCTTCGCCAAATCTTTCGCACGCGCAATCGCATCCTCTTTAATTTGCTGCGCTTTATCAGGGAATTGGTTATGCCCCTCTACGAATAGTCCCTGCATGTCGGTAATACCGAAGAAGCCCATAATAATACTGATATACCGATGACCAGACTCCATGTTGGCCGCAGGACCTTCCGAATACACGCCGCCGCGCGCTTGGATATGCAGGGCCTTTTTGCCAGGAAGTAAGCCAACAGGACCTTCTGCCGTGTACTTGAACGTTTTGCCAGCGACGCAAAGAGCATCCAGATAAGCTTTCATTACAGGAGGGAACGAGAAATTCCACATCGGCGTGACGAATACATACTTGTCTGCGGCAATGAACTGCTCGGTAAGTTCACTGATGCGTCCTACCTTGGCGCTTTCTTCGCTAGTTAAGGAGGAGAATTCTTGTCCACTGCGCAGCTTGCCCCAACCGCTGAACACGTCAGCATCAATATGCGGCACTTGGATATTATACAAATCAATGGGGATCACTTCGTCATTGGGGTTGGCTTCTCGATAGGCATCGATGAAAGCTTTACCTACAGCCATACTGTAAGACGTTTGATGATCATGTGGGTGCGCAGTAATATGCAGAACAGTTGCCAAAGTGATCCATCCTTTCGGGTATGCAGTCTATGAAATCCTCTTCTAATATGAATTAAAAGCACTTAAAATATGCTGGCAGGTAATGGAGAAGTTGCGGACAACCTATTTACATTGAGCCTTGGCGGCTTTTGAGTTATGATGGGAGACGATGTTTATTTGAATTTTCTTATGGGAAGATTACTAAATTGAGATAAAGTGAGATGACGAACGATGACAAAACCTAAAGATGCAAACTATAGCATGCCAGCAGAGTGGACAGAACACGAGCGGACTTTTATTTCTTGGCCAGTTCAAGATTCAATGGTGTACCCGGAGGATCACGCGGTTGTTTCTCAAGGTTATGCGGATTTGGCGAAGGCGATTGCTGAATTTGAGCCCGTTACCGTCATTGTGAATCCTTCCGACGCAGCTGGGGTAAAAGCAATGTTCACAGAATCCAATGTGGATTTCCTTGAGATCCAGCATAATGACGCATGGTTCCGCGACAATGGTCCAACTTTCGTGTTGAACGAGAAGCAAGAAATTGCAGCAGTCAACTGGAAGTTCAATGCATGGGGCGGCAAGTACGCGCCTTGGGATCTCGATGATAACGTAGCCCCGCAAATTGCGGAGTACCATGGTGTGAAACGTTTTGACGCTCCGCTCGTCATGGAGGGCGGTTCCATCCACGTGGATGGAGAAGGTACGCTTTTGACTACAGAAGAATGTCTTCTTAACACGAACCGCAACCCGGAACTTAGCCGTGAGGAGATTGAAGGATATGTTCGCGATTTCGTGAACGTGGAGAAGATCATCTGGCTGAACAAAGGGCTAGACGGCGACGAGACGGACGGTCACGTGGACAATATTGCTTGCTTTGCGGCTCCAGGCAAAATCATTCTGCAAGTCTGCAACGATACTTCGGATGCCAACTATGCAATTACGCAGGAGAATTTGGAAATTCTCCGCAGCGCGAGAGATGCGAAAGGTCGTTCATTTGAGATTATTCAAATCGAACAACCACCGCTTACCTTCTTTGAAGAGCAGCGCTTGACGCTGAGCTACTTGAACTTCTATTTCGTGAACGGCGGCATCATATTGCCGGTGTTCGGCGGTACGGCTGAAGAGACGGATCGCAAGGCGATCGAAGTGCTTGGGGCTGCGTTCCCAGAGCGTAGAATTCGTACAATTAACGGCATGTCCATCATTAAAGAAGGCGGCAATGTTCACTGCACGACACAGCAAATGCCAGCCAGTAAGAAAGGGTGATTCCACGTGAGAAAAGTGACTGTAGCAGCCACACAAATGAGCTGTTCCGATAACATAGAAGAAAACATCGCCAAGGCGGAGAAATTAGTGCGTGAAGCCGCGGCGAAGGGTGCGCAAGTGATTCTGATTCAAGAGCTGTTCGAGACGCCGTACTTCTGCCAAAAAGAGAAATCCGACTACTACCGCTACGCAACGGAGCTAGAGATGAACAAAGCGATCAATCATTTCCGTGAGATCGCGAAGGAACTAGCCGTCGTGCTGCCAATCTCCTTCTACGAGAAAAAGAACTATGCGCGCTACAACTCGCTCGCTGTCATCGATGCCGATGGCTCGGTGCTCGGCACGTACCGCAAAAGCCATATCCCCGACGGTCCGGGGTATGAGGAGAAGTTCTATTTTAACCCAGGCGATACGGGGTTCAAGGTATGGAAAACACGCTACGCCAAAATCGGCGTCGGCGTATGTTGGGACCAGTGGTACCCGGAAGCTGCTCGCGTGATGGCACTGATGGGGGCAGAACTGTTGTTCTACCCAACAGCTATCGGCTCAGAGCCGCAAGATGGCTCCATTGATTCGAAGGATCACTGGCAAATGTGCATGCGCGGTCACGCGGCATGCAACTTGATGCCGGTTATCGCATCGAATCGGATCGGGAAGGAAGAAGATGAGGATTCCAGCATCAACTTCTATGGTTCGTCATTCATTGCCGGCCCGCAGGGCAATCTGATTGAAGAAGCCGGACGCGACGAGGAAACGGTTCTCGTTGCCGAGTTTGATCTTGATCAGCTGGAAATTCAGCGGATTGAATGGGGCATTTTCCGCGACCGTCGTCCGGATCTCTACAAGAAAATCGCTACTTACGATGGTGAGCAGGTGTTCTAAACGTGTGGCTGATTCCCTTGCTTAAAGGCCTATTGTTAGGATTCTCCATTGCAGCACCAGTTGGGCCTATCGGAATCTTATGCATGCGCAGGACGCTGACGCTTGGCCGATGGCATGGATTTCTCTCTGGGCTGGGTGCAGCTACGGCGGATGCCATCTACGGTTTCATCGCGGGCTTTGGCTTGACATTGGTTACCAGTTTCCTGTTGGATCAAAAGGTCATGCTGCAGTTGGTCGGCGGCCTGTTTCTCGTGTACTTAGGCGTGCAGACCTTCCGCTCGAAGCCAGCTGCTGAAGCTGCCAAAGCAACAGGGGGCACGCTGTTCAAATCGTATCTTTCGACGCTGCTGCTCACCATTACGAATCCGATGACGATTATGTCATTCGTCGGTGCGTTCGCGGGGCTTGGGCTTGGAGATAGCGCAGATGCAGGCTTCGCACCTGCGATCACCTTGGTGATCGGCGTGTTCACAGGTTCGGCGCTATGGTGGTTGTTGCTCAGTTTGTTCGTTGGCTTATTGCGGGAACGTCTGAAAGGAACGGCATTTCTATGGATTAATCGCATCTCGGGTGCGATGTTATCGGCATTTGGTTTGTTTGCAGTGGTGGGGCTACTCCTTCGGGGGTAGCCTTATTTGTATGTTATGGAATATGACATAACTAACTTATTTTTTCATTAACATTTGTCGATATACATAGAAGAGCCCGTGAAATTTGTCGAATGAATACCTCTAAGATGATTGCATAGATGAGAAATGGACTTTCTTGAATTCATGGCAATAAGACGAAGCACGTCACGTGTGGCTAGATTTCAGAACGAGAAAGAAGGTTTTTTCATGATTAGAAACTGGTCATTAAGAACGAAGCTACTATCTGGCATGCTCTTGGTTATTTTATTATTTACGATTGCCGCCTTGAACAATTATTGGAAACTTACAGACGTTCAAACTGCATTGGATCAGGAAAATGAGCGAAATGTGGAGGTAAAGGCAGCTTACGAACTCAAGAATTATGTAGGAATCTTGTATAGTAATCAAGCCGATGTCATTATTAATCAAAGTGATGAAGCTGCTACAGCATACAAGGAAAACGAAGCGAAATTCAGAGAATATCTGGAGTTCATTGCTCTCAAATCGAATAGCCCGAAGGAGAAAGAGTTGGCTGCAAGTCTGCGAAACGCCAGCGAAGGTTTCATCAAATCATTCGATACCGTCATGGACATTAATAAGAAAAGCAGTAAACTAACGGCCACGCAGCTCCGCGATGAAAATAAGAAGGCAGATGATCAGACGGACGAGTTCAAAGAGGTCATCTATACTGTGGCTGATCAATATATTAATAGCTTCAATCAAGAATCTATAGAATCGACAAACTATCTAGACGAGGAAATTATTTCGGTTAAACGTACACTCATTATTTCCTGTATCGTTGATATATTACTTGGCATTGGTATTGCATTATTGCTTAGCCGATTCATCATCGGACCGATCAATGTGCTAATGAATGCGGCTCAAAGCATTGCAGGGGGAGATTTAACGCGCACGATTACGAGTCGGAGTAAGGATGAAGTAGGCAAATTGACGGATAGCTTTGGTCAAATGATACTGAATTTGCAAGAGCTCATTAGAGAAGTGAATGCAAGCTCACAGGATGTAGCGGTTTCCTCGAAACAACTTTCAGCAAGTGCAGAAGAAACCTCGGCAGCCTCGAATGAGATCGCGACTTCTATCCAAGCCGTAGCACGTGGGGCCGAAGCGCAAGGATTGACTTCAACTGAAAGCGCTCGAGCGATGGAGGAAATGTCAATAGGGATACAACGGATCGCAGAAACGTCATCTTCCGTGTCCGAGGTTTCTATGGATGCTTCTGAGAAAGCAAGAAATGGCAACGTATCCCTGCAACAAGTTATTCTCCAGATGGAATCCATACGGGCTACAGTCGATCGGACAGCCTCCATGGTGCAGAAGCTCGACCAGCAATCTATTGAAATTGGCAGTATTGTTAGTGCCATTTCCAGTATCGCCACGCAGACGAATCTGCTCGCACTGAATGCCGCGATTGAAGCGGCACGTGCTGGCGAACATGGTCGCGGCTTTGCAGTCGTAGCCGGAGAAGTTCGGAAACTAGCGGAACAATCAGGGGCCTCAGCTAATCAGATTATCGGGTTGATAGAGCAAATCCAGGAGGGCACGCAGGAAGCTGTCGAGGCGATGAATGAGGGAACCAGAGAAGTGCATACGGGGATTGTCGTTGTTCATGAGGCAGGAGAGGCCTTTCAATTAATCCTGGGGGCAATTGATCTAGTGGCGGATCAAATCCGTGACGTTTCTGCCGTTGCTGAAGAGATGTCGGCAGGATCCGAACAGGTGACAGCTTCGGTAATTGAATCGTCCAACATCGCACAGCAATCGGCCTTCGCTGCTCAGAATGTAGCAGGGAGCGCTGAGCAGCAGTTGGCAGCGCTGCAAGAAGTCGCTGCATTTGCGAACGACTTGAACAGCATGTCACTGCGTCTGCAGCAAGCCGTGGGTAAGTTCAAGCTATAATCGTAGGCGGTGCTCCCAACGTCGCGCGAATCCCGGACGAGCGTTGTGTCGCCGACGTATACTCATGTCTTAACAAAGGGGGCTGCTTGTTTTATGCGAAGCGAACAAGAAATGATGGCCATCATCCTAGATACAGCTCAGGAAGATGATCGAATTCGAGCTGTGATGATGAATGGATCGCGGGCAAATCCGAATGTGCCTCGGGATGAATTTCAGGATTATGACATCGTCTATTTCGTACAGGAAACCGCTTCTTTCCGATCGGAGCCCTGTTGGATTGATCGGTTTGGCGAGCGGCTTATCATGCAGTTGCCGGATGATAATGAGTTCTATCCTATGGCGGAGCCTACGGATCGACTCGTGTATCTCATGCAATTTCAAGATGGGAATCGAATTGACCTTACATTAATCCCTTTGGCGCAGCGGCAGCAGTTGATGAAGCCTGACAGTTTGAGCGTGTTGCTGATGGATAAGGATGGAACGATCGGTCCCCTTCCTGACTCTAACGATAGCGATTATCATATTCGCAGGCCAACGGAGAAGCAATTTCAGGGAGCATGCAATGAATTTTGGTGGATTTGCTTGAATATGGCGAAGGGGCTTTGGCGCGAAGAGTTGACCTATGTCATGTTTATGTACGAGCAGATCAACCGCAATGTCCTGATTCAGATGCTCGAATGGAAAATTGGCATGCGGACTGATTTTACGATGAGTGCTGGCAAGTGTGGCAAGTACATGGCCGACTACCTGAGTGCTGAGGAATGGCAAGCGTTCACGATGACGTATCCGAATGCCGCCGATTATGATCATATTTGGCAGGCACTCTTTAAGATGGGGGACATGTTTAGTAGAACCGCGCAAGAGGTTGCTGCTTATCTGGATTTCGCATACGTTCATGCGGAAGAACGGAATGTTCGTGCCTATTTGCACCAGGTGAGGAATCGGCCGAAGAAGCATGAGGCAAGATGAGATGTAGAAAATCCAGCTAAACTCCCCAATGGGGAGTTTTTTTCGGAAATAGATGGAGGAAATCCAGTTAATCATCAATGCTATATTTTATTTTATGAGCGAAAAGGAAATTTCTAGGAGTTTGCCGAAATGAATAGCAAATAAGCTAGAGGAGGCCAACCTTACATGATTAACGATATATTTACAGCAGCACGCACAGGCGATGTAAACCGAGTCAAGGAGTTGCTGGACACGGATCTTTCGCTTGCCAATGCTGAGAACAGTGACGGCCTTACCCTTCTGGGATTTGCAGCACATTTCGGCCAGAGCCAAGTGGTCAAGCTGCTTTTGGAGAATGGAGCAGATGTAAACGCTTTATCCCATTCTAAAGTTAGCTATATTCCTTCGAATACAGCCCTTCACGCGGCGATTGCTGGCGAGCGGAGCATAGAGGTTATTCAACTGCTGCTTGCTCACCGGGCGAATCCGACGATCATGGATAGCAATGGGCATACAAGTCTGCATGCGGCCGCCTTCCATGAAGATAGTACGCAGATCATTGAGCTTTTGATCCACCAAGGAGCGGATGTGCATGCGAAGTTAGAGGATGGCGTCTATGCCATCGATCTGGCCAAAGAGCAGGGGCATACTGCGGTAATTGGCTTGTTGCGTGAGTATGGAGCTATGGGATAATAGGTCACGAAGAGCGAATAGAGGACATTCAGCTAGTGAGTTAGCGAATTAGAGAATGTCCTTTTTGGCTTGCAGTCTTTTATTAGCAACGACTAAACGGTATAGACTTATCCCCAGTAAGACTAGAACTGGCGCATAGAGAATCAGTAAGGGATAGAAGCTCGCATTGTTTATATTTGTCAAACAAATAGGGACTTGCGCGGCAGTAACCGCCGTAAATACGCCGATGAGTCGTTTATTCCGTTCAATCATGGAGTCGATGTCTGTGAAAATCTCAGGTTTCGTATCCTGATACGTCTGTCTCCAGATATACCAGCCTGCACCGCTGTAAATTTGATCCCAACCTGTATCCTCGAATATACCTGCATAATTAGCATCAACCTTCATTTGGTAATCTACACAATAGCTCATCTTGCGGGGAGCACCTTTCTCAAAGTGAAAACGCAAGCCATTCCAATTGACACGTTGAAGATGCCAACCTTGCGCCTCCATATCCTCCAACCATGCAGTAATTATCTCCGATTGTGAACTGTCCCACCACTTGAATACCTTCTTGGTCTCATTCATATAGGGATCCCTCGACTTTCTTCGCATTTTCGTAAAGTTCTGTAATTCTGGCGATCTCCAGCTTAAGCAGTTCTTTACCAGAAGGGGTAATACGATACAGTTTACGGCGATCTTCTTCCGCTACAGCCTGAATCAATCGATCCTTCTCCATCCGAGACAAGCTGCCATAAATCGTCCCAGGACCGAGATGAATGCGTCCTTTCGTGAGATCCGAAGCCCACTGAATAATGCCATAACCATGCCGAGTTTCAGTCAGAGAAAGCAGAATATAATAAGCCGTTTCAGACATCGGCAAATACTGACGGTAGAGCTTTTCGCTATCCATAAATTCCCCTTCTTCTTACATCAAGGTATGTTGTATCACAACTCGTTGTATCACGTCGTGATATATCATAAGGTGAGTATATCACCGCGCGATATAGAGTGCAATAGGCAATTGCATTTCCAATTTGACACTGCCACTAATGTCATCGTTTATGATGAGCGTATATCCCAATAAGGAGATGATTGCATGTTCGTATTAACATTTCACTACAAACAAGGTATCCCCTTAGATGAAGCATATTATCTGAATACCCATGTTGCTTTACTAGCGCAGAAAATGGTGTTTGACATGGGGGCAGCGAAGTATGAGGTCAAGAAGGTCCTGTCCTCAGCTGATGGAACGATTCCTAAGTATTCGTTTATCTTCAGTTTGTATTTTGAAACCAAAGAAGCTTTGGAGTCGTTCATCAGCGATCCTAGAGTTCAGGAACTGAAGGATGATGTTGCGAACTATTATAGGGGTGAGCAGGATATCTATATCGAGGAAGTTGTGGCTTCGTTCCAAGGGGAATAAAGAAGCCCTTTATGGTATTATTTGGGTATATGCGTTGGAGAAGCCATAGAAGGAGCAAACACGATGAGGAAAATCGTAGCAGGACTGTTCATGTCACTTGATGGCGTGATCGACTCGCCAGAGAACTCGCCTAAGAAATGGGGCAATGCGGAGATTATGGCACGCATCGCTGAAGGTGTGGCGAAAGCAGATGCGGTACTCTTGGGGCCGCAGACGTATCAGTTTTTGGCGGGTTTTTGGCAGCACCAGACCAATGATGTACCGATGGCGAAATTCTTAAATAACTCGCCGAAGTATGTGGTCTCGCAATCGCTCGACACATTGGACTGGCAGCCTGCAACTCTGCTTAGAGGTGACTTTGTCGACGAAATCATGAAACTCAAACAGCAGCCAGGACTGAATATTCAAGTCCCAGGCAGCCCGACACTCGTGAGATCGCTGCTGCGTGAAGGTTTGCTGGATGAACTTAACCTTAACATTTGCCCGGTTGTAGCAGGATCTGGTATGCGGCTTTTCGAGGGGATGGAGGAGCCGCTGAACCTTAAGTTAGTCGGCTCCAAAGGCTACAGTAACGGCGTTCTGGCTGTAACCTACCAGATAGCTAAGAGCTAGCGAATCAACCAATTTAGGCTGCCGTGCGAGGAAATTATATTTTCTCAGACATCAGGGCAGCCTGTTTTGTATGTCTAAATCATAGGAAATACCTATGATTATTAGATGAATTATTGTATTGATGAATCGATAATCCGGATTTATACTGAACCCGAAAAGAAGTAGCATGCGAAAAGCATGTTACGCAAGGGAGGTTCATGGTATGGAACATTTACTGATTCAGGATCCCGTGATTGCATCTGCGATTAAACAAGAGGCAAATCGGCAACATGATAAAATTGAGCTGATTGCGTCCGAGAATTTCGTCAGTGGTGCGGTGTTGGAAGCCATGGGGACGGTCTTTACGAACAAATACGCCGAAGGCTACCCTGGTAAGCGATATTACGGCGGATGTGAACATGCGGATACCGTGGAGGAAATGGCGATACAAAGAGTGAAGGATTTGTTCGGTGCGGAGCACGCCAATGTTCAGCCTCACTCTGGAGCACAGGCGAATATGGCTGTTTATTTTGCCGCAGCTAAGGTCGGGGATACAATACTTGGGATGAATCTCGCACATGGCGGCCACTTAACGCATGGCAGCCCGGTGAATGCGTCGGGGCAATGGTACAATTTCGTACCCTACGGCGTGAATGAGCAGACTTTGCGCATCGACTATGATGAAGTGCGCAAAGCCGCGCATAGATCCAAACCACGGATCCTCGTGGTAGGGGCCAGCGCGTATCCGCGCACGATAGACTTCGAACCCTTCGCGCAGATCGCCGAAGAAGTAGGGGCATTATTCCTCGTGGATATGGCCCATATCGCAGGCATTGTTGCTGCAGGTTTGCATCCGAATCCTGTGCCGCATGCGCACTTCGTCACGACGACCACGCACAAAACATTGCGGGGGCCAAGAGGCGGGGTTATTCTATGCCGGAAGCCTTGGGCTCAAGCGATAGATAAAGCAGTATTTCCAGCTACACAAGGAGGCCCCTTCATGCATACCATTGCGGCGAAAGCTGTCGCTTTCGGAGAAGCGAGTCGTCCGGCGTTCAGTCAGTACATGGCGGATGTCCTCCTCAATGCCCGTACATTGGCGGAAGCGCTAATGGGTGAAGGGCTCGATGTGGTGACCGGAGGCACGGACAATCATCTGATGCTGCTTGATCTGCGCAGCATTGGGATGACAGGGAAAGACGCGCAGCACCTGCTGGACGAGGTTGGCATTACCGTGAACAAGAATGCGATCCCTTTTGACAAAGCAAGTCCATTAATTACAAGTGGGATTCGTCTGGGAACTCCTGCGGTCACGACGAGAGGTATGGGAGCGGCGGACATGCAGGAAATAGCTCAGCTCATTGCCCACACATTACGCAACCCCAACCAGGCCGCTGTTCAGGAGCAAGTGCGCAAGAAGGTGAAGGAGATCACCTCGCGATTCACATTACACGCAAGCCGCAATTAGCTGCTCCATAAAGACACGGCTGGCTGCGCATTGGAATTTGTTTCTGCGATAGACGATACCAATTTGTATGGCGAGCTCGGGATGTAGAATCGGTATCGCGCGAATATGCGGGTGGTCGATAGCAGCGAGATAAGCCTTCGGTAGAACAGTCACGCCGACGCGTTTACAGACCATTTGAATGATCGATTCCAACGTCGTCATTTCAATAACAGGCTGTACGGTGAAATCGAGTGCACGGCATTGTTCATTGAGGAACTGGCGGAGATAATACGAGCTGGGCAATAAGACACTAGGCGTTTCCTTCAAAATATCAAGCGACACGTGGGGCTCCTCCGCGAGCGGATGATCCTTTGGAACAGCAAGTACTAGCGCATCCGTATACAAAGGAGTGGTTTCCAAATCGTCATGCTGCATGGGCAAATACACGATGCCGAGATCTAACTCATTTTGCAGGAGCCCCTCATAAATATCTCCCGTTCGAAGCCCAAGCACAGACAATTCAACCTGAGGATAGCGTTCATGGAATGAAATAACCGTAGGTGGCAGCAGATAATTAACAACGGTGAGCAGTGCACCTATTCTTAACGTTCCACGCTTGAGTCCCTGCAGCTCATTGATGGCGGCACGTGCCTGAGATAGCTCATGGAAAACCTGAAAGCCATGCCCCTGCAAGATGCGACCAGCTTCGGTGATGATCGTTTTCTTGCCAATACGATCGAATAAAGGCGTGCCGATTTCATGCTCGAGCAACCGAATTTGTTGGCTCAACGAGGGTTGAGCAATCCCCATTTTCTCAGCAGCGCGGGTAAAATGAAGTTCTCGGCATACTGCCATAAAGTACTCTAATTGTTTAAGCTCCATTGTGGGGGACCTCCGTTGTCCTCGTATCCATATTCATGAACGATAGGTATTAACTATCATTATAGCGGAATCATAAGCGATAATAACTATTCACGGAGGTGAGTTCCTATAAAATCTGTCGAAATCCTAGCGATTAATATCGGTAAGCCACAATTCGTTCCGTACAAAAACAAAGAAATTGCAACAGGGATTCATAAGCAACCGATAGATGGTGCTTTATTTCTGTCATGGGAGAACTTCAAAGGGGACAGACAGGCCGATCTCGTTCATCACGGTGGCCGGGAAAAGGCCGTGTGTGTATACCCTTTTGAACATTATGCGTATTGGGAGCAAGAGTTAGGCCAGACGTTAGCTTATGGCGCATTTGGGGAGAATCTGACGATTCGTGGATGCGTGGAGGCGGAGGTGTGTATCGGAGATATATTTGAGCTGGGGGAATCAATCGTTGAAGTGAGCCAACCAAGACAGCCATGTTTCAAATTATCCGTCAAATACGATAGGCCCGACATGCCGCTTAAAGTGCAAGAAACCGGGTATACCGGCTTCTATTTTCGAGTTCTGCGTGAAGGATTCGTAGCCAAATCGGATGGGTTGAAGCGGATTTTCGCGCATCCCAAAGCTATCACCGTGGCCTACGCCAACCGAATTATGCATGAGGAGAAAGAGCATTTTGCAGGCATCCGTCAGCTGCTTGAGGTCGATAAGCTGTCGGTGAGTTGGCGAGCAACGTTGCTGAAGCGTCTTGAAGGGCAGGTGACAGACACACGAGAAAGACTAACAGGCGGTACAAGTGCCACGACCGATGCTTCTTCAGACGGTTCTGCGAATGGCGTTTCCTGAGCCTGCCGTTCTTTGCTCTTTGAGCATAAACCGAATATTCATAAGCCCAAACACCAAGAAACACACCCAGGGAAGGCTTTGCCAGCCAAGGTAAGTGCCCAAATCATATAAATAGCCGCCGCCTACGTTTCCGATAATGGCTCCGATGGAAAGTGCAAAGCTGTTAAACCCGAAATAGCTGGCAATCTGCTCATCCCCGGCATAATCGGAAACCATGGTATTCATCATCGGCTGTAGAAAAACCTGCCCAATCATAAAGAGGATTACCCCTGCATAAATCCCCCACATGGATCCAATCATCCCTAATGTAAATAACCCCCCAGCGAGCAGTAAGGTACCTAGTGACATCACGCCGAAAGGCTGTAACTTACGGTTCCCTAATTTGGATAAAGGAACCTGCAGCAGGACCATAACGATGGCCCCAGAGCTGTATATGAGTCCGATATTCGCATCGGAAGCAAGCTGATGGACGCGAAATGGAACAGCAATATATAACTGCGTGACCAGCGACCACGAGATCATCGTGAAGAGCATGAAGCGCCGGAAAGGGCGATTGCTCCACACCGTTTGCATCTGGGACCAGATGCCTGTATACGCCTTGCGAGATTGTTCACTCTGGATGGCCGGCAAGAAGAAGAGACTAAAGAAAAAGGAAAATGCGAAAATAAGGGCAGCGGCCAAACTAACGTATCTGAAATGAAAGCCCATCAATAAGGCGCCAAGGACGGGACCCACGACAAACCCCATATTGCTTAACATTTCTCGAATGGCATAAATCGTGATCCGGTTGCTTGAAGTCGATAGAGCTGCATAATACGCATAACTGGCTGGGTTGAACAGTGAACCCCCTAAACCAGAGAAGAAACAAGCGATGATAAAGCCCGGGATGCTGTCGACAAAGCCGAACATGCCAAACCCGAAGGTGCGGATGAGCAAACCAATGAGAATCGTGCGCTTATAACCAAGCTTGTCAGCCAACGTACCGCAGAGGACCGAAAGGCCTTGCTGACTGAAGCTGCGAATCGCGGAAATGATACCAACCATGGTGACGGTCAGCAGGATGTCGTTTAATAAATAGGAAGCAAGCAGGGGGATCATCATATAGAAGCCGACGGCCATACTAAAGGTGTTCATGAACATGACCCAGAAAGGGAGCCGAATGGAAGTAAGTTTACGTAGAGCTGCAATCATCGGATGCCCTCATTTCATGCTGTAAGTTGTTGATTTCAACACCATACAGGATATGGTTTGCGTTGTATAGGACTTTGTTTGGATGGACTTGGGTAAAAGTTAGCTGAGGGCGATTGAAGTTGTGGCGAGGATAAAATTGTTACAGTAATTTCCATTGAATGGTAAAATAGGGAAGTGGCATGTTCTGCTAAAGCCGCCTATTATCATTGAACGGAGGTAGAATGCACATGCTAAATCTGGTTCGACGAATGCCCAAATACGCTTCGGTGACAGGGATATGCTTAGTTGTACTGATCCTAGCCTATTCCACAATTTATGTAATAGAAAAACCGGGAGGTATCGCCGATTGGCGGATCTCCAAAGCGCTGGGAGTGACAGAGACCTTGCGCGTTCCGCTGGGAGACACACCTGAGGAGGCTATACGACAATTTCGGGGTTCAACTAATCTGGCATTTAGGACTATTCTTCAAGAGCCTGTTCATGGAGGTATTTTACATTTTAGTAAACGGATGCAAAATCATAGTGGGACAGATATACAAGTAGAAATAGCACGGAAAGCTTGGTTGGGATGGAAGTGGGTTTCAGGTGGGGGATATACTATTGGTGGGGATAAAATGGATGCTTCATCCGATTCTGCCTTGTCTTATATGATGCTGCCCATGCGCTTGGAAAAGCCTAAAGGTGACTCCCTCGTATTCGGAGAAATAGGAGATATGTCGATCACGCATATCGTTGTTAAGGGAGATGAAGCAGCCGCGAGGGAATATGCGGCGGAAATAGTAAAAACAGACGATGGTTATGTCGTTTGGTATATGGTTTTGCCTGCTTCCGTCCGAGTGCCATTCGACTTGCAAGCATACACCGATGAGAATGAATTACGTGCCATGCTGACGATAACAACGGAGCGGGAAAATGGTTTGATCAAGCGACAAAGAAAATGATAAGGCAACTGGCAAGTCACGATCGAATCCGCAATGACACCTGTGTAGAGGAAACGAGACTTATTATGTTAGATAGGTGTAGAATGGTGGTATATATAGGGTAATTGCCGACGAATGGAGTGATCGCTACATGAATGCGTCCAAATATGAAAAGTACTTCTCAATTGATGGCTTCTGGTCCAAGTTGAAAAAGGGGGCTAAGAAAGCCGGCAGTAAAGTCATTTATAGTGGATTGCTGCTTTTTTACGCATTGGATAGCCGCAAAACACCGCTCCGCGCAAAGGTTCAGATCTACGGTGCACTCGGGTATCTCATCTTACCGTTAGATCTCATGCCAGATATCCTGCCGCTTGTGGGATATGTGGATGATCTAAGTGCGCTGGGCTTTGCCTTAGCGGCGGTATCGAAGAGCATTGACGACGAGGTCAGACGGAAAGCGAAGAACAAGCTGAGAGATTTCCTTGGAGACGATGTGTTGAGCAGCAAGGATATTATCGATATTGATGGTCACGTGGTGGAAGAGCAAGGGAAGGCGAAGGACGAGTAGAAGTAGAAGGTAGGGGGCGGATTCGGTACCTTAGGTGGCTCCGAGAGCCTGAAAGCGCGGGAACGAGGGAGCTTGGCAGTGCGGAAGTCTGGGAGCCTGGCAGCCCGGAAGCCTGGAGGCCTGGAGGCCATAGAACCCCGGAACCCCGGAACCCCGGAACCCCGGAACCCCGGAACCCCGGAACCCCGGAACCCCCTAACACCTCGGGCACCTTCCGCACCTCCCCCGGCGACCCGAAAATTGCAGTGATACGCCACTGGTAGGTTGATTGCCTCAATTAACTGGAAAATCTACAGCTATTTTCGCGAATTAGAGGTAAAAAACATGTTTAGATGGAAAATATGTAGTTATTTCCACCTGTATCCACCAGTTTCGCTAAAACGAGCAAATTTAACTACATATTTTCCATCTGTTTCACCAAAGTGGGGGTTTCCTCCGGATTTAACTGTATTTTTTCCATCTAAACTTATTCGCCTGTTCGGTTGATTGAGGCATTCAAGCCAACTTTCCAGTAACTAGCCTACACCTGCCCACTTCCCAGATTAACAAATTAATTGAGTTACATAGGCGATCAACTGCCCCAGCTACATAAGCCATCAGCCCAACCAACACAACACTACACTACACTACACTACACTACACTACACTACACTACACTACACTACACTACACTACACTAC
>NZ_LYPB01000039.1 GCF_001653565.1 Paenibacillus oryzisoli
AGTACCCCCTACTTTCCTCCTTAGCACAAATTCTGCATGGCAATTTCCAATTTACATCATCCTAGCTACCTAAGTAGTAACCTTCAATGAAAGCTATTGTATTAGTTGGGTTGAATCAGTTCGATACTAGCTGGAGCTGGAGCGAAGGGATAACGACGGAACTGCAGAATTTTGTGAGTGGTGGCGGACGTATTCTTAAGGATGATGAATCGGTCTCGCCCGTTGATTCAGTAGCTACGAATATGCAAGTTAGAGCGTATGTGATTCAAAGCGACACCGATCAAACCAACAATCTACTCGCTCGGAACACAGCTAACATCAGTAAGCTTCAGGCTGCGATGAATGGAATTAACAGGCCAATAGCCTACGCTACGCAAAGTGATGTTTGGGCGGTACCAACTCGCGCAGGAGATACCTCCTTTGTAACTGTTTTGAATGAAAAGCATGATACGACAATAGGTAATACGCAGCATCTCATTGGCCAAACAGCGGAGTTGACTTGGAATACGGAGTTACCAATCTATGATGTTCGACTTGGCAGAAAGGTAACCATGGCAGAAGCAGCGCATGTCGATCTCCAGTCAAATGGGTTTCAGTGGTATGCTTTACCTCCGGCAGAGGTAACAACACCTGAAATCGCTGTGCAATTAACGGATTCTGGCTTTTATGAGTCGTATGCGACGATACGTAATCCTAATCCGATGTCGGGGATTCCTGTCGAAATTACCGTCACCCATACAACGAGTGGGGACACCGCAACGATATATTCTGCGACAGGGTTAACAGCCAAACTGCCTCTGAAGATAAGTGATACTCCTGGTACGTATTCGATTAAGGTGAAAGAACTATTAAGCGGTTTAGAAGCAACGACAGCGGTTAGTGTAACGGATCTCCCTGCCGTTGTAGATAAGGCGGTTACGATCCACCGGGAGTGGGATGTCCGAGCCTTCGAAGAACGGCATACCGTTCCGTTAACCGTGGCTTTAACGGCTGCACAACTTGCTGATTCAACGTATGTTACGCAAGCTGAACGCCTCGTGAACTACTATATTTCGCAAGGGCGAAGTGCACAGATAGGTTTAGCCGAACCTGGTGGTGTTGTTAAGAGTTTGCAAGAATACCAATCCTTACTGAAATTTCCGAAGTGGAAAACGGTGGATTCCGATCTTGTGCTCCTAGGCAGCACGACGACCAACATCTTATTGTTGGATCAAGCTCGTGCTTATGTATTACCAGAGCAAGGCCAAACGTTAGCTGCTGGTGAAGCTTCAATAAATCTCGTGAACTCTGCATTTATAGGCGAATACAATACACTTAATATTGTAACTAACGGTACGTTGGGGCTAACCGCAGCGGTTGATGCCATTATTGGCCTAACAGCTGCACCGCCGGATGCGCCGGAGTATGCGACAACGACGGGAGTTACGAACAGTACGGTGGACCTCAAATGGCATGATGGGAAGAGAGATGCAACGAACTTTAAGATCGAGCGAAGAGCTAATGGGCAAGCGAATTGGCAAGTGATCGCAACGATCTCCGGTGAAACCCATGCATTTCATGATAGCGGACTAACAGCCAACTCATTCTACTCGTACCGCATCAGGGCTGTAAATGATGCTGGAGAATCACAACCAGGTGACATTCTCTATGTGGTCACACCTGCAGCTGACTTCCCCAACCCAAGTGACCCGAACGCTGCATTGCCGCGAGCTGGTTGGACAGCAACCGCGTCCCATAGCGCTTTCAAAGCGAACAATGCTCTTGATGGGAATCCAGCTACACGCTGGGATACAGGAGCGGCTCAAGTTAACGGGCAATATTTCTCGGTAGATATGCAAGCGAATCGTACTTTTAATAAACTTGTCTTAGATGCCACTGGAAGCTCGGGGGACTATCCGAGGAAGTATGAGGTATATGTATCACAGGATGGCATAACTTGGGGATCGGCGATTGCCTCAGGTTCCGGAAACGCTATGTTGTCTATTCAATTTCCTGTACAGACAGCGAGATTTATCAAGGTCGTTCAGACAGGTAGTGTGGGTTCCTTCTGGTCTATCCACGAGTTCAATGTGTATAACATCGATACGGAAGCGCCTACAGTACCGATCAATGTCGTGGCGATCCAATCAACAGACACGATAGTTACCTTGAACTGGCTCCCTTCCTATGACGCTAATGGCTTCGTAGGTTATAACGTCTATAATGGGTCTCAGCAGGTGAATGGAACACTCTTAACAAACACGAGTTACACCATAACAGGGCTTGCACAACAGACAGCGTATCTGTTTACGGTTAGAGCAGAAGACACTTCCGGTAACATGTCGGCCAGTAGCGTTCCTGTGATTGTAGTTACGAAAGAAACGCCATTGTCGCGCGCGGGTTGGATAGCTTCAGCCTCCCACGGTACGAACAAAGCACAGAATGCGATTGATGGCGTCGTCTCGACTCGCTGGGACACGGTGTCAGCTCAGGTATATGGTCAGTATTTCCAAGTAGATATGGGAGCCGAACGTACTTTCAACAAGATTGAATTAGATGCTTCGGGAAGTTCCAGTGATTATCCAAGGCAATATGCCATATTGGTTTCAACCGATGGAGTGACTTGGGGGCCAGCAATCGCAACGGGCGTAGGCAGCGCTATCACAACAATCAGCTTTCCGGTTCAAAGGGCAAGATATTTGCGCGTGATGCAAACAGGAACCGCTGGAGTCTATTGGTCGATTCATGAAATGAATATCTATTTATCTGATCGGGAAGCACCTTCAGCACCATCGGGGCTTACTGTGATCAATAAGACGGACAGAACGATAAGCTTAAGTTGGTCCCCATCATCCGATGCGAATGGTTTCATTGCCTATGATGTGTACAACGGTTCACAGAAGCTGAATGCGGATGGGATTAGCGTAACCACTTATACAGTAACAGGCCTAACGCCAAGTACATCTTATTCCCTATCGGTAAAAGCGCGAGATGCCGCTGGCAATGAGTCTACTTTCAGTGCCCCTTTAACTGTTACCACGAACAATGCGCCAATTTCACGCATAGGTTGGACGGCAACAGCATCCTTGCAAGCTGCCAAAGCTCAAAATGTCTTGGATAATGTGCCAGCAACTCGTTGGGATACCGCGACAGCTCAGGTGTATGGGCAATATATTCAAGTGGATATGAAAGCCCCCTATACGTTCAGTCGTATCGTGCTTGATGCCACAGGGAGCGCAGGCGATTATGCAAGAAGCTATCAAGTTTATGTCTCTGGGGATGGATCTAATTGGGGGACGCCTATTGCTACTGGAACAGGCAGTTCCTCAGTAATCACGATCCCACATGCAGGGATTACAGCAAGATATATCCGAATTGTTCAAACCGGTAATGCTGGTGTGTATTGGTCTATCCATGAGCTTTACGTATATGAGTGAAGGTTCTAGCACTACGCGACAATCGGATGGATACATTCTTGGGGATGCTGTCAAATTCGCGCTGTAATCCTGCCATGCCAAAATGGAGGCATCAAATCAAAAATGGTGATATTTTATTGCCATCTTATTCAGGATACAGTGTAAAGGAGGTTAAGAAAACGCTGTCATCTAGGGAGTTGTGGGTGCAGCTACATAGAGGGAGATTACGAAATATGGTTAACGACTTCAAGAATACGCGTACCGACGGCAATCATTCAGCGAGAGGGCATGAGCAAAAGACAGAGAAGTACGATGTTGTCGTGTGCGGAGGCGGACTGGCAGGTTTCTGTGCGGCTGTTGCTTCGGCTAGACATGGGGCCAAGACATGTCTGGTTCAGGATCGCCCTGTCTTCGGGGGAAACAGTTCGTCCGAAGTCAGGGTGACGCCGCATGGCGCAGCCGCTTTTCATGTATACGCCAAAGAAACCGGGATCATATCTGAGTTATTAATTGAGGAACGCGCACGAAATCATGAGCCGATTTTTGAGAATGGCTGGACGAACAGCGTGTGGGATATGACGATGTATGATATGGCGCAGCGCACAGAGAATTTGACCTTCTATTTGAATACAACCATTCTGGACGTTCGGATGGCAGGTGAGCGCAAGATTGCATCCGTCGTTGGTTATGTAGCTAACGCGGAAACGGAGATTGAATTCGTAGGGGATGTATTCGTTGATTGCACAGGGGATGGCCTCGTTGCTGACCGGGCAGGTTGTGAATGGCGAATGGGTTCCGAAGGACGGGAGGAATTTGCCGAGCCGCATGCGCCACTACTGGCGAGTGGAGATGTGATGGGGAGTTCACTGCTTTTCAAAACGAAAGATATAGGCTACCCCGCTCCGTTCACTGCTCCAGATTGGGCTGCCAAACTCGATAATCCTGATTTCTTCTATAAACAAGGTCGGAATCCGAATGATATGCGCGGTGGTTATTGGTGGATTGAAATTGGCATGCCGTGGAACACCGTATATGAAAATGAAGATATCCGCCATGAGCTGACGCGGTATGTGTTAGGTATTTGGGATTGGATCAAGAATCGGGATCCGCTCACCAAAGAGCTGGCAGCAAATCATGCCATCGATTGGATCGGCCAAGTGCCGGGCAAACGGGAAAGTCGCCGAATTATGGGGCACTATCTGATGACGGAGCATGATCCGCAAAACAAAACTGTTTTTGATGATGAGATTGCATACGGCGGCTGGTTTCTTGATCTGCATACACCGGGGGGACTTCTTGCGCCTACCAGCGAGCATGCCAGTTCCGAAGGCTACGATGAAACATCGCCCTATATGGTAAAAAGCTACTGTGGCCCTTATGGCATTCCTTTGCGGTCAACAATTGCGAAGGATGTTGATAATTTGATGATGGCAGGTCGCAATATCTCTGTGACGCATGCCGCATTAGGTACGGTGCGTGTAATGGCGACAACCGCTTTGGTGGGGCAAGCCGTGGGGACGGCGGCTGCGATTGCGTTGAAGCGTGGAGTAGCGCTCGCGGATGTGCCCACTCAGGCTATTCAAGAAGTGAAGCAGACACTGCTGCGCGACGGCTGTTTCCTGCTGAATACAATGAACGAGGATGAGTTGGATCTGGCACGGAAAGCACGAGTAACAGCAAGTAGTCAAGCAGCTCTCCATAGTGCCGAAGTGAGGGCGGATCTGTCCGCGTCTGGTGAGCGGGGGCCTCAAGATGATTTTCTCCAGCAACGGAAAGGGCAGTGGATTGCGATATCGGAAGGCGTGTTGAACCGGGTTTCGGTTTGTTTAAGTAATTGGAGCGATGTTCCTCAAATCGTGGAAGCGCTAATCATCCCCGTTGATCATATTTGGGATTATCGTACGGAAGCGACTCCTGCCATTGCCGCAACGAAGCTGCTTATTATGCCTGGCAAGTATCAATGGATAGACTGGGATGTCCACCTGGACGAGACTACAGGATTGAAGTCAGGCAGTTATGTTCGTTTGGATTTGTTGGCGAATCCCAACTTGGTTTGGCATTGTGCTGCTGGCATCGTACCAGGACAAACATGTGCCTATGAAATGGGTGAAGGGAAGATGCGCCGGGATTGGAACGGTCCGACCCGCAGCTTCCGCGTGGAGCCTCCGCAGCACGCCTACCGTCCTGAGTATGTCACGAATGGGGTGACTAGACCTTATCGGTTTACGAACCTATGGCGGTCAGATCCGCACGAGCCGCTCTCACAATGGCTGGAGCTCAAATGGGAAGAACAGCAATCAATCAAACAGGTTGAGATTACGTTTCCTGGCAGCCTTTTATGGGAATACCGCGGGTATGCACCATTCTATCGCGACCCGCAATGTCCCAAGGATTATCGGATTGAAGCCTATGTGAATGAGGAGTGGCAGGAGCTTCTTGAAGTGAAGGGCAATTACCAGCGTCATTGCCGTCACGCGTTAGCTCAATCTGTTCAAACCAATAAGCTGCGCGTTGTCATTGAAGCAACCAACGGTGACCCATCCGCTGCAATCTATGAAGTACGTTGTTATTAAATCATAGCCAAACAGCCCTAGTACCCTAATCGGGTAACTGGGGCTGTTTCAATTACATGGTCTTCCGATGTTCCTTCGGGGAAACGCCGAAGTAGTTTTTGAAAGCACGCGAGAAGTGATAGAGATTGCCATACCCCACCTTTTCTGAGATCTCATTGATTCGTAAGGTGGGGTCTTTGAGCAGCTTCTGGGCTTCTTCCATGCGGAATTTGGTCAAATAGGCAGTAAACGTTAACCCTGTTCGTTCTTTGAAAAGCTTGCTGAAGTACGAGTAATTCATAGATACCCGATTGGCCACCTCAGCTAACTGCAGATCTCGGCTATAATGCTCACGAACGATGGATTCCGCTACGGTAATCACTGTTTCGCCGAGGTTAGCATGTTCCGAGATGAGTTGTTTCGTATCTGCGGCGTAGCTTTTTAAATAATGACGAAGCTCGCCTAACGTGTGAAAGGTATTGAAAGCTGAAGTGCGTTCGGTTTCTTCAAAAAGAAATCGCTCATGAACATGGCGATGAATTTCGGCTAGCACCATATCATAAATCGACTTGAGCTGCTCCAAAGACATCTGTGTGCGCAATGAATCGCTAAGATGTCGATCAACCCAGAGCCCAATGCGTTCTACATGCAGTGTCTCCGCTGCTTGCTTGAACTCCTCCATGTCCTTTTTGGCAGGCAGCCAAGCAACTGTCTTACTCGTGGGTTCAAGCGACACGAAAACCTCGCACGGTTCTCGCAAAATCCGTTCAGACATCGTGATATGCGCTTGCTTATAAAGACGCGATAAGTCGTCCAAACCATATCCAGCTTGGCTAAGAGATGCTGAAAGCATTCCTGGGTTGCCGTTCCTAAGCAGGATAACTGCTTTACTCAGCAGTCCTTGAACGGTTTCAAAGGCAAGGAGATTCGTATAATTAAACACAAGGGACACACATCCTAGCACATCATGAAAGGCTAGGAAGCGTAAATGCTGTTCTGCATCAGCGTCCCGAACGCATCGTTCCAAACAGTTGCTTACCCTATCCAGATGTTCCTCGCTGAAGGTGACGTTGCCAAAGGAAAGCATGGAAACGGCGAACAGCGGATGCATAAAATAAGCTTCGAGGGATTGCTGTGAATCGGAATCTTTGCTGCTCAGAGCAATGTTCGACCCGTGAATTACGAGGGGTAATCGAGCAGTAAGCAGCGTCCTTGCATCCGTTAGGTTTTTTTCGAAGAGTTGGTTGTTAACGTCGTCTTTCTCAATACTGGCAATCGCAGATTGCACTTGCTTGCCAAGCTCATCGGAGGAAGCAGGCTTCAATAAGTAGTCCAATGCCCCGTATTTGAATGCTTCACGCACATAGGGATAATCCCCATAGCCGCTCAACATAATAAATTTGGTGCGTGTTAGCAGGGGGGAAAGCTCTTTGATCAATTGAATACCGTCTAACTCGGGCATGCGAATATCTGTGATTATGATGTTCGGTTGTAAGGTTTTCGCCATGGCAAGCCCCTGTGGACCACCGTTCGCAACAAAAATATCCCGTATACCAGCGACATTGGCCCTTTCTAGTTTGGCTTTGACACCGCTGCCAATCAATTCTTCGTCATCAATTATTAATAAGGTATACATCGTTATTCTCCTCGCTTCTTCTTGCGTCATAAGGAAGGGTTAATATCGTTTCGGCGAATTGGCCCTGAATACTATTAATTTGTAATGGATAATTCTCACCGTAGAATAATTTCAATCGTTCATTAATATTGCCTAGACCGATGCTTTCGCGGTCTTTGTTACCTTTAGTGATATAAACGGAAGTGCGGAATTGTTCGTTGATTTCTTCCAGACGAGCTGCTTCAATGCCACTGCCATTATCTTTTACACATAAACGGATGGATAAGTCACTCTCTTGGCTAGCATAAATATCAATATCGAGTGTGTCCTGCTTAGCGAAACCATGCTTCACGCTATTCTCGACAATCGGCTGTAGGATGAATTTTAATACCTGAATGCTTAGAAGCTCGTTGGGAACATGAACGCGGAAATGAATGCTGTCCCCGTATTTCACCTTCTGAAGCGTCATATACTGCCCTAGATAACGAATCTCATCTTGAAGCGTTGCGAATTTAGCGTGCCCGTCCATATTATAGCGCATCATTTTGCCGAAATCGGCCATGGCATCTGACACATCATACTGGCCAGCGATTTCCATCTTGGAACTAAATATATCCAGCGTGTTATAAATAAAATGCGGATTAATTTGCGATTGAAGTGCAATGAGCTGTGCATCCTTGTGCAGGGTCTCTTTCTTAATCATATCGGCTAACAGCAGAGTAATTTTATTCAGCAAAATGTTGAATTTCTCGGTGATGACACCGAACTCGTCCTTCCGTACAATAGGAATCGGCTGAAATCCAGTTTCAATAGCAAGATCCATCTGTTTAATGCTCGTTTTCATTTTACTAAGCGTCATCTTGAGGACGAAGTAGAAAGCGAACAATAGAACAATCAGGGTTAGAATAAAAGCGAGGTTCGCCACAACCTGCAAGGAACTGAGCAACGGTGGGAGTGGAATCGCCATGACGATGACTTGCTGGACATCCTTTAACGTGTCAGCGACGTATAAAAAGCTGTGTTCCTTGGTGTAACCTTGATTTTCAGCCACGATATAAACGGGTTGATTGACAACATTCGGGCCCTCAGCGGGTTCGAGTAGATCAACTGAGCGGACGTCAACTATCGTAATTCCTAGATAATACCCTTCAATAGAGATCATTTTCTGCATATAGCGGAAAATATCACTACCGTCTTCCTGCTTCGTATCCAGCACCCAAAGAGATTTCTGATCTGAAGACATAAAGGCATCGTACCACGCCTCTTTTTTAATTTTCTGATCGGAGAAAAAGGAACCAAAACCTTCTGGAATCGAAACATTGGTTGTATAAATGGAAATTTTCTGAATGTTGATTTTCTGGAATAGCATGGCATAGTTAACAAGTGGAGCAGCGAAGTTGAAATACGTATCTAAAGAATTGGAGTCGGACGAATACGGTTCTCCAAGAAATTGTTGCAATCGGTAGTTAAACGTAATGTTATTGCTAACGCTTTCAATAAGATCAATTTTATTCTCGATTGTATACTTAATCTGTTTAACGGTGGTCTGTGAATTGGCAAGTAATTGGTCTTGCATGTAGCGCTGTGATTGATTGTACGTGTAGAGTCCAAGCACACTGAAAGGGATTAGTATGAAAAAAATAAAAGCTAGCGTCACTTTAGTTTTGATACTCATGGCATTAAAGGTACGTTGCAACGTCACTCCTTCTTTCTCCAAAGATGTTTGTAGGGACGTATTCGACAAAAGGCATCCTATACCTTTCGCTAATTAAGCATAGCCCAAATGAAGGTATCAAAACTAAAATAGTGATATTTTTATAAGCGCTTTCAAAATGTATAGTGAGAATATGCTTCCGGAGTTGCTTTGCTATAGCAGAAGTAGAGTTTGCATAATAGAGAACGCTGTCATGGGTTATTACGACTTGGGGCAGTAAATCGGGGAGGTAAGTTAAGTGGATGGAGCCGTAAATGCAAAACAACGTGTTCGGTCGCCACGATTATCAGTGATGGGCAGATGGCTGCGTTTCAAGAGTCAGTTCGCGCTGCAAAGCATGGTATGGCCGGGGATTTTGTTTCTGCTTGTGTTCTCGTACATTCCGATGTATGGCATTCTGATTGCATTTAAGGAGTACGATCTTTTCTTGGGTGTGATGAATTCGCCGTGGATAGGGTTTTCACATTTTCAAGAATTTCTCAATGATCCGAATTTCTTGAATGTTCTACGCAACACGCTAGCGATGAATCTTATGGGATTGGCTCTTGGGTTTCCTGCACCCATCGTGTTTGCACTCTTTCTTAATGAGTTGAATAAGAAGCGTTTCAAGAGCTTTGTGCAAACGATTTCTTATCTGCCTCATTTCGTTTCGTGGGTCATTTTTGGAGGATTAGTTCTGACGGTACTATCGCCTTCGAACGGGATTCTCAATCTCTTGCTTACGAGTATGGGTATCATCGATGAACCTATTAATTTCATTGCAAAACCGCATCTTTTCTGGATCATTATGGTTTGCGCTGAAATATTAAAAGGGATTGGCTGGGGAGCGATTATCTATATCGCTGCGATAGCCGGTGTGGACCAGGAAATGTATGATGCAGCAAAAATTGATGGAGCTGGCCGATTTCAGCGAATGTGGTACGTGACGCTGCCTGCCATTATGGGGACCGTTGTGATTATGCTTATATTTGCGATAAGCTCTATCTTGAACACAGGTTTCGAACAAATTATGGTCATGCAGAATCCGCTGAATTTGGATGTGAGCGAAACGATCGATACGTATGTCTATAAGGTAGGCCTTAGGCAAATGAGGTATTCCTATTCGACTGCGGTAGGCTTAGCGAAATCAGTCGTTGCCCTAATCCTGTTATTTGCTGCTAATTATGTATCTCGGAAAGTGACAGACAATAGCTTGTTCTAAGCGTATGCCTGCGTGTAAGGAGGAACACACAAATGAATATCCGTTCCACTAGGGACAAATGGTTTGACATCGGTAACATCATCTTTATGTCGACAGTTGTATTCGTAACGTTGGCGCCATTCTGGTTTGCTTTGGTTGGTTCGTTTAATGACGGATTGGATTACTTGCGAGGAAATGTGTATCTATGGCCAAGGGAGTTTACGATCGCGAATTATAGGGCTGTATTCTCGGATACGACCATTTATCATGCATTTTTCATTACGATTAGTAGAACGCTGCTCGGTATGTCCACGCATATCGCTTTTACAGCTCTCGTTGCCTACGGCATGTCTCGCAAGGGACTAAATGGACGCAACGTATATCTCGTAATCATGCTCACGACCATGTTCTTCTATGGTGGACTGATTCCAACTTACTTGCTTTACAAAGAAATTGGCCTGTTAAACAATTTTATGGTGTATATTATTCCCTCTTTGTTCAGTGTTTGGGATATGATTATTATTATGTCCTTCTTTCGAACGATTCCTGAACAAATCATCGAATCGGCGAAGATGGATGGGGCGGGGGAATATCGGATCCTGCTGCAATTGGTGTTGCCGTTGACGAAGCCCGTCTTAGCCGCTATTGCTTTGTTTAATGGGGTATATCATTGGAACTCCTATATGGATGCGTTGATGTTTACGACGAAATCATCCTTAGAGCCTGTTCAACTCGTACTCATGCGGATGGTGACAGATGCTTCGTATGGGGAATCATTTAGTCAGCAAGCCATGAGTTTTATGCCAGAAGAAGCGAAGCGTGTGAGTTCAGCTACGTTGAAGCTAGCCATGATGGTCGCAACTACAGCGCCAATCATCGCGATCTATCCATTCTTGCAGAAATATTTTGTAAAAGGTGTGCTTATTGGTTCTGTGAAAGGTTAGTTCACGCATATCAAAGGGGGCAAAGCAAATGAAAAAAAGTTTAGTTAGTATAGGGCTTGTCACAACGCTAGTTGGAACTTTACTTGTTGGGTGTTCTACGGATAAGGGAGCTGAGGTGACGGCTTCGCCTAAGTCATCCGAAGCAGCAGCGTCAGCTTCAGCAAAACCTGATGATAAATCTCCAATCAAGATTACTTGGTTCGTCGATCAAGAATCCTATAAGAAGAACTGGGATCCAGTGAATAACTTGCTCGATAAGAAGATTACAGAGGAAACGGGCGTTTCGATTGAATTTACATCAGGCAATGATGATAAATTAAGCGCACTAATCGCATCAGGTGATATCCCCGACATGATTACGGTGGATAAAGGGGCACCGCAGCGAGGTGTACTTGAGAAATCCGGTTTGGTTGCTCCGCTAGATGAGTTGATTAAGAAACATGATCCATCGTTTAATGTAGCGAAATCTATGCAGGATTGGTTCCGTAATCCCGATGGTCATTTCTATGGGTATGCCAACTATTTCTGGGCGAAGGAAACCTTTAAACCAGGGGATACCATTTACAGCAATCAAGGCTTATATGCACGTAAAGATATTATGGATCAGCTTGGCATCAAGCCAGAGGACTTCAGTACGAAGGAAGGCTTAGTTACTGCTCTGAAGAAAGTAAAAGATTCGAAGACGAAATATAATGGTTTCGATGTAACTCCCGCTTACTTCGAGAGTTGGGTCATCTCAAGTTTCTTCGGTGCTCCACGTGAAGATGCGCAAGGCAATCTTCTTGATCGTGAAAGAACCCCAGAGTCATTGGAAGCGTATCAATTCCTCAACCGTTTATATCGGGAAGGTTTATTGCCGGAAGATAGTCAAACGTTGAACACGTCACAGCTTACCGAGAAAGTGAATAACGGCGCTGTGTTCGCACTTACCAACAAAGCTATTAAATGGGATGCTTTATATGCCAAGGACCCGAAGGCGATCTTCGTTTCAGTCGGCCCCGTACTCGGAGATAAGGGTAAACAGCCAGTGATTGATCCAGTCGCTGCGTCTGGATGGACACTGACAATGGTTAGCAGCAAAGCGAAGAATCAGGATCGCATTATTAAGCTTATGCATTATCTCTCCTCCGATGAAATGAGCTTGAACGTGACTTATGGTCCTAAAGGCATTACATGGGATTACGATGCGAATGGTAAGGTTAAATTATCAGATGAGTTTATTAAGGCTAGAAGCGAAGATGCAGCAAAAACGAAATTGAAATACGGAAATGGCACGTTAGATTGGCTGATTAACTATGTCCCTGTTCAACGCACATTGCCAGTGAACGGTGTACAGGAAACAGAAAGAACCAAATCGAATATCTACTTCAGTAAATATACGTACGACATGCTTGCTTTCGAATCTACATCACCGCTTGGCGGCACAGAAGAAGCGGGCATCAATGCGAAACGTGAAGAAGTACGTGTTAAAACAAGAGCCAAAATGATTTTGGCTAAAGCGCCAGAGGATGTAGAGAAACTCTACAAAGAAGGCATTGAACAAGAAGAAAAGCTTGGTTCCCAAAAATTGGTAGACTATCAAAACAAAAAATTCCAAGAAGCCAAGAAAGCCTTAGGTGTACAATTCGTTTGGCCGACGAATATCAAGAAATAAACTTTGATGTTATAAGCTAGCACAATGGCATATGCAACGTTCGTGAGTGGATAGCTGTCTTCCCACGCTTGCATATGCCTTTTTGTGGACTTTAATGGGAGGGGGGATAAGGAAGTTTAATCTGAAATAAAGCACAGACGACTTTACGTCCGTACTGTGCCAGCGGATATCTGGAGAGATCGACTGAATCGGAAACAAAGGAGCAGAATGATAATGTACACATGGATGCGTAAACGAATAACCACTTTGCTTATTTTTACCATGGTACTCTCTGTTATTGGCAGCACTGGTATATTAGGCAATGCACCGATAGCTCAGGGGGCTGATGTATGGAAGCCTATGGATACAGAGCCGATGACGGTTCCCGGCAGCGCTGTGGATTTATCTGGATTGAATGATGCGCCGGCGGGTAAATATGGTTTCATCCAACAAGGCATTGACGGCGACTATACGTTTGAGCAAGCACCGCAAAAAAAGGTGAAGCTATACGGAGCCAATATAACATGGAATATGTTCTACGGTTCGCATGATGATGCGGATCAAACTGTGAATCGCCTGGCACGTTTAGGCTATAACGCAGTTAGAATACATGCACAGGATGCCATGGCTGATTGGGTACAAGGCATTTTCATCCAAAATGGATTAACAACGCCACAACTAAATGTGGATCGATTGGATCGATTAGAGTACTTTATTGCAAAGTTGAAGTCGAAGGGGATTTACGTAACAATTGACATTTTTCACCTGTATGATTTCAAGAATATACCGGGGCTTGGCGAATACGCAGATGGGACGAAATCCCCTTATTTGCTTCCCCTTCTCCCCCAAGCACTCGACATGTGGAAAGCGATTGCAGATATGTGGCTATCCCATGTTAACCCTTATACGGGTCTCCCTTTGAAGCATGATCCTGTTCTAATCGGGGTTAGCCCATGGAATGAGTCCTTGCTCCTTAATATGAGTCTAAGTGGAATGACGGTGCCATTGCGCAATTATATGCTTCAGGATTTCAATCAGTATTTAGCCACGTTAGGTAAGCCGGCCATCGCTAGTTTCCCGAACAGCTATTGGGATGCAGCTGGGGAAATCAAAGATCAGCTCAGTGCTTATTATTCGAATAAAACAATTCAAGTTTCGAATGCCATGCGAACTTATTTAAAAGAGAATCTTGGCGTTAAAGCGCCCATTGGCGGATTAAATTACATTTACAGCCCGAATGTAAACTATTGGCGCGATCAAGCGTCGGATGTGTTTGAAACACATGCCTATTACCAATTTTCAAACAATAGATTTACGGACAGTAATGGAAGTGGCTATAAGTACAATCCGCTCAAGGAGCCTCGTCTGAGTATGGCGTTCAATAGCACTACAATTGCCAATTATCCGAAGGATTGGCCGACGGATACGAATTTTGGATCTTACTATCCTGCACTGGCATTAAGGCAGCCATATGCCAAACCATTGGTGCTTACGGAGTTTCAGGATACGCAACCCGTCAAAGGACGTGAAGACATCGGTATCTTCAATGGCGCAGTTGGGGCTTACCAAGGATGGGACATGATGAACCGCTACTCCTTCGGCGTCAATATAGGGGATGCTTATAAAAATATGAAGTTAGGTGCTCCTGAAGAGTTTTCTATCGTAGGCGATCCGCTTGCTATTATGTCGGAAATAGAAGCTACTCTCTTGTTCCGTAATGAGGCAATTGAGGCAGCAAGTCCGAAATTCGTATTCGTATGGGATCGCACATGGACGCGTGATAAGGCAGGAGCCTCTGAAGGCGATGCGTATCTGACGAACATGATGTACATGCCACACTTGTTTAAGACTGTGTCTGTGTATGCGGATAAACCGAATGTGCCATTAACTGTATACAAAATAACGTCTGATATCACTCCTGAACAGATTGCTAGCGGCAATCTGCCAGAAGCCAACAAACTGCCGATTTCATCTTCGATGTCGAACAGGCAGATGGCCGAATTGTTCATTCAATCGTTGGATGATGCGAGCAAGAAGGCCGAAATGTTAGCTGCATTGAATCAGAATAAGCTGCTATCAGATACCGGTGAGCTAACGTTTGATCTCAATCTTGATACCTATTTCGTGAATACGCCGAAAGTCATTGCAGCAGCGGGAACAATGAATAATCATACCTTCGCACTGGGGCAAGCGACAGTGACTGGCGATGTCGACAAAGGTACTTTCTTCGCATCCTCCTTGGACGGAAATGCGCTGAAGGATAGTGACCGCTTGTTGCTTGTCTATACAACGGATGTAGCAGCTACAGGGGAGCAATATGTTACGCAGCCTTCAGGTGAGATCAAGTACTACAAAGGCACATTGCCCACACTGGTGAAGCAGCAAACGGCCCAGTTCACGTTATCAACGAATAAACCTG
The DNA here is from genome assembly GCF_001653565.1 of Paenibacillus oryzisoli. Classification (GTDB taxonomy): domain Bacteria; phylum Bacillota; class Bacilli; order Paenibacillales; family NBRC-103111; genus Paenibacillus_E; species Paenibacillus_E oryzisoli. The sequence continues at coordinate 15,453 of NZ_LYPB01000039.1, forward strand.
CTGGCGGATTTAAAGCGTATAAACTTGCGCTAAACGGTGCGCGTCTTCAGGAAATACCTGTGACCGTGAACGGTCAAGTCCTGTCTGTATCACTGAATACCGATAAAGGATTTGCCTTTGAGCTCGTGTACGATACCTTATACGGTACAGATTTTGAGTCGGGTGCAGCGGATTGGACCGCGATTCGAGGGAACTTTGCGATTCAAACGGAGAGCAATGGCAATCATGTGTATCAGGCTTCAACGCCATCGACATCTGTCGTTGTGCAAACGTATGGAACGGATTATTTCGTTGAATCTGATGTTCGCTTGACAAGTTTTAAGGACACAGTGGGACTCCTTGCGAGATACGTGAATCCAGGCAAGTATTACAGCTTCACTTACGATGCACTTCTCGGCAAGGCATCTATCGAGAGAAAGAACAATGATCAAACGATCGTTCTCCAAACAACATCTGGATTGGCAATGCCGCTTAATGTGATGAACAAATTAAGGTTTGAAGTGTCGGGGAATAGCCTATATGGCTATATCAACGGTCAATTGGCGGTGACAGCAACAGACAACTCTATTGCAAGTGGTTCAGCAGGTATACTTACCAAGGATCTCGCGCTGCCCGCAGGATTCCCTCTGGGTACGGTTAGTCAACAATGGATAGCAGCACTAGGAAGCGGGATTAAAGGAGTTATTCATGAAGGGATCTCGAATTCAAACGGCACTTTTATAACAAAATTACTAGAAGTTTTAAAGAGAGTTATGGGACCGGTTTCTTATGATAACTTCCTCGTTGCGTACAGGGATGCAACAGGACCTTCTGTACCTTCCAATATGACGGCAACCCCTCTTTCGTCATATGAAGTATCCCTATCTTGGACCCCGTCTACAGATAATGATCGTATAGCTGGCTACACCATTTATCGGGATGGGCAAGAAATTGCAACTGTCAGTGGGTTGAATACAAGCTTTATGGATACGGGCCTAAGTCTTGGTACTACTTACGCATACACAGTAAAGGCATTTGATCCCGCTAATAATCAATCAGTCGTGAGCATTCCTGCGATTGTGACGACCAAAAGCTCATTGCTGGAAGATAATTTCGAGTCGGGAAGCGCGAATGGGTGGTCAGTCGTTTCTTCATGGGGCACGTTCGCCGTGGTGACAGATGGCAATACGAAAGCTTACTTGTCCGACAATTCGGATAAAGGGGCTACGAAGTCAGTTGCTGGTCAATCCTCGTGGGCCGACTATAAAATAGAAGCTAAGGGCAAATTGGATCAGGCGAGGGGGCGAATAGGTCTTGTAGCTAGATACGTTGATTATAACAACTACTACAGCATGACTTATGAGAGCTACACGCAGAAAGTCTACATTTCGAAGTTGCAAAATGGTACGACAATCGACTTAGCGATTTCCGATGCAATCACACCGCTTGCCCCAGGAACGTACCATACATTTCAATTTACCGTGTCGGGAAATATCCTGCAAGCATATGTGAATGGCCAACTGCTTGCCATGGCTGCAGACAATGCTTTTCCATCTGGCAAAATCGGTGTTTATACACACCAACTGAAGGGTTATTTTGATGATATCGAGGTGAATCTCGTTCCTAATCCTGACGTGACACCGCCTACTGCACCAACAGGATTGACGGCTGCTGCACTCTCATCCACAGAAGTTGCGTTGTCGTGGGCTCGATCCTCCGATGATACAGGGGTTACGAGTTATGCCGTGTATCGGGATGGGCAATGGATAGGTTCTGTTAATGGCGTAGTAAAATCGTACAAAGACACGGGATTGAATCTGGCTGCAACGTATCGTTACACGATTCGAGCGGTGGACGCAGCCAACAATCAGTCGGTTGTAAGCAATGAAGCTGTTGTCACGACGAGTGACACGCTGCTGAGTAATAATTTTGAGTCTGGTAACGCGAGTGGTTGGTCGGTGGTTTCATCCTGGGGGAATTTCTCTGTGGTATCTGACGTATATGGCTCCAAAGCGTATTTATCTGATAATGGGGATAAAGGTGGAACAAAGTCAGTCGCAGGCGCTTCAACTTGGACCAACTATAGCGTAGAGGCTCAAGGGAAAATGACGACAATGAGCGGCAGAATAGGGCTTGTCGCGAGGTTTGTTGATTATAACAATTATTACAGCATGTCATATGATAACTTTACTAAGAAAGTCTATATCAGTAAATTGCAAAACGGCGTTCAAACAGACCTGGTTATTTCAGCAGCAATGACGCCTCTTGCGGCAGGCACGTACTATACGCTTCGATTCACGGTGAATGGGAATCAGCTTGAGGCTTATGTGAATGGGCAACTTGTTTCAGCTACAGACAGCACGTTCTCAGCGGGGAAACTCGGTGTGTACACGCATTTGCTCCAAGCTTATTTTGATGATGTTGTCGTGCGTTTAGTTCCATAATTCATGACAAGGAAAACGGCGGTAACGCAGAGGATGCGTTCCGCCGTTTCTCATTATGGTTATTACAGTCGAACTTCTCGGCCTGTTTCTGCTGATTCATAAATAGCGGACAAGATTTGAATCATTTCCACACCATGTTCAGGGCGAATGATGGGCTCATCTCGTCCAGACAGGCAATCAATAAAATGATTAATATTAGCATGATGCATTTTGGCAGTTTTTACATGAGCTCGGGAAGGTTTGCTGTCGACTAATTGACCATTTACTTCGGAGAATAGACCTAACTCGTAATTGCGGTAAGTTGCACCGGATTTTGTTCCCCGTAGCTCGACAAAATAGGTTTCCTCCTCAATATTAGAAGCCCAACTGAACTCGACTTGGAGCGTAGCGCCGTTGTCGAAACGAATAAAGCCTACAGCCAAATCTTCCACATCGAACGTGCCATCCTCATGCTTCTCACCGAAACCGCTGTGTTTGGAGTCCGATAGTTCGTTGTTGGCGAACTTCCGATACGTGGCACCGCTGACCGCGACAGGTTTAGGATTGCCCATGACCCATACCGCAATATCGATGAAATGAACGCCTAGATCAATTAAAGGACCACCGCCGGACAATTCTTTTGTTGTGAACCAACCGCCCTTGCCGGGGATGCCTCTACGCCGAATCCATCCACAGCGTCCGGTATAGATCTCGCCAAGACCACCATCTTTGGCATATTGCTGTAGGAATTGCACATTGGGATGAAACCTGTTATTGCGGATGGTCATGAGCAGTTTGCTGCTTTGAGCTGCAGCATCAGCCATCTTCTGCGCTTCCTGGGGAGATACTGCATCGGGCTTCTCGCAGATGACGTGGATCCCTGCTTCTAAAGCCGCAATCGCAATTTCCGAGTGGAACAGATTCGGCGTACAAATATCAATTACATCCAAATTAGCTGCGCTCAGCATTTCCTTATAATCCGTGTAAACAAGCTCTGCACCCGCTAGTTCTGCCATTTGGTGAGCGCGTACTTCATTCACATCACAGATAGCAACGATTTCGCATTCCGGATTTTCCAACCAAGCCGATAAATGCGATTCTTTGAAAATGCCGCCTGCACCAGCGATACCAATTCGATAAGTTGATCCCATAGTTCGATTCTCCTCCATACAGGTCATTCATGCCCGCATGATTTTATTTTTATGAAAGGTGTTATGCAAATTTATTATAAGAAAAGCGGTTACAGGGTTGAATATCCGATCTTGTACGAGTTGACTTATTTTGCATTTTTTTTGATGAGAGAAGAAAGGAGTCTACTGTGGAAAATTCTGAATTTCGCTATATCCACGTGGGTTATTCCCACCACCGCGCACCTCACCGCAATCAATTGGAACGCAGAAAGGACGGTGTACTAATAAGGTTGCAAGTGAATGGTACTTGCCGTATTGATCTCAATGGGATTTCACATTACATGCAATCAGGCGATTTGGTTATGTCCAAACCAGGAGGCACGTATCAGCTGTTCATTGGCGAAGAGAGTGGGGGAAATGGGCAAAGTCACGTCGATAGTACGGATTATTATGTAGTGTGTGGAGGGGAGTGGGTCGACCATTGGCTTAAGGGGAAGGAATTTCCCGATGTTGTGCGGATTGAGGTTAATGATGATTTGCTTAGCCTGTGGCGGAGATTAATACTTGAGAAAAGGAATTTGCATGAAAATAACGCCGAAATCATTGCCTGTTTTGCGAAGCTGCTTTGCTTGATGATTGAGCGTTCCATCGTTACATTATTGGCCGCAGGATGCCGTAAGGATCATTACATTGCTTACAAGCTTAAGCAATATATTGAAAAGCATGCCACGGAGACGCTCACGCTAGAAATGTTAGCTGCACGTAATGGTGTTAGTACGTCGACTGCGTCCCATATGTTCAAGCATGCGTTCGGTGTGCCGCCAATGCGTTATGCTGTCGAGGTTCGTTTGTCCATTGCAAGCGATCGGATTCTGTACAGTGACATGCGGCTTGAGGATGCTGCCGAAGCATCCGGATTCCGCAGTTACCCCTACTTCTGCCGTGCGTTTCGTGCCAAATATGGGAAAAGTCCTAGTGACTATCGGATGCAGCATCGGGAGGCTGAAGATACTTGACCACATTGACCAATTCTGCCCCTGCGCTCTATATCACAGACTGTTTAGCTGCTAGGCTAATCAGTCTATTTGTCGTTGCATGCAATCCTCTAAGAATTACACGATAAGAGTTAAGAATCTCCCTCAAATGATGATATTCAAACCCTTTTCCACAGATTATGATGAAAGAGGCAAGAAAGATTGTTGTAGCGAAGGATGGCATTCAGGTAAACTGATTTAAAGGGCAATTATAAGCGGACGGGGGAGCAGCATGAAGGGCATCAAACACATCATCCACTCCATTAGAGGTAAGTTAATTTTCACGTTTATCATTCTAATTGTTGTGCCCATTCTACTTATATTCCTGTCCTATACCTATTCTTCTAAGAGTTTGTTGGAGAAAGAGGTCTATGATACGAATCAGGAACTGGTTGAAAGCAAGGCGAAGGGGATTGACGATTTGGTTGGTAAAATGGTCAAAGCAACAGCCTTTGTTGAGTCTGATGTGAAACAAAGTGATATCTCGAATCTATCTAATTGGAAGAAAGACTATCAGTCGTATTCGGTTATTAAAAGGGTGCAAACGTCGCTGGTAACTATTAGGGATTTACTCCTCGACAGCAGAGCCTTCCTCATTTATCTAGATAATAATCAACTGGCGCTCAGTACGTTATATGACTTTAATATCGACAATAATTATGCAAATCTTATTCAGGAACCGTGGTATATCGCTGCCAATAAGCAGATGGGGTATCCCATATGGACCTTACTCTACAAACTTAACCCACAATTCGGTTATTCTGATGCTGGGACTTCAAGCAGCTATGTAACGATATCAAGAGCTGTAAGAGACGCTACGGGTTCGAAAAGTACAGGCGTAATCAGTGTAGGTGTGCCGTGGGATGTTTTCTTCGGAAAACGCGAATCCTCTTCGCAAAGCTTACCGGATATGATGATGAGAGACCATGAAGGGCGATTCATCGATACGAAAGGCAATGTGTTTACCGATTTCACAGATGAGCAATTGTCAGAATTAAATCAAGCCAAAGACCAAGTCATGCGCTTTAACCATGATGGAAACACCTATTTAGTCAATGAAGCCAAAGTTTCACTTCTGAGTGTGAGTTTGCTGACATTTATCCCAAATGATCAATTTACAGGTCAGTTAAACAAGTCGAAAACGAAATCTATTCTTAGTATTTTGTTGTTGTTTTCTGCTGCCATTCTGTTATTTATCTACTTCCTGCTTCGATTTACCAAACCGATTTATTCGCTCCTGCATTCTATGGGACTAGTCGGAACGGGGGATTTTAAGACGGTTGTTCAGGTAAAGGGGCGGGATGAGATATCGCTTCTAGGGAATAGTTTTAATCGGATGACCGCTAAGCTTCAGGAGCTGATGTCTCATGTCGTGGAAGAGCAACGGAAGAAAGAGGAAGCCCATTTTCAAGCGCTGCAGGCACAAATTAACCCGCATTTTCTATTTAATACACTGAATTCCATTAAGCTGATGGCGATGTTGTCCAATACGAACCAAAATGTAAGCGATATGATAACCGCCCTAGGGAAACTATTGGAATTCTCCATGAAACAGCAGCATCATTATGTTACACTTCGGCAAGAATTAGAGTATCTAGAGCTCTATATGTATCTGCAGAAAATTAGGTATCACGACAATATTAGCATTGCCATGGATGTCCCTGAGGACCTCTTGGATAGCTATGTTTTGAAATTTAGCCTGCAACCTCTTGTGGAAAATAGTTTGATTCACGGCGGGAGATTACCTCTGCACATTCAAATAAGTGCGCATTGGCAGCCTAATCGACTTGGCTATACCATCTCGATTCAAGATAACGGTAAAGGTGTAGCTCCTGAGGAATTAATACGCATTCAAGAGGGGATGACCCCATCGCATGCCAAATATAGTGGAATTGGCATCGGTAATGTAGACCAACGAATCAAGCTGTATTTTGGTGTTTCATACGGCATTAGCTTACATCAACATGAAGAATGCGGGTTAGAAGCTCGTATTCAGCTACCCTACATTCAGAAGGAGCCAACGCTATGATACGGATATTAATTGTTGATGATGAGATTCTAGTTCGATTATCATTGAAAACGCTGATCCCGTGGCAGGAACATGGATTTGAAGTGATCGGCGAAGCAGAGAACGGGGTGGAAGCTCTTGCTATGCTAGAGCGGTCTCCTTGCGATATTGTACTTATGGATATACGAATGCCAGAAATGGATGGCATCGTATTAATGTCAACCATAACGAAGCAGTGGCCACATATACGTTGTATAATTTTATCAAACTATAATGATTTCGATTATGTACAAAAAGCTTTGCAGTTAGGTGCGGTTGATTACATGCTTAAGTTAGCCTGGGTGCCAGCGGAGCTGCTTGAGAAATGCAAGCGAATTGGCGAGGATATTGAAAATTCTCGCATCCAGCAGTCGGAAAAAGATCAGCTTGTGTCGAGGGTCGTACAGCTGAAGAGTGGTGCTAAGCGGGGACAGCTGCAGGATTTATTTATGAAGCACAGTTCGAAGTTAGAAACGGATACGCTGCTGCATATGTTGGATTTGCAATGTGGTGAGCCGCCTTACCGCGTTGTCTGCATTTCGATTGATGAGTATCGGCGCGTCCATGAGGGAAATAGATTTAAGAGTGAGCAATTATTGAACTACACCGTGGGCAACATTCTGGAAGAAATCATGAAGAAGAATGGCGGAGGAGAGCTAGTAGAGACGCTAAATGGCAAGTTTGCCTTGCTTTTAACTAGCTTCTCTGAGAGCACGTTGGAGGAAATGCGTGCTGCTTCGGCTACGTATGCCCGTGTATCGCTTAGTTTCGGGATTTCAGGGCACTGTACGATTTATGAATTACATCGTGCTTATGAAGCAGCGGAGGAGAGTTTGGAACGCAAGTTTCATAATCCGGATAAGATGATGTTTTATTCTGATAAACAAAACGTGACAGATGCGCGCTATCGGCCAGAAATTCAAGAAGTTATCGACATCATTCATAAGGAGTTCAATAACTCCATAAAGGTATCTGAATTGGCTAAGCGAATTGGTTTTGTTGAGAATTACCTTAGTGTTCTCTTTAAAAAAGAAACTGGTGATAAAATTGTCGACTATATAACCAAGGTAAGGATGAAGAAGGCGCGCGAGCTCTTGGCTGATCCAACTTACAAGATATACGAAATTAGTGAAATGGTTGGTTATGGAGATTCGAATCATTTCAGTAAATATTTCAAAAAAACAGAAGGGGTATTTCCGCTGGAATATCGCAAGATGATATTGGGTAAATAAAGTATGAATCTGAGAAAAACACTTTAAGTCTATAGAATCTCCCATTCGAAGTTCTCACGGCATTTGGTATAACTTAAATGTGGTCAAAATTAGTTGAGGGGGATTACTAGATGAAAAGGCTTTCAGTTATTGGTTTGTCAGTCGCGATGTTATCATCGTTAGCTTTGAGCGCGTGCGGTAAAACAGAAACGAGTAGCGGAGGTACAAGCACGCCAGCCGCTGCAGCATCATCGGCAACGGCTGCATCGACAGCACCAGCAAAGACAGTAAAGTTAAAGTTCTGGGGTGGTGTTCCAGAAGAAAGTGGTCCCAAAGCAGTTGTGGATAAATGGAATGCAGCTCATAAAGATATTCAAGTTGAATATGTAAGATTCGTGAATGATGAGCCAGGGAATACGAAGCTTGAGACAGCACTGCTTTCGACCAATGACGCCCCTGATATATTCGTTTCTTACAGCGATGCCAACTTGGATAGACGAATCACATCAGGCATGGTGGAACCGCTAGATGATCTGATTAAGAAAGTGAATTTCGATCTTGATGGCGTAATCGGTGCAAATAATCTAATTAAAAAGGACAATAAAATTTATTATTTGCCAGGAGCGAAAAGCTTGCAGGTCATGTTCTTCAATAAAGCCATGCTAGACGCAGCTGGCGAGAAAATCCCGACAGATTGGACTTGGGATGATTTCGTGGCTCTCGGCAAGAAGCTGACGAAACCAGGCCAAGTAGGTGCTTATTTGAATCCAACGTGGGAGCCAATTGCTTATGACGTGCTTATGTCGGCGCAGCCTACGAATGCCTACTTCGCAGCAGATGGCAGCTCCAACTTGAACAATCCTGCCTTAAAGAAAGGTTTAGAGGTACAAAAGCAGCTGTTAGACGCAAAGGCCTTGGTTCCTTATGCAGAGGGCATTGCCAATAAGCTTCAACCGCAGGATGAGCTGCTCAAAGGCAGAACCGCAATGGTTTATTCGGGAACGTATTTATTTAGATATATTAAGGATGATAAAGCATATCCAGATCGCAAATTCACTGTAGCTTTTGCACCTGTACCGCAAATGGAAAAGGGTAAAAATGTGAATGGCGGCGGTTTTGGCGACTTCTTATCCATCAATGCGAAAAGTGCAAATAAAGAAGCGGCGATGAAGTTCTTAGATTGGTACTTGAAAGAAGGCAACTTGGAAATGGTTGCTGGTGGACGCATCCCGAGTAACGTGAAGTCCGATATTAACAAAGTTGCAGATATTATCATTGCGGATAAAGGTCAGTACTTTGATAAAGAATCGTTCATGAGTGTACTCAAAGCTAACTATACGTATAAGGTGACCACGAAAACGACAGCAATTGCCGAACAACGTAAAGCCTTGATGGAAGAAGCAGAGAAGTACTTTATGAACGTTCAACCACTTGATAAAACGGTAGAGACGATTAAGAAAAAGGCCGATGACGCGATTAAAGCGGCAACGAAATAAGAAAAGTATACTACTAGACAGTTTCTATGTACTGTTACCATCACACCGATCTTCCTCCTACTTCTGTAGGGGGATTTTTTAATTCATGGGACAATGGACGAGGTTTCACATAACCAAGGATTTTTCTTCGTTCAGATCATAGGATATCACGGTTTATACTTACTTTATCCCATTTTGCTTGGGCAGGGCTTCTTTTATACTAAGAATTAAGAAGGGAGCTGCGAGCAATGAATTGGAAAGAAAAAACAAAAGAAAACGTAGCTGGTTATTTATTTATACTTCCAAATCTACTTGGATTCTGTGCATTTATTTTACTCCCATTGGTATTTAGCTTGATCTTAATATTTACGGATTGGAATTATCTGAAGGGATTGCAGGGACTCACCTATATCGGATTGGATAATGTGATCAAACTATTCCATGATGTCATGGTGTTCAAGGCATTAGCCCATAATGTTATTTTCAGTGCAGTTACCGTTCCTGCAGCGATGTTAGGTGGTTTACTGCTAGCAACCATCCTGAACAAACATGTTTTTCTGAAAGAGACGCTCCGCACGTTAGTTTTTCTCCCCTACATGAGCAGTCTGATTGCGATCGCTGTGGTGTGGAGGGTGATGTACAATTCGTCAGAAGGCCCTATTAATAACGTTTTAAAGTCACTTGGCGTAAGTAATCCTCCTGGATGGTTGGCAAGTCCCGATTGGTCATTAATTGCGATTATTATCATGACTGTATGGATTTACGTAGGGTATGCGATGGTGCTCTACATGGCAGGGCTTCAAGGTATTTCGAAGGATTACTATGAGGCATCCGAAATTGATGGAGCGAACGCACTGAAGCGCTTTTGGCATATTACTTTACCGCTGCTCAAACCTACCAGTTTCATGATTGCAATAACGCTTGTGATTGCTTCCTTTCAAGTATTTGCATCCGTGCAAGTGATGAGCAATGGAGGGCCGCTCAACTCTACTTTGGTGTTAGCGCTATACATTTATAGACAAGCCTTCGAGCTTAAGCAGATGAGCTATGCATCGACGGTATCGTGGTTGCTGTTTATTGTCATCTTTATTGTTACGATCGTTCAATGGAAAGGTCAGAAGAAGTGGCAGGATTATTACTAAGGGGGTGAAAAGAGTGAGTGAGCAAGTGTTAACTAAGCGAGTGGTTCTAAAAAGTATGCTAACGCTGGTATTTGCGGCCATTGCTGTAGGTATGGTACTTCCATTTATTTGGATGTTATCGGGATCCTTTAAGAATAGCGCCGACCTATTTGAATATCCGATTCGTTGGATTCCGAAGGTGTGGAACTTCGACAATTATAAGAAGGTATGGTCAGGATCCGTTCCGTTCTCGGTCTTTTATATAAACTCAATCAAGATTACTTTTTTTCAAGTAGTGGGATCTATTGTAACAAGCGCGTTGGCTGGTTTCGCTTTTGCCAAATTGAAATTTAAATGGAAAGACGGCATTTTCTTGATCTATCTAAGTACGATGATTATTCCACATCAGGTGCTGTTCGTTCCAAGATTCATTTTGTTTGATCAAATGAATCTAGTGAATACACATGCGGCGATCATTTTACCAGGGATGTTTACGGTATTGGGGACCTTCCTTATGCGTCAGTTTTTCATGACACTGCCCAATGAGTTGCTGGAGGCAAGTAAGGTGGATGGGGCAGGGTATTGGCGGATGTTCTGGCAACTCTCACTGCCATTAACAAAACCAGCTTTAGTCACGTTGTTAATTCTAACTTTTACTTGGCATTGGAACGAGTACGAGAATCCGCTAATCCTACTTAGAAGCAGAAACTTGTTTACCATTCCTATCGGTTTATCGAGTTTCTCGGATGAAACAGGAACGGATTACCCTCTTATCATGGCTGCTTCCGTATCAGCACTGGGGCCGTTGATTGTCATAGTAGCCATCTGCCAACGTTGGTTTGTAGAAGGAATTGCGAATACAGGGTTGAAAGGTTAACCGTCATGTAATCTTACTGAATCTTACGGCTGGTGAAGAATGAAAATGATAGTGGGGGGGAGCTCATCAATCATGAGTGGACCAAATAAAAGGGATCTCATACAGACAGATTTACTAGTAGCTGGTGGAGGTATATCTGGCGTCGTAGCCGCCATCGCCGCTGCTCGGAACGGTGCACAAGTTATTCTATGTCAGGATCGCTCCGTTCTAGGTGGCAATGCCTCATCTGAGATTCGAATGCACATCGTTGGGGCGGCGCATTCCAAGAGAGGGACGGCCCTAGAGACGGAAGCTAGGGAAGGCGGCATCCTAGAAGAAATTCTTCTTGACTGTGCGGTTCGCAATCCACAGCGAAGCGCTTCCATGCTTGATCTCCTTCTATATGAAAAGTGTCGTGCAGAATCAAATCTGATGTTGATGCTGAATACGACGATTATCGGGGTGCAAATGGATGGGGATAGGATTGTTTCTGCGATAGCTACCAGAGAAAGCACCGAACAAGGATTTGAAATTTGCGCCGATATCTTCATGGACTGCACCGGAGACGGACGCCTTGGGAAAGAGGCGGGTGCGTTATTTACGACAGGCAGGGAGTCTTCCCTGCAATATGGGGAATCATTCGCAGGACAGGAATCTGACAGCTATCGTCTTGGTTCTTCCCTTCTGTTTACGGCACGAAATATGGGCAAGCCGATGAAGTTTATAGCGCCTGAGTGGGCTAAACACTATTCGGAGGAGGATTTAAAATATCGCAGTCATTCCTCATGGGAATACGGGTATTGGTGGGTGGAATTTGGCGGATTAATGGATACAATCTCAGATAACGAAGTGATTCGAGATGAGCTTCTAGCCATCATGATGGGTGTCTGGGATCATATAAAAAATAGCGGACACCACCCAGAGTCTGAGAACTGGGCACTGGATTGGTTCGGCTTCGTGCCTGGCAAGCGGGAATCGCGCCGATTTATCGGTAAGCATATGCTGACGCAAGGAGATTTGGAGAATGCCGTCCATTTCGAAGATGTCATCGCCTATGGCGGTTGGCCGATGGATACACATCCACCGCAGGGGATAGAAGCCAAAGAGATGGATCCCTGCCATCAACCGCACACTAATCATGTATATGGCATACCTCTACGTGCAATGATTAGCGCCAATGTGGCGAATCTCATGTTTGTAGGACGTAATATTTCCGCTACGCATATTGCCTTTTCAAGCACAAGGGTCATGGCGACCTGCGGTGTGATGGGGCAAGGGGCAGGTACTTTTGCAGCCATGGCGATAAAGGAAGGTGTTCCCCTGGATTTGGCGTATCTCAACAAAGAATTGATTCGGACAACCCAAAATCAGCTTATGAAACAGGATGCATTCCTTCCTGGTATTCCTACGAGTGACAATTTGGCAAGTCAAGCGATTGTTAGAGCTTCTTCTGAGCAGCCAGAGGGGGGAGCGGCGAATATCATAGATGGATATACCCGTTCCATGCATGGAACGAACGGTGTCAGACCTGAATTGGTTCTTCCTGGTACGCACAGATGGATGTCACGTCCTGACGACCGGGAGCCTTGGATTGAGCTGGAATGGGAAACGCCGGTATCCATGAATGAAATAACAATTGTGCTGGATACAGGCATGCACCGGAGATTGACATTGACGCATGAGGACAATCTTTCAAAGAAATTCGAATGGGGACCACAACCTGAAACAGTGAAGGATTTCCGACTGATTGCTTATTTTGCGAGTTCACTCGGCGCATACGACAGTCATCAAGTGATGAACTTCCATGATAACTACCAGAGGCAGGTTACAAGCTATGTGAAGTGGGAACAAGTTAGTAAACTCCGTCTGGAGGTTTTAAGTACGAATGGATTGGATCATGCTAGAATTTTCGAAATCAGATGTCAGTGAAGGCAAATGGGATGAATGCCCTGGAGAAGAAAACGTCACTTGTCACGAAGGAGGAAATAGCAATGAGTACGCAAGTAAAACGGACAGTTATTACGTTACTTACGCTTTTGCTACTTGTAACAATGAATTCGGTTTTTGTGAGACAAGTTTCAGCGGCGGATGAGTACGATACGCTCCGAGACAGATGGAAGGAGATGCTAACCGGAGGAACAGCTTATAATCCACTCGATCCAGACATAGCCCCTCAAATTACAGCGCTTACCACTACAGCGAATACAAACTGGAGTGCCATGGATAATACACCAAGTACCTATCTGTGGAGTGACCTGGCGAGCACAACGATTTCCAGTCAAATCACATCGATGTATGGTCGGTTAAAGTCAATGGCGCTTGCCTATGCCACGACAGGTTCAACACTTCAGAACGATTCGGCGTTACTCGCGGATATTATCACTGGACTAGATTGGATGAACGCGAATCGGTATAATGCGAGCGGTACGCCTTCTAACCCAAGTAATACGAAATATGATAACTGGTGGGATTTTGAGATTGGCGCACCGCTTGCGCTCAATGATATTGTGGTGCTGCTGTATGCACAATTAACTGCCGCTCAAATTACCAGCTATATGAGTGCAATAGAGCATTTCCAACCAACGATTACGATGACCGGAGCTAATCGAACATGGGAGTGCACGATTATCGGTGTTCGCGGTATTCTTGTGAAGAACGCAACGAAAATCGCTAACGCTCGGGATGGGCTAAGCACGATATTTAATTATGTAACTAACGGTGACGGGTTTTATGCGGACGGTTCGTTCATCCAGCATGTCAAGCATCCTTATACCGGGGGTTACGGGACTGGATTGTTGCAGGATTTAGCCAACTTGATGTATGTACTCAATGGCTCCACATGGGCCGTTACAGATGTCGACAAGCATAATGTATATAAATGGGTATACGATTCGTTTGAGCCCTTGATCTATAGGGGGGCAATGATGGATATGACGAGAGGAAGGAATATTTCTCGTTCCTATGCGCAAGACCATGATGCCGGCAACAGTGCAATTAAAGCAATTATACGTATTTCACAATCTGCACAGACGACGGACGCAACAGCGTTCAGGAGTATGGTGAAATACTGGATAGATACGGATACGTATAAGAATTTCTTCTCGTTTGTACCAATCAATATGATCGTTCTAGGAAAAGAAATAGCTGCCAATGCAACCTCTCGTGGGGAGTTAATTGCGAATAAGCAATTCCCCAATATGGCTCGCACGGTTCATCTGCGTCCTGGTTTTGGTTTGGGAATCAGTATGTCTTCTAACCGAATTTATAACTTCGAATCCATCAATGACGAGAATGTAAAAGGTTGGTATGTTGGAAATGGCATGACTTATTTATATAATAATGACCTTTCTCAATTTTCAAATGATTTCTGGCCGACTGTAAATAAATATCGCTTGCCGGGTACAACGGTAGATACAATGTCAAGAACCAACAGCAGTGGGAGTAATTATCTGAGTTCGAGTGATTGGGTTGGCGGTACATCAATTCTAGGTTTGTATGGAACAACTGGCATGGAACTCGATGCCTGGAGCAGTAATTTAACGGCGAAGAAATCGTGGTTTATGTTCGACGATGAAGTCGTGGCGCTTGGTGCCGGGATTACGAATACAGGCCAGACTGGCAATGGATGGGACGGTACACCCCGGAAAGTGGAGACCATTGCAGAGAACCGCAAGCTGAACAGCAGCGGGAATAATGCGTTGACGGTAAATGGAACGGCTAAGTCTTCCATCCTGGGATGGTCGGAAACGATGACGGGTGTCAACTGGGCCCACCTGGCGGGAAGCGTATCCGGCTCGGATATCGGCTATTATTTCCCTGGAGGCACGACACTGAATGGAAAGCGCGAAGCCAGAACAGGCAAATGGAGTGATATCGATGGAAGAGATGGAACCTCTGCTACGAATATAACCAGTAATTATTTGACAATGTGGTTTGATCATGGCGTGAATCCGACAGACTCGACATATTCGTATGTCATGTTGCCAGGGAAAACGAGTACACAAGTAAGCAGCTATGCGAGTAGTCCACATGTTTCGGTATTGGAGAATTCCATCTCAGCCCAAGCCGTGAAAGAAACGACATTGAATGTTGTTGGCATGAATTTCTGGGCGGATGCACTGAAATGGGTGCAGGTAAGCGGGACCAACTTCCTTTCCAGCGATAAGAAGGCCTCCGTCATGACCAAGGAAAATGCAGGTGGAGAAATTGAAGTAGCCGTGTCCGATCCGACACAAGCCAACACGGGCAGCATCAATATTGAAATTAACCGAAGTGCAACAGGTTATCTGTCCTATGACTCGGGAGTTACGATTACCCAGTTGTCCCCGACAATTAAACTATCAGTTAATGTGAATGCAACCAAAGGTAAAACACTGAAAGCCAAGTTTAGCTACACTGGGGGGACCCCTATTTCCGATAGTGACATCATTATCGATAACACCTCTGCAGAATATACGGGTACTTGGTTATCTTCGTCATTTTTGCCGAATTATTATGGCTCCGACTATGCGTATAATAATTCCGGAACAGGCGCGGATAAAATCAGATGGAGACCGACGATTCCAACGACTGGCAATTATAATGTGTACTATAGGATACCGGATGGAAACACTGCTCGATCCACCAACGCACCATTCACGGTGTATTATAACGGTGGCTCTCAACTGTATACGGTTAATCAGCAGACTGTACCGGGAGGATCGTGGCTTATGTTGGGAACGCATAACTTTACATCAGGCACTGCCGGGTATGTAGAGTTAACCGATAATGCCAATGGTACTTATGTGAATGCTGATGCTATAAAGTTTAGTCCTGCCAGTCCAATCAATCTTGCGCCTTCTGCTTCACTGTCAGTGGATACCACAAATGGTGCTTTTACCAAAGAATTAGCTGTTGACGGAATCAAGAATGTTCAAAGCAGCAGATGGTTGTCTACGAATACGGCGGAACCCCACTGGTTTCAATTGGATTGGGTGTCGAGTAAGACAATCAACAAGGTTAAGATTTGGAGCGGTTCCACAAGTGGGCCGGATTGGCAGATCGACACGTTCAAAATGCAGTATTGGAATGGAAGCGCTTGGGTAGACATTCCCGGGGCTAGTGTCGCAGGCAATACGAAAGACGGAATGAGCGGTCAGTACAACGATCTAAACTTCACGGCAATAACAACGACGAAGATACGGATGTACATTACCGATGCCACCTCTGTCGGAAGTAACACGGATGCTCGGTTGTTTGAAATTGAAGTGTGGGGAAATTAAGTCGGAATAAGATAGACGGACTGCATAGCTTCTAGGGCTATGCAGTCGTTCCTTTGAGTCTATCCGGGTGGTGTAAGCATTTTTTTATCAATAATTTTACTCGAGTAGATTCGAGAGAAGGAGCATTCATCAATGATACAAAAAAATGAGCATTATGATGTAGTCGTTTGCGGAGGCGGACTGGCGGGATTCTGTGCAGGAGTAGCTGCAGCAAGACAGGGAGCCAAAGCCTGCATTGTTCAAGACAGACCTGTCTTCGGAGGGAATAGTTCATCTGAAATTCGAGTAACTCCCCACGGGGCGGCAGCATTTCATGCGTATGCAAGGGAAACAGGCATTCTCTCAGAGCTTCTGATTGAAGAACGGGCTCGCAATCATGAGGAAATCTTGGAAAATGGTTGGACGAACAGTGTTTGGGACATGGTCATGTATGATATGGCAATGAGTACGCCTAATCTTACTTTTCACTTGAACACTTCCATTCAGCAAGTGGTTATCGATGCAAACAAGCATATTCAGTCGGTTATCGGACGAATTGCGAATAGCGAAACGGAGCTCACGATCTCCGGAAGTATGTTCATTGATTGTACGGGAGACGGTATTGTAGCGGATTTAGCTGGTTGCGAATGGAGAATGGGAACTGAAAGCCGTGAAGAGTTTAACGAGCCTCATGCCCCGCTCCAAGCTAGCCAAGACACGATGGGCAATTCCATTCATTTCAAGGCCAAAGATATGGGGCGCCAGGTACCGTTTAAAGCTCCTGACTGGGCAGTCAAATACGAAGATGCGAGTTTCTTCTATAAGCAGGGCAGAACTCCGAATGATGTTCGAGGGGGGTATTGGTGGCTAGAAATTGGGGTCCCATGGCATACCATTTACGATTCGGAAGATATCCGGCATGAATTGACTTGCCATACGCTTGGCGTATGGGATTGGATTAAGAACAGGGATCCTGAAACAATGGAGCTAGCAGCTAATTATGCGATTGATTGGATTGGGCAAGTGCCAGGCAAGCGCGAAAGTCGCCGGATTATTGGGGATTATTTTATGACCGAGCATGATATTTTGAACAGAAAGGTATTTGAAGACGAGATTGCATTCGGAGGCTGGTTCATCGATTTACACACGCCTGGCGGATTGTTGGCTCCTACTAGCGAACCGAATTCAGCAGCTGGTTATCAGGGTGATTACAATGTTAAAAGTTACTGTGGGCCATACGGCGTACCGCTAGGCATCTGTATAGCGAAAGATGTCAACAATCTGATGATGGCTGGGCGCAATGTGAGTGTCACTCATGCTGCTTTAGGAACAGTTCGTGTTATGGGCACAACAGCGCTCATGGGGCAGGCTGTAGGAACAGCTGCTGGTCTTGCCGTCAGCAAGAACGTCCCGATCAGGACGATTTCCAATCACCATATTCGTGAATTGAAGCAAACGCTGATTAAGGATGGATGTTTTCTTCCCAATAATAGGAATGAAGATGAGTATGATCTTGCACGTTCAGCACGGTTGTCAGCCAGCAGTGAAGCTGTCGTCCATGGCGTCGGACCGGAGAGTCGAGATGCGGAAACGCCTTTACTGAAACGTTGGTGGGATACAGCACCGAAGAAGCTGGAGTTACATGTGGTGAAGAAGCCTGAGGTCCAATTATTAACGAAACTCGGACAATGGATCGCGATGGGAACATCGGAGCTGCGCCAGGTCGCTGTATGCTTGACGAATACTTCGGATCAGGTTCAAGTGGTTAGGAGTTCACTTGTTCCTGTAAACGATATTTGGGATTACCGTGTTAACACGGGAACAGTTCTAGCCGAGGCGGAATTATTGGTTGCTCCTGGCGAAGCACAATGGATCGAGTGGGAGGTCCAGTTGACCGATTTGAAACCAAACTCATATATTCGTCTTGATCTATCGAGCAATGAGCATGTAATCTGGCATCGTGCCGGTGGAATTGAGCCTGGCCAAACCTCAGCTTGGGATATGGGCAACGGACAAATGCGTGGTGTGAAATATGCACTTAGCTACCGGGTTGAACCCGCGCAGCCTAGCTACGGCGCTGTGAATGCCATCAGTGGTGTGACACGGCCGCACCAGTCCACGAATTTGTGGAAGTCCGACCCGCAGCAGCCGCTATCCCAGTGGCTTCAGTTGGAATGGGAAGAAGCTGTGACAATTCGTGAAGTACATCTGACATTCCCAGGACAGTTGCTGACGGAATACCATTATTACCCGCCATTTTATAAGGATCCGCAATGTCCAAGGGTCTATACTATCCAAGCATGGAGGGAAGAAAGCTGGGAGGACCTTGTGCATATCAAGGACAATTATCAGAGGCAAATGAAGCATAGCTTGTCTGAAGAAGTGAAGACTGCTAAATTGAGGATCGTTGTTCATGCAACGAACGGCGATCCATCTGCCGCGATCTATGAGGTTCGCTGTTATTCATGAATTGCATTGAAGTTCAAGGTATGATGCGCAAAAACTCTACCCATTTTGTTGTGGGTAGAGTTTTTGCGCATCATATTCGCTATAAAAATAGGAGGTAGCTGGCGTTGGTTTTTATGATTGTAGATCAAAGCGATCGGCATTCATGACCTTGACCCAGCTAGCTATGAAGTCGCGTACAAACTTTTCTTGGTTATCATCTTGGGCATACACTTCGGCAATCGCGCGAAGAACGGAGTTGGAACCGAAGACGAGGTCAACCGTCGTGGCGGATCGAACCACTTTGCCTGTCTTGCGATCGCGTCCTTCAAAAACATCATCACCGATAGGGTTCCACTGAACGCCCATATCGAGTAAGTTAACGAAGAAGTCATTCGTGAGAACACCAACACGGTCTGTGAATACACCATGCTTGGTGCCACCGAAGTTCGTACCAAGAACACGCATACCGCCAACTAGCGCTGTCATTTCCGGTGCAGTCAGGTTAAGCAGGTGTGCCTTATCAATTAGAAGCTCCGCTGAGCTAACGGAATATTGCTTCTTCTGATAGTTACGGAAACCATCAGCGACTGGCTCCAGCACTGCGAAGCTTTCTGCATCGGTTTCTTCTTCTGTTGCATCACCGCGTCCGGGTGTAAAGGGTACAGATACTTGAAAGCCTGCATCGCGTGCCGCTTTTTCCACCGCGGCGCTGCCGCCAAGCACGATCAAATCCGCGAGACTTACCTCGAGGTCTAGATCTTCTTGTATGCCTTCCAGAATCGTAAGCACTCTAGTCAGTTGAGTTGGTTGATTGACTTCCCACTCATTCTGTGGGGCAAGCCGAATGCGAGCGCCGTTGGCGCCGCCGCGCATGTCCGTACCGCGGAAGGTGCTGGCTGAAGCCCAAGCTGTAGATACGAGTTCACTGACGGTAAGGCCAGAGGCTAGAATCTTAGCCTTGATATCTTCAACATCTGCATCTGTTAATGTGTAGGCCACAGTCGGCACAGCGTCTTGCCAGATCAGAACTTCTTCAGGAACTTCCGGTCCTAGATACCTGGCAAGAGGCCCCATATCCCGGTGCGTGAGTTTAAACCAAGCACGAGCGAAGGCATCTGCGAATTGGTCAGGATTCTCATAATAACGACGAGAGATTTGCTCATAAGCTGGATCCACACGCAACGCCATATCGGCGGTTGTCATGATCGTCTTCACGCGAATGGAAGGATCTTCAGCATCGGGTGCGAGATGCTTGTCAGCCGGATTGACTGGCGTCCATTGATGTGCGCCTGCGGGGCTCTTCGTGAGTGTCCATTCATATCCGAACAGAAGTTCAAAGAAACCATTATCCCACTGTGTCGGATTGGCTGTCCAAGCACCTTCGATCCCGCTTGTAATCGTATCGCGGCCTTTGCCGGAACCGTGCGTGCTGATCCAACCTAAGCCTAGCGCTTCAATAGCAGCTGCTTCCGGCTCTGCCCCTACATGCGCTGCATCTCCTGCACCGTGTGCTTTACCGAAGGTATGTCCGCCTGCAACGAGGGCAACGGTTTCTTCATCGTTCATGCCCATCCGTTTGAACGTATTGCGGATGTCGCGAGCGCTGGCAAGTGGATCGGGCTTACCGTTCGGACCTTCTGGATTCACATAGATAAGTCCCATCTGAACAGCGGCAAGCGGATTCTCAAGCTCGCGATCGCCGGTGTAACGCTTATCTCCAAGCCACTCGGTTTCTAGACCCCAGTAGATATCTTCTTCGGGGTGCCATACGTCCGCACGTCCGCCGCCGAAGCCAAATGTGCGGCCACCCATCGATTCAATGGCTACATTGCCGGTTAGAATGAACAAGTCTGCCCAAGAGATCTTGTTGCCATACTTCTGCTTAATCGGCCACAGGAGTCGACGAGCTTTATCCAGGTTGCCGTTATCTGGCCAGCTGTTCAGTGGAGCAAAACGCTGTGTGCCAGTTCCAGCCCCACCGCGCCCGTCGCCAGTGCGATAGGTTCCTGCGGAGTGCCAAGCCATACGAATAAAGAAGGGGCCATAATGTCCATAGTCAGCAGGCCACCAATCTTGGCTGTTCGTCATGAGATCACGAAGATCTTGTTTAAGCGCAGCGTAGTCTAATTTCCCGAATTCCTCAGCGTAATCAAAATCGTCGCCAAGAGGGTTTGATTTGCGGTCATGTTGATGGAGAATATTCAGATTCAGCTGATTAGGCCACCAGTTTTTATTCGTCGTACCGCTAGACTTGTGACTAGTAGCGCTTCCATTTCCATGAGGGAACGGGCATTTTCCTGAGATAGGAGTATCCATTGGGTTCATTTTTACCTCTCCAATTCCATTGAATTCTTTCTTAAATTATAATTATTATAATTTAATATATAATACAATCGAGGAAGAAATCAATGACTTTTTGTACATACCAAATTCATCGTTCTCTTCCTACTGGTTGTCTCTCTTATTTATATTGCTATAGATGAAAATGAATGCCATAATATTCAACTATTCGAATAGGGAGTGCCTATTGTCGCCGCGGCGCCTGCAATTCTAATTTATAAGCCGTTGGCGTAACGCCTACATGCTTTTCGAACTTACCGCTGAAATAGGCAGGGTCATTATATCCAACTTTCTTGGCAAGCTCAGCAATTTTCAAATCCGTTCGGCGCAGCAAGCGCTTCGCTTCCTCGATGCGAACCTGATGAAGATATTCATTGAAATGAATTTCTTTCTTTCTACGGAAGAGCTGTCCTAAATAGGCATGATTCATATAAAATTTGGCGGCAACATCTTTTAGAGTCATATTTTCGTGGTAATGACTACTTACATAGAGCTCAATCTGATCGATGATCCCGAAATTCTGTTGAGCACGGAGGAAAGCTATTTCCGTGCCAATCTGCTGGCAAGTATCCAGAAATGTCTCTCGCTGAATACGGATCGGCGTAGTTGTGCAGGTGAGATCAATATGATTAGCGGCTGTGATAATCGGCTGAATATCGCCGTTCATTTCGGCGACATACTTCTCGATCTCAAGCAAGAAACGATATAAGTGTACCTTAATGGTATCGGGAGAAATATACTGTTCCACAAAGTAAACAAAGATCGCTGTGACGATTCTTTCCATGTCTTGCGGATTATTATTTTCAATGGACTCTTTCAATTGTTGAAAGAAAGCGAGATATTCATAGTGGCTTCTAAAAGGAGGAAGCAGCTTCATATCTTCATAGGCTAGAACCGTTGGGCGATTCATGTACAAGGAATAAACAGACGCAGCGCATGCAGCTCCGAATGCATCGGCTAACTGCTCAGATGAGTGAGCAAGAGGACCGAGAGAAAGAAACGCTTCCTGATCCAGGTTGTCGTGAATCGCATGAAGCAAGGCGTAGGCAAGCTGTTTTTCCTCCGTTTTACTGAGATGAGCAGATTCAGGGTGGATGAGTACCGCGATGAACCCGTCTGCGTCAATGTAAATGCGAAGGGACGCGTCGGACAACCGAAAGGTTTCCCGCACCGGCACCAGAAGCTGATGGATAGAGGTGTATGCAGGTTGGATGTGTTTCTGCAGCATGATAACCAGAAGTAATACAGGATAGTGAGCTTTTAAGGATTGGCAAAGTTCTATTCTCGTGTCATGGCTCGTTGTGCTGCGCAGTAATAATTGAATGGCATTCCGAGAATGGCTATCGACAGGTAATGCGTGATCGATATTGAAGCTGGAGCGTATGCGTGAAAGTGCGATAATTAGCTCTTCTTTGTCCACAGGCTTAAGTAAATAATCCCGAACTTGATAGCGGATCGCTTGACGAGCATAGTCAAATTCGTTAAAACCGGTCAACACGATAACGGGTGTCTGCAAATTGTGCTCTTCTCTCAAGGCTTGGATCAATTGAAGGCCATCCATTCTCGGCATGCGGATATCGGTAATAATGACATCCGGCATATCCGCCAGAATGAGCTGTAGAGCTTGCTCGCCGTTTTTGGCTTTGGCGACAATGGTATAACCGTATTTCTCCCAAGGAATAAGTTGGGCTAAGCCCGCGCGAATAACGGGTTCATCGTCTACGAGAAGAACTTTCAACATGTTCGCACAACTCCTTTAATTTTCATCAAAGCCATTGATTGGATGCTTTCGGCAGAGAGGAATTTTTAACTCAATGGATGTAAATTCATGTTCTCTGCTGTTGATGTTAAATTCGAATCGATCCTGAAAGAAAAAGGTAATCCGGCGAAATACATTTTGCATGCCGATTCGGTTAAGTTGCGGTTCTTTAGCTCGAACGTTCTCCAATAATTGATCTAACTTCTCTGGTTTCATTCCTAGGCCATTATCTTCAATATAGAAAACCAGATAATCCCCTTCCGCATAGACGCGAATAGACACTAGCCCTTTCTCATCTAATCCTTGTATCCCGTGCTTAAATGCATTCTCCACAAAGGGTTGAAAGACCATGGAGGGAATGTAGCAGGGAAGCGTGTTCTTCTCAACTTCAATCGAATAATCGATTTCATCTTCAAACCGGTATTTCTGTATAGAGAGAAATTCCTGAATCATGGCCAATTCTTCTTCTACGGTTACCCATTCCCGGTTGGAAGTGAGGAACCTTCTATATGACTTCGACATGTAGCTTAAAATATCTGCTGTCTCTAGTTCCCCTTTGATCACAGATTTCATCCGAATGGTCTCTAATACGTTGAATAAGTAGTGGGGATTAACCTGACTTTGCAAGGCTGTTAGCTCGGCTTGTCTACTTTCCAGTTCATAGTTCTTCTGCCGAAGTTCCGCCTCATACACATCGTTGATCAACTGTTTGACTTTGCGGATCATCCGGTTAAAGCTGTGGAACAAGAGACCGATCTCATCTTTTCCGACATGGGGATACTCAATTAGCGTGAAATGCTGGTTATCGACCTTATCCATATGACGGGAGAGCAATCGTGTTCGGAAGTATAGGGATCTGGATATCAGAATAATGAGAATAGTTGCAAACAACAGCATAGCTAAAGCGATGAGCAAAACGTATTTCTTAGGCTGCTCTAACGCCTTATGGAAGACAGATTCCTCGTAACACCCGATAATTCGATACCCTGTCATGGAATCAAACGTAGTGAGATTCTTGGTCATTGTAAATTGTTTATCCGGCACAGTAGCTGCATTGAAGAGGGCTAAGTATGGCTGCTGCGGCAAACTTGAATAAATGACTCTGTTATTGTCGTCAACAAGGGTAAATTTACCTAAGGTACTTTCACTATTAAAGATCTCAGCGAGGACATTATACCGGATATCCACTTTTAGTATTTTTTGATACTGGGAATAAGACGTAAAGTAATTCATTTTCCGAATGACACTGAACAGTCGTTCCCCATCGCCAGTCACTTCCTGTCCAAAATAGAACATATCTCGATGGCTGCTGGTGGTATTGAAAGATTGTGTGTACCAAGCGCTATTTACTATATCTGGCGTAATTCTGAGAACGCTTCCAGCGTTAAGAACAGTTGGATTATCCGTATAGAAATTAATGGTGAAATGATATTGGAAATAAGGGGTGACTCCGATAAGGGGAGTACGGAAATAACTCCCATAATTGAGGGTATAGTCTAGATTGTCTTGATAAGTGGTATCCAAACCTTCGTAGAAACTACGGGAAAAATATATATTGTTGCTCAACGCTGCGGCTTCTTTGAAGGAACGAGTCAGTTGATTATCTAGACGCTCAAGGGAAAGCTCGATATTTCGCTGCTCTTCCTTTTTCACGCTTTGGGTTATTTTGGCGTAGAACAAATAGTTACTCAGTGTGATGGGCAGGAATACGCAGAAAATGTAGATGAGCAGCAGTTTCTTATGGATTTTCATGTTATTCAATCTGGCTAAACCAAAGAATGCGGGCATCGGTAACCCTCCATCATGTATTGATTCCTTCATTATAAAGAGGGAACCATGCCAAGGGAAGGTCTCTGCGGGCTTACAAATGAAATGCTATAGTATTTCGAACGAATTCTATATTCTGTCATATAGGAATGGTAAGATATTCCTACTTATAATAGGTTTAGGTTAATGACCTGCACGATACAACCACAAGGAGTGAGTCCTAATGAAGGTTTTCAGAAAAGCGGCTTCCGTAACGCTAGTCGCTGCATTAGCCTTGACTGCTGCAGCATGCAGCAGTGGGGAGTCGAAACCAAGCACAAGCAGTACGGATTCAGGGGGCACTGCGAATACGAATACGAAAGCGGAACCAAAAGAATTTAGTGTATTTATTAATCGTTCCTTACCGGATTATCCAGGGTCCACTCGCGTAGGTGACATCATTGACAAAGAGACAAATGTCAAGCTAAAGCGAGAATATCTAGTGGGTGATTTGGATACCAAAATTGGCGTCATGATTGCTTCCGGTCATTATCCGGATCTCATGGATGGA
Organism: Paenibacillus oryzisoli; assembly: GCF_001653565.1. Taxonomy (GTDB): domain Bacteria; phylum Bacillota; class Bacilli; order Paenibacillales; family NBRC-103111; genus Paenibacillus_E; species Paenibacillus_E oryzisoli. The sequence continues at coordinate 40,833 of NZ_LYPB01000039.1, forward strand.
GGGCCTTCAACTTCCAAGCTGCTTAGTGCCGGCGCCTACATCCCGCTCGATGAGTTAGTGGACAAATATGCTCCGAATTTGAAGAAGCTGTACAATGCCCGTTGGAATAAGCTGAAACAACCGGATGGTAAGGTTTATTTCCTCCCAGGATGGGTGCCATACGAAGAGGGAGATAAGGCTCCGTTGCTGGGAACGCCTCAAACTGGCTTTTGGATTCAGAAAGCCGTTTTGAAGGAGTTTAATTATCCGAAGATTAAGACGCTTGATGAATATTTTGATGTGATTGAAAAGTATGCCAAGAAGTATCCGGAAATTGAAGGCGGCAAAACGATTGGCTTTGAAGGAATTATGGAGGGCTCGCGTAAACATGACTTGGTTAATCCGTCGTTCTTCCTCGCAGGTTATCCGAATGACGGTGCCGGGATTGCCAACAAGGTGGATGGCGGCTTCAAGGTAGATACTTTCCAGGATAAAGACATGTCGAAGCGTTACTATAAGAAATTGAATGAAATCAACGCCAAGAAGTTGTTGGATCAAGAGATGTTCATCATGAACTACGATCAATACATTGCCAAACTTACTTCAGGCAGAGTACTTGGTTTACACGACCAGCGTTTCCAGATAGGCAAAGCCATAGATATTCTGGATAAGGAGAAACCAGAGCGTTCATTCGTACCTTTGCCACTCGTTTACGATACCAGCATCAAAGAGCAATATACACCACCGCTAGGGATGTCAACATCGGCCGGTATGGGAATTTCGAAGGATGCCAAAGATCCAGTTGCCATTATCAAGTATTTGGATTATCTGGCTAAACAAGATACGCAGAATTTGATTTCTTGGGGCGTAAAAGATGTTGATTATAAAGTTAACGAGAAGGGCAGATTCTATAGAACTCCTGATATGATCGCAAACTTTAAGAATCCGGAGTACAAAAAGCAGTGGGGCGGCGATTACTTCCTAGGGCTGCCAATCTCGGTTGGATACTGGGCAGATGGCAATGCGGCGCGCGCTGACAATCAGGCAGAACTGCTTACAACGACGTATAACGACATCGATAAAGAAATCATTAAAGCGTATGAGATTTCATCGTACAATGATCTTTTTGCAAAACCTGAGGCACGCAAGTATTTCCCGCTGTTTGATATTGTACTAGAAAAAGGCGGTAAAGCTGAGTTAACGAAACAAAAGATCGATGATTTATTGACCTCATACATCCCTAAGCTAGTTATGTCGAATCCAGCTGACTACGACAAAGTATGGGAAGAGTATACAGGGAAGTTTAAGGCTTTGGATACCAAATCGTATATCGATGAACTTCAGAAATCGGTCGATTTCCGCATGAAGAATTGGTAAAAATATGGAAGTGAGAGAGGGCTCCACAAGAGTTCTCCTCACCTTCATGCCAGCTGGCATTTTATAGAGAAAGAGAACGTAATGAACAAGCGGATAGGAGAGGTTCATCATACTGCAAAAAACTTTTACTCAGCGACTATGGCAGCAAAGAGTCTTGGTGCTAATGTCTGTCCCGCTTTTGATCCATCTATTCATTTTTAAGTATATGCCCTTATGGGGATGGTCGATGGCTTTCCAAGAGTATGTGCCAGGCAAAAGCTTTTTACATCAAAAGTGGGTTGGTCTTGAGCAATTTAAACGTATTTTTACAGATGAGTTGTTCTATCAGGTTCTTCGCAATACCCTTGCCATGAGCGCCATCAATATTACGTTTAGCTTCATTACGGCGATCGGGTTGGCGATTTTATTAAATGAAGTGAGAGTGACTTGGTTTAAGAGAACGGTACAGACAATCTCCTATTTGCCTTATTTTATCTCCTGGGTAGTTGCTGCCAATATCATTATGGTGATGCTCTCCTCTGACAATGGGATCGTTAATATTCTGTTGCTAAAGCTGGGAGTCATCGATTCTTCTCAAATGTGGCTGGGGAAACCGGACCTGTTTTGGTGGATTATCGGGATCGCGAATGTGTGGAAAAATGTAGGGTGGAACGCCATCATCTATTTGGCGGCAATCTCCGCAATCGAGCCGCATCTCTATGAGTCGGCGGATATCGATGGAGCCAACCGATTGCAGAAAATCCGTCATATTACCCTTCCGGGTATAAAACCAACCATCGTGATTCTGCTCATCATGAGTATTGGTCACGTGATGCAGGCTGGATTTGAACAGCAGTACTTGCTCGGGAACAGTTTGGTTAAGGATAAGTCGATGGTCTTCGATATCTTTGTATTGGAGTACGGCATACGCCTATCACGCTATTCCTTTGCAGCAGCAGCAGGTATATTCAACAGTGTCGTCAGTATTGCCATGCTGCTAATGGCCAACTACATTGCGGGTAAAATGGGTGAAGAACGAATTATATAAGGTGGGGACTGGGCATGTATCGTACAAAACAGCTATTCACAGGCAGTAATCTGTTTGACATCATGAATACGATTGTATTGAGCTTATTGTTAGTATTTACGTTATACCCTTTTCTCAATGTAATAGCGCTTTCACTTAATGACGCAACGGACAGTATGAAGAGTGGCATATATTTGTTGCCCAGAAAGTTTACGTTATTTAATTATCAGGATTTGATTCGAGATTCCCATATTTGGCATGCGGGTATGATTTCTCTCCTCCGTACAGTGATTGCCGTTGTTTCAGGTGTGTTTCTAACGGCGATGGTGGCGTATACCATCAGTCGGAAGGATTATGTGTTGCGAAGTTTCATTACGATGGCTTACGTATTCACCATGTATATTGATGGCGGACTCATTCCCACTTACTTTCTAATCCGGGATGTTGGATTGGTCAATAACTTTGCGGTGTATGTGCTTCCGGGTATCGTAACAGCCTTTAATCTGTTAGTAATCAGGACGTATATTCATTCCTTGCCGGAGAGTTTGAATGAATCAGCCAAAATAGACGGAGCTGGCGACTTTCGCATCTTTGTACAAATCATATTTCCATTGTGTATGCCTGTACTTGCTACAATCGCGTTATTCATTGCCGTTTCGCAATGGAACGCATGGTTCGATACGTTCCTGTACGCATCTAATAATCCAAATCTAAGCACGCTTCAATATGAGCTTATGAAGATTTTGCAGTCAGCGAATCAACAAGTGACGGGAACGATGGAGCAAGCCTTACAGGATGCATCAGCTGGGCAAACCGAACATGCGGTTACACCAGGATCTATCCGTGCAACGATGACCGTTGTTTCCAGTTTGCCAATCATTCTCGTGTATCCTTTCTTACAGCGCTATTTTGTCAAAGGCTTAACGCTTGGCGGTGTGAAAGGATAGATTTCTCAGAGTTTTGACTAAGAATAAAGGAGGGATAATTATGTTTTCAGGAGTAATGAAAGGTTTCCAGCTCATCGTGTTTATTACATTCATAATGGTCTTGTCGCTTCTACATCCTTTGACTGGAATGGCAGCGATAGATTCAACGGTGCCTTCCGGGCAGATTGCTTCAAACCTGTTTACGAACCCTGACTTCGAAACAGGAACAGTGAATGGTTGGACAGCGCGTGGGAATTCAACGCTCACCGCCAATAGTGATGCTCATACGGGTGCATACAGCATGAAGGTTGTCCGTACCGCTGCATTTCGCGGTGTGCAGCAGGCGGTTTATGGCAAGGTGAAGGTAGGCAGTGAATACGACATCAGTATATGGGTCAAGGTGGATGCTGCGGGTGCCGGGAAGGAGATCCGGCTTACGCTGGATAAGAGCATTGATGGGGGAACGAAGCCCAGCGTGTTTAAGGGAGTGGGCTCTGCCAAGAATCTGGTAGCCGGACAATGGACCCAAATTCAAGCAACTTACAAAGTAACGGAAGAAACTTCGGGAGCAATTACGAACTTGGCTCTATATTTGGAATCCGCTACAGATGCCTTCGATATCTATGTGGATGATGCAGTTCTTCTGGAGAAACCAAATGAACTGGTTAGTAATTCGGGTATGGAGGTCGGGGTCAGCCCTTGGCAAATACGGGGCAGCGGGGTCGTTCTCCAAGCGGTCTATGCACCACAACCTGTCTATAATGGTACGAAAAGTCTCTTGGTTTCAGGACGCAGTGCGAACTGGAAAGGCGTCATGCAGCCGATGATAAGTAAGTTAGTAAAGGGAAAAACCTACTTGGTGTCAGCTTGGGTAAGACTTCCAGAGGGTAAGGAAGAGAAAATTAGTTTAAGTCTCCAGAAGGTCATTGGTGGCGTAACCTCTTACCAAGGTGTTGCTTCTGTAACGGCAAAAGGTGGGGAGTGGAGGCAAATCTCTGGCGCATTCACGTTGGAGTATAGCGGTACCTTGTCTTCGTTGGATCTTTATTTCGAGTCAGCAAGTACGGGAACTGATTTCTACTTGGATGATGTCAGCGTCGTGGAGAAAGTACTTCCTCCCAAGGTTGTCGAAACCAATATCCCTTCGTTAAAGGATGTTTTTGCCGCTGATTTTCCAATTGGTGTGGCATTACCGCCAGATTATTTGAATGGTGATGTACACAGTGATTTGATAAAGAAGCATTTCAATAGCATCACTGCTGAGAATTCCATGAAACCATCTTATCTGCAGCCTACAGAAGGGGTATTTACTTTTGATACAGCCGATAAATATGTAAATTTCGCACAAGCAAATGGGATGAAAGTACGTGGGCATACCTTAGTTTGGCATCAAGGGGTAGGCAATTGGATGTTCGTCGATGCATTAGGTCAACCTGCGAGCAAAGAATTGCTGTATGCGCGATTAGAAAACCACATTAAAACGATCGTAGAGCGGTATAAAGGCAAGATTTATGCCTGGGATGTCGTCAACGAAGCGATTGATGCCAGTCAATCGGATGGCTTCCGCAGAACCGATTGGTATAGTATAGCGGGACCGGAGTTTATTGAAAAAGCGTTCCAATATGCACATGAAGCAGACCCGGATGCGAAGCTTTACTACAATGAATTCGGCATATTCGAATCAACTGCTAAGCTCGATTTCACCATCAGTATGATTCAGAACCTGCTTGCAAAGGGAGTACCTATTCATGGAATCGGCGTGCAAACGCACAATACGATTTATATTCCCGATAAAGATACGGTAGATCGTACGATGGCGAAGCTAGCGGCACTTGGCATCGATATTCAGATTACAGAGATGGATATGTCCATCTACAAAAATGCCACTGAAAAGTACGATGCCATTGCCGATAAGCAGATTGTGGACGCTCTGTTAGTTCAGCAAGCTTATCAATTTAAAGACATGTTCGAAGTTTTCAATAAGTATAAAGCAAATATTACAGGGATTACCTTTTGGGGATTGGCAGACGATCGCACTTGGTTGGACAGTACGCCAGGTAACCGCAAGGATCTTCCATTGCTTTTCGATGAATCGTTAAGAGCGAAGTCAGCCTATTGGGCATTGGTAGATCCAAGTAAGCTGCCAGTACGCATTCAAGCGATTCATGCCGAGCAAAGTGAGGCGTTAACGATCGACGCTGCAGGACTAAATAATCCTGTGTGGGATTATATGACACCAGTAACCGTTACAGGCAGCGTGTATACACAAGCTTCTTTCAAAACGCTATGGCATGACAATGCCTTGTATGTCAAAGTAGAGGTCGAGGATAGTACGGTAGATGCAACGGATGCAGTGAAGGTATTCGTGGATGGAAATAACGGCAGAAAGCCGGTCTATGATCAGGATGATCATGCTTATACGTATGGTAGGCTGCAAGCTCAAGGGAGTGAGGGTTATTTGCAAGAGTCAGCAGGCGGTTATAAAGGGATCTTCCGATTGCCATTAGATAGCTCCTTACCTGCTGTAGGGAAAAACATAGGGTTTGATGTTAGCGTAATCAATGGGACAGATACGATCCATTGGAATGACACATCGGGAGGGCAAGCCGTCACGATGGCTAACGTGGGATTGTTGAAATTTGCCACGGCCTCCTTGTATGCGGAATCCAGAAAAGGTACACCGATCATTGACGGAGAGATTGACCCAAGCTGGAATGAGAGCTCTGTTCAGACGACCGAAAGGTACTCGACCTCTTCAACCGCACAAGGTGCTAAAGGGAAATTCCGCACCCAGTGGGATAATCAGTATTTATATGTGTTGGTTGAAGTGGATGACCCGTTGTTAAGCGCAACGAACGCGCAGACTCACTTACAGGATTCGGTAGAATTGTTTATAGATGAGAATAATCACAAGAGCAGCCTTTATGAGAATGATGATGCACAAATTCGCTTCAATTACTTGAATCAGATTAGTTCACGCGGGACATTCCTCCAAGATCAGTTGCAATCGGTTACCAAGACGGTGTATGGAGCAAACAATAGTATCCTAGGATACCGGGTGGAAGCTGCAATCCGTTGGAATAAAATTACCCCGGTGAAAGGCCATGTTATGGGCTTCGATGTGCAGGTTAATGATGATCCCGGCATTGGAACAAGAAATAGTGTAGCCATGTGGAACAATGTGACTGACTCGGGTTGGGTGGACACATCTGGCTTTGGTGTTATCCGGTTAGTAGAAGGAGCAGCCTCTACTGGGACACCGGTTGCCGTTATGACGGGCAGCGATCAGGTGCAAATAGGTGCAACGTATACGCTTGACTATGGATTAAAGGGAGCGAGCCATGTGTCAGCGCAGGATGTAACGCTAACTTATGATAATCAGGTGTTTACGTTGATCGACGCACAGCCACTTGCAGCAAACACCGTTATCTTGAACCAAACTTCGAGCACCCCAGCGGGTATCGAGAGATTCGTCTTGGCGACAACCGACGCTAACCACGCTTTAAATGGCGAAGTGTCCGTATTGCGCTTTACTTTCACAATGAATACCACAGCGAGCGGAGCTACAATAGGAATCGGTCCCATCCTACTTGCAGATGGAAACGGGAATGAGTGGCAGGCTGCTCCAATTGCAAAAACAGTCAGCGTTACGGCAATACTGAATAAAACATTTCTCGAGGCTTCGCTGCTCAATGCTCAAAATTTGATTGCCGGTGCAGTGGAGGGCTATGCGAATGGCCAGTATATCACGGGGGCGAAATCAGCGTTGCAAGCGGTCATTGCCGCTGCGGAAGTTACTTTGGGTAAACCAGATGTTACGCAAGCTGAGTTGGATCAAGCCGTCGTACAGATTAGCCAGGCTGCTGCTTTGTTTACAAGTAAACTTATCACGGCTAGCACAGGGGATATCGCTGGCATAGGGGGACTTCCGGATGGCAAAATCAGCGTAGCTGACATAGGGTTTGTCGCTTATCATTTTGGAGCATCTTCGACAAGTGCGAACTGGGCGGAGGTAAGTAAAGCTGATATTGATAAGAACGGCGTGATTGATGTTTATGATCTTACTTTTGTGGCTAAGAGAGTAGTGTAATGGGATTGGATACAAGGCCTTACGAGAAATCGTAGGGCTATTTTTTAACATATAAGAAATTACTTACATGTGAAAGCTGTGAAGGATCGATGTATTCAGAGTATTACAAAGGTATTCGTGGATATGAGTACAAAATAACTGATGTACGTGCAACCTAAAAAGGACCGTCAGGGAATTTTTCTTTCCTGACGGTTTTTCTTAATTCATTGCGCTTTACTGTCTTTACTATTTAACGGATAAAATACCTTCTAAAACTGGTGAATAAAAAGCCTGAACCAGGATGGTTTACGTCGCTTTTCTAATCCAGTAGCATTTGAGTGCGTCACAATTCTAGCATTTGATGCACTCATTTTCTGAAAATGAATTAAAGCTAGTAACAGCAATAATTTGAGCCTTCTTAGTGAGTGCAGCAGAACTGCAGCTATTTAGTACTCAAATGTCCTTTTTAGGTTGTCTGAGACCGTTGTAAGAGAAGCTGTATTGAGATAAACTGCCGACAAAATGCTGAGCACTCAAATATCAAACTCAATTTCTTTGTATAATATGTTTACAATTCTCATCCGATGTAAGAAAATGGTATAAAAAAGGTGGGGGACAACTTGTATCTTGCACAAATAACAAAATACATGTCAGTTAGTTTGTTGATTTTAACTTTTTTAAATTACTTTGAGCTCCTAGTTTTACCAACAGCATATTTGATGGGATTTGCTCTTTCAGCATTAACATTCACTTTTATTGATTTGTTGGACTATAATGTTGCTCAATCGAATGATCCTTTTAAATTTCGTAGATTGAAAGATATCTTGTATTTCATAGCAGTTTCTCTTTTTATGGTTATTCCTTTTTTGGATATTAACTGGGAGCAGTCGGTACTTGAAAAAGTGAATGACATGACAGTGCTCTTAAGTGTTAGCATCATTTTTTATGTTAACAGCTTGAAACACAAAAAAATGGTTTCTGAGCAACTCGATAATATAATTAGTACTTATATGCAAGAATTTTTAGGATCGGAGGAACATAAAAAAATTGTTGAAGCAGCAGTTCAAGATGGTATTAAGCAAGTAAATATTAAAGATGCTACTTTTGCAGCTATCGAGGAATACAAAAATTCACACGGAGAATGATGATAGTGGGAGAAATCTGATGTGTGATATCAAAGCATAATCCGAGGCCAGGAACTCGCGAGGAGATCCACTTAATTATATTAGATTGTATTCGACAAAAAAGTAATTTACAAGCTGCCAACTATAATGGAGAACTTAGGACATACAGTGATTTAAATGAACATTAAGATTAGTTTAAAAGCATTCAGTAATTCTAACCATTCAACATTAGAGGCAGATGTGAATAGTTGGTTGCATGGGCCTGGGGCATCAAAAGATATTAACTCGGTTCAATTTTTGATCTCATCTGGAAGTTTCTTCTAAGCATAGGTTTGGTATAAAGATAAGATTTAGTTGAGAAGCACTCCATTGGAGTGCTTCTTTATTTTGCATAAGCAGCGTATATGCGATCAAAAATTGTTAACTACAGTAAACTCCAAGATATTTACAAATATCGAAAACCCGATATCTATGTGTTTTCTCGGTGTTTTGTATAAATAATCTATAAACGCCTATTTAGTATTGTGGGGGAAATTGGTAGGGTTGATGGATTTGCCGCAAGGTTAAAGGAAAGTACTTTTGTACAAATTTAATATATATGGCTATGCATGAAACATGCATATTGGGGTTTAGTGGAAGGAGTTCACACTATGAGAAAGTTAGCGAAGTATGGTTGAAAAGAGACATAGCGGAAGATTTAGAATAAATGGGGTAATAACTCGGAAAAATGTTCCAATTTAGGGTGAAAGGTGCTAATCTCAATGTATTAATATAAAAAGGGGATTATCACTAGGATGGGAACAATGGATTTTATTAATCAGGGTTGGATTGGATCTTTCATAGGAGCGCTTAGTATCATTTTTTCCATAGTATTCTATAAATTTACGCGTGTTAAAAATCAACTCTCTTATAAAACAAGTTTTATTAGACTTATCGGAAAAAGGAAGTCTTTATCTGATGACGTAGATATTTTGTATAAAGGGATTAGCATACCCAGGCTTACAAAAAGTCATTTAGTTTTTTGGAATTCTGGTACTACTACAGTTAATGGGATTGACATCATTAAAGATGATAGGATTAGACTTGAATTCTCTGAAGGTACACAAATTCTTAGAGCGAATATCATTAAAGAGAATCGCAGAATCAATAAATTATCTGTTCAAATTGATGTAGATTGTTCAAATATAGTTAATCTTAATTTCGATTATTTAGACCCTAATGATGGCGCTGTAATAGAACTACTTCATACGGATCAAAAGAAATATCCTCTTATTAAAGGAACCATTAAAGGAATTCCAAAAGGTATTATTGATCGTGGAAGAATAGATGATCTTAACGAGAAAATAACATCATTTCGTGTTAGTGGATTCAATCTAACATTGAATAACTCTTCTAGGTTAGGTGTAATAATCTTCTTTGGTTCTGTTTCAATTTTAGCCCCAGTGCTTAGCAACGAAATGGCAGCACCATTAAAGTGGTTTTTTATTATTCTTGGATTATTTTATTTTTTTATTATTTGTGCCTATATATGGATTGATAGAAAGAGTTCTTATCCTAAAATATTGAGGATATCCGATTTGGATCTTGAGTAGAAGTGAGGGTTGGGTGCAACAAAATTTGATAAAGAAAATTTATAGGGATGAAAAAGATAATAATCAAATGTTGATTGAAAGTAATGGACATAAGATGAAAAAGCTATATAAGACGCACTTAAGATTATAACCGAATAAGCAGCCGATCAATGGTTTGCTGAGGGTGCTTATTGAGTCGGTTCATAAAGGCAGTGACATGGAGCCGGATGTGATAAAATTTGCTGAAAAACACGTTGTTGATGACATCACTTTTCAGCCATTTCCAAACACCTTCCATTAAATTGAGTTCAGGACTGTATGGTGGAAGAAAAACAAGCTGCAATCGTGGATGTTCATGTAGAAAGACTTGTAAGTCTGCTGCATGATGGATACCACTGTTGTCTAGAATCATAACAATCTTTCCATCAGGATAAGCATCCAACAGTTGGAGGTGGAAACGAATTCAAGAAGCTAGACCCGCTTTTTCTTCTTCGCGATGGTGGACCCGTCCTGTCTCATAGTTAATGGCACCGAACAACTTGGCCCCTTCATGTCGGCCATAGGTTTTGAACTTACGCTGCTGCCCTTTAGGAAACCAGCTATACTGCAAAGCTTAATATGCCCGAATCATAGATTTATCTTCAAACAGCAGATGATCGATTGTGCCGTCCTCCAACTTGCTCTTCAATTCCGGAAATGTTGTGTCTTTAAAGGCAACTTTGGCTTCTGGAACCGCTTTTGCTAACGTATAGGTAACCTTGGTGAAACTGAAGCCGAGTCGCTTTAACATTTTACTAACACCGCGCACACTGTATTCGACGCTAAACTCTTGTTTAATCCAAGCTACGATGAGCGGCAGGGTCCAGGTATACCGTGCTTCAAAACCGACATCTGCAGGCAGCTCATGAATCAGTAAATGGGTCAATTGTTCATGTTGTTCGTTATTCAGACGGCATGGTTTTCCAGGCGAATGTTCTAGAAAAAGGCCATCGATCTCCTTTTCTTGATAGTTCCGCCAATAGATGCTAATGGTTTGGCGCACGAGTCCAAGAAGACGGCTAATTTCAGTAAAACTATGTCCTTCCAAGTGGAGACGAACAGCTAAATAGCGCTCATAAAGTCGCTTGTCATGCGTTTCCTTTATCACTTGATTGAGTTTCTGAATCTACTGTTTATTCATTTTTCAACGCCACCTTTGGGTTAGTCCTACTTTCTATTTACCCATCTGATGGCATAGTGAAGATATTAAGTCCGTTTTATCTAGAATGTAAAATATGATCTGAATCAAACCAGTAAAGACCGGAGGGAATAGCAAAATGAACCCAAACAAGCGACTTGATGAACGATTAACGCCACTTCTGAGCAGTTTTCTGGAAAAGGGACCGGCAGGTTGTGCCTGTACCGTTGTACAACGTGGAGAAGTCATCTATAACGAAACACTAGGTTATGCGGATTTGGAGCGGAAGAAGGAGATCACGCCAGATACGATCTACCGGATCTATTCCATGACGAAGGTCATTACTTGTGCAGCGGCACTAATGTTGTATGAGAAAGGACTGTATCTGCTTAACGATCCATTGGAAGAATACTTGCCTGCATTCAAAAATCTACAGACATTCCGTGATAACGAGAATGGTACGAAGTCATTATCGTCTGTGAGCAATCCGATTCTAATTAAGGATCTCTTCACGATGACCTCTGGGCTTACCTATCCTGGGGATGGGACGGAAACCGAAAGAGGAACCCGTTCCCTGCTGGAGAGGGTTAAAAGAGAGGAGCTAGACATGCAGACGTTAGCAGGCGGATTGGCGTCCATTCCGCTGGAATTCGATCCCGGCACGCGCTGGAAGTATGGTTTCAGTCACGATGTTCTGACTGCATTGATTGAAGTGTTAACAGGTCAAACCATTGGAGAGTTTCTCCAGAAGGAGATTTTCGATCCGTTAGGGATGCTCGATACCTCATTCCGGATAACGGAAGACAAGCGGGATCGTCTATGCACCATCTATGATCGTCCAGAAGGTGGTGCGATTACACCAAATACAAAGACGGACGCCAGCTATCAACCTGGAAGCCGCTATGAAAGCGGTGGCGGCGGATTGCTTTCGACCATTGGGGATTACAGCCGGTTTGCCCAGCTGCTCGCGAGAGGCGGGGAATATGAAGGGGTGCGGCTTCTTAGTTCGAAGACGATTCAATTGATGGCGACTAATCATTTAAATCCGCAGCAACTGAAGGATTTCAATTGGCAGCAGATGCGTGGATACGGCTATGGTTTAGGCGTTCGCGTCATGCTCGATCGAGCAGAAGGCGGCAGTAACAGCTCCATCGGTGAATTCGGTTGGGCTGGTCTAGCCGGGTCGTACATGCTGGTTGATCCAAAGGAAGAGCTGTCCGTCGTGTATATGCAGCAGTTACTGCCTAGCCAGGAGCCCTACATCCATCCCCGACTACGGGCTACTATTTATGGAGCGTTAGCGTAAGTGCGACTGAATGTAAGAAAGACCTAGCCATCAAGGCTAGGTCTTTCTTTGAAGAGTATAAGATTTAATGCCTCCCGCGGGGCCGTCGCACCCTAGCGCACAAATATTGTGCGCTAGGAGAGCATCCCGACGGGCCATCGCACCCTAGCGCACAAATATTGTGCGCTAGGAGAGCATCCCGACGGGCCATCGCAGGCTAGCGCACAAATAATGTGCGCAAGGAGAGCGTCCCGCCGGTCCGTCGCACGCTAGCGCACAAATAATGTGCGCAAGGAGAGCCTATTTGTTCCAGCTAGGATGTCAAATAGAAAAGGGACTCTTTACAGTTGCTCCCAGTTAGCTTAGGATGGAGAAAATGGTAGCGTTTACTTGGGGATGACATCCAGCGGGGGGGGGAATTCTGGGGATGCTAAGAGCGGCAGATGTGCAAAAGAAGAAGTTTTTCACCAAAGTGTATCTCGTATGCATCTTGATTGTGTTGCTATACGCCAGTATTGCTGTTGGTTTCCTGATCTATAAGAATATGGAGTCCCTCAACCAGAAGTGGGATGCCAATGCCACAAGATCTGTGGAACAGATGCGGGAACAGATGGACATTCGGTTGCAGGTGGCCTTTAATTTGGTGTACCAATTGAAGAGAACGGAACACTTTCTGAATTATAGCAACGATACAACGCGCAATTACGCCAACATTACGTTGGTGCTGGAACAGCTAAAGAAAAATAGGGAAGCTTTCGAGAACTATGGCTACCGAATTGATGTAATGAAACCTGATGACAATTTAGTTATTACAACGTTCGGGACCATTGATAAGGACAAGTACTATAAGGAAATGGCGTTGAAGGGAACAGACATTGAGCAGATCGATGGATATATCAAAGATTCGAAGTATTCCAATGTCGTGCTCGTACAACAACGATTGTCCGAAATGGAGAATTACGGGTACGATACGATCTCTTTTGTGAAAAAAGAGCTTACTGGCAGGAATGATCTCATGTTTGTTATTTCCTTTTTCAACGGCGGCTTTTACCCGGACTTACTCAAATTAGATACCCAGGTGAACCGTATTGGCATCCTATCTGGTGATCAATTGGTGGATGTCAAAGAAAACGAGGTTAACGGAGGGATTTCTGATGAGGTATTGGCTCAGGTGAAGGAGCGAAGAGCTCCTTATGTTGAACAATACGGCGATGATCAGGCGCATCTCGTGAGTTCTTCTGTACTTCCGAATGTCAAATATCTGTTTATGGTGTCGGGGTATGCTTGGCAGCCGCAGTTGTCAGGCTTGTTGTTTCATTCATTATTGTTGTTCGGGTTGCTGCTTGCAATCGGCGCTGGAGTAGCTTTTCTAGCTTCACGAAATATTTATCGGCCCATTCATAATGTATTGACCATTTTCAAGGGACTGGAACAGGGCAGGAGAGGTGCTGACGATGATGCATTAGAAAGCGCTGATGACATGTCCTTTATTACGGCGACTGCGGTGAATATCTCCCGCATGAATGATAACCTCAAGGAAACCATCCAGAATAACCGGTTGTCCCTGCGTGACCATTTTCTACGCAATATGCTTTATGGGATTACCGGCGAAGCGGAGGTCAGGATCAATGCGGATAAATATGGGCTGGAGCACGTGCAGCAAGATGTTACCGTAGTTGTGATGGAGTTAGTAGATGCTCAGGAATTAGATGCTGAGTTCCCTGTAGAGACGGTGGTAGAGATCAAAACGGGAATATTCCGGATGATTCTGGAGGCGGTTAAGAGAGAATTTCACTATGAACAGGTGGAACTTGAGCATAAGCGGCATGTTCTCATTGTCAAGGAGCAGCAGATCGATCGGATGAAACGGATCTTCACCCATATTCTGTCTGGCATTGAAGCGGACACGGAGATTCGGGTCGTGGCTGCCATCGGACGTCCGGTGATTTCCTTAAGCAACTGCGCCGAGTCCTATCGGGATGCGGTGCGTTTGTTAGAGCGCCGCTTCTCGATAGACAAGAACACGGTCATTACCGTGAATGATGTTGTGTTGCAAAGTGCAGATATGTATACCTATCCTCTGGAGCTGGAGCGTGAACTCATTACCTTCGTTCTGCAAGGAAAGACAGAGCAGGTTGAAGCTATTTTGACCCGTATTCTAGATGAACATATGGAGGAAAGGTACGCTGGCGGAGAAAAGTTGGCCCGCTTTGTGTTTGCCATCGATGTAACGGTCCATCGGATTCTGAATCAGATGAATAAGAGTTACAGGGAGCTATTTGGGCAAGACTCCCTCTATGATGAGCTGAAGCAGGCCGGGAACCGCAAACGGGTTCGAGATCGAATCTATGAAGTGTTTACGGTTATCATGGCGGGTATGGCCAGCCGTAGCGAGAAGCAGGATCATACCGTGGCGGAGCAGCTTCTGGCGCATATTCATGCGCATTTCGATGAGGATATTTCGTTGTCAGATATTGCCGAGAAATTCAACCTCTCGCTAGGCTACATCAGTTTGTTGTTCAAAAAGTTCACAGGGGAGAATTTCAAGGAATACTTGAACCAATATCGAGTAACCAAGGCCAAGGAATATCTGAATGCCGAGGAAGTATACAGCATCAACGATGTGGCAGGCAAAGTAGGTTGCAATAACGTCAATACCTTTATCCGCATTTTCAAAAAATATGAAGGTGTATCACCTGGGCAGTATGCTAAGCGCAATGAATCAACCTGATCGAGACTAAGCCCCGGCACTAGCCGTGGGCTTTTTATATGTGGCGTGCCCAGAGGCACGCATTATCTAGTTGGTGAAAGTCCAACCAAGGGAGGGGCCAGGCCACCTTTGTAGCTAG
>NZ_LYPB01000040.1 GCF_001653565.1 Paenibacillus oryzisoli
TTCAGAAGAAATCCAACAAAATACCTTAAAGAGGCTGAAAATAGGTATTGTGCGTTAATTGGTCAGTCGTAGTTTTTTTTATGTTTTAACATTAACACTCAAACTTTTAACATTGACTGTTAAAAGTTTGAGTGTTAATGTTGTAAGTGAGGAGGGGAATCATGAAAAAAATAAAGGCAGCCATCATTGGAGCGGGTTTTATTGGTAAAGCTCATCTCGAAGCAATACGAAGATTGGGCTATGTAGAAGTTGTGGCTATCGGGCAAAGTAGTGAAAAGCATGCCGAAGAGTATGCAAAGTCTCTGCATATTCCTAAAGCTTACGGTAATTATATGGATTTGCTGCAAGATGATGAGATTGAGGTTGTTCACAACTGTACGCCAAATCATCTTCATTATGAAATAAACAAACAAACGCTTCTCCATGGCAAGCATCTTCTATCTGAGAAGCCACTAACTCTTACGAGTAGCGAAGCAAAAGAACTTTATGAATTAGCCCTTGAGAAAAGGTTAATTACTGGCATTAATTTTAATTACAGGCAGTTTCCAATGGTACAACAGTTAAAGAATATGGTGAATGATAGTGATCTTGGAGAGATTCGAATTATTCGTGGGAGTTACTTACAAGATTGGCTTCTTTATGATACTGACTACAATTGGCGCATGGAGCCTCAATTCGGGGGAGAGACGCGTGCGTTAAGTGATATCGGTTCCCATCTTTTCGATCTCGTGCAATATGTTACCGATCTTAGAATTACTGAGGTTCTTGCTGATCTATCCATCGTTCATCCGATTCGCTATACATCAAGTAAAAACGGAACATCGTCTGAAACAAATGATATTTTAAAACAAGTGGATATTAAAACGGAAGATTATTGTTCGGTTTTGGT
This sequence comes from Paenibacillus oryzisoli, assembly GCF_001653565.1. GTDB lineage: Bacteria > Bacillota > Bacilli > Paenibacillales > NBRC-103111 > Paenibacillus_E > Paenibacillus_E oryzisoli. Next base: position 890 of record NZ_LYPB01000040.1, read on the forward strand.
GAGGTTTAGTAACGGAGCTCGAGGCGTTTTCACAGTATCACAAGTATCTGCCGGTAAGAAAAATGCATTGGAGATTAATTTGGATGGCTTAACTTCTTCGGGGACCTGGAAACAAGAGGAGCCTTTTAAATTACAAATGGGCTATCGGGATAAGCCAAGTGAAACGATTTTAAGAGACCCCGCTTTACTTAAAAAGAAAGCATTACCCTATCTGCACTATCCCAGTGGTCATGAGGAAGGTTGGACGGATAGTCTTAAGAATACGATGCAGCACTTTTATGATGCTGTATTCAATAACTATGAAACGCCTGCGGATTCAGTTGCTACACTCAAAGATGGCTATCAAGCAATGCTTATTAATGATGCTATCATTAGAAGTGTTAAGTCAGGAACATGGGAAGCGGTTGTATCCGTGTAGTACAAATACCATTGAAAATCGACCTATGATCATGAAGGATATGACATAAAAGGAGACTGCCGAATGGCAGCCTTTTTAATTAGGAAGAATCGCCGCTCTGCTTCCTAGTCGGAATGGAACGGCGATTTCTATTTATATAGGTGAAATTCGATAATGATAGGTTTACGCGGGCGGTACCCAAATCCAGGCATCTTTGGCATAGCCTCGCTGTTCCCAGTAGCCCGTATGATCACTGTCAATGAGCTCGATCCGGTTCAGCCATTTTACTGATTTGTATGCATACATTTGTGGAACCACTAGTCGAACAGGGCCTCCCATATCTCTGGGAATTGGCTTGCCATCTAGCATAACCACAACCATCACGTCCTCCATCCAGGTTTGTTCAATGGTGATATTGTCCGTATATACGCCATCCGCTGAATAAAATTTCACCATCTTTACCCCCTCCTTAACGCCTGCAAGTTCCAACAGTTTGTTCAGAGGAATGCCCTCCCAGGTACAGCTATTGACTGACCAACCTGTGACACAATGAAAATCGCTGATCTGTACTTGACGGGGAAAAGCCAGAAATTCGGTCCAACTCCATTGAAAAGGCTGATTAACAAGCCCGTCGACAGTGAATGTCCACGTATCGGGATTAAACTTGGGTATGTCTGTCACTGTATAGATCCGGAAGCTGCCCTTCGCTCCGCCCCCCTTCGGTGGCAGTGAATCCGACAAGGGCGTCGGCTGTAGAAAATCCACCAACAAGGATTCCTCTTCTTGAAGTGAGGAGAGGTTGGAGCCCCCTACAGCAGAATTCAGCCAACGGATAAAAGGGGGCATGGCGAACCCCGCCAGAACCACCGCCACACCTGTTTTAATGAAGGATCTACGAGATATGTAGCGGAAAATTCTACCCGTTGTCGGCTCATAGGTACCTATCTCCCTGACATCAACGGGTTTGCCCAAGGTGGAAAGTTGATTCCTAGCCGCTTCACGGGCGGCCTTTCTCAACCAACGACTTCGCGTGATGGAGTGGTAAGTGGCATATGGAATACCGATCCATGTCAATAAATCATGGATCAATAATGCCGAATTATTCCAAATAGGCGGAAATGACCGATATCTCCATAAAACAAGACCAGACACAATCCATCCTGCCAATAGTACAAGTACTAGCATCAGATTTCCTTGCTGGGCTTTGCGGGCAGTCAGTAGGCGGAGATGCTTGCGGATGTACGGCAGATATATAAGTATTAAAGCCAGAGATACCAATCCAGCTGCGATATGCAGCTGCTTCAGCCAAACCCGGCCCTCACCTAATAAAGCGCGCATGGGTGGTAGGTAAAGTAATATACCGCTAATTGCTAGAAACAATAGGATCCAAGCATTTGAAGAATGCAACTTGTGCAGTTTAAGACCCAATCCCTGCTTTTTCACACGACTCCCCCCTTATTGTAAGCAATGTCTGTTAAATTCGCTTTACTCAAAACCATTATAAGTACATTTCACCCCAAATTGATATCATTTTAATTTGATATAATTTTTTACGAGTAAGTCCCAATAGGTAGATTCCGAGTCGATGATTGTGTCATAACACTGTTAGTATAACAATGATTCTATCTCTCTACATTTTCGGTCTTTTTTATAACAATTCGTGGATCATTCATATATCAATATCATGGCTGAATTGTTACGATAGTAACAGAAATAAAACAATTAATGAAATACAGGAGGGGTAACAATGTTTAAATGGAAACGTTCTCTAGCCGTATTGGCTACAACAACTGCTTTGGTAGGATCACTTGCTGCTTGTGGTGCTAGCGACAAAGGAGCAACTACTAGTTCAGCGCCAACTGCCGCACCGACAGAGACAGCTAAGGCATCCACAGAGCCAGTTAAGCTTCGCATTATGTGGTGGGGGGCTCAGAATCGTCATGACGCAACTTTGAAGGCTCTCGAATTGTACACGAAGAACAACCCGAACGTAACGTTCGAACCTGAGTACTCAGGTATGGACGGTTATTTGGACAAATTGTCCACACAAGCAGCTGCTAACAATGCGCCAGATGTTGTACAGCTTGACCCGGGCTGGACGCCTGATTGGGCTGCGCGCAAGCAATTAGTTGAATTGACGCCAACTGTAGATGTAAGTAAATTTGATGCCAAACTGATGGCAGGCGGACAATCCGGTGGTAAACAATACGGTATTCCTCTTGGCTCTGTTGCCTTCGGTATGATTTATGACAAAGCGGCAATGGATAAACTAAGCATTAAGAATCCTGCTAATGGTTGGAACTGGGATGAATACTTTGCACTAGCTAAAGAATCCAAGTCGAAATTACCTAGTGGAACTTATTTCACAAAGGATTACGGCGGTAATTACTTCGTTTACTCAGCCTATCAGTATGCAAAAGGGAAAGGTTCGGTTGTCTCCCCAGATGGCAAATTTAATGTAGATCAAGCGACTTACCTAGAATGGACTAAGAAATTCGAAGAATTGCGCAAAGAAGGACTTGTTCCTCCAGCTGACGTAAATGCCTCTGACAAAGAAAATGATCCTAAATTGGATCTAATGGTTTCAGGCAAAATCTTAGTACGCTATGCGTTCTCTAATGGATACGGTACGTATGATAGCTTGAAAAAAGGTGCCTACGCTTTGGTGACTATGCCTCGCGCTTCCGCTCCGGGCGGTTGGTTGAAGCCTTCGATGTACTTAGCTGTTAGCGCAAACTCGAAGAAACAGGAAGAAGCTAAGAAGTTTGTTAACTGGTTCGTTAATGATACTGAAGCAGCTAAAATTTTGGGAACAGTACGCGGTTTGCCTGCTAACAAGGACGTTTCGGCTCTTCTTCAAGCAAGCTTCAGTGACCAAGATAAAGTCGGTTTGGATCTGCTTCGCGCAACAGAGAAAGACGGTCAAACTTGGGATTCAACAAGCGGCTGGACTAATTTCATTGACAAGGATTGGACATTGGTCGGTGATCAACTTACTTTTGGTAAAATTACCCCACAACAAGCTTTTGATCAGTTGAAATCTGCATCGAAATCATACGAAAAGTAGTCTAAGTCAGATACCCTGGAACGGATACTTGTTCCAGGGTATCTTTTAATCTTTTGGAATGGGATTGGAGGATATCATGGAAAGTCTAATACTAACAGCCAGAAGCGCAAAAAGCATGGATTATACGGGTTTGCAAGATGCTGGGTTAAGCGCTTTGGTAAATGTAATCGGTGGAACGGGCAGCCCCAAAGATCCCTACCAGGCAAAGATATTAGTAAGCAATGAGGGCAGTGCTGCATGGTCAGGGGTGATCCATGTGGAATTACCGTTTGCGAAAAAAGAGCCTCGTTATTTCCTTCCTGCATTCATGTATGGCAGAAATCGAGGGGAAGCTCCCCTGAACGTGCCCAAAGAATTTCCGAGATTAAGGGACGGAAATCCGCCACGTCCGGCATCGCCTTGGTGGATGGTGAGAAGTGATCGGCTGTCTCACCCTGCTGCATTTGTATATGACAACAGGAAAGTATACGGACTAAGTGCCAGCCCTTATTTCATCTATGGAAATGGCGTGAAGCAGCAGTGGAAGCCTGAGATCGAAGGGGAATTTTATCAGTACGGCGGATATTCGTGTTCCCTCTCCAAAGGAACTGTCGGTTATACGCTTGGTTATGAAAATGCGCCGTGGTTGTTCATTAAGGCGACGCTAGTGAAAGATCGGGCACCTCTTGAAGAGAATTGCTTTGAGTTGGCCGCAGGGGAATCTGTGGCGTTTACAATAGAGTTATTTGAGTATGAGGCTGACTCCGAATTGGGCATTAATGCAGCGATGCAAGAGGTCTATTATCGCTATCATCAAAGCCCGAGAAAAGCCAGCGATCCAATTACAACAGTAGCCGACTTATCAAAGGCAATTTATCAGTATGCCTGGCTTCCAGAAGACAGGAGTTATTCAGGATTTGTTATTGAAGATAAAGAGAAGGGTGGATATCGATATAATAAAATATTTTCGCTGACCTGGACAAATGGATTGTCAGTAGCAGTACCCGTTTTAATGGCAGCACTGCGGCTCGATGATGAGTCCATGCGAAATCAGGCTCTTTCAAGTATTACTAATATGGTTGAGAATTCTCTAAACCCTGCTACGGGTCTTCCCTTTGAAACTTATGAGAATGGCACTTGGTCCAACCGCGGTTGGTGGTTTGACGGCATGCATACACCAGGGCATACCTCTTACCTGACAGGTCAGGCTATGTATTATATTCTCAAAGCATATGAGTACGAAAAACGTATGAAGCAATGCATCCATGATGATTGGCTGGCATTTGTAACGAATATACTTGTGAAAGTGGAGGGAACAAAAAATACAGATGATGAATACCCTTACATTCTATCGGAAACAACAGGCGCTGGCATAGAATATGATGCCTTCTGCGGTACTTGGTGTATGGCGGCAATGGCGTATAAAAGCTGGTTGACAGGCGATAAGACATATATTGAAAGCTTACGGAGAAGTGAAAGACATTATTATGATACCTATGTAAAGCGAATGGAGTGTTACGGAGCTCCCCTCGACGCAGACAAGGCAGTAGATTCAGAGGGTATTCTAGCTTATATAAAGGCACTTCGATACCTGCATGCTCTTACTGGCGATAAGCTATATTTGGAGCATATGAGAGATGCGATAGACTACGAATTCACCTTCAAGTTCTGTTACAATTCGCCGATAAAGATACCGCCTCTGAGTAAACTCAGCTGGTCGAGCTCTGGGGGAAGTGTCACTTCTACAGCGAATCCGCATATCCATCCCATGTCAAGCAACATTGTTGATGAGCTGCTGTACTACGTGGAGAACACGAACGATCACTATGTTCGTGATCGGATGATGGATACCATCGAATGGGGATGTCAGACTTATAATCGGTACGATAATGAATTTGATTATGGGAAAAAGGGTTGGATGTCCGAGCGTTTCTGTCATTCAGAAGGGCTGCTAACAGAGACATATCGCGATGGTTCGCCGGCTAGTACCTGGTTCTGCCTTATGCCATGGGCTAGTGGATGCATTATAGAAAGTCTTTCAGGGGACATTTGGGAATACAAATACTGAGGAAATCATGGGGACAACACGAGGAGGATTTATTTATACATGGGAACTTTATCTAACTTACATACTGGCAGCGGCTATCAAGCATGGCTAGGATACCGCCAATTGTTACCTGGAGATCGTTATGATCAATACGCGGACTATAGCCGAATTCATGTAACGGAAAAGGATGCCGTTATCCAAACCGCAGTATCTGAATTAATCTATGGACTAGAGGGTATCTTGGGCGTGAAGCCCGAAATTGTCGCCCAAGAGAAACATGTCATTGCCATTGGCACATTTGGCAACAATCCTGTAGTAGATCGTATAGTTACACCGGAGAAAATTGCACGAATTGGACAGGAAGGCTATGTCATTATAACGGATAAAGAAAACGCATGTGTGGCAGTTGGTGCAACTTCCTCTAATGGTGTTATATACGGAACTTTCCACTTGCTTCGTTTGTTAAGTACAGGATCGGATATTAACGAATTAGATATTGTTGAGAACCCAATCAATAGGTTACGGATGATTAATCAGTGGGATAATATGGACGGTTCCGTGGAAAGAGGGTATGCAGGTGAATCCATCTTTTTCAAAGACAACCTGATTGTAGAAGATCATGACCGTATCCGAGATTATGCCAGAATGCTTGCCTCAGCAGGGCTGAACGGTATTGTGATCAATAATGTGAATGTTCATAAAGTGGAAAGTAAACTGATTACAGAATTTTTGCCTGAGGTGGCCAAACTGGCAGCTATTTTCCGTAAGTACGCAATCAAGCTCTTTCTATCGGTCAATTATGCCAGCCCTATTGAAATCGGCGGTCTGACGACTGCGGATCCCCTTGACTCGGATGTGCGCCAATGGTGGAGGGATAAAACAGCTGACGTTTACGCAGTTATCCCGGATTTCGGCGGCTACTTAGTAAAAGCCGATTCGGAGAACCGACCGGGACCTTTTACTTACGACCGAGATCATGCTGATGGCTCCAACATGCTGGCTGAAGCATTAGAGCCTTTTGGTGGCATGGTTATTTGGCGTTGCTTTGTGTATAACTGCAAGCAGGATTGGCGTGATAGAAAAACGGATCGTGCTCGAGCCGCCTATGATCACTTCAAGCCCTTGGACGGTCGCTTTAAGGATAACGTCATTTTGCAGATCAAAAACGGTCCCATGGATTTCCAAGTCAGAGAACCTGTATCTCCACTGCTGGGAGCCATGCCATCCACAAATCAAGTGCTAGAATTCCAAATTGCCCAAGAATATACAGGACAGCAACGACACTTATTTTATTTGATCCCTCATTGGAAGGAAATCCTAGACTTTGAATCCTACACCAAAGGTAACGGATCCACCATTAAGCGTATTGCTAGTGGTGAGGTTCATGGCAATCGGTTGGCAGGCATTGCTGCTGTTTCCAATATTGGAAATGACATGAACTGGACAGGACATTTGCTGGCGCAAGCCAATTTGTATGGCTATGGTAGGTTGATTTGGAATCCAGACTTGACTTCTGAGCATATTGCCGAGGAATGGATCAAGCTTACGTTCGGGAATAATGCCAATATCATCCATGTAATTAAGAACATGCTATTGAGTTCGCCCGCTATCTATGAGTCCTATACGGCACCGCTAGGCGTTGGTTTTATGGTCACTCCCCATACACACTATGGCCCTGATGTAGATGGATACGAATACGCCAAATGGGGGACGTATCACTATGCCGATTGGCATGGAATCGGTGTAGATCGGACACTTGCAACAGGTACGGGATATACATCCCAATACAATTCACCTAATTTTGAACGATATGAATCGCTAGCCCATTGCCCGGATGAACTTTTGCTTTTCTTCCACCATGTTCCGTATACTCACGTTCTTCAATCAGGTAAAACCGTTATTCAACATATATATGACACGCATTTCGAAGGTGTGGAAAAGGCGGAGCAGCTTGTTTCACAATGGGACAGTCTAGCTGGAACCATGGATGAGGTACTGCATAAGCAAGTTGCTGTGCGAATTGAAGAACAAGTGGAGCATGCCAAAGAATGGAGAGATCGGATCAATACGTATTTTTACAGAAAAAGTGGGATTGCCGACAAGTCCGAACGATTGATTTATTCCTAAAGTAATTCTCTCTATGTATCGCACTACGAGGAAGCAGCCATGGCTAGCTTCTTCGTTTTTCGTTATATTTTATAATAATTCGATGATTTCCCTACTTTAGACAAAGATGAGTGACTTATATAATTAAGTTATAAAATACCGATTATAAAGAAAGTACAGAGGTGATTATACTTGAACAATTCTACTATCGTTGCTGCAAACGGGGCTGAAGTGAAAAAGAAGCGCAAGTTTTTCAGCAGATGGGATGCCCCGTTAGCAGGTTATTTGTTTATTGCTCCATGGTTAATCGGATTCTTTGGTTTGACGGCGTATCCTATGTTTCTATCATTGTATTATTCTCTTACCGATTATACGTTGCTCGAACCCATCAAATGGATTGGTTTACGGAACTACACCCGTATCTTTACAGATGATCCGAGATTTACCCAATCAGTCAAAGTAACATTTCAATATGTGCTGGCATCGGTGCCGTTGAAATTGATTGCGGCTTTGTTGGTGGCAACACTCTTAAATAAGGCAATGAAAGGTATTTCCTTTTACCGTACGGCGGTTTATTTCCCTTCTCTCATTGGTGGAAGTATTGCCGTATCAATTTTGTGGCGTAATATCTTTGGTGTTGACGGCATCTTTAACGAAATTCTATCCATATTCGGTATAGTAGGAAAAGGTTGGATCACGAATCCAGGTTCAGCCTTGTGGACGCTGATTCTCCTAACAGTTTGGCAGTTTGGTTCAGCCATGGTTATCTTCCTTGCAGGATTAAAGCAAATTCCAAACGATCTTTACGAAGCCTCATCCGTTGATGGTGCGAACAAGGTTTTACAATTTTTCAAAATTACACTGCCAATGCTTTCACCGATTATCTACTTTAATTTAATTATGGGTGTTATCAATTCATTCCAAATGTTTACTTCCGCTTTCGTTATTACCAATGGCGGTCCGATGAATTCTACGTATGTATACGCATTGTATCTATATGAGAGGGCCTTCAGTCGCTATGAACTCGGATATGCTTCAGCTTTAGCGTGGATTATGTTGGTCATGATTGTTATAGTAGCAGCCATTATTGCTGGCACTTCGAAATATTGGGTCTTCTATGAAACTGACACAGGAGGGAAGAAAAGGAAATGAACATAAAATGGAATTCTACTGTCCGCCACACCCTTATGATTATGTTCAGTATTGTTATGGTCTATCCCTTGATCTGGTGGGTAGGCGCATCGCTTAAATCCAATGCTGAGCTTGGATCGCCTGGCATCTTTCCTTCGGTTCCCAAATGGAGCAACTACACGGATGGATGGCATGCAATTCCCGGGCGCACATTTACTGACTTTTATCTAAATACTTTCGGTCTTGAAGCCATGGTTTTAATCGCAACGCTTTTTTCAACTACCTTGGTAGCGTTCGGCTTTGCTCGTCTAGATTTCCCATTAAAGAATCTCTGGTTTTCTATACTTATGATGACTTTAATGATGCCTTCACAGGTACTCATTATTCCGCAATATGCAATGTTCCACCAACTGGGTTGGGTAAACACCTATCTTCCGTTTGTGGTTCCTCACTTGGTAGCAAGTGGAGCGGGCGGTAGTTTCTTCGTCTTCCTGCTGATTCAGTTTATCAGAGGTATCCCAAAGGATCTTGATGAGTCTGCAAAGATTGACGGTTGTTCATGGTTTGGTATATTCTGGCGTGTGGTTCTGCCATTGACACAACCCGCAATTGTAACGATTATGATTTTCTGCTTCCTCTGGAACTGGGACGACTTCCTTGGCCACTTGCTGTACTTAAACTCGGTAGATAAATATACCGTAGGTTTGGCGTTGCGGATGATCAACGATGCGCAATCAGCTCAAGAATGGGGCCAATTGCTGGCAATGTCTCTAGTATCCATTCTCCCTGCAACAATCGTATTTACGTTTTTGCAACGTTATTTTGTTGAGGGCATTGCGACAACGGGTATTAAAGGTTAAGATTAAATTGAATATGCAAATTGGACGGTAAAGAGACGAGTTTCCTTCGTAGCTTTACCGTTTTCTTTCACAGTAATCAAAGTTGGGAGATACCCCAGATGACTAACATTTTCAAGAAGTTTCGTATTGAGAGCCTGTTTTTCCGCAGCTTTTTTGTTCTTATCTTTCTGGTTCTAGTCAGTATTGTGTGGACAAGCTACAATATTTCTTCTAAAGCTCTGGTGAGAAACACCTCCCATTATCAACAACAATTGTTGGAAGAATTGAACAACGAAATTTCAACACGGCTAACCATGATTGAGCAGATTTCCTTGTCCACTTCCCGTGACAATGAATTGATTAGACTTCTTTGGAATAGTCAGGATGAATTCGATCGTCACCAAAAAGCCGATAATGTCCAGAATGCGATGGCCAATCTTACGTATTCCATTCCGATCATTCAAGGTATTGATCTGTATATGGAGCGTCCTTTCCGAAAAGAGGAAAACAGTTATATCCAATTCTGGGACATAGAGGATTTGGATAATCGGAGGGAATGGAGTCAGTATTTGGACAAGAGTGATTTTGCCTGGACATCTGAGTATGAAATTCCTAGCTTCACGGGGAATGTGCCAGTTCTTAGTTTTGGGCGGAAAATATTATTTAATGATACTTTTTTAGGTGTCGTTGTTATTCATGTAAAAGCGGAAGAAATCCGAACCCTGTTAAAAGGCCGCTCAAGGGACTCCAATCGGATTATGACAGATAGTAACGGGCAGGAAATACTGAAAATAGGTGAAATGCAGGAACAGTTGGAAATGAGTAAGAGGGTGAACATGGAAACCGAGAAATCCGGCTATATCCATATTCGTGGGAATTCCACGGTGGGAGATTCGCTTTTGGTGTATTCGAAGTTGAATGATTCCAATTGGACTTTAGTCGAGATGACACCGTGGAATCAGATTACTGCGAGTAGTATCCGTTTGGCGGAAGTTATCGGTATCATTGGTGTTGCCGCTGTGCTGCTGATGTTGATGCTGACCCTCTATTTAAGCAGACAATTTACAAAGCCGATTAATATGCTGGTCTCTGCCATGAGCTCCTATTCGATCGGTGGTAAGAATCAGGATTTGCCAGGGGATTATCAGAATGAGTTTGGTTATTTATTTGCCGGTTACCGAAAGCAAAACGAGCGTATCGAGGATTTGTACGTATCCCTCCAGCAGCGATATGAGCAGCAGCGCAAAGCTGAAATTGAAGCGCTTCAGGCTAATATTAACCCTCATTTTCTCTACAATATGCTGGACCAGCTGAATTGGATGGCCATTGAAGCCGGACATGAAGAGCTTAGCCGAATTCTGGAACTAATGGGACAAATGTTTCGGATCGGCCTATCTAACGGAGACAGTTTCATTCCGATTGCAAATGAATTGGAGCATATTAAATGCTACCTGGAAATCCAGCAACTTCGCTGGGGGAACGGTCTTCATTATGGCATTGATGTGCCCGTAGATGTTATGGAACTGTATATTCCTAAGCTGACATTGCAGCCCTTCGTAGAAAATTCTATCGTTCATGGATTTAACACAAGGTTGGCCGGTTATGTCCATATTCAGATGAACCGTTTGGAGAACTCGCTTCAAATCATCATCGATGATGACGGTATTGGTCTCCAACAAGTGGTGGAGAATAAGAGGAAACGTCATACAGGTGGCTACGGTGTTCGCAATGTAAGGGAAAGAATTGCTGGTTATTTCCGGCATATCTACGGTGTTGAGTTGTATGAGCGGGAAGAAGGGGGAACTAGGGTAGAAATATTCCTTCCGTTATTGACGGAGCCTCCTACCAAATAATTGTAATTGAAAAATGAAGGAATGAATGAAGTGAAGGAATCGTGATATTTTATAATAATTTGTGCATCATTCCTATTTAAACCTTTATACTAGGTCGTTATTATGAAGATGATGGCACTCAGAAGCGAATAGGATCCAGTCATACATGTTAGGCTAGTTACTCTTAAATGCTACGAAATGCAATAGCTAAAGGAGGTAAATATGGTGTGGAAGATCGCGATTATTGACGATGAACGCCAAGTGCTTCAAGGAATGAAGCGTGCCATTCCTTGGGATGAATTGGAAGCAGAGTGGGTTGGGGAAGCCATGAATGGCGTCGATGGGTTAAATATGATCCGAAGTACACAGCCGGATATTATTATAACGGATATATACATGCCCCTTATGAATGGCTTAGATATGATTGAACAGTTAAGAAAGGAAGATTTTCCTGGAAAGATAATCATCTTGAGCGGGTATTCTGATTTTGAACATGCTAGACAAGCTCTGAGGTACAACGTCAGTGATTATGTATCAAAGCCGATTAGCATGCCAACGCTAAAAGTGATTATAAACAAGGTGATCCAAGAACTGATGGATGTGGAAGAAAAACGGATAAAGCAAGGCGAGTTAGAGCACAAGCTGATGTTGTACGAGCCGTTTATTGAGAAGGAATGGGTGCGTTCAGCTGTGGTTGGTACATTGGAAAGCGCTAACCAAAGCGGAGAAATCTTGCCTCAGCCGTATCGTTTCTGGTCCAATACTAACCATGCCGTGATCGGGATTGAACTCGTTCGGGATGAAAGGGTACGCAAATTTTCAGTATCGGATTGGAACTTATATCGATTCGCGGTTAGTAATATCGTTTACGAGTTGGCTCGAAAGGTATTTCCATCTGTCGAGTATACAGAGCTCCACAGCACTCGTGCTGTATTAATCATTCATCCGGAATTGGATAACAGTGAATATACACACACAGCGATTAAAGATTTGAGTATTCAGATTATTGAAAGCGTTGCAAGTTATCTGAAATTGATGAGTCGTGTCGGAAGCGGTAGCATCAAGTCCGATTGGACCCAAATGCCAGATTCAACAGAGGAAGCATTCCGTGCGATCGATATGAGACAACTGCGGGTAAACCCGTCCTTTGAGTTTTATGTATATCAGAGAGAAGCGGCGGCTGAACAGGAGCAGGTCGCATTGTTTCCAGTGAAATTCTCATACGAGCTTGCGAATGCCATGAAGGGTGTCCAGAAAACGAAGGCTCAGCAGCTCGTTGCTGATTATATTGGAGAATTGGAGAACCAGGTAGGGATAAGATCTGAATATGTACAGATGTTAGGTAGTGAATTATGGGGGATTATCTCGTACTGTCTGTATGAGGCTGGACATGTACTTGACGATCTATTCACGAACGACCAGATTGCGAAGGAGATTAAGGACTTAATCCAGCCTGATCAGCTGCAGAAGTGGTTATCAGAGAAAATTTCCATTATTTGCGACAGCAGACAATGGAAGGGGAGCAGCAAACACCGTCAAGTCGTTGACTTCATTACGCAATATATTCATGAGCATTATGCGGAGGATTTAACGCTGGCTATTCTCTCGGATAAAGTGTTTATCTCACGGAACCACCTGTCGATCATATTCAAAAATATGACCGGTGAAACCTTCAACACCTATCTGACTCGTGTCAGGATTGAAAAAGCTCGCGAACTGCTTTTGGAACGAAATATGCTGGTTTATGAGGTTGCAGAGAGCGTTGGATACAAGAATTTCCCTTATTTCAGTCTTCTTTTCAAAAAAATGACAGGCATGAACCCGACAGATCTCATTAAACTATAATCTCGCTACCTGTTCTACTAATGAGTTACTGACAGATAATATATACACCCAAAGGAGTGGAAGTGCGTGATTCGTATTGCTCTTATCGGAACAGGATCCATTGCTGATGCCCATCTCGAAGCTTACACTCGTTTTCCAGATCGCTGTCAAGTGGTTGCCTTAGTAAACAATACGGTTGAAAAGGCGAACAAGCTAAAAATGAAATATGATTTGGATTGCCGGATTATACAGGATTACAGGGAACTTCTAGAATTGGATGAGGTGGACTTGGTCTCAATCTGCATCCCTCCACAGCAACATGCTGAAGTGACGATAGACTGTTTGCATGCAGGCAAGCATGTACTCCTTGAGAAACCAATGGCGATGTCATTGGAAGAATGCGACAGAATGATTGAAGCTGCGGAGGAATCGGGGCGAATATTGTCTGTAGTTGGGCAAAACCGTTATTTCGATCCAATGATGAAACTCAAAACTACGTTATCATCAAGCCTGGTCGGCAGAATTATCCATGCCAAGGTGGAATCACATTGGTGGCGAGGTCACAATTATTATGATCTGTGGTGGCGAGGTACCTGGGAGACGGAAGGCGGTGGATGCACCCTTAACCATGGTGTTCACCATATTGATATCCTGCAGTGGATGATGGGTATGCCCGAAACCGTACAAGCTGTTATGAGCAATGCTATGCATCCGAATTCGGAAGTAGAGGATCTATCAATAGCCCATTTGTCTTATTCTAATGGCAGCATGGCCCAAATTACATGTTCGGTCAATCATCATGGCGAAGAGCAGGAGATTGTTTTTCAAGCAGAGAACGCAAGGGTTTCTGCTCCATGGAAGATAAGTGCCTCGACGCAGCTAGAGAATGGTTTTCCGGAACGCAACACCGTATTGGAGCAGAAGATCGATGAATTCTATAACGAGTTAGATTCATTGCCTTTTACGGGTCATTCCGGTCAAATTCATGAAGTATTAAGCAATATTGAAAATGATTCACGAGATGTCATGATTGATGGTATTGAGGGACGGAAAGTCATCGAATTGGTGACTGCCATCTACGAAGCGGCTATAACAGCCTTACCGGTTCAGCTGCCTTTAACGAAAGAAAACCTGTTGTATACACGTGAAGGTATTCTCGCTCATGCCCCCCGTTTCAACCAAAAGCTATCCATGACTTAATTCTTTAGTCACGTGAGATATTTACATATTTAGTTAAATATTGAATTATTTAGGAGTGAGTAAAATGGCAGTGAAAATCAGCATTATCGGAGGAGCTGGCTTCCGTGCGCAGTATTTTTTGCGAATTGCGCAAGCGTTACCGGAGAGTTTCCAGATCATCAGTATGGTGATAAGAGACGTATCTAAAAGGATAACGATGCAAGAACAATGGAGAGTACCGGCCTATCCTTCTCTAGATGAGCTACTAAAGTATGAGCAACCGGACTTCATTGTACTTTGTGTAAGCGGCTCTCAGAGCCTAGATTACCTGTTTAAGCTAGCGGAAATAGGGATTCCGGTTTTGGTAGAAACCCCGCCTGCTCCGGATATGCAGGGATTGGAACTTCTTCATGACAAGTTAACATTGACAGGAGCACGCGTACAAGTAGCTGAACAATACCAATTTCATCCCGTGCAGGAAGCGCGTTTGGCCCTAATCCGTTCGGGCAAACTCGGAGTTGTCACGGAAACGACAGTCTCCATCTCCCATCTTTACCACGCCGTCAGTTTGATCCGTCGAATGCTAGGTATCACCTTTGAAGAAGTCAAGATTAAAGCCATGCGTTTTGAATCCAGATGGGTTAGCGGTCCTACACGGAACGGTCCACCAACGGAAGACAGGATGATTCCGATGCAAAGGGATATGGCGTGGTTAGATTTCGGAGATAGATTGGGGATTTATGACTTTACCAAAGACCAGCACCGTTCTTGGACTCGTTCCAACCATCTCTCCGTAAGGGGAGAGCGGGGAGAAATCTTCGACAACCGGATTCTGATCCAGCAGGAGAACACGGTGCCATTGCAAATGGAAATGAAACGAGTCAACCGAGGCGAATATGAAAATGCAGAAGGTTACTTCCTGCAAGGAATTCTTTGCGGAGACCAATGGTTATATCAGAATCCTTTTGCTCCTGCTAGGCTTTACGATGATGAAATTGCTATCGCAAGCTGTCTGGCGAAGATGGCTGCCTATATCAATGGTGGTTCAGAGTTTTACAGTTTGTCAGAGGCTTCCCAGGATCACTACTTGGGCATGATGATTGAAAAGGCGATAACTACAGGAGAAACCGTGATCGCTGCAAGACCATATTGGGCTAAATAATGCGGACTATATATTTTCGGTCTATTTTATAACAAATCGTGGATCATTCATATATATTACTTATTCCCTAGTTGTTACTATAGTAACAGGCAGGTGAGAATATATTGATCAAAATTAGAAGGGGGAACAAAATCGAATTCGAGCATTCCGAAACGTTTTGGCTATAACAAATGCAGTTTAGAATTGCTGCTATGGAGCTTTAGCGAAGATTCGAAGATGTACTGTGTGAAAGCGTATTCAAAAAGTTAAGGAGGAACATGTAGAATGAATATAAAGAATTGGCGCAAGTCGCTTTCAATTAATTTGATTAGCGCTCTAATGCTCTCGGCCATCGCCCCTATGGTGGTTTCACCTTCCGTTCATGCAGCGGTAACCGCTGCACCAGTAACAGCCAACTGGTATACGCAATATCAGACGATGGATGGTTTAGGTGCTGCTTATGCCTTCACAGATTCCGTCCATATGATGCAGCTTGCTTCAGCAGGCCATCAGGATACTGTCAGACATTTACTGAATCTGACATTCAGTGAGAAAGACGGAACTGGACACGATATCGTACGTGTCATCATCGGCGATAACGGTGGCCTCACCACGGCTAATGCGACAGCAACTAGCCCAGGCTTCAACCCTTTGACTGGCTTGCTTGCCGATGTTACAAAACCAGGATTCGATATCCAGAACAATCCGATTCCTATGAGAGGAACGGCCGGTCAGTACGGATATAAGATTGAAGCAAGCGACCGTTTCTATGACGGGAATACGGATAGTATTTGGCCCAACGAGCCTGAACATGCCCCAGGTACACTGGTACCTGTAGAGGGTTTTGTATGGGATTCCCCATCTTGGAATCAACCGATTGCTAATGACGACGGAGGCCCAACCAATCTCTTGAGTGCGCCAGGCCAAGATCCAGTAATCATTAAAAACACACCACGAACACGGAAAGAGCTCTTCGACTTCGATCAGGTATGGACAATGCTTCAGGCTCAGCAGTATGGCGTGAATCAATTCTATGCCTGCACATGGACTGCGCCTTATTGGATGAGTAATTCATCAACCAATGCACCTAACAAAATTATTCGAGCGGACGTTGCTACAATCGATGGAAAGCCAGTAAAAATATATTACCAAGCTTTTGCTGATTATCTTGTCAATTATATCCGAGGTATGTGGGAGCAGTACGGCATTCCCATTACCGATATCAATCCGTTTAATGAAGTTGACCTTGCAGGCGGAAGCGCTGCCTATGTGACAGAAATTATTGACAGCTACGTCGGTCCTACCCTGAAGAAATCGATGCAGCCAGGCGGTGCGCTCTACGATATTAAGAACCCAAGTGGTAAGATTATAGATTTC
This sequence comes from Paenibacillus oryzisoli, assembly GCF_001653565.1. Lineage (GTDB taxonomy): Bacteria > Bacillota > Bacilli > Paenibacillales > NBRC-103111 > Paenibacillus_E > Paenibacillus_E oryzisoli. Next base: position 17,809 of record NZ_LYPB01000040.1, read on the forward strand.
ATACCTAAACTTGCTGCTGTAGATGGTACCAACCTTAGTGCGTCTTTAAGCAGAGGCGGCGCAGTATTTTCTGAAACTGACCCGGGTAATGCAACAGATAAAAATCCATATCTCGACACGTTTACGACTCACTTGTATGGTACGGTCGGTATCGGGACAGATGACACGAAACTGTACCATACTGGTGACTTTTCCCAAAGTCCATTGGACTATACCAAGGATGGATCCAAGTATCCGGAATATCTGACGAAATATAAGTTATGGCAAGCCGAATTTATGAATCAGGATACTGGTGATGGTTCTGCAGGTGCTTATACGCAAAGGTATAACAATCAGAATATCAATGATGCTGTTCGTTGGTCCAACCTGTTGACCAATATGTTTACCAGTAATCCGGGTTTCAATGGTTTCGTCTGGTGGAGCATGTGGGATAGCAACGGAGCAGATGGTTCCGACCTGATTCGCTTCGCACACACCAATTCCCAACAGAAGGCTGGGCACGCAAGTACACTAACTGGCGAATACCGTTTGTTTAAACGCTTTTACGGTTATGGTCATTTCTCTAGATTTATTAAGCCGGGCGACGTACGCTTTGATGTGACACGCGCACCTGCAACCGATATTAATGTTGTTGGTTTCAAGAATCCGATGAATAATGATTTTGCGATGACAGTGTCAAACGCGAAGAATGATGACAGTGTTCAGCCATTGGAATTCACATTGAAGGACTTCCCTGCAGGTACCTCAAGCGTAACTGTGTTCCGCACTTCGGGTAGTGAGAACCAGAAGAAGCTGGCTACGATTCCTGTCAGTAATGGCAAGTTCGTTATCGACATCCCTTCGGCTAGCATCGTTACCATTGTACCGTCACAGGGCACATTTGCCACTTATAACGGTCTTGATGGCGAGCGCGATATTTTCTCTTCGCTTGAAGCGGAAGGAAATGACAATAGCGTACCTGGTACCACAACAGGTGATGCCGGTCGTGCCAACGAGGCAGTCACTTTGAGAAATGGAGACTATCTAGCCTACAAAAACCTAAACTTTGCAGATGGTTCTGCTAACGGCGGTGTGGTTCGTAGACACTTGTTATACCTGACCGCACAGACGAAGGCAGCTAAAGGTGGCAATCTACAAGCCTATGTCTTGCCTGTGGGAACATCTGTGAACAACACAGGAGATATCTTATCTCAAGGAACCAAAGTAGCTGATATTTACGTGCCGGCTAATGATAAATTTGGCAAGTTTCAGGATATGGTAGATACAGGTGATCTTAGCGCATATGGCCATAAGGATCTCTATATCGTAGCTGCTGCGAGCGGATCCAGTGATACGATTACCGTAGACCGTTTCTTATTCGGAGCCAACGATTCCGATTGGAGTACAGCCGCCAACAACTCAACGGTTTCCATACCAGGCAATATTCTACTTAATGGAGACTTTGATACGACAACAGCCTCCAATACAAACAATTGGTCTGCAGGTCGTTATAACAATGGAACGTTTGAACAGACCGTTACAGGACCAGTTTTAACAGCGGATAACATTCAGAGCTACTCGGGTATATCTCGATATCTGAAAAACAGCAACACATCGAAAGTAGCTGGATCTGGAAAAATTGCCAACCGTGTCAACGCCCAAGGGCAGTATGACGGATTGTGGCAAGATGTTACTGGTAAACTGGTCAAGGGAGAAAAGTACAATTTCAAAGGGTACTTCCTCGCCATGAAGACTAATCCAGGAAGCTATGATATTGCTGCTGAAAACCCTGGGGACGTTGAAGCCCAACTGGTATATTACGATAGTTTAGGTAATCAACTAGGCATGACCCCAATCAATGGTCGCGATATGCCTGAACCGTACGCAGCTCGTGAGGCCGGGGATCCTGCTTATTGGAATAATGGCCAGTTCGTTGGCCGCATCCTTGAGGGCGGACCACTGAGCTTAACCTCCTTCCAGCCTGTAGATATCAAGATAGCAGACTGGCATGAGACACCGAACCAACCATTCACTTATAGTGAACCAGATGGTACTGCTAAGGTTGTTTTGGCTCTATATGCGAAGGATTCCAACATTCTTTATGCAGATCAACTATCACTAACACCTGATTTGATACCATCGTACAGTGTTTTCATTGATGGAGCGCAACCTTCCAACTTTGATGCTAATAAGTTTGACTATACGTACACGGTAACTGGAAGTACAATTCCAACTGTAACGGCATCTACGAATGATAAAGATGTACAAGTAAGTATTTCTCAAGCGGATAGTACGCAAGGTACTGCTGTTGTACGTTTTATTAAAGGTCAAAATGTGAAAACCTATAAGATAGCACTTAGTACTACTGAGGTCGTAAATTTTGCCAATGGACTTCCAACGGGTTGGAAGGTAACGAACCCAACGGATCCTCAGAATCCTCAAAGTGCCCTAACTTATAGTGCAACAGGAGCATCCGTCGCAACTCAAAAAGCGGATACGGATTATCCAATTAGCCATAATATCCTGGAATTCCCGGGGACAGCTAATGGGAACTGGACACTTTCTGCGAAGCTCACTGTGAATAAAGCACTAAGTGATTCTTCATTTGCAGAGAATACACAAATTGGTTTAGGGATGAGCCGAGCTTCCACGGGTGAATTCTTCCGAATCAATGCAAGAAAGAATAGTACTTCTATTAAAATCAATAATTCGGATATGGTGGGTACAACACCACATTCCAATACGACTGGCCAAACAACCTTAAGCGGCACAGACTATTATCTTCGCATTGTAAAGACTGGCAATGATGTGCAAGGGTACTATTCAAGAGATAATGGTTCAACTTACTCACCATTAGGGAATACTTCGTCCAATGTCGCGACGACTTTCTCTCCAGCTTTCTTTGATGATGCCAAACTGCAATTGTATGCAGTCAATCTTAGTGCGACAGCGGATTTGCAAGCAACATTCTCCAATGTGACATTCGTGAAGACATTGGCTAGTTCAGGCGATGTTAGTGCGGATCAACAGGCAGTAGAACAAGCAGCATCGCTAATCGGTACTACGATTACAGTTCCGAATGCAACGGGTGATGACGCAGCAACACTGAAAACAAAAGCTCAACAATTACTTAATAATGATGCTAATTTAGTTTCACTTGGGGTTACCGCCCAAATCCTCGGATCAAATGGTGATTATGTACTTAGCTTATCGAAAGGAACCTCAACAATAACTGTAAATGCCTTTACTATTATTGGGCAAGCAGGATTCTCAGCGGCACTAACAGGAACAACGACTGTTACTACTGGTCAGTCATTTAACGTAAACTATGGATTAGTAAACGTAACACAAGGCGTATATGCGCAGGATGTAACGTTAAACTTTAACGCTTCCCAACTGGAGCTTCAAGGTGTTCAATCCTTGAAAACAGGTGTTATCGTAGCAGATAGTCAAGTTATAGCTCCGGGACAAGTTCGTGTTCTGGCATACTCTCAAGGAGTAGCGAATGCCGTGTACGGAAGTGGGGACCTTCTTCAATTCCAGTTTAAGGCACTTTCTACATCCAGTACGGTAAATAGTTCCGTTTACCTGACTAATGTTAAAGTATCCGACGAAATCGGAACTGTTACGAATGTGAATAGCGGTGCGCCGTATACCGTTACCATTGAAGCAATCGTAATCGATAAAACTGCTCTAAATAGTGCTATTGAATCTGCAGTCGCGAGTCGCGATGCGGCAACGTATGGTCCTCTGTGGGGACAATATCCATCCGGCTCCAAAGCGGCATTGCAAGCAGCTATTAGCTCTGCACAAGGAGTAGCATCGAATCCAACTGCTACACAAGATCAGGTCAACCAGTCGGCCATGATGCTTAGCAGCGCACTGCAAACCTTCACGAATTCTATTCTTACACAAGCTACAATCGGTGATTTAGGCTACTTAGCTAACCGCTATAATTTAACTTTCGATGCATCGGACTGGAACGAAACTAAGCGTTATGATAATAATCATAACGGACGAATTGACATCTCTGACCTTGCGTTCATCGCAAGACTTATCCTGAATTACTAAAGCAAGCAATGGTTTCCGGAGGAAGGTTATATAATACCTTCCTTCCGGTATTTCGGAGGAGAGGATGAAGAAGGTATGCTTAGAAGACAAGGTTTGATGGGTAGTGTTCTTGCAATTATGTTTCTATGCACAATGTATTTGCTTCCTGTATCTCCTGTACATGCGGAGGATTCACCTCAGTTAGTTCTGACAACAACTTCCGACTCAGTAACTGTTGGCAGCGAACTGAAGGTTACTATTCGAGGCCAGCAGCTAAATGACTTATATGCCTATGAGTTAAACCTTACGTATGATTCGACAAAGCTCAAATATATAACTGCTGTAAGCGAAGTGAAAAATGAATTTACAGTCCCTACCATACAAAACGGAAATCAACTTCAATTGGCACACACAAGTGTAGGACCCAAAAGAGGATTAGATGGGAATGTTAACTTATATACACTTACATTTGAAAGTCTTTCTGTTGGTTCAGCCGACATTTCGCTTGATAAGATCACTTTAATTGATTCTCAATTGCAATCTTCAGATGCAGTCGATGTTTCTAAAAAAACGATTAACATTGTGAATAGCAATAGCGGAAATGGTGGTAACGGTGGTGACGGTGGTAATGGTGGTAACAATGGTAGCGGTGGAAGTGGAAGTGGAACCACTGACCCTATTAGTGAACCAGTAAAGATTACAGATGATGGTAAAGGTAAAAAAATAATTGAACTTCCGGCTGCTGCCAATGAAGCGAATATACCGTTGAACCAAATTGGAAGTGATCCCCAGACACATTTGGAGATTAAGAAAGATAATCTTAGTGTGGAGCTTCCTTCTGAGGTGTTGCAGCAATTAAGAGGTAGTTTATCACTTGAACAATGGAATGACAGCAGGCTTTTATTCACTATGAAACCTCTTTCAGATAATGACGCAGATACACTTATAGACAAGAGCCAACAGTCTTATAATGTTGATTTAAAACCTTCTGGCAACGTATACGAATTCAGTTTACAACTAGTCACAGGTGGGAATGAGATTACGTCATTGAAAAATTTCACAACACCTATCACTTTGCGATTCAAAGTAGATCCTTCCCTAAATGCTAAACTAGTCTCCATTTATTACATTGCGGATGATGGAACGCTTGAGTTTATAGGGGGTACCTACGCAAACGGAGTCATATCTGCCGAGGTTTATCACTTTAGTAAGTACGCTGCTATAGAGTACACTAAAAACTTCAAGGATGTACCTAATGTTCACTGGGCGAAAAATGTGATTACAGAGCTTGCTTCCAGGCATATTGTAACGGGTACAAGCAGTACGGATTTCGAGCCAGAACGTCAGATTACTAGGGCTGAATTCACTGCCTTACTGGTGAGAGCACTTCATTTAACCGACAATGGAAATAGCAATTTCTCGGATGTGTCAGTATCAGACTGGTTCTATCCTGAGGTTTCGATTGCAGTGAAGTCTGGCATTGTTGAAGGAAAGAGTGAAACGACTTTTGCGCCTGAAGCATCGATCACACGAGAAGAAATGGTCGCTATGCTTATGCGCGCATATGAAAAGCAACACAATAATACTGCTGTGCCTTCTGTAAACGCTTTTGACGATGAGGATGCTGTATCTTCATGGGCAACGACTTATGTCAGGAACGCGAGAGCGTTGCATCTTATTGAGGGAAGAGAGGGCAATTTGTTCATACCGAAAGGAGTCGGAACTAGAGCAGAAGCCTCTCAAGTTATTTATAATTTCTTGGGGCAATAAAGCTGTAACTCTCGAGTTAGGCAATTTAATGTTTCTTGCTTTCCCCAACAGACTAATAGCCCTTGGGCGCTCCAGTATGGGCGTTCAAGGGCTGTTAGCTTTAGAATATTATATTTGAAAGGATAATTTCTATGGAATATCTCGGGATTAATCCTCAAATTGAATTATTTATCAATAGAAACTCCACACCTAATTGGATTATTGAAGATGCGACAACAGATTTCTACGATTTAACTTATATTTTCAAAGGAAGGGCTTACTACCGCATTAACGGAACGGTGTATGAAGTCAATCAAGGAGATCTCCTGTGCATCCCTAAAGGCAGTCGTCGAAGTGCAACCACGGACACTGCAAATCTAATGATCAGTTATGCGCTGAATATCCAAATCTACGATAGGGAAGGCAAGGATGTTAATTTGCCGTTTCCTTTAATATCTCATATCGGTGAGCCCGAAGAATTGCATTCATTGTACAATGAGCTGACATTTGAATGGTTAAAGAAAAATAGAGGTTATGAATTGAAAACACGCGCATTATTGCTTATGATCCTACATTACTATTTCAAGGCCTTATACTATAAAGACAACAATGTGAACATAGACAAACGAATACAGCGATCCATTAGATATATTTTGAGCAACTTGCAAAATCAAATAGAAGTTGAGGTGCTAGCATCCATTGCTGGCTTGACCACAGCGTATTTTGGCACTCTTTTTAAGAAATACATGGGTGCATCTGTTAAGGAGTATATTAACAAAATGAAAATTAATAATGCAGAGAATATTCTCCTTAGCGGTGAATTTACCGTGCAGGAAGCCGCTTATAAATGTGGCTTTGAAGATATTTATTACTTCAGTAAAGTATTCAAAAAAATAAAAGGTTTCCCGCCATCTAGAATTCTGATAGAGAATAGTAGGTCAGATCGGCAGGAAGTTGAAACTTTAAGCAAAAGGATTTCTGAAACGAATGCTGTCTGAACAACATACTGAATGTAACCGCTTTCCAAAAAAGTACAAATGATCGATTATCCATCCATGGCGTTCATTCTAAGGCTTGTATATCATATTATTAGTAGTCATTTTTTAAGAAAAGGAGTAAACAAAGATGAATTTTCAAAATCCCTTAATTAACGTCTCACGTATGCTGGTAGTCATGATGCTTCTCTCTGTATTTGCGTTTGCCCCCGTCCCTGCCGCCGCAGCTGGAGGCGAACTGACACATGAACTGAACGACCTTATCGCAAAAGCCGAAACTTTAAAAAGTGGTAATGAGGAATTCCCGCTCCAGATTAGCAACACGGACGTTGGATCCGATGTGAACAAAGCGTTCCCCTGGGTGTACGCTAACGAACTCAAAGATCTTAATAACGCGCTTGAGTTCGCGCGCAATGCGATGACTCCCACCAGCGAAGCTATAGCCAGTCTGCAAAACGCCATAGTGAGCTTCACTGGGAAAATCAAAGCGGACGGTTCAGATCCCTATTTCCGTCTTGATCCGGGCCCTGGTAAAGTACCTGTAAATATTACTGCGCCAAGCAATGTCTGGACCTCAAGAACCCCGCTTGACAACCGTGTCCCTGCTGACTTTGCTGGTGGTACATACAAAATGATTCCGTATCCATTTGCAGATTCCCAAGGCAAATCTGATGTACTCCAGATCAATTACGTCCATAACGGAAAGACCACCTTCGGAGGAATGACTCTTCAGTCTCCGTTGTCTCCAAGTGTTGATGTTCCCGCAGGCTCAAATATTGAGTTTGATGTGTTCTATCCCAAGAGCGCGCAGGGAAAATTCATGAGGTGGAGAATTAGGAATGCCGGTTCTGACATCGATTCCTATCTCAGGGAATACGAGTACAACAACCTTAACCCTGACTGGATTGGCTCCTTCAACGGTGAAACTTGGTTGTTGAAGCACACGAGCATTACCGCCACTACAGGTACTTCCTCAAACTTCATTCTTGAGCTCCATGGCGAGAATGGGCGTCCCGCAGAAACGGGTATGCTTCTTGTCGGCAACATCAAAATCACCGCACCGGACCCTAACGGCGTTGCGCTTCCTAACGTTGTTAACAAGGAAAACCAGAGTGTCGTAACGCCTTTAAAGAATGTTTACAACAAGCAGAATGGCACGTTCATGGTCGGTACGATCGGAACTGGAGCAGTAACCGGAACCAGAGCTAATCACTATGAAATCTTTGTCGACGGCAACAATCTCAAGGCGGAAAGCACGCATCCCCGCGGCCCAAGTTGGTTAAAAAGCGTTACTGGCGAGGCGCTGAGCGGTGCAACCACCACGCCTGGTGTAGGTGAATACAGTTTCCCGACGAGCTCTTATCAAGCAATCAGGGATTCCGGAACTCCTGGACAGTATAAGTCCCACGCCCACGTTTTGGCATGGTACAACCAGGCCCCTGCGTGGATGAGACAGATGATTCCCGCTACCCTTACCCTGGGATATAATGGAACAACTGATTACTACGGATTGGGCAACGGCGTTACAACTACGGTTAAAGTAGACAAAGAAATGGCCAGAAGAGTGCAGTTTAACCACACTATGTATGTGATGCGGCACTTCCTGACCACAGATACGAAGTATGGCTCAAGTGAATCTCGCGGAGTAATTCCCATCCATTCATGGGATGTACTTAACGAAGAGGTTCACGAAAGCCGTCACAGCGAAACGATCCCCGCGGATCCGAACAGCTGGAGACAGTCACTCAAAAATACGAACTGGCTTTCTGCAATGTCGGATGATCTAATTGGCGGCGATATCACCGAGCATTACATTTACCTGCTCTTCAAAAACGCACACATCGCGGCCCCTAACGCTAAGATGGCGGCGGCTTACAAAGCCAACTACGCTAACCTTCCGGCGTACATGAAGCTCGACGGGCACGACAACGTAGGCAGCATTGATGCGTATATCGTAAATGATCCTCCGAAACTGACCTATAACGATTACGACATTTCTAATCGCACTAAAGCGAGAACTGTATACAACATGATTCGCGCAGTGAACACGGCATGGCTCTCCGATCCGCTGTATGACGGAAGACCCCTTATCGAAGACATGGGTATTCAGGGACATGATTCGATTGGAAAGACACTTGCAAGCGATAACCAATATGCCATGGCCCTCTATGCTTCTCTTATTGACGAAGGCCTTCTTTCCGGTATTGCCTACTCAGAACTTGACCTTAAGGCACCGACTAGCACCCCAGGCGGCGGAGCTGTCGCTCCAGCAGTGCTCAATGTCAGACAGTCTGACGCCCTTGGTTATGAGTACGCCCTGATGTACAAACTGTTCAATAGGTTCGCCCCTTACATCGATCACATCATCAGCTGGGGTGTAGCCGGTTCAGGATGGCAGGGAAGCTATGTGCTGTTTGACAGTCAGAGCAATGCCAATGCCGGCTACTATGGCGCCGTGAATCCGGACAGATTCGTTCTTGGACATTCATACCTAGAAGATTTCTTTAAAGGCGAATACGAGAAACTTCAGAACAATTATGCGATTGACCTTGGCGATCTTGGAATCTATACACCCGGTAATGGAGAAACCAATTCGCTTACAGCAACAATCGCAGCTAACGATAGTGTGACACCTGGAAGTACTTTCGCAGCAGTTGTTGGCCTGGATAGCGTGACACAAAGCGTATACGCACAGGATATCACACTAAGCTATGATTCCAGCGTGTTCGATTATGTCAGTGCAGCGGGTACAAACAGTAACATTCAGGTTCTGAGAGAAGATACGGCTACCCCTGGAAAAGTGAGAATCATTTCCGTAAATCTCGGAGGGCTAGCTGGAACCAGCACAGCTGTCTTGAATGTAACCTTTGGAGTAAAGGCTGGTGTTCAGAATACTACTGGGATCATTGCAGTCTCTGAAGCGAAAATTGGCGGTTCCGATGGAACCGTAACTACTGCGGTACCGAGCAGTAAGACTATTTCCGTTAGTGCTGTTCCACAGGATAAAACTGCTTTGATTGCAGCTGTTATGAGTGCACAAACGCTGTACAACACAGCTGTAGTTGGTATTAAACCTGGCCAATATCCGCAAGCAGCTAAGGATGCATTCCAGGTAGCAATCAACGCAGCAATTGTTGTAAGAGACGACACGAATTCTACTCAATCACAAGTAGACGGCGCTCTCGCAGCACTTAATAGTGCCACCGACACCTTCAAGGCCACGGCTTACAAGTCGACAGACATTAGTGGAAAAGATGGAATCCCAGATGGCGTCACTGATGTAGGTGATCTTTCGACGGTTGTTACTTACTATGGCAAGAACTCCACTAGCGCAAATTGGACAAAAGCTAAGATCGCTGATATGAACAACGATAATAAAATTGATATCTGGGATCTTGCGTATGTCGCAACCAACATCAAGTAATGCGTTCGTTATGAACTTAGCGTGCAAGCAGGGAGATGGATGTAACTAGTTCTATTGAAATGAGTGAAGTTGTCAAAGCCTCCGGCTGCGGCAAATTCACTCATTTTTTTGTTGTTTTAGAGAGTAGACATGAATTAGCTGTTCAATTCGGCCTTCCTTAAAAAAGCGCACTTCTCGCTTAAATTTCTGCATCAGAAATCTGGTACAATAGCTTTATTATCTAAAGCCAGGAATGAGGCAGGATCATGACATCGAACCCTTTTCGAGTGCACAAGAGCATATTCGCCAAATTTACGCTTTCCTTTATTTCGGTTGGGCTTATCCCCTTAATTATCCTCAGCTACATCTCGCTGCAAACTTTCAGCGGATTTATGGAACGCTACGCAACGAACAATTATGATCAAATGCTGCTCTATGCGAGTCGGAATGTTGAAGATATGTTCATGAAATACAACAACATCTCTAAACTTATGTATTCCTATGGGGTAGGTGGGCAATATGGCCAGTTAGGGCAAGCGATTGCGGCACTTAGCAAGGAGAACGATTATCGGTTGACGATGACGGTCAACGATTTTCTACAAACGATACTTTATACGGACCGCGACCTGCTGAGCGTCTTTTTCGTTCAGCCGAACGGCACTTACCATAATTTAACCAAGAATAATGCGGCCTTAGATTATCAATATAAATACCCAAGAACAGAATGGAAATCCCAAATGGAGAAGAACCGTAATGGGCTTGCCTTTTTCCCGACGCATAAACAAGAGTATTACCTAGGGGCCACTGAGCAGGTGATGACGTTTGGGCGAAATTTAACGGATGTACTGGGTTCATCCAAAATTGAAGGGGATCTTGTCGGTACATTTTATATGGACGTTGGACTTGGGGCATTCCATGAAATTTTCAAGCAAATGTCTCTGAATAATCGTGATCGCGTCTATGTTGTAGATGAACATGGCATCATTCTCTACTGCAATAATACGAGTGAGATCGGAACGATGTATGAAGCCAATCTCTCGGATGATATACTGCATTTACGGCAGGAAACGGCAGCAAATCATCTGCAAATTATCGGTGAATTTTATAAAAAAGAAATGTTTCTTAAGCTGGAGCAACTATTACAAACGATTACAATCGTGATTGGATTATGCATTGTATCTTTGATTGTCGTAGCTGTATGGTTCTCAAACCGGTTTTCTAGACCGATTAGAAGCATTACGCGAGAAATGGCGAAGGTCGAATCCGGCAATTTCGATACTCAAGTGACGGTTCAATCTGCAGATGAGTTAGGGCTGCTGGCCCATGGTTTTAATAAAATGGTAGGGCGTTTGCAAGAATACATTAACGTCGTATACGTTGCGGGGCTTAAGCAGAAGCAGGCGGAACTAAACGCCTTGAAAAGTCAGATACGACCTCACTATTTGTACAATACGCTTGAAGTCATCCGAATGAATGCTATTGCAGAAGATGCGAATGAAGTGGGCGATATGATATTATCGCTCTCCCACCAACTTAAATATGTGCTTGATTATGGCGAGGAAACCGTCCCCATCCGAGCGGAGAAAGCGAATGTGGAGCAATACTTTCAATTGATGGTGATTCGGTACGGGGAGCATAGGCTTGTCTTGGATTTCCGATTCGACAGTAACTTATTAGACTGCGCCATTCCCAAGCTTTCGCTACAGCCGATTGTGGAGAACGCGATCTATCACGGCATCATGCCTAAGCAAGGGAAAGGTACGATAAGGATCACAATTGAAAAGTCGGAAGCCAATCAACTCTTTATTTCCGTGGACGACGATGGCGTGGGGATGAGTGAGGAGACATTGGCATCCGTTCAACATAATCTGGGGCAAAGTAGTTCGCTGGATACGGGGAGCAGTATTGGACTCATTAACGTCCATGAGCGCATCGTGGCCCTGTATGGAATGGAATATGGCGTTGAGATCACTAGCAGCAAGCATATAGGGACTACGGTTCGGCTGGTCCTTCCTATAACGAGAGAGGTGAATAACCGTGCTAAACGCCATTCTGGCTGATGATGAACCGATCATTATTAAAGGCTTAAAGAAACTCATCCCGTGGCAAGAGCTCGGTATTAACATTATCGGCGAAGCGATGACCGGTCGAAGCTTGATGGAGCAAATCGAGCTGTTCAAACCAGATCTCGTCATCACAGATATTTCTATGCCTGACGGAACAGGAATAGATGTGATTAAGCACGTGCAGAGCTTGCAGCTTCGGACGAAAATTATTTTCATCTCTGCCTATCAGGAGTTTTCGTATGCAAAGGACGCTTTAGCTTACGGCGCCGTTGAATATTTGGTCAAGCCGATCGAGAAGAGTTTGCTGCTCGAAGCGGTTCAGAAAGCGATCACGCAGCTGCAGGAGGCGACCGAAGATCAAACATCCAAAGGAAAGTTGGCCGTTTATGAGCAAAAGGATAAAAAAACGCAGCTCGAGGAGCTATTCGATCGTTTAACCCAAGGGGATATCGGGCCGGAGGAAGCAAACCGCAAGCTGCAAGCGTTGGGGATTTCGTTAAATAGGGCGAGTTTCTCCGTGTTTTCTATGGAGTTAGAGCGGTTGCAGTTACAGGACGGCAGATGGGGCGAACATGAGATGCGGTTGCTGCTATTTGCGGTGTCCAATTTGGCGGAGGAGCTGATTGGTTATTACGGGAGTGGACTTGTCATTCGCAAGGCTGAGAACCTGTGTGTGATCGTGAATCACGAGAGTAGCTGCGCGGATATGAAGCAGCTTGCCAGCGAGATGCGGGATAAGATGCTCTTTTATTTGAAAGTCCATGTGACGATTAGTATCGGGAAGCCGGTTCACTCGCTCGAAGACATTCGTTATGCCTATAAGTCCGCAGTGGATACAATGGCTCGCAGCTATTTTGAAGAGGCAGGGACAGTCTTAGCGTGGACCCGGCATGAAGGCAATGATCGACTAGAGTCGAATGTAGAGCAAGCCAAGCAAGCGATTATTCAATCCGTTATTGCGAAGGATAAGGCACATGTCGAGGTGTTGCTCTCTGATTTCTTCAAAGATGTCCACATCCATGCTAATGGAAGCAAGGAAACGGCTGTTATGGCTGGCTATTCCTTGCTTATTGACATCGTCAATGAACTGGCTGAGGTTGGGATTGCGATAAACATTTCGCCAGAGGTGAGGAAGGACTGGCTTCAGCAGATGCATCACTGTTCTCGCTTTGCAGCTTTGACCGATTTCCTGACCATGCAAGTCATGGGTATTCTTGATCAAGTCAGCGGCTCGGGCGGCTCCCGAGAAGCGCAGCAGATGAAATGGATCAAAGAATACATCGAAGAGCATTACAAACAGAATATTACACTCGAAAGTATAGCTTCCCAGGTTTTTATGAACCCGTATTATTTCAGCAGTTTCTTCAAAAAACATATGCAGGAAAACTTTAAACAGTATGTGACCAACATTCGGATGAAGCATGCGGTTAGACTGCTGCTGAATACGGATCTACTTGTGTATGAAATTGCCGAACAAGTTGGCTACCAGAATCCGCGGCAGTTCAGCGACATGTTCAAGAAGTGCTACGGCAAGCTTCCGCATGAGTATAAAAGTCAAACTAAAAGCTAGGATGTCGAAAATTGCGACAACCTAGCTTTTCTTTCTAGCCTCTGTAGGATGCCCAAGGAAAGCTGCTTTTTCCATTCGCTTAACCTTTTGAAGCTTCTTAAATTCATGCATATCAAGCTTAAAAAACTTCATTCAAACCGTTTTCACCGTATGTTAGTCTTAATTCATGGAACAGAATAACAGAAGATGCGGCTTCGCGAACCGCCTGGCTCTGTTCAAAGCATATGCAGAACAAAGGGAGGTTTACATATAATATGATTAAAATTTTTTCCAAAGTACTCGTCAGTTCGACAGTGATTGCATTGATATTAGCAGGCTGTGGTAATAGTGAATCTACAGATACGAAATCAAGCTCAGCGCCGGCAGGCACGGCAGCAGCGACCGCCGCTCCGAAGAAAGATGTGACGTTTAGCATCATTTATGCAACTGGAGATCCCGCTACTAAACAGGCCGTAACGGATTCCATTGCTGCTTTTACGAAAGCTAACCCGAACATTAAAATTAAAGATTTAAGTGAAACGACATCTGCTGCCTATCTCGACTTTTTGAAAACAAAGGATGCGGTTGGCGAATTCCCGGATCTAGTTGAAATGCGTGATACGCAGTTGTTCGCCGATGCCGGGAAATTAGCGGAACTGCCGAAGGAACTGCAAGGGCTGTTCGATAGCGTACCTCAAGTTAATGGCAAAGTGTACAACGCACCGATCTCGCTCCCTGCGCCACAAGGGATCATCTATAGCAAGAAAGCTTACGCAGATGCAGGCATTACGGATGAGCCTAAGACATATGCCGATTTCATCGCCGCACAAGAAAAGCTGAAAGCGAAAGGCATTTCTCCGATCGTCGTCGGTGGTAAAGACATCTTCCATTGGGGCTTCTGGGTGAATAAATTCCTGATTGACGAAGTGTTTATTAAAGATCCGGATTGGAACTCCAAGCGTTCGGAAGGGAAAGTAAGCTTCACGGATCCCGGTCCGGCGAAAGCCATGCAGTTGCTAACGGATTTGTTTACGAAAGGATACGTGGACAAAGGTTACATGAGTACAGCGGATAACCAAACGGCCTCGATGCTAGTTACCGGCAAGGCAGCGAGCTTGTTTTCCGGTCCTTGGATGTTTCCGACCATTGCACAAGCAGATCCGAAATTTGACTTCGGCTGGTACCCCGTACCTGATCAAAACGGCGCTATCAACGTTGTAGGTGTAGCACAACCAAGTGGTTGGTCGTTATCGAACGGGGCAGCGAAAGATGCTGACAAAACAGCAGCAATTACACAGTTTATCCAATTCTTCTTCAGTAAAGAGCAATATCCGAAATATTTGAAAGTGGCGAGTGCAATTCCGTCTACGAAGGAAAAAGTGACATATGAAGCTTCTCCTCAGCTTCAAGAAGTACTAACGATGATGTCTGATCCTAACGTGAAAAAATCACTGCAAATTAATAACTTCTGGGGTGCGAACCAAATCCCGCCGCAATTCCGCAACTGGTTCTACAAGTCCGTTCAAGATTGGCTTGTGAAAGGCGATTTCAGCGTAGATAGCCTGAAAAAGGCCGACGCGGAGTGGGACACTGAAGTGAAGGCAATGAAAAAATAATGGCATAAAGGCTGCACACGGAGAACCTCATCTTAACAGCTGAGGTTCTCCTGCTAACTAGGAGGCTAAGAGAATGACTACCATACAGCCTGTAAAGAGAAAAAGAAAATGGCTATCCTTTTCCATCGTGTTTCTTATTCCTGCATTGATTCTTTATACCGTGTTCGTCATGGTTCCAACAGCAAGCAGCATATACCTTAGTTTCACTTCTTGGGATGGTGTTAGTTCAGATATTCGCTTCATTGGTTTCGATAACTTCGTCGAGATGTGGCACAGCGAGCGCGTCCATAATGCGTTGAAGAATACGTTGATTCTTTCGGTCGTATTAGTAGTCTTGGAAAATATATTAGCACTACTGCTGGCGATGCTGGTGGATCAAGTTCGATGGTTCCGCAACATGTTTCGAAGCATTTTCTATTTTCCAACCTTATTGTCCGGGATTGTCATGGGGTTTGTCTGGACGATCATTATGAATTATAACTTCGGTGTCTTATCGCAATTGTTCGATAATATGAACCTTCCTTTTCTCAAAATCGATTGGCTTGGAAATCCGGATTATGCCTTGATGGCAATCATTCTTACGACCGTATGGAAAGGCGCAGGCTACTATATGATCATTTATCTAGCCGGTCTGCAAGGCGTTCCGCCAGAGCTGACAGAGGCTGCGAGCATAGACGGAGCCAACCGGTGGCAGCAATTCCGCCACATCACATTTCCGCTGCTGGCAGGCGCATTTACGGTGTGTATGATGCTATCGATGATTGCGTCCTTGAAAATATTCGACCAAATTGCCGTTATGACGGATGGCGGCCCTGGTTTTGCAACGGAAACGCTGACGTACATTATTTATAAAGTCGGCTTCGGCGAGTTACGGCAAGGTTTTGGTACAGCGCTATCGCTTGTGCTTTTCACATTGATCCTAATCGTATCACTGATTCAGATTAAGCTGCTGCGCAGCAGGGAGGTGCAGTTATAAGATGAAAAAACAAAAATCCATGCTTGAGCTGCTCATCTTTGCCCTGACGCTAGTTCTTGCCCTCATCTTTTTCTTCCCGATTTACTTTAGTTTGATCTCTGCTTTTAAAAGTAATGGTGCGATTATGCGCGATGCCATTGCTTTCCCGACCAGCTTGTACGTAGATAGCTTCGTCTACTTATGGACGAAAACGGATTTCCCACGGGCAATGGTGAACTCGATTATATTGACGGTCACCTCGATTGTTGCCATGATTTTGGTCATTCCAATGGCGGCGTACGCGATTGAACGTACGCATAAAAAATGGACCAATGCCATCTATGTGTACTTTCTGGCTGGTTTGATGATTCCGTTCCAGGTGTATATGATTCCGTTATTCAAAGAGATGAAAATGTTTGGTTTGTATGGCACGTTGGGAGCGCCAATTCTAATCTACGTGTCCGGTTCCGTCGGCTTCGGTGTACTGCTGTATACCAGCTTCTTGAAGGGCATTCCCCAAGAAATTGAAGAAGCCGCTGAAATCGATGGTTGTTCCAGATACGGCATCTTTTGGCGAATCGTATTTCCGCTCCTTGGGCCGTGTACAGCAAGTTTAGTCGTACTTAATGGCCTCGGTATTTGGAACGATTTCCTGATGCCAAGTCTCGTACTGCCGTCGGATAAACCGAAGACGATGATCGTCGAGATCTTCGGCTTTGTCGGTGAATACGCATCACAATGGGACATGGTCTTTGCGGGTACAGCGATTTCCATTATTCCTGTCTTGATCGCTTTCATCGCGCTGCAGAAGTATTTCGTGAAAGGGATTGCTGCAGGAGCTACAAAGGGATAGACGAGGAGAATATAGACAAACCAGAGAAAGAGGGGAAATGGGATGTTGGACGGAAACAATCAAGTTTGGTTACAGGCAGTTATCGACAAGATCACAATGAAAATGGACTGGGTGAGCGAAAAGTCGAGACATAAGATTCCATATACCACAGTGAACGGGACGCATGATAACCGCATCGTAGATAACCCATCAGGACTTGAATCAGACGAGATCAATTGGTGGACCAATGGGTTCTGGGGTGGCATGATGTGGCTGATGCATCACGAAACCGGAGATGATAAGTACAAGGAGATTGCGCATATTTCGGAAGGAGAGATGGATCGTTGCTTCCAGGAATTCTATGGCTTGCACCATGATGTCGGATTCATGTGGCTGCCGACGAGTGTGGCGAATTATCGGGTGACGGGGAATCCGGAATCCCGCAAAAGAGCGCTGCATGCAGCGAACTTGCTTGCTGGCCGATTTAATCTGGCAGGCGGATTCATTCGGGCATGGAACGATCTGGAAGAAGGCGACACAAGAGGCTGGGCGATTATCGACTGTATGTTTAATATCCCGCTCTTGTATTGGGCTTCGGAGGAAACTGGCGATCCACGGTACAAGCAAATCGCGATGAAGCATGCGGACACAGCGATTACTGCGTTTGTGAGGCCCGACGGATCGGTCAACCATATTGTGGAGTTCGATCCCTTCGTGGGGGGCGTAGTCAAAACTTACGGCGGTCAGGGCTATGAAGAGGGTTCGTCTTGGACGCGAGGTCAGACGTGGGCGCTTTATGGTTTCATGATGAGCTATATCCACACGCAGAAGGATGAGTATCTGCAAACCGCGAAACGGATTGCCAACTATTTTATCGCAAATATGCCAGCTGACGGTATTATTCCTGTTGATTTCAGACAACCGAAGGAGCCGAAGCTTGAAGATGATACAGCCGCGGCCATCGCAGCATGCGGATTCATTGAAATTGCCAAAGTCGTTGGCGAATTTGAAAAAGAAATGTACCTAGGTGCAGCGCTGAAGTTGCTTCGAACCTTAGATCAATCTCGTATTGACTGGACGACGGATAATGACTGTCTCATCCAATACGGTTCGGCATCGTATCATAATGAGAAGCATCATCACCCGATTATTTATGGCGACTATTATTTCATGGAAGCCATCTTCAAACTGAAAGGAAACGATTTGTATCTATGGTAATTCAGAATCCGATACTTCGCGGTTTCCATCCGGATGCTTCCATCATCCGAGTAGACCATGATTATTATATTGCAACATCGACGTTCGAGTGGTTTCCGGGCGTGCTCATTCATCACTCGCGGGATTTAATGAATTGGCGGCCTTTGGTCCGTCCCCTGGATCGTCTCAGCCAATTGGATTTGCGCGGCGTGCCAAGCTCAGGCGGTATTTGGGCGCCATCATTAAGCTATGATAATGGCACGTATTACTTATGTTTTACGAATGTCGTAGGCCGTAAGGGCGTATATAAGGACTTACACAATTATGTGGTGACGGCACCGTCGATTACAGGGCCTTGGTCAGATCCGATTTATCTGAACGCAAGCGGTTTTGATCACTTTTTGTACCATGACACGGATGGCCGTAAGTATGTGTTTAATATGCAGTGGGATTTTCGTAAAAATAAACGCAGATTCGCCGGCATTGTCATGCAGGAGTTTAGTTTGGCGGAAGGCAAGCTGATCGGAGCTATCAAGCAGGTTACGGAAGGCACGGACCTAGGCGTAACGGAAGGGCCGATGGTGTACAAGAAGGACGGATATTACTATTTGTTGCTGGCCGAAGGCGGAACGGGCCCGATGCACGCCGCGACGCTCATGCGAGCTGAGTCGATAGACGGTCCGTATGAAGTCGATCCCGACTATCCGATCATGACGACAAGAACAAGCCCTGATCATCCACTGCAAAATGCGGGACATGGTTCTTTGGTGCAAACGCAGTTAGGCGATTGGTACATGGTGTTTATCTGTTCGCGTCCGCTCAAAGACGGAAGTGGGCTTAGTCCATTAGGCAGGGAGACTTCGCTGCAAAAGGTCGTCTGGACGCAGGAGGGTTGGCTGCGTTTGGCATCAGGCGGAAAGCAGCCACAGCTGCTGATTCCGGAGACGGAGCTAACGCCGCACCCTTGGATGCTAGAACCGGTCCGCGATGATTTCGATGAGCCGCAGCTCAGCATCCACTGGCATTCGCTTCGTGTTCCCTACGACGAGTCATGGATAAGCTTATCTGAGCGCTCTGGATTTATGCGGTTGAGGGGAAGAGAATCGCTGACCTCCTTGCACAATCAAAGCCTTGTGGCAAGGCGGATTCAAAGTTTCCAGTGCGAGATGACGACGTGCGTGTCGTTCGAGCCGCTTTCTTTTACCCAAATGGCAGGTCTTGTCCTCTACTATGATGAGTCCGATCATTACTATTTACGCATATCGCATGATGACGAGCTGGGGAAACACCTCGCGATCATCGTAAGCGATCAAGGACACTATGAAGAGCTGGATGTTTATTTGCCGATTCCAGTAGGAGAGAGCATTTATTTAAAAGCTACGATGGATTTCGAGCAGATTCAATTCAGTTACTCGCTGGATAGTCATTACTGGCAGTGCATCGGGCCGGCGTTGTATGCAGGTAATCTAGCGGACAGTTATGCGAAGAAATTATCATTTACTGGTGCTTTTGTTGGGCTTTGCGCTCAGGATCTAAGAGGCACTAGGCTGCAAGCAGACTTTGATTTCTTTGATTACAAGGAATTGGATTAATAGCGACGCGCAAATAAATGATAGTGCAATGAATGTAAATCGTCAGTTTCCTTAGAGGAACTGGCGATTTTTTCTCTATCTTTAAGGAATAAGTAAAGAAAAAAGGGTTTCCTGTAGAAGGGTGGAAGTAAATGGAATGAGTTATTGTACGAGGAAGACGATACTGCACATAGATTTGAAACCCATGGAGGCTTATAAATGATGAGAAACAAATTGATAACTTCGCTTGTCCTAATGGCAAGTATATTAGTGCCGACAAATTCCATGGCTAATGGAACTCTTATTGAAGACGCTAGACTAGAGTCAGCTATAAAAAGTAAGTTGAACGTTACTGAATTAACTAAAGAGAATCTGAGTGAGTTGCAATACCTGCTAATATATAAGGACAATAATATAAAATCATTAAATGGAATGGAGTATGCAACTAATCTCGGGCAATTTTTAGTACAATACAATCAGATCTCTGATTTAAAGCCAATTGCAAATTTAACAAATCTATGGTTTCTAAGTCTAAATCATAACGAAATAACAGATATTTCTGCTGTAGCTAATCTGAAAAGACTTAATACCTTAGGTTTGGATTTTAACAATATCATAGATATCCGTGCATTAAAGGGGCTGAAAATTGGAAGTTTGTCTTTGGAAAGTAATCCATATTTAAAAGATATTTCAGTTATGAATCAGATGCAAAATATCCATAAACTGGACCTAGCCAATACTTCCGTTGCTGATCTGACGCCATTAATACATCATCCGATCAACTCCTTGAACATTTGTGATACCGAGATCTCAGACTTGTCTCCATTAACAAAAATCCAGAGTTTAAAGACGTTATATTTGAAGAATCTACCGTTAGACACAAGAGCAGAAGAAGTATTAACACTTTTGAAGGATAAAGGTGTAGAAATTGTTGTTCCTGATGAATTGATGTCCAAAAGCAACATTAAAGTGAATGGTGAAATACAAAAATTTGATGTAGCTCCTACACTTTCCTATGTTCGAACTATGATGCCTATGAGAACCATCTTTGAGCTTTTAGGCGCCGAAGTAAGCTGGGACGAAAAGACGAAGAGTATACTAGCAAAAACAAACACTAATGTAGTGAGTTTAACACTAGGATCAAGAAAAGTAGTGGTGAACGATAAAGACTTTTATTTTGAAGTTAAACCACAACTGTATAAGGACACAACAATGGTACCGCTTCGCTTTATAACGGAAACATTAGGAGCATCTTTGGAGTGGGAAGAATTAACTTCTACGATTAACATTAAAACGAAATAGTGTAGGAAGCTCCAGTACTTGCAAGCTATTACTTCCCCACTTGTTGGAATTGCCGGTGAGTATTCCGCCATTCCTTTTGGTATTATGATATGTACAACCAGTGTACTGGCCATCGTCGTCTATATCGTCCTTATTAGGAAGGTGGAGACTGTAGGCGTTGTAAGCAACACATAACAATTACGTAACTCACAAGGAGGCTGATAGAAAATGGAAATTAGAAAAGTCGGGTCACAACCTTCAGGCAAAGGACCATCGGAGTATTTCACGGGTACGGTTCGCATTGATCCACTGATAGAAGCAGCAGAGCCTGCTCGTGTAGCAGGAGCAAGTGTTACTTTCGAGCCAGGTGCGCGGACAGCATGGCATACGCATCCACTCGGTCAGACGTTAATCGTAACGTCAGGAAAAGGATGGGTTCAACGATGGGGAGGTCAGATCGAGGAGATTAGTCCTGGTGATGTAGTTTGGTTCCCGCCTGGCGAGAAACACTGGCACGGAGCTTCGCCAACCACAGCTATGGTGCATATAGCGATTCAAGAGCGACTGAATGGGAAAGCTGTAGAATGGATGGAGAAAGTCAGTGACGATCAATACCAAATGCAATGATGTAATTATAATCAAATGTCAAACAACAAAAACGGAGCTCCGCGGCGGGTTAGCAGGCTCCGTTTTCCAATTAATTATGGCGTATCGAATTGAAAACTAAGCTCCTTCATTACTTTCCTACGATATACGCCAGGGGTAACGCCAGTGAATTTCTTGAACAATTTATGAAAATAAGGCAAGCTCTCATATCCGCAATTGTGCGCAATCGTATCAATACCTAAATCGGTCGTTAACAGAAGTTCCTTAGCAGTTGAAATTCGCTTGGCGTTCACATAGTCGGTGATATTCATACCCGTTAATTGTTTAAACACCCTAGATAAATGAGCGGCTGAGACTGATGTATGCTTCGCTAGAGACGAAAGTCCAACGCTTTGGTCTGTGTGAAACTGGTCTAGATATTGAAGTATGTTGAGTAACCAGGAGGGGCCGACATCGGACTCAGCCAGTTGATGGCGGGAATCTTTCAATATCAAACGATTAATGATAATTAAGAGGCTATTTAAATGTAGCTGAACTGCGTATCTAAAACCAGCTTCGTGTCGTTCCAATTCTTCATGAAGTTGGTTGAATTTATCTTCAATAAGGGGGCGCACGGCTGCTGGGATCACAAGCTTATAGCTCTTATACTTGCGGGCACGCTCAAAAACTTGCATATTCGTGAACGAATCACCAGCTGAATAATGTCCGATCAGTTGCGGATCAAAATAGACAGCGGTGGCTGTAACTGGAGATTCAGAATCAGGCAATGCCTGATGAATGGTATTGCCAGGAATGATGAAGAAGTCTCCTTCATTCATCTCATAGAGCATTTGGTTTAAGAAGAATGTCCCTTTTCCACTATACACATACACCAATTCGTACCGATCATGCAGATGTTCGGGTAGTTCTCGATTTGGTGTTTTGGTGTCCTTAAATACAAGGTCAAACGGCAGGAGGTGGTCGTTAAAAAAGTTCTTTATCAGTGGGTTTTGCACCTTGTGAACCTCCCTAGTTCAGCTTGCTTGATTTTTATTCCGTATTTATAGAATATCAAAATAGAGTATGTTTGTGCAAAGGTAAAGAATTAACAAATGCCATAATCTTGGTACAATATGAGGTATATACTCGGAAATAGAAATTTTCATCAAAGGAGTCAATCATCGATGGACGTTGTTTACCAATTTGAAGAAGTAGCGAGACTTCCCTTGCCCGAGGATAACTGCGCCGTTGCGATTCGCCAATTGAACGCGGGAACCGTTATTCTATATGAAGGTCAATCCCTTACCTTGGATTATACCGTAATGGAAGGCCATCGGTTTGCTGTGAAAGCGATTGCAGCTGGTGAAAATCTACTCTCGTGGCATTTGCCTTTTGGAATAGCGCTTAAACCGATTCAACCCGGTCATTACGTAATCAATGAAACCGTATTGGAAGCGCTTAGTGTGCGCCAGTTGACATTCGCAGTGCCAGATGCGCCCAATTTCGGTGATCAAATTCCTCCATACATCTTTGATGAGGAGAACTTCCAGCCAGCTCCAGCTTCGCCAGCTTATACGGAGACGCCTACGTTCATGGGCTATCGCCGCCATGAAGATCGCGGAGTTGGTACACGGAATTACATCGTATTGCTCGGTACCACCTCGCACACGGGGAGTTATGTGAATGAGCTTGCTGCTCGTCTACAAGCCGATTGGAAGAACGATTCAAATATAGACGGGATAGTTCCCGTCGCGCACACGGAAGGCGGCATTGAGAAGCCGAATAACGTGGAGTTGCTGCTAAGGACTCTCGCGGGGTTCATGGTCAACCCGAACGTTGGCGCGGTATTAGTAGTCGATTATGGGAATGAGTCGGTAACGAACAAGATGGTGGAAGCTTACGCTCACGAACATAACTACCCGATCGACGAAGTGCTTCACAAGTTCGTTTCACTCACAGGGAGTTTTGAGGAGGAGCTGCTTAAAGGTGAAGCGTTAGTACGAGAATGGCTGCCAACGGTCAGTGCCATGCAGCGGACACCAGAATCCATCCGTCACTTGCGATTTGGTTTGCAGTGCGGCGGTTCAGACGCATTTTCTGGCGTATCCGCCAATCCCCTCCTCGGCTGGATCTCGGAGCAATTGGTTCGTTACGGCGGTGGGGCTAGCTTGGCCGAAACCGATGAATTGATTGGCGCAGAGCCCCATGTGTTGTCCAAAGTGCGCAACGTGGAAACCGCTCGCAAATTTCTGGAGCTTGTGAATCGATTTAAGGAACGTACATCCTGGCACGGAACTAGCGCAGAAGGCAACCCGTCCGGTGGCAATATGTATCGCGGTTTGTACAACATCTATCTCAAATCCATAGGCGCCGCCATGAAGAAAGACCCCACAACCCGAATCGACTTTGCAACCGAGTACGGGGAGATCATGAAGGATGGCGGCTACTATTTCATGGACAGCCCAGGCAATGATCTGGAGAGTATCGCTGGACAAGTGGCAGCAGGCTGCAATGTCATCTTCTTTACGACGGGCAATGGTTCGATCACGAACTTTCCGTATGTGCCAACTGTCAAAGTGGTCACGACAACTCGCCGCTTCCAATTGTTGTCGAACGATATGGATGTGAACGCGGGGCAGTATCTGGAAGGCAAGTCGATGGAAGAGCTGGGCCAGGAAGTGTTTGAACTAGCGATCCGAATTGCATCTGGACAGCGAAGTGTCGGCGAAAAGGCAGGTCATGCTCAGGTACAGATTTGGCGTAACTGGCAGCAGAGCGATGCGAGCCAGCTCAAGACGCTGCTTCACCCTCCTGTACCGACTGGAGCTCCGATAGAAATTGGGGATTGGGCTGCTGTAACGACAGTTGACCCGATTCAGTTTTCTTTTACACGCCATCGGGATCGACAATCTAGTGATAGCATCGGCTTGATCGTGCCGACAAGTCTTTGTGCGGGACAGGTCGCGGGCATGATTACACGGAGTCTGAATAAACAAGGAACAGGGCAGCCCGAACTCTCACGCTTTGTCACATTGGCGCACACAGAAGGCTGCGGCACATCAGGAGGGCCAGCTGAATCGCTGTTTGCCCGTACGATGATCGGTTATATGACGCATCCGATGGTGGAGCATTGTTTGCTTCTGGAGCATGGTTGCGAGAAAACGCATAACGACTACATGCGCCATCAGATGGAAGTGATGGGCGTCGATGCGAGCCGGCTCGGTTATGCCAGCATTCAACTCGACGGTGGTATTGCCAAGGTGAGTGAGAAGGTCGAATCTTGGTTCGCCGATCGAGTGACTGCAGCTGCTCCAGCGGAGAAGGTGACGGTCGGTCTAGACGGACTGCGGATCGGTATCGTAAGTGTTGGCCCCGTTTCGGAAGATGCGGCGGAGCAGTTGGCACTACTAACCAAGATAATTGTCGGGGCAGGAGGTATGGTCGTCGTTCCCGAGAACAGTGAGTTGCTTACTGCAGCTGCGTTCGGCAAGCATCTATTGAACGTGTCCCAAGTTCAGCCGTCTATCGCTTACGGGGAACATGTCCGCCATAATGGATTCCACATCATGGAGACCCCTACAACGCATGGGGTAGAGACGATAACAGGACTCGCTGCAACAGGGGTGGAATTAATCATTGCGTTGATCGGTGATCGTCCGATGCAGACACACCCTTTCGTCCCGATGCTGCAAATAACTTCGGAGCAGGACGTGCTGCGTAACTATCAGCAAGATGTTGATTTGGTGTTGGCGGGTAACCCGAGCTTATGGGGGAATCATATTCTCGAGCGCAGCAAACAAATTTTGGAACATACGTATGTACCACGTCTCTATCTACAAGGAAATATCGATTTTCAAATGACGCGGGGCTTCCTAGGCGTGTCGTTATAATGCCGATCATATAGAAAGTGAGGAACACACCATGTCGAACGAATTATTAACCAAACGCCAGCTTGGCAGTACCGGCTTACTCGTAACACCGCTATGTATTGGAGCTGCTCCACTCGGGGATATGCCAGAAACTTTTCAATATAGTATTTCGGAAGAACAAGCGCTGGAGACGCTGCGCAGCGCCTTCGAAAGTTCAATCAACTTTCTCGATACGGCTGCGGCATATGGCGAAGGAGAGAGCGAGCGGCGAATCGGCAAGGCGATTCAAGCGAATGGCGGACTTCCGGCTGGATTCATACTGGCAACCAAAGCCGACCGCGACTTCAATACAGGAGATTTCAGCGGCGAACAGATCAAACGCTCCATCGAAGGAAGTCTCGAACGTTTAGGACTTGACCGTCTGCAATATGTTTATATCCACGATCCAGAACACAGTACCTTCGAGAATGTGATGGGAGCAGGCGGGCCGTTAGAAGTGCTACAAAAATTCCAAGAGCAGGGAGTCATCGATCACATCGGTATGTCCGGCGGACCGATCGATATGCTCATTCGCTATGTTGAAACGGGAGCGTTCAGCGCAGTTGAAACCCACAATCGTTATACACTTCTTAATCGAGCAGCCGAACCTTTGCTTGATGTCGCAAGTCGCTTGGGGGTAGCAGTCGTTAATGCCGCTCCGTATGGCAGCGGCATATTGGCCAAAGGACCGGATGCATACGCCCGTTATGCTTATAGCGATGCGCCGCCAACTGTATTGGAGAGGGCGCGTAAGTACGCCAAGATTTGCCAGGAATACGATGTTCCGCTGGCTGCCGCCGCACTTCAATTCTCGCTTCGCGACCCGCGAATCGTCAGCACTGTTGTCGGCATGTCGAAGCCGGATCGGGTAGCTCAAACCATCGAACTCGCGAATTTCCCGATCCCTCCGGAGCTGTGGTCGGCGTTTGAAGTCATCGGATTCGATACAGATGATCCCGAAAAGGATCGCGTTCTGTAGATCAAATTGTGACCGAGTCCCCTGGGGGATTCATCGTTAATCGGATCCATAAACTCGTCCCGAAGAGTATGGCTTTGGGGCGGGATTTTATTAACTTCTTAATTGCGTGGTGGTATTCCCTCATTAGCTCTCATCATCTCGTTGACAAAAAATGAAAGAGCATTTAGTATTAAAATCATACACGATATATTAAATAAGATTTATTGGAAAAATAAAGAACAGAAACGGAGGAAGACTCGCAATTGAGAATCGATGCGCATCAACATTATTGGAAGCTTTCTCGTGGCGATTACGGCTGGTTATCACCAGAATTGCCCGTGCTCTATAGGGATTACTTGCCTGATGATCTAACAAAGGAATTGATTCATAACGGAATTACGAAAACCATCGCTGTTCAAGCTGCGCCAACGGTTGAAGAGACAGCGTATCTGTTAAGCCTCTGTGAGAGGCATGATACAATAGCTGGCGTAGTCGGATGGCTGGACTTTGACTCGAACACCTTTCAAGAACTATATGCCACATTGCGTCCCAATCCATATTTCGTAGGAATTCGGATTATGCTTCAGGATATTGATGCGGACTCTTATGTTTTCCGTCCTCAGGTGATCGCGAACTTGCAGTTCTTAGCGGAGCAACAGTTTCCTGTTGATCTACTGATCAAGTCACACCAGTTCCCTGCAATTGTGAAAATGTTGGAGAGGATTCCAACGTTGAAAGCTGTCATCGATCATATTGGAAAGCCGCAAATAGCGATCCAAGAAAAGGAACAATGGCAAGCATCACTCGTTGAAGTTGCAGCCTATCCCAATATATATTGCAAATTGTCCGGCATGGTAACAGAAGCAGATCATTCGAATTGGAAGGAATCTGTCTTCACGGGTTATATCCGTCATACGCTCGACGTTTTCGGGGGCAAAAGAGTGATGTTCGGCAGTGATTGGCCAGTATGCTTATTGGCTGCTAGCTATTCGCAGGTATTGGATATCGTAAATCGCAATTTGCCAATCGAATTAACAGACGACGAGAAGGAAGATATTTTCGGTAACAATGCAAGTCGTTTCTACAATTTGAATAATTGATAACCCTCCATCATACATGATATATTCGTGGAAAGGAGTGGGATGGACGACATGGCAACTAAAATTAACCGAGTGAACGTAACGGAAGAAATTTATCGGATTGTCAAAGAGGATATTTTAACGCATAAATTGCCTGCCGGTGAAAAAATTAATATTGACCAGCTAGCCCGAACGTTAGAAGTTAGCAATATTCCAATACGTGAAGCGCTCTCTCGGCTGCAATCAGAAGGATACTTACATATGGTTCCTTTTAAAGGGATGTATGTGAATCTGATGAGTCTTCAGCAATTAAACGAATTGTTCGAGATCAGATTGCGGCTGGAGCCTCTCGCTGTAGAAAAAGCTGTCCTCCAAATTCCGGATGAGAAGCTTGCGAGATTAAGCGAAACCTTGAATGCCATTCGATCCAATTTATCGGCACGCCCTAATGAGGGCTTAGCTTCAATCGAGGAAATGAACGTGTCCATTCATGGTACCATTCTTGCGTATTGCGATAATATTAGCCTGCAAAACTTGGTGAGAGGTTACATCGAGCAGATTCAACGATATCTAACGTTCATTAAAATCAATCTGGATGTGGACAATCGAGAAGTGGAATGGGCTGAGCATAACGCCATTTTGCAGCAATTGATTGAGCGAGACGTCAATGGTGCATCTGCAGCCATGTATGGTCATATCAGCCTCTCTCAAAAGAGGGCAAATATCCATTTCATGAATACGGTAGGATCGCAGTAACAGTTAGATAACTTGTACGTAAAACGTACGGTTATTTCACGCAAATTATCATACACGATACATTATAAATGATTAATGAGAGGCAGGAGTCATTTACCATGAAAATTACAAAAGTTGAAAGCTTTATTCTGCACGTACCATTGAACCCGCCGATTACTGATGCGATTAATTCACCTACTCATTGGGGCTTGCCTGGTGTTCGCATTTTTACAGATGAGGGCATTGTCGGTTATGGGTATACAGGCACCTGCGCACATGGCGATACCATGATTACGGACACGATTGATCACTATTACGCGCCTGTCCTGCTTGGCAAAGATCCATTTCAGGTGAAAGAAATTTGGGATGAACTCCGTTTTGGTAAAATGCATTGGATCGGTCGCGCGGGTATCACGCATATGGCACTTGCCGCTGTTGATATTGCCCTATGGGATGTGATGTCCAAGGCAGCGGGCAAACCGCTGTGGCAATATCTTGGCGGTCATAAGTCCAAAGATAAAGGAATTAAAGCCTACAACACCAATGGGGGTTGGCTGAACTGGACCCAAGAAAGACTGCTGAAAGACATTAGCTCCTATGTCGAAGAAGGTTTTACAGGAGTGAAAATGAAAGTTGGCAAACCTAACACACAGGAAGATTATGATCGCGTGAAGGCAGTGCGGGAACTCATTGGGAAAGATATTATCCTCATGATCGACGTGAATCAGCAATGGAATATCAATACAGCTATGACTTGGGGAAAAAAGTTAGAGGAGTTCGACTTGTTCTGGCTGGAAGAGCCGCTGAACCCGGACGATATTCTTGGACATAAAAAGTTAGCCGATGTTCTCAACGTTCCGATTGCACTTGGCGAACATGTCTACAATAAATATGCATTCCGTGATTACATCCATAATGGCGCGGTTGAGTACGTGCAAGTCGATTGCACGCGCGTCGGCGGGATCACAGAATGGCTTCAAGTAGCAGGGCTTGCTGCAGCCTACGATCTGCCTGTCGTTCCACATGTTGGTGATATGGGACAAATTCATCAACATCTTGTCGGCGCTACGCAGAATGCCATTATGCTGGAGTACATTCCTTGGATTCGAGACATCTTCTTGGAACCTGCAACCGTCAAGAATGGTCACTACATCCTTCCAGAAATGCCAGGAGCTTCGACAGAGGTGATTCCGCAGTATTTTGAGAAGTATCGGGTGAAATAGATCCGAATTAAGAGGGCAGATGACAGTGGCATGGGCAGGAGTTAGAACCTATGGGGGAGCATAGCGTTATGCCATAACCTTATTCGGATAAATTTCGCGTTTTTTCTCCGAATAGGATGATGGCATAACGTTATTTTTAAAGGCTATACATTTTGACTACTATGCTCCGACTTAATAAAATTCACATGTTTCATTCGGTTTAAGACAGCTAACACTTCATGCATCCTCGGTAATTCAAGCCACCTGTCGAAACCAGGGAAGAAGGAAGAGAATACAATGTCCACGCCTTCTCTCTCCATATCTTCGAGTGCTTTTCTAATCTTCTCATGGGGCAAGATGAGGCGATCCTGATTACTTATCGCGATTTTTCGAAGTAGGAAGGCAATAGCGACAAGCTGCGCGTTGGATGTGATGTTGTAAAGCCCTCTGATATCTACTTGTTCATCCCCCATCCCGATGTATCCCATGGTTGAAACCGTCAACTTCTCTGTACCGCTGCCTTGTGGATAGCTCGAGAAGTGATCACTGGTTATTAGTCTTTCTATGTCCCAATGGGTATAGGGAATACGTTCTCGTGGTTTGTCGTTTTCACATAAACGTTTGGCTTCCTGTGTTACGTTCGTCGCCACAAAATTGTCCATCAGGATAATTTGATCGGCAACGGATAGAAATTCACCGCTACCTCCAATCACAAGAACGGAAGATACGTGGGCAGCCTCATAAAGCTCTCTGACACGTTCTGTAAAAGGTGTAATGGGTTCACGTTTGATTAATGAACGCATTTTGATATCTTGAATCATGAAATTCGTCGCACTTCGGTCTTCATCAATAAGAAGAAGTTTACATCCGTAGTTGATCGCCTCCATAATATTGGCCGCTTGTGACGTGGAACCTGAGGCATAGTCCGTTGAAAACTGTTCCGCCGAACCATGTGGGATCCATTTGATGAAAGGCGTAATATTCATATTTTTTATAGAACGGCCTTCCTCAGCGGATATTTCCATGGCAGTGGGATCTGTAATCACAAATTCTCGCCCGTCGCCTAGGATGTGATTGTAAATCCCTGAATTTAGCGCATCCAGCATGGTGCTTTTACCCGAATAACCACCACCCGTGATGACGGTCACACCTCGACTTATTCCCATTCCGCGCAACCCACAAATTTCAATTTCAATATCGTCCGGGGATGTAAAAGGCAATGCGCCTGCAAGTGGTCCGTTGCCCTCTTTATTTCTTGGTAAAATGCTCCCATTCGCAATAAACGCACAGTAACTGCTTGTTTTCAGCCATTCGCGGATCCTATTCTGTTGATTTACCAAGTCATAGGCAGCATTTAATTGGTGAAGATCCCATGTGGTAATGAACTCTTCTACTTCTTTCGGAAGCATTTTGCAGAGCATGCGCATCGCTTTATCATTATTTTTGAAGGGGAGTTGGACTGTAATCATTAAACACAGATACCATGTGTCCGAAATGACTTTGACATGGGAGGCATTACGCTGCAACACCACATTGGTTGGATGAAAACAATAAAAAGCACCATTTTCTTTATCCGATCGTGACCGATTATAAATCAATTGATTTAATGCTTCAATATGATCACCCCATCGTCGTAATGCCCAATCGGAGAGAACAATCTCATTCTTATTTTCATCTAATCCGAGACGGTCAAAAGGTATTTGTATCGTGATACATGGTATATCCAGTGAGAGTTTATGTGTCCTTTCAATGTGATAGGCGACATCGTTATACCAATAGGTTGGATCAGAGATCATCTCCCCTTGATCATAATAGGAACCTTCATAAATCACACCGTAAGTTGATTGTCCTGATTGTAATTCGCGAAAATAATGAGCGAGTCTTTTCATAAAGCATCATCCTTTCCTAGTAGAAAAGCAGTGAATTACGGTCATAAAAAAAACAGCCACTCTGAGAGTGGCTGTCATAGACCGGCAAGAAAGTTGAAACGTTCTTTCTGCCCCATAATAAAAGCTCCGAGAGTGAATCCTACCCTCACAGCCAAATGTATTCGTAGAAAGAATGACTAAAAAGTACGATGAGGATAGGACGTATATGTTGTTGTTTTCATTGTCCTCACCTCATTACGATGTATTTGTTCAGCAACATAAACATAACATTAAGATTACCCTCCATAAAGGGAAAGAATAATTATAATTAAGTTAGACGCTGAATAGATTTTCTCAAACATGTTGAGAAATCTATCATAATGAATTAACATACAGGAAGTGTTCATCCATGTATGTTGGATAGCATATGGATGCTATTTCACTTTTTAGGAGCTGACTAACGGATTATGATTAAGAAAGAAATCGCACATATTCGCAAACATTTTAAATTGGATAACGAAATGCTAAAAATTTACGATATTTTTAACGTGTATATCATGAAAGAAACCAACGAGATTTACCATTATGAACGCCAACCGTTCGCCTTAGTGGATAGAGAAAAACAAGAATTGTATATGGCTAATTTCAAAAAATTATTGACGGGCGAATTAGATCAGAAGATGTACGAGTTGCGGTTTCAGGAGGCGGCGGAGCAGCCTACACAAGTGCTTCTACATCAAGCTTTGGTGACAGGTAATCCGGAAGAATGGCAAGATCTCATGCTATTGTTGGTGGATAAAATGTTGGCGGATACCATCTACGAACAGGATACTGTGATTACTTTTGTTCGCGGCCAATATGCAAATCCAACCAAAAGCAGGAACGAAGATGCCATGGAGAGCGAGAAGAACGAGATGTTCTCGAATCTATTCATTCTATGCAGCGTGAATTCTACGGAACAACAGAAGAAAACGCTCATGTTTGATTATGTGGAGAGAGAATTTAAATATAATGTTTTTGTAGATCCCATCATCAAATTAAACACGCCGGAGCAAGGGTTTTTCTATCCTAGTGTGACGGACAACTATTCCGATGTGAATCGCATTCTGTATTGCTCGGGGAGAGCGCATGAACCCAATTGGCAGTTTATTGATCAAGTGTTGAATGCCGAGAAGACCGTGACAGCATTAGAAGAGAGAGCAATATTTGAAGACATCGTAAATGAGTTGGCAGGGGATCAACTGGATGCCGCGACGATCGCGCATGTCTATGAAGAGATTCATCGGGTCATCGAGTCTAATGAGGAGGAAGAGCCTCCGAAGTTGGACTACAAAGATGTGGAACGCATTCTGGCGACGAGTGGTGTGGAGAACGTAACGATGGAAAGAGTGGAACGAGCGTTCCAAAATGTCGTAGACGACAAAAACTATGAACTCAAAGCGAGCAGCGTTATGCCCAAGTTCACATCGAAATCGATTAAGATTGAAACAAAGGTAGCTACGATCACGGTAAGTCCGCAAGATTTAAGGTACGTCAGACAAGTGAATTATCAAGGAAAACGCTGTATTATGATTGAGGTTGACGAAGACGTCGTAATTGAAGGATTTACGCTTACGATGGAGACGTTGTAGATGTAGAAATGAGGACGATCACGCAGAAAGGAACAGAGTGAAATCACCCGCTGCGGGATCGTTAATAAGAAGCTTCACGATATTCCCGGGGGGTAACCCCGGTTTTTTTCTTAAATAAGCGATGAAAAAACTTCAGATCGTTATACCCCACAGCCCCGCAAATATCCCCTACACTCATGTTGGTACTAGTCAGCTTGCTACAAGCAGCTTCCATACGAATGTTCTGCAAGTATTCGGTAAAACTCATGCCGGTCTGGTGCCGGAAGAGACGGCTGAACTGTCGCTCGCTAAGATTGGCTTGCGTTGCCAACTTGCTTAATCGGATCTCAGCTGCATAATTACAGTCAATGAAAGAAACTGCTTCATCTACGCTTAGCCATTGCGGGCGATGCCTCGTATCTGTATGTATCTGCAAGTGGTGTCGATATAAGAGCATGAATATTCGCGCAACAAGCGAGCTTAGAACGACCAAGTATCCGGGCGGTTTAGCAGAAAATTCTTGGTATAGCTCTCGGAATAGGGCATGGTTTTCCCCTGATGTATCTTGAATGGAGAACCAAGGCAAGGTGCCATTCAGAAACAAGTCAAAGATTTCGGCAGCCTGTGGAAAGCTAGCTCGTAATTCCGACACATACGAAACAGGAAACAAGCAATTGTAAACGATGAGAGGTAAGTCCTTCTTGGAGGTCTTAGGTCGAAATACATGGCTTTGTCCAACTGGAATGAAAAAGAGTGTTCCATAGCCAACAGGAACGGCCTCACCAGCAATATAGTGTACACCAGCGCCTTCGCTCACATATGTGATCTCGATAAATTCGTGAGAATGCTCGATCAGCTCAAACGTCTCGTATGCGCGGTTCACATAGATGGGTATGCCTGGTTCAAAATAACTTTCCCCTGACATGACAAAACTGCTGCGTTTCATGCTCATACTTAAACTCCTATCGATTATGAAGGATATACAATTATCGTATGGTACATGGTTTTGACATCTTCGGTATTTCGGTACGTATGTGGTTGGTCAGCGGAGAAATGAATAGCATCGCCGACCGACATCTGGAAAGTTTCTTGGTGGAACGTCACTTCGAGTCCGCCTTGCATCATAAGGATGTATTCCTCGACGCCTTCATTGTGCGGCTCCGATGCGTGGCTGCAGCCGGGATCCATCTCGACGGTATAGATTTCGAATTGCTTCTTCTGGTCAAAAGGGATGAGCGGGAATGCGCGATAGTGGCCGTCTTCTTCCATGAGAGGCTCCTTGTCGGAGAAGCGGAAATGCGTTACCTTAGGCTCTTCATCTTCAATCAGCGATGTAAATGAAATATGCAGGCCATTAACGATCTTCCAAAGGATCGAGATGGTTGGATTCGAGTCCCCGCGTTCGATTTGGCCGAGCATGGCTTTGCTTACGCCAGTCAACTCCGCCACCTGATCTAAGCTTAACGACCTTGCTTTACGAATCGCTTGCAAGCTTTTGCCAATTTTCTTATGAATCTGTTCATGCTCTTGTTCCAATTACAGTTCCTCCTGCCTACCAAACGGATACGGTCGATTTTATATTCCTCATTATAAACCAACCCAACCTATTGGCAAACAAATCGTAGAAAATGATTCTCTTATAGGCGAAATGCCTATATACATTATAGCGCACATATGTATAATATAGTGTATATGTTATATAGCGCACAAAAAATACATCATAACGCACTTATGTGCGAGACAGGAGGAGAATGCGATGGGAACGATGATGGGGTTGGTTAAAGCGCATCGGGCACCGGGAGCAACTCTGAGAGAGTTGCCGATTCCAAGCTATGGACGGGATGAAGTGTTAGTAAGAGTTAAGGCAACATCGATTTGCGGAACGGATATGCACATTTACAATTGGGATTCTTGGGCGGAAAAGACAGTCGTTACACCGAATGTATTTGGTCATGAATTCGCTGGAATCGTCGCGGGGGTGGGTGCCCATGTGAAGAATGTGAAGCTTGGGGACCATATATCTGCCGAAGGTCATATGATCTGCGGTGTCTGCAAAACGTGTCGTACGGGCAATGGACACGTCTGTCCGAACACACGCAGTTTCGGGATTACAGCGCCGGGGTGCTTCGCGGAATTCGCAGTTGTAAGGGCGACTAACGTGATCCATAATCGTGGGGACATGCCTTTCGAGATTGGCTGCTTGCAGGATCCGTTAGGCAATGCGGTGCAAACGGTGCTCTCAGGAGATATCGTCGGTAAGTCGGTTGCCATTATTGGTGTAGGGCCAATCGGGCTGATGGCTGTCGCCGTTGCGAAGGCAAGTGGAGCAGGCTTGGTCATTGCGGCTGACATAAATCCCTATCGATTAGGATTGGCCGAGCGAATGGGAGCAGATATCACGATCAACAGCACACAAACTCCACTTGATCAAGCCCTTATGGAAGCTACTGGAGGTGAAGGTGCCGAGGTCGTGCTAGAAATGTCTGGGCATCCGGATGCCATTCGCGCTGGCTTCGAAGCTGCAGCTCCTGCTGCCCGAGTATCTTTGCTCGGAATACCGAGCAAAGAGGTTTCGCTTGACTTATCCAAACATATTATCTTCAAAGGGCTTCGGATAGAAGGGATAACAGGCCGCCGCATGTACCAAACCTGGTATCAGCTGAAAGGGCTAATTGACCAGAAGCGAATCGATCTGCGCCCACTTATCACGCATACATTTACGTTGGACCGTTATGAGGAAGCATTTGATCTAATGGCTTCCGGACGATGTGGCAAAGTGATATTCACACACGACAACATACCGCTGAGGCAGAAGGAGGAATTCGAATATGGCCAATTGGGGCGCGCTTGAGCGTGAACTGGAGCAATTGAAGAAGGAGGGGCGTTATCGTCCAATTACGGTTTGGGAGACAGGTTCTGACACCTGGATGAATATCGGCGGTCGGCGTGTCCTGCAGATGTCTTCGAATAACTACTTGGGGCTGACGAATCATCCGGATTTGAAAAAGGCAGCCATCGAGGCCATCGAGCAATATGGAGTTGGCAGTGGGTCGGTTCGAACGATAACGGGTACGTTGCACATTCATGACCAGTTGGAGCAAGAACTTGCAGCATTCAAGGAAACGGAAGCTGCTCTGGTATTCCAATCTGGCTTCACAACGAACCAAGGTGTGATGACAATTCTGGGGGCTGACGATGTCGTCATCAGCGACGAGTTGAATCATGCCAGCATCATCGACGGTATCCGGTTGACCAAGGCGCAGCGCCGCATTTATGCGCATAGGGATATGGACCAGCTCGAGGCGGTGCTTCGCGAGTGCGGGTCGTTTGCGAAACGCGTCGTGGTAACCGACGGCGTGTTCAGCATGGACGGAGACATCGCACCGCTCCCGGCAATTGTAGAACTGGCGGAGAAATACGACGCCATCGTGTTTGTCGACGACGCACATGCGAGCGGCGTGTTGGGACGTAACGGCAAAGGTTCGACTGACCACTTTGGCTTGAAAGGACGCGTACATATTCAAGTAGGTACGTTGTCTAAAGCAGTTGGAGCGGTTGGCGGGTATGCTGCTGGCGACCAGGTGTTGAAGGATTTTCTAATCCAGAAAGCACGTCCATTCCTGTTCAGCACTTCGGCGCCTCCAGCGGTGGCCGCAACCTGTTTAGCTGCAATTCGCGTGCTGAGACGAAGCGAATCGTTGATCGGTCAGCTATGGTCGAATGCGACTTACTTCCGCACCAAGGTGCGGGCGCTTGGTTTCAATACTGGCGGCAGCGAGACGCCAATCGTGCCCGTCATCGTCGGCGATCCGGCGAAGACGATGTTGTTCTCGGATTTACTGCTGCAGCAAGGTGTGTTCGCGCAAGGCATCGTCTTCCCGACAGTCGCGATGGATAAAGGTCGCGTGCGGTTCATTGTCACGGCGAATCATACGCGAGAGGATCTGGATTTCGCTATCGATGCGTTAGAGCTAGTTGGAAATAAGATTGGACTTTTGACATAGCTGGTCACTTTTGCGGAAACTGGTATTATTTTTAGCTAACATCAAAAATGGTTGAGCCATCTATAAAATCGGCCATACACGAGTCGGAGTGTTATCATTACAATGGAGCTATCAAGAGAAGGAGGGGCAACTCATGGATAGCTCATTTTGGAGGAGTACTTTAACAGATATTGAAGCATGTTTATCGATCGTTACGAAGGGGTCAGTCAAGCATCTCGTTACATCGGCAGGCGGGCGAGATATCCATTATGTGGAGTACGGTGCGAAAGAGGATTTGGGCCGTAAAGCGAATTATAATTCCGCCTGCGGAGCCCAAAGTCCTGAACATTATGCACGCAAAGGACGGGATAACAAACCTGTTCTTCTCATCGTAGGAGGGATTCATGGCGGGGAATTAGAGGGAATTACTGCTGTACTGAGCCTGATTAAGCTCCTTGAAACAGGTGAAGATTATCGAGGAAAACCCTACGAATATTTGATTGAACATGCACACCGATTTCGGCTGCTGCTTATTCCTTGCATGAATCCTGACGGTCGAGCGAGACTGCCAATTGATACGCTCATTGATGTACCTGCAGAGAAGGTAGTCTATTACATGCAGGGAACATGGAAGGACGGGACGCTATGCAGATGGCCCGACTGTAAGGCAGTTCATCCGATCAAGGACGCTTCGGATTTCCTAGGAACGTACTTTAATGACGATGGCGTTAATCTGATGCATGATAATTTTTTTGCTCCGATGGCGCGCGAGACAAGCGCTCTGCTGGGTCTTGCTGATGAAGAGGCGCCAGATTTCACACTTTTGCTTCACAGCGGTGCTAATAACAATGTACACCTACCGCCCATTTATCTTATTCCCAAATGGGTCATGCAGAAGCATCAAATGTTTAATCTTCAGCTTGAAAACGCCTATGCCCAACACGGCATTCCTTATTCCAATCTCGATCAGATCGTAGTAGATGACGGGAAATATCCTTTTCCTGCATTCAATTTAACTTCTGCCATCCATCATGTCTGCGGTGGAATGAGCATTACTTTCGAATCCAATACGGGTATGGACGCCCCACCACCGAAATTTACAGCCCATGAAATTCTGGATAGTCACCTGATTTTATTTGAAGAGGCATTCAAATTTATGAGGAAATAGGTAAACGATGCTATGAGATACAGCCCTAATCGTAAGGACAGCCGAGTGATTCGACTGTCTATTAGGCGCTTTTACGAAAGCTAGTATTTTTTTTAGAAAACGACGATTAGCTAACGAATATACCGTTTACACGATTCTAACCGTTTGTTAAGATATGGGTACCACTGGGAATTAAGAAAGCTGCAGTGATTATTCATGATGAAGTGGAGGTTGTATGAAAAATCTTCATCCCGTCCTTTTCATTCGGAATAATGCCAATTCTCTTTTTATGCGACTAATCGCGGGATTCCTTTGTATCATCGTTTTGTTCGCTTCCCTTACACTTTATTCCATGTCCGTTTCCAAAGAAAGCGTCAGGAAGGAGATTGTCAAATACAATACGCTGATGCTTGAAAGTACAAGGGAAAATTATGAAAATCACTTTAACTTGATCAAAAATCAAATGCTTCTGTTTTATTACAGCAAAGAAGTGCAAAATCTACATAAGTCCCCAAGCTATAGTAATTTCCCTTTAATCGTGCGAGATATAACAACTTGGGTCGGCAATCCTTATTTGTTTATAGAAAACATAGCCATTTATTCCAAGCAGAATGATATCGTCTTAGAAAAAGGCACGAGCACGAATGCAGAAGACATGTTTAGTAAGTTTTATTCGAGCAGCGAATATCCACTTGCATTCTGGAGGCAGCAATTCACGGAAAGTTACTCGAATCGGATTTTTCCATCTGCTGCAATGGTTAATACCATTTTTCGTGACCAGCCGCAGATATTAGGTGAGCTCATTCCAATTATATTCCGAGACAATGATCATCCGGACTTCTATATGGTTGTTTTTCTCAATGCCCAGAAGATGTATAAGGCGTTTCATCAAAGCATCTACGATGACTTTATCATTTACAATGATCTCGGCCAAGCGATCTTCGAGAGCCCTAACCAGGAGCCCTTCCTTTCCTATGATGAATTGCAGACACGTGGCGGCGTCGGTGAGTTCGTCCATGAGGATAAGTATTATTTTAAAATGAAGGGTGATGTGACGGGGTATCAATATGTGTACCGGGTGCTTGTCAAACGTATTGCGAGTCAATATCGATTGAACATTACCCTGATTGTAGCCGTGGTGGCGGCAATCTTGCTAAGCATATTGTTTTCTTTCTTATTTACTGCACGGATTAACAACCCGCTCAAAAAAGTAATCGAATCCATTC
Source organism: Paenibacillus oryzisoli (assembly GCF_001653565.1). GTDB lineage: Bacteria > Bacillota > Bacilli > Paenibacillales > NBRC-103111 > Paenibacillus_E > Paenibacillus_E oryzisoli. Next base: position 57,353 of record NZ_LYPB01000040.1, read on the forward strand.
GTGATATGAACGAGCATGTACCTTACCGCTCGAATATCAAAGAATTTAACATTATAAGCAACGAACTTCACGGTAATCAGATGATTCGCAAGCAGCTGTCGTTTATCCATCATTTGAAAGCGATACGCAGCTCAGATCACGATACCGTCAGACTTGACTTTATCGACAAGCCATTCCTTTTTATTTTGTTTCAAATCAAGGCCAATAATATAGATGCCATTACACAGCCGGTGTTTCAGAAATGGCTCTATTACATGAAGACCTTCATTGACAGCAAGCTTAAGCCCTCATTTCCAGATGTACTGACATTTCAGGTGGAACATGATCAAATCTTGAGCTATGTGTTTACTGAAGCGATGGCAGATGTAGATGAGCTGTTGAATCAAATGAAAGATGTGTTCGATCATGATAGAGATCACGGTATCGTTACCATTGCGATCTCTTCGCTTCATTCAGCATCCATTCACCTAACGAAAGCTTATGAGGAAGTGCAGGATCTGGTAGGAGAACGTTTGTTAATTAATGAAACTCAAATCATTCGTAAACGAGCGGCAAGGCAAATGGCCGTTGGTTTTTCTCTGGATCAGGATAAAGAGTTTGATGCGAATTTGAAAGAAGGGAACGCTGCGCAGCTAACTGCACTTATGGAACGGTTGTATGCCAGATGGCAGGGGAAGGAATTTACAGCCGCCATGTTGATGCGTTTTGCTGAATCGATGGTAGGTAAGATCCGACATGCTGTGGTTCCCAATTATGCTGAGTCGGACCGTATAGAGGAAATCTTGCAGGGGTCGGATGATCGCATCCAGCTGTGCAACACGCTTCAAGATTTGGAGCAATTGTTGTTCGTATGGGTGATGGGGACAGCTGATGCAGTTCGGGTAAAAAAAGAGGAGAAGTATCCGGTCACTTCTTTCGTTATTGACTATATCAACGAGCACTTGTCGGAAGAAATTTATTTGGATGTATTGGCAGACAAGCTCAAGATGAGCAGTGGCTACTTGTCCTCGTATTTTAAAGGGAAAACAGGCAAGAACATCGTGGATTATATCAACGAAACCCGGATTGCCAGAGCGGCAAGCCTTCTCGCGGATAATCGGATCAAAGTGCATGATGCCGCCAAGACTGTTGGATATCAGAATATTACTTCTTTCAATCGGATGTTCAAGAAGTATACGGGTGTAACTCCAAGTGAGTATCGAAAGAGGCTTGGTTAACCAAAAGTGCCTAGAAAAGTAGCCTATTGAGCTTGTGCTCATTAGGCTTTTGTGCGCTTGGCAGCGCAACGACTAAGGAGTGAAAGTCTCCAGTACACCGCGAGGTGGCGGAAGTACATAGCCGAC
>NZ_LYPB01000041.1 GCF_001653565.1 Paenibacillus oryzisoli
ACTGAAAGAGCCTTATTTAGAGAAATCTAGGTAAGGCTCTTTTTGCATTCCATCGTGAGCGTAGATCCCGATGGAACTGGATTAGCTGTAGAAACAACAGTTAATATCATCGATTTGCCCGAAAAAAATGATTTGGATGGAAAACCTACAGCTAAAAACGGCCGAACTCTTATTTTTTGAGTCCTACATCAAGATTAGCTGTACAAAATCCATTTATATTGCTGAATGAGGCATATAGAGGGTGAATTACCTGTATGAAATCCAACTATTACAACCGAATGTGATCAATGAGTGCTTCATGACCCATAGGGAACATAATTGAAGTAGCCGGATCGGTGATACTTAGTAGAATGGTGGTTAATTGAGTGGTAATAACAGTTTTTTATTAAAGAACTTTCGAATAAATACCTAGGGAAAGTCAACAATAGTAAGGTTCAGATGAGGCTATCGGACCTGTGAGGAAGACATTTTAAGAGCAGTACTTGTCAAAAAGAAAGGAAATGATTATAATTTAGTTAAGGTCAAAGAAAGTCAAAGTCAATTTACTTCTAGAAATCTGGGAGGCCGAATTGATGCGCAATGTATCAGAAATTATTGAACAGTATTTGAAGCATGTTCTGCAACAAAGTACGGAAGGGGCTATCGAGATTCAACGAAACGATTTGGCGGACCAGTTTCAATGCGTGCCATCTCAAATCAATTATGTCATAAGTACAAGGTTTACCTTGGAAAAAGGCTATGTGGTGGAGAGCAAACGCGGCGGCGGTGGCTATATACGGATTCAGAAGATCGAGCTCAAGAGTCATGGATCTATTCTAGATCACATTTTCCGTACGATTCACACCCACATTGATCAAGTCACCTCAGAGGGGCTTATTTATCAATTGCAAGAGGGGCATTATATTTCCACCAGAGAAGCTAACCTGATTCGGGCAGCGATATCCAGAGATGTATTGACCTTTAAACTCCCGCTGCGCGATGAAATTCGGGCTAAGATTCTCAAAGCAATGCTGATATCCTTGCTTAGCAGATAAGGAGGCAGATGGAATGGTTTGTCAGGAATGCGGGAAACGACCGGCGACTCTTCACTTCACGAAGATTGTGAATGGAGACAAGAACGAGTTCCACATTTGTGAGAATTGTGCCCGTGAGAAGGGCGAGATGATCCCAGGAACATCGAATGGCTTTTCGATTCACAATTTGCTATCAGGTTTACTTGATTTTGAACCATTGTCCGCGGCAAAGTCTCAGGCAATTCGCTGTGATAACTGCGGTCTTACGTACTCGCAATTCAGTAAATTAGGTCGGTTTGGTTGTGGGTCCTGTTATCAAAGCTTCTCGGTCAAACTAGACCCTCTTTTCAAGCGAGTGCATGGGAATATCGTGCATGTTGGGAAAGTTCCTAAGCGAAGTGGCGGCATCATTCAAAGCAAGCGTGAAATCGATCTTTTGAAGAAAGATATGATGACCTGTATTGAAAGCGAAGAATTCGAGCAGGCTGCCCAGATACGTGACCAGATTCGTGATATTGAGAAGAAGATTGCGGGTATGTAGTTTGTAAGGGAGTGTGAATCCAGTGACTTTACAGCGGTTTACAGGAGATGCTTTGAGTGAATGGATGAAGGGTGAAGGGCCAGAGTCGGATATTGTCATAAGCAGTCGGATTCGTATTGCTCGTAACCTGAGAGATTATCCATATCCCATGCTCGCCACCAATCAACAATCCCAAGAAGTGCTAGAGCAGTTATCTGGTGTTCTTGAGAATGAAGAGTTGGAGACGATAAGCAACTTCTCGCTCATTCCACTCGCTGAGCTGAATGAGCTCGAGCGAATGGTGCTAGTGGAGAAACATTTGATTAGCCCAAATTTAGCTAACGAATCCAGGAATGGGGCCGTTATTTTAAGCGATAATGAATCAATCAGCATCATGATCAATGAAGAGGATCATCTTCGCATACAATGTTTATGTCCTGGTTTCCAGATTAAAGAAGTTTGGGATCTGGCTAACCAGATTGACGATATTTTTGAAACACAGATGGATTATGGATACGATGAAAAAAGAGGCTACCTCACGAGCTGCCCGACCAATGTCGGCACAGGAATTCGGGCTTCGGTTATGATGCACCTTCCTGCGTTAGTGCTTAGTCAGCAAATTAATCGCATTCTATCCGCAGTTACACAAGTTGGGTTGACGGTTAGAGGATTATACGGGGAAGGCAGCGAAGCTTTAGGTAATCTATTCCAAATCTCTAATCAAATTACATTAGGTCAGTCGGAAGAAGAGATTATAGATAATTTATATAGTGTGGCCAGGCAAATTATTGAGCATGAACGCGCTGCGAGACATAAGCTATTGCAAGAGTCTAGAATGCGGATCATTGATCGTGTGAATCGATCACTTGGTATTCTATCTTATGCGGGGATTATGGACTCTAAGGAAGCTGCACAGCGGTTATCAGATGTACGATTAGGAATCGATCTAGGTATCATCAACAATGTATCGTCACATGTTCTCAATGAATTACTGGTCATGACGCAACCTGGTTTTCTTCAGCAATATGCGGGTGAGAAGCTGAATGCGGAAGAGCGAGATATGCGACGTGCAGAATTGATTCGTGAGAAGTTTGGCAGGGTATGAAGAAAGAAGAAGCAAGATGAGATTCATCCTTTAGGAATTCTATAGATATACTACTTTTGGAGGTGTTCGCTATGATGTTTGGCAGATTTACGGAACGTGCGCAGAAGGTGCTTTCTCTTGCCCAAGAGGAGGCTGTTCGATTAGGACATAACAATATTGGAACAGAGCACATTTTACTAGGACTTATTCGTGAAGGTGAAGGCATTGCTGCTAAAGCACTCGTTGCGCTCGGCCTTGGTCTTGAGAAAATTCAAGATGAGGTTGAATCTCTAATTGGCAGAGGGCAAGAGCAGCCGACTAACATCGCGTATACACCTAGAGCTAAAAAAGTCATCGAGCTTTCGATGGATGAAGCGAGAAAATTAGGTCACACTTATGTGGGGACTGAACATATTTTGCTAGGACTTATCCGTGAGGGTGAAGGCGTAGCAGCAAGAGTGCTTAATAATCTAGGGGTTTCCTTGAATAAGGCACGTCAGCAAGTTCTACAGCTTCTAGGGAGCAGCGAAACGGTGTCACCTAGTCATGGTACCAATCCTAATGTGAACACGCCTACATTGGATGGTCTGGCAAGAGATCTGACTGCGTATGCGAAAGAGGGACATCTGGACCCAGTTATCGGCCGCAGCAAAGAGATTGAGCGTGTTATTCAAGTATTGAGTCGTAGAACGAAGAACAACCCAGTTCTGATCGGTGAACCAGGGGTTGGTAAAACAGCTATTGCCGAAGGTCTTGCTCAGAAAATTATTAACAATGAAATTCCGGAAACGTTAAAAGATAAACGTGTTATGACACTTGATATGGGGTCTGTTGTCGCTGGAACGAAGTATCGCGGTGAATTCGAAGATCGCCTCAAGAAAATCATGGACGAAATTCGTCAAGCGGGCAATATCGTATTGTTCATTGATGAGCTTCACACCTTGATTGGCGCTGGTGGAGCGGAAGGTGCAATTGATGCTTCAAACATCTTGAAGCCGGCTCTTGCTCGAGGTGAGTTGCAATGTATCGGTGCTACAACACTTGATGAGTACCGCAAATATATTGAGAAAGATGCTGCATTGGAGCGTCGTTTCCAACCGATTACGGTAGATCAACCATCACCGGAAGAAGCGGTTCAAATCCTTTATGGATTGCGTGATCGTTATGAAGCACATCACCGTGTGAAAATTACTGATGCTGCGATCCAAGAGGCTGTAAAGCTGTCGGATCGTTACATTACGGATCGTTTCTTACCGGATAAAGCGATCGACTTGATCGATGAAGCGAGTTCCAAAGTGAGATTGCGTTCCTATACGACGCCACCTTCATTGAAGCAGCTTGAAAGCAAGCTAGAGAACATCCGTAAAGAGAAGGATGCTGCGGTTCAAAGCCAAGAGTTTGAGAAGGCGGCAGGACTTCGTGATACGGAGCAAAAGCTTCGCGAAGAGCTAGACTCCACGAAGAATGAGTGGAAAGAGAAACAAGGTCGTCTGGATACAGAAGTAACCCCAGATGACATTGCACAAATTGTAGCGAGCTGGACGGGAATTCCGGTTAGCAAGCTTGCTGAAGAAGAAACAGATCGTTTGCTCAAGATGGAAGAAATTCTTCATGAGCGCGTCATTGGACAAGAAGAAGCGGTTAAAGCGGTAAGCCGTGCGATCCGCCGCGCAAGAGCAGGTTTGAAGGATCCGAAACGTCCGATGGGCTCCTTTATCTTCCTTGGACCAACGGGTGTTGGTAAAACCGAGCTTGCACGTGCCTTAGCAGAGTCCCTCTTCGGAGACGATAACGCCGTTGTTCGTATCGATATGTCCGAGTACATGGAGAAACACTCGACTTCACGATTAGTTGGGGCCCCTCCTGGGTATGTGGGATATGAAGAAGGCGGTCAGCTGACTGAGAAAGTTCGCCGTAAGCCATATTCCGTTGTTCTACTCGATGAAATCGAGAAAGCACATCCTGAAGTATTTAACATCTTGCTGCAAGTGTTGGAAGATGGTCGTTTAACGGATTCCAAAGGTCGCACCGTTGATTTCCGTAACACACTGATCATTATGACTTCCAACGTCGGCGCGGATATGATTAAAAAGAATTCTTCCCTGGGCTTCACTGCTGCACTGGATGCGGGTAAAGACTACAGCAACATGAAAGACAAAGTGATGGGCGAGTTGAAGAAAAGCTTCCGTCCTGAGTTCCTTAACCGGATCGATGAAATCATCGTATTCCACTCTTTGGATGAAGCGCACATTGCACAAATCGTTAGCTTAATGGCTGATGATCTACGCAAGCGTCTCAAAGAGCAAGAGGTTGATTTCTTGTTAACGGATAAAGCGAAGATGTTCCTCGCCAAGGAAGGCTTTGATCCAACGTATGGTGCTCGTCCATTACGCAGAGCGATTCAGAAGCATATTGAAGATCGCTTGTCAGAAGAGTTGCTAAGAGGCAATATTTCCAAAGGTGATTCTCTCACAATTGATGAGAATGAGGGCGAACTGGTTGTCCTGAAGGGCGAAGGCGTCTCTTTAACGAAATAAAAGCAAGTGAAAGAAGCATTTCACTTCATCCAATGAGGATGGGGTGAAATGTTTTTTATTTCAAATCGCAATCATCCTGGCATGACAGAATGCATTGAACGAAATTCCTTTCCTTATGTGTGTTGCCTGTCCAATGGGACAGTGTCGTCGTTTATTTTGTTTGGGCACTTTCATGAGAAACATAAAAATGGTAAACTTTATTGGTAAGGATAACCAAAAAGGATATCCCGATGTTAAGGAGCAATTTCTTCTATGAGTAAACAAAAAACCAAATTTAGTTGTCAAGAATGCGGTTATGATTCACCGAAATGGATGGGCAAATGCCCAGGTTGTCAGTCATGGAATACGATGGTGGAAGAAATTGAAACAGTCGTTCGTACGCAAGGTATGACATCTTCAATTCCCAAAACGAAAGAAAAAGCGATCCCCATCATACATATAGAAAGCAGCTCTGAACCGAGAGTTGTCACAAGTAACAAAGAATTGAATCGCGTCCTAGGCGGCGGAATTGTCCCTGGGTCACTAATCCTCGTTGGTGGAGATCCCGGTATTGGGAAATCAACCTTGCTTCTGCAAACGTCCTTCGAACTCACACAAGCCCAGCAAAAGGTCCTTTATATATCAGGAGAAGAATCCATTAAGCAGACTAAGCTTCGTGCCGACCGCTTAAATGCGTCATCCCCGCTGTTATACGTACTATGTGAGACGAACCTCGAACTCATCGAGGAAGCTATACAAGAAACAAATCCTGACTTTCTCGTTATTGACTCGATCCAAACGGTATTTCACCCGGCGATTACATCAGCCCCTGGGACGGTTTCACAGGTCCGAGAATGCACAGGCCATTTTATGAGAATAGCTAAGGGTAAGGGAATTGCAACGGTCCTAGTCGGGCATGTGACCAAGGAAGGGGCAATAGCGGGACCTAGAATGTTGGAGCATATGGTTGATTGCGTGCTCTACTTTGAAGGGGAGCGGCATCATTCCTATCGTGTATTAAGAGCGGTAAAGAATCGTTTCGGTTCAACCAATGAAATCGGTATCTTTGAAATGCAAGAGGTTGGACTTGTAGAAGTGAACAACCCATCGGAGCTGTTTCTATCCGAAAGGCCGCTTGGTGTGGCGGGTTCTGCCGTTGTGGCTAGTATGGAAGGGACGCGTCCCGTTTTGGTGGAAATTCAAGCACTGGTGTCCTCGACAAATTTCCCCTCTCCGAGAAGGATGGCGACGGGTGTGGATCACAATCGTCTCTCCTTAATTATTGCGGTATTAGAGAAACGCATGGGCATGTTCTTGCAAAATCAAGATGCTTATCTTAACGTGGCAGGCGGAATTAAGCTGGATGAACCAGCCGTGGATCTAGCTATAGCAATTAGTATCGCATCCAGTTTCAGGGATCAATCGACACAACCTTTTGATGTTGTGTTCGGTGAAATCGGCTTAACCGGAGAAGTCCGCGGCGTCTCTCGTATTGATCAACGTGTAAAGGAAGCAGAGAAGCTTGGGTTCCGCAGAGTGATTATGCCTGAGAAAAGTTTGAAGGGGTGGACACATCCGAAAGGGATGGAGATTATTGGGGTTAACACGGTAGCTGAGGCATTGAAAGCAGCACTGGGTTAGGATAAGTTCTGCAAGCTATAAGCCTTCAGGAGGAAAATGATGAGTAAAGAAGAGATGAAACGAGATGTGATGAGCCAATTGCTCCAATTGGTAGCACCTGGTACGCCATTTCGTGATGGTTTGGAGAATGTCTTACGCGCCAAAACAGGCGGACTGATCGTTGTTGGCTTCAGTTCTGAGGTAACTGAAATCGTGGATGGCGGTTTCTCCATAAATTGCGACTTTTCACCTAACTATTTGTATGAACTTGCTAAAATGGATGGTGCGATAATCCTTAGTGAGGACATCAAGCGCATTCTTTATGCGAACACCCAATTGATTCCGGATTCTTCTATTTCCTCCTCCGAAACGGGGATTAGACACCGAACGGCGGAGCGTGTGGCGAAGCAAACGAATAAATTAGTTGTTTCCATTTCACAGCGGCGGAATGTGATTACGCTGTATCAAGGAAATTTAAGATATGCGCTTAAGGATATCGGCGTCATCCTGACCAAAGCGAACCAAGCGATCCAAACGTTGGAGCGATACAAGGTTGTGTTGGATCAGTCGTTAACCAATCTAAGCGCATCGGAGTTCGAGGAGCTAGTTACCTTACATGATATTACGAATGTTATCGCCAGATTCGAGATGGTCCTACGCATCAAAGCAGAAATTAATCGTTATATTAACGAACTTGGCAACGAAGGACGACTAATTAGTATGCAATTAGAAGAACTTGTTGGGAATGCGGAACTTGAAGCGCGTTTGCTCGTAAAAGATTATGTAAGAGAATTATCAGAAGATAGAGTCAAGGAGATGCAGGCTGGTTTGAAGCGTCTATCATCTGATGAGCTGCTTGAGCCCCAGCAAATTATTCGCTTGCTAGGGTATTCTCATACCAATTCGATTGCTGAAGAGCCTGTTTCCCCACGTGGCTTCCGCATTTTAGGCAAAATTCCGCGATTACCATCCATCATTATTGGTAATCTAGTGGAGAAGTTTGGCTACTTGCCACACATGATGATGGCGACGATCGAGGAATTGGATGAAGTTGACGGAATCGGAGAAGTGAGGGCCCGCGCCATTAAGGAAGGTCTCAAAAGAATTCAGGAACAAGTGTTCATTGACAGACATATTTAAAGTGGATACAATCATAAAGTATCATTGTTAAGGTTTCATGTAGTCAAGTTTAGGGTATAGTAAATCCAGAGGTGGACAAAAACATATGTTAACGAAATCAATTCCCAGTCTCTTTACAGTAGGGAACTTATTCCTAGGCGTACTATCGATTATCCTAGCCTTCAGTGGAGAGCATGGCGTAGCTGCCGTTCTTGTCATTGTCGCTATGCTGTTGGATGGACTCGATGGACGTGTTGCGAGAGCGTTGAACGCTCAAAGTGAATTTGGTAAAGAGTTAGACTCCTTATCCGATGTGATCTCTTTCGGTGTCGCTCCTGCTTTCATCATGTATGTCGTTGCATTTAACGATCCAACAGTCATTAGCCCAGCTTTTGCTTGGATTGTCACAGCGATCTTCCCGATTTGTGGAGCGCTGCGTTTAGCTAGATTTAATGTCGTTGCCGGTACGCCTGGCTATTTCATCGGTTTACCGATTCCAGCAGCAGGCGGTGTTCTTTGTACATTAGCTCTTTTCGTGAATGATATTAACGTGTATGTGCTTCTCGTAAGTACAGTTCTATTGTCATACTTAATGGTTTCCACAGTGAAGTATCCGAATTTCAAAAAAGCGGGTATTCCTAAGGCTGCGATTTGGATTACGCCAATTATCGTTGCAGCTGCGATTCTGATTGCGATCAAATGGCCAGAATCCATTTCCAAAATGATTTTCGTACCGCTTCTTGGGTACGCGCTCTACGGCCTAAAAAAAAACGTTGATGGATACTTCATCCGTCTCCGTAATCTTCGCAGAAAGAACAAAAGACGTGGCGTAGACGACAACAACTCAGTGAAATCTGACGTGTAGGCACTTTGTTCGAAAATAAAAAGCATTTATTTTCTCCTGATATCAGGAAGAAAATAAATGCTTTTTTTGTTTTTCATCATCATGACATGTTGAATAGGCCTAGTGTTGTACATTTCTTTGATTCATTCTCAACGACTTGCTCCAAATTAATATCAAGAATGTTACTTAGGGCAGACATATAGAAGAGATTCCTGCCTAGCTCGCTACTAACGACCTCGATGCATTGTTCACACAAGTGACCAGATACATGGGTGCCTAGAACATCCTTAGCCTCATCCAAGGTCATCTCTGGATGATACTCTTGCTTAGCTGCATGAACTTGGATACATCCACACTCGGTAATGGATTTCACCACGGAACGGTTGGCAGCTGCGCCTGATTGTTGAAATTTGGATAAGACATCAAGCAGACTGCGGTGACGGAGTAACAATTCAGACACTTGATCTTGAAACTGCTTTAAAGTCAAGGAGCTCATTCCATCCACCTCGGGTAGGTTGGTAACTTCCATTTCATTATAATGGATGCCCTCTAATATTTCAATTTTCCGACGAAAGAAGTGATTAGCGTTGCATAAATTGGAACATAATTGTAATAAGGCTTGAAAAATGTGATACAGGAGGTGAATCTGTGATGAAGAAATGGGTACAAATCATTTTAGCAATCATGGGTGGCAGTTTAGGTTATAGGTGGAGTGATTCGTTCTTACAAACGACGGATATGACAAGTCAAGCAGGACAAGTATTTTGGATTAATATGTTATGTGCAGTAGGGATGTTTTTGATTTCAGCGTGGGTAGCTAACGTTGGCATGAACTTGCTGATGAGAGGTGAGCGCAATGTCACGGATATTCCCGTGTCGGACTTGCTTTCTGGTACATTGGGACTCGTGATTGGGCTATTGGTTTCAGTCATGTTATTTCCTGTGCTTGAGCAAGCCAAATGGGCAGGGCCATTTTTACCATTTCTCGTATCAGCTGTATTGGGCGTTATGGGCTTCCGTATCGGTTACAGCAAGCGGGAAGAACTTGTGCAGGTTATTGTGAAGAGCCGATCTGGCGGTCCTGAGAAGCAAACACATCGTCCGTACGAGGAACATAAGATTCTGGATACGAGTGTGATCATCGATGGCCGGATCGCGGATATTTGCAAGACAGGTTTTATCGAGGGAACCCTAGTTATCCCGGAGTTCGTCTTGGAAGAGTTGCAGCATATTGCGGACTCATCCGATCTCTTGAAGCGAAACCGTGGACGTCGCGGACTGGACATTTTGAACAAAATCCAAAAAGAACTTGAAGTGAAGGTCCTCATCTATGAAGGGGATTTCGAAGAAATTGCGGAAGTGGACAGCAAGCTGGTGCGCTTAGCCAAAGTACTTCAAGGGAAAGTGATTACGAATGATTTTAACTTAAATAAAGTGTGTGAACTACAAGGCGTATCCGTGCTTAATATCAACGACCTTGCGAATGCGGTGAAGCCAGTTGTTCTGCCGGGAGAAGAAATTATTGTTCAAGTCATTAAAGACGGCAAAGAACATGGACAAGGTGTCGCTTACCTTGATGATGGAACGATGATCGTAGTCGAAGGCGGACGCGATTTCATCGGTATGACGCTGGAAGTCATGGTAACGAGTGTGCTTCAGACTTCGGCGGGCCGGATGATTTTTGCGAAACCAAAACTATTGGAAAAAGCACAGTAAAACCAGTATGATAAGGAGATGTAACATAGCTCTTTCAAGTTGACTTGGGCTTATGATTACGAAGAAAGCTTTCGTGTGAAAGCGCCAAGTTGGAGGACTTATGGGGAAGCTAGGAGTTATCATCGTGGCAGCGGGCAAAGGTTCGCGCATGGGTACAGCAGAAAGCAAACAATACCTGCAACTGGGACAGAAGCCAATTCTGGTACATACCTTGCAATTATTTCAAAACATACATGAAGTGGATGAAATTATTCTCGTTGTGGGTGCCCATGATGTGAATCGCTGTAACGGCTATGTCACGAGCTATGAACTTACGAAGGTTACATCTGTGCTGGCGGGTGGCGCGGAGCGGCAAGATTCCGTTAGACAAGGTCTTCAGGCTTTACAAGAGGGCACGCATTGGGTACTTGTGCATGACGGAGTTCGTCCTTTCGTGAAAAAAGAACATATGTTCGAGTGCCTGGCGAAGGCGCAAGAAATAGGAGCAGCGGTCTTAGCCGTTCCGGTCAAAGATACAATTAAAGTAGTGGATGCCGCAGATAAGCGCATTCAATCAACACCTGATAGACGAAGCTTGTGGGCGATCCAAACGCCGCAGGCTTTTCGTCTTTCTCTCCTGCAGGAGGCCCATGAGAAGGCGCAGCAAGATGAATTCATGGGGACAGATGACGCGAGTTTAGTGGAACGTTTAGGTGCTGCAGTGCATGTGGTAGAAGGGGACTATTATAATATCAAAATAACGACCCCAGAAGATTTACCTTGGGCAGAGTGGATTTTACATAACGTAAGGGGAGAGGAACGTACATGATTCGTGTAGGAAATGGATTCGATGTTCATCAATTGGTAGAGGGCCGTAAATGCATCATTGGAGGCGTAACGATTCCTTATGAAAAAGGGTTGCTGGGGCACTCCGATGCGGACGTGCTATTGCATGCCATTAGTGATGCGATTTTAGGCGCATTAGGTCTAGGTGATATCGGGAAGCATTTCCCAGATACGGCTGCCGAGTACAAAGATGCGGATAGCTTAGTCTTGTTGAAGCAGGTATGGCAATTAGCGAAGGAGAAGGGGTACAAATTGGGGAATGCAGATTCCACGATTATCGCTCAGAAACCGAAGATGCTGCCATATATCCCGCAAATGATTGAAATTATAGCCGCTGCTTTGGAGACAGAGGTGGATCAAGTCAATGTTAAAGCGACGACGACAGAGTGGCTTGGTTTTACAGGACGTGGCGAAGGAATAGCTGCACAATCGGTTGTTTGTTTAATTCGTGATGTGATAAAATAGCAGATATTCATGCATGGAAGATGAAAAGGGGATACAACGATGAGTCAGCCTTTACGCGTGCGTTATGCACCTAGTCCGACTGGACATTTACATATTGGCGGTGCCCGTACGGCACTATTTGATTATCTATTAGCTCGTAAGAATGGCGGCGCATTTGTTGTGCGCTTTGAAGATACGGATCAAACACGTCATAAGGAGTCTGGCATCGAAGATCAGTTGAATGGTTTGAGATGGCTTGGCCTAGAATGGGATGAAAGTGTGGATATCGGCGGCCCTTACGGTCCTTACCGTCAGATGGAGAGACTAGATATCTACAAGACATACTTAGATAAATTGTTGGAGAGCGGTCACGCCTACGGTTGCTATTGCTCCGAGGCAGATTTAGAGCAAGAACGTGCTGAGCAAGAGGCTAGCGGTGAAATGGGCGGCTATTCCGGCAAATGCCGCAACTTGACGCCTGAGCAAATCGCTGCGTATCAAGCGGAAGGCCGTGTGCCTTCAACGCGTTTCCGTGTGCCAGCTGATCGTATCATTGCCATTGAAGACAAGGTACGCGAGCATGTAGAATTCGATTCCAATGGGATTGGCGATTTCATTATCGCGCGTCCAGATGGCATTCCGACCTATAACTTTGCCGTCATCGTGGATGATCATTTGATGAAAATCAACTTGGTTATTCGTGGGGAAGAACATTTATCTAATACGCCAAGACAGGTTTTGATGTACGAAGCTCTGGATATGCCGATTCCGGAATTTGCACATTTATCTTTGATTTTGAATACAGATCGTAAAAAGATGAGCAAACGGGATGAGTCCATCATCCAGTTCATTGAGCAGTACAAAGAGCTGGGCTATCTGCCTGAAGCAGTAGTAAACTTCATTGCGCTTCTTGGTTGGTCTCCTGGCGGAGAAGAAGAGATGTTCACGAAGGAAGAATTGATCGCGCAGTTTGATCTGGAACGTGTATCCAAGAGCCCGGCTGTATTTGATATGGATAAATTGAACTGGATGAACAATGCCTATTTGAAAAAGGCGCCGCTGTCTCGCATCGTAGACCTGTGTCTGCCTCATTTGCGTAAAGCGGGCTACCTTCAACAGGGTGACTTGGATGCGGCTACTGGGGCTTGGGTAGAGGCGCTTGTTGGTCTCAATCAAGAAAGAATGCGCTACGCGGCGGAAATCGTGGACTTGTCTGCGATCTTCTTCAAGGCAGAGCTGGTCATCGACGATGAAGCGGCTGCCATTCTGAAAGAAGATCATGTGCCAGTCGTGTTAACGAGCTTCTTGGCGCAGGTTGAGCAAGCGGAAGCTTTCACAGTTGAAGCGATGCCGGCGCTGCTGAAAGCCGTGCAGAAGGAAACAGGCTTCAAAGGGAAGCAACTGTTCATGTCAGTTCGCTCAGCATTGACAGGGCAAGTCCATGGACCGGACCTGAATGTATCCCTTTTCCTACTTGGGAAAGAAAAAATTGTTTCACGCCTTCAGAGCTTATTGTAAAGCGAGGTTCTTTTCGCTATACTTAATACAATGAAATAGGAAATGCGATGATCAGGAGAGTATGGTTCCGTGAGGATTTTTCAGAGAGGATAATCAAGGCCGTGAGGCTTTGGCTGTGAGTTATCCAATCCTTGTAATCAGAAATGCACCTGGGAGCAGCCGCGCCGAACACTCGTTAAGAGTAAGGTAGGCGCAGCCGGAACACCCACGTTACGGGTTTGAGTTGGGAGACTTCCGAGTCACCAAGCAGAGTGGAACCGCGATAACCACGCCTCTGCAGCCTTAGGGCTGCAGGGGCTTTTTTTAATTTGTACCAACATTATTCTAGCAAGAAGGTGAGCAATATGTGGTCAACGATCAAATCTGATATATCCGCCGTGTTCGATAACGACCCAGCAGCGCGCAGTTGGTTTGAGGTTGTTTTTACGTATTCGGGGCTTCATGCGATTTGGTCGCATCGGATTGGGCATTGGTTCTATACAAGAAGGATGTATACCCTCGCACGTATCGTTTCTCAAATAAGCCGGTTCATGACAGGCATCGAGATACATCCAGGAGCAACGATAGGCAGAAGGCTGTTTATTGATCACGGGATGGGCGTGGTCATTGGAGAAACCTGTGAGATCGGTGATGATGTCATCTTGTACCAAGGTGTAACTTTGGGTGGAACGGGGAAAGAGAAAGGTAAGAGACACCCAACAATTGGCAATAATGTAGTTATTGGGTCTGGTGCCAAAGTTCTCGGATCCTTCCTCGTCGGTGAGAATTCACGGGTTGGGTCGAATGCGGTTGTTATCCAGGAAGTTCCCCCTAACAGCACAGTTGTTACGGTTCCGGCTAAGGTAGTGAAACGAGATGGTGTTCGTGTAAACCGATTGGACCATGGCAATTTGCCTGATCCCATCGTTGATATTTTTCAAGAATTGCAGCAACAAATTAATGAGTTGAAATTCCAGTTAGAAGAAGAACGGAAGCAGAATGGAGAATTGAGGAGAACATGACACTCAAAGTTTATAATACCTTAACGCGCAAGAAGGAAGAGTTCATTCCGATTGAGCCTGGCAAAGTGAAGATGTACGTATGTGGACCAACCGTATACAACTATATTCATATTGGTAATGGCCGTCCTGTTATATTTTTCGACGTGGTTCGCCGTTATTTGGAATCGCAGCAGTATGAAGTCAACTACATTACAAACTTTACCGATGTGGATGATAAAATGATTCGTAAAGCCGAAGAAATGGCGGTTTCCGTACCCGAACTTGCCGAAACGTTCATCGCGGCTTTCTTGGAAGATATCCAATCTTTAGGTGTTCATGAAGCGACGCTGAACCCGCGTGTAACAGAGAATATTCAAGAAATCATCGATTTCATAGCTGCGCTTGTAGAGAAGGATTTTGCCTATGAAGCCCGTGGCGATGTTTACTATCGGACTTCTAAGTTTACGGATTACGGCAAGCTGTCTAAACAAAATTTGGAAGAACTTCAGCACGGAATTCGTATTGAGGTGGATGAGCGCAAAGAGAATCCACAAGACTTTGTCTTATGGAAAGCAGCGAAGCCAGGTGAGATTTATTGGGATAGCCCTTGGGGCCAAGGTCGCCCAGGCTGGCATATTGAGTGCTCCGCGATGGTGCGCAAATATTTGGGCGAAACGATCGATATTCACGGAGGTGGCCAAGACTTAACGTTCCCTCACCATGAATGTGAGATTGCTCAAACCGAAGCGGTAACGGGTCATCCGATGGCCAATTATTGGCTGCATAATGCTTTTCTAAATATCGATAATGAGAAAATGTCGAAATCACTCGGAAATGGTATTTTAATTCGAGATCTCATTAAACAAATTAAACCGCAAGTATTCCGTTTCTTTATGTTATCCGCTCACTATCGGAATCCACTTAATTTCAGTGATGAGAGCTTGAAGCAAGCGACCAATGCGTTGGAACGGATTCAGAATGCTTACGATAATATGAAGCACCGATTAGCTACGGCATCTGCAACTGGTGAAGTTGAAGCGGGCATCACAGATAAACTGCAGTCCATATCGAATCAATTTGTGGATAAAATGAATGATGATTTCAATACCCCCGATGCGATTACCGCGGTGTTCGATCTTGTCGCGGAAGCGAATTTGTACTTGCAACAGGAGCGGGTGAACGCGGAAGCGGTGAAGCTATTCATAGAGCAATTAGAAGCATTCGATGCAACGCTCGGCATTCTTTCCCAACAAGGGGATGAATTGCTGGATGAAGAGATTGAGCAACTGATCATTGAACGTACAGAGTCTCGGAAATCGAAGAATTGGGCGCGCGCGGATGAAATTCGTGATAGGCTGACGGAGAAAGGGATATTCCTTGAAGATACACCGCAAGGTATTCGCTGGCGCCGCAAATGACCGAGATGAAGCTAGATGCTGCTAACTTATTTTTGTTCCCCCCATCGAAAAGTCCGCATTTATTAAACCCATTAGTTTTAGCGTATATTGGAGATGCGGTGTATGAAGTCTACATCCGGCAATATGTGATCTCAGGAGCGAATCATCGCCCTAATCATTTGCATAAGGCTTCAACGGGATTTGTCTCAGCCAAAGCGCAGTCCAAATTACTAACGGCCTTGATGCCAACACTTACGGATGAAGAAGTGGACATCGTGAAGCGGGGGCGCAATGCCAAATCAGGAACAACAGCCAAAAACGCGGATGTGTTGGAATACCGACACAGCACCGCGTTTGAGTGCTTAATCGGCTATTTATATTACACACAATCGTTCGAACGATTGAAAGAGATATTAGACTTTGCAATCACGTTTAATGATAAACAGAAATAAAGAGACATAGAGAAGCATTCGCACGTACTTTTAGGAGGAATTAGGATGGATGAAGACATTATCGGAGGGAAGCACTCCGTATTGGAGGCGCTTCGTGCTGGACGGACGATTAATAAGATATGGATTGCCGAAGGCGCTCAGAAGCAGTTCGCAGGACCGATTGTGGCAGAAGCCAAAAATCTAGGCATTATTGTCCAATTTACGGACAAGCGTAAGCTGGATCAGATGGCAGAGGGGCTGCAGCATCAAGGTGTTGTTGCACAAGTTGCAGCGTATGCTTACGTGGAAGTTGAGGATATCTTGGCCAAAGCGAAAGCGTTGGGGCAAGAGCCGTTCATTTTGATACTCGATGAAATTGAAGATCCGCATAACCTAGGCTCCATTCTGCGTACGGCCGATTGTACGGGAGTTCATGGTGTGATCATACCGAAACGTCGATCCGTAGGGCTAACAGCAACAGTGTCCAAAACCTCGGCAGGCGCAGTAGAATATGTGCCGGTGGCTAGGGTGACGAATATTTCCCAAACGATTGAGCAATTAAAAGAACAAGGTGTATGGGTTGCAGGTACGGATGTTACTGCTGCTCAAGATGTATACAAAGCTAACTTTACGATTCCGATTGCTTTAGTTATTGGAAACGAGGGTAAAGGTGTGGGGCGACTCATTAAAGAAAGATGTGACTTCTTAGTCAAGCTGCCGATGGCCGGGCATGTTAATTCGTTGAATGCTTCCGTTGCCGCGGGTGTATTGATGTATGAAGTGGTCAGACAGCGCAATAAGGGCTAAATAGGATGGAACAGATCCTAATTGTAGATGGCTACAACATTATCGGCGCCTGGCCCGAGTTAAGTAAATTAAAAGATACCGATCTTGAAGGTGCTCGTGATGGTCTGATCCATATGCTTGCGGAATTTCAATCTTTTTCGGGTATGAAAGTCTATCTAGTCTTTGATGCTTACATGGTGCCTGGACTGGGTAAAAAATATGTGCAGAACAAATTGGCTGTGCTCTATACCAAAGAGAAGGAAACCGCAGATGAGCGAATCGAACGATTGGTGACAAGTCTGATGGGCAGGCGTAAGGAAATATTCGTGGCGACGTCGGATATGATCGAGCAGCATGTCATATTTGGCAAGGGAGCGCTTCGGATGCCCGCGAAAGAATTATTAGTGAAAATCAAACAAAATCGTAAAGATGTTCGTGAACGCATAATACCGGAGACAACAACCAAACGAAATCCATTCGGAGGCAAGCTGAGTGACGAGATGAAAGCGGAGTTAGAACGATGGCGAAGAGGGGAGTAAATCCTCCAAATGCTAGAAATGGTGGGGTTCCCCGTTGACGGTGTGAGATTTCATCATGTATACTTAACCTAACTTTTATAGTGAAATCTGGGTAGTCTTGCAGGCCGGAGGGATTGTTGGTGAGTGTCGACCTCAAAGAACTGAGAATGTATGATTATGACCTCAAGCCAGATGAAGACATTGTCGAAGCAGTCCGTGAAGGCAGTAGCGAAGCTTTGGAATATCTTATCAATAAGTATAAGAATTTTGTCCGTGCTAAAGCACGTTCATATTTTTTGATAGGTGCTGACCGAGAAGATATTGTGCAGGAAGGCATGATAGGTTTATATAAATCTATCCGCGACTTCCGAGGAGACAAGCTTGCTTCATTCAAAGCCTTTGCTGAACTGTGTATCACGCGGCAGATCATCACGGCGATTAAGACAGCAACTCGTCAAAAGCATATACCTCTTAATTCCTACGTGTCACTGGATAAGCCCATCTATGATGAAGATTCTGATCGTACGCTGCTTGATGTTATTAGCGGCTCCCGGGTGACAGATCCTGAGGAATTAGTTATTAATCAAGAAGAGTTTACGGGACTTGAAGATAAAATGGGAGAGATTTTAAGTGACTTAGAGCGTAGAGTGCTTATGCTCTATCTCGATGGCAGATCCTATCAAGAGATTGCAGTGGATCTCGATCGCCATGTGAAGTCAATTGACAATGCTCTCCAACGTGTTAAGCGCAAGCTTGAGCGGTATTTAGAAGTTAGAGATTTGTAGAAATGCCCGTGCTGCATAAGCTGTACGGGTGTTTTTCTTTCTTTATATGTTTAGTAACCCTCGGGAGAGTCTATACTGGTGATACTCTTGCATTTGTGAGACTTCTACCTTGACACTCGGGGGGCAGTTGTGATAAAGTGTTTCAGGTAGCCCTAAAAGTCGCTTTCTTTTTGATGCGCTTAGAAGGGCTTTAATTAGAAAGTGTCTGTAGGAGGTGTACATCATGCGGGTCATCATCACATTAGCGTGCACAAATTGCAAACAAAGAAACTATGCATCCACTAAAAATAAGCGCAACAATCCCGACCGTATTGAGTTGAAGAAATATTGCAAATTTTGCAATGAACATACTGCTCATCGCGAGACTAGGTAGTTCTTTGGAGGTGTAGTTTGTGGCGTTCTTGGCTAGAATGAGACAAAGCTTCGGATCCACTTTTTCCTTCTTCACCGATAGTTGGTCAGAACTCAAAAAGGTCAAGTGGCCAAGTCGCAAAGAGATGACTACTTATACGCTTGTCGTTATAGGTACAGTAACTTTTGTTGCTATTTATTTTTTTGTGCTGGATCTAGGAATTTCTGAGTTGCTGCGCCTTGTTTTTAAATAAACAGGACTATAGGTGAATTTATTCATGGAAAAAAGATGGTACGTCGTACATACCTATTCAGGGTATGAGAACAAAGTGAAAGCCAACTTAGAGAAGCGCGTTGAGTCTATGGAAATGACGGACAAGATCTTCCGTGTGCTTGTGCCTATGGAAGAAGAAATGGTAAACAAGGATGGCAAGAAGAAAGTTGTCATGCGTAAAGTTTATCCAGGGTATGTCCTCGTAGAAATGATTCAAACTGACGACTCTTGGTACGTAGTTCGTAATACGCCAGGAGTAACTGGATTCGTAGGTTCTACTGGATCTGGCTCTAAACCAACTGCATTATTACCTGAGGAAGTTGAATCAATCCTGAAGCATATGGGAATGGAAGAGCCGAAGGAAGTAATTGACTTTGAGCTCAAAGAGACTGTACGCGTTAAGGTTGGTCCATTTGCAAACTTTGTTGGCTCTGTCGAAGAGATTATTGCCGATAAGGGGAAACTGAAGGTACATGTTAACATGTTTGGAAGAGAGACACCGCTTGAACTCGATTTCGACCAAGTTGAGAAACTCTAAGAACATGACAACCAAAAGGCTCTACCAGGTCTATTCCTTGGGATAGACCTACGTTAGTGGGATCGCTTAGATTCATGAGTAGTGAGACTTTGATTCGTCAAGGACTCCTATATTACTGCAAGGAGGTGTCTATCATGGCAAAAAAGGTTATTAAAATCGTGAAGCTTCAAGTTCAAGCTGCGAAAGCAAATCCAGCACCACCGATCGGTCCAGCATTGGGTCAAGCAGGTGTGAACATCATGGCTTTCTGTAAAGAGTTTAACGCTCGTACTGCTGATCAAGTTGGTCTAATCATTCCAGTTGAAATCACAGTTTTCGAAGACCGCTCCTTTACATTCATCACTAAAACGCCTCCGGCTGCAGTTCTACTTCGCGTCGTTGCTGGTATCGAAAAAGGATCAGGCGAACCGAACAAGAAGAAAGTTGCAACTGTGAAACGCGCGAAAGTTCGCGAAATCGCGGAACAAAAAATGCCTGACCTAAATGCTGCATCCGTTGAGGCTGCAATGCGTATGGTTGAAGGTACTGCTCGCAGCATGGGAATCGTCATCGAAGATTAATTCCGCAAGGAATGCGACTGCGTAAGCATGATGCTTACAGAAATGTTTTCTACGAAAACACGGAAGTCGCTCGGTGGGAGGATTATCCGCTAATACCACTAAGGAGGATAAATATTATGCCTAAACACGGTAAAAAATACCGCGAAGTAGCTCAGCTTGTAAATGCTGAAACTTTGTATGATCCGTCAGAAGCAATCGAGCTTGTTAAGAAAACAGCTCCTGCTAAATTCGATGAAACTGTAGATGTTGCAGTTCGTCTGGGTGTAGACCCAAGAAAACAAGATCAGGCTGTTCGTGGTGTCGTTGTACTTCCACACGGAACTGGTAAAACAAAACGCGTTCTCGTATTTGCAAAAGGCGAGAAAGCAAAAGAGGCTGAAGCAGCTGGTGCAGATTTTGTTGGTGATGCAGACATGATCAACAAAATTCAACAAGGTTGGTTCGAGTTCGATGTTTGCGTAGCTACTCCGGACATGATGAGCGAAGTTGGTAAACTGGGTCGTATCCTCGGGGGTAAAGGTTTAATGCCAAACCCTAAAGCAGGAACAGTTACTTTCGACGTTACTAAAGCTGTTCAAGAGATCAAAGCTGGTAAAATCGAATACCGTCTTGATAAAGCAGGTCAAATTCATGCTCCACTTGGTAAAGTATCTTTCGATGCAGACAAGTTGAACGAAAACTTCAAAGCATTGGTTGATGCACTTGTTCGTGCGAAACCAGCAGCGGCTAAAGGTGTTTACCTTAAGAACATTGCTGTATCTTCCACAATGGGTCCAAGCGTACGTGTTAACCTGTCATCCTTCAGATAAGTAAAAGCTACCAGTTGACTTCGGTTGCTGGGCGTGATACTCTATCAAAGGTCCTAAAAATGAATATGCAAACCGTAGACAGTAGGTGCTGAATAGCTTAATTTCCTACCGAGGTGTTATGATATATATAACGATTTCTTTGTACATCAGGGAAAAAGTGAACACATCATGCCTTCGTAGCGTCTACGAAGGCATTTCTTATTCATAGATAAGAAATGCTAATGCTCCTACTGTTTGCGATCTTGAAAGATAAATGCATAAGAAGTGAGGTGTACTATGGCAAACGCGAAAATTCTTGCAGAGAAAGAACAAGCAGTAGCTGAAGTGACTGAGAAGTTTAAAGCTAGTGCTTCTACAATCATAGCGGACTACCGCGGTTTGAACGTAGCTCAAGTAACTCAGCTGCGCAAAAGCTTGCGCGAAGCTGGTATTGAATTCGTAGTTCTCAAGAACTCGTTGGCTAGACGCGCATCGGCGAATGCTGAACTTAGCGCATTGGATGAGTACCTAACAGGTCCAACTGCTATTGCTTTCAGCAAAGACGATCTAGTTGCTCCAGCGAAAATTTTGACTGAATTTGCGAAAAAGAATGATAAATTGAGCGTAAAAGGTGGCGTGGTCGAAGGCCGCGTAGTTGGATACGATCAAATCAAAGCACTTGCAGAACTTCCATCCAGAGATGGTCTTCTCTCCATGTTGCTTAGCGTTCTTCAAGCTCCAGTTCGTAACTTTGCACTTGCTGTTAAAGCAGTTGCAGAGAAAAAAGAAGCTGAAGGTCAAGCTTAATATTAACGAACGATTTGTTTTACAAACCCAAAAAATAATTTATTAATGATAATGGAGGTTTAACCATGAGCACAAATGCAACGATCCTAGAAGCAATCAAAGGCATGACAATCTTGGAATTGAACGACCTGGTTAAAGCAATCGAAGAAGAGTTTGGCGTAACAGCAGCAGCTCCAGTAGCAGCAGGCGGCGGCGCAGCAGTAGCAGTTGAAGAAGCTCAAACTGAGTTTGACGTTATCTTGACAAGCGCTGGCGCATCCAAAATCAACGTAATCAAAGTAGTTCGTGAAATCACAGGTCTTGGCCTGAAAGAAGCGAAAGACCTTGTTGACGGAGCTCCAAAAGCAGTTAAAGAAAAAGTTAGCCAAGAAGAAGCAGACGCTGTTAAAGCTAAGCTTACTGAAGCTGGCGCTTCCGTAGAAGTTAAGTAATTTCTTTTCGTGAGAAACCTCTTGAAGCTTGACTTCAAGAGGTTTTTTTCAACATATAAGTATGTATGGTTTCACAGGATATGAACGGCGGCAATGCCGTTTGTTGCGCCTAAGTTTGTACCCTTAGGAAAGCCTTAGAAACGCACGTGGTTATTTGTTTTCCTATAGGTAGAAAAGGAGGGAATTCAAACGTGTCAGAGCATTACTACACAAAGCAGCCAAGCGTAAAGAGTGATGTGCAAACTACGCAGGAAATACTTCGTGGTAAGACATTTACTTTTTTAACGGATGCGGGAGTGTTCTCGAAAAAAGGTGTCGATTATGGAAGTAAACATTTAATAGAAACTATGGAACTATCGGAAACAGACCAAGTTCTCGATGTAGGGTGTGGCTACGGCCCGATGGGACTGAGCGCAGCAATGATGTGTCCGAAAGGACATGTGACAATGGTCGACATCAATGAAAGAGCAGTCGAACTTTCGGTGGAGAATGCGCGGAGAAATGGTATTACGAATGTCACCATTCTACAAAGTGATTTATTGGAGCAAGTGAAAGATAAACAGTTTGATGCTGTTCTGACCAATCCGCCAATTCGCGCGGGAAAAGAAACGGTTCATAAGATTTTCGATGACGCTTACGATTGCTTGAAAGATGGAGGTTCTCTGTGGGTTGTCATACAGAAGAAGCAAGGGGCTCCATCAGCAGTGAAAAAGCTGGAGACCCTGTATAGCGAAGTAGTGGAAGTTTCGAAGGATAAGGGGTACCGGATTCTTAAAGCAACGAAGTAAGTCTCCACGAATATACGTGGGAATTTATTTGACTTGACATTTCAAATGTGATATTATTAAAAAATGTCAGTATTAAGATGGGACACATGTCTTTAGTTGGTAAAAATGTCAAGTCTTTTTTTCGCCCGATATGAATAAAATTCGAACTTGCAACGTATAATGTTTGAATTTTGGGAAATTCTAACAGGATGGAGACAATTTCTTGATAAAGCTATTGAATACAGAAAAAAACCTTCATCCATACAGTCGCTTAATTCGGACGGGCTCCACTAACGGAGGCGTCCTGAGTGTACGTCGGTCGAAGTTTTTCTTCTTTCTTTTTATTTATTGAGTAGAGTTGAGGGGTGAATGAAAGTTGGCGGGACATCTTGTTCAATTTGGACGACGTAAACGCAGGACTTATGCACGAATTAATGAGGTTCTGGGCATTCCAAACCTGATTGAAATCCAGCAAAAATCGTATGAGTGGTTTTTGGAAGAGGGACTTCGTGAGATGTTTCAGGATATCTCCCCGATTCAGGATTTTACAGGGAACCTAGTACTGGAGTTCATTGACTATAGCTTAGGCGATCCTAAGTATTCCGTTGATGAGTCCAAAGAACGCGACGTAACTTATGCGGCGCCGTTAAGAGTCAAAGTCCGTTTGATTAATAAGGAAACTGGCGAGGTCAAAGAACAAGAAGTGTTCATGGGGGATTTCCCTATTATGACCGATACAGGAACGTTCATTATTAACGGTGCGGAGCGTGTAATCGTCTCCCAGCTCGTTCGTTCTCCCAGTGTTTATTATAGCACGAAAGTGGATAAAAACGGCAAAAAAACTTACACAGCTACAGTAATTCCTAACCGTGGAGCATGGCTGGAACTTGAGACAGATGCGAAAGATATTATCTATGTTCGTATTGATCGCACGCGTAAAATCCCAGTAACCGTATTGCTTCGTTCATTAGGATTTGGTACGGATGCTGAGATTCTAGATTTGCTTGGCGATAACGAATATATTCGTAACACGCTAGATAAAGATAACACGGATTCTACGGAAAAAGCGTTAATCGAAATCTATGAGCGTCTTCGTCCAGGTGAACCGCCTACGCTTGATAATGCAAGAAGCTTGATCGTTGCTCGTTTCTTTGATCCGAAGCGTTATGATTTGGCTAACGTAGGTCGTTACAAAATCAATAAAAAATTACACATCAAAAACCGCCTATTCAATCAACGCTTGGCTGAAACTTTGGTAGATTCCGAAACAGGAGAAATCATTGCTGAAGCTGGACAGTTGTTGGATCGTCGTGTGCTAGATGAAATCCTACCTTTTATCGAAAAAGGTGCAGGATATAAAGAGTTTACGATTCCTAAAGGTGTAACTGGCGCGGATACAATCCCTGTTCAGTGCATTAATGTTTATTCGCCAACAGAAGAAGGCAAGGTAGTTAAGGTTATTTCTAACGGTGTAATTGATAAAGCTGTCAAGAACATCACGCCTGCCGATATCATCTCTTCCATTAACTACTTTATTAACTTACTGCATGGTATTGGAAATACGGATGATATTGACCATCTAGGTAACCGTCGACTTCGTTCTGTAGGTGAGTTGCTTCAAAATCAATTCCGTATTGGTCTTTCCCGTATGGAACGTGTTGTTCGTGAGCGTATGTCGATTCAAGACGCTAACGTGATTACGCCACAAGCGTTGATCAACATTCGTCCAGTTATCGCATCAATCAAAGAGTTCTTTGGTAGCTCCCAACTATCGCAATTTATGGACCAAACGAATCCGCTAGCTGAATTGACTCATAAGAGACGTCTATCTGCACTCGGACCCGGCGGTTTGACGAGAGAGCGCGCAGGGATGGAAGTTCGTGACGTGCATCACTCTCACTATGGCCGTATGTGTCCAATTGAGACGCCGGAGGGGCCGAACATTGGTTTGATCAACTCCTTGTCCACGTTTGCCCGTATTAACGAGTATGGCTTCATTGAAGCGCCTTACCGTTGGGTAGATCCGAAGACAGGATTGGTTACTGACCAAATCGCTTACTTGACGGCGGATGAAGAAGATAACTATGTTATCGCGCAAGCAAATGCAAAGTTGACGGAAGATAACAAATTCGTTGAAGATGCGATTATCGTTCGTTACAAAGATGATAACTTAACACTTCCGGTTGAACGTGTCGATTACATGGACGTATCTCCGAAGCAAGTTGTATCCGTTGCAACAGCGTTAATTCCGTTCCTTGAAAACGATGACTCCAACCGTGCGTTAATGGGTTCCAACATGCAGCGTCAAGCAGTTCCACTTCTAATTCCTAAAGCTCCGCTTGTAGGTACAGGGATGGAGCACAAGGTTGCTAAGGACTCAGGAGTATGTATTGTCTCCAAATTCGATGGAATTATTGAAAAAGCTGCTGCAAATGAAATTTGGTTGCGTCGCCAAGAAATGGTTGATGGCAAACTTGTCAGCGGTAACGTCGTGAAATATAAGCTCCACAAGTTTATGCGTTCCAACCAAGGGACTTGCATTAATCAACGTCCGATTGTCAAAAAAGGCCAATTGATTAAAGCGGGAGACATCCTTGCTGATGGACCATCTACAGAACAAGGCGAATTGGCGCTTGGACGCAACGTAGTCGTAGCTTTCATGACTTGGGAAGGTTACAACTATGAGGATGCGATCTTGCTAAGCCAAAAGCTTGTGAAGGAAGATGTGTACACCTCCATTCATATCGAGGAGTACGAGTCAGAAGCTCGTGATACGAAGCTTGGACCTGAAGAAATTACTCGCGACATCCCGAACGTAGGGGAAGACGCACTTAAGAATCTTGATGAGCGCGGAATCATCCGTGTTGGTGCTGAAATTGGCGCTGGCGATATTCTTGTTGGTAAAGTAACACCGAAAGGTGTAACGGAGCTAACAGCGGAAGAGAGATTGCTACACGCAATCTTCGGTGAGAAGGCTCGTGAGGTTCGTGATACGTCCCTACGCGTACCGCATGGTACAGATGGTATCGTGGTTGATGTGAAAGTATTTACACGTGAGAACGGCGATGAGCTGCCTCCAGGTGTTAACCAACTCGTTCGTGTCTATATTGCTCAAAAACGGAAAATTTCCGAAGGCGACAAGATGGCGGGACGGCATGGTAACAAAGGGGTAGTAGCACGTATTCTCCCTGAAGAAGATATGCCTTTCCTTCCAGATGGTACGCCAGTTGAAGTTGTTCTGAATCCACTAGGGGTTCCTTCCCGGATGAACATCGGTCAAGTACTTGAAGTTCACTTAGGTATGGCTTCCAAGTATTTGGGTATTCACGCTGCAACGCCAGTATTCGATGGAGCGCGTGAGTATGACGTATTTGATGCCATGGAAGAAGCAGGTATGCAACGTAGTGGTAAAACAATTCTGTACGATGGTCGTACAGGGGAGTCTTTCGAACGCGAAGTAACTGTTGGCGTGATGTACATGATTAAACTGGCACACATGGTTGATGATAAAATCCATGCCCGTTCCACAGGACCTTACTCCCTTGTTACTCAGCAGCCGCTGGGTGGTAAAGCGCAGTTTGGTGGACAACGTTTCGGGGAGATGGAGGTATGGGCACTCGAGGCTTATGGAGCTGCTTATACATTGCAAGAAATTCTTACCGTTAAGTCAGATGACGTTGTGGGCCGTGTGAAAACGTACGAATCCATTGTCAAAGGCGAGAACGTTCCAGAACCAGGTGTTCCGGAATCCTTCAAAGTTTTGATCAAAGAGCTTCAAAGTTTAGGTATGGATGTTAAGATCCTGTCTGGCGACGAAGAAGAGATCGAAATGCGCGAAGCGGATGACGATGATGAAGTAACTAGCGATAAATTAAACCTAAACATCGAGGGCTCCGAACTGGGAGTAAACGATTAGCATCATAGCACTAGATCGAGAACGATTCACTGAAAAGTGGGTTTAAATTTCTTAAAGGAGGGTTGCTCCTTGATGGACGTTAACAACTTCGAGTTTATGAAAATCGGCTTGGCATCACCCGATAAAATTCGCTCTTGGTCCCGTGGGGAAGTAAAGAAGCCGGAAACGATTAACTACAGAACCTTAAAACCTGAGAAAGAAGGTCTTTTCTGTGAAAAGATCTTCGGACCTACGAAAGATTGGGAATGTCATTGCGGTAAGTACAAACGCGTTCGTTATAAAGGCGTGGTTTGTGACCGTTGTGGCGTTGAAGTAACCCGTCAAAAAGTACGTCGTGAGCGCATGGGGCACATTGAGCTTGCTGCTCCTGTTTCACACATTTGGTACTTCAAAGGGATTCCTAGCCGTATGGGTCTTGCGCTGGATATGTCTCCAAGATCATTGGAAGAAATTATCTACTTCGCATCCTACGTAGTAACGGATCCAGGTGATACGCCACTTGAGAAAAAGCAACTATTGTCTGAGAAAGAATACCGTAGCTATCGTGAGAAATACGGCTATGCTTTCCAAGCGGGCATGGGTGCGGAAGCTGTCAAAAAGCTGCTTATCGATATTGATATCGAACGCGAAGTAGACACCCTTAAAGAGGAACTCAAAACAGCACAAGGTCAACGTCGTAATCGTGCGATTAAGCGTTTGGAAGTTATGGAAGCATTCCGTAATTCCAAAAACCTACCTGGTTGGATGGTACTGGATGTACTTCCTGTAATCCCTCCAGAGCTTCGTCCGATGGTACAGCTTGACGGGGGTCGTTTTGCGACATCCGATTTGAATGATCTCTATCGTCGTGTAATTAACCGTAATAACCGTCTGAAGAGATTGCTCGACCTAGGCGCTCCGGACATCATTGTTCAAAATGAGAAACGGATGCTTCAAGAAGCGGTTGATGCTTTGATCGATAACGGTCGTCGCGGCCGTCCAGTAACAGGTCCGGGTAACCGTCCTTTGAAATCCCTCAGCCACATGCTGAAAGGTAAACAAGGTCGTTTCCGTCAGAACTTGCTAGGTAAACGTGTTGACTACTCCGGTCGTTCTGTTATCGTAGTAGGACCTAACCTGAAGATGTACCAATGTGGTCTTCCGAAGGAAATGGCGCTTGAATTATTCAAGCCTTTTGTAATGAAAGAGCTTGTGAATAAAGGTTTGGCTCATAACATCAAGAGTGCGAAACGTAAAGTTGAGCGCGTAAGTCCAGATGTTTGGGACGTTCTTGAAGAAGTCATCAAGGAGCACCCGGTTCTTCTGAACCGTGCACCTACGTTGCATAGATTGGGTATTCAAGCTTTTGAACCGATTCTGGTTGAAGGCCGCGCTATTAAACTTCATCCACTCGTATGTACAGCTTACAATGCTGACTTCGACGGTGACCAAATGGCCGTTCACGTACCATTGTCCTCCGAAGCGCAAGCTGAAGCACGTTTGCTCATGCTAGCATCAGGTAACATTTTGAATCCGAAGGACGGTAAACCGGTTGTTACGCCTTCACAGGATATGGTCTTGGGAAGCTTCTATTTAACAACAGATAACAAATTCGCTAAAGGTGCAGGTTCTATTATTAGAACGGTTCACGAAGCAGTTTCTTCCTACCAATCGGGCAAAATGGCATTGCATGCACGTGTAGCGATTCCTGCTAAAGCACTGAACAAAACAAGCTTCACTGAGAAGCAACAAAACGCTATGTTAATCACAACAATCGGTAAAATTATTATGAACGAAATCTATCCTGCTGATTTCCCATTCATAAATGAGCCGACCAAAACAAACCTTTTGAATGGTATTCCAGATGCGCATTTCGTATTTGAAAAAGGTGCAGATCTGAAAGCGATCATGTTGGAACGTGATGAGAACAAAGCGGTAGGTAAAGAATATTTAGGATCGATTATTGCGGAATGCTTCCGTAAGTACCACACAACGCAAACATCGATGATTCTTGATAAAATTAAAGAGCTTGGATTCACGTATTCCACTAAAGCGGGTATTACCGTAGCAGTCTCTGACGTTGTTGTTCCAACTGAAAAAGTAGCGATCCTTAAGGATTGTGAAGAGAAAGTACGCGTAGTTACGAACCAATACCGACGTGGTTTGATTACAGATGAAGAGCGTTACGATCGCGTTATTGCGATCTGGAGTAAAGCTAAGGATGAAATCACTGAGATCTTGATGAAATCCCTTGATAAATACAACTCTATTTCCATGATGGTTGAATCCAAAGCACGGGGTAACAAATCTCAGATTACACAGCTTGGCGGTATGCGTGGTTTGATGGCGAATCCATCCGGTAAGATTATGGAGTTGCCGATTAAATCGAACTTCCGTGAAGGTTTGACAATCTTAGAATACTTTATTTCCACGCACGGAGCGCGTAAAGGTCTTGCCGATACAGCACTTCGTACAGCGGATTCCGGTTACTTGACTCGTCGTCTCGTTGACGTAGCGCAAGATGTTATCGTTCGTGAAGACGACTGTGGAACAGACAAAGGCTTTATGGTTAGCAAAATTCAAGACGGTAAAGAGGTTATTGAAGACCTTTACGATCGTATTGAAGGGCGCTACGCTTACGAAACTCTTCGTCACCCACAAACAGGTGAAGTTATCGTTCAACGTAATGAGCTTATCGAATCAGGTATTGCAGATCGTATTATTGAAGCAGGCATCGAGAAACTTCAAATTCGTTCTGTACTTAGCTGCCGCACCAATCATGGTGTTTGTAAGAAATGTTATGGTCGTAACTTGGCTACTGGTCAATTCGTTGAGGTTGGTGAGGCAGTTGGTATTATTGCCGCGCAATCCATTGGTGAGCCAGGAACACAGTTGACGATGCGTACATTCCATACCGGTGGTGTTGCCGGAGACGATATTACACAAGGTTTGCCGCGTATTCAGGAGCTCTTTGAAGCACGTAATCCGAAAGGTCAAGCGATCATTTCCGAAATCGACGGTGTCGTTAAGGAAATCCGTGAAGCTAAGGACCGTCGCGAAATTGAAGTTCAAGGCGAAGCGGAATCCAAAGTATATGCAGTTCCTTACGGATCTCGTGTACGTGTTTCATTGAATCAACAAGTTGAAGCTGGTGACGAGTTGACGGACGGGTCTATCGATCCGAAAGAAATGCTTCGCATCAAAGGTATTCGCGGCGTTCAGAACTATATTCTTCAAGAAGTACAACGTGTTTATCGTAACCAAGGGGTAGAAATTAACGATAAACATATTGAAGTTATGGTTCGTCAAATGCTACGTAAAATCCGCATCGTAGATGCTGGTGATACAACGCTACTACCTGGTTCATTTGTTGATATACATGAGTACGAAGCAGCTAATAAGGTTGCTTTGTTCGCTGGCAATGAGCCTGCGGTTGCTCGTCCAATCTTGCTCGGTATTACGAAAGCTTCACTTGAAACGGACTCCTTCTTGTCTGCAGCCTCATTCCAAGAGACGACACGTGTCTTGACTGATGCAGCGATTAAGGGGAAAGTCGACCAATTGTTAGGTTTGAAAGAGAATGTTATTATCGGTAAGTTGATCCCTGCGGGAACAGGTATGCCAAGATATCGTAACATTCGCATCACGAACCCGAACGAGGTTGTCGTTTTGGATGAAGACTTGGAAAAAGAAACAGTTGCCGTTGAGTAATTGAATATATGTAGAGAGGTAGCCACTTGATTAGGGGTGTGCTACCTCTTTCTATGTAACAAACTGTCTAAAGTCAAAGTAGAAATACTTAAACTAGCCCTTGACACTCTCTAATCAAAATGATAATATATCGTAGTGTGCCTAAGTCGATATTCTTTCCTTTCTTTGAAGGGGGTGCCTAATGTCATATGAAATAGTCAAACAGGCGAAGAATAGATGTGTAGGCACGAAGAAGGTTACAAAAACAGTCGAGCAAGGTAAGGCGATAGAAGTTTTTGTTTCTAAAGATGCAGATCCGCGATTGACGATAAATCTGGTAGCTCTCTGTACGCAGATGGGTGTGCCTGTAACCTACGTAGATTCTATGAAGATGCTAGGTAAAGCATGTGGAATTGAAGTTGGAGCTGCGGTAGCAGCTGTTGTAAATGAATAAGTGCTTAAGGTGTTTTTGTTAGTGGAAGATGATTGTATAAGTTCTCGTGACTTTGGCGACTCTCCATAACAAAGACTTTCTCTTTGCTCATTTATGACTCGCCTGGATCTGTGGGCTTGCAAGTAGCACATCATGTTATGAATGTAGGGAGGAGGTGGCGATATGCCAACAATTAACCAACTAGTACGTAAAGGTCGTCAAGCGAAGGTGGATAAGTCCAAATCACCAGCTTTGCAAAAAGGTTTTAACGCTTTGAAAAGAGAAGCAACGGATTTGAGCGCTCCTCAAAAACGTGGTGTCTGCACGCGTGTAGGTACTATGACTCCTAAGAAGCCTAACTCCGCACTTCGTAAATACGCTCGTGTTCGTTTAACGAACCGCGTAGAGGTGACAGCTTATATCCCAGGTATCGGTCACAACCTGCAAGAACACAGTGTTGTATTGATCCGTGGTGGTAGAATTAAAGATCTTCCAGGGGTACGTTATCACATCGTGCGTGGAGCACTTGATACTTCCGGTGTTAATAACCGTAAGCAATCCCGTTCCAAATACGGTACGAAGCGTCCGAAAGTTAAAAAATAAGAGATAATAATCAGGAATGATTCTTATAAGAAAGGGGGATAACTATGCCTCGTAAAGGTCCAGTTACTCGCAGAGACGTATTGCCAGATCCTATTTATAATAGCAAACTAGTTACTCGTCTTATCAACCGTATTATGGTTGATGGAAAAAGAGGGGTAGCACAAACGATTCTATACAACGCTTTTAACCTCGTGAAAGATCGTACAGGTAAAGAGCCGATGGAAGTGTTTGAAGCTGCTATCAAAAACATTATGCCAGTACTAGAAGTTAAAGCTCGCCGCGTTGGTGGAGCTAACTATCAAGTGCCTATCGAAGTTAGACCTGACCGTCGTTCGACATTAGGTTTGCGTTGGTTGGTTAACTATTCCCGTCTTCGCGGTGAGAAGACGATGGAAGAAAGATTGGCTTATGAAATTATCGATGCTAGCAATAGCACTGGTTCTTCCGTTAAGAAACGTGAAG
Organism: Paenibacillus oryzisoli; assembly: GCF_001653565.1. GTDB lineage: Bacteria > Bacillota > Bacilli > Paenibacillales > NBRC-103111 > Paenibacillus_E > Paenibacillus_E oryzisoli. The sequence continues at coordinate 31,716 of NZ_LYPB01000041.1, forward strand.
ATACACACAAAATGGCTGAAGCTAACAAAGCATTTGCTCACTACCGCTGGTAGAATTATAATATAATTAAGAGAAAGGAGACAAAACGACCTATGGCTAGAGAGTTCTCCTTAAAGAACACGCGTAATATCGGGATCATGGCTCATATCGATGCTGGTAAAACGACAACAACAGAGCGCATTTTGTATTACACTGGTAAAGTCCATAAAATCGGAGAGGTGCACGAAGGTGCAGCTACGATGGACTGGATGGAGCAGGAGCAAGAGCGCGGAATCACGATTACTTCCGCTGCTACAACTGCGCAATGGGAAGGTCACCGCATCAATATTATCGATACCCCGGGGCACGTTGACTTTACCGTTGAGGTAGAGCGTTCCCTTCGTGTGTTAGATGGAGCAGTTGGTGTATTTAGTGCGAAAGAGGGCGTTGAGCCTCAATCCGAAACAGTTTGGAGACAAGCTGATAAATACAACGTTCCACGTATTGCTTATGTAAACAAAATGGATATCATCGGTGCAGACTTCCTGCAAGTAGTTGAATCCATGCGTTTAAAACTAGGTGCAAATGCAGTAGCTATTCAACTTCCAATCGGTGCTGAGAATGATTTCAAAGGTATCATCGACTTAGTTGAAGAAACTGCTTATATGTACAAAGATGATCTTGGTAAGGATATCGAGAAAATCGAAATTCCTGCTGAGTTTAAAGATCAAGTTGCAGTGCTTCGTTTGGAACTAATCGAGAAAGTTGCTGAGCTTGATGAAGAGCTTACAATGAAATACCTCGAGGGCGAAGAAATCTCTGTTGATGAGATCAAAGCAGCTCTACGTAAAGGTGTCTGCGAAGTGAAAATCTTCCCAGTTATCGTAGGGTCTTCTTATAGAAACAAAGGTGTTCAATTGATGTTGGATGCGGTTATTAACTACCTGCCTTCACCACTTGATGTACCTGATATTAAAGGTGTACTTGACGATGGTACCGAAGTGGTTCGTAAGTCTGCTGACGATCAACCTTTCTCAGCGCTTGCATTTAAAATCATGACGGATCCTTTCGTTGGTCGTCTTACTTTCTTCCGTGTTTACTCTGGTACCTTGAACTCCGGTTCCTATGTCTCTAACGCGACAAAAGGAAAACGTGAGCGTGTTGGTCGTATTCTGCAAATGCATGCGAACAGCCGTCAAGAGATCAGCATTGTATACGCTGGTGATATTGCCGCAGCTGTTGGATTGAAAGATACAACAACTGGTGATACACTTTGTGATGAGAAGAATCCAGTTATCCTTGAAAGAATGGTCTTTCCTGAACCGGTTATCCAGCTTGCTGTTGAACCGAAGACGAAAGCCGATCAAGATAAAATGGGTATCGCATTGCAAAAGCTTGCTGAAGAAGATCCAACTTTCCGTGCTTCCACAGACGAAGAAACTGGACAAACGATCATCGCAGGTATGGGTGAGCTTCACCTTGAAATCCTAGTTGACCGTATGCTTCGTGAGTTCAAAGTTGAAACCAATGTAGGTAAACCACAAGTTGCTTACCGCGAAACATTCCGCGCGGCAGCTAAAGTTGAAGGTAAATTCGTTCGTCAATCCGGTGGTCGTGGTCAATACGGACATTGTTGGGTTGAGTTCGAACCACAAGAAGCAGGCACAGGTTTCATCTTCGAAAACAAAGTTGTGGGCGGATCTATTCCTAGAGAGTATATCGCACCTATTCAAGCTGGTATCGAAGAGTCCATGAAGAACGGTGTAATCGCAGGATTCCCGCTTGTGGATATCAAAGCTACTGTTGTTGATGGATCTTACCATGACGTTGACTCCAATGAAATGGCGTTCAAAATCGCGGGTTCCATGGCACTTAAAGCAGCGAAAGAAAAATGTAAACCGGTTCTTCTTGAGCCAATCATGAAGGTTGAAGTTACTGTACCAGAAGAGTACATGGGCGATGTTATGGGTGACCTTAACTCTCGTCGTGGACGTATCGAAGGTATGGATAGCCGTCATGGAGCACAAGTCATTCGTGCTAAGGTGCCTTTGTCCGAGATGTTTGGATATTCCACAACACTTCGTTCAAGAACACAAGGCCGTGGCGTTTACTCCATGGAGCTTTCGCATTATGAAGAAGTACCTAAGTCCATTGCAGAAGAAATTATTGCAAAAGGCAAAGGCGCTTAATATAAAAATTTTAGTTACTCTAAGGAGGAATCGTTTAAAATGGCAAAGGCTAAATTTGAACGTAATAAACCGCATGTTAACATCGGTACTATCGGTCACGTCGACCATGGTAAAACTACTTTGACAGCTGCAATCACAACTGTACTGTCCAAAAGATACGGTGGAGCTGCAGTAGCATTCGACCAAATCGATAAAGCACCAGAAGAGCGCGAGCGCGGTATCACAATCTCCACAGCTCACGTTGAGTACGAAACTCCTAACCGTCACTACGCACACGTAGACTGCCCAGGACATGCTGACTATGTTAAAAACATGATCACTGGTGCTGCTCAAATGGACGGCGCTATCCTAGTTGTATCCGCAGCTGATGGCCCTATGCCACAAACACGTGAGCACATTCTTCTTTCCCGTCAAGTAGGCGTACCTTACATCGTGGTATTCCTTAACAAATGTGACATGGTTGAAGACGAAGAGTTGCTTGAATTGGTTGAGATGGAAGTTCGCGACCTTCTTAACGAATATGAGTTCCCAGGCGATGATACTCCAATCATCCGTGGAGCAGCTCGTGAAGCTCTTCAAAACCCAGATGGCGCATGGGCTGATAAAATTATCGAATTGTTCGAACAAGTTGATACTTATATCCCAACTCCTGAGCGTCAAACTGACAAACCTTTCCTTATGCCGGTTGAGGATGTATTCTCAATCACTGGTCGTGGTACAGTTGCTACAGGCCGTGTAGAGCGTGGAACTGTTAAAGTACAAGAAGAAGTAGAAATCGTTGGTATCGCTGAAGAAACTCGCAAATGCGTAGTTACAGGCGTAGAGATGTTCCGTAAATTGCTTGACTCCGCTCAAGCAGGTGACAACATCGGTGCCCTTCTTCGTGGTGTTGATCGTAAAGACATCGAGCGTGGACAAGTACTTGCTAAGCCAGGTTCAGTTAAACCACACACGAACTTTACAGCTCAAATCTACGTTCTAACTAAAGAAGAGGGTGGCCGTCACAAGCCTTTCTTCACTGGTTACCGTCCACAGTTCTACTTCCGTACAACTGACGTTACTGGTATCATCAACCTTCCAGAAGGAACAGAGATGGTAATGCCAGGTGATAACATCACTGTTACTGTAGAACTAATCAACCCGATCGCAATCGAAGAAGGTACTCGCTTCGCGATTCGTGAAGGCGGACGTACTGTTGGTGCGGGCGCGGTTGCTACAATTCAAAAGTAATCTCTCTTTGAGAGGTCGAACATCCATCGATTTATCGGTGGATGTTTTTTTGTTTCATTAATTATCGTTATAAACGTAGAGTGCATTATCACTAATGCCAAATGGAAACAGATTGCAGTAGTTTTATTAATAATCTTTTATTATAATGTAGGAACGGATTCAGGAAACGACTACGGATGCTTACTTATATAGAAGGAAAAATAGCTTGCGAATAAATATGTGTGTTTACCTAAAATTTCGCTTGCATTTCGTTTTATAATTTTATATAATATTAAACGTTGGTCTGTGACGTTGCGATGATGTGAAAGGTTGCCGACACACCAGGCCCCTTTGCCATGGGGATGGCTGTTGGAGAATTTTCACGGAGTATGTCCGATACTAAATTGGGCGATAGAAGGAGGGACTTTAAATGGCAAAGCAAAAAATTCGTATCCGTTTGAAGGCGTATGATCACAGAATTATTGATCAATCAGCTGAGAAAATCGTGGAAACTGCCAAGCGTTCCGGTGCAGGTGTATCCGGTCCGATTCCGCTTCCGACAGAGAAGCAAATCATCACGATTCTTCGTGCGGTGCACAAGTACAAGGATTCGCGTGAGCAATTCGAAATGCGTACGCATAAGCGTCTAATCGATATTGTGAATCCAACACCACAAACAGTTGATGCTTTGATGCGTCTAGACTTACCGTCTGGCGTTGACATCGAGATCAAACTGTAAAACAACTATAGAGTTAACAATGGAAGGAAAAGAGGTGTCAACGATGAAAGGTATCTTAGGAAAAAAACTTGGGATGACACAATTGTTTACTCCGGAGGGTAATGTAGTTCCGGTAACTGTCATTCAAGCGGGACCATGTGTGGTACTGCAAAAGAAAGATGTGGATAACGATGGTTATGAGTCGATCCAAATCGGTTTTGATGATGTAAAAGCTAGTCGTATCATTAAACCAGAGCTTGGCCATGCGAAAAAAGCAGGGGCAACGCCTAAGCGCTACGTTAAAGAAATTCGTGGCATTCAGTTGGGTGACTATGAAGTGGGTCAAGAACTGAAAGCAGATCTGTTCGCAGAGGGCGAATTCGTTGATGTAACGGGTACTTCCAAAGGTAAAGGTTTCCAAGGTAACATCAAAAGACATAACCAATCCACAGGGCCGATGGCACACGGATCACGTTATCACCGCGGACCAGGTTCGATGGGTTCCATTCAAGCAAACCGCGTTCCTAAAGGTAAGAAATTGCCAGGACATATGGGTAACGAAACAGTAACATTGCAAAATCTTCAAATTATCAAAGTAGATGCTGAACGTAATGTATTGCTAGTTAAAGGTTCCATTCCGGGTCCTAAAAACAGCTACGTTAGCGTGAAGTCTGCTGTTAAAAAGTAAGAAAGGAGGAAGACAGATGCCAAAAGTAGCTTTATATAATGTAACAGGTGCTCAGGTAGGAGAAATTGAACTGTCTGACGTTGTTTTCGGAATTGAACCTCACGTTCATGCGATTCACGAAGCTGTTCTTTTACAACAAGCAGCTGTGCGTCAAGGAACTCACAAAACAAAAGGTCGTTCAGAAGTTCGCGGCGGTGGTCGTAAACCTTGGAAACAAAAAGGTACAGGTCGTGCGCGTCAAGGTAGTATTCGTGCTCCACAGTGGAAAGGCGGCGGTACCGTATTCGGACCAACTCCTCGTAGCTATGGCTTCAAATTGCCTAGAAAAGTTCGTCGCTTAGCGATTAAATCCGCTTTGTCCTCGAAACTTATCGATAACAACTTGATCGTTCTGGATCAACTTCAATTGAATGCTCCGAAAACGAAAGAATTCGTTGCAATTTTGAACAACCTGAAAGTAGATCGCAAAGTACTAGTTGTAGGCGTTGCTAACGACTCCAATGTTGCTTTGTCTGCTCGTAACATCCCAGGTGTGAAATTCGTTGCTGCTGATGGAGTTAACGTTCTTGATGTCATGCTTTATGACAAATTGATCTTAACGCAAGAAGCTGTACAGAAAGTTGAGGAGGTGCTTGCACAATGAAAAATCCACGCGACATTATCAAGCGCCCGATCATCACTGAGCGTACAAGCGACCTAATGGCTAATAAAAAGTATGTTTTCGAAGTGGATCTTCGCGCTAACAAAACAGAAATTAAACAAGCTATCGAAGCAATCTTCAAAGTGAAAGTTACAAATGTAAACACACTCAGAATGCCAGCTAAGCCTAAGCGTTATGGCAAACACTCTGGTTACACTTCCATCTGGAAGAAAGCTATCGTGTCCCTAAGCGCAGAAAGCAAAGAATTGGAATTCTTCGAAACAGTATAATCCATTTCTCAAAGTAAGGAGGAAACAGAGTGCCAATTAAAAAATACAAACCAACCTCACCAGCTCGTCGTGCGATGTCGGTTTCTACTTTTGAAGAAATCACAACATCAACACCCGAGAAATCATTGCTTGCTCCTTTGTTCAAGCATGCTGGTCGTAATAACCAAGGTAAAATTACGGTTCGTCACCATGGTGGTGGACACAAACGTAAATACCGTATTATCGATTTTAAACGTACTAAAGATGGAATACCAGGACGCGTTGCTACAGTTGAGTACGATCCTAACCGTTCCGCAAACATCGCGTTGATTCATTATGCTGATGGCGAAAAAACATACATCATCGCTCCTAAAGGTCTTAAAGTGGATGATCGTATCGTTTCTGGACCGCAAGCAGATATCAAAGTAGGTAACGCACTTCCATTGGAAAACATTCCAGTCGGTACAGTTATCCACAACATTGAGTTGAAACCTGGTAAAGGTGCACAACTAGTGCGCGCTGCTGGTACTGAAGCTCAATTGCTTGGTAAAGAAGAGTCTTACGTAACAATTCGCTTATCTTCTGGTGAAGTTCGTAAAGTACTTAAAGTTTGCCGCGCAACAATCGGTTCTGTTGGTAACGAAGATCACGAACTAGTAAAAATCGGTAAAGCAGGACGTAACCGTTGGAAAGGCAATCGTCCACAAGTTCGTGGGGTTGTTATGAACCCGAATGATCACCCACACGGTGGTGGTGAAGGACGTGCACCAATCGGACGTAAATCACCTATGTCTCCATGGGGTAAACCGACACTTGGTTTCAAAACACGTAAAAAAGGTAAAGCATCCGATAAATACATTGTACGTCGTCGTACGAAGTAATCTAGGATATAGATATTCTCTTGAGGTTCAAGGAAGGGAGGAACATCCATGGGTCGCAGCTTAAAGAAGGGTCCATTTATCGATGGTCACTTACTGAAAAAAGTAGAAGACTTAAACACTGCGGAAAAGAAAGTTGTTGTCAAAACGTGGTCCCGTCGTTCTACAATTTACCCGCAATTCGTTGGTCACACTTTCGGAGTTTATGACGGAAGAAAACACGTGCCAGTATATGTAACGGAAGATATGGTTGGGCATAAGCTTGGTGAATTTGCTCCAACACGTACGTATAAAGGTCACGATGACGATAAGAAAACCGGAAAACGTTAATTCATTTTTAACCGAGAGGAGGTACTACCATGCAAGCTAAAGCAATATTGAACCACGCTCGGATTGCTCCTCGTAAAGCAAAGCTAGTTGTTGACTTGATTCGGGGAAAAGCGGTAGGTGAAGCGATCGCAATTTTGCGTCATACACCAAAAGCAGCTTCTCCAATTCTGGAGAAACTATTGAATTCCGCAATTGCCAATGCAGAGCATAACTATTCATTAGATCCAAACAAACTTGTTGTTTCCGAGACTTTTGTAAATCAAGGGCCAACAATGAAAAGATTCCAACAACGTGCAATGGGCCGCGCTAGCGCGATCAAAAAACGTACCAGCCACATCACAATCGTGGTATCTGAAAAATAAGGAGGGGTAACGTGTGGGTCAGAAAGTACACCCGATAGGTTTTAGAATTGGTGTCATTCGTGATTGGGAGTCCAAATGGTTTGCAGAAAAAGATTTCGGAACTCTGCTGCTTGAAGACGTCAAAATTCGCGAATACTTAAAGAATAAACTTAAAGATTCTGCAGTTTCCCATATCGATATCGAGCGCGCGGCTAACCGTGTTAACGTAACGATTCATACTGCTAAACCAGGAATGGTTATTGGTAAAGGCGGAGCTGAAGTTGAAGTTATTCGTAACTACATCGCAGCTATGTCGAACAAAAAAGTTCATATCAACATTTCTGAAATCAAACACCCAGATCTTGATGCTATCCTAGTAGCTGAAGCTGTTGCACTTCAATTGGAGCGTCGTGTTTCTTTCCGTCGTGCGATGAAGCAAGCTATGCAAAGAACAATGAGATCCGGAGCAAAAGGTATTAAAGTTGCAACTAGCGGACGTCTTGGCGGTGCCGAGATTGCTCGTACGGAAGGATATAGCGAAGGAACTGTTCCACTTCATACACTTCGTGCGGATATTGACTATGGTACAGCTGAAGCAGCTACTACTTATGGACGTATTGGTGTAAAAGTATGGATTTATCGTGGAGAAGTGCTTCCGACAGCTAAGAAAAAGGCTCAGCCGGAAGGAGGAAATTAAATCATGTTAGTACCTAAACGTGTAAAACACCGCAAAGAACACCGCGGTAGCATGAAAGGTCGCGCTAAAGGCGGTACGGAAGTTGCTTTTGGCGAATTCGGATTGCAAGCGACAGAGCCGGCATGGGTAACCAACCGTCAAATCGAGGCAGCTCGTATTGCCATGACACGTTACATCAAACGTGGCGGTAAAGTTTGGATTAAAATCTTCCCAGCTAAACCAGTTACACAAAAACCGCTTGAAGTCCGTATGGGTAGTGGTAAAGGTAGCGTGGAAAAATGGGTTTCCGTTGTAAAACCGGGCAAAATTTTGTTTGAACTTGCTGGTGTAAGCGAAGAGGTTGCTCGCGAAGCAATGCGTCTTGCAGCTCACAAGCTTCCAATCAAAACGAAGTTCGTGAAAAGAGAAGAAGTAGGCGGTGAAGCAAATGAAGGGTAGTGAATTCCGGAACTTAACCACTGCTGAAATCGAGCAAAAAGTTAATGGTTTTAAAGAAGAACTCTTTAACCTCCGTTTTCAATTAGCTACTGGTCAATTGGACAACCCGACTCAAATTCGTGATTTGCGTAAAGAGATCGCTCGTGCCAAGACTATTTTGCGTGAAAGAGAACTGGGTATTGGGTAACCAAATCTAGAAGGGAGTGTTCCTTAGATGGCTGAACGTAACGATCGTAAAGTTCTGATCGGTAAAGTTGTCAGCGATAAAATGGATAAAACCATTGTTGTTGCTGTAGAAACTTACAAAAAACATGAACTCTATCACAAGAGAATCAAACATACGAAAAAGTTTAAAGCGCATGACGAAAACAACCAAGCTAAGATTGGTGACACTGTGAAAATCAGTGAAACTAGACCGTTGTCCAAAGATAAAAGTTGGAGACTGGTTGAAATTCTTGAAGTGGCAGTTGTTATCTAATATTCTAGATATGAACCCCGAAAGGAGGGAATACGATGATTCAACCATTTACTCGTTTGGCTGTCGCTGACAACTCAGGTGCGAAACAATTAATGTGTATCCGCGTTTTGGGTGGTACTGGTCGTCGCGTTGGTCACATCGGTGATTTGATCGTATGTTCAGTAAAAGAAGCAACACCAGGTGGCGTTGTCAAAAAAGGTGACGTTGTTAAAGCAGTTATCGTTCGTACGAAGAGCGGTGCTCGCCGTAAAGACGGTTCATATATCTCATTTGATGAAAATGCAGCTGTTATCGTGAAAGAAGATAAGAGCCCACGTGGTACTCGTATCTTCGGACCAGTTGCTCGCGAACTTCGCGATAGAGACTTCATGAAGATCGTATCCTTGGCTCCAGAAGTTATCTAAGACGTGTTACGATGTTGTTTTCCGATCCGGAGAACCCCAGGAGGTGTAGAAGCTAATGCCAAGACTTAAAAAGAGACTTGAGTCTCATAACAATAAATTGCACGTGAAAAAAGACGATACTGTTTTCGTTATCACTGGCAAAGACAAAGGTAAGAAAGGCCGCGTTATCGCTGCTTACCCACGTCAAAATCGTGTTCTTGTTGAAGGTGTAAATATGGTTAAGAAACATGCGAAACCATCCCAACTTAACCCACAAGGCGGTATCTTGAATCAAGAAGCTGCTATCCACGTTTCTAACGTGATGCTGATTGATCCTAAGAGCGGCAAACCTACTCGCGTAGGATACAAAGTATTAGATAACGGAACGAAAGTTCGTATCGCGAAAAAATCCGGCGAAGTTATTGACTAATACACACATGTAAGGAAAGGAGGAAACTAAGTCATGACAGTAAGATTGAAAGATCGTTACTTGAACGAGATTACACCAGCTTTAATTCAAAAGTTCAACTACACGACAGTTATGCAAGTACCGAAAATTGAGAAAGTTGTTATCAACATGGGTGTTGGTGAAGCTGTATCAAACTCCAAAGTACTTGATACTGCAGTAGAAGATCTTCAAAAAATCTCTGGTCAAAAACCAGTTGTAACTAAATCCAAAAAAGCGATCGCAGGTTTCAAACTTCGCGAAAATATGCCGATTGGTGCGAAAGTAACTCTTCGCGGCGAACGCATGTACCACTTCTTGGACAAATTATTTAACGTATCACTCCCACGTGTACGTGACTTCCGCGGTATTTCCAACAAAGCATTTGATGGTCGCGGTAACTACACACTTGGTTTGAAAGAACAACTCATTTTCCCTGAAATTGAGTATGATAAAATCGATAAAGTTCGTGGTATGGATATTGTTATCGTAACGACGGCTAAGTCCGATGAGGAAGCTCGCGAGCTTTTAACACAACTCGGAGCGCCTTTCGTAAAATAGGTTACCAGTCGTACCTATCAGGAGGTGTTATATTAAGTGGCAAAAACTTCGATGAAAGTCAAGCAACAACGTACCCCGAAGTTTAAAGTGCAAGCATACACACGTTGTGAGCGCTGCGGACGTCCGCATTCAGTGCTTCGCAAGTTCAAAATTTGTCGGATTTGTTTCCGCGAATTAGCACACTTGGGTCAGATTCCAGGCGTGAAAAAAGCAAGCTGGTAATCACCCTATTTTCGGGAAGGAGGTTTACACAAAATGGTCATGTCAGATCCAATTGCAGATATGCTAACACGCATTCGTAATGCGAATATCGTACGTCATGAGACAGTTGAAATCCCAGCTTCAAAAGTGAAGAGGGAAATCGCTGAAATCCTTAAAAAAGAAGGATTTATCCGTGATGCTGAGTACGTTCAAGATAGCAAACAAGGTATCATTCGTTTGTTCCTGAAATATGGTTCAAACAATGAGCGTGTTATCTCTGGTTTGAAAAGAATTTCGAAACCAGGTCTACGCGTTTATACAAAATCACAAGAAGTCCCTCGTGTTCTGGGCGGTTTAGGGATTGCCATCATCTCCACGTCTCAAGGAGTTATGACGGATAAAGATGCTCGTCAATCCAAAGCTGGCGGAGAGGTTATCTGCTACGTTTGGTAATACAATTGTAATTGAATGGAGGTGCAAACATGTCTCGTATTGGTCGTAAACCAATCACCATTCCAAGTGGTGTAAATGTAACACTAGACAATACTCAAATCACGATTAGTGGACCTAAAGGTTCCCTTTCCCGTGTACTTCATACTGATATGAAAGTTAACGTTCTAGAAAACGAGATTTCCGTTGAGCGTCCTTCCGATAACAAACTCCACCGTTCCCTGCATGGTACAACACGTAGTGTTGTTGCCAACATGGTAAGTGGTGTTACGGAAGGGTTCACGAAATCGTTGGATCTAGTAGGCGTTGGTTACCGTGCAAACAAAAGCGGTGACAAATTAGTTCTTAACGTTGGGTACTCCCATCCAGTTGAGATCAATCCTGAGAACGGTATTGAGTTTGATGTTCCTACGAACACCAAAATCATCGTTAAAGGTATTGATAAAGAGCTAGTTGGCGCAATGGCAGCGAAAGTTCGTTCCGTACGTGAACCAGAGCCGTATAAAGGTAAAGGTATCAAGTATGAAGGCGAACGTATTCTTCGTAAAGAAGGTAAAGCTGGTAAGAAGAAATAAGATCGAAAGATCGCGGGTAATAGCTAAGAGTTTTCTTATGAAAACTTGCTACGTAAGCATAAGCCTCGCATCATAAGATGATGAAAGGAGTGTAAGTATAGATGATTACTAAAAGCGATAAAAATAAAGCTCGTCTGAAAAGACACCTTCGTGTTCGTAAGAAAATCGAAGGAACAACTCTTCGCCCACGTTTGAACATCTTCCGTTCTTCCAAACATATGTATGCTCAACTTATCGATGATACAACTGGTGCAACTATCGTTGCAGCATCAACACAAGATAAAGAGCTTAAAAGTGAAGTAGGTAACGGTGGAAACGTTGAAGCTGCTCGTAAAGTTGGCGCATTGATTGCGGCACGTGCGAAAGAAAAAGGTGTAGTTCAAGTGGTTTTTGACCGCGGTGGATACCTTTATCATGGACGTGTTCAAGCATTGGCTGATGCAGCTCGTGAAGCTGGACTTGAATTCTAGAAATACATTAATAAGGAGGTAAAAGACTTGCGTGTAGATCCTAATACTTTAGAGCTAACAGAAAAAGTCGTAAATATTAATCGCGTAGCTAAAGTAGTAAAAGGCGGACGTCGTTTCAGCTTCAGTGCACTTGTTGTCGTTGGCGATGGCAATGGCTGGGTTGGTGCAGGAATCGGTAAAGCTTCCGAAGTTCCAGATGCAATCCGTAAAGGCATTGAAGATGCGAAAAAGAACTTGATTCATGTTCCTATCGTAGGCACTTCGATTCCTCACCTTGTTACTGGTAAATTTGGCGCGGGGCGCGTTCTATTGAAACCAGCATCCCAAGGTACAGGAGTTATCGCAGGTGGACCAGTTCGTGCAGTACTTGAACTTGCTGGTGTAGGCGATATCTTGACAAAATCCCTAGGTTCATCGAACTCCATGAACATGGTTAACGCAACGCTTGAAGGCTTAAGCCGCTTGAAAAAAGCGGAAGAAGTTGCAAAGCTTCGCGGTAAATCTGTTCAAGAGCTATTAGGTTAGGAGGGGTATACATGGCTAAACAATTACAAGTTACCCTAAAACGCAGCTTGATCGGCCGCCCTGAAACGCAACGCGTTACTGTGAAAACACTTGGTCTTCGCAAGATTAACCAAACTGTTCTTCACCAAGATAATGCTGCAATCAGAGGTATGGTTAACCAAGTAAGCCATTTGGTAGAAGTTAAAGAAATTGAAGCATAGAAATATGAATTTAAGATCTAGAGGAGGTGTACAACGATGAAGTTACATGAGCTAAGTTCTGCTACTGGCGCTCGTAAATCACCTAAGCGTGTTGGACGTGGAACAAGTAGTGGTATGGGTAAAACATCAACTCGCGGACATAAAGGTCAAAACGCACGTTCCGGTGGAGGCGTTCGTCCTGGTTTCGAGGGTGGACAAAACCCATTGTACCGTCGTTTACCTAAGCGCGGATTTACGAACCGTTTCCGTACGGAGTACGCGATCGTTAATCTTGAAGACTTGAACAGTTTCGCAGCTGGTACTGAAGTTACTCCAGAAGTATTAATGGAGACTGGTATTGTTAAAGCTCCTAAAGACGGCATTAAGATTTTAGGAAACGGTGAAATCACAGTAAAATTAACCGTTAAAGCGAACAAGTTCTCTCAATCAGCGATTGAGAAAATCCAAGCTGCCGGCGGTCAAACCGAGGTGATTTAATGTTCAATACCATAGCCAACATCTTCAAAGTAGAAGATTTACGCAGAAGGATTCTCTTCACGCTAATCTTGCTAATCGTCTACCGTTTGGGTGCCTTTATTCCGGTTCCAAACATTAATACAGATGTTCTGAAACTTCAAGATCAAGCGAATCAGAGCGATGTCTTTGGTTTGCTTAACACGTTCTCCGGCGGTGCGCTCTTCCAATTCTCCATCTTCGCGATGGGAATTATGCCTTATATCACGGCTTCGATCATTGTTCAGCTTTTGTCCATGGATGTTATCCCGCGCTTCGCGCAATGGGCAAAAGAAGGAGATGTAGGAAGAAAGAAAATGACGCAGGTGACTCGTTACGGTACGATCGTTCTAGGGTTGATTCAAGCTTTCGGTTTATCAATTGGCTTTAACCGCCTATACAGTGGTTTGGTTATTGATGCTGGGTTTACAACTTTCGCACTAATCGCTATCGTGTTGACAGCTGGTACAGCTTTCTTGATGTGGCTAGGTGAGCAAATCACGGAATACGGTATTGGTAACGGTATTTCCATTATCATCTTTGCTGGTATCGTTTCAGCGATTCCAACAAGCATACAACAAATCTACAAAACGCTTTTTGCAACCGATGGAGCCCTGTTCCTGAACATTGTGAAACTAATCATTATTGCTTTAGTTGTTATCCTGATTATTGCTGGCGTTATATTTGTACAACAAGGTGTTCGTAAGATACCTGTACAATATGCGAAGCGAGTAGTTGGTCGTAAAATGTATGGTGGGCAAACAACACACATTCCACTTAAAGTGAATGCTGCTGGTGTTATCCCTGTAATCTTCGCATTATCACTTTTGATGTTTCCTCCAACCATTGCAAGTTACTGGAGAGGAAATGTAGTCGCAGAATGGATTATTAACAACTTGAGTATTAACCAAACTGCACCATTAGCGATTGTACTGTATGTACTGCTGATTATCGGTTTCACCTACTTCTACACCTTCGTACAAATTAATCCAGTTCAAATGGCTGATCAGATGAAGAAGAATGGCGGATACATACCAGGTATTAGACCAGGTAAAACGACTTCGACTTATCTGACTCGCGTAATGACTAGAATTACTCTTTCTGGAGCTTTGTTCCTTTCCGCAATTTCGATTCTTCCTATGTTATTTGGAGGACTTGCCGGATTGCCTAGCTCGGTTCAAATAGGTGGTACATCTTTGCTTATCGTAGTAGGCGTTGGTCTTGAGACAATGAAGCAAATCGAGAGCCAATTGATTAAGCGTCATTACAAAGGGTTCATCAATAAATAGCTAATAGGTACTGATGGGGCAAGTTCTGCGACATCGGCACCTATTGTGCTGTTCGTAATGCCGAGTGCGATGGGGAGGTTTTAATTGTGAACGTAATATTTATGGGGCCTCCTGGTGCAGGCAAAGGTACGCAAGCAGAGAAAATCGTTTCGGAGTTTCAAATTCCGCATATTTCAACTGGCGATGCATTTCGCGCAGCCATGAGCCAAGGTACTCCAATGGGTATCGAAGCTAAGGGATATGTAGATAAAGGGCTTCTTGTTCCTGATGAAATTACGAATGGTATTGTGAGAGAGCGTCTTGCTCAGCCGGATTGCGATAAAGGATTTTTGTTAGATGGGTTTCCTAGAACGGTAGCTCAAGCTGATGCATTGTCTGATATCGTTGATTCACTTGGTAAGAAGATTGAGGTCGTAATCAATCTTGCTGTTGATCGCAGTTATCTGTTAGCACGACTAACTGGCCGAAGAATTTGTAAATCCTGTGGTTCTACGTATCATGTCATCTTCAACCCACCTCAGCAAGAAGGCGTATGCGATAAATGTTCCGGTGAGTTGTACCAACGATCTGATGATACGGAAGAGAAAGTCGGAACACGTTTGGATGAATACATCAACAAAACGGCTCCGCTTCTGGATTACTACCAAAAGAGGGAATTATTGCGTGAGGTTAACGGGGAACAAGACATTCATGCGGTAACCGAACAAATTAGCTCACTGCTACGAGGTCTAGCGTAATGATCATTTGTAAGTCCGAGGTTGAACTAGACCTAATGCGAGAAGCAGGTCGTATCGTAGCCGAAACGCACCGCTTATTGGCAAGGGCGATTCGTCCGAACATTACAACGAAAGAACTTGATCAGATCGCAGAGGAATTCATTCGCAGTCAGGGAGCAATTCCATCTTTCAAAGGTTACAATGGTTTTCCTGGGAGCATTTGTGCTTCAGTCAACGAAGAATTAGTTCATGGTATTCCTGGTCCAAGAAAGCTAGTTGAGGGCGACATTATCTCTATTGATATTGGTGCTCAATATAAAGGTTATCATGGAGATTCTGCTTGGACATATCCTGTTGGTGAAATTTCTGAAACAGCTCGGCGTTTGTTGACTGTAACAGAAGAATCACTCTACCGAGGCATTGCACAAGCTAAACCGGATGCTAGACTCTACACGTTGTCGCATGCAATCCAAACTTGTATTGAAGACGCAGGCTTCTCCGTGGTTATAGAGTATGTCGGTCATGGTATTGGAACGGATCTTCACGAAGAACCACAAATTCCGAACTATGGTATACCTGACAAAGGTCCTCGACTCAAACCAGGCATGGTCTTAGCCATTGAACCCATGGTGGTTGTTGGCGAAAGATTCGTCCAAACACTCGAAGACGATTGGACCGTAGTCACTTCAGATCGTACCTTATGTGCTCATTTCGAACATACGGTTGCCATAACGGCAGCTGGTTATGAAATACTAACTTTGCCTAGATCGTAGGTGAACTGAGTGGATAGTATGATTCCGCAAGTGGGTCAAATCGTAAAGGTGCTTCGCGGTAGAGATCCCGGAGAATATGCGGTCGTGATTCGTATTGAAGATCATCGTTTTGTCTGGCTTGCCGATGGCGATCATCGTAAATTCGATCAACCGAAGAAGAAGAACCTGAATCATCTTCATTTACAAGAAACGATTAGCAGTGAAGTAGCGTCAAGCATTAGGGAAACAGGTCGTGTGACTAATGGGAAATTGCGCTTTGCAATCGCCAAATTCGTTGAACTTATGCAAGTTGAAGCACAAGAGAAAGGAGAATGACTGTGGCCAAAGAAGATGTAATTGAAGTAGAAGGTACAGTGATTGAACCTCTTCCGAATGCAATGTTTAAAGTTGAATTGGAAAATGGTCATAAAATCCTAGCCCATGTTTCAGGAAAGATCAGAATGCATTTTATTCGCATTTTGCCTGGAGATAAGGTTACCGTAGAATTATCGCCTTATGATTTGACGAGAGGCCGTATAACCTACCGTTTCAAATAAATGTTCGGCTTTAGAAGTAATACTCTCTCAAGGCGTATGCTTACGAAGCAAGTTTTCTAACGAAAACGCAACATGGTTGCTTACGATAAAAAGGAGGGCTTAAAATGAAAGTAAGACCGTCTGTAAAACCGATTTGTGAGAAATGTAAAGTTATTCGCCGTAAAGGCAATGTAATGGTTATTTGCGAAAACCCTAAGCACAAACAAAAACAAGGGTAAAAGGAGGTGCATCTGTAGATGGCACGTTTAGCTGGAGTTGACTTACCTCGTGACAAACGAGTTATAATTGCGTTGACTTACATTTTCGGTATTGGTAACACTACTGCTCAAAAAATCATTGAATCCACGGGAATCAATGGAAGCACTCGCGTTCGCGACCTTACGGAAGATGAAGTGAGCAAAATCCGTGATGTAATTGACAAAACCCTTAAAGTAGAAGGCGATCTTCGTCGTGAGATTTCCCTAAACATCAAACGTCTAATCGAAATCGGATCCTACCGTGGTCTTCGTCACCGCCGTGGTCTTCCTGTTCGTGGTCAACGTACTAAAACTAATGCTCGTACACGTAAAGGTCCTCGTCGTACAGTAGCTAATAAGAAGAAATAATAAAGGGGGTTAGAGCTAATGGCAAAACCTAAAAAAGTCGTCCGTACGAAACGTCGTGACCGGAAAAATATTGAGAGCGGTGTAGCACACATCCGTTCAACATTTAACAACACGATCGTAACGATCACGGATCCACATGGTAACGCAATTTCTTGGGCAAGTTCAGGAAACCTTGGATTCAAAGGTTCCCGTAAAAGCACTCCTTTCGCAGCACAAATGGCAGCTGAAAAAGCAGCTAAAGCAGCAATGGAGCACGGCTTGAAAACTGTTGAAGTTATGGTTAAAGGTCCAGGCGCTGGCCGCGAAGCAGCAATCCGCTCTTTGCAAGCAGCAGGTCTTGAAGTAAACCTGATTAAAGACGTGACGCCGGTTCCTCATAATGGCTGCCGTCCTCCAAAACGTCGTCGCGTATAATTCAGGATCACTTTGTAGTATAATTATTCCAAATCCGTGAATAATGGATTGAAGGATAGGCATACTATGAAATTTTCAACGAAGTATCCAGAGGGAACCGACGTATTGAATGGAGGGTACATTTCATGATCGAAATCGAAAAGCCAAAAATAGAAACTGTAGCATTAAGTGAAGATGGCGCTTATGGTAGATTTATCATTGAGCCTTTGGAGCGTGGCTACGGTACAACCTTAGGAAACTCACTACGTCGTATCTTACTGTCCTCCTTACCGGGGGCAGCAGTAACCTCTGTCCAAATCGATGGCGTTTTGCACGAATTTTCAACGATTCCTGGTGTGCTTGAGGATGTTACGGAAATTATCCTTAATCTCAAAGGTTTGTCGTTGAAGATTCACTCCGATGAGGAGAAAGTGCTAGAAATTGATGCAGAAGGAGAAGGTAACATTACTGCGGCTGATATCCGTGGTGATAGTGACGTGGAAATCCTTAACCCGGATTTACACATCGCTACCTTGTCTCCAGATGCACGTCTTCACATGAGGATTCATGCGGGCAGAGGGCGCGGTTACGTCCAGTCAGACAAAAATAAGCATGAAGAACAACCAATTGGTGTTATTCCAATTGATTCAATCTACACGCCTATTACTCGGGTAAACTACGCAATTGAGAATACTCGCGTCGGTCAAGTGACTAACTATGATAAGTTGACTCTCGAAGTGTGGACCGATGGAAGTATTCGTCCAGAAGAAGCAGTAAGCTTGGGCGCGAAAATCTTAACAGAACATTTGCTCTTGTTCGTTGGTTTGACGGACGAAGCAAAAGACGCTGAGATTATGGTTGAAAAAGAAGAAGATAAGAAAGAAAAAGTTCTTGAGATGACGATCGAAGAACTAGATCTTTCCGTTCGCTCTTACAACTGTCTCAAACGTGCTGGGATTAATACCGTACAAGAGCTGATTACCAAAACAGAAGAAGACATGATGAAAGTTCGGAACTTAGGTCGCAAATCACTTGAAGAAGTTCAAGAGAAGCTCGAAGAGCTGGGTTTAGGTCTACGTACTGAGGAATAGTCTTGTCAGAAGGAGGTTAACTCAATGAACTACAGAAAATTGAACCGCGATTCCAGTAATCGTAAAGCATTATTTCGTGATCTGGTAACGGATCTGTTCATACATGAGCGCATTCAAACAACAGAAGCAAAAGCTAAAGAGATTCGTTCAATCGCTGAGAAGTTAATTACTCTTGCGAAACGCGGAGATCTTCACGCACGCCGTCAGGTTGCTGCTTTTGTTCGCAGAGAAGCTGCCAACGAAAATCAAGATGCGATTCAAAAACTATTCTCTGATTTGGCTACTCGTTACTCCGAGCGTCCAGGCGGATACACACGTATCCTTAAACTGGGACCACGCCGCGGTGACGCAGCACCAATGGTTTACCTAGAGCTAGTAGATCGCGCATAGAAGACGGATGGGAAAGGGTGGACGGAATCTACTTAGATTCTGGTGAAGCCCTTTTTTTGCAGTCTTGGATCGCATTCTAGTGGATTGGGGTGAATAGCACCTCAAGCTAGGTAGGAAGGATGACTCATGGAGGAACATGCCTTGAGAAATCTACGTTTTACCATAAGTTATGATGGGTCATCGTATTCTGGCTTTCAGATACAGCCTAGGTCCGACACGGTACAATACCGTTTAGAGCAGGCCGTTTTCTTGTTGACAGGTGAGACAGTGAAAGTCATATCTTCAGGGCGTACAGATGCTGGTGTTCACGCGAAAGCACAGGTTATTAATTTTACTACGAGTTCTAAGATTCCAGTAGAACGTTGGTGTTTAGCTCTAAATGCTAGACTACCCAGGGACATCGTCGCACATACTGCCGAAGAAGTTCTCCCTACTTTTCACGCTCGCAAAGCCGCGAAACGTAAAACCTATTGTTATACAATTCGATCGGCGCGCTTCCCTGATGTCTTTCACCGCAACTTCGAGTATCATCACCCCACGTATTTAAATGTGGAAGCCATGAGAGAGGCGCTCCCTTGCTTGCTAGGTGAGCATGATTTTACTTCGTTTTGCACAGTGAGAACGGATAAGGAAATCAAAGTGAGGACCTTATATGAGGTACGTATGGAGACGGAATCGGATGAGTTGCTGGCGACAGGTAAAGTAGAACGTATCCGGTTAATCATAACGGGCAATGGTTTTCTTTATAACATGGTCAGGATCATCGTAGGGACGTTAATTCAGATCGGTGAGGGTAAGAGACCACCTAGCGATATGCAGCGTGTTCTCGAGGCCAGAGATCGCTCTCAAGCTGGGCCTACTGCTGAAGCCATGGGATTGACCTTGTGGAAAGTCGACTATTAAAAAGTTATCATCACTACTTGATTATTGAGACTTTATCGTGTAAAATATAAATTGGCGTTTGGCGATCGGCTACCCCACAGCCCCTGATCACAAATGGCCATAGCTATCCATCGCATATGAATAAATGACAACTATAACTTATGTATTTCAGATATATTTTTAGGAGGATTAAGCATGCGCACCACATATATGGCTAAGCCAAATGAAGTAGAGCGTAAATGGTACATTGTTGACGCTGCAGGCCAAACACTTGGCCGTCTTGCAAGTGAAGTTGCTAGCATTATCCGCGGTAAGCACAAACCGGAGTTCACTCCACACGTAGATACTGGTGATTTCGTTGTTGTTATCAATGCTTCCCAAATTAAGCTTACTGGTAAGAAAATGCAAAACAAAATGTACTACCGTCACTCTTTGTACCAAGGTGGTTTGAAAGTGACTTCCGCTCAAGACTTGCTTAACAGCAAGCCTGATCGTATGATTGAGTTCGCAGTTCATGGTATGCTTCCTAAGAACCGTCTTGGCGACAGCTTGAAAACTAAGCTTAAAGTCTACGGTGGAGCAGAGCACCCGCACACAGCACAACAACCAGAAGTTTGGAATCTTCGCGGTTAATATAAGGAGGAACGTTTCGTGGCACAAGTTCAATATTATGGAACGGGTCGTCGTAAGCATTCGGTAGCGCGTGTGCGCTTAGTACCGGGCGAAGGACGCATCATCATCAACAAACGTGATCTAGATGAGTATTTTGGTCTAGAAACATTGAAGCTAATCGTTAAACAACCACTTGCTCTAACTGAAACAATCGGTCAATACGATGTTCTAGTTCTTGCAAATGGTGGCGGAATCAGCGGACAAGCAGGCGCAATTCGTCACGGTATCTCCCGTGCATTGTTGAAAGCTGATCCGGAATACCGTGGATCCTTGAAAAAAGCTGGATTCCTAACACGTGATTCCCGTATGAAAGAGCGTAAAAAATACGGATTGAAAGCAGCACGTCGTGCTCCTCAATTCTCCAAACGTTAAGATATGGTGCCTATGGCACGCAAGAAAACCTTTTCCGCCTTTGGCTGGAAAGGTTTTCTTTTATTATATGGACATAATGTATCGAACAGCATATATCAGTATAGAGCGATAGAAAGTTAATACCAAAATGATAAAAAGTCATTGACACCTTGCGGAAGTCAGATATAATAAGTATAAATCATACAATATCAGTCGGGATTATCGACTATTGGAGGAATCGGACGATGAATCTATTTGAGAAAGAAGCATTTGTAACGAAAGCTGCGGAAGAATTCGAGAATCAATCGCCTGAAGCCTTATTGCAACTTGCAGTAGAGACGTTCGGAAGTTTGACCCTAGCTTGTAGTTTTGGAGCTGAAGATGTCGTGTTGGTTGATATGCTCCAAAAAGTTAATCCTAACGTTGATATTTTTTACTTAGATACAAATGTACATTTTGACGAAACGTATGAAACAAAAGAAAGACTTGAGCAACACTATGGTATGAAGTTCATTCAAGTACTACCAAAACTTACGCTGGATGAGCAGGCTGATAAATTTGGGGATGAGCTTTGGAAAAGTGATGCGAACCAATGCTGCAATATTCGTAAAGTAGATCCACTTACAGATATTCTTGGAAACTACGATGCCTGGATTACGGGTATTCGCCGCGATCAAGCACCTACACGTGCAAATGCTAAGAAAGTGGAATATGATGTGAAATTTGGCTTGATCAAATTCAATCCTTTGGCTAATTGGACATCAGAAGACGTATGGCAATACATTCGCGACAATGATGTTATTTACAATCCATTGCATGATCGTAACTATCCAAGTATCGGATGTTCACACTGCACTCGTCAAGTCGCTGAAGGAGAAGATCCACGTGCCGGACGTTGGGCGACTATTGAGAAAACAGAGTGTGGTTTGCACAAGTAAACTTGAAAGCCTGGTATATAAGTCCACCCTGTCCCATATAGATGTTACAGAGTCTATATGGGAACAGAGGTGGATTTTTTATGCGCAAAAGAAAGAAAAGGTTGGTGGTATGGCTGACCTTTCACAGTAGTCTGAAGTTATTGCTTTCAGCGATGCTGGTTGCATTGGTTGTCTTTATTTATGCGTACGAGCTCCCTGCAACGAAGACTTGGTCGGACTGGACGCTACCTTTATCGGGTAAGACAATTGCGCTAGATGCCGGTCATGGGGGGCCTGATGGCGGAGCGGAGAGCAAGGATGGTATCATTGAAAAGGATATCAATTTAGCTATTACTTTGCGGTTGCGTGATTACTTACAACAGGCTGGGGCGATTGTAGTATTGACAAGAGAAACGGATACGGATTTAGCAGAGTCAGGCACTAAAGGTTATAGCAAACGTAAGACCCAAGATCTACATAACCGTGCGGGTTTGATTGAAAAAAATAAAGCCGATATGTTTTTAAGCATACATTTGAACAGCATTCCGTCTGATAAATGGAGAGGCGCACAAACGTTCTATTATTTAAATAACCCTGATAATCCTAATCTAGCGGCACTTATTCAATCGGAGCTTAAGCGGAATCTAGAAAATACGGATCGTGTCGCTAAACCGGCGGATAAGACAGTATACCTGTTGAAAACGCTCAAAATTCCAAGTGCGCTTGTTGAGGTAGGTTTTCTATCCAACCCAGAAGAGGCTAAGTTATTAGCGGATGAGAATTATCAGAAGATGCTGGCTGCTTCGGTGTATCAAGGGATTTTGAGATATTATGCAGGTGAAAAAGTGGGTTCTGCTTCATAATGTGTTATAATAAAAGCCGCTAATACAATGTCCCAATAAAGGTGTGATGTGGCAATGGTACATAAAGATCAAATTCTAGAAGCGTTGAATAAGCTAATAGATCCTCAGTTTAACAAAAGTGTCGTGGAATTAAATTTAATCCGTGATGTAATGGTGAAAGAAGATGCTGTATCCTTAAGCTTGCTCGTGGTAACCGAGGATGAAGGATATAAAGAACAAGCCAAAGCATTCATTCAACAATCTTTAGCTAATATAGGGGTAACTCAAGTTCATATCCGATTTAGATTGATGACGGACCTTGAACGGAGTCGTTTGGATGGTACTTCACAATCGTCGGATACAAATCCCCAGAAGCCTGTTCAACCTCCAATTCAGCAACCGATTCTTGGACAATCCTCTACAGTTGAGTTTATTGCAGTAGCTAGCGGTAAGGGTGGGGTTGGTAAATCAACGGTTACAGTTAATCTAGCGGTCGCTCTGGCTCGTAAGGGGAAAAAGGTAGGGATTATTGATGCGGATATATATGGATTCAGTATTCCAGATATGATGGGGATTGAAGAACAGCCGCAACTTGTAGAAAACGTAATTATGCCTGTTGAAAAATTCGGGGTTAAAGTGATATCAATGGGCTTCTTTGTCCAGGACAATGCACCTGTTGTATGGCGTGGACCGATGTTAGGCAAAATGTTGCGCAATTTCTTCAATGAAGTAAATTGGGGAGATGTGGAATATATCCTCTTGGATCTTCCTCCAGGTACGGGGGATGTCGCATTAGATGTGCATCAGCTCATTCCGCAAAGTAAAGAGATCATTGTTACGACTCCACATGCTACTGCGGCATTTGTAGCTGCTAGAGCGGGGGCGATGGCCATTCAAACGAATCATGAAATTTTGGGCATTGTTGAGAATATGTCCTACTATGAGAGTAAAGATGGCAGCGTTGAGCACATTTTTGGTAGAGGTGGAGGAGCAAAGCTTGCTGAAGATCTTCATAGTGAGCTGTTAGCACAAATTCCATTAGGAGCTCCAGATAATCATATATCTGAAAAGGATTACTCGCCATCCGTATATAAGGCAGAATCCAAAGCAGGGCAAATCTACTTGGAAATAGCCGATCGGATGATTGCTAAGCTAGATAAATAGTGCAAAAAGGAAGAGGAAGCAGTGAGAACCTGCCAACTCTTCCTTTTCTTTCTTTGTTTAAGAATCAGAACCTCCGTCTTTCTTTTCTTCACCCTGTTTCTCGGAGTCCCCTGAAGACTCTTCCTTCTGCTTTTCATCCCCGCCTTCGTCTTTTTTATCTCCTTCTTTGGCTTTATCTGCACTTTTTTCTGTGCTCTTTGCGGAGGGCATTTGTTCAGGCTTGCTTTGTTGCGCGATAGCAGACTTAAGTAATTCGACCATTTGTGCCCTGAAAAGTGGGCTTTGGATGGATTCTTCCATCACAGTCATCATTTGTTGGCGGTAGGGTGCTGTTTTCATGACATCAAGAACCATTTTCTCGTAATCAGGATTTTTCATAACATCAATTAGGGATTTCTGGTAAGTAGGGTCTTTGAGTAATTCCTTGAACATCTGCTTGGTTTCTTTCTGAATCGCGGTAGCAAAGTCGCCAGCAAACTTAGGATCCTTCATCATATCTGTTAAAAACATATTATTTTCCTTAGCGGTCAGCACATCTTTGACAGCCATTTGAAGTTGGAGGGATTCATTGGCTGATAGCAGCTTGATCTGAGATTGGCCAGCAATGCTGTTAGCCCCTACATCCCCATTCATGATACTGCGGTTTGCAGCGCTTATCGCCTTCTTACCGTCATCGGATTTGAGAATATCGAGAATCATTGTCTTTTGTTCTTTGTACGTGTTGGCTTGTGATTGACCTTGAGAAGAGTTATCTGTACCACAAGAAGCGAGAAGAAAAGCCAATGATATTGCCGGTAGGACTTGAAGCTTTCTAAGTCTTGTTTTTAACATAACTACATGCTCCCTTCCCTGAACTTTAATGGTCTTAGTATGTGTGGTTAGGGTCAGAATATAAGGGGACAATATTGGCTTTTTATCGCAAAGGTTGGTACAATTAACAATTAGAGTTGATGTGTGGAGGTAATTAAACGTGACATTACGTAAATGGTTTCACTTATTCTGGACAACACTAGTATTAGGAATTGTAGTTTCAACAGGGGTTGGACTTATCCTTCAATTTTCAGACAAAGAATTTTCTGTAATGGGCTTATCGGCGGTTGGTTTTAATTTGGTTAATATGATTCTTGGTGGAGCTACGATAAGCGTGTTGAGTCAAATGGGCTTCTTCGCATATTTAATCGTAAGATTTATTGCGGTAGGTATCATACGTTCCAAAACAGTGTGGGATCTGCTGCAGCTTGCTGTTGTTATTGTTGTATTGTTCGACCTTGTGTACTTGAGAAAGACGAATTTCAACACCTCTGAATCGCTGCTTGGATATTTCATCTTGCCGACTTGTGTACTTATAATTTCTTTAGCAGTAAGCTATTGGAAAGTGAAAATGACGAATCGGAATGCATTTATTCCAACTTTATTCTTCATGACGGCAGTAACTGTGCTTGAGGCTGTACCAGCGTTAAAATTGGATAACTCAGCATCTAGTTTGTTTATGTTGGCACCATTATTCGTTTGTAATGCATGGCAGATTCTTACCTTACATAAAATATTGGATAACAAAAAGAGCTAATTAGATTAGCTCTTTTTTCAAATCTATTCATGGGTACTAATGAATTTGTTTCATAGCCTGATCTTCGACGGGAGTTGTCTCAACCTGAGTTTGCTTGATGAGCTCACTCACGCTTACAAACTGATAGCCCTTTGTTCGTAGTTGTTGGATGATGGAAGGCAAGGCCTCGTGTGTTTGTTGGGAGGAGTCGCTCGCATGAAGAAGGACGATATCACCAGGATGTGCTTTACTTACTACACGGTTTACGATGGTGTCGACGCCTTTGTTCAGCCAATCTTGAGAGTCTGTATCCCATTGAATGACTGAATAGCCTAGATCATCAGCAATACGTAACACGCGTTTGTCGAAATCGCCGTTAGGCAGACGAATGAGGTTAGGTTCTTTACCGATTAGTTCCGTCAAAATGCCATGTGCAGTAGAGATTTCGTTACGGATTTCCTCATCACTCAGATCGCTGTAGTTGTCAAATTTGTTGCCGTGGCTACCGATTTCGAATCCATAGCTTTTGATATGTGAGACAATATCGGGATGGCTCTTACTCCAAGGCGATGATAAGAAGAAAGTCGCATCCTTAACACCGTTGTCCTTTAGGATTTTCAAGATCGGTTCCGCTCGAGTATCCCCCCATGAAATATCAAAGGTAAGGGCGATAACCTTCTTTTCGGTCTGTACGCTGTAGATAGCTGAAGGCTCGGAGTTCATAAAGACGGATACATTACTTTGTTCGGAATATACAATGGCCGCGGAGAAGATGATGGCAAGAGCAATGAATAAATATTGTTTGAATTTGCGTGCGTTGATTACAAAAAAGTAGTTCATAAACAGCTTGTACCTCCTTTATGTCAAGCCATGGATAGCTTGTATAACCTTTAGTAAATAATGTATGCTCGTACACAGGGTACTTATGCTTCCGAAATTGGAGGAATTACAAATGAATTTTTCGGCACTGCTAAGACATTTTAAAGAAATGAAGCATTACTTTATTGTTGTTGTTCTTGTATTTGGATTTAGCTTGTATATGGGTTGGGCAAATTCCGAGCAATTTTCGCATTTCTTGGAGGAACAATTGAAAGGGCTTCAACCCATGATTAAAACGATAAACGCGAAGGACAATCCACAGGTTTGGCTATTCATCTTTATCTTTTTAAACAATGCAATTAAATCAGTTCTTATCGTTTTCTGTGGGATATTACTAGGTGTTTTACCGCTCTTTATGTTAATCGCCAATGGAATGATCCTAGGGTATGTGCTTTCCTTACAGACACATGAAAGTACATTATCCATCGTTCTTAAAGGGATATTGCCGCATGGTATCATTGAGATTCCTGTAATATTACTTGCGTGTGCATATGGATTAAAGTTAGGAATGCTAGTCTGGAAAATGGCCATACAGCTACTCGTGCCAGCAGAGAAAAGAAGTGCTCGAACGGAATTGGCTCGAATATTTCAATTAACTAAACCGCTCACCGTTGCAATTGTTGTTCTTCTTTTGATTGCAGCTATTATTGAAAGTACACTTACCTACTGGTTGGTGCATTTGTAAAATATTTTCAATCCCCTGTCATAAAATTGGCAAAATCTGAGCATAACAATAAGGCGTAAAAGAAGAGGGGCATAATTGGCTCAACTCTCCACGTCTAACTAAATTGTTAGTGCCATGAATCTCTACAGTCGAGAGGGGTTTGGATGGATGTATGCTCGGATTTTTGTTCAATGAGAGAGAATGCAGAGAATTAGATTATGTACTGCGTAAAGAATTAGACGAAATGCTATTCGATCTCAATGATAAGAGAATTGATCAAGAGATAAAGGGAGCTATAGAATCCAGATACAAGGTCATCTTCAGGATGTATGCTCGCTTAGCGACACCAAAGGAAATATCAAAGTACGCCAGAAACCGTAATTACCAAGCTCAGAAAAAATAGGGGGTAAGTGCTTGACTTACCCTCTCCACCTGTGTTATTTTATAACTCGTCACTTCGAAACAAAAGCGAGTGAGTCTTATTATAGAAGAGGTTACAAAAATATCTTCAAAAAAAGACTTGCAATGTCTGGTGTAACTGTGATATATTTAAAAAGTCGCCGCTAAACGGATGACGAAGTAACATGAAAGAAATTGATCTTTGAAAACTGAACAACGAGTGAGTAAGTACAGTCGAGTAATCGACTATAAAAGAGATTGCAAAATCTCGCTAGCTTCAAATGAGCAATTAAGCTTTTTCAAATAGGACGAGCAATCGTCCACTATTATGGAGAGTTTGATCCTGGCTCAGGACGAACGCTGGCGGCGTGCC
>NZ_LYPB01000042.1 GCF_001653565.1 Paenibacillus oryzisoli
CGCTGGAGGAGCCGAATGCGATGACCCGCACGTTCGGTTCTGTGAGAGGCCCATGCAACTATGCATGGGCCTACTCTATTTGCGGATACTGGGATTTTTATGAGAAATCTTAAATATCTTTTAGCAGGATGGATTCAGACGATTTACCCTCTATCTCACAACTTCTATGATGGGTGTATTGGAGGTTGAAACAAATATGGCGAAATTAGGAAAATCGGAAGAATCAATAGCAATGGGGACATTAAGTCATGCTGATCTCATCGACAAATTTACAAATCCACCTATAGAGCATCGCGCTATCCCGTTCTGGTCGTGGAATGGCAAGTTGGAGCAATCCGAATTAGATACCCAAGTCGAAGGTTTCAAGGAACAAGGAATGGGCGGATTCATGATGCATGTGCGGGAAGGTCTTGAAACTCCTTACATGGGTGATGAGTTTATGGATCGTATCAAGGAAACCGTCGCTAAGGCGAAAGCCGAAGGGGTGTCGGCATGGTTATATGATGAAGACCGATATTCGTCTGGCATGGGCGGGGGTATGGTGCCTCGTATTGGTGGTGATGCTGTACGCGCCAAGGCATTGTCGCTTACCATATGCCGAAGTTACGTGATGGATGAATCCATTCAAGCTGTGTATCGAGCCATCATAAATGGAAATGAGCTGGCCAGCTGCCTGAGGCTATCGGAGGTCCATACGGCTGGCAGCACACTTGACGGAGCAGAAGTTTACTTAGTTATGAGACGACTTATTGCTTCTCCCAACGATTGGTGCCACGGTGATACGTATACGGACACTATGAACCCGGAATCGGCGCGCATCTTTATCGAAACGACGTATGAACGTTACAAAGAGGCTGTCGGTGATGAATTTGGGGGGACAATACCCGGTATTTTTACAGATGAGCCTTTTATACTCGGTTTCAGGGAACAGTTAAATGAGCCGGAATGGACTTGGATCTCGTGGTCGGAGTACATGCCTCAAACTTTTGCCGCTAAAAATGGGTATGAGATTTGGGACACTCTTCCCTACTTTTTTTACCGAGGCGAGCCCTCCTCCAAGATACGTTTCGATTACTGGAAGACGGTCACCGACATGTTCTGCGAGGCCTACACAAAGCAAATTGGGGACTGGTGCAGGGCGAATGGGATTTCATTTACTGGCCATTACTGCTGTGAAGAAGATGTGGTAGAAGCAGCTCGGTATGGAGGTGCTGTTAGCCTCATTACCGTTATATGGATATTCCCGGTATCGATACATTGTGTGAACAGACCAATGAAAGCCTGTCGATCAAGGAGGTGTCCAGTGTTGCTCATCAGTATGGCAAGAAGAAGGTCATTACGGAAACTTACGGAGTAACGGGGTGGGCTTTCTCGTTTGAAGGCCGCAAATGGATCGGGGATTGGCAATTCGTACTAGGTGTTAACGTGTTAACCCACCATTTGGCGCTTTACACGCTGCGTGGATGCCGCAAAAGGGATTACCCGCCTTCCTTTAATTACAACGTGAACTGGTGGGAACATAATCATGTGATGGAGGATTATTTTGCCAGACTAGGCTCAGTGCTGAGCGAAGGACATGTCGTTCGAGATGTGTTAGTCATTCATCCTGCCGCATCCGTATGGGCTAAGCTCGGTAAGGATGTACAAGCGGCGCAGTGGCGTAATCAAGGTGGCAATTCAGAAGAACTCAGCCATTATAGCCTGGCATTTAACGATTTTATTCGTCAGCTTCTTGGTGAGCACTATGACTTTGATCTAGGGGATGAACTGATCCTTGAAGAGATTGGAAGTGTTGAGGGAGACCAACTTTGGGTTGGGGAAGCCGCCTATCGGGTTGTGGTACTTCCATCACTATCCAATTTACTGAGAACCACATATAAGCTGCTTCTCAACTACTTGAATGCCGGGGGACTTCTTTTTTCATTTGGAGACGTACCAGCTATGTTGGACGGAGTAGTGTCGGAGGAACTGCAACTCTTGACTGGGCACCCGCGGTTTAAGCAGCTTCCGTCCAGGCATCACCTAGCCGTAGAATTAGAAGCCGTCGTCCCGCGAACGGTTAGTCTATTGGACCGCAATGGACGTGAAGCAGACCGACTTCTGTACATGCGCCGTGAACTTAAGGATTGTACGATTGTATTTGTCGTCAACAATGACAGGGAAGCTGCACATGTCGTGGAGGTTCGCATCCAAGGGAATGGACGGGTTGAAGAGTGGGATCTGCTATCTGGTCAAAGGGGAGAGAAACCGGCGAAGGCACAGAACGGCTACGTCGTAATGCAAGAAAAATTTGGGCCAACGGATTCGAAGTTGTTCGTCATTTCTCACAATGATGAGCTTCCACTAGGGAGTCAGCAGCCTCAAGGTGAGCTAAAGCCTCTGACGGCGCTGGGACCGATGGCTTCATTTTCGCGGACGGCGCATAACGCCTTGGTTCTGGATCGTTGTCAATACCAGCTTCGAGACGAAACGTGGTCACATGTCATGGATGTGTGGCAAGCGCAACGGGAACTTCGTGAGAAACTGAACATGAGACAAGTTTATATGAATAGCAATTATCAAAGATATCTGTGGATTCATGAGCCGCACGAAAATGATGGCACGCCTGCTGCTTTTCGCTGGGTTTTCAATGTGAAGGATGTTCCAACAACAAATACATTCTTGGCTTGCGAGCAGGCGGAACGCTTCCAATTCAGATTAAATGGTCAACTTGTTGCAGAGGTGCCAAGCGGCTGGTACTTGGACAGGTGTATGTCGACCCTTAAGTTGCCAAATCTGATTGAAGGGGAAAATGTATTGGAGATCCATTGTGCGTATACGCATGATATGGAAATAGAGAATGTTTTTCTTCTCGGCGATTTTGCAATTGATTACAACCAATGTCTGATCAAAGAACAGGATAAGCTTCGATTCGGGGATTGGTGCCTGCAGGGTTATCCACATTATTGCGGAAGCATGGTTTATCATTTTGATCTTAATATCGACGAAACTGGCAGCAAGAGAACGTTACTGGAAATGGGCCCATATGAAGCAGTCACATTAAACCTTAAGGTAAACGGGAAGCAGGGGAAGGTGATTCCTTGGCGGGCTGCTGGAACAGTGGATCTTACCGATGACTTGATTACAGGAATGAACCGAATTGATATCGAAGTGGTGGGTAGTCCTCGTAATTTGCTGGGGCCGCTTCATGAGCTCCGTACGAACCAGGCTTGGACGGACTGGTGGTCATATCATTCATCAGGTAAAGAGTATACGCAGGATTATATCCTGCATCCTTATGGCTTATTGGGACAAATTCATATATATCAAATGGCGACAGATCAAACATAAGCGTTTTTACGAAAGGTGGTATTATTATTAGAAAATCTAAAAGTAGTTGATATTTCAGCAGTTGTGTTGATTTACGGACGTTGAATGCGTGCCATATGATAGCGTTATCAAAGGGGCCAGATGTGAAACAGTTTATGAAATTGTCCTGATGATAAGTGATACGAATTAAATAAAAGAGGGACGGTGTATTCAACTTATGTTAAAGAAGAAGGTTACCAAAGGAGCCGTGGTGTTCACACTGGCAGCAGCGCTTCTTGCAGGTTGTACCGGGAATGGAGGTACGGACGTTTCAACGAGTTCTCCTACTACAAGCACGCCAACCGGTACAACGACTAAAGCGCCTGAAGCGGCAACTTTACGCTTACTAACGGATGCTTCAACGGCATGGCCGGCTAAGAAGGACTGGGCAGTATGGAAGTGGATAAAGGAAAAAACCAACATTACGATTAATCAGGAGCTGCATACCGGTCCTGAGTCCTTGGCTCTTGCTGTCGCTTCCGGCGACATGCCAGATATCATGTCTGTGTTTCCTGTAGAAGCTCAGAAGTATGGTCCGCAGGGTGCTTTTCTGGATCTCTCGAAACACCTCGACAAAATGCCTAATCTGAAAGCCTTCCTGATATCCAGGCCTGATGTCGCTCGTAGAATGACATCCCCAGGGGGCGAAATGTACCATGTCCTGAATGATGGCGCTGGTGCCGGTAACAGAATGACCTTCCTATACCGAGATGATATCTTCGCGAAACACTCGCTGAGTGAGCCCAAAACTTGGGAAGAGATGTATGAGACCGCGAAGAAGCTGAAGCAACTATACCCAGATAGCTATCCATTTGTATTCCGTCATGGGATCGGTACGTTGAATTCCTTTGCTCCGCAGTTCGGTATTTATCCATTCTTCTTCGAAGACCCAACGACTGGCAAGATCAAGCTTGGGGTTACGGATCCAGGTGCCAAGAAGATGGTCGAGATGTTGAATAAATTTTATAAAGATGCTTTGATTCCACCAGACTGGCTATCAATGGATTATAAGGCGTGGACGCAATTCATTCTAAACAACAAATCGTTTATAAGCATTCAATTCATCGGTCAAATCGAAATCATGAACACGCAGCTTCAGAATGGCGCTCATTTGAAATTCATGCCTCCTCCTTTAGGTTATGGAACTAAGGCCTATAGCCCGAAAGGCGACTATGAGATATATGGTCTCGCCATTTCCTCCAAAACCAAAAATCTGGAAGCTGCGCTGCGTTATCTCGATTTTATTTATTCCAAGGAAGGTATCGATATTCTTAGTTGGGGTAAAGAAGGGGAAACCTATACGGTTGTTGATGGCAAAAGAAAGTTCCTTCCAAAGTTTAAAGAGCCTAATGATCTGCGTAAAGAACTGGGTATCATGACAACAGGAACTTATGGTTATGTTGATTTCGAAGCTTCTAAGTCGCTCAGTAATGCCAATGAACAATATTCTCATACGGAAGCAGCCAAATATGATTATCCTGTGATTAACAGTTTACCTCCACTCAGTGGGGAAGAGAAGAGCGCGATTTCGACGATAGAGGATCAACTCCTCAAATATTATGAGAGCTCTTTAGCTAAATTTATTATGGGTGAAACCCCAATGACGCAGTGGGATGCCTTCCTTGCTGAAATGCAAAGGATTGGTTCGCAAAAGGTTATAGATACTTACCAAATTGGCCTCGATCGTCTGAAAAAGAACTCGAAATAGTTGATGAAATGAACAGGGCCGAACATGAGTAGGATCGTTTCGGCCCTATTTCTTTAGAAAGGAGACTCGCCATTGAAGCTATCCATTCTCAAGCAAATGAAGCGAGATCACATCTTTTTACTCATGCTTGCTCCCGTGTTGGTGTACTATATCATGTTCAGATATGTGCCAATGTTTGGGATTGTCATCTCATTCGTGGATTACAATCTGTTCAAGGGGTTAGCAGGGAGTGAATGGGTTGGCCTTAAATATTATAAGTTATTCTTTGCCAATCCAGATGCCCCTGTTATTATCAAAAACACGATACTTCTCGGGGGATATAAGCTCCTATTTGGTTTCCCGGCACCAATCATTCTAGCTATATTAATCAATGAGCTAAGGAATAAGATATACAAAAGAGTCATACAAACGGTCAGTTATTTGCCCTATTTTTTATCCCTTGTGGTCGTTTCAAGTATTATTGTTATGTTTTTGTCCCCAAGCAATGGCTTGGTTAACGAGTTGCTCCAAAAGATGGGATTCCCAGCGATTAATTTCTTGCAGAAATCCGAATGGTTTCGAACGATTTATGTCGGCTCGGAAATTTGGCAACACACGGGTTGGAACTCGATTATTTTCCTAGCTGCCATCACGACCATTGATCCTCAGCTTTATGAGGCGGCTAAGATGGATGGAGCGGGCAGGTTTAGACAAATCTGGCATGTAACGCTGCCCGGGATGGCCACGACAGTCGTTATCATGTTCATTGTGCAGATAGGCTATGTACTGGAAATCGGTTTTGAGAAAGTGTTTCTTTTGTCCAATGCTGCTACCTATGATACGGCGGACGTTATAGCCACTTACGTATACCGCGTGGGTATCTTGCAAGGCGGATTCAGTTATGGTACGGCTATTGATTTATTTATGGGAGTTATTGGATTCCTCCTAGTTTATTTGAGTAATAAGCTCAGTCGTAAATATGGGGAAACCAGCCTATGGTAAGGGAGAAGATGAGGTTGAGAAAACGGATAAGTCTGTTTGATATTGCAAACGTCCTGCTGTTGGGAATCTTCGCTTGCTGTATGTTATTTCCCTTCATCCATATGGCAGCAGTTTCCATAAGTTCAGCAGAATATGTAACTTCTAATCGGATCAGTTTTTGGCCCAAAGGGATTCATTTGGATGCTTACAAGTCCGTTCTAAAGGATAATCGTATACTGCTCGGGTACAAAAATACACTGATTTATGTAACGGTGGGAACCACCCTTTCGCTTATATTTACCACATTGGGAGCCTATGCCTTATCGAGGAAAGTTCTCGTCTTTGGCAGAACGCTTATGTTGCTCATCGTATTCACCATGCTGTTCAGTGGCGGCTTAATTCCCAATTATCTCGTTGTACGCAGCTATGGCTTATTAGATACGAGATGGGCCATTATCTTGCCATCCCTTGTATCATCCTATTTCCTGATCATCATGCGCACGTTTTTTCAAGGTATTCCAAGTGAACTAGAGGAATCTGGCAAAATAGATGGACTATCTGACTTGGGCAACCTGTGGAGGATCGTACTTCCGCTGTCCAAACCTGTCATGATGACGATTGGCTTATTTTATGCGGTGCAAGTTTGGAGTAACTTTTTCTCTGCACTTATCTATATAAGAGATGCGAGCTTGTACCCGCTCCAAGTTACCATTCGGAATATTGTTCTGATCGGTCAGGTCTCGGATACAACGGTAACCACAGCTATGGGAGATAAACCAATCGTCTTGGAGTCTCTGAAATATGCAGTTATTCTTGTTGGTACATTGCCAATATTGTTGATCTATCCTTTTATTCAGAAGCATTTTGTTCAAGGCGCGACGTTGGGTTCGGTCAAAGGCTAAGGAGAGGCGCGGGTACAATTTATTGTGTGGCACACTCATCTGCGCCTAGCTCACGGGTCGGGCTAAGCAAATAACTGGATTTTCTACAGCTAATTCAAGAGAAATCATCACGATTTGCACAATAACTGGATTTCCTCCCGTTATTTCAGGCCAATTCAGTCAAACGGAACCTGTTGAGTAGAATTAGATGTAGGAAATCCAGTTAAACTCCCTAAACGCTAGATTTATTCGGAAATAGATGTAGAAAATCCAGTTAATCCCCCAATAAGACGCAATTTAAAAGCGGCAGTCTAGGACGGTGTCAAGCCTTCCAAGACTGCTGCTTTTTGGATGTTATACGCGGTAATTCTTGCGATACCCAGAGGGACTAATGCCCATCTGATTTGAAAATACGCGACTGAAATAAAAAGCGTTTTGAAACCCACATTGTTCAGCAATGTTTTCGAGCGTGTCTTGGGTTTCAACGAGTAATATGCGAGCACGGGCTAGTCGCACTTTGGTTGCAAAGCGCACAGGGGATAAGCCATAGGCCGATTGGAAACGCCGTGTAAGCTGAGAGCTGCTAATGCCGAGTGTTGCGGCAAGCTCTTGTAAGGACAGTTCGTGTTCACATGTCCGTGACTCAATATAGGCAGCTGCCTTGTTCATTAAAGGGTCAACGGTTCCAGCATTATTATGCTGGGCTTTGTATTGTTCACGATGGGATTGGAAAATAAGATCCTCAATCAGGTGCTGCGCATCTCCCCTGTACTGTTGGTGAAGATCCTCTGTTTCTTGCCACTCACGCAGATATTGAAACGTGGATCGAAGTCGACTGACATCTTTCAATCGTACAACTTGGGGGAGTGTCCAATCACCTGAACAGGTGAATTCACAGAAATGAAAGGACAGCGTCTGCTGTACATGGCGTTTCAATGTGTGACTCGGTGGACAAAAGATCAATTCGCCAAATTGAGTCAGCTGCTCTTTGGTATCGTCTCCGCCATCGATGGTGAAGGAAAAGCTGCCATCTTGGGCTGCCAGCATGACCCAACCTTGATACATATCTTCGGCTAATGAAAACTGCTCACGTTGTTCCCCATAATAATAACGGGTTAATTGGATGTTGGGAATCAAATGTCCAATCCACCTTTCCATGCAAAAAAGTATATGTATAAGTATAACTTCGTGCATGGAATAAGGGAAGTATTCGCTGTAATATAAGGATATAAACAAGCCGACCATTACGGAATGTCGGCAAAAAAACAAATGAGAGGTTGGGGTTTGCATGAAAAAGAAATCCTTGAATATCTTGACACACGAGCAATTGAAGACGTATAACGAGCAGGGATACTTGGTTTTACGAAACGTATTTACAGAGTCGGAAGCGAAAGTCATTCAAACAGAGTGCGATCAATTGCTAACTTTAGGTGATTACACAGATAAACTCAATGTCCGTGCTGGTCATAAAAGTTACGTTGACGGGTCAATTGCCATTGAGCGCCTAGACCCTGTGCATGATATTTCAGCAGTGTTTGCCGATTTAGTGAAAGACGAGCGACTTCTGGCCCCATTGCGTGACATTTATTTGGATGAGCCGTTACTTTTCAAAGATAAATTAATCTACAAGCTCCCTGGGTCTAATGGTTACTCGATGCATCAAGATGCTGCGTGGTGGCAAGGGTTCCCAATTGAAGGATTGATCTCGGTGATGGTTGCGATTGATGGTGCGACAACTGCAAATGGTGGCTTGGAGTTATTCCCTGGATACCATGGACATTTGCGTTCAACACCTGGTGAATTAAGAAACATGAATGCGGAAGAGATTGCTGAAATCGATCCTAAGAAGGGTGAAATTGTAGAAACAAACCCAGGGGATGTTATTATATTTCATTCCTTCACACCTCACCAAAGTGGAGCTAACACATCACAAGTAAGCCGTAAACAGTTATATTTGACATACTCCCCAAGTAAAAACGGTGACTTATATAAAGCTCATTATCAGCATTACCAACGTTACAGTTTAATGGGGAAAGACACTTCTAGCTATTATTTCTTGTAAAATACATGAGGAGATCTGCCTACTAAAGGTAGATCTCTTTCCATTGCAGCTAAGCCATGCATGTCATGCATATTAATCGTAGAATCGTCCAAAAACACATAGAATCGTTAATCGCTTTCACTCCTGAATAGGGCTATTCTTAATGAGATATGAAAGATGCCAATATGCAAATCGCAATAGGAGGTTGAACCGCATATGTCAAGTAACAAGGAAGCAATACTAGCTCACGACTCACTTGTGTCCTTCTGGGACTTCCAAGAAGAAGCTGGACAATCCCGGGTTGCCATGGGACCTTATCGCTATACATTAGAAGAACAGGCTGGACCGATAAGCCGAGTGGATGATGGTGTATTTGGCGCCTATGCAGCTAAATTAACATTTGGTCAATGGTTTAACTTGCCACGTGAGAATTGTCTAGCACTCGATTTCCATGGCCCGGAGGCACAAGTGACAATTCTAGCGTGGTTAAAACGTGAAGATAGACCAAATGGGCAATGCGAAGCCATTGCTGGCATGTGGAACGAAACAGAGAAGAAGCGTCAATATGCGATGTTTCTGAATTTGAGGATTTGGGATAGCGGGGATCAAGTCGGCGGTCATGTCTCCGCGGAAGGCGGACCGACGCCAGGGCATCCTTGGTGTATGACAACTGCGATTGGTTCAACACCATTAGTGAAAGAACAATGGTACGCACTTGCTTTTACATACGACGGTACCTATGCCAAAGTGTATATCGACGGTGTGTTGGATGAGAGGGAAACCTACAATCCTTATCTATACGAGAAAGGCCTATATGATGGCGGAGTCATGGGAGCGGATTTTACCGTAGGTGCGGTGCATCGCTCTGGCGAGATGGGCAATTTCTATGCGGGACTCATTGGTGGGTTGGCAGTACTGAATAAGGCGTTGACAAATGAGGAAATTCTTGCGTTAACGGGTAAGTAAATATTGAAACAGGTTCGCGTAAATAATGAATGAAAGCCGGTTCCCAAGAGGGGGCCGGCTTTCATTCATTATTATTTCGAAGTCAGTTTTATGGAAGGTTTAACATCCAAGCTGGTTTAGGAAATGCAACGTTGACCGGGCTATATTGAGGGACATTCATGTTGTCGCTTACCTGTCCGAAGTTATTTGCTCCCCATGCCCATAGTGTTCCGTCTTGCCGAGTAGCTGTATTAAAGCCTAAACCTGAGCTAATCGCAATAATGTGATGCAAGTCCTTAACTTGTACAGGTGTGGTAAGACGTTTATAATCATCGATTCCATTAATCGTTAGATATCCCCACTCCTGAGGAACTAAACACGGTTCCGTCTTCTTGTAAAGCAATCACTTGATTTTTAAAAATAGTAATATCCTTAACTTTTTTCAGTCCAGGAATGGGCACAGGAGCTTTCGATTCACTTTTCTCTAGGCTCTGTTTAGAGTTCCACACCCAAACAGTCCCCTCTTTATCCAATGCTGCGTTTAATTGTTGTGCATTTTCAGCTACTTTGACAATATTTTTTAGTTGTGGAATTTGAACTGGCGGGGAAACGGGAAAGTACCAAGTTGTATCCTCAGGTGAGTCATACTGATAGGACCATTCCCACACGGTCCCATCTTCTCGAGCAGCTATCCCCCGCCCATTGAAAGCAAAATCAGTTATTCTTTCTAAACCCTTTACCTTCGTAGGTACACGTTTTCCCATGATCCAAATATGGCCTTCATTGTCAAGCAAGCTGTACGTATCCAAACCAGCAGACAATTTGACCGGTTTCGGTGAGATTGAAGAAGATTCAGCAGCAGCTTCTGCGGAAGATACGATAGGAGTGGTATGCAAGAGTCCTACGGCCGTAACAACGAACAAAAACTTCTTGAGATGCAAAGTATGGAAGTGCGATTTCATGATTCAACCTCTTTTCTTTGGTATATATGGATAATAATTCAAGTTGAATATGTATACTGTAAAATATAGGAAAAGTTTCGATGTAACGGTCAAATAAGTTTGGATCATGCGGAGCATGGGTATAGTAATTTTAGTAGGAAGTTAAACCAAGAGGAAATACATACAGTCTACCATACAGGTTGGGAGTGAATGATAACCGTGCAAACTGCGAAGAAATCTATGATGGTTTTACCCGATTTAAAGGACAAGGTTGCCGTGATTACCGGAGCAGGTTCCGGTATTGGACGGGCTGCCGCCATGCTGTTAGCGCAGCAAGGCGTGAAGGTATGCCTTGTGGATCTGAAGGGCGATCGGTTAGAACAGACGAAACACGAGATTGAAGCGGCTGGCGGTCAGGCTATAACGGTCGATATCGACATCTCGGATCCGAAACAAGTTCAACAAGCCTTCGACCATACGGCACATACGTGGGGGCGAATCGACTTTGTCTTTGCCAATGCTGGCATTAATGGGGTGTTGGCGCCAATTGAAGACATGAAATCAGAGGACTGGGATCGTACGCTGGCCGTCAATCTAAAAGGGACGTTCCTATGCGTCAAACATGCGATCCCTCATATGAAAGAAAATGGCGGCAGCATTGTTATCACGAGTTCCATTAATGGAAGTCGCACTTTTTCAGGGTTCGGCATGACGGCCTATAGTTCATCTAAGGCAGGTCAAGTAGCTTTTGCCAAAATGGCCGCGTTAGAATTGGCGCAGTACAAAATACGCGTCAATACTATTTGCCCAGGCTCTATAAAGACGCATATTAGTGAAAACACGCAGCCGACGCCAGAGCTTGAGAATATTAATATTCCGATCAAATACCCGGAGGGGAATCAACCTTTGGAACATGCGCCTGGAGAGCCTGAACAAGTTGCCAATCTGGTAGCTTTCCTTGCCTCAGAAGCTTCTCATCATATTACAGGCACGGAATTGTTCATTGATGGTGCTGAATCTCTGTTAAGATGATATCAAATCATGTAATAAGTAAGCCAATAGAGGCTGTTTCAAAAGTCGATGTAGACTTTTGAAACAGCCTCTATTTCTTATTTCATAACTTCGCACCATGATTGAGTTTCCGATAATCTGATGGAGTCATGCTAAGCCGCTCTCTAAACACGCGGGAGAATGTGGCATAGGAGGTAAATCCCACCTCGAAGCAAACGGAGGTTACGGGTACATTGCTGGATATAAGCAAACTGCATGCGTGCGATATTCGTATTTTCTCTAGGAAATTATGAAAATTATCACCGATGATTGATTTGAATGAAGAACTGATATGGGGGACGCTTAAATAGAAGCGCTCAGCCAACGATTCGAGTTTAATATCATCGCGAAAATGTTGATACACATAGAGAATGATTTCCCACATTTTCCCCTTTTTATTAGGGGGTCTATAGGTGTCCATATCTTTTATGGTGAAACAGCCGCGTTCCAACAAGATCAAGGCCTCGGTTAATTTGGTCATAAACATAAGCTGACTCAAGGGTCTATTTATAAGAATTTCCTGATGCATCTTCTCAAATATCGGGAGCAACTGTTGGCAGAGTTCAGGTTCCAATTGGTAAGAAGGATCTCCTTCTGTTCCTGCACGAAGCAGAATATCGCCAAAGGAAGCAGCACCGCTATCGGAACCATAAATGGCTTGCAAGCCGATGGCTCCAATATATAAATGCAGCTCTTGACCGCGGTCGATTTTAATTTGATGGACTTGATGCGGAAGCAAGAGGGTGAATGTGCCAGGCCCAATAGGACGCTCCATGCCGTTAATGATTTCAGTGCCGCTACCGTAGAAAGCGTAGGTATATTCAAGGAAATTGTGTGTATGCGGAGGAACGTCGGCAGTTAATTTGTGAATTTTGAACGTATACGGGAATGCATCATGCAGCTCTTGGTCCCCAGGTAGGTTGAATGGAATCATGGAATCACGCGCCTTAGAAGAGAATCAGTCACTGCTATCATAAACTAAAATCTTAAAAAATGAGATACTTTGCATAATTTTGATAAGAAGTAATAAGACATACTGCTTACAATGTAAGAAAAAGAATGTCTGAAGGGAAGGTTGTAACGAATATGAATGTTTTGCAATATGTGAATCCTTTGCAGGGGACAGCTTCTACATTTCGATTCTCCAATGGGAATACGCTTCCTCTCGTTGCACGACCATTCGGCATGGCGGCGTGGAGCCCGCAAACCGATGAAGCGGGAAAAGGCTGGTTCTTCCATCCATCCCATCGTCATTTTGAAGGGATACGTCTCACTCATCAACCAAGCCCTTGGATTGAAGATTACGGACACCTTACCATTATGCCGCAAACGGGACCGCTTGTCATATCCGCTGCTAAACGCTCTTCCTCATTCCGTAGCGAGGAGATGTCGATTAAACCCGATTATTTCCGAGTAAAGCTGCAGCGCTATAACACGTTATTAGAACTGAGCCCAACAGAACGATGTGCAAGTATGCGTATGACATTTGATGATCAACAAGGGGCAAGAGTTATGGTGATGCCATTTGATGGCGAATCATCCATCACGATAGATCCTGAACGTAGAAGATTAACGGGGTATACCCGAGCGAATTCAGGTGGTGTTCCCGAGAATTTCGCCATGTATGTGGTGATTGATTTTGATTGTGAATTAGACGTACAGGCGAGTGGGACCTTCGATGAACTAGGTAACGTATCCACTCAATTACACGGCATTGGAAACCGTCTAGGTGCACATGTTGGTCTGCGCTTACCGCAATCGGGGGAAGTTAACCTCCAAATCGGGACTTCCTTTATAAGTATAGAGCAAGCGATAAGCAACCTTTCACAGGAAATTGGTTCCAAATCTTTCGACTTGGTGCGGGCGGAAGCAGCGCAAGCCTGGGAAGATATGCTGAATCGCATACAGGTGGAAGATCCCGATGAGGACAAATTAAGTACATTTTATACCTGCTTGTACCGAGTCTGCTTGTTTCCTAGGATGTGGTATGAGTGGAGAAATTCAGATGAAATGGTGCATTACAGTCCCTATAATGGTCAAATTGTTCCCGGTCCGATGTACTGCGACAATGGATTTTGGGATACATATCGTACCTCATATCCGTTGTTCAGTCTGCTTTGTCCATCTCGGTTAGGTGAGATCCTAGCATCTTATGTTAACGCCTATAAGGAAGGCGGCTGGATGCCGAAGTGGTCTTCACCTGGTGAACGCAGTGCAATGCCGGGAACGTTGATTGATGCGGTCTTTGCAGATGCTTTTGTAAAAGGCGTTGAAGGGTATGACGCTCAAGCGGCGTATGAAGGCTTGCTGAAGCATGCCTGCCAAGCTGCGGACGACCCGCATTTTGGCAGGAAAGGCGTGAGTGCCTACCAACAGTACGGGTACTTACCTGCCGATCAATTTCACGAAAGTGTCAGTAATACATTGGATTATGTATATGGTGATTTCTGCATTGCCCAGCTTGCGAAAGGTCTCGGCAAGAACGAGGATTACACGCTGCTCATGGAGAGAGCGAAGAATTATGCCAAGTTATTAGACCCTTCCGTAGGTTTTATGAGAGGGAAGAGGGCAGATGGCAGGTGGGAAGAACCCTTCGATCCGATCGAGTGGGGAGGTGCCTATTGTGAAGGCGGCGCTTGGCAGTGCAGTTGGGCTGTTCAACATGATATCGTTGGCGTAGCAGAGTTGATGGGAGGAATGGATGTTTTCTTGGCTCGAATGGAGGCGTTAATGACAACGCAACCTT
This sequence comes from Paenibacillus oryzisoli, assembly GCF_001653565.1. Taxonomy (GTDB): domain Bacteria; phylum Bacillota; class Bacilli; order Paenibacillales; family NBRC-103111; genus Paenibacillus_E; species Paenibacillus_E oryzisoli. The sequence goes on from NZ_LYPB01000042.1 coordinate 14,621, forward strand.
TGTTTAAAGTAGGCAGTTATGGCTTGGAAATTCATGAGATGTCGGAAATGGCTTCCATTGATTTCGGACAATTTGCAATTAGCAATCAACCGAGCTTTCATATCCCGTATCTATTTGCGGCGGTTGGTTCTCCGGCTGGAACGCAATTCTGGGTTAGAAAGACGGCAGAAGAGCTGTTCAGCGCTGCACCCGATGGCTTGCCTGGTGATGAAGACAACGGCAGTTTATGCGCTTGGTACATTTTCGCTAGTATGGGTATGTTTCCGTTAAGTCCTGGTGTGCCGGAATACGTGATCGGAAGTCCGATGTTTCAGCGGATGACAGTTCATTTGGAGAACGGCAAGCAGATCGTGATTGAGGCCGACCACATCGCGCAAAGTCACCGATATGTAGAACGTGTACATGTCAACAATGAAAAGTATCAGTCCTTATTTTTTTCGCATGATCAACTGATCGAAGGGGCATTGATACAATTTGAAATGTCAGATACCCCGACAAATGCTAGGGTTGAGGATCAGTATTTGCCATACTCGATGTCACTCCGAATTCAATCAGAAGGGAAATGAAACATGACAACACAACGTGAGTCCATCGTGAAACCAGGATTTTTTGCTGAATTTTCAGCAGCGGATAGCCGCAGAGGTGAGTTTGATTTAGGAAACGAAGTATTACTTGCGCACAAAGTTCCGGTTGATTTTGTATTTATAGGTGATTCGATCACGCATATGTGGGAGCTAAATGCCTATTTTGGTCGCGGTGGTCGTTTTATCGTAAACCGAGGGATCGGTGGGGATATTAGCAGCCATGTGTTACGACGGTTTGAGGGTGATGTCATTCAATTGAAACCGAAGGTTGTGGTTATTAAAATTGGCGTGAACAATTTCTGGGCATTGGATGGCGCAATCAGCGAGCATAGGAAAACAGCGGAACAAATCATACCTGCGCTTGTTGAGGACATTCAGGAAATGGTTCTAAAAGCGAAAGCTAACGGAATTATACCTGTGATCTGCTCCATTCTCCCAACGAATATGCCGCATTCGGGAAACAATACAATACGCAACTCGAGTATTTGCCAAGTAAACGAGCAACTACAGCAGGTTGCCACCAAACAAGAGGCTATTTATGTCGATTACCATACGCGGATGATTGCGTCAGAAGGCAATGCGTTGCGTGATGGGCTAGCAGATGATGGGCTTCATCCACATGTGCTTGGCTATGACATCATGGCAGATGCTTTGCGTGAAGAATTAGCACGCAAAGGAATAGAAATCTAAGTATGCAAGATGCATAAACTGTGGTGGCTGTCACGCTGCCGAATCGCATGGAGAGAATCTAGTAAAATCGCGGGAAGTCGATTAATTATTTATGGGTCCCAAATGGAACAAGAGGCGTTTCAATAAGTCTACATAGACTCTTGAAACAGCCTCTTTCTCATTTTCAATTAATGAAAGTTCATGATCTTTATAAGTGATCATATCCATTGAGGAGCCTATGGTGAAATAATGATGGGGAAACGAAGCGGTTTCAATACAATTGAAAGATGGTGGTGGAATAATGATGGTAAGGCGAAGTGGAGTACAGGTAATCTCGATCGTGATATTGGCAGTAATTCTAGCGTTGGTAGGACTGTTAGGCACAACGCGGGTACAGGCGGCTGACGATGATTATGACACGATGCGAATCAGGTGGATGAACTATTTGACAGGAGGAGCAGCATTAGATACATCTGACCCAGACATAGCATCTAAGCTGAGCTCTATAAGTCAAACGAGTGCAGCTACGATGAGTACAACATCAGCGTACTTATGGAGCGATTTAGCCGCAACGGGGGATACTGCTACGATTACTGCGAATTACGAACGCATTAAGAGAATGGCATTGGCTTACAAGACGGTTGATACCGGTGTTTATGGTGATCTCGATCTAAAGGCGAAAATTATTTATGCGATGGATTGGATGTATGCGAACCGTTACAATGAATCAACCGTACCGATTGAAAATTGGTGGGACTTGGAGATCGGAACTCCTCTAATTATTAATGATATTGTCGTTCTTATGTATGATGATCTCATTGCTACACCAGGAAAAATAACAAATTACATGAATGCGATTGAGGCATTTTCTCCAGATCCGAGCAAAGCCAATAAGGGAGCAGTTGCGGCAACAGGAGCGAACTTGGTATGGAAATGTCAGATCGTTGCCTTACGGGGCGTGATTCTAAAGTCAGCTGCGAAGCTGACTTTAGCCAGAGATGCTTTGAATCCAGTGTATGATTATGTGACAACGGGGGATGGCTTTTACCGGGATGGATCGTTTATACAGCATGAGATTTACCCTTATAACGGTAGCTATGCTGTAAGTTTATTGCAAGAATTGTCGTATCTGCTTCTGCTGCTGAATGGTTCGCCTTGGCAGCCAACAAATAGTGGCGCAGAGAATGTTTACAATTGGATTTACGATTCTTACGAACCGCTTATCTATAACGGTGCCATGATGGATATGACTAGAGGGAGAGCCATTTCTCGCAGCGACTACCAAGATCATACCACTGGACATAGTGTCATGTCCTCTATTATTCGCATAGCGCAGCACGCTCCAGCGGCCGATGCACAGCGAATGAAAGCGATGGTGAAAGCGTGGATTATCGCTGATAGCCAGTTTAATTTCTATAAGGATATTAATTTAAGTACGCTTGTCCTGGCCAAGGCAATTATGAATGACAGCTTTGTACTACCAAGAGAAGAGAAGGTACTTTCCAAAGTCTATGCTGGCATGGATCAAGTCGTACATCTTCGGCCTGGATTTGGTTTTGGCGTTAGTATGTCGTCGCATCGTATAGGGACATACGAGTATGATGAAAAATATAATGAAAATCCTAAGGGCTGGTACACAGGTGTTGGTATGACCTATCTATATAACAAGGATCCGTTCCAATTCACCGATTATTGGGCAACTGTCAATCCATATCGGCTTCCTGGAACGACTGTCGATACAATGCCGAGGGAAGATGCGGAAGGCGCTGGGTATCGGAGTCCGACAACTTGGGCAGGAGGTACAGAGCTTCAAGGACAGTATGCCACAGCTGGTATGGATTTGAAGGGATATGGAAGCACGTTAAAAGCGAAGAAATCCTGGTTTATGTTTGATGATGAAGTCGTTGCGCTAGGGACAGGCATTGCAAGTACAGACAACCGTACGATTGAAACAACGGTCGAGAATCGCATGCTTACAACAGCAAGAGTCACACACGGGATTGATTTGGATTCACCTCCTTCTTTACCAATTGGCAGTGAACCATTACGTCATAAAGTTTACGCCGTAAAGGATAGCGGGAATGATGGGAATGTGCCTGAGAATACCTTTGATAATAATCTTGGATCTAGATGGTCGGCGTCAGGTGATGGACAATGGATTCAATATGATCTTGGAAAGATACAAGCCATCGGGTATGTAGGAATAAACTTCTATCTTCAATCTGCAAGAACAACTAATTATGAAATACTGACTTCTGAGGATGGCGTGGTGTGGAATCAAGTTTATAGCGGTAATTCCAGTCTGGTTAGTGACGCGCAGCTTCAAGTCATCGATTTCCCAGAAACGCAAGCTAGATTTGTCAAAATTATCGGTCATATGAACTCGACGGGACCTTGGAACAGCATTACGGAAGTTCAAATCTATGCGCCATGTACAGCAGGAAATCTTCTCATCCTGCCATCAGTGACTCCACTGTATGTAAACGGTGTGACAGATAACACAGGATCTAGTCAATCTGCGAAGGTGAAGGATAATGACATTCGAACCGTCTGGTCAACGACTGGCGATGGACAGTGGCTGAAGTATGACTTAGGCAGCTCTCAGGAAATCGGGCATGTAGGGATCAGCTTTCCGAATGGCAAGGATAAAACTTCTGCCTTCGATATTCAAACATCTGTCGATGGGACAACATGGACGCCTGTGTTCAGCGGTCACAACACCGTGCTTTCCGCAGAGGTAGAAGCCTATGATGTCGTGGATACGACGGCCAGATACATCAAATTCATTTTCCACGGCAATGATAGCGATTTGTCCAATGATGTTTCTGAAATTCAAGTTTACGCCCCGCAGGCGGCTGGTCCTGTGTTAGATCCTCTGCATGTTTCGAAAAGGGTCAAAGGGGATGAACAGCTTGTTGTGAACGGGGTAACGAAGTTCGCTGGATTAGGATGGACAGAGGCAATGAGCAATGTATCTTATGCGTATTTGGAAGGAACAGGCGGGTACTACTTCCCGCAACCGACAGCTTTAAAGGGAAAAAGAGATGTTTCTCAGGGTAGTTGGTCACAGATTAATAATGGCGGCGCTTCGACGGTATTAAGTAAGAATTATTTGACGCTTTGGCTGGACCATGGAGCCAATCCGTTCTACAAAGATTACGCTTACGTCTTACTGCCGAATCTATCAGCAGAAGAAACAGCGAGTTACAGCCTTAATCCGAACATTGAAATCTTGGTAAATAATACGAATGTGCAAGCTGTGAAGGAGAAAACACAAGGTATTCTGGGGGCGAATTTCTGGGTACCAAGTACATTTGGCTATCTCACGGCATCGAATCCTTCCTCCATCCTGTTGCAGGATCAGGGCAGTATCCTTGATGTCGCGGTTTCTGATCCTACACATCTGCAAGCTAAGGTGACTTACGAAATTCATAAAGCCGGATTGTCAGTGATTGCCAAGGACCCAAGCATTACCGTTTTACAACTCACCCCTACAATTAAGTTTGAGGTCAATACCCAAGTGAGGGATGGTATCTCGCACAAACTGAAAGTACAACTGAACACTGCCGTTTCGACGCCTTTACCGACGCCAACCGCACCTCCAACTCACGTCGTTGACCCCATTCCAGATACGATTGTCGATGTGTTGGATGATCTTTCACTTACGTTTGCACATAGTGCTAATTTGAAATTTGACAGGGGAGAGCCTGGAAAGTTCGATGGCGATACTTCTCGGTTAATCCGAAAAACAATAACCAATGAATATCTCATTTATAAAGCACAGCCGAATAAAGATATTACTGGATTTACAGCGAGGGCATGGTTCCGGCCGCAAGACGGCGTAACCGACTTTGCTTTCTATACCTCGACGGATAATGTGACGTATACAGCGTTTACACCAACCAAAACAGGTGGAATAGAAAACTATAAAGAAATAAATTACAGTGGCATGCTGCCAACGGGTACACAGTATCTGAAAATCGTTTACATGATGAATGGTGCCTATAACTGGAACCCACAACTGGGTGAAGTCACGTTGACGAGTATTGTTCCTCCGCCGACAAGTATTACGGTCGTCGACAACGTCTACGACGATACCAAGATATTCGAGCGAAGCCCGAACTTGAGTATTAGTGGTTCTAATCCATCGGCATTCGGTGATGACGCTTCGCGATTAGTAAGACTTACGAATACAGATGAGTATATTGTGTACAAAGCTGAACCGGATAAGGAGCTGCGGAGTTTCAGCGCGGATACATGGTTCTGGCCTTACGAGGCGTCCACAGACTTCCAATTCGCGATATCTCCGGATAATGTGAACTATTCCTCCTATTCGCCGACAATTGCTGCAACTTCAAGCGCTGGTGCTTGGAATAAGGTGACTTACAGCGGAACGATTCCGAGAGGAACCCAGTATATCAAAATCATTTATAAACAACACTCGTCTAATACGTGGAATGCCCAAATCGGTAAGGTGACACTAACGAGTAAGATAGCAACACCATCAAGCGCAACAGTAACAGATGATGTGTATAATTTTAGCAAAATGTACGAGAATTCCGGTAAGTTGAGCTTCGATACCGCTAATGTTGCCAAGTTCGGAGGGGATACTTCCAGATTAAAGCGAAATGGGAATACCGATGAATGGGTTGTATATAAAGCGGCTCCAGACATGGACATGAAGAATTATCAAGTGGAGACGTGGTTCTGGCCCTTCGAGACTTCTGTTGACTTCGAACTCTACAGTTCGTCGGGGAATGGGACTTACACGATTCTTTCACCTGTGAAGGCCGTATCAGCAACCGATTGGAAGAAAGTGACGTATAGCGGCAATGTTCCTGCAGGTACGCAATTCCTGAAAATCGTGTATAAACAGAATACAGGTAATTATTGGCATCCACAGATCGGGAAAGTCGTCATTCATAGCGAAGCGATTGATTAACGAAAGTTCATGATCTTAAATCCCGATCATTTCTTTCCTTTTCACCTGGTGCCATAATTAAAAGTGTAAGATAGTTAGTTTACAAGGGGGCTTACAAATTAAATGAAACGTCAGCTAATTTCCAGAATTGCATTAGCAACTGTTGTGCTTGGCATGAGTATTGCAGCAGGTTGTACCAAAGCGGAGGATAGCCCAGCAACGTCACCAGCGACAAGTCCTGCTGCGACCAAGGCTGCGACAGCTGTAGCCAAAGAGAACGATCGAACGAAGTTCGATCCACCGGTTACGATCACCGCAGCGATTGCCTTAAAACCGTCTGACAAGCTTCGCAATGGCGACACGCCTGAGAATAATCCGATCTCACGCTGGTTTAAAGACACGCTGGGTATTGCGACGAAATACCAATGGGTGGTTACAGACGCGAGTGCGCTGGAAACCAAAATTCGTCTATCTTTGACGAGCGGCGAAGCCATACCGGACGTTCTCTCTGTCTCTGGTACCGTGTTTGAAGATCTAGTTGCCTCTAAGAAAATTCAATCCATTGACGAAGCGTTTGAGAAATATGCAACACCAAGGGTGAAAGAATCCTATAAGAAAAATCCAGAAGTATGGAATTTAGTCAAGCGAAACGGAAAGCTGTATGGTTTGCCTACGTTGTCTAATGGTATTGTTGGAAACACAGTGATGTGGGTCCGAGAGGATTGGCTTAAGAAGCTTAACCTCAAAGCGCCAACGACTGTCCAGGAATATGAAGCTGTTCTGGATGCATTCACCAATAACGATCCTGATGGGAATGGGAAAAAGGATACGTACGGCATGGCCTTTGGAGCAAACACCGGTTACCATAAACCAACGATGAACTTCATGACGGATGCTTCCTTTATCTTCGGTCAAGATCAGCCTTACCAATGGTTGAAAGGCACGGATGGCAAACTTCAATATGGTTCAACGAAGCCTAGTGTGAAGGATGCTTTAGGCAAATTAAATGAGTGGTTCAGTAAAGGGTATATCTCACCTGACTTTGGTACGCAAGACGCAGCGAAAGCGATGGCAGACTTTACTTCTGGTAAAGCTGGAATCGCCTTTGCGCCAGGTTGGGCTGGCGGCTGGCCAGTAGGTACGGCTGTGAATGAGGCAAAAGCTAAAAATTTAGCCTTAGATTTTAAACCATATCCAATTCCTGCGGGAATCAAAGGTGAAGTAGGCAGACAGGCATCACCGCCATCGTATGGCAATTATGTATTCCGTGAAGGATTTACGCATATGGAAGCGATCTTTAAATATTGGGATACGATGTACGGCTGTTCGGTTGAGGATGCAGCATGTCCGTTTGCGAATGGTAAGGGAGAAGGCTATGACTATGTTATGAAAGATGGCAAACCAGACTGGAAGAACATCCCGGAAGGTACGCTTAGTCTGAATGCCTATCAGTTGATGTCGCCAGGATCCGGTACAGCGCCAACGAACGTCATGTCCGGACCTAACATTTACCAACGTGTTGCAGCGGGGAAAAAGGATAATATTTTCGAGCAGAAGCTAGCTGCTGAGAATGGTCAATTAACGATTGACGGTTTCGCAGTTGCCTTCCAGCAGTTGAACAAAGACGTGCAAAGCGGATTCTTTGGCGCAAACACGCCGACGATGAAAGAGAAATGGGAACAGCTCATTGCTTTAGAGGAGCAAGCTTTCTTACAAATTATTTACGGAAAACAAAAACCAGAGTACTTTGATACCTTTGTGAAGCAGTGGAACGACCAAGGTGGCGCACAAATTACTAAAGAAGTGAATGATTATACGGCTAGCTTAAAGTAATTGTTTCACCAATGGATAAGAAATGCGGAGTGCTGGCGTTACTTGGGTTCTCCGCATTTTCTTTTTAATTAACGTATAGAAGTCGTAATGTTCGATAGGAGATAAATCGGATGAAAACAGAATCCATCAACTACCCCATGCAGGAGAGGGCAACCACACTTAAAAAACGGAAAAACCTCCTAAATTTCAAACAGACGTGGCCCCTTCATGTGTTCCTATTGCCATCTGTCGTGTTGCTGCTGATCTTCAGCTACACCCCGATGGTCGGATTTATAATTGGTTTCCAAGATTTTAAACCATGGTTAGGCATTTTTGGTTCCCCGTTTGTGGGTTTGAAGCATTTTAAATTTATGTTTCATGATCCAACCGCTGTGCAGGTCATTTGGAATACACTCGTGATCGCAGTTTTGAAAATCATTGCCGGATCATTGGCTCCATTCATTTTCGCCCTACTGCTGAATGAAGTTCGTATTGTCATCTTCAAGCGCGTGGTTCAATCGCTCGTATATTTGCCTCACTTTATTTCCTGGGTAATTCTCGGTGGTATTCTAACCGATTTGCTATCAACCAATGGGATGATTAACCAACTCCTTATGGCTGTCGGCTTGGATCGGATCTTCTTTCTCGGAAGCGGGAACTGGTACCGGTTTACCTTAGTGTTCAGCGATGTCTGGAAGGATTTCGGATTCGGCACCATCATCTATTTGGCAGCTATGGCCGGCATTAATCCGAATATGTATGAAGCTGCTGACATTGACGGCGCCAATAATTTTCAGAAAACCATTCACATTACCATTCCATCTGTGATTCCTATAGCTATTGTTATCGTGACTTTAGCCTTGGGCAACATTCTCAATGCCGGATTTGATCAAGTATTTAACACGTATAATCCGCTTGTGTATCCCAAAGGCGATATCATTGACACGTACGTTTACCGCATCGGTTTGCAGCAAGGATCGTTCAGTTTTGCGACGGCAGTCGGATTTTTCAAATCCGTCATTGGCTTTATTCTTATTGCAACGACGTATCGGTTAGCATCGAAATATGCCAATTACAGGATTTTTTGAGGGGACATGAATCATGATTAAATTATCGTTCTCGGGTAAAATGTTTCAACTTGCCAATCACATCGTGCTATCGCTGGCGGCTATCCTGTGCATTCTGCCTATGGTTCACATCTTGGCAGTTTCATTCAGCTCGGATTACGCGACGACGGCGAATTTAGTTAAATTTTGGCCGATTGGCTTCACAATGAACGCGTATGAGAAGGCATTAAACAGCAACAATTTCCTCATTGCCTTCAAAGTCAGCGTACTTAGAACCGTTTTGGGTACAGTGCTTACGATGTTTCTTACAATGCTTGCAGCCTACTCGATGTCGAAAGAGGATCTGTATTTCAAAGGAAGAACCTTATACGCTTGGTTTTTTGTCTTCACCATGTTGTTCCATGGCGGTCTCATTCCAACGTATCTGGTCGTTCAAAAATTAGGATTAACAAACTCGCTTCTGGCACTAATTTTGCCATCCGCTGTCAATGTCTTCAATGTGGTTCTGATGATGAACTTCTTTCGCGGCATCCCCAAAGAATTGCAAGAAGCAGCGATGATGGACGGAGCCGGACATTTCCGGATTTTGTTCACGATCTACATGCCGATCTCTTTGCCATCGATTGCGACATTATCTTTGTTTACCATGGTTTTTCATTGGAACGCATGGTTTGACGGCATGATCTACATGAACAAAGCAGAGCTGTTTCCGTTAGCTACTTTCCTTCAGGCTTTAATCGCTAGCTTTGATTTTACGAAAATCGGCCTCAATCCGGAGGACCTGGAAAAATTATCGGAACGCTCCTTAAAATCGGCGCTAATCTTTATCGGAACAGTCCCTATTTTGCTCGTCTATCCTTTTCTACAAAAATATTTTGTGAAAGGCATGACGCTCGGGTCGGTAAAAGAATAGGACAACGTAAAATGGCTGTTAGGGTAATCATCCTAGGAGCTATTTTCACTGTATAATTATAACAATCGTGCGGAATTGCTTGGTATAATAGAGCAAATGAAAGATAGGAAGGAGCAGCTTATGAATCTAATCAAGAGAGTAATCCTTCTTATTGTAATGAGTTTAATCGTTATTCTTACGCTATATGCCTATTCTTACCGACAGAGTGTGAGCGTTATTGAAAATCAGATCAACACACGGAATGAGGAGAAGCTATCCTATTTCCTCAACCGCATAGAAAGTTTATTGGATCAGAATATGATCTACGCCACTCTCGTTACCAAAGATCCGGAGATTAAGAAGGTAGCTTACGGTGAATTGCCCCCGGCTAGCTATGATCGCGTAAGTGTCATTCAATCGATTGAAAGCAAGCTCAATTTATTTAGCATCACGAACCAAATCATGAACATCATTACGCTGTATTTCCCAAAAATCGATCTTGCCTTGTCGACGGTACCTGAAACGGGAACAAATCCACAGGATATATTAAAGGACTATACATCCAATTGGAAATTAACGAAAGTCGATATAAGCGGAGTGAAAATGGATGCATTCTCGCGGTTTTTCGTTTCCCCTTACCAAGCAGAGCCAACGGATCTGATGAAGTCCGATTTCATTATCCGTGTCGATTTCTTCACGAAGAATATAACGACTTTGCTGGACGAATTTAAAATGAACGGCAATGGTGAGGCATTTTTCTATGGCAGTTCTGAACAAATTGTGTACAACAGTACAGCGAATATGACGCTCATTCAGCAGCTGTTAAAGGAATACCCTATCGTGAATGCGAAGGGGATGAATAAAAGTGCGACGATCGTAGAGCTGGATGGAAAGAAATACATTCTCTATGTTCTGCCTTCTGAAAAGCTGGGCTGGAGTATGGTGGATCTTGAACCACTTGAAAAAATTCTTAAACCAGTGAATGACAGCCGGAATTTATTTTACATTATTCTGTTTTTGCTTCTATTACTCGGCATGGTAGCCGCCTATTTCTTATATTTCTATATCCAAGTACCTATTCGTATTCTGATTCGCAGCTCGGAGCATATCAAAAATAAAAATTTCTCCTACCGCATTCAAAGCTTGCGAAAGGATGAGTTCCGTCAATTGTTCGATTCGTTTAACGATATGGCAAAGGAAATTGACGAATTAATCAAGCGTGTCTATGCAGAAGAAATTCGTTCTAGAGAGGCTGTAATGAAGCAGCTGCAATCGCAAATTAATCCTCATTTCCTCTATAATTGCCTGGCTTATATCGTAAATATGGCCAAAATGAACAAGAACCAGTCTGTTATTGCGATGGCTCATAATTTGGGCGATTACTATAAATATACGACCCGTAATGAAACGTTGGAGACTACACTGGGAACGGAGTTAGAGCTCGCTGTCAACTATATGAATATTATGAATCACCAGTTAGATAAATTTCAGTATATCATATCAGTTCCAGAGCCGATGAAAGCGAAGAAGATCCCCAAACTGATTATTCAACCCATAATTGAGAATGCGATCATACATGGCCTCGAGGAAATTTCGATGAATGGTCTGATCACCGTCGTCGGGGTTGATGACGGACTTGTGTATCGCTTAATAATTGAAGATAATGGTCCAGGTCTATCGACGGATGCTCTGATGGCGCTTAGAGCCAAGACAGAAAATGAGCATAATGATTCTCCGCAAAAAGGGATTTGGAATGTGCATCATCGCTTCAAATATTACTTTGGGTTACGTTCTGGCATGCGTTTGGATAACTCGGCTCTAGGTGGTTTGCGAATTGAGTTGGTCTGGGAGAAAGCAACAGGGGAGTGAGAAGACATATGTTTTCATTACTAATTGTGGATGATCATAAGCATCAAGTGGATACATTAGCGCTTACTTTACCATGGGAAGAACTAGGGATAACCACCATTCATAAAGCTTACGAAGGCCAAGGAGCACTTGCCATCTTGGAGACCCATCCTATTGATATTGTAATCACGGATATACGCATGCCAGGTATGAGTGGTCTGGAATTAATCGAACGTATGAATGCAGCTAATCGTAAGATAGAGGCCATTCTGTTGACGGGGTATGCTGAATTTGAGTACGCGAAGAAAGCGATTGAGCTCCATGCCGTTGAGTATTTAATTAAACCAGTACGCGATGAATTGCTCATCGATGCAGTAAGCCGCGTCATCTCTAAGCGCCAGAATGATTTACAACATTCACAAGCTTTCAAACAAGCCAATGCGATCCTCCATCAGAATTTACCCCTGCTCAAAGAAAATGTTCTGCATGAGCTCCTGCAAGGAGCAGATATCTCACCTAAACAATTGACAGAAAAGCTAGAGATGTATCAGATTCCCTTTGCATATGGTGATCGTATTCGACTCATGGTGATTCAATTTGATCCCCATTTCTATGAATCGTACAACCCATCTGATATGAAGTTATTTGAATATGCTGTCATGAATATGGCAGAGGAATTGCTGCAAAGTCACTTTAGTCTGTGGACGAGGAAAGCACCGCAGGACAATGTTACTTTAATGATCAAGCCGACTCATTCTGGGGGGGCGGAATGGAGTGAGGAGGGATTGGTCTCCATTGCTAACCTCTTATTGGAGCAGGTTCATCGTTATTTAAAAGGAACTGTTGCCATTTACCTCTCTACGCCAGCACAGTTCCCAGATGAAGTTCATGCCATCTATTCTTCGGTTGTTTCAACGGTTATTAGCGCAACAGAACGACAGGGTATTATGAACTTGAACAAGCTTGAAGTTTCTAGCCGCGGAATGGAACCTTTGCGTTCCTTGTATCAAGCACCTATGCTAATCCAACTGATGGAGAGCAATAATCTGGATAAATTGAATGAGAAGCTTCACGCGATTTTTCATGAATTGGAACAAAAACAGGCCGACTCGCGCGCTCATCTTCGTGAAGCCTACTTACATATGCTAAGTTGTTTCACATTTTTGGCCCATAAGAAGGGCAAGGTCTTGGAAGATATTATTGGCATCAGCTCCGTCCACAAGGAACATAGTGTCATTCACTCTGCCAAGCAATTAAAAGCATGGTGCATATTGATTCTCGAAGCCCTGATTGAGGAAGCACCTACTGTCGATGATGAGAATCACCAACAGCTGGTCAATAAAATTCAAGCCTATATTCATCAAAATTTATCAAAGGATGTTACGCTGCAATCGATTAGTGAGCATGTATATTTACATGCCGTGTACTTGTCTAAAATTTATAAAGAGATTACTGGTTTAAATTTGAGTGAATACATTTTACATGCGCGAATGGAAGAAGCAAAGAGACTGCTTGAGCAAACATCCTTTAAAATTTATGAGATCACGGAGAAAGTAGGGTACCAAAGCCCACAGCATTTCATTCGCAGATTCAAAAAGTATTATGGTGTGACGCCGGATATTTTCAGAAAACAATAATAGGGATCAGAAGGGGAGTCTAACATGGATAAAGCATGGCTAGAAAGGGCTTGGAAACAAGTTGTAGATAAAATTGAACAAACAAGTGCTACCATAGGCACAGCATTTCCGAATGGAACCGAGAATGGTCGCTTCGTGATGACTGCGGCTCATGATTGGGTAGCAGGATTCTGGCCAGGGATACTATGGTTGGTGTATAGCGAAACGAAGAATGAACGTCTGCAAACATTGGCGGTTGCGTGTGAAGAGCAAATCAGTCAAACCCTATGGGAATTTGATCATTTGCATCATGACGTTGGTTTTATGTTCGAGCTTAGCTCGATCAAACAATATGGGTTTTTGGAAGATGAAGCTGCCAAACGGCATGCACTTATGGCAGCAAGCTTACTTGCTGGAAGATTTAATCCCGTTGGTTCCTTTATTCGTGCATGGCCGAATTGGGGAGGCGAAGATCACAGTGGCTGGGCGATCATTGATTGTATGATGAATTTACCGCTATTGTACTGGGCTTCAGAAGAGATTGCTGACCCGCGGTATCGTCATATTGCTGAGCTGCATGCGAATATGGTGCTCAACGAATTTATTCAAGAGGATGGATCCGTCCATCATATTGTTGCGTTTGACCCTGAGACAGGTGCTCGTATTGGAGCACTAGCCGGTCAAGGATATGCGGCAGATTCTGCATGGTCAAGAGGAGCCGCTTGGGCTGTGTATGGATTTGCACTTAGCTACAAATATACAGGTAAAGAGAAATACCTAACTGCTGCCAAGCGAGTCGCGCAATTCTTTCTTGATCATTTGCCCGCGGATAAGGTACCCTACTGGGATTTTCGCTTGCCTAAGGATTCGGATGATGCGCCTCGCGACTCCTCGGCAGCCGCAATTGCTGCATCGGGACTCTTAGAAATCGCTTCTCTTGTGGGGGACAAAGACGGATTAATTTATAAGCAGGGCGCTGAAGAAATACTGTTCTCCTTACACACTACTTACACGGTGGGGCAGGAACAATCAGAGGGATTACTGCTGCATGGCACCGGATATTATATGAAAGATATATATGTAGATACTTCACTCATTTATGGCGATTATTATTATGTTGAAGCCCTATTGAAACTTAAATATGCTTATAACTGAAGTGATTTCAAAAAATAAAGAATTAAAATAAAGCATGTATAATATTTTGCAAACTCCACATGATAATATCACACCAAGAAAAGGAGTGAATAACAAGTATGGCTAACAACACATTGGCAGTTCCACAAGCAAAAGCAGCAATGGATCAACTGAAGTATGAGGTGGCGCAAGAGTTAGGGATTCAGCTCCAAGCGTACAATGGAAATCTTACATCACGCGATGCTGGTTCCATTGGTGGTACGATTACCAAGCGTTTAGTACAAATTGCTGAACAACAACTTTCTGGATCCGCAGGCAGTTTCAGACGCTAAGCTGATCGTTTTTGCAGGTAAACTCAAAAGACTACACGCACCTATTCCTCCTTGGGTGAATGCAGTCTTTTTTATTTTGTCTGGCGCTGATACCCCAGCCTAACTGAAGGTACAACTAAGGAATAAGGGGGTAAAACAACCAACGTAATATTTAACTGTTGTCATAAACAATACAGTTATGTTATGGTGATACCAAATACAGAGAAAAATTCCGGATATGGAATAGGAGCATAGGAGAAACTACTAAAATGACTAACAAGAACAATCAGCATGCCGTCAGACTAGCACTGCTGCTCGGTTTATTTTCAACACTCGGGCCTTTTACCATTGATATGTATTTACCAGCCTTTCCTCAGATCGTGGAGAAATTCGGTACAACTGCCTCCCAAGTGCAGCTCAGCCTCACTGCCTGTCTACTCGGATTAGCTCTTGGCCAAGTAGTTATGGGGTCGCTCAGTGACGTACATGGTAGGCGCAAGCCGCTGCTTATTTCTATGGCACTCTATGTAGTTGCTTCCATCGCTTGTGCGATCGCACCGAGTATATGGTTGCTGATTATCGCTCGGCTTATACAGGGATTTGTTGCATCAGCAGGTATCGTCATTTCCCGGGCAATTGCACGCGACATGTTTAGTGGCCATGAGCTAACCAAATTTTTCTCGCTGCTCTTGCTAGTCGGAAATCTAGGCCCGCTAGTAGCACCAGTTGCAGGGAGCGGGGTTCTATCACTCACGAGCTGGATTGGTGTCTTTGTTGCGTTGGCTTTGTTGGGGATGTTCCTTCTTGCCATGACCAAATGGAGACTGAAGGAAACTTTGCCTGTCGAGCGCCGCAGTCCTAGCAATTTTGTGCAGCAACTGCGCAACTATGGATCGCTTTTGCGTGACCGTTCATTTACGGGCTATATGCTCGCACAAGGGGTCATGATTGCGGGAGTTTTCGCTTACGTTTCGGGTACACCTTTTATTTATCAAAATATTTATGGGGTATCCCCGACGGTATTTGCACTCTTATTCGGTTCGAACGGTATCACCTTGATTATCGGTTCGCAATTGGTTGGACGGATGGCTCATCGCGTGTCGGAGCAGTTCTTTCTTCTGCTTGGCTTATGGCTCGCAGGTGCTGCGAGCATCGCAGTCTTATTGGTGGCTATATTTCACGGTCCGCTCTATGCACTCGTGATCCCGCTCGTTTTCTTCGTAGCGTCCATCGGGATTACATCCACAGCGGCTTTTCCTCTTGCGATGGAGAGCCAGGGGCATATGGCTGGCAGCGCAGCTGCTTTGATGGGCGTCGTTCCTTTTTTGCTGGGAGCGGTCGTTTCGCCCCTAGTCGGTATTGCCGGTGAACACACAGCTGTTCCGCTGGGTGTCATCATATTGACTACGAGCGCTGCAGCAATGTTGTCTTATTTCCTTTTAGTTAAAAAGGGAGCAAAAGCGCAAGCTTGAGGAAACCCTATTTGTTTAGGAAATGCTCGGGATAGTCCCGAGCATTTTTTTGCTTTTTTTGGGCTAGGGTGAGTAGAAGTGAGAGTGAGAGTAGGAACAGAAGTTAAAGTAGAGATAGAAGTTAAAGTAGAGTTTTTGCGGGTTCAGTAGCACAAGTTTGTTGATGGATTTATGTGAGATTTGGCGTGCTCCTGATGATTAGATGGATTTTATACAGTTAAAATTCGGTATTTCCGCCTAAATAGCAAAATAGATGTAAAACCTGATGTTAATTTGAGTAGTTTCTCTAATTATCCCTAGAAAAGGTGATTTTAACTGTATATTTTCCAGTTAATTGGTTTTTTGGCGTGAAATTCAAGGGAATAAATGTAGGTTTTCCAGTTAATTTAAGCTTATTGAATGCATGTGATCGTGAAGATCGTGTATACCTTCACAAGTCCTGTGTCTCTGCCACAAATCGCGTATACCTTCACAAGTATTGGTAGAAGTAGTGGTAGAAGTAGGAATAGGAATAGGAATAGGAATAGGAATAGGAATAGGAATAGGAATGGTAGTAGTAGTGATTAAGTGAACTCAAGAAGTTTCCCCTATGAAATTTGACGTAAGCGTGGAAGTGAACCATTTTGTTAATCAAAGTGGACATTTTGTGCATGGTATTAATAATTTGTTAAGGCCTTTGGATGAAATGGTAATATGACAGCAGCGTAATGGCTTCTATAATGAGCGTGTAGGTATCCATTCAAGAGGGGGAGTTGTCCATGTTTAACAAAAGAAGGAGTGCTTGCATCCTCGTTGCCGCCATGGCAAGTAATTTGCTCATACCATTCAGTATGGCAGGCCCGATCACGGCACAGGCTGCAGTAACCACTTATGTGGGGGCGAGTTTTAATACGTACCCTACGGTGCCTTCAACCTCAGGGCCAACGGCAGAAATAGGAGGGAATTGGGGGTTGTATAATGCCAAAGCTGGTACGGACTATACCGTTGGGGAAGCTGTTTACGGTAGAAGTGATCTCAGCTTGAAGCTGGTGTCAGGAACGGCTGGTACACAGCTGTACACGGGGAAATTTGGTTTAAATATCGCGGGTAAGGTGGTATTGGAAGCATCAGTAAGGGCGCAGGACATCGGACATATCCGATTGCTGGATGTGAAGAGCACAAGCGGTGTATGGAAGAACTTTCTCACACTAACGGAAACAGGCAAAATGTCCATCTTAAATACGTCTTTAGGGACGTATGAACCGAATACGTGGTATCGCGTCAAAGCGATTATCGATCAGACCGGCAAAAAGGCGGATGTCCTGTTGAATGATGTCCAAGTTGTAACTGGTGTTACATTAGGGACCACTTGGGATACAATTAACACGCTGAAATTTACGCAGACAGGAACGGCGGTGCCAGGAAGTTCGTATCTAGACGATGTGCGGATTTATACGTATGCACCAGTTGAAAGCGTTTCCCTGTTGCCTGATGCTGCCACGATTGGTGTTGGTAAGCAGCAAGTACTTACCGCTCACATTATGCCCGAAGATGCGGCAGATCAGCGTGTGGTTTGGAGCTCGGATAACCCCGCAACGGTGACCGTTGATACGTATGGTGTGGTCACAGGTGTAAGTGTTGGAACCGCTCGAATTACGGCAACGACATTAGAGGGAGGGAAGGTAGCTTCCTCCAACATAACCGTTTCCAATAATGTGCCGGTTACTGGCATTACTTTGCCAGCCGAAAGGAGTCTAGCAGCAGGAGGGAGTCTACAGCTAACACCTATCATTGCACCAGAAAATGCTACAAACCAAAAGGTCACATGGACAAGTGACAACTCAGCTATCGCCACAGTTGATTCACAAGGTTTAGTCACTGCACAATCGCCGGGGCAAACTGTAATTAGCGTTCGAAGTGAAGACGGCAGCCATCAAGCGTCAACGAATGTGACCGTACAGTCGCCTGGTGTGGTTTCCATTTCTTTGCCAAGCCAAGCAACGGTTCTAATAGGAGATACGATTACGTTAGTTCCGTCTTTCCTGCCGGCACAAGCAAGCAATCAGCAGGTTATTTGGTCGATTGGCGATGCGTCAATTGCTACTGTCGATTCGACAGGTGTAGTCACTGGTCGCAAGTCAGGGGAGACATCGCTTAAAGCGACTAGTGTGGATGGAGGTAAAACGGCAAGCACCATGATTAAAGTAATTGATAAAGCAGCGGCTGCTGATGAATTTGAGCGATTACGATTGAAACGCAAAGCGGGTCTTGACGGTGGAGATAGCTTAGATACGGCAGACACTGATGTGCAGGCGAAGGTAGCGACATTTACAACAAACGGACAGAGCCGTTGGTCGACCTTGCAGAAGACGGCAGACCGTCAGGTACTGTG
The DNA here is from genome assembly GCF_001653565.1 of Paenibacillus oryzisoli. Classification (GTDB taxonomy): domain Bacteria; phylum Bacillota; class Bacilli; order Paenibacillales; family NBRC-103111; genus Paenibacillus_E; species Paenibacillus_E oryzisoli. The sequence goes on from NZ_LYPB01000042.1 coordinate 33,318, forward strand.
GCAAGATTCTGTAGTAAGCAGCGGGAACTCCGATGCCATTCACAACAATATTTCACGTATTCGGGAGATGGCGTATGCCTACTCCACGAAAGGCGGGGCATTGTACCATAATGTGCAATTGCAGAGTGATATTATTTCCGCATTGGAATGGGTGTATGTCAAGCAATATAACGAAACAGGTACGGCTTTTGGTAACTGGTGGAACTTTGAGATTGGCATTCCAGCTAAAATGACGGATATCATGGTGATGATGTTCGATACGTTGACACCGGAACAAATCGCACGCTATATCACAGCGATTGATCATTATACACCAGACATTCAATCGAACTTGTTCGATACGAGCTCTTATTATACGGGGGCGAATCGTTCTGATATTTTGTTGTATAAGCTCGTGGACGCCTTACTGTTGAAATCGGAGTCACGTATACGAGCTGTAGCGTCTGAAATGTCGCCATTGTTTGCTTATGTAACATCGGGAGATGGATTTTACGATGATGGATCTTTCGTGATGCATGCATCCGTCGCCTATACGGGCAGTTACGGCTCCGTCATGTTGGAAGGAGTCAGTCAACTACTGTACTTATTGAACGGTAGTCCTTGGCCGATTACCGATCCGAATATGAATAATTTTTATAAATGGATCTATGATGGGGTAGCCCCTTTGATTTACAAAGGAATGACGATGGACATGGTCAATGGTAGATCCATTGTTCGTGGATCAGATAATGCGCAGAAAACGGCAGCAGGCATCATGTCGGGGCTGGCAAGGCTTGCGTTGAATGCGCCAGGGGAAGATGCGCAGAAACTGAAGGGCATGCTGAAAGCATGGATTACGCAAGACCAGACTCAGTTTAACTATTACAATTACTTATCCTCCATGAATCTGATCGGTTCTGTCAAACAATGGATAAGTGATGCTGCGATAGCACCGGATAGAGAAGCCTCAGGGTATTATGAGTTCGCTGGTATGGCTAGAAGTCTGCAAATCCAAGATGACTATACGTTCGGCATTAGTAAAAGTTCGAAACGAATTCAGACATATGAGCTGACCAACGGTGAAAATGGCGAAGGTTGGTACACCGGTGATGGTATGACCTACCTGTATAACGCTGATCAGTCACAGTATATGGAAGATTACTGGGCAACAGCGAACCGATACCGATTGCCTGGCACAACGGTAGATACAAGACCCCGTGTGTTCGATAACTACCAAAACGGTGACGGTGAAGGCAAACCTGCCAATGCATGGGCAGGCGGTGTTGAGATGGGCTCATACGGCAGCTCAGGCATGCAGTTGAAACAGATTGGTACTACACTGCAAGCGAACAAGTCGTGGTTCATGTTCGGAGATGAGATTGTTGCTTTAGGATCCGGCATCTCGAGCAGCGATAACAGGACAATTGAGACGATTGTGGAGCAACGCAAGCTGAATGCGAATGGCGATAATACGCTGATTGTTGACGGGCAATCTAAGTCCTCTGGACTAGGCTGGGCCGAGCGAATGGCGGGTGTGCAGTGGATGCAGTTCAGCGGAAACGGCGCTCAATCCGATATTGGGTATTATTTTCCAGATCGACCGAGCATTTATGGACTTCGTGAACAGAGAACGGGTCGCTGGAGCGATGTTAATCAGAGTGTGGCGCAATCCGCACCGGTATCTCGCAACTACTTGAGCTTGTGGTTTGACCATGGGAAAAGCCCGCAGGGGCAAACCTACAGCTATGCCATTTTGCCAAATAAAACGGCTGACCAAGTGAGGCAATTCGCAGAGCATCCCTCTTATGAGGTGCTGTTAAATAATGACCAAGCGCAGGCGGTTCGACATCAAGGACTTGGTCTCACAGCCGTGAATTTCTGGAAGGATCAGAAGGTGAAGGCGGATTTGGTCACGAGCTCCAGACAAGCTGCTGTTATGATTAAGGAGGCGAATAATCGTCTAGAGATCGCAGTTGCTGATCCTACGATGGAGAATTCAGGCGCCATTGAGCTTGAGCTTGATCGCTCAGCTGCAGGTATTCTGGAGGCGGATCCGCAGATCATGGTTACGCAACTATATCCAACGATCCGCGTGGTTGTCCGTGTGAACGGTTCGGTAGGTCGTACCTTCCATGCGGTGTTCGATACGGATCCTGCAAAGCCAAGACCATCGGATCATCCGCCGATTCCAGCTATCATCAATCCGAGAGGTGTAAGTAATGAGCTAGACCATTCGGCGAATCTGTACGCCGCCTTCGATAACGAAGGCAATGGACTGGAAGCAATCGGTGGGGGTCCAAGTGGATGGAGTGTGAGTAGTGCGCAGCAAACGATTGTGACACTTGAGCGGTTGCCGGAGGAATCGAGCAACATTCTACGGCTGCTCGATATGAGCGATCTAGCCTCTGCCTCCGCTACCCGATTGTTTCCATCGGTATCCGAGTTAGCCGAAGTGGAGTGGACGTTTGCGGAACCGTATGGTCCCAAAGGCGAAGAATTTAAGCTGCTCAGCGGCGAAACGCCCGCCATCCGCTTATTGACACGTACGGGGGCGCTTTATTGGCTTGATGAACAGGGTGCAGAGCATTATATTCAACCCGTTTCGGCTGCTACTTGGACGAAGGTTCGACTGACGATTGATATTCCGCATAACAAGTATGATGTTTATGTGGACGGCAAGTTAGCGGCAGTTGGTGCGAGCTTTGCAAGTCCTGTTACAACGATTAGCGGCATCCGCATCGAAACGGATGAGCGGCAGAAGGACGCAATCCTGTACGCTGATAATATCATTGTGTATCGTTTTGGTGAGCAGACGCTGGTATATAGTACGTTTAATGCGGGAAGTGGGTCCTGGCAGATTGCTGAGAGTACAACGGCACCTGTACAGATAGTTGAAGATCCTAATCCCAATAACAAAAGCATTCTCTTGAACGATAACGACAACAAGTTTAGTGCTTCAATTAAGCAAACGTTTGCGGAGCAAACCGGGACCTTCGTGGCAGAATGGGATTTGAAAGAAAAGAATAGCGGCAAAACACCATTCTATGAACTGCGACAAGGGGAGAAGACGGTTGTCCGTTTGTTAACCAGTGGCACGCTGCGATACTTATACAAGGATGGGAAAGTAGATACGCTTGGATCTGTTCCAACAGGGACGTGGTATCATATCCGATTGGAAGTTGACGTTGCTAATCAGAAGGTCAATGTCTATTTGAACGGCGTACTACAGAAGGCGGGACTCAGCTTCTACGAATCGTCGACCTCAATTGATAATATTCGGATCTATACGTCTTATGGTGCGGTGGATGCACCCATGTGGATCGACAATGTGAAGTTGTACACTTATGCTCAACCAATTCAACCAATAGGATTGGAACTGAGTACGGAAGGTAATGCCGTATATTTAGATGAGCCAGCAGAAGAGGCAGAGCAGACAGTGGTATCGCTGCTGAGTGCGGAAGTGACACCTTTGAATGCTTATGATACGACTGTTCGCTGGATCTCTTCCAACGAGCAGGTTGCATCTGTCGATACTAGCGGTTTGGTAACAGCGAAGCAGCCTGGCAAAGCGATCATTACAGCAACAACGGCTCACGCCGAGTTGCAAGCAGCCGTCACTGTGTATGTGGTGCTGAAGGCGCCTGAGGTTACAGCAAATGATGCTGCGAATACCGTTACAGGAATGGTTACAGGATTGGAATACAGCTTAGATGGCAGTGACTATGCTCCATATGAGTTAGAAGGTTTCAAGCTCCTTAATCTGAATGGGCCTCACGAACTTAACGTTCGTTGGGCGGCCAATGAGTCGACAGGTGCATCTGCAGGGAAAGTGACGACGCTGCGATTCGTCTCATTGAACCAGTCAACAGGCGAAGGATCTGGTTCTGGATCGGGCTCTGGCACTGGCGAACCATCGTATCCAACGACACCGGTGACGCCGCCGAGTATTGGATCGAAAGATAGTATCATTCAACTGAAAGTATCGGATGATTCTATACAAACAAGTAAAGACAGCCAAGGTAAGGAAATTACGTCGGTTACCGTAGATGTCGATGCCCTCAAGCAAGCATGGTCTGAGGCAACGTCCGCTGTAGTCATCGCTCTGCCGAATAACAGTAATTCACTCGTTGTGAATCTTCCGGTTGCTGTTCTTCAAGGAGCATCAGAAGTTACGCCTTCTGGTGTGGTAGTTATACGATCACAGCAAGGTGAGATCACCTTGCCAATGGCATTGTTTATTCCTGGCGGAGCCTTGGCGCACCTGCCACAATCGTCGACAAGCACCTTGGCCGTCACGATAGAAAATGCGGAGACTACATGGGGAGATCACGTGAAGAATGCTTCAGGTCTGCACAATGTTTCAGTAGTAGGTCCGATTGTGGATTATAAGGTGACATTGGAGCAAGATGGTACAATTGTTCCTGTAACACAATTCGGGAATCTCTTCGTAGAGCGTACCCTGTTCATTTCAGCAAAATTGAACGCAAATACGGCAACTGCTGTACGATATGATCCAGAGACAGGCAGGTTGAGTTATGTACCAGCTGTCTTCAATACACTTCCTAACGGTCAAACGGAAGTACGTATGCAGCGAAACGGCACGAGCATATACACAGTGATCCAAGGCAACATAACCTTCAATGATATCATCGGTCACTGGAGCAAAGCCGATGTTGACAAGTTAGCCTCCAAGCTAATCTTGCAAGGACAATCAGATGGTCGATTCGCACCTGAAGCATCGGTCACGCGAGCGGAGTTCGCTGCAATGCTCATCCGTGCGCTTGGCTACCAAGCGAAGCCAGTTAGTCAACCGACGTTCAACGACGTAGCGTCGGCCGATTGGTACTTTGCTGATGTTGAAGCGGCTGTGCAGGCGAAACTAATCAAAGGCATTTCCCCGGATACATTCATGCCGAATCTGCCGATCACGAGAGAGCAGATGGCTGTCATGATCGCATCAGCGATGAAGCTCGCAGGCAAGCATGTTCAAGCAAATGCGATTCTCAATACGCTGGAGACGTATATAGACCACTCACAAATCAGTCAATGGGCGAAAGAGTCGCTTGCGGCAGTTATGCAAGTTGGTCTAATGAACGGCAGATCCATTAACAACTTGGCGCCAACAGCCAATTTGACAAGGGCAGAAGCTGCAGTTGTTCTGAACAGATTTTTGATTTACGTAAATTTTATGAACTAATGCTAGAAGAGGGAGCCGATGGCTCCCTCATTTGCATGCAAACGTAAATATTTTAACAACATAATTGGACAAAATAGACATTCCCTTTTTTAGAGGAAAACCGTCATAATGGAAGAAGTACTATTGCCAGAAACCCTCGCAGTACGGTTATTATGCCTTATGTGAGAATAGAAAGTATGGGGTAGGAACGGATAACTTACCTACGAGATGACACCCCAAAGGAGAGACTGCATGCCGATCAAAGTTAATCTATGGAAGAAACGCAAAAGTGTCATTTTTACATGGCTCATTTCGTACAGTGCTGTCTTTATCATTCCGATTCTGATGAGCTTAATCTTATATAGGGAATCAAGTGACACGTTGCGCGGTGAAATTCATCGAGCTAACGATACCATGCTCCAGCAAGTGAGAGAAACCATAGATTCACAGATTGAGATGATGCAGCGGCTCAGTATGGAGCTTACCTGGAATTCAAGAGTTCAGAGCTTGATCTATACACGATTGTCTAGTAGTGACGAACAATATACGGCGTATCAAGTTGCGAAAGAATTTCAAATGTATCAGACTTCCTACGCCTCTGTGGATCAATTTTATGTCACCTGGGAGGGGGAGAATACTGTTCTGCTTCCTGGGAGTACCCGGGATTATCAAGCGGGCTTCGAAACCATTCATGAGACAGGTGTAATCAGTTATGCTGATTGGTTGAAGTTGGTGAAACAGAATAGAAGCACGACCTTCACGATGCTGCCTCGCAAAGACAATATGTATTCGAAGCAAGCGTTGGCGCTTATTACTCGCTTACCTGCTGGGGCGATTAGTAGACCTACGGGTTCAGTAGTTGTAATGGCGGATGTGGAACGATTCAATAAAGCGATTGCCAAAGTGCAATCGTTTAGTGGCGGGGACGTGTACCTGCTGGATGAAGCGCACGACGTCTTGCTGTCCAATACAAGTACAAGCCTGCCTGCCTCAATTCTGAATCAACTAGGTGCGAGGGAAAGTGGAGTTATTTATAACAAAACGAGCGACGAGCAATCGGAGATCTATTATCTTCATTCCGAAGTCTCTAAACTTACTTTTATATCAGTTATTCCAAGCAAATTGTATTGGCAAAAAGCTGTATATGTCCGCAACGTGATGTACATTAGCGTCGCGATTAGTCTCGTCGGGGCTGCGATCTTAACACTCTTCTTCATGCGCAGGAATTATTCGCCTATCCAGCGATTAGTGAAAGTGTTAGCCGGTGCAGAAGCGGCAAGGGGCAATGGAACAAAACAAGAAGGAAATGAACTCAGCTTCATTCACCGAGCCCTCTCCGATACCCTCAGTGAAAAAGAGGCGATACGGGTCCAGTTGCAGCAACAGCATAATATGCTGCGTTCCAACATGCTCGCGCGACTGCTCAAAGGTCGACTGGATGGACCTATTCCGCTCCAAGAGGCGCTGATTTCACATCAAATTGAGCTGCTTTCCGATCATTTTGCTGTCATATTATTTTTCATGGAATCGCCTGAAGACGTTAATATCAGCATTTCATCTATTGGGACACATGAGAAAAGCAGGTTGGCACAGTTCATTTTGACGAATGTTGTGGAAGAATTGGTTGGTATGCGAGGACATCGTGGATACGTAGCGGAAGTTGGCGACATGTTGGCTTGTATTGTGAATTTTGCGGAGGACAATGAGGAAGGTCGGATGCAACAACTTGTCTCGATCTCTGAAGAGGCCCAACAGTTTCTATTGGATCGCTATCGGATGCAACTTACGTTATCAATTTCAAGAGTACAAGCAACGATTGCTGGTATTTCGCAAGCCTATCAAGAAGCGCTGGATGCTATGGAATATAAGCTCATTCTGGGCAAGCAGAAAATTATAGCTTATGATCAGCTACATAAGGAACCTATAACGGGCTATTACTACCCATTGCAGATTGAGCAGCGATTGATGAATTTTATTAAAATAGGTGATTTGGAGCGCGCAAGAGAAGTGCTTGACGAAGTTATTGAGCGCAATTACGGCAAATCGGTGACCTCCGTGACGCTGGTTCGTACCCTAATGTTTAATTTAATCTCCACGATGATGAAAACGATTCATGAGCTTGGGGAAGTGGATGAAAGCTTCCTAGCCCAGCATCCGAATTGGATGGACTCGATGGCAAACAGTGATACGGTTAAGGAAATGGTTGAACAGCTTAATCTGTTATTGGAAGATGTGTGTGAATACACGGCAGCCAAACTGGACGTAAGCATTATTAAGGGGCGTTCGGAATCGCTGAGGGAATTGATATTTAAAGTAAATGTCTACGTAGAAACACATTATCAGGATATGGATTTAAATGTAGGCATGCTGGGAGAACAGTTTCAATTAAAAGCGAGCTACCTGTCCAAGTTATACAAGGAACAAACAGGAGAGGGGCTGCTTGATTATATTAATCGCGTTCGCATTGAGCAGGCCAAAGCGCTTCTGGGCTTCACGGATCAAGCGATTGTGGAAATTGGTAAGCAGGTAGGATTTAATGAAGCGGCGACGTTTATCCGGGTGTTTAAAAAGTTCGAAGGCATTACGCCCGGCAAATTTCGTGAGCTCCGGGGGTAAAACGGGCGGCCACAAAGTGGTTGCCCGTTTTACATATTAGAATGATATGAAATTGGCGATTTTGTACATGATTGAGCTTGTTTTAACAATGAAATTGGAGTTTTTGATTATATCTTTTCGTGTTTAGAAGCGGCAATATGAAGGCTGTAAGGACTGAGGCGTTACATAAACGCTGTCAAATGAAAAGGGAGGTAAGCAGTTATGAAAGTTACAAAAAAAATCGTAACAATGGCAACTTTGCTTGCGCTATCAGGTTCTGTAATCGCGGGCTGTTCCAAAGAGGTGGCTACGGAACAACCAAAGGATGGGGCAAGCTCTACACCTGCGACAACGACAGGTACATTCAGCTATCCGATGAAATCGGATAAAACGCTCACCTACTGGGCGGAACTCAATGGAAACATCGGTAGCGTGAAGCCGACATTCCAAGAGGTACCCTTCTTCCAAGAGTGGCAGAAACGGACAGGCGTTAATTTGAAATTCATCCAACCGCCTGCGAATCAGGCGAAAGAAGCATTGAACGTGTTGCTGGCTTCTGGCGAACTTCCAGATATGATCGAGTATGTGTGGAGTTCAGGCTTTCCAGGTGGTCCAGAGAAGGCGATCAACGACGGCTATATTCTTAAACTAAATGATGCAATGGATAAGTATGCGCCGAATTTAAAGAAATATTTGAAAGAGCATCCCGAGGTTGATAAGCAAATTAAGACGGACAGCGGTAGCTATTACGCTTTCCCGTTCATTCGTGGAGACGATTTGTTGAAGACATATCAAGGGCCCATTATTCGTAAGGATTGGCTGGATGAGCTGGGACTCCCGATGCCGCAAACGATGGATGATTGGTACAATGTGCTCAAAGCGTTTAAAGAGAAGAAAGGTGTTGCAGCTCCGCTTACTTTCCTAGGAATGCCTACGGCATTGTTTGGCTTGGATGGCGGCGCATTCACTGGCGCTTTTGGTGTCATTAAGAACTTCTATCAAGAGGATGGGAAAATCAAATACGGCCCCATGGAGCCTGGCTATAAGCAATTCCTAGCTACGATGCAGAAGTGGTATGCGGAAGGGTTAATTGACAAAAACATAGCTACTGTAGATAGCAAGACGATGGACTCCAACATGACTTCAGGCAAAAGCGGTGCAACCGTATGGAATTCTGGTGCAGGTATCGGTAAATGGCAGCCAATCGTCAAGGAGAAAGAACCGAAAGCTCAGTTCGCTCCAGCGCCATATCCAGTTCTGAAGAGCGGTGACAAGCCAAAGTTCGGACAAAAGGATTTTTCCTTCGTGTCCACTGGCGGCGTTGCAATTACAGCCAATTCCAAGAATGTAGAAACGGCCGTGCGGTTGCTTGATTACGCATATGGCGAAGAAGGGCACAATTTCTTTAACTTCGGTATCGAAGGCATTAGCTTTAAAATGGAAAACGGCTATCCAACGTATACGGATTTGGTCATGAAGAATCCGGATAAGCTTGCTCCTGCGCAAGCGCTTGCGATGTATGCACGCAGCGGCTATAATGGCCCTTTCGTTCAAGATAAGCGGTATATCGAGCAATATTTGACGATGCCAGAACAAAAAGACGGGATTACTGTATGGTCGAAAACAGATGCAGACAAATATTTGTTGCCGCCAATTACGCCTACACCGGACGAGAGTTCGGAATTCGCAACAATTATGAACGACGTCAAGACCTTAGTAGATGAAATGTCGTTGAAAATTATATTGGGTTCTGAGCCGATTGATTCATTCGATAAGTATGTGGATAAGATTAAATCTCTGAAGATCGAACGTGCTATCGGGATTCAGAAAGCGGCACTTGATCGCTACAACAAGCGTTAATCCAAAGTATAAGGAGAGGCGATGACTTTCATCAAAATCAAAGCCTCTCCTCACTTATAAATAAAGGAGATCTGTGCATGAACCGGAACCTGCAGACTACCGCTGCCCCCGTTGCTCCATCCCGTGCCGGTTCCTTACGTAGAACCGTTGCGAAGGATTTTATCACGAATAAATACCTGTATCTGATGATTTTACCCGTGCTTGCTTATTATGTCTTGTTTCACTATGCGCCGATGTACGGAGCAATGATCGCTTTCAAAAATTACTCGCCTATGAAAGGCATTTTGGACAGTCCTTGGGTTGGCTTTGCCCATTTTGAGAGCTTTTTTAACAGCTTCTACTTTTGGCGTATTTTTAAAAATACGATCCTCATTAGCTTGTACTCGCTTTTGTTTGAATTTCCGATGCCGATTCTGCTAGCCCTGCTCCTAAATGAAGTGAAAAATAAAACCTTCAAAAAGACAGCACAGTCCATTACTTACATGCCTTATTTCATCTCAATGATCGTCATCTGTGGGATGATTAAGGACTTTACGAACAGTGGCGGCTTTATTAATACATTTTTCGTTTCGGTAATGGGTACGGATGGTCAAGCGATGCTGCAAAAGCCAGAACTATTCCGTTCCCTCTATGTGATCTCGGATATTTGGCAACGTATAGGCTGGGAGTCCATTATTTATATGGCTGCCCTCACGAGTATTGATCAGGAACAGTATGAGGCAGCGCGCATCGATGGTGCGTCTCGCATGCAGCAGATACGGAACATTACCCTGCCAGGTATATTGCCGGTCATTGTCATTATGTTTATTCTACGGTCTGGTAATTTGCTGAATGTTGGTTTTGAGAAAATTATTCTATTGTACAATCCAGTCGTGTACGAGACTTCAGACGTCATCTCTTCCTTTGTGTATCGGAAAGGTTTGCTCGAATTTAACTGGAGCTACAGCTCGGCTGTCGGTTTGTTCAATTCGGTGTTAAATTTGTTGCTGTTAATTGCGGCGAACCGGTTCAGTAAGAAGGTAACTGACAATAGTTTGTGGTAACTTGCCTGGCAGGTTATTGCTTGGTTAGATTTTACGAAGAAAGGTAGTGCCCGGATGTCTATCCAATCAAAGTGGGAAGAACGGATCTTTAATGCCGTCATTTATACGGTGTTGACCTTGCTAATGGCGGCCACGATTTACCCGCTGCTTCATGTGCTTTTTGCCTCTTTCAGTGACGCTGATCAAATTGTGTCCCACGAAGGTATATTATGGCGACCGCTTGGCTTTAATTTGGAGGCGTATAAACTGGTTTTCTCCAATTCAGCGATTATCGTAGGTTATGGAAATACGTTGTTTATCGTCGTAGTCGGTGTTGCCTTTAATCTACTCCTGACAGCGCTTGGCGCTTTCGTGCTTTCCCGCAAGAATGTATTCTGGAGCAAATGGATCATGTTCGGCATTTTATTTACGATGTTCTTCAGTGGCGGATTGGTCCCGATGTATCTTATTGTCAAAGGCGTGGGACTGTTGGACACCCTCTGGTCCGTGATCATCCCTTTTGCTGTGAGTACATTCAATCTCATCATCATGCGAACGGCATTCGCGTCCATCCCAGATGCTTTGGAGGAGTCGGCGAAAATCGATGGGGCCAATCATTTTGTACTGCTATTTCGTATTATAATCCCACTGTCGCTCCCTACGCTCGCTGTGATCGCTTTGTATTATGCAGTTGACAAATGGAACGGGTGGTTCTATGCTTCCATCTTTCTTAAGGATCGTGAATTATTTCCGCTGCAAATCATTTTGCGAGAAATTCTCATTTCCAATTCAACGGACAGCATGTCCTCTGGTACGAGTGGCGATATGTTTCAGATCGGTGAGACAATCAAGTACGCTACCATTGTCGTAGCGACCTTACCTATTCTTTGTGTGTATCCGTTTCTGCAACGTTTCTTCATCAAGGGCGTTATGGTTGGGGCTGTAAAAGGGTAGTTGTTTAAACTATTGAAAAGGGGCGCTCGAAGATGTGGGTAGAAGCATTAACGCATGCTGTGGAGAAAACACGGCGAAATATAGATAAATTCGAGAATCTTTTCCCTTGGACGGGACTTGACGGCGGTGACTATAAGCGAAGTGATCATCAGGATTGGACAGAAGGATTCTGGTCGGGAATGCTCTGGCTGAGCTATGAAGCTTCGGGGGACAGAGTGTTTCGGGAAGCAGCTGTTCGTACTGTACATAGCTTCCGCAGACGATTGGATACATTCAAGGTGTTAGATCACCATGATATCGGCTTTCTCTATTTGCCATCAGCGGTGGCGTGGTGGATGCTGGAAGGTAACGAAGAAGCGAAGACGCTGGGACTTGAAGCAGCAGATGTACTTGTGAAAAGGTGGCGTCCTGCTGGCGGATACATTCAGGCTTGGGGACCTGCCGGCGATCCCCAAAATGGCGGCAGAATCATTATTGATTGTTTGCTGAACATTCCCCTCTTATATTGGGCGTACGAAAAGACTGGCAATAAACAGTACTTGGAAGTTGCGCTTGCACATGCGGAGAAGAGCCGTAGATATCTTGTGCGTGGAGATGATTCTTCGTACCATACGTTTTATTTTGATCAGGAAAACGGTGAGCCCATAGGGGGTGGAACGCACCAGGGTTACAATGATGGCTCTACGTGGACGCGTGGACAAGCTTGGGGTATTTATGGTTTTATTCTTTCGTATAAATATACGCAGAATCCGGTATACCTGGAAGTATCGCGTCGAATGGCTGCTTATTTCATTTCGCGACTTCCTGCTGATCAGGTAACATATTGGGACTTTGATGTGCCAATCGAAACAGGAACGCCAAGGGACAGCTCGGCTACGGCGATTGCTTGCTGCGGTATGTTGGAGCTCATCGACTGCTTGCCGGAAGGAGATCCTGATCGAGAGCGATTCGTAAAAGCGGTGTTTCGCTGCATGACGTCGCTGACGGAGAACTACTTGACCAGCGATGATCCGGATGCAGAAGGTTTACTGCGTCATGGATCCTACCACGTACGAGGAGGCATGTCGCCGGATGACTTCGTTATTTGGGGGGACTACTTCTACATGGAGGCATTGATGCGACTTGTCCGTGGGGTCCCGGGGTATTGGTATGAAAGGGAATCGAATTAAAGTGAAAGTCCGCTGTCTCCTGATTGGGATGCAGCGGACTTTTGGTATTTGCATAGCTATCTTGCTGGATTGGATACCAGCGCTTTCGATGCATCTTGCTCCGATGTCGCATACCAACTACTCGGTATAACATCCCGCTCCAATTCCAGCAACTCCTCGATAATAAGATCCGCGTCCGCAATGGAATTGACTAACGGATCTGTTAACATTGCCCGTCTCAGTTTCTCACGACTGCCCTCAACAACGGCTTCTGCTGTCAGTTCATGCGCATCTAGGACAAGTTCCTGCAAGCCTCGAAGTCCCCGAGGCATATCCCCAACAGGTAAAGGTTTGATGCCGTCCATCGATACTTCACATAACAACTCTAGGAAGGCATCGTCATTCATATTGGGTACGGCACCTTGATTTGTAGTGTTGATGTAGTACGGTTTGCCCAAACCTCCGACCATATTCTCGATAATATCCGTCGCATGATCGGGTCCGAAGGTGTCCATATATGACTGAATAGGGAGTCTGCCCTCGATGAAGTCGTCGACTTGTTGCCACATGGCATCGTGCCGAAGATAACGTGCTTCTGTCTCCCATATGGATAAAGGTGGAATGGCATCCGGTGTAGACCCAAGTCCTTGCCAGAAACGCAAATACTCTTTGGTATGCGGTGTGCAAGTCGGCACATAACCGTAAATATCGTACAGTTGATAACTGATAGCATCGTTGTCTTTCGCTTTCGCACCTGTGTCCCCGCCAGCGGTTTCTGTTTCAGCGGATTGCTTCATAGATGCCGCAATACGAGGCATGACATCAACACCATCATAGTCAGCCTTAAGCATCCAGGTAAAATGATTAACGCCTGCGATACGCAGATCGAAACGGCTGTCCATATCCGCCGTATATTCGTTGGGATCTGCCACGATGCCTGCGCGCCAAGCATAGTTGATTTTCTTCCCTGGCATGTGATGACCATCACATAGGGCAAAGCTCTTCAACTTCGGTGCGTAACGGCTCAAGGCAATCCCATGAACTGCAGATGGGTTAATATAATTGATGACCCACGCATCAGGACATAATGCTTCGATGTCGCGTGCACAATCCATAATGACAGGGAGTTCCCGCATAGCCCTGAAGATACCACCTGGCCCAATTGTATCGCCTGAGCACATGCGAATCCCGTATTTTTCCGAAATAGCGCAGTCTATGCCTCTATACTTGACCGTATCTTCAGCAAAGCTAAGTACGACGAAGTCCGCGCCTGGCAGTACATCTCTACGGTCGGTAGAACCTTCAATCACAAGTTCCACTTGATTCTCAGCAGCCACCATTTTTGCTAGCGTGACCATCTTGTTCAATCGCTCTTCATTTGTATCCACTAGAGCAAGCGTACCTCTATTCAAGTATTCGGAATGCACCATTTGCCAGATAGACTGGCGTCCGAAAAACAAACTTCCTGCTCCAATTACGACAACCTTAGGTTTCTGAATTTGTGTAGATGTCATGATCAATTCCTCCATTTCAGGGTATGTCTTAATTATAAGAAAATAGGTGTGAGAGGAAATGCAGGAAAGTTCCGTATAGATGTCAAATAGTATGATTATAACCTTGTTGAATAAGTAAGCGGAATGACGGATTATTGATTGTTCGACAAAAAGTAAGGAGTTGTTCTAACGGTGAAAGGTACGGAGCTATTTAACGATCTGTCGGAGCATGTCTCATTACGCATTACTTCCTATAATACAATTCTTCATCATGCGGGTTGGGTGGAAAGTAAGTCTCATCATAATTATGATCTTTGGCTGATCCAAGAGGGGCAGGTTGAGATTCAGGCAGGAAAGAAGATTCATACAGCAACGGCTGGCGATCTGGTGTTGTTTTACCCGGGAATTCCTTATACGGCAATGAACGGCAATCAAGCATGCCGCTTTATTTATCTTCATTTTGATTTTGGTCTGGGGGAGCAGCAGCGTATTCTGGCGTCTTTTCCTTTGAGCGGTATCATTTCAGCAAATCTTGTTGAAGTAGAGGCAGATGGGTTGCGACAAATTTTCGAAGAGAACCTGCAGGGGATTGGTATGTCCGGCATGCGGTTGAAGGGCTCATTGATGATTGTCATCGCCCGCATCCTGGAATGTTATGGAGCGGGAACGTACAGGGGAGAATTCCTGACGGATTCAGTTGGTCATGAGCATGCCGGCAATTTAGTGTTTTTGCAATCGACGATTCGTTATATTCAAGAGAACTTGCATCGACCCATCCGTATTCCGGAATTAGCCGAGGTGGCTGGAATGTCGGAGAAATATTTCATTCGGTATTTTAAACAAGCATTGGGCGTTACGCCGGGACAGTATATGTTTCAATTAAGGATGAACCGAGCGAGAGACTTGGTCTACACACAGCGTTATTCGATGCAGCAGGTCGCTTCCCTTTTAGGCTACCCTGATGCGTATTCTTTCTCCAAGGCATTCAAGAAACACTACAAAGTGCCGCCAAGCAAATTCGTATAAACAGTAACCATTTGTGGCGTGGTTACTGTTTTTTTTGCCCTTTGTTCAGCCGAAATTGAAGTCGAATAGGCTGAAGTTATACTATTTTTCGCATTAGACAGAACGCTATACTGAGGGGGCATGTTATTGCATGATCCGTTCTGGATTCAGTGAAGGAGGGGAGAGCAGAAGGAACGGAAGTTTGAAAACGATTACAAAAATAAAGGAGGTTTTGTAATGAAAATGCGGGGAAAACAGGTAATCGCAGGTGTGATGGCGGCATGGATGGCTTTATTTATAGGGGTATTCCCACCAAATGCGGCTTACGGGGAAGAGCCTGAGATCATGGAGAGCGGCGTTCAAGCGGCGTACTATGTCTCGAATGAAGGCAATGACGCGAATCCAGGCACAGAGGCACTACCGTTCGCTACTTTGCAGAAAGCCCAGCAGGTTGTACGCGATGTTAATGATGAGATGACTGGGGATATCATGGTCTATCTGCGCGGAGGACGTTACTCGCAAACGACGACATGGTTGTTGAATGAGAGTGATTCAGGTTCGGGTGGCCATTCTGTCATTTATGCCGCATACGGGAATGAGAAGCCTGTCATTGAAGGTGGCAGGGACATTACAGGATGGACGTTGTACGATGAAGACAATGATATTTATGCAGCTTCTGCGGTGGGGTTAGAAACACGGCAGTTGTATATCAACGGAATCCGAGCTACACGGGCAAGAATGGAGGGGGGATTAACGAATTCGGTCAAGACTTCAACGGGATATGTGAGTGATGATCTTTGGCTTGCAGATTTGCAGCGACCAAGCGAAGTCGAAGCGGTATTCAAGGGGGCATGGACCTCTCCCCGCGTGAGGGTTCAGTCCATTACGGCGCAATCCGGGAAGGCTGCGATCACGTTAAACTCCGCTTTGTGGAGCTCGGTGATGAACCGCTCTCATTTGGAGCAGTGGTATTTGGAGAACGCGTATGAATTTCTTAATGAAGCAGGGGAATGGTACTTGGATGATCAATCCGAGACAATTTACTACAAACCTAGACCGGGCGAGAACATGGGAAGTGCAGTTGTAACGGCGCCCGTATTGGAGAATTTGATCACGATTGCCGGTGGAAGCGTCTCATCTCCAGTCCATCATATCCGTTTTGAGGGAATTGGATTCGCTTATTCGACTTGGATGCAGCCTACCGATGAGGGAGGATGGATTGACGAGCAGAATAATTACAAGGTCGGAACGCTAGAGCTGCCGAAAGCGGCTATTACTGTGCAATATGCTCAGAATATGGCATTCGAACGCAACGATTTCTCACGCATGGGTGGAACAGGCGTGAATCTGCTTGCTGGCGTTCAGAATTACCTGATTCAAGGCAACCGCTTTTACGACATTTCGGGTTCGGCCATCAATGCAGGACAGACATCTAAGAAAACAGCCGCCATTTACAATCCTACAGATGAGCGGGAAATCCTAAAGAACAATGATATTCTGAACAACTACATTCATGAGATTGGCGTTGAGTATAAAAGTTCAACCGCGGTTACGGTAGCGTTCCCAATGGACATTGATATCTCCCATAATGAAATATTCAATGTTCCATATTCGGGAATCTCCTTCTTCGGAAGCGTGTACGCCCCAGTGACAACAACGGTGAATGCCAAGGTGCAAGATAACTTTATCCACCATCTCATGGGTGATGGGATATTTGATGGCGGTGCGATCTATGCTTTTGGCGTGACAGGCGGCACTACGTTGAATCCGAATATCATCTCAGGAAACTATATTAAGAATCAGATGAACCGTTATTCGACGATCTACATGGATCAATCCTCTGATTATTGGAAAATAGAGAACAATGTTGTCGATCTCCGAACTACGCCAATCTGGGACGATATTTATGATACGAACTGGGCGTTTACGAATATTAATACGCATGACATTGTGCTAGATAACAATTACAGTACGACGAGTGCTTTTTGGAACAAGAGTTCCAGTGATAGTAATGTCAAAACGAATGATCATATTCATCCAGATGGCAATTGGCCAATAGAAGCGCAAGCTATCATTGCGAATGCCGGCCTTCAATCGGCCTATCAGGATATAGCGCAGGGAACTATTGAGATTCTAAATGTACCAGACGCATTAAACTTGGCATCAGAGGATACAGTAACGCTTCCACTCCAAGCAGAGACAGGGCATGGCGCGAGTATTAATCTAGCTTCTGCACAGACCTATTATGTCAGTGAAGATCCATCAATTGCCACCGTTAATGGAAGTGGAATGGTTACTGCGGTGGACTCGGGTCATACTGCCATCGTTATGTATGTCTATTATATGGGTAGTTTGGTTCGGAAAGTAATTGACGTCTATGTAGATGACGAACTGGATGACATCGAGGTGTATTATGCGCTCGAAAATGTGAAACATATCGTACCGGCGAGTATGACTTTCGCTCCTGGCAGCACAAGACAATTAGTGGCTCGCGGGATTACGAGGGAAGGACAAATACTTGGCGGAACAGACATGTCGATCTCAAGCAGCAATACCTCTGTGGCTACGGTTGTTTACGGACTGTTGCATACACTTGCGCCTGGCACAGCAGAGTTAACATTCACGAGTTCACTTAACGGTGTCTCTGTCAACAAAGTAGTTGAAATGATTGTTGTGGATTTCAGTGATGAGAACAGCCTAGAAGTTCCAGCGTATTCCCTCAACGGTGCAATTCGGGATCCACGGAATTGGTATTCCAAATTGACCAGCGGTACGATTACCCCAAGCGAAGGCATACTAGACATTGATACACCAGGAAGCGGATATGCCATCTATGAAGATCGGACATTCGGTGACGAATTGCTGTCGATGAATATGAAGATTAACGCGACTGGCGGGTGGCCTTCCATCGTGCTTCGCAGTCAGAAAGTCGAAAAGGATTTTGCAGCGACCGACAACAGCCTGTATATGATTTGTTTTAAACCGAACATCATTGAATTGCATCGTTTCTCTGGAGGCGTTCGAACGGTATTCTTTGGAGAGATCTCTGGGTTTGGTAGTCTCGGAGCAGCCTCGTATCCGAACACGTCGATACCATTCCATGAGACTCATTTCGTGCAAGCTGGCGCGGTTACGGAATCGAATGGGGTCAGAATCATTTTGAATGTGGACGGAGTGAACGTTTTCACGTACGTGGACACGAGTCCAGATCGGATAACGGAAGATGGCTACTTCGGCTTATATGCCCGATCTGGCAGTATGACGCTCAGCGAGACGAATTTGGGTCTGCCAGGTGAGGATGTGTGGCCGATCGCAGAAGAGCCATCAGCTTCTCTAACAGGAGTAGCTAAGGCGATTACGAACTTGAACACAACGCTTACCGGTGCGGTTGTGCCTAACAGCACACTTAACCTGACCGTAGCAGAAATCACTTACGATCCCAATATATTTGAATTTAAAGCCGTTTCCTCCCTCCGTGATGACATAGCGGTCAGTGTGACGGGAGCGGTATATGGAACGGTTCAGCTTACTTTTTCCGGTACAGGGACGACAATAAATGGATACAATGCGATCGATTTGTTCGCAGCAACCTTCAAAGCGAAGACGGTGACACCATCCTCAGAGATTCTGCTATCCGGTATTTCTCTGACAGATATGAATGAGAATGTGGTCGTGACAGATTCTGTAGGGAAACAAATGGTTGTTTCTGCCCCGGTCGCAGGTGGTATATATGAGAGCTTTGATACCTACAGCACGGGGAATATTAGTGGAGCTTCTGGTTACGTTGTCTCACCGACGAATCTAGGGTATTCTACGATCCAGAACTATCCCACGGATGCGGATAAGAGCATGTATCTCTATAAGACTTCTACGACGGATACAGCTTCAACCACGACGACCAAAATTTACAGCACAGCTGGAATTGCGGGGAAAGTGAAGGCGTCCTATCAGGTTATGAAAGAGAGCGGTGTGACAAATCCGCAAAGTTTCGTGAATTTCCGCGATAAGAGCGGCAAAGTGATCGCGACCGTCATTCTTGACTCCACACTGCGCGTGAAGCTGAATCAGGATTACACACTCGTAAGTACGGCGTATTTGCAAGAGAACATGTGGTACCAAGTGACGTTGGAGCTTGATTTCGATGCTCATACGGCAAGCGTTAAGGTGCAGGAAATGGCAGGCGCAGGACGTACTTGGACATCAGGATTACAGTCTATGCAGAATGTACTGGCTGCCAACATCTCCAGAGTGGAGTATGTATTATGGAGTACCCGAACAGGTGCTTACTATTATAATAATCTAGTGATTGAGCCGATCGGGAGCTGAATACAGGAAGCGAGGATGAAGTGGGAGATACGCATAATCAGCACAAAACCGCCGGAAGTCTCTACATCGAGCCTGAGGATAAGGGGAATCATTATCGTTTGAAGCAGTATGAAGAGCTGATTGCTTGGATTACAAGGTTGCAACAGCAATCAGAGTTGCAAAGACGGAACTATTTTACTCCGGATTATACGGATGGTAAGTGTTATATGAGCAGTATTGAGCACTATCGGCAAGAATTCGCTACAATGTTGGGGCTGCCCTTGCTGGCACGCAATGCTGGGGATATTGTGAATGAGCCCCCAGATGAGGCGATTTACGAGCTAGTTGGGGAGGATGAGCTGAGTACAATTTACCGGGTCACGATTCCCGTGCGGGAGGGATTGCACGCATACGGTATCCTGTTGCTTCCTCAAGGAAAGGGACCCTTTCCGTTGGTTATTTCGCAGCATGGGGGACAAGGGACACCCGAAATGACGGCGGGATTCTTCGCTTCGGACAATTACAACGAGATGACCCGCAGAATTGTTCAGCGGGGAGTTGCGGTCTTCGCCCCTCAGCTGCTGCTTTGGGAGACCGGTCGATTCGGTCCCGTATTCGACCGCAAGCAGATCGATGTTCAGCTGAAGCAGCTCGGGAGCTCGATCACAGCGCTTGAATTGTTCAAGATTCAGCGCTGCCTGGATCATCTGCTCGAGCGACAGGACATCGATGCGAAGCGGGTTGGCATGGTTGGACTTTCCTACGGCGGATTCTATACGCTGTTTGCCACAGCACTGGATTCGCGAATCGGCGTAGCGGTGTCCTCCTGCTTCGTGAATGACCGCTTCACTCAGGGGCGTTCTGACTGGACTTGGCACAATTCCGGCAACATGTTCCTCGATGCGGAGGTGTGCGGATTGATTTGTCCGAGACCCCTGTATATCGAAGGTGGATCACGTGATGAATTGTTCGGTGTCCAAGGCTTTGTGGCAGAGAGCCGCCTTGCAGGAGTGCACTATGATCGGCTGGCGATCGGCGATCGCTTCAAGGCCGTGGTGTTTGATGGTGCCCACGAGTTTAATCCGCATGATGAGCCGCTAGATTTTCTTTGTAAACACTTATAATGACTAAGTGTAGGTCCGTGAACGACTGTTCACGGGCCTTTTCTTGTCTATCGACTGCCGAGTACTAGAGGTGATCTGCTATTTTTGGCAACTTGTGATTACCAGTACATTTTCCAGTTAACACAACTCCATCTACGATTGTCTGACGCCATCCAAAATCGGATAATCTACGAAAACTTCCGTATTTAAAGCCCATTCGGACGATATTGCAGTATATGATGGGCAGTCTTCTCGTATATACTTCGAATTGTCTAGTCGAGGATGCAGCGCTTTGTAGATATTCAAGATTGTAAGCGCTATACTGAAACTGGAACATCCAACAGGGGAAATGGGGTCCATAACCATGATTAAAAAGTTTTTTCAAGTATCAGCAATTCTCTCCCTGACGTCGGCAGTCCTATTAGCAGGTTGTCAGAATAAAGAAGTGAAGCAAGTTAACTCATCGTCTTCACCGAATCAACAGAAGGCACTTGAGCCTGTTAATCTCAAGTATTATTTCTTCGGTGCATCGAAACCAGGGGATCAGGACGTTTATGATGGACTTAATAAGGTTCTGAAGGAGAAAATCAACACAACGGTTGAATTTATTAAAGTGCCAGTCGGCGATTATACGCAGAAAATGTCCGTGATGGTGAATGCGCGGGAAGAGTTCGATCTTGCCTTTACCTCGCCCTCCTATTTGAATTATTTTGAGCAATCAGCCAAAGGTTCATTTGTAGATCTTACGGAGCTATTGCCAAAGTATGCACCAGAAACATATAAGCAGTTGAAACCGAGCATTTGGGACGCGGCTAAAGTGAACGGCAAAATCTACGCCAGCATCAACCAGCAAATTTTTGCTCGTCAGTCTGGATTTAATGTGAACAAGGCAATCGCGGACAAGTACGGTTTTAACCCAACGAGCGTTAAGAAAATGTCGGATCTCATTCCTCTTCTGGATAAAGTGAAAGCGGGCGAGCCAGCGGAAAAAACGGATCAACTGTTTAATGCGCAAATGAAGAATCAGGTGTTCAGTTATTTCTTCCCGTCATATGAATGGGAGAACATCGGTGGTGTGGATGTACCTGGCGTTGCTAAGTCCACTGATAAAAATCCCAAAGTGTTCAACGAATACGATACGCCTGAATTCAAGGATTTCATCATGACACTGAGCGATTTCCAAAAGAAGGGTCTGATCGCGAAAGACGCGCTGACAAGGCCTACCTTTGATTCAGCCAAATATATGGCTTCCTCCATCGCTACATTAATGCCGGGCATCGAGGAAACGGTCAAGGCAACGTATAAGGCCGAGCAATATGTGATTCCACTCGGGGAGCCACTACTAACATCAGCCAATGCCATCGCAACTATGACAGCTGTCTCAACAACCTCCAAGCATCCCGAGCGTGCATTGATGGTAATCGAGCTGCTCAATACTGACAAAGATTTGTACAATTTACTCGTATGGGGCATTGAAGGTGTCGATTACAAGAAGATCGGCAACAACCGAATTGAGTCGCTCCCGGGTGCCAAGTACGGTCCTGCTTACGGGTGGATGTTCGGTAATCAATTCAATAGTTTTATTAGCGGCACACAACCGGACGATGTCTGGGAGCAAACCAAGAAATTGAACGAATCAGCCAAGCTATCGACGCTATACGGATTCAGCTTTAACGCGGACAATGTCAAAGCCGAAAGTGCAAACAGTGCAGCCATCGTAAATGAATACAAAGCTGCATTCAATACAGGCCTTTATGGCGCAGATACAGAGAAGAAATACAATGAATTCCTGGCTAAACTAAAAACGGCTGGCCTGGATAAGGTGTTAGCAGAGAAACAGAAGCAGGTTGATGCATTTATAGCTACAAAGAAGTAAATCGGCTTGCCCTAATAGGGCAGCGATAGATTAGCCATCCAAATGATCTTGAGATGATGTATGATCATCTACGAGATCATTTGGATTTTCCTTTTCATTTCACAAGGGGGGCGTACGATGTTTACGTTCATCAGCCGCAACAAAAGAGGCGCCATGCTCAGCTACTTCAAGATCTTCATTTCCTTCGTCGCCATCGTGATGGCAGCGAACATTGTATTGTCCTCTTCCATGTATCTGAATTACGAGCGGCACTCCATTAAACAGGTTCAGACGTACACGGCTGAGGAACTCGCACAAATTAGTTATAGTACGAACTTTATGTTCGAGGCAGCTAAGATGACGTTGATGCAGCTGTATGCCAACCCTTCCGTACTTAAATTGTTAAATCAAGTGGATTTAAGTGAGCTTGAAACCGCCGCTCTGTTAAGCCAAGTAGGGGTAGTCAACATTAACTTGCCTTTCGTAAATTCCATTTATATTTATAATAAACGGGCAAACTTGATGTATTTCGATGGAAAAGCGTTCCCTATATCGACTTTTCCCGACCAAGATATTATCCACAGGCTGAAAGATGGCGGAATGGCCAATTTGCATCCGATCGCTCGCAAAATTCCTGCACCTATCGGCTACACACAATTGCTTACGGAACGACCTGAAAAAGATGAAATTTATTCCTTCGTCTTCTATGACGGCAATTCGACGGGGATCGATAATGCGCTCGTTCTCAATGTGTCACAAATATGGCTCAAGAATACAATTGAATCGATGGATCCTCGAATGAGCAACAATACGCTAGTGGTAGATTCGTCCGGTATGATTGTATTAGGGAATGAACGATATGCCTATTTGGAACATATCCAGGATAGCGATAATGATTTGCGTGAGATTAGCAATCAGAGTTCCCCTTCAGGTTATTTAATTAAAACAATCGATGAGGTAAAGTATTTAATTACTTATGTGTCTTCGCCCATTTTGGATTGGAAATATATTAAATTCACGCCATATGAGGCTGTCTCAGGGAAACTGAAGCAAGTCATGTTATGGACATTGATTATTTTTCTCGTGGTTACCCTGCTTTCGGTGCTGGCAGTTAGGTACATTTCCAAATTCGTGTATGGACTGTTTAACAGTAAGATTCGTGAGATAGAGAACAAATATGATATTGAGAAAACAAGCGGATTTGAAAAGAAGCAACAGTTTTTACGAATGTTAATGACCAAGAAGATGGATGAAGGGATGGTGCAAAAGAGACTAGCTCGTTATGGTATCAGCTTTCAATTGGAGAAGGGCTTTATGACAGTCCTTTTCAAAATCGACCATGTTGATCAATTCGCTGAGCAGTACTCACTAGAGGATCGAGCATTACTAACCTACGGCATGATGAATGTGATTGGGGAATTGGCCAGCGCTCATTTCGGGAATGAAGCGGTTGATCTTGGGGACGGGTACATCGGCATGTTGCTCAATCTTGACGCACAGGGCAGTGAGGAGACCGCTGTTAAGTTAGAAGAGCTGGTGAAGAATATTCAAGATAATATCGAGAAATTTCTTGGCCTGTCACTATCAGCGGCACTGGGGGAAGGTTTGGAGGAAATGGAGGAACTCCCCGGAAGCATCAGTTTATGCCGGGAAGCGTTGGCGTACAAAATATTCTATGGACCGCGTTCACTGCTATACGTATCAGGAATAAAGGAGATTAAGAAGAAGGATTTCGTATTTCCTGAGCAGGTTGTAGGAGAGATCATAGAAGCTCTACTTGAGGGGAATGATGACGCAGTTCGAGGGAGTTGCAGGCGGATGATGGAAAGTACACGTGGTTATTCCATTGCTTCGTTGCAGTCTACCGTGCTCAGATTGGCTCTCTCCTTGAAGGAAGGCATGCAGAAGTTCCCTGTGCTGGCCGATGAAATTCACTATGGACCGTTTATAGACTTAGCAGGTCGTATAGCTGGCTTCGAGACGTTGGATGAAATGATAGATAAGCTGAATGAGCGATTCGATGGTCTCCTGGAGATAATTCACCGCTCGCAGAAGACGATTAAGAAGTATGAGCGATACAGCGGCATTCTGAGCCAAGTGCAAGTTATCGTAGAACAGGATTATGCGAACCCTAATCTGAATCCGGAACTGATTGCGGAGCAACTGCAATTATCGGCTAAATACTTGAGAACCTTATATCTGAAAGCATCGGGAGAGTCCTTAGGCGAGTACATCACCCGCTATCGTTTGGATCAAGCTAAGATTTTTCTGGAAAATACGGAAACGACCGTTCAAGAGGCAGCAGTACGCAGCGGTTTTATGAATATTAACTACTTCTATACCTTATTCAAAAAATACAACGGAATTACGCCTAATGAATTCAGGAGCCTTACCCATTCAGAAATTACATGAGTCAGGGCATAATTCGTATACGGAAACCGACCAACACGTCCTGTTGATCGGTTTTTTCGCATGTAATGGCTGAAGCAGGCTTTACAAGTAAATGAAAGTGAACTGCCTCCATAATTGAAGCTTAATTGGACGATATTGCAGTATTCGAGGCGAACAAGTGACGTATATACTTAGGCCATAAGTCGAGCAATCACAGTTTCGAGTATACAGAAAAGGAGTGCAAACGTAATGAATGTGGGGGTCTCTCGCAAGAAGCGCAAACGCTTCATCAGCCACTGGCAATTAATCGTCATGTCGCTGCCAGCCATTATTAAGATTTTTGTTTTTGCTTATTTGCCTATGGTTGGCATTATTATGGCGTTTAAAGATTTTGTTCCGACGAAGGGGATCATGGGAAGCCCGTGGAACGGCTTTGACAATTTCAAGTTTTTCTTTCAGTCAGCAGATGCTTGGCGAATTTTGCGCAATACCATTGGACTCAATGGACTTCTGATTATTGTAGAATTGCTGGCTGGCGTTTTTTTCGCCCTGCTCCTATATGAGGTTGCTGGCAAAAGAACATTGAAGGTGTATCAATCCGTCATGTTTTTCCCTTATTTCTTCTCTTGGGTACTGGTCGGTTTGATGTTGACGACCTTATTGAATCCGTCGACTGGCTTGTTGTCTACGCTGATTCGCAAGATGACGGGGTATGAAGTAGCATTCTACTCCGAACCATTGTATTGGCTCATCATACTTCCGCTCGTTGCCATCTGGAAGGGGACGGGATTCAGCAGTCTAATCTACTATTCGGCGCTCATGAGCATTGACAAGGAACTTTTCGAAGCTGCCGAGATCGATGGAGCGACGAAAATGCAGTCCGTTCGACACATTTCCATCCCATTTCTAGCGCCAATGATGGTGATGTTGACCATACTTGCGATCGGACATATTATGCGTGCGGACTTCGGCTTATTCTATTTCGTTCCACGAAACGTAAGCGCATTATTTCCTGTCACAGATGTACTAGATACGTATGTTTTCCGTGCGCTTACTGTGAATGGTGATTTTGCAATGAGCTCAGCCGTCGGGGTGTTTCAATCCGTTGTTGGCTTCGTCTTAATTTTGGGAACGAACCGTGTGGCCAAATTATTCAACAAAGAGTATGGACTATTTTAAGGTGGGAAGTGGCCGAATGATGATGAAGAAGAATACCTTACACAAATGGCTTGTCCACATGTGCCTGATTCTGTTCTGTGCAATGTGCTTGCTGCCTCTTGTGCTTACCATCTCGATTTCGTTGACAGACGGGGCTGTAATTCAAACCTACGGTTATCAGCTATTTCCGAAAAAGTTTTCATGGGAAGCTTATCAATTCATATGGATGGATCCATCCTCTTTGTTGGCAGGTTACAAGAATTCGCTAATCATTGTCGTGGTTGGGACGACAGGTAATCTATTGGTGACGTCCATGATTGCCTACGCATTAGCTAGACGAGATTTCCAATTGCGGAGTGCGATCTCCTTCTATATTTTCGTAACGATGATCTTCTCGGGGGGGATTGTGCCGCTTTATATACTCATCGTGCAGTATCTGGAATGGAAGAACTCGTTGATTTCGTTAATTATTCCAGCCTTCGCAGCGCCTTTTCAAATTTTTATGCTGCGGGTGTTTTTTCAAGAAATTCCCCCTCCGCTTATTGAATCAGCCAAGATCGACGGGGCTTCCGATTTCAGAACCTATTGGAGTATCGTGCTTCCGCTATCGAAACCTGCGCTAGCAACCGTGGCGTTAATGATGACCTTACATTACTGGAACGAAACGTTTAATGCCATTTTGTATATAGACAAAGTTGCTTTATACCCGATCCAGCTCATTTTAAAAAATATTACGTCGTACATTGAATTGGTAAAAGGCAGCGGCGTCGATCCCATGGGTAATGCTATTAGTGCATCTGATGTGCCTACGGATGCCATCATGTATGCCATGATGGTGCTTACCTCATTGCCTGTCATGTTTTTGTTTGGATTCTTACAGAAATATTTTGTTAAAGGACTAACGATCGGAGCAGTTAAAGGTTGACCACTACACATAGGTATCATTGGGAAGGATTGATCTGGTGATGAACAAGTTAAGAGTTGGTATTGTTGGTGCTGGGAAAATTTTTGAAGGGTCACATGCTCCTGCCTGGGCAGCCAATCCTGCAGTAGAAATCGTAGCGATATGTGATACATATCTCCCGAATGCGGAAGAGCAGGCGAATAAGCTAGGCGTTCGTCGTGTGTATCGTGATTATAAAGATATGCTGGAACAGGAGGAGCTGGATGTAGTCGGCGTTAGCACACCTAACATATATCACTCCGATATATCAATTGCAGCATTGGAACGCGGCCTCCACGTGTTCTGTGAGAAGCCCGATGCTGTGAGTCCCGAGGAAGCGCAGAAGATGGCCGATGCAGCCAAACGCTCAGGGAAGTTGCTCATGGTGATGCGCAACAATCGGTTCACACCACAGGCGAAATTCCTGAAGCAATACATCGAGTCAGGTGCAATGGGTGATATCTATACAGGCAGAACAGGATGGATCAGGCGCAGAGGCATTCCTGGTCGCGGAGGATGGTTCACCACCAAGGCCTTGTCTGGGGGAGGGCCATTAATTGATCTTGGCGTCCATATGATTGATGTGGCCATTTGGATGATGGGGAATCCTCGACCAGTCGCCGTGAGTGGGGCGGCATATACCAAGTTCGCTGATGCGACGGTGCAGGTTTCTGCTGACTCGCGATTTGGTACGACACAAGAGGGCGGTGTCTTTGATGTCGAAGATCTCGCGACAGGTTTTATTCGATTCGATAACGGTGCCTCCCTGCAAATTGAGTTCAGCTGGGCATCGAATGTGGAAGATGATCTCAAGTTCATAGAGCTGCGTGGAACGAAGGCGGGATGCAGCCTGAAGAATTCGGAATTGAAGCTAATGACGGAGATAGAAGGCGTGCTCTGTGATATATCCCCTCGCTTCAAGGGTGAAGAGCTCCCGCCGCATAGAAAAAATATTAATCATTTCATCGCTTGTGTACGGGGAGAAGAAGTGCCAACAAATACACCAGAGAGTGGCGTAGATATGATTCGCATCTTGAAGGCTATTTATGAATCTGCGCAGAGTGGAAGTGAGGTCAGACTAGATTAGGGACGAAGAAGCTAGGAGACAGCTATAGTGGTAAGTTCTCCTACGTTTTGAAAGGAGTATAGACATGCTTGAACAATACGAAGACAGTGAACGGTTGAATAAAGTATCTCTTGAAGATTTCCAGTCGCCATATCAAGATTTCCGGTATCATGCCTCTTCGGTAACGCCTGAAATACGTCTAGCTATCAACGTCATTAAGCCAAGGTCTCCTGCACGCATGCTCGTGCAGTTGCATGGCTGGCATATGAGTATGCCGCAACCCGCACGACGTGAACAACCTGGAGAATCGCCTTACTTCGTCGTACAAGTGGATATGCGTGGACGGGCATTCTCGAGCGGTCTGGCGGATTGTAACGGATTGGAATTGATCGACATCTACGATGCGGTGCAGTTCGTCCGTCAGGAATATCGCGAATGGATTGTAGAGCCAGAGCTTGTCTACTTAGAAGGCGGCAGCGGTGGCGGTGGAAATGTTCTGGCAGCGGTAGCGAAATTTCCTGATTTGTTTGCGGCAGCAACGGCCTTATATGGCGTATCGGATTATGCCCTCTGGTATGAGCAAGATCAGACTGGTGAATTCCGAGATGATATGGATGTATGGATCGGGTGCCCTCCGCAGGATGATCCAATAAGATATGCGGCGCGAAGCGGGTTGGCGCTTGCGGCAAATCTGCATACCCCCTTGTACGTAACACATGGCGATGGAGATATTCGCATTCCTGTTATCATGTCGCGATGGTATGTTGAGGGGCTTAGCCTGTTGGGTAAGTCCCATCTAGTCACGTATGACGAATTGCCTGGCGTAGGTGATCGTAGTCATATGGGAGGGGCGACGCAGCAGCAACTTCACGATTTGCAAGAACGCTCGGAGGCGAATCGACAACGCCATGACAAGCCTATTGAGTTGGCTTCAAGCGGCGTTTTACAAGTAGGCGGCTACGTGTATACGAAGCATTTTCGCGTGCATTTGGAATCGGTACACCAGCTGGCAACCCTACACTATGATTTGCAGCAACAGACCGTGTCCATTTCATCTGAACGACGCTGCTCCTACCGTTTGCAATGGGTGGATGGTCAAACCGTAGAAGGGGAATGCGAGATAAAGAAGCAGGAGGTAACGATGAGACATGAAATAGCACCGCAATTACAACAACTGACGCCACTTAGAGTAACGATATGGAACGAGTTTCGCCATGAGAAGACGAAGCCAAGTGTGCGAGAGATATATCCGCAGGGCATGCATCATGCCATTGCTGAAGGTTTAACGGGTAATTTCGTTATTCATACAGCTACACTTGATGAACCGGAGCATGGCCTGACTGAAGAGTTGTTGGCTAATACAGATGTTCTTATCTGGTGGGGGCATGTCGCTCACAAGGAGGTGGCGGACGAGATTGTTGATCGCGTTGCTGCTCGCGTTCTGCAAGGCATGGGCTTCATTGCGCTGCATTCTTCTCATTATGCGAAGGTATTTAAGAAGCTAATGGGTACGACCTGTGCCTTACTGTATCGCGATGCAGGAGAGAAGGAACGGCTCTGGGTCACCGCGCCAGGACATCCCATTGCGGAGGGGATCGGGCCATTTTTCGAATTGGAGCGGGAGGAAATGTACGGCGAGTTCTTCGATATCCCAACACCTGACGAAGTTGTGTTCACCAGTTGGTTCGAAGGGGGCAATATCTTTCGAAGCGGGTGCTGCTTTAACCGCGGACTGGGGAAGATATTCTATTTTCAACCAGGTCATGAGCTTTACCCGACCTATCGTGATGCGAATGTGCTGCGTGTTATCTCCAATGCCGTGAGATGGGCTGCGCCGGTGAAGCGTGATGCATTGCGTTTTGGTAAAGATGTACCAGCATTAGAAGTAATTCGGTCAAAGGGTATGGAATAGTGCTAATGGGTTCATCGGTAGAACAAAAACAGAGTTCCGTGTGATAACGGGCTCTGTTTTGTTGTTTGTGTTATGCAAGTTGTGCATGCCTTTATGAAGTTATTTCAAATTCACATTGCTAGCACGAGCTTTAGCTGCCTTATACGTATCGATGATTTGTTGTACGCCAAGCTTTTTGGCGCCATCGACATATTTAGCCCAATCATCCATGCTGGTTGTACCAAGAATAAATTTAGCGATGGATTCATTGCGATTTTTATCAATAGCTGCGCCGACGGTTGACAAGAGTTCGAACTCTTTTTCGTTATATGACGGTTGTGGTCGGTATGGACCATCAAACTTCCTTGCCTCGACATAAGCTGCTTGCAATTCTGGCGTAGCCATGGATAAATGAGCATCGTAATCAATCCACGTGTACGTTCCGTTCGTCGCTAAGCCTGTTTTCTTGCGCAGATCGGCAACATCGATAAAGTCTGTTTTCATTTTCTTCTTACCGGCATCGAGTGTGTACGTTTCGCCTTCTTTCCCCCAGCTGGCAATATGTTTGCCGTCTTCGGAATAGAAGAAATCGATGTATTGCATAACGTCTTTTACATTTTTGGATTTTGAAGAAACAGTCATGCCTGATTCTACAATTTGCGTATAAGGGTTTTGCTGCTTTCCGCCTGGAATGCCAGCTGGAGGTGCCATAAAGGCCAAGTTGTAAGATGGATTATCTTTTCTTAGCGCTTTATTGAAGAAATCGATGCGTCCAATATAATCTATGGTGATAAAGGCTTGGTCTGTCGACATCTGATCTTGCCATTGTTTCGTTTCAAGCGTTAACCAATCGGGTGGAATAAGTCCTTCTTTGTAAAATTTGGATAAGTAGGACACCATGGTTTTGTAGTTATCTTCGATGGGGCCGTACTTCACTTCTTTCGAAGCTTCATCCATATAGTACCCTTCATTGGTAGCGAAGTTCGGACTCAAGTGGTTGAGTATACCGACATTAGATCCTGTACGGAACGTTAAGGGATAACTTTTCGGATACAGTTCTTTGAGCTTCTTAAGAACGGTATAGAGCTCATCATACGTTTTAGGCGCGGCTAAATTGTTTTTCTTGAAAATATCTTCTCTGTACAACCAAATGATCCGATTCGTTTCTCCGAACCCTTCATTCGGGAAGAGGTACATGTTGCCATCAGCTGCGATATTGGCTTTTGCAATATCCGGATACTTTTCCATCCACTTTTTAAAATTAGGCATCTGATCTTTATAATCTAGGATGTTAGCGAGAGCGCCTTGCTGGCCATATTTATTCGCTAGTGTAAGATTCATCATGAAGGTAATATCTGGCATACTTCCGGAAGCTACATTGAGATTAATCGTATCTTCTGATTTTCCTGCAGGTACTTGCATATCAATGGTAACGCCTGTTTTCTCACCAATAAGTTTCCATATTAACCAATCCTTCGAATACGGCCAAGTTGCCCCTGATTCCGCCATCATGGAGAACGTTTTCTTCGATTGTGCAGTTGTTGCGGGGGCATTCGTTGCACCATTTCCTGTTGACGGCTTTTCTGTGTTGGACGTGCAGGCCGTAAGTGAAATAATTGCTAGCGAGCTAATTAAACCGATTGCCAA
This sequence comes from Paenibacillus oryzisoli, assembly GCF_001653565.1. Lineage (GTDB taxonomy): Bacteria > Bacillota > Bacilli > Paenibacillales > NBRC-103111 > Paenibacillus_E > Paenibacillus_E oryzisoli. The sequence goes on from NZ_LYPB01000042.1 coordinate 64,909, forward strand.
TGCTTTCGAAATTGCTTTGCTTTTCATTCAAGCACTCCCTTTTAATTAATTTTCCCGTTAAGTTATATTACCTAATATATTAACCCTTGACTGCACCAATCATTGCCCCTTGTACGAAATACTTTTGGAGGAATGGGTAAACCAAGAGAATGGGAACCGTTGACACCATAATGACTGTATATTTTAAGGATTCATCTACAATTTCTACATCACCGCCTAAGCTAGTCACTTGTCCAGCTAGAACGATATTTCGGAGGATAATTTGTAGTGGAAAAAGATCTGCGTCCCGTATGTAAAGCAGTGGAAGCATAAAGTTGTTCCAAAGCGATACGGCATAGAACATGCCAATGGTTGCAAAAGCAGCTTTGGAAAGCGGCATAACGATGCGGAAGAAAATACCTAGATCCGTTAAACCATCCATTCTTCCGGATTCTTCGACTTCCATTGGAATATTCGCATAAAAAGTTCGCATCACCAACAAGTTCCACGTACTTACAGCTCCTGGCAATGTCATTGCCCAGATGGAATCCATAATGCCATAGGATTTGAGAACGAGAAAGGTAGGAATCAGTCCTCCACTAAAGAACATGGTGAAGATAATCATGAAAGTCAGCGATTTGGAGAAGGCCATCTCCTTCTTCGAAATCGCATAGGCACCCATAGATGTAATAAGCAGGGCAATCGCCGTACCAACAACGACGTACAGGATAGTGTTAATGTACGATTGCAAAATACGTGGATCGCTTAATACTAATTTATAAACTTCCAAGGTAAGACCTTTGGGAAACCAGGTGATTTCTCCGCGCAGAACGTAGTTGTTTGAACTAAGGGACACCGCTGCCATATAGATAAAAGGATATAGTGTACTAAAGACTAACCCGGCAAGCAGGATGAAGTTCACAATCTGAAACAAACTGATTTTTTTTCTCATCGTAATCCTCCTACTACCATAAACTAGTGTCACCGAATTTACGGCTCACATAATTGGTGCCTAAAATTAGTATGAGGGAGATTATTCCCGTAAATAAATCAATGGCAGAAGCGTAACTGAAGCTTCCCTGCGTTAAACCGACGCGATAGACATACGTACTAATAATGTCAGCTGTTTCGTAGGTGGCTGGGTTGGAGAGCAGATACACTTTCTCGAATCCTACTTCTAGCACGTGGCCGACATTCAGGATCAAAATAATGACGATAGCGGGCATAATGCCTGGAAGTGTGACGGCTTTCATTTTCTGCCATCGCGAGGCGCCATCAATCTCAGCGGCTTCATAGAGCATAGGGTCAATCGCTGTGAGTGCGGCTAGGTAAATGATGGTTTCCCATCCTACGTGCTGCCATATTTCGGATAATGCGTAAATAGGTCGAAATAGTTCAGCCTTCACCATGAAGTTAATGGGGTGAAATCCTAAGGATTCAATCATTCGATTGACGACTCCGCTGGAGGGAGACAAGAACATGATCACCATACTGGCCACGACGACATTTGAGATAAAATGAGGCAGATAGCTGACGGATTGGACAAACCGTTTAAACAACTTATGTGTTAATTCATTTAAAAGAAGAGCTAGCATAATTGGCGCTGGGAAACCCACAATTAATTTGTATAAGCTTAATAGAAAAGTGTTTCGCATGAGGATGAAGAAATCTGGATTCTTGAAGAACTGCAGATAGTATTTGAAACCCACCCAATCGCTTGCCCAAATGCCTTTGTATAAATTGTAATTCTTGAAGGAGATTATGATACCGAACATGGGAAGATATTTGAACATGACATACCAGATAAAGCAGGGCAAGAATAATAGTAGTAAATACCGGCTTCTACTTATTTTCTTCAGTGTAAGTTCCATCGTGAATTCCTCGTTTCGTTCTTGTGATTGCCCTCATCATACCGATAACCCCTTGGAATATAAATCCACATTTCTATGGATTACATTCAATATTTTATATAAGCGATGAAATGTTAAGTTCATGGAGAGATGAATAAACAAGAAAAAGAGCCGTCCCATAAGGCCTCAAGGACCGAAGGGAAGGCTCGTTCATAATAAAGGGTACTCATGGGCTTTCGAGATTGCTACGAGTTTTTATGAACAATTAATTGAATAAAATCACCTGAATTGATCAATGATGTAAATAAGGGGTGATAGCTTGTTTACTTGGAATTTAATTCTATCATTGTCACTTTTTTTCACAAATCTAATGCCTGATGCAGAGATCATAGGAATCTCTAAACGGTCGCAGAATATCTTAGAGAGTATTCGTGCTGAAAGTGGAAATACGTTACAAGTGAAGTGGAATTCAGTAACTCAAACGCCAGAATTACTTTCTGGGAATTTAACAAAGCCTTCAAAACATTCACCTGGATGGATTACATTCAGATATCTGGAGAAGATCAAACGACTTTACGACCTGAAGCAGGTAGATCATGATTTAAAAATTATCTCGATTGACAAGAGCGCCACTTCTACAAAGGTTACCCTGCAGAGACAACTATATAAGAACCCTGTATGCGGGGATCAGATGACTGTAGAGGTAGACAAATTAGGAGTCTTGCAACGTATTAATGGAACTATTCATGCAGGGTTAGAAGAGCAACGCCTAGGCAGGCCCATGTACCCGGCTATATCTCTAGAAGATGCGAAACGGAAAGCCATTTTACACGACGCTACGCTTAAAACAACTAATGGGATCCATGAAGTTTCTTGCTATCTACCCACTAGAAAAGGTATTCCGCTTGTTCACGTCCTCACTTATGAAAAAGAGGGAGGTTCAGTATCCATTATGATTCACTCAATGACTGGGCGAATAATCGAATAGAGAAACAGTAGAGGAACTCCTTGTTAAGGAAGTTCCTTTTTCCATTCGACTTTCGTCAATAGTTGGTTTTTCATTAGTTGAAGGAGGAAATCAACGTAATAATTTTTGCGGACGATAACACGATATTCGTGGTTGGTGTAGGTGTAAACTAACACATCTGTGATAACGTCATTCGATTCGAAGATTTTCTGGATGTTCTTCATATCATCAAAGTGCGATGGGGAGAGAACTTTGATGGAGAACTCGATATCATTCAATACCTCAACTTCGCTAATATCAATTACATGTTGATTCCACTCATAGATGAGTTTCACATTTCATTCCTCCTCATTAAATTAAGTATCTGACATAAATATAAATGTTTGCTAGCACTACGGAAATTAA
>NZ_LYPB01000043.1 GCF_001653565.1 Paenibacillus oryzisoli
CTAGCTACAAAGGTGGCCTGGCCCCTCCCTTGGTTGGACTTTCACCAACTAGATAATGCGTGCCTCTGGGCACGCCACAAAGAAAAAGCTGTCCTCAAAGGACAGCTTATAATGACAACAGGTTACACAATAAAATTCTGATTCTCGACGTTGGTCACATTGGTTGAAACCGCTGCTGGCGATTTCGCTGACATACCTTTGATCATACTCTGAATCTTGTCCACAACCTGTGGCGCTGAATCGATGAGTCGCTCCAGAATATGCGTTTGATTATCTAACGGTACAACCTTTACGCCATTCTTACCTACAACTAAGAAAGCGATTGGCGTGATGGAAACCCCACCACCGCTACCACCACCGAAAGGGAGCGCAACTTTGGCATTAAGTGCGTCGCCACGATTGACTCCGCCTTCAATTTCGATTTCGGAGTCTGTTACAAACTCACTACCGCCCGCGGCAAAACCAAATCCGACTTTGGATATCGGCATAATTACACTGCCATCTGGCGTTTCGACCGGGTCACCGACAATTGTGTTTACGTCGACCATCTCTTTTATATTTTCCATGGCGACTTTCATGAGGCCTTGAATCGGGTGTTCGGACATCTTCATATTCCTCCTTAGCGTTTTTCCCACCATTACCATACGTTTCTGGCAACGAAAGCTCAAGCTTTGAGATCTCAAAAGAACTATCATAGTTCAGTTCTAGAATGCCCCTACTAGCATAGGGTTATGTAACACTCACGAAGCTGGTTTGAATCTTGCTTTGGCCTTCAAAACATACTGGATCCAGGTTCGAATGCCACCTTTGATTTTTGCCGCACGATACAACAACCGAATCCCAGCCATTACCGCAACCCACACCCGAATTCGACCAGCAAAACGAAACTCCGTCGCAAATTGCTTTGCATTATATTGCGGTATCACATCAATACGGGGCTTCGCTGTCAGCTTCACATACCGGACTGCAAAGCCAAGCAGCGAAGACTTGATCCCCCACACTGCCCCAGTTGTAATCGCTGTTTCTGGTGCATCGCCAAGACCTACACGTGTGATCCACTTCAACTCCGTACACTCTACTTTAGCTAATGTTTGCTTCATCCAGCCATATAAATTAAGCGTATGTACAAGGACATCTTTGGTTTCCTTGTAGAAGGTGATGACTTTATCTTTGGTTATATGATCTCTCGTCTCATCTTTCAGCTTCGCGTTATGTTGAGTCACTTTTTCCGACTTAATTAATATCCCTTGCGTGAATCCTTTGAATTGAATGATTGGAATAACATAACGGTAACGTACGAGCCCAAACAACCCTCGCATCTCCACGGAAAGCGTATCATTGTCTTTTACCCGGGAGAAATAGAACTCACCACGCATATAGCTGCACAGCACTACGATAAGTGCAATAATGACAACCGAGACGGCCAATCCTACCCACAGCAACATATACGCCTCCTTAGTCAAAATGAAAAAACTCCACGCGCATGATGAATTCTCGCAGGTGAAGTTAGTATGACCTCTATAAGGAAATGAAATGCATGATTGGATACGATCTGATCTAACATTGCCTTACTCGGAATGCTCGTCGCTCACATCATCCAGGGTCAATTGCTTCTGGTCCCCATTCAAACGATCGAATAGCATACGAGTTTCTTCTTCAAGATCAAAACTACCTTGGAAGTTAGCCGAGTCTGGTAATTCTTGAATCGAGTTTAAACCGAAATATTCTAAGAATTGTTTGGATGTGCCGTATAAGATCGGCCTACCTACTGCATCCGCTCGCCCGACCTCGGTAATTAAGTCCTTGCCCGTTAACGTGGCGAGTGCTCGATCACACTTCACGCCGCGGATCTCTTCGATCTCAACACGTGTAATAGGTTGTTTATAAGCAACAATGGATAACGTTTCAAGAGCTGCCTGCGAGAGTGAGGAACGTGATGGCGTATAAGCCAACCTCTCAAAATACGGAGCATGCTCCGCCAATGTAGTGAGCTGGTAAGCACCAGCAACCTCTACAATTTGAACACCGCGACCTTTGCGTTTGAAATCCGTTCGCATATCTTTCAGCAAATCTTTAATCACATAAGCATCAAGTTCCATGACTTCAGCAAGCTGCTTGAGATCTAGTCCTTCGTCGCCAGAGGCGAAGAGAAGACCTTCAATAATCGATTTCATCTGTTGGAAGTTCAGTGTCAAGGTTCGATCCCTCCTCTTTGGCTTGGATGACAATATCTTCAAATAGCTGATTCTGGTAGCAGATAATCTTCTTCATTTTCATCAACTCAAGGATCGCTAGAAAGGTAACGACAATTTCTTCCCTCGTCATCTCATAATCGAATAGTTTGGAAAATAACAGCTTACCACCTTTAATTCTAAGCAAATCAACAACTTCACGAATCCGTTCTTTCACCGAGATTTCGTCTCGTCTGATTCGCGCAACAACATTACGGTTCGCCAATTTGCGGAGCGTACGCTGGAAAGCAATCAGTAAATCTGCCACATCTAACCCTTCCACCGGGTTCTCTTGAAGATCCGGCAGATAAGGAGTTAAATCTTCGGGTTCACGCGTGTAAACGAGACTGCGCTCCACCTCTTTATCACGAAGCATATCAGCAATCGATTTATATTTCCGATATTCAATCAACTTGGCAACGAGCTCAGCGCGCGGGTCTAACGAATCATCCATATCATCAAAATATTCGTCAAATTCAATAACAGGCGGCTTAGGTAAGAGCATTTTGCTTTTGATGGAGAGCAGCGTAGCAGCCATAACGAGAAACTCACTTGTAATATCCAACTCCAGCTCTTGCATCGCTTGTACATACCCAAGGTATTGATCTGTAATTTCTTTGATCGGAATATTGTAAATGTCGAGTTCATTTTTATCAATCAGATGAAGCAATAGATCAAGGGGGCCTTCAAACGCTTCTAATTTGTACGTAACCTTCATGTCGTTCTTCCCCTTGTCATAGTGAATAAAGATGCATGATGACCTGTACGGCATAAGGATATAATCCGCTAAGCGCCCATTGTCCAATCGGGGTCACCATTAAAACGATTACAAGAATGAGTGCTTTGATCTTATGCTTGTCCAGCCAATGCTGTTTCGGAGTTGAGATAAGTCCTCTCCATATGTACCATCCATCAAGCGGATAGAGCGGCAACAAGTGGATAAGTCCAACCATTAAATTAACGATGACACAATATTGCAAATAAACACGCCATTGTTCTACAACGAGCGATTCTGTTCCTCCACCAAGTAGAGCAGGTAAGTAAAAATAAAGCCACCAGAAAAACAAAACGAGCACAAGATTCGTGACGGGGCCAGCTAAATAAACCATGGAAGTTGACAGTTTTTTATGCTTAGCAAAACGTTCTGGATCGACTGGAATGTTCTTCGACCAGCCATAAGGTCCGAAGACGATCATCGCCAACCCCAGGACGTCAAGATGCGCCAAGGGGTTAAGCGAGAACCGTTTGTTGTCACGAGCCGTTCGATCTCCTAGCAGCCAAGCGACTCCAGCATGCGCTGTATCATGCAAGGTGATGGCAATCAGGAAAGCGAACAGCCGCGGCAGCAGTGTTTCTAAATGGTAATAAGCCAGCATTAGGAAGAGAATTGCTTCGTCAAATTCGCCATTTCAATCGCAGTTACGGCAGCTTCCCAGCCTTTGTTGCCCGCTTTCGTTCCTGCACGTTCAACGGCTTGCTCGATGGAATCCGTTGTTAATACACCGAAGATGGTTGGAATTCCGGTTTTCAAGTTAATTGCGGAAACACCTTTGGCCACTTCGCTGCACACATAGTCAAAATGAGGCGTTGATCCACGAATTACCGCACCAAGGGTAATAACTGCATCATACTTGCCGCTTTCGGCCATTTTCTGAGCAATAAGAGGAAGTTCAAACGCGCCAGGAACCCAAGCGATGTCGACTTCACTTTCATCTACACCGTGACGTTTAAGCGCATCTTGTGCACCGCCTAGTAGTTTGGAAGTAATAAACTCGTTGAAACGTCCTACAACAATCCCATATTTTAAATTTTGCGAAATTAAATGTCCTTCATAAATCGTTGCCATGATAATAATCTCTCCTTCTGTTGAACCCTATTTGGTTGATTTGGATGTGTGTGAAACCCATCATGCTATAGATTAAATGCCTTTGCCTACATCGATAAAGGACAACATGTGACCCAACTTCTGCTGCTTGGTTTGCAAATAATTAAGATTATCTTTCTTACTCTCCATTTGGATCGGAACGCGTTCATCTACCTCAATTCCATATCCCTCTAAGCCTTTGATTTTACGCGGATTATTCGTTAGAAGACGAAGTTTGGAAATCCCGAGATCTTTGAGAATCTGAGCACCAATGCCATAATCACGAAGATCTGGAGCAAATCCAAGCTTAATATTCGCTTCTACGGTATCTAATCCCTGCTCTTGCAAGGCATAAGCTTTCAATTTATTAACTAAGCCGATACCGCGACCTTCCTGTCGCATATATAATAATACACCATTGCCCTCTTCATCAATCTGTTTTAGCGCGGCATCGAGCTGTGGACCACAATCACAACGGTGAGAATGGAACACATCACCGGTCAAGCACTCCGAATGGACACGTACTAAGGTAGGTTTGGAAGGGTCAATGATACCTTTAACTAAAGCTACATGTTCTTTGTCATCTAGTTGATTCGTGTACGCAATCGCTTTGAATGTGCCGAAATCGGTTGGCAAATCAACTTCAACCTCGCGTTTCACCAACTTTTCCTGCTGATTGCGATAGTGGATAAGATCTTGAATCGTAATGATGCAGAGCCCATGCTTCGCGGCTAACTCCATCAAATCAGGCACCCTTGCCATAGTACCATCTTCTTTGATAACTTCACAAATCACACCTGCCGGATACGAATCAGCTAGGATAGCTAGATCGATTGCGGCTTCCGTATGACCTGCTCTGCGAAGTACGCCACCTTTTTTGGCGATCAAAGGGAATATGTGACCCGGTCTGCGGAAATCCTGCGGCTTTGTCGACGGATCAATCAAACCTTGAATCGTTCTGGAACGCTCATGTGCTGAAATTCCAGTGCTTGTATCCGTATGATCAACAGAAACCGTGAAGGCTGTACCGTGATAATCTGTGTTGCGCGCCACCATTGGAGGCAGATCTAGTTCTCTTGCTCTGTCTTCGGTAATCGGTGTGCAGACGAGCCCACGCCCTTCTTTAATCATGAAGTTGATCACTTCTGGCGTCGTTTTATCGGCAAGTGCGATAAAATCACCTTCGTTTTCGCGATCTTCATCATCTACAGCAATAATTACTTTTCCTAGTTTCAGATCTGTAAGCGCCTCTTCAATTGTATTGAACCGAATGGATTGTGTCATATATATCTCTCCTAACTTACATAAAGCCATTATCTGCCAAAAAGCTTGCAGTCAGCTTACTTTTCTTCGTCTCTCCGTTTCGGTGAGCAGAAGTTTCAGAAGGACCGAATTTGAGCAGTCGTTCCATATATTTGCCAAGTACATCGCATTCAATGTTGACTGTATCCCCTGCCTTTTTGTCATGAAGGACTGTTTGTGCAAGGGTATGCGGGATAATCGAAACGGAAACATCGTTTTCTGTGACATCTACAACTGTCAAGCTTATACCGTCTATCGTAATGGAACCACCAGGAATGATATAGCGGAAAATATGCGGATTCTCCGGTGCGAATCGGTACACGACTGCATTCTCTTCCGCTATGCGAGAAAGGATTGTAGCCGTAGCATCCACATGACCCTGGACAATATGTCCGCCAAATCGGCCATTCGCAGCCATCGCCCGCTCCAAATTCACTCGCGTGCCCGATTGAAGTTTACGTAGGTTCGTCTTTCGATACGTTTCAGGCATCACATCAACAGAGAAGGAATCACTATCATAGGAGATGACCGTGAGACATACACCATTCACGGCAATACTATCTCCCAAATGGACATCTTCCAGTATTTTTTTGGCGCCAATGGTCAGGACCATGGCTTGCCCTCCACTATGAATGCGGCGCATGTGGCCGATTTCTTCAATAATGCCGGTAAACATGCCACTCCTCCATTCCCTAGCTCTTATAGAGCGGATAACCGGTTATACATACATCCGGTCCGAATTGCTCGACACGCAGCCGGTCGAGCGTAATGGCGTCATCCATCTTCGAATATCCATCGAAGTGGATGTTCATCGGTGCTGCTTGACCCCCGCCGATTATTTTCGGCGCAAACATCAGCACCAGCTTATCAATCAGGCGCCGCTCCAGCATGGCGCCGTTCAAGCGGCCTCCACCCTCGAGGAGGATGGAGCCGATCTCGCGCTCGCCAAGCTGCTGCATGGCGAGCGTCAGGTCCACCTGCGGGCCGTCGCCGCAGGTGAGGATCGTGACGCCGCGCGCTTCCAGCGCGGCACGGCGCTCTGCAGGCGCCTGTGCGCTGGCGAGCAGGATCGTCGGCTGACGATCCTGCTCGGTGAGCACGCGGGCGCCGAGCGGGACTCGCAGCTGCGAGTCCGCGATGATGCGTACCGGCTGCACAGCCGGTACGTCGCCGCGCGTACTCAGCTGCGGGTCGTCGGCGATAACCGTCTGGACACCGACGAGGATGCCTTGATGCTGGTGGCGAAGCGTGTGAACCCACCCTCGCGACTCCGCGGAAGTAATCCACTTGCTGTCGCCGGTTTTGGAAGCGATACGACCGTCAAGCGTGCTCGCAGTCTTCATCGTCACAAAAGGCATACGCGAAACGATGAATTTGTTGAAAATCTCGTTCATCTTCGTGGATTCATCACCTAGCAAGCCTACGCTCACTTCCAAACCTTGTGCACGCAGCTTAGCGATTCCCGTCCCAGACACTACAGGATTCGGATCTGTCGCAGCTACAACAACACGCGTCACACCAGCTTCGATGAGGCGGTCGCAGCAAGGCGGCGTTTTGCCATGATGACTGCAGGGCTCCAAAGTCACATATGCCGTGCTTCCTTTGGCTTCCTCGCCAGCCATACGTAACGCCAACACTTCAGCATGACCCTCTCCACGCTTCAAATGTGCACCCATGCCGACAATGCGGCCATCTTTTACAAGTACACAACCAACTACAGGATTAATTCCCGTTTGTCCGAGCCCACTCTCTGCCATCTGAAGCGCAAGTCTCATATAGGTTTCGTCATTTAACAGCCCCATGGATGATCACCGCCTTCTTATTCCAGTCCTTTGATTCTAATGCAAAAAAGCCCCTTCCGCTTACGGATGGGGGCCAGAGATTGTTTAGATAACACGAATAAGCCTCAGCTTTTACGCTTATCACATTTTTGATCACAACAAACAATACCGACGAAGATTGTCCCTTTGGACAGACCTGCCGAATTTACGTTAATGTGAAAAAATGAACAAGCATGCTAGCGAATTGCATTCGCATTTTCCTTCTCCCATCCAGACTATACTGTCGGTCCCGGAATTACACCAGGTCAACCGTAGCGAAGCTGTTGTCAGGTACCGCTAGCTTCACAACGGGTCACGGACTGATCGCAACCATATACACGTACATGCTCACGAATCACCGCCGGTGTGGAATTTCACCACGCCCCGAAGGTTTTGCATACTATAAAAAGAGATCAATAACTAAACCTTAGTTACTAATTTCTTTATTACACAAAAATTTATCACTCACGCATGAAAATTGCAAGGTCTTTTTTCAATTTTTCTGATAAAACTTGTCGGAATTAATGGATTTGACCTGCAATAGCTGATCTTATAGTCTTTTTTCAGTAAGAATTTGGATATGAATCATGGACACATTGCGCGGAATGAACCTTTAGTCTCGTCTCCTTAGTTTTAGTCCATACCCTTAGCTTATTTTCCAAACTAACCTCATCTTCTATACATATTTCCCATTTTAAGTTTTTTTGAGTGGCTTAGTAATTATTGAAATTGCAATGAGAGTCTCGATATATGTTTTCGATTAATTTAATTTCAGTCATTCAAACCCTCTTCCACCTGTTCAAAAATCCAAAAAAAGCACATTGGTGAATCGGAGTGCCTGTACGAATTTCCGCTAATTTAAATATGGATTTTACCTGTAAAACATACAGTTATTCCTGAAGAATCCCATCGATTATTCCACTTAGATGGAAAATCTACAGCTAATACTCCTTCAAACACACATTATCGTAAATATAGCTACAGAAAATCCATCTATTCACATCACACTAGAACTCCACCCGTCCCTCACACTCCGCCAAAACACAAAAACTGCCCAGACCTAAGTCTGAGCAGTCCCTATGACAGAAATTATACTTCGACAACTTCTACTTTTTCCATTTTGTCTTTGCCTTTGAATGCATCAACAAGCTCCATACCTTTGGATACTTTACCGAACACGGTGTGTCCGCCATCCAAATGTGGCTGTGGTTGGTAAGCAATGTAGAATTGGCTTCCACCTGTGTTACGGCCAGCATGCGCCATGGCAAGGGAACCGCGCTCATGTTTGTTTGGGTTGATTTCACAGTCGATTTGGTAGCCAGGGCCACCAGTTCCTGTTCCAGTTGGGCAACCACCTTGTGCTACGAATCCTGGGATGACGCGGTGAAAAACAAGTCCGTTGTAGAAACCGGAGTTTGCTAGTTTTTCAAAGTTAGCGACAGTGTTCGGTGCATCTTTCTCAAAAAGATCGATGACAACCTCTCCGCCACCTGCTAGTTGAATTTTTGCTTGTTTTGCCATTATGTGGTTCACTCCTTTAGGAAATAATATCTTATTCTACTATGAATGGCTGCATTACACAAACAACAGGAGCTACCCTTCGCAATAAAGGGCCTCCTGTCGATCTTGGATACCTATTTAGACTGTCTTGCTTACTTGTTTCATTCTCGCTGGAATTACGTCATTTCCAACAATTTGGTCAAAAGATTCACGTTTCACGACGAGGTCGCTCTCGCCGTCTTTAACGAAAACAACACCCGGTCTGCGGATACGGTTATAATTGCTAGCCATCGAGTAGTTGTAAGCTCCTGTACTTGACACAGCCAGAATATCACCTGCAGCTACCTTCGGCAGGTTCACATCCCAGATCAACATATCACCGCTCTCGCAGCATTTGCCAGCAATGGAGACAACCTCAGCAGGTTGCTCAGCCGCGCGATTGGCAAGCCCCGCTTCGTATACAGCATCGTAGAGTGCAGGACGCGGATTGTCAGTCATTCCGCCATCCACAGCCACATACTTGCGCACACCGGGAATATCCTTCGCTGTTCCGACCGTATAAAGCGTAGTTCCTGCATCGCCAACGATGCTGCGGCCTGGTTCAACCCAAATTTCTGGAAGCGGGTAACCGTTGCTTCCGAAGTTAGCTTTGATCGCGTCCGTAATAGCTTTCACATAGACAGCAACAGGAAGTGGCGTATCTTCACTCACATAACGAATGCCGAAACCACCGCCAAGATTAATTACTTTGAATGTAACATCTAATTCAGTCCGAACATGAATGGCAAATTCAGCCATTTTCTCCGCCGCAATTCGGAACCCTTCAACTTCGAAAATTTGTGAACCAATATGCGAATGTATACCGAGAAGATCAAGATTGGAAAGCTGCGAAGCTTCCTGAATCGCTTGGAAAGCTGATCCATTCCCGAGATCGAACCCGAATTTGGAATCGGTTTGGCCCGTTGAAATATATTCATGCGTATGCGCCTCAACACCTGGCGTAATCCGCAGTAAAATTTTCACTTTTTGGCGTTTCTCAGCCGCAATCGCATTCAACATTTGCAACTCGATAAAGTTATCCACAACGAAGCATCCAATTTTGGCATCAATGGCCATTTCCATTTCAGAAACGGTTTTGTTATTTCCGTGGAAGTGAATACGCTCAGCCGGGAAGCCCGCTTGCAGCGCTGTATACAACTCGCCATCCGAAACAACATCCAAAGACATTCCTTCTTCTTCTACGATTCTGCACATTGCCATTACGCAAAATGCTTTGCTTGCATAAGCTACTTGAAATTTCAGCCCAGAAGCTTTGAAAGCTTCAACGAATTCACGACAACGCTGGCGTACGAGTGTCTCGTCAAAAACATAGAGAGGCGTACCGTATTCGGCAACTAACTTTGTCGTATCGACACCGCCAATTTCGAGATGGCCTTGGTCATTTATTCTGCTGGTACCATGTAAATACATACCTATATTTTCCCCTCTCTACTTGAACCTTCCCTATGCCAAATTCCGCTAAAGAGGTCGCATACATACTAATAAAAGTACCATAGTGCACGCGTATTTGACAATACATGCGCCTAGAACAAACAAAAAAGGGCAGGAACGATTCCAGCCCTTCTCACTCTAGGTTTTCGGTTGACGGGTACCATCAATCGGCTTGGTAATACTAAGCCTAGTTTTACTTGCAAGCACTGGACGACGGAGTAATATAGCGAAGAAGCTCTTGGCATTAAATGGGATAAATGGCCACATGTAGGGGGCATCATAGGATTTCTTTGAAGCCAATATGATGAGCCACAACGTTGAACCAATGACGAATCCAGGAACACCAAAAATAGACACCGTAATTAGTAACGCTAACCTCACGATGCGATTCGCCAATCCTAATTCATAGCTTGGTGTGGCGAACATTCCGATGGACGCCAGCGCAAGGTAAAGGATGACTTCGTTAATGAAGAGACCTGTCTTAACGGCAATATCCCCGACCAATATCGCGGCCACCAACCCCATGGCAGTTGCAAGCGGTGAAGGGGTGTGTACCGCAGCCATCCGCATGAGATCGATTCCTATATCTGCAATCAGGAACTGAATGAGGAGCGGTAACGTTCCTTCCTTTTGAGGACCAAGGAATTCAAGACCTTCCGGTTTTAAGGAAGGCTCCATCACCATGAGATACCAGAGGGGCAGCAAGAAAATCGACATCATAATACCTGCGAAACGCACCCACCTCAGATAAGTTCCGATAAAAGGTGTATTCCGATATTCCTCGGCATGCTGTACATGATGGAAAAAGGTTGTCGGCAAGATCATGACACTTGGGGAGGTATCCACAAACACACAGACATGCCCTTCTAGCAAGTGTGCAGAGACCACGTCTGGACGCTCTGAATAGCGCACCATTGGATATGGATTCCAACCCTTATTTACAATCATTTCCTCTAACTGTTTCTCACCTAAAGGTAGACCATCTATCTCTACTTGTTTCATTTTATCTTTCACGTCTTGAACAAGTGACGCATCGGCGATATCGTTAATATATCCAATACATACATCTGTCTTCGTACGCTTACCAATTTGCATAATTTCTAGTTTAAACCGCTCATCACGAATACGGCGTCTAACAAGGGTAACATTCGTTAACAGCGTTTCTACGAAACCATCGCGCGAACCTCTGACGACTCGCTCTAGATCTGGTTCTGCAATTGATCGGATAGGAAAGGTTTTGGCATCTACCGCGATAGCTGTCGTAACGCCCTCGATAAAGAAGGCAGTCCCGCCCATTAACACTTGTCCAACAATCTCAGACATTTTCGTATAATGCTTTACTTGAATATGTGGAATTAGCTTCTCAATAAACGTCTCCAACGTATGGTGAGCTACTTCTTCACGGTCTGCATAGGTCAATCGTGTAATGATATCCGTGAGTACGGTATCTTTCGCGAAACCATTACAGTAGAAGATGCCTACCCTTTTGGCACCAAACACCATCTCGCGCATCACAAGATCAAAACTCCGATTCAATCCAACCCTTTCTTCCAAAACACGCTGTACTTCTCGCAGGTTTTTCGGAATATCCTCTTGGATCTTGAGCGCCTTCTCTTGGGCTGTCATATTGGTTATGGGATTATAAGCAGATAGATTCCCTTCCTCATCGACAGCAAGCCTTTCTTCTTGTTTAGGATCGGTTTTTCCTTGATTCTCATCTTCATGCAATTCTTGCAGGTTTTCCTCTTCTTCACCCTGTTGACCATTTCTTACTATAAATTTCATTGGTGCGCCACCTTCCTCCGCCCTTTAATAAAATATCCATTCAAACAAGGAGCCGATAACTTTCCCGAAAATCATGGCCATTAAGAGGACAATTCGATAGGAATCCATGCCTACCCTTTTGGCCAAAATGGGCAGCACATTGACGATCTCGGTCAGCGCTGCAGCGAGTAAACCAACAAAGCAACCCGCAAATAAGCCGAATAGTGCCGCGCCCATCGGGAATAAATGCAAATGTAAATCACTGAAATCAACCCAAGTAAACAGGAGTGAACCTAGGACAACAGCTGCTTCATAGGCGTGGATTTTGGAAAATGAACGTGTGATTTGAGCTAACCTAGGAATGATATCCAGAACGACTAGAAAGGCCACCATACCACTGCCGACTGCAATACCCCCAGCTAATCCGATGAACGCGGCTAGGAAGGCTTCCCCGAACAGCGTAATCACTTCGCGTCCCCTTCTTCATTGATTTTGGAGTATTCTTCTGTAATCACATAATGATTAATATTTTCTTGATACATGAACATCTCAACTTCTAATGGACTCGGTTCTTCATTGAATTTCTTTTTAAAGAGATGGTTGAAGAAAAGGACCATGCCTGCTCCGATGCCAATTGAATAAGGAATTTGCAATATGAGTGGATGATCCACCTTTTTACCTGTCATCAATTCATAAATACGCTGATGGACGGCTAGCATCGACACGTCTGCGTGGAAATTCATAATCGCCAGCCCTGAGCCAATAAATAAAAGTAACCAAACGATCCCGATGAGAAGCGGATTAGCCTTCTTATTATCGGTGTATATCTCCAACAGCACATGTGGTTCACCAAAATGTTCAACTTGCAGTTCGGGAAAATGCTTCTTTACTTTACGAATGATTAACAGCATATCGATGAGCACGCGATTCCCATCCTCTTGTTGAGGTTGATGAATAATCATTTCGTTCAGTGCTTGTTCATATTCAGGCTCGACAAATAGCTGTGCAATATGGTGCAGTCTCACGATCTGACCTTTGCGAACGCGCGCTTTGCGGCGCAGACGTATGTATAGATATTTATTCACGATATGGACCATGGTTCACCCCTTTCAGAGCTTAACAATGTCAATTCTGCCTGCAGTCATCCATGTCTAGAAAATAGTATGCAAATTCCTTCCTTTGTGTAATCCATTCACGATCTGGTAAATTCTCCATGCATAAAGTCGGTTATGCCAAGGCATGTTAAATAGGGAATACGAATACTTATTCCATATAAAGAAGGTGATAACATGGCAAAATTCGCGTTGACACTCGTCATCATTGGTGCGCTGAATTGGCTTCTAGTTGGGCTTTTCGAATGGGATTTAGTTTCTGCTCTGCTTGGGGGAGATTCACACCGTGAATCCTCAGGGTTAAGTCGTATCGTATACGCCCTCGTAGGTTTGTGCGGGATATATTGCGTAAGATTTTATGCGGTAGACCGTTATTCCACAAGGTAAAAAGAGTTCGGTGTTACCGTACAAGCCGCTTATCACCCTGATATCAATCATCATGGAAAATTAGCGGTTATGTGTATGTACACTGAAAAACCGTCCTCCCCTAGGGAGCACGGTTTATTCATCGTATATCGGACATTATTGTGCAATCTGATCTTTGATCGATTGCAGAATCTTTTTCTCCAAACGTGATACCTGCACTTGCGATATGCCTAGTCGACTAGCAACTTCCGACTGCGTTTGATCTCGGAAATAGCGGAGATACACAATCAGCCTTTCACGCTCTGAAAGCGTCCCAATGGCCTCATTCAACGCTAATTTCTCGAACCATTTCTCTCCGGATTCATCCGAAATTTGGTCCATGAGCGTAATCGGGTCTCCATCATTCTCAAATACCGTCTCATGAATCGACGAGAGTGGTTTATTCGCCTCTTGTGCGAACACGACCTCCTCCGGCGTAATCATAAGCTCCTCGGCAACCTCTTTGATCGTAGGGAGCCTTCCCAAGCGTTTCGAAAGCTCATCCTTCGTTTTGCGAATTTTGTTCGCAAGCTCCTTCAGAGAGCGACTTACCTTCAATGTGCCATCATCCCGCAGAAACCGCTGGATTTCCCCGATAATCATCGGTACGGCGTAGGTTGAGAATTTGACATCATACGATAGATCGAATTTGTCCACGGACTTCAGTAGTCCAATGCACCCGATCTGGAACAAGTCTTCGGCTTCGTAACCACGGTTCAAAAACCGCTGAACCACGGACCACACCAAACGGATATTGCAGCTGACAAGTGTTTCTCTAGCGAGTCCATCTCCGGATTGGCTGAGGGCGATTAACCGTTTGACTTCCGAATCGTCTAAATAACTATGAGAAGCATGCTTCAGATCAACATCCATAGATCCTACCCCTAATTGTATAAAGCTTTTTTAGATTCAATTCGCTTCAACATGTTTATTTTCGTTCCGATTCCGACGGCCGTCACAACTTCCACTTCGTCCATGAAATTTTCCATAATTGTAAAGCCCATCCCAGAACGTTCAAGCTCAGGTTTGGACGTGTACAAGGGTTCCTTCGCTTGCTCTAAATCAGCAATGCCTTCACCCTTGTCCTCAATGGTTAAACGAATCGTGTCATCATCAATTTCAGCTGAAATGGTAATGACACCATCCGTATTATTGTTATAGCCATGTATAATCGAATTCGTTACGGCTTCTGAAACAACCGTTTTGATATCCGTCAATTCATCTAAAGTTGGATCTAACTGCGAAACGAATGCCGCTACTGCAACACGTGCAAATGCTTCATTCTCAGATCGGCTGGCAAATTGCAAGGTCATAAAGTTACGTTCACTCATAAGGCAACCTCCAAACTGGACATTGCATTACGCTCGTTATCTTGAATCGTCACGATTTTAAACATGCCTGAAAGCTCGAACAATCGATAAACAGCCGGTGACACGTCACAGACAACCATTTTGCCGCCTTTGCTCGTGATTTGCTTGTAACGACCTAGAATAACGCCAAGCCCAGAGCTATCCATGAAGGAGAGATCTTTCAAACTTAGAATTAAGTGATGCGTCTGCTCTTTCGCAATCGCATCCTCCATCCTCGCCTTCACACTATCTGCCGCATGATGATCCAGCTCGCCTTTCAATCTAACAATCAGCGCTCTTCTGCCTTGCTCAAACTCAATTTGCAGGCCCAATATGTTCACTCCCTTCGGTCATGAACAGTAGTTTCTACACCTGAGCTGGCAATTCCTGCCCCCCGACAAAACTAGAAGAAAACCGCTAAAAGTAGGCAAATTACTCGATTACATCATCTTCGATTCGCCGTTTTCTGCATTAATCCGTGGTAAACAATTGCGATGTCGTTCGTTTGAACAGTTTCCACCACGAAGCTTTGTCAACAGCTTGCGGAGACGTTAAAGGGTACTCGGCTAAGACATTATCCCCATTGTAGACCATGATTTTACCAATCGGTTGACCTTCTGCTACCGGTGCTCTCAGGCTTGGGTCAAGTTGCAATTGGTGTCGGATATTTGCCGTGTCCGTCCCTTTTTTCATCAGAATGCTATAATTTTGCTTTGCTACTAACGGCACCGTGGATACTTGCCCTTTATTAATTGCAAAGCTTCCCAAGCTATCCCCTGTTTTGAACAACGGATAATTCGTATATTGCGCGAAAGCATAATCAAACAACTTCGTCACTTCCGCATTCCGCGTTTTGGTATTAGGCTCGCCTAGTACTACCGCGACAACACGTAAATTATCTCTTTTCGCTGTGGCTGACAAACAGAACTTGGCTTCACTGGTGTAGCCTGTTTTCAATCCATCGGCTCCGCTATAGAAACGTACTAATTTATTCGTATTTACAAGCCAGAACGGCTTAGGTGAGTCTTTGCGCAAATAATCTTGATAGGCACCTGTAAAATTCGTAATCCCTTCATGCTTCAGAAGCTCGCGTGACATAATCGCAATATCATTCGCTGTTGTGTAGTGATTAGCCACAGGTAGTCCATTACAGTTAGAGAAGTGGGTATTCTTCATCCCGAGTTGATGGGCTCGCTCATTCATCATGGCTACAAAATTCTCTTCCGAACCAGCAATTTTCTCAGCCATAGCGACAGAAGCATCATTTCCGGAAGCCATTGCAATGCCCTTTAGCATTTCTTGAACCGACATTTGTTCGCCCGGCTCTAAGAAGATTTGTGAGCCCCCCATGGAAGCCGCATATTCACTGACGCTGACTTTTTCATCCATTTTGAGGGTACCTTTGTCAACCGCTTCCATAATCAATAACATCGTCATGATTTTCGTAATACTTGCTGGCGGAAGTTTGGCATCCTTATTCTTCTCCGCAATCACCGTGCCAGTATCCGCATCCATGAGAACAGCAGACAGCGCATTCGGTGTCAGATCCACTGGTTCTACTTTCGTTTCTGCCGCATAAGCCGCTGGCAGAACCAGCATTATACTTAGCCCCAAACAAATAAAACTGATTAGCCCTTTTTTTCGCATAGCAATTGTACCCCTCCTGTGATGTATGAAGTGAAAGTTTTGGCATTTTGCAGCATGAATGACTGCTAATCAGTGTTGACGAATTTCCTGTAAATTATTCCATGAAGGTAAAAATAAGCCACTAAGAGAGAAAGCACCTTCCGTTAGGAAAGTGCTTCCGCTTGTAGCGACTTATTCGACTACTGCCACTATTCGATTACATCATAAATTAATTGTTTTGGAGCTGGCTGCGTTGACGTAATCTTATAGGCATCGCGAATCATGGCTTCAACCTCAGCCACATCTTGGCGATTCGCATGGATGGTACAGATGGATTCCCCTATTTGGATGGGATCCCCTATCTTTTTATTTAATGTCAGTCCCACCGCATAATCAATGGAATCTTCCTTCTTCGCTCGCCCCGCGCCAAGGACCATGGCCGCAATGCCGATATTTTCTGCTTGAATTTCGTTAATGAAACCCGCTTGCTGCGACTTAACCTCGAGATGATATGCTGCCGTTGGCAACAACTCAGGCTGATCAACAACGCGTGAGTCGCCACCTTGGTTGGCAATGAAACGTTTGAACGTATCCAATGCCTTCCCCTTGAAGATGATGTCACGAACAGCCTCCTGCGCCTCGTCAAAGGAAGTAAGCACCTTACCTAGGACGGCCATATAGGCAGCAACAGATATCGCAACTTCCGTTAACTCTTTGTCTCCTGTGCCGCGCAGCACATCGATCGATTCTCGAATTTCATTCGCATTGCCGATCTCTCTGCCGAGGGGCTGGTCCATATCGGTAATCATCGCAATGGTTTTTCGATTCAGACGAGTTCCGATATCCACCATTGTACGAGCGAGTACTCTGGCATCCTCCACCGTTTTCATAAAGGCACCGGAACCGATTTTCACATCCAAGACAATCGCTTCTGCGCCAGAAGCAATCTTCTTACTCATAATAGAACTGGCGATCAATGGGATTGAATCCACCGTAGCCGTCACATCTCGCAAGGCATAGATTTTCTTATCCGCAGGAGCCAAATTGCCGCTCTGACCCACAATAGCAATTTTGTTCGTGTTAACTGCTTCGATAAAGGCTTCCTTCGACAACTCAATTTGGAAACCTGGAATCGATTCTAGCTTATCCAGCGTGCCTCCTGTGTGACCCAAGCCTCTTCCTGACATCTTGGCAACAGGTATGCCAAGTGATGCAACGACAGGCCCTACAATAAGGCTCACTTTATCTCCAACGCCGCCCGTTGAATGTTTATCTACCTTCACACCGGCAATAGCAGATAAATCAATCATTTCACCAGATCCCGCCATCGCTAATGTGAGGAAGGATGTTTCTTCATCCGTCATTCCGTTTAAGAAAGTCGCCATCAAGAATGCGGACATTTGATAATCAGGAATAATCCCTGCGGTATAATCTTTGATGATATACGTAATTTCTTGTTCACTTAACGCTTCACCAACACGTTTCTTATGTATTAGATCAACCATTCTCATGATATTGCCTCCTTAACGTTTCGCCAGAGATCTGGCTTCGTAAACATTCGCTCTACATTCCATCTTACATCACAATTAGCCAAAATAGAAAAAAGGGAGCTAGTAAGCCCCCCTCATCTATCATCTATGAAGATTATTGTACAATTAATTTGGACTTCATTTTGGCATGTCCTTCGCCGCAAGGAAGAACACAATCAATTTCATATGTACCTGGTTTGTCAAACGTAATTTCCTTCGAAGGGTTTTCTTTATCGAGTTTAATATCCAACCCAACAATTTCAACCGCGTGTACGCCTTCTTTTAAAGATAAAGATACTTTCGTAGGCTCACCTTTTTTGATCGTGTACTCTGGCGTATCGAACTGCCAGTTTGAAGCAACTAATTTCAGCTGTTGCATTTTACCAGCGGCAGCCTCGGCTTCCTGTGCCTCTTGGCGATCAGAAATATCTTGAAAGAGGACTCCCAGCCCCAATGCGCCCGCAAGTATAAATAGTACAAAGAAAATCCACTTTTGCATGCATATCCCCCTCATCGTGTGTTCACTTCATCTATTCTACCTAACATCAGAGAATAATCCCATATCTAGTCCGTGGCAAAACTTTGACTATTTCGTGACAGAATTGTGAACTGAACTCCATCTTACTATTGCCCATTCCAGAACAAATTACACGCGATTCCAACGATCACTAATTTTGAAGCCACCCGGGTTACCCAGAGGTTTCCAATCAGATTGTTTCATTGGCTGAGCAACAGCTCCGCTTCCACTCTCTGTAAGCTTTCTAATATCGCTGGTGATCCTCGTGCTGCAACTTACACACAGCTTATGTACACGAATTGGTTCTGCACAAGAAGCACAGGGATAACTCAAATTAGGATAATCAGAAAGATGTAACTTGCCTTCTTTCATCCAAACTTGCAATTGAACATTGGAAACGCCTGTAGCAGCGCACACCTGCTCATTGGATGAACGGTAATTTCTACGAAGATAATTCACACAATCCATTAATTGATCGTTCATGCTGGTGCTGCATTCCATGCATTGGTTGCGTAAATTTCTTTGAAATACTTTCCCGCAGCGCGGGCAATTGGCCACCATGAGCTGCCCAGGAACCCCCATGCTCCAACACATCCTTCTATGGAATAGGTAATCTATCAGGGATAGATTACCATCGAATATAGTTCTAATTAACTACATTCTACCATGTGTCCCAGACGAAGGATAGGTCTTAGGATGCTCAATCCCACAAAAACCTATGATTTTCTCAACCTATTTTATCCCAATTGAACTTCGCGAACAAAAGCTTTCACCAATGCAATAAATTTGGGCTTCGTTCGATTGGCCACAGCTACTACCTGCTCATGGGTCAAAGGTTCAAGTTCTTCACCAATCGCCATATCAGTAATACAGGAAATGCCCAGAACTTTAAGACCTGCATGGCGCGCTGCAATTACTTCACCAACAGTCGACATACCGATTGCATCACCGCCGATACGCGCAAGCATCGTCAACTCTGCAGGCGTGCAATAGGTTGGACCTGTAATGCCCGCATATACGCCTTCTTGCAGGTGGAGTGGACTTCCATCCTCTCCAATAACCGTTGATGCCAACTTATGAGCAAGAGAGCGATAGTCACGATTATACGCTTCTGACATATCAGGGAAACGAACACCAAGCTCAGCATGGTTCGGCCCGATCAGCGGGTTAGCGCCTGTCATATTGAGATGATCGCTAATCAACATCAAATCACCAGCTTGGAAGGAACGATTCATGCCTCCAGCCGCGTTCGTCATTACGACGGTCTCTACGCCGATTGCTTTCATCACATAAACAGGGAATACCACTTTTTGCATATCATAGCCTTCATAATAATGAAAACGTCCTTGCATCACGATAACTTGTTTGCCTTCCAAAGTACCTATCACGAAACGGCCTTCATGCCCCTCTACAGTCGATACAGGGAAATGGGGAACCTCACTATATTCAATTGCGATTGGCTGCTCAACCTGATTCGCCATATCACCAAGCCCTGAACCTAGAACAAGTCCAATGGATGGTGACACACCGCCTAAACGTGAGTGGATGAAGCTTGCCGCCTCATTGATTTGTTGCATGTAAGTCAATGTCATGTTGTTCTCCTTTTCTGCTTATAGCGCTTCAATAATCCCGAGGACTAGCTTCAAGAACTTAGGTTTGACCTTCTCGGTCGTCTCCATAACTTCTGCATGAGATAACGGTTGATCTAATATACCCGATGCCATGTTGGAAATACAAGAGAAGCCCAATACTTCAATGCCCGCATGACGAGCGACGATAACCTCAGGAACCGTAGACATCCCAACCGAATCTCCACCCAACGTGCGGAACATGCGAATTTCAGCAGGTGTTTCATAGTTAGGTCCAAGCAAACCTACATACACACCTTCTTGAAGTTTAAAATCTTGCGTAGCCGCAACATCATGCGCTAACTTACGCAGACGCTTGCTGTAAGCTTCCGACATATCCGGGAACCGAACGCCTAAGGCGGAATCATTCGGTCCAATTAACGGATTGCGGAACGTCATGTTCAAATGGTCGCTGATAACCATCAGATCGCCAACTTGGTAGGACTCGTTAATCCCGCCTGCCGCGTTGGTAACGATCAAAGTTTGTACGCCAAGTTCTTTCATGACACGGACAGGAAAAGAAACGGTTTCGGCGCCATAGCCTTCATAAGCGTGGAAGCGCCCTTTCATCATGAGAACTTGCTTACCCTTGATGGAGCCTACAACGAGCTCACCAGCATGTCCTTCAACAGTTGAAACTGGGAAGTGCGGGATACGTGAATAGTCAATAACGATGGGCTGCTCTATTAAATCCGCTAGAACACCTAAACCTGAACCGAGAATAAGACCAATTTGTGGCATGATATTTGTTTCTTTTTTAATAAATGCTGCTGCCTCTTTAATTTCTTGCATCATGGATGTTTCTGACATGTTTGCATGCCTCCTCAAATTTATGTATGCCGTCTTTATTTCAAAAGATGTAGAAAACTCTCACCATGCTTAGTTGGTTCTACGCCAAAATTGTCAGCGATTGTCGCGCCTAAATCTGCGAAGGTACTCCGAATCCCTAAGGAAACTGGTGATTGGAAACTCGGGCTATATAGTAAAATTGGTACATATTCACGTGTATGATCAGTTCCTGCATGCACAGGATCGTTCCCATGGTCCGCGGTCAAGATAAGCAGATCATTTGGCCCAAGACCCGCTTTCAACTGTGGTACATAGGCATCAAACTCTTCTAATGCCTTCCCATAACCTTCAGGATCACGTCGATGGCCATACAAGGAATCGAAATCGACTAAATTTGTAAAAGCCAGCCCCTTAAATGATGTTCCAAGCACTTCTATCGTTTTGTGAATGCCATCCAAATTACTCTTCGTCGAAGTCGCTTTCGTGACCCCTTCACCGTCAAAGATATCATTAATTTTGCCAATAGCGATAACATCCCATCCAGCATCCTTCAGTTGATTCATGACAGTAGGCTCTGGTGGTTTGACTGCGTAATCATGTCGGTTAGGTGTTCGTTTAAACGCGCCTGGCTCACCTAGATAAGGCCTTGCAATAACACGCCCGACTGCAAATTCATCTTGCATCGTTAGTCTGCGAGCAATCTCGCAAGCGCGATACAGCTCATCTAATGGAATAATGTCTTCATGAGCAGCCAATTGAAAAACGCTATCCCCTGACGTGTAGACAATCCATGCACCTGTTTTCATTTGCTCTTCGCCGAGCTCATCTAAAATCTCAGTCCCCGAAGCTGGTTTATTTCCAATCACCTTTCGACCTGTCTCTTCTTCAAACTGTGAGATTAATGCCTCAGGAAAACCGTCTGGGAATACTTTAAATGGTATTGAAATACGGAGTCCCATCAATTCCCAGTGGCCTGTCATCGTATCTTTACCTACGGACACTTCTGCCATTTTGCCATAATAACTCTCTGGTGACGATACAGGTGGAATCCCCTGAATATCTGCAATATTGCCGAGTCCCATTTGCTGCAAATGAGGCAACGCAAATCCGCTTACTTTCTCTGCTATATGACCAAGTGTGTGTGCTCCTAGATCACCAAACTGATCAGCATCCGGCAATTCTCCGATGCCTACGCTATCTAATACGATCAAACTAATTCGTTCAAAGCGCACCGATATCCCTCCAAATCAATTCCAAATAGTAATGATATCCACCCTTCATTATCCCACTTCCAGCAACTGAATGCAAAACAGCAGCAATTCCGGTTGGAAATGCCGCTGACTATCATTTACACTTTCATAAATGAGCTCTCGGGTGTGCCTGATTATAGACATCCTTCATTTTGATCTTCGTAACCTGCACATACAACTGTGTTGAGGAAATATCGGAATGTCCCAGCATTTCTTGTACAGACCGCAAATCTGCACCATTCTCGATTAAATGTGCAGCGAAGGAATGTCGAAGCGTATGTGGCGTAATTTCGTTCGTAATTTGCGTTTCCAACGCATATCGTTTCATTATTTTCCAGAAACCCTGTCGCGTCATCCGCGTACCTAAGTGCCCAATAAAGAGTGCTTCCTCGTGTATCGATCTTTTGAGCAGTTTGATACGATGGATCTGAATATAATTATCAATCATCCGAATGGCTATGCCGCTAAGCGGAATGATCCGCTCTTTCTCCGCTTTGCCGATACATCGAATGAAGCCCATTCCTAAATTCACATCAGCCATATTCAGTGCGACAAGCTCAGAAACACGAATCCCTGTGGCATAGAGCAATTCAAGCATAGCTTTATCACGTGCGCCGTTCACATGCTGGGATTGTGGCGCCTCTAGCAACTTTTCAACCTCGAGAATGCTGAGTACCTTAGGTACCCTCTTCTCCAACTTAGGAACCTCGATGAAGACAGAAGGATCAGAATCAAGGAGTCGTTCTTTCACCATATATTGAAAAAAAGAGCGTAATGAAACGCGTATTCGCGATAACGTTGCTGAAGCTCGTCCGAGCGTTTTCAATTGCGATAGATAACTCCCAAGATGTACTTTCCCTGTTTCTCGCCAGCTTGTAACACCTTGCATCTCAAGATATGTAACGAATTGAAGAAGATCTCTTTCGTAGGATTCGAGTGTATTCCGTGAAAGTCCTCGTTCAGTCTTCAGAAATTGGATGAAGGATTGCAGCTCACTCGTCATTATGTCAGTCTCTCCCTCGTTTACCTGCTATTAAATCCATACAATAGCATTCCACGGTGATAGGAGAGATTCCTTTATTTTACGATTTACTCACCATACCAATAGAACAAACGCAATCGCTCACTCATTGAGTTCGAATCAAAGGAGACGTGCTCGCTATGACCGAATACCTTAACGGATTTGCCTGTCGGCGCTTTGTACTTGTTCACAGGCTGAATCCAGCCCGATACAGCTAACAGCACTTGATATAAGACAACTGTTAGTGCCACAAACACCAAAATATACTGCAAGCGTACTATTAATTTTCGATAGGAAAAAATCATAGCTCGGCCTCATTTCCATTCCATTCTTAGGAACAGAATATGAGGCTCGGCCCACGATTATGACAGATCACTCAACTTGGTGTAAGGCATGCCAAGCGCTTCAGCTACCGCTGGGTGCGTAACACTACCCTTATACGTATTCACACCTAGCTGAAGCGTGTAGTTCTCTGCTAGGGCTTGTGTAAATCCTTTATTCGCCAACTCCAATGCGTAAGGCAAAGTGACATTCGTCAATGCGAGCGTTGATGTTCGCGGAACCGCTCCTGGCATGTTCGCCACCGCGTAATGCAGGACACCGAACTTCTCATAGGTTGGATCACTATGAGTCGTTACCCGATCAATCGTTTCGATGGATCCTCCTTGATCGACAGCGACATCCACAATGACGGCTCCAGGCTTCATGCTTTGAACCATGGCCGATGTCACTAAACGCGGTGCTCTGGCCCCTGGTATTAGAACCGCGCCTATGAGCAGATCTGCCTTCTGGACTGCGCTAGTAATATTATACGGATTGGACATCAAGGTACGGAGATGTCCTCCGAAGATGTCATCCAATGCTCGCATCCGATCTGCACTTCGTTCAATAATAACGACGTTAGCTCCAAGTCCTAATGCCATCTTAGCAGCATTCGTGCCAACAATCCCACCCCCTAGAATAATGACATCCGCCGGTGGTACCCCTGGAACTCCGCCAAGCAGAATACCGCGGCCGCCATAAAATTTCTCGAGGTAATGAGCTCCTATTTGTACAGACATCCGCCCCGCTACTTCGCTCATCGGTGTTAATAAGGGGAGAGAGCCGTTCGGAAGTTGAATGGTCTCGTAGGCGATACCCGTTACTTTCTTCTCTAACAACTGAGATGCGAGATCATGGGCTGCTGCTAAGTGCAAGTACGTAAATAGCATCTGACCTTCTTTGAAATAGCCATATTCAGCAGGCAGCGGCTCTTTCACTTTCATAATCATATCACTTTGCGCCCACACATCAGCGGCAAAGCCAAGTATTGTGGCGCCTTCTTGCCTATAATCCTCATCGGAGAATCCACTGCCAATACCTGCTCCCGCTTCAACCAACACACGATGGCCGGACATTTGCAGCATCCCTGCACCACCAGGGGTCAATGCAACACGATTTTCATTGTTCTTAATTTCTTTAGGAACGCCAACGACTAGGCTTGGTTTCGACATACTCGCCACCTTCTTCCTTCGGTTGATTCGTCTATAATGTACCCCGACTCCCTTACCAATTATGTGACAGTAAGCTAACTCTCAGCTACTACTTAGCATATGATGCAAACACAAAAATGCCTGTATGCATTTGTCGGCATACAGGCATTTTCATAAATTGAACAGCTTCCTTGCGGCAACTGTTAGTGGGATTTCTCCAATGAGTCCGGTTTCCCTCGTTCATTACATCGGTAGCAAATACCTTGGAAATCAAGGCGATGATCTAAGACTTGAAAATGAAATTCAGTTTCTAACCGTTCTTCGAAAGGTCCAAGCCAGTCTTCCATAATTTCATCTACAGCTCCGCATTGCACACAAATTAAGTGATGATGATGATGTCGCGAATTATCGTCCCGCAAATCATAACGAGCAACACCGTCTCCGAAATTCATTTTCTCCAAGACATGCAGTTCACTCAGAAGTTCTAACGTACGGTACACGGTAGCAAGTCCGATCTCTGGCGCTTTATCTTTCACAAGCATGAACACATCTTCTGCACTTAGATGATCTTGTTCATTCTCCAGCAGAACGCGAACGGTTGCTTCCCGTTGAGGCGTAAGCTTGTACCCCTGGGATTGTAATTGTTGTTTGATTTTCTCGATCCTTGCTTCCATATGCCTCCCCCTCAGAAAGGTGGGCATCCTAGCCCATTTTTAGCCACTCTTTTCATTATAGGGGGAGCGAACTTACAAAGTCAAACACAAATCATTACCCATAAACCCCCACCAGCATTGGGGTTACCCATTTCATCATGTATTGGGAGAAGTATCCTTCTAACAATGCGGCTGCTAAAAGGAACCCGCCCATCACCAAGGTGATGGTTGTATATCTCATGAAGGGTTGGTAAATGTTACCACTGCGACTCATAAATCTATGTTTTATTATATAGATGGAGAACGACATCGCGGCCACACTACAGAAAAGAATCGCTGGTATGACAATTAAATTTTGAGGAACAACGGCCACAAGCGCAAAAAGCATTCCTTTCCACGACATTTGACCCACAAGGTATCCGACCGTGAAACCAATCAGTACACCTTTTAGAAAATCCAAAACTAAGATCAGAGGCAAACCAATAATCGATAAGCCAAACAACCAGATCAATAAGATCCATTTCATATGCATACCGAATGCTTGACTAAATGATTGCCCACTGTCAATTTCGATGC
Source organism: Paenibacillus oryzisoli (assembly GCF_001653565.1). GTDB lineage: Bacteria > Bacillota > Bacilli > Paenibacillales > NBRC-103111 > Paenibacillus_E > Paenibacillus_E oryzisoli. The sequence continues at coordinate 25,900 of NZ_LYPB01000043.1, forward strand.
CTTCATTAATTTCATGAAAAAAACTGCCCAAATGGCGGGTCATTTCGGTTCTTTGTTCCAAGGAAAGCGCATTAACCATGACAGCACCGAAAACAACGCCAATAACAAAGAGCACAGAGACGAATATAAATAACGGCAAATTATCCTTCATATATTGTTTCATCGTTATGTTCCTATTCACACTCGCCACTCCCTCCTTGTACAACCTCTACAAAGACAAGCTTATGAGCGAAACGGTGAAACTATGAATGATTTTTCTCCACATAAGAATTCATAAGTTTCCGATATACGGAAGTTTCAAATTCTTATTGGCGATAAAAACAACATCTCTCGGGGTCCCCACAAAGTAATCGGAATTAACTACGAAGCTTGTCATCACTTTGTGGGGTGGGATAGCGGTCGCTCATCCTCGAATGACTTCGATAAAAGGTTTTCTCACTTTGCCATACTTTCCTCCACCACCGACTTCAAGATGTAAGGTCCCTTCCCGAGCCTTTACAATGTAAGCAGCAATCTCTTCCCCAACAATGCCACCTAATTCCTCTGGCGTCGCATGGTGCAGAACCTGCATTTCCGTTCCGAAATAGCTTAGCAACTGTTCTAACTTCTTCGGGCCTAATCCCGGAATGTACTCTAAGGGGACTTGAAAATGGTAAGGCGGACGATGTGCCGGTTGATAAGATATCTCTCTATCAGCAATTGCCATAATGCGATCCATGACGCCACGCACGATCTTGGTACTGCCGCAATCCAAGCAGCGTTCCACAGCTGTTTCGCTATCAACGAGTACAGCCTCACAAACGCTGCAATAGGTGCGATGATACTTCCCTAGTCGCGAATTCAAGCCATAATTGGCTGCGACGCCTCTTCCATCCTGTCGTCGAAGAGCTTTAACTAACTCCTCAAAGGTTGGTGCCGCTAGTTTAATTTGGTTATATTCTCGACCTATTTTCGCTAAGGAATGAGCATCCGAATTCGTTACATAGGTGAAATCATCCAACTCCGAAATATATCCCGCCATTTCCGAATCCGCGCTTAACCCAAGTTCAACGGCAGGAATTTGCTGGACGTCAAGCAGATCATTCATGCAGCTCGTAGCGCTGCCGTATACGCTTTTGTGCGGCGTGAAGATGTGCGCAGGTATCAGAATACCACCTCTACCCAGCACCTCTTCTTGAAGCACACGAGCGGGCACATAGATGCGTTGCGAACTGAGCTCCACATTTTTCATATGCCGGCTCATCCATCCCGTAAATTCCTGCATCACTTGAAGATTCGGCATATAGGCTAGCACATGGGCTGGCCCCATCCCAGGGTCTCTCACTTCAATTTCACTTCCTAAGATGATGGATGTATCCCGATACCCAATCCCCCCACCTTCGAGCTCCACCATATCCCCTTTATCCAAATACATCATAATCTCTTCTTGAACGGATGGAGAGTGCGTGTCGATAATGGAGATCATCTCCATTCCTTTCCGGTTCGCAGCTTCATGGGCAATATTGAAAAAGGTGAGGTTATTCGCTGCACTAATTTTGACAGCCTGACCTTTCTCCGTCCGGCCAATATGAATATGCAGATCTACATAGTAATTCTTCAACATTTAGATCTGACCCGTTAACTTGTATAGCTGCCAAGCATATACAGCCATGATCGTTTTGGCATCACTGATACGTCCCTCACGCATATATTGCTGTGCTTGCTCCAAGGTAATTGCTTCACAATCCAGGAATTCGTCCTCATCGGGGTTCGCTGTCCCCTTAACTAAATCTTCCGCAATGTATAAATGGATAATCTCATCCGCAAACCCAGGCGATGTAGAAAATGAACTTACCAAACGGATGTTATCTGTTCGATACCCTGTCTCTTCCTCAAGCTCACGCAAGGCCGCTCTCAAAGGCTCCTCACCGCTATCAAGCTTACCAGCAGGGATTTCTACCTGGCTCTTCTCAAGCGGCTTACGGTACTGTTCTACGACGATCATTCTATCTCCCAGAAGGGCGATTACGGCTACTGCACCTGGATGCTTAACAATCTCACGAGAAGCCGTTCCGCCATTAGGCAACTTCACCTGGTCTACTTGCAGCGAGATGATTTTACCCTTGAAAATCAATTCACTGCTTATGGTTACTTCTTCAAATTTCTTATGTTCTGTCATTCGAGCACCTCATCTTGGTTATTTGGTCTAACTTGTCCACATCCTGCATATCGTTCATTATACCAAATTTATTCCTGAAAAGAGGTCAATGATATGAAGAGCTATGTGGATGCCAAGCAAATTCGACTTGTAGGTAAAGCCTGGGAAATTAAATACCACCTGCAACAGATGCTTCAACAAGGAGATCCGAAGAGACCGTTGGTTGAATATTTATCCCACTTGTACATATCACAGAAGATTTCTTCCCATAGCCATATCCCTCAACTTCGAATCGTTTCATCATAAAATAAAACGAAAACCGATTAGCCGCGCCAGTTGGCGGACGAATCGGTTTTTATTTTGTAAGGAATCTACACCTTAGCCGCTTCTTTCACAAGTGCCACGACGAGCTCAGCTGTTTTGACAAGATCACGGATCGCAATGCGCTCTTTGACCGTATGGATGTCTAAATAACCAACGGCCAAATTCACAGTAGGAATTCCCATCCCGTTGAAAACATTCGCATCACTCCCCCCACCCGAGTGGAAGGTACTTGCTGTTAGACCTATCGTGTTCATCGCACGAGAGGTTAATTGTACAATCGGAGCCGAATCGTCGTGCATATAGGATGCGTACACGATATCTGCATGGAATTCACAGGTCGTACCTGCTTCCGCCGCGGCGGATTCACACGCCTTTTTCATTGCAGCTATTTGCGCTTCCAATTTGTGCTGCACAATACTGCGGGCTTCAGCTTCCATCTTCACTTTATCACATACCACGTTCAATGGGCCTACGCCCGAAAAGCTGCCAATATTCGCCGTTGTTTCATTATCAATTCTACCCAATGACATGCGGGAGACAGCTTTACTCGCCACTTGAATGGCAGAGATGCCATCTTCGGGATTCACACCCGCATGTGCGGTTTTGCCATGGAAAATGATTTCAATTTCTGCACGACCAGGCGCAGCAGTTGCAATCGCACCAAGGTTTCCGTTGGAATCTAACGCGAAGCCATATTGAGCTTCCATGGAGCTGCGCTCCATGGCGCGAGCACCTTTCAAGCCGCTCTCTTCCCCTGCTGTAATGACGAACTGGATACGACCATGCGGAATGTTCTGTTCTTTCAGAACTTGAATCGCTTCGAGCATTGCGGCAATTCCAGCTTTATCATCGCTGCCAAGAATCGTCGTTCCATCAGAACGAATATAGCCATCTTCACCAATTTGCGGTTTAATGCCATTCCCTGGCGCAACTGTATCCATATGCGAGGTAAAGAAAATGGTAGGAATCGCCGGATTGCTGTCTGTCGCTTCTAGTGTACAGATCAAGTTGCCTGCACCATGTCCACTCTTAGACATCGAAGCATCCTCGACGACATGCAGGCCATACTTCCCGAATTTCTCTTTGAGTACAACGCAAATTTCTTGCTCGAATCTAGTTTCACTATCCACTTGAATGAGGGAAATGAATTCTTGAACTAAGCGATCTTGCTTAATCATATACTTTCCTCCGATACACACTTTGAGTTACAATAAAACGGTACAAGCTTGGACGAAAAGGAGTGAATCCCGTTGCTACAGAATAAGAAATGGTTTAAAGTCGTTATTTACATTATGCTATTCGTAATGCTGTTATCCAGTTTATTGTTTACAGCCGGATTATTTTTCACATCATAACCCATTAGTAAATTTTAGTATCCGCGTTGTAGCTTTCAAGATTTTCTTTCACTCGTTGTAGGAACCGTCCACAGATCACACCATCTAGAATCCTGTGATCGAGCGATAAACAAAGGTTAACCATGGAACGCACCGCTATCATATCTTGAATCACAACAGGCTTCTTCACGATCGATTCGAATGTAACAATCGCCGCTTGCGGGTAGTTAATGATTGGATACGACAGAATCGAACCGAAGGAGCCTGTATTATTAACGGTAAATGTCCCGCCAACCATATCTGTGAGCGCGAGTTTCCCCGCACGTGTTTTCTTCGTCAACTCATCAATCTCTCTTGCAAGTCCTGCGATGTTCTTCTGATCTGCCTTCTTAATCACTGGCGTCATTACGGAATCTTCTGTACCCACGGATAAGGAAATATTAATATCGCGTTTCACGATGATTTTATCTACCGCCCACACGGAATTAATAATCGGATAATCCTTGATCGCGTTGACGACCGCTTTCAGCATAAAGGCAAGGTACGTTAAGTTGATGCCCTCGCGGCGCATGAACTCATCCTTTACCTTGTTGCGCAAGACCACTAAGTTCGTTACATCCACTTCAATCATAGTCCAAGCGTGTGGAATTTCAGTAACGCTTTGACGCATCTTCGTAGCTATCGCATTACGCATAGGCGTTACATCAATGAGATGCTCATTTCGAGTATCCTGATTATGACCTTCTGCTTCAATCAGCGGCGTTTGTGGACTCGCTGATAGATGGATCCCCGAGCTGCGAACAGGCTGGCTTGTAGGCTCTTCTGGGGCAACAGGTGGAAGTGTGACAGCTGGTACTGCTTGAACAGCCACAGGTGCCGCGTTAGCCCCGCCAGATGCGATGTAGGTCTCTACATCCTTACGCGTAATACGTCCGCCAAGACCGGTCCCTGGAACACGAGACAAATCGACACGGTTGTCTTGTGCAAGTCGGTGAACTGCTGGCGAGAAGCGGCCACGCATGCTTTGATCCCCGTCATCGGAAGCAGAAGCTGTATCTGCTGTGAAAGAGATAGGCGCTGCCGAAGCTGCCTCTGAAGAGCCAGCAGGCTCCTCAATGACACAGATCGCTTCGCCTACTGCAGCCGTTTCACCATCACCGACAATAATTTTAATGAGTTTGCCCTCAATGGGACTAGGCATTTCTGTATTTACTTTCTCCGTGAATAGCTCACAAAGAACGTCATATTGTTCAATATAATCGCCTGGCTTCTTCAGCCATTTGCCGATTGTAGCCTCAACGAGACTTTCCGCCAAATGCGGAACCGTGACCTCGGTAAGGCGGCCGGTTTGGTTCATACGAGTACCTCCTAATTTCGGAAAAGATCAACGATAAGAACAGTGATCCATCTAGAATAAAGCAAGCTGACGCATAGCATCCTTCAACTTATCCGCATTGAGCAGGAAAAACTTCTCCATCGGAGGATTACTAGCAACGGCAGGAACATCAGGACCGCATAATCTTGCGATTGGCGCGTCTAGCTCAAATAGCAGTTCTTCTGCAATAATCGCTGATACTTCTGCGCCGACACCACCGGTCTTATTGTCCTCATGGGTTATGAGCACTTTACCTGTTTTTCTAGCGGCTTCTAGGATGGCATTGCGATCGAGTGGCTGCAAGGTACGCAAATCTAGAACATGGGCCGAGATTCCTTCCTTAGCCAGCTCCTCAGCAGCTTGAAGCACATAATTAACAACCATGCCATAAGCGATGACGGTAATATCCGTACCTTGTCGCTTCACATCCGCTTGGCCGATCGGTACGATGTAGTCTTCTTCTGGAACGTCGGCTGATAATGCCAAGTAGCATTTCTTATGTTCAAAATACAGCACAGGATCGCCATCGCGGATTGCCGCTTTAAGCAGGCCCTTCGCATCATATGGATTCGATGGTGCGACGATTTTGAGTCCTGGCGTACCGAAGAACACCGATTCTGGACATTGTGAATGGTAGAGAGCACCAGCGCCAGTTGCGCCATAAGGAGCGCGAATAACGATCGGGCAGCTCCAGTCGTTGTTCGAACGATAGCGAATCTTCGCGGCTTCGCTCAAGATTTGATTCGTTGCCGGGAAAATAAAATCGGCAAATTGAATTTCAGCGATCGGCTTCATCCCGTACATCGCTGCGCCGATGGCTACACCAACAATGGCCGATTCAGCAAGAGGCGTGTCCATCACGCGTTCTTCGCCAAAGAGATCGCGAAGCCCTTTGGTCGTGTTAAGAACGCCGCCTTTCCCTACGTCCTCACCTAAGACGAATACATTGTCGTCCTGCTGCATTTCCTCCTGCATCGCAGAACGGATTGCTTCCAAATATGTTATAACAGCCATCTCTATTTGCCATCTCCTTCCGCGTAAACATGAAGAAGCGTATCTTCCGGCTTCGGATAAGGGGCAAGATCAGCATACTTCGTTGCTTCATTGACTTCTTGCTTTTGACGATCTTGAAGCTCTAGGTCTTGCTCTTCGCTCCATAGCTCACAAGCGATGAGATATTCCTTAAATTTCAAGATGCCATCCTTCTTACGATTCTCTTCGACTTCTTCCTTCGTACGGTACAGCATATCGTCATCAGACGTGGAGTGAGGCATAATGCGGTAGCACATCATCTCGATCAAAGTTGGACCTTCCCCACGTAGAGCTCTCTCTCTTGCTTCTTTCGTTACACGGTACATTTCCAAGACATCGGTGCCATCAACTTGAACACCTGGGAAACCGTATCCTATCGCACGATCCGCGATTTTGCCTGCCACCTGCTTATGAATGGGCACTGAAATCGCATATTGATTATTTTCACAAACGAAGATAACCGGCAGCTTATGTACGCCTGCAAAGTTGCAACCCTCATGGAAATCTCCTTGGTTACTGGAGCCTTCGCCGAATGAAACGAAGGTAACGAAATCTTGCCTCTTCATCTTCGCTGCAAGAGCAATCCCCGCTGCATGTGGAACTTGTGTAGTAACCGGGGAGGATGCTGTTACGATATGATTTTTACGATCGCCGAAGTGACCTGCCATCTGTCTACCACCGCTGTTCACATCTTCCGCTTTACAGAAAATCGCGAGCATGAGATCTTTTACCGTCATTCCAACCGACAAGACGAAAGCATAATCACGGTAATAAGGTAAGAAATAGTCCTTCTGACTCTGCATCGCAAAAGCCATACCAACTTGTCCGGCATATTGTCCCATACCTGAAACGTGAAACGGAATTTTACCTGCGCGTTGCAGCATGAATGCTCTCTCGTCAAATCTCGTTGCAAGGCTCATAACCGTATACATACGTACGGCATCATCATCGGATAATCCTAAACTTCTGTGCTTATATAGCTGACCAATGGACATGGAGTTTGCCTCCTTAGTGAGATGTAATGGCTACTAAAAACTTAATACCTGGTCCTAGTACTTGACTCTATAAGCATATTATAAACGCAAACGTTTATGATTACAATTTTTATCCGCTAATTGCAATGCCATCCACAGCCAGCATCGCTTCGCCTAGTGCCTCCGAAAGTGTTGGATGGGGATGGATGGTCTGTCCAACTTCCCACGGCGTTGCATTCAACATCTGGGCTAGCGCTGCTTCAGTAATGCTGTTAGTTACTTGAGGGCCAATCATGTGAACCCCGAGAATGTCATTCGTCTCTTTATCTGCAATGACTTTCACAAAACCATCAGAATCGCCATAAACTAGAGCTTTCCCTATTCCCTTGAAACTAAATTTACCAACTTTCACTTGTCGACCTTGGTCAATTGCCTGCTGCTGGGTCCAACCAACACTCGCAATTTCAGGTCTTGTATAGGTACATTTGGAAACGAGGTGTGTCTGAAGTTCCTCCGGCTGATGTCCGGCAATATGTTCCGCTGCCAGAATTCCCTCATGACCCGCCATGTGCGCCAGCATCAGTCCGCCGATGACATCACCAACTGCGTAGATGTGGGATTCAGTGGTTTGCATATATCGATTCACACGAATAACACCTCTATCAATTTTGATATCGGTATTCTCTAAACCTATCCCTTCTACATTCGCCACGCGACCAACCGATACGAGCACGCGTTCTGCGGATAACTCATGTAACTCACCCTGCTTGTCCACTTGCATCGTTACCACGCCATCTGTCACTTTCACTGAATCCGGAATTAACTTCGTGCCCGTTTCTAATGTAATCCCGCGTTTCTTGAATAATCGCTCTAACTCTTTTGACACATCTTCGTCTTCAAGATTTACTAACCGTTTGTCGACTTCGACAATCGTTACCTTTACACCAAAATCGCTTAACATTGAAGCCCATTCAACACCAATGACACCACCGCCAACAATGATGATTGATTTCGGCAAGTTCTCCATCCGCAAAGCATCTTCGCTTGTGATGATGTTAATTCCGTCAATCTCTAAACCTGGCAAGCTGCGTGGTCTAGAGCCCGTTGCAATAATTAAATTACTCGAAAGGAGTGTTTCAATATCGCCATCCTCCTTCTCAACCGAAACAGCACCGCTGCGTGGTGAAAAAATGGAAGGTCCGATAATCCGACCATTCCCATAGTGAATGGTAATTTTATTTTTTTTCATCAGAAATTGAAGTCCTTGATGCAGTTGATCGACAATTCGTTGCTTTCGTCCAAGAACTCCATCAAAATTCAACGAGACCGCTTGCGCCGTGATGCCATAATCCTCACTATGCTTCATCGCGGCATACACTTCAGCGCTTCTAAGCAAGGCTTTACTTGGGATACAACCCTGATGCAAGCAGGTACCACCCATTTTGTCACGTTCAACAATCGCCACTGTCTTTCCAAGCTGTGCAGCACGAATCGCAGCTGTGTAACCGCCAATTCCGCCACCTAATACTACTACATCATATCTATGTTCACTCATGCAGTGTTAGCCTCCTATGAAACAATTCCTTGTTATATGTATATGTGCGTCTCTCTTATATTACCCTTTTTTGGGATCGAAGTCATAGTCTTATTTCTGAATTAGACACGCTTGCGGTTTCGGGTTATGATGATATAAAACATGTTTCATGTCTTATAAGGAGTTACTAATTACTATGAAAGCACCCTTTTATCGTTTTGTTGCTATTCTCCTTCTCGTTATTCCTGGCGTAACTGCAACTTATGGTTTTCTTGCTATGAAAGATGCCTTTTTTGCTCAGTTTGATACAGTTGCTAATAGCGGTATGTTATGGGGAAAATTCTTTTTGGGCTTAGTACTATTTCTGATTGGAGTAGCCTTTATCGGCGGATGGACCTTCTTTCGAGATCGTAAACGGAACTATTTGGCTCCACGATTCAAACCCAAACGCAACAAATAGACCGGACAAAGTGTCCGGTCTTTTATTTTGTACACCCTTCATTCTATGCCAACAAGCTTCCATACAGCATGGCTCGCTCGTTTCAGTATCCAGTGCAGCTGGAAGAGACTCAAACCTATGAATACACAGGATAGGCCAATTGTAGAGAGCGCTTCTCTTCGCCACCCTGTTGGTTGCTGAGTTAACGCTTGTAAGCTTTTGATATCTACGAGGCGAGCGCCAATTTTCATTCGAACAAGCAATGCACTCCCCATATTGGCTAAGCCTTTGGTCACAAAGTCACTCATATACGATCGCACACCCACGGTAACAAGCCATTCTCCACCCTTTTCATAGGCTAACAATAAAGCGGCATCCTCACTATTTCCAATACAAGGCAAGAGATGATGAGGGCCGCTCAAGCCGGCAGACGATTCATTATCACGAACTCCTTGAGGATCAGGGTAGGTGTGGACAATAATTTCGGCACCACTCTTCCACATCCGATTCGTAATTTGACCTGCATCACTAACAATTACATCCGGATGATAACCGTCTATCAATAGCGCATCTGCCCCTGCACCTACGCCGAGTAATACCGGTTTGAACGCCGCTATAAATCCACTAGCAGCTTGCAAATCCTTCCTATACCCTTTTCCATCAGAGACGACTAAAATATGTCTACCCGTGAATTGCGTGCGCAGCGGCAAATACGGCAGAGACTCTCTAACAGCTTGCTTCTCGCGCATAGCAAATGCCAACGTGCGTTCAATAAAGGGATCCCATCGCTCACTGGCATAGTCATTAGCCATCTTTTGGGCAAGCAGCCAATCTTCTCTGGTAAATGATTTGCATGAGATCGATTGACATCCAGCTTGGATCCTATCATGATAGATTATTATTTCTGATTCGTTTAGAAAGATATCAGCATGAACAGCATCCACTTCCATAATGGGGATATCGTGCTGCAATAGTAATAATGGACCTTCCGTCGGAAACATACCACTCATAACTTGCCCGCAATGTACGATCGCTTTCACTCTTCGATTCAACAGTTCTTGCACGTGTTCTTCCTCGATATCTCCCTTCAGCAGTACGAGAATTCGAGCACTCTTAAGCCCCTCATCTATTTCAATGGAACCTGCTAGTTTTGCTATTTTCCCTTTGCAAATGAGATTAGGCTTCGCAGTAAATAAAGATAAAGATGACCAATTCATGGTTAGACACCTAGCTTTCCTAACGTAAGTCTCATGGCCTATCTAATTTACCCGAACCCACTAAATTCTATGTATATTTCAAGCTAGGGATGGCAAGCATTGGTTAATATTCGTAAGGAAAGGAGAGGACATCGATGGAGCTAAACATGAGCGCAGACGAAGTATTAGGCCAAATTGTCCTTACGGAGCCGTTTTATGACTACTCATCAAGAACTTCCCACTCCACTTGAACCATCCGATCTACCCATGTTCGAATTTTCACTTCGATCGCTTGCTCAATCTCATCGTCTGTCATTTCACCTAGTTTATGCTCGGCAATTTCGAGAACGTCGGTTTTCTTCGTTTCACCATCTATCGCTAACTGAATTTGAATGCGCATCTTGTTCACCCTTTTTCATTATCAACTAAACTTTCCATTGCCTCTTAGGCATCACCTGTTACAATAGAACTATACACATACTTCATATGAAAAGAGGAATTACAATGTCTCGATCACATGCTCAGAAATTGCGCCAACGCCAAATACGTGAAGGCAAGCTGGATCCTTTGATGCAGCGGTTGCTCTGGCACGGTACGAACCCAGTAACCCGAACAACACCAACACGAGTAGAGCTTCAAAACAAACAACAGAATAAACACAAATCAAGGAATTTGAACCATAGTGAACATGGCGATAATTCCTTTTGTCATTTTACGCCATCTGCTTCTCGAATAGTAATCCCTTGTAAAGCCGCGTAATGAATCATTTCTTCTTTCTCGGATGGGCGAAACTGATATTTGCAATCGAACCCATTGAAGAATAAATGCCAGAGTTTAACAACGCCTTGTTCGTCAACTTCAAGCTCTGCCACGTATAAAGAATCAGGCTCATCCTCAAACTGTAATCCGATATGAATGTATGTTTGACCCTCCGAAATTTCTTGTTCACAATAGTCCATGATCATGTCCAGATGACCTCCTATTGAATAAAATCTTTTTTATTTATATAATATACTAATGCAACTGAGCAAACAAAGAGAAAAGCATGTTAATTTATGAATTTGCGATGTAGAATGTCTAGCTGAGCAAACTCTTAGGAGGAAATAACATATGGCCTACGATCCGCAAGTAGTTGATGCAACAATAGTGAGTGATAATAAAAAGAACGGACTTTTCGAGGTTGTCGTTTCCTTGAAAGACCGTAACAAATGCCGTCTTTTCTTTGAAAGAGATGCTGAAACTGGCATCGGCCGCGTAACGGATTTGAACCGTTTAATGAAAGAACCTTGCCCAATTTGCCGCAAAGACTACTTATGCAATTGTCTTGATCGTTATAAGTACTCCATCGCTGATCAGGCTTTGACGTTCATTAAGTAAACACATAGAACCCCCCTTAGCCACATCTGCTAGGGGGGTTCTTGTTTTTATCATCACTTATTCGTAGATAACTCGGTAGAGACCGTCTAGTAAGCTCTGATAATTTCTTGGATCATAGGTGATCTCCTCAAAGGAAACTTGTATGACTTTATTGGTGGTCTTCACAATGAAAAAACTATCCGCGCTACGCTCTGCATCAATATAAGTGTAGCACACCAACTGACTGCTACCTGTTTGTTTGCGTAGAAATGCCGTCGCTTCCTCGCTCTCATTCGCGAACTTAGGCATACGCCCACCTCCAAATCACATTCTTTGTAGTTCTAATCACGCGATTAGGATTGTGAGGTCTTTTTCCTCTTCAATGCCAGATATCCACCTAGAAGCGATACCGGTACGATAGCAACTAAACCTATCAATTCATACCACAATGGGATGATATCTTGCGTTAGTATCGAGTCAAATCCAATCCCAGCCCCAATGACCCCAATGATCGCTGCATTGAATAGTTCTCCTCGTTTGGCAACCTTCGCGGTGAAATAACTGCCAAGGAACGTCCAGAACAAACCAACGACCAGAAATAATAGTAATAGAGCCCCATTTGTATAAATCGCATTGATATCTTGATCTTCCAACGGGCGGTTAGCAAAGTAGAGACTACCAATAATCCCTGACGATAACATCGTCCCGATATTATCAATTGCTATTCCCAGCACAACGGCTAGAAAATGAAATTTGCGTTCACTTTTTTGTTCCGACATAGACTCTTCTTCTCTCCTGCTCACATCTGACTATTCTTTCAACTTAACCATAATACCATGTGAAATCCCTACTAGCTAGTTCAGTTAGAACTATGGCAATGCCCACCAATTTGCTTTGGGATAGGACTGTACATCAGAGTCCTTTACAATAATGGTCTGTCCAATAGGTGGTGTCACCATTTTAACCCCTTTGGCCTCCGCGGCTTTTGCGGCACGTGTCACAGGATCGTTCCAATCATGAATGGCTAAGGTAAATGCACCCCAGTGGATTGGAAGCATCACTTTCCCTCTCACATCCAGATGTGCTTGAACAGTTTCTTCTGGCATCAAGTGAATATCCGCCCAACGCTCATCATATTGCCCACATTCCATCAAGGTCAGATCGAAAGGCCCATATTTATCTCCAATTTCCTTAAAATGAGAAGTGTACCCACTGTCGCCACTAAAGAATATGCTAGCGTTCTTTCCTTTGATGACCCAAGAGCACCATAAAGTCGCCCCACGATCATTCGTGCTACGTCCAGAGAAATGATTGGCAGGTGTACAAGCCAACTCAAGTCCTTCGAATGACACGTCCTCCCACCAATCATGCTCCTCAATCGCAGCTGCTGGAACTCCCCAGCGGATTAAATGAGCGCCTACACCTAACGGAACAATAAACCGTTTCACTTTGTGTTTGATTTTCATAATCGAACCATAGTCCAAATGATCATAATGATCGTGGGATAAAATGACTGCATCAATCTGCGGCAGCTCTGCAATATCAAACGGAATGCCACCGCTGTATCTGTTTTTTCCTACCCATGGAAAGGGGGAAGGCATTCTTCCAAACATCGGATCAAGCAGCAAAGCTTTCCCATCGATAGTAATCAAGCTAGCTGAGTGACCGAACCAAGTAACCGTCGTATCCCCATTCACGTTAAACCGAGGCTTCTCCATGGGTAATGGGGCCTTGGGCCGTCGGTAGGGGCTTCCTTTGATCATATCGCGCAAAATCCCTAGCGTCGTGCCAAAGTTCATGTTCATCATGGCTGGGACTGGATTTTCGAACTTGTTATGCGCATATTGGGGAGACTTACCAAACCTTTGAATATCAACTTGGGACGGTCTGCGACCGAATACCGGATACGTGTTCATAAAGAGGACATACACACCTATCAAAATTACAATAATTACTATCGCCACTAACATTCTCATTGCCTCCATGCTTCTAATTCAGCTGACACGTTTATCCAGAACAAACGAATAAGCTAGGATGTAATAACGTAACAACGCCTCCTTTGGTTCCATTTTTCACATCGCGCCTTCCTGCCTGCAAATTTATTTCAAGGGACAGGGACAGGAGCACAATCAGTCGGTTCGCCCAAACATTCCTCAGAAATAGTCATAAGCTATCTCGAAACACAAACCAAATATCCATTGGAGGTTGATTCGAATGAGTTGTGGAACTGGGTATGGTACTTCTGCTGCAGCTGTTTTGGTACTTTTCATCTTGTTGGTTATTATCACTAGCGCATTTGTTTGGTAATACAAAACTAATACAGAAGGACTACCTAGACTGTCTAGGTAGTTTTTCTGCTTCTCTTCTCCGTCATACCACTACAATAAAATGAAAAAGAACGCCCCAATAAGAGCGTCCTTGATCTTGATCTCATATATATTATAAAGCTCCTAACCCTCTCAAGAAACTTTATGTTCGATTCTAAGCTTATCTGCCACCATCGCAATGAACTCGGAGTTTGTGGGTTTGGATTTCGAGATATTAATCGTATAGCCGAAAATAAAGGAAATGCTGTCGATGTTGCCGCGCGTCCAAGCGACTTCAATCGCGTGACGAATCGCACGTTCGACGCGGCTCGGCGTCGTTTTGTATTTTTCAGCAATTGCTGGGTAAAGTGTCTTGGTGATCGCGCCTAGAATTTCAATATTGTTGTACACCATCGTGATGGCTTCACGTAAATATTGATAACCTTTAATATGCGCGGGTACGCCAATTTCATGAATAATGCTCGTAATATTGGCATCCAAATTTTTACCTTTCGGCATATGTACGACATTCGCACGCGGTGTTGAGGAAGTCGTCGTCGATGTCGTAGGATTACCTGCCAGCTGACGAATACGATTCGTAAGGGTTTCCATATCAAATGGTTTTAAAATGTAGTAAGAAGCGCCAAGTTGCACGGCTTTTTGTGTAATATTTTCTTGTCCGAATGCCGTAAGCATAATGATTTTGGGCTGAGAAGGAAGATTCATTTCTCGCATTTTTTCAAGAACACCTAGTCCATCCAGATGAGGCATAATAATATCTAGAATGAGAACATCGGGCATCTCACGCTGTTGTTCTAGAAAACGAAGAACCTCGTTACCATTGTAGGCAACACCCATAATTTCCATATCCTCTTGCTCACCAATGAACTCTGATAATAAATGGGTGAATTCTCGGTTATCGTCTGCAAGTAATACCTGAATTTTTTGCAACTGAATTTCCTCCTTTAGCTACTAAACAAGTTGGTATTTATCTCTCTTATGTAAAGCTATTCGACAGCTCTTTTTAAAATCCTTCTGTCGAATATTATTTTTCTTTTCTTTTGTTTGACTTTCTTATATAATAAAATATTTATCTTCGATATCCAACATTTTTCGACACGAAGACACTAAACTCGCTATTTTTCCATAAAATGATATTAAAATGAAACAAAGAACTAAAGGCAATTAACTCACCTTTAGTTCTTTGTCTGTGTTCCCTGCAGTCGGGCGAAGGATAATGCCAGAGTCCTGAAGCATCCACTCGATAAAGCAGCCATAACCGCTGGTCGGATCATTCACGAATACGTGTGTGACAGCTCCAATCAATTTTCCGTTCTGAATAATAGGAGAACCACTCATCCCTTGCACAATGCCGCCCGTTTTATCTAACAAGCGGGGATCCGTAATTTTGATAACCATACCCTTCGTACCCGGTACATCTTGTTTGGATACATGTACCACTTGGATATCAAATTTCTCAACCTTTTGACCTTCCAGTACGGTATAGATTTGGGCAGGTCCTTCTTTCACTTCTTCAGCAAAGGCAACAGGAATCGCTTCTTTATCTAAGCTGTGGTCTGGTGCTCCATACATTTTCCCGAAAATTCCGAAAGCCGTATTCCGTTCAATATTCCCGATCACCTTGCTGTCCTTATAGAGGGTAGCATGCTTTTCACCAGGATCTCCATTGTGGCTTTTGGAAATCGACGTCACATTGGAATAGACAATGTCGCCATCGCCTACAATAATGGGTGTCTGGGTATCCATGTCAGTTATAACATGTCCCAGAGCTCCGTAGACGCCTTGATCAGGTGCATAGAAGGTTAGTGTCCCTACACCTGCCGCTGAGTCACGAATGTACAGACCTAGGCGATAAGACTTATCTACGACGTCATACACAGGTTGCAGCTTCACAACAAGTTCTTGATTGTTTCTTAAAATTTGCAGAACAAGGGGATTCTTGCTCTCGCCTGATTTGGCCACCAGCTCTGCGACCTTACTAACATCCTTCGAATCCTTGCCATTAATTTTGGTAATTAAATCGCCAACTTGAATCTTCGCTTCTTCCCCGGGTGAAACTTTTTGCTCAGAGGCAACAGTCACAAGATGGTGACCTACGACCAGAATACCGGCAGACTTTATTTTCACGCCGATCGTTTGGCCCCCTGGGATCACTTTTAAATCAGGTACGACATTCACTTTGACAGTCTTGATTGGAATGGCTCCGAACAGCTTGAGCTTCATTTCCGTTTGCCCAGAATGGTCGGATTGCAGAGAGATAGGTTCATTCAAATTAACTTGAAATGAGTGCTTGGCGTTGCCATTTACCTTCACAATATCCGTATCCTTGACCGTAACCTGGGCACTGACCGGCATCGTTAATTGAAGCTGCTTCCCTTGGCCGCTAAATAAGCGGAGTTCTTGTGGAAAGGAGGCGAAGCTCTGAAAAGGCGGGGACATACTGACCAAGCAAACGAAGAAGACGAGCAAGAGTCCGAACAATCTTTTTCTTTTGTTGGATTGCACTATCAACACGCTCCTTCATAATTCCTTGAGCCCTGACGAATCTCCTCGTCAATTGCGTACCTATAAGTTAACCCCAGTCCCCTTCTTTTATAACAGCAAATGATGACTATCTATACTTTCATACCCTTGCTTTCTTATTTTTTGCCATGGTAAGCATTTCTCCGGCATGATGAAGCGTAGTTTCTGTCACTTCAACACCGCCAAGCATCCTCGCCAGCTCTTCAATACGGCCAGCATCTGGCATATCTTGAACACGCGTAAACGTCCGCTCTTGATCCACTTCTTTCCGAATATAGAAATGAACATCTGCAAAGCTTGCAACTTGCGGTAAATGCGTTATGGAGAAGACTTGACAACTTTGCGAAAGAACGGACATTTTCTCAGCAATCGCTTGTGCCGCTCGTCCACTTACCCCGGTATCCACCTCATCAAATACGAGAACCGGAATTTGGTCAATTCGTGCAAATATCGCCTTCATTGCGAGCATAATACGGGAGAGCTCTCCACCCGAAGCTATTTTACTTAATCCACGCAGCGGTTCCCCTGGGTTAGGTGCCATAAGGAACTCAACCTGGTCAATTCCTTGTCTGGAGAAGCGAACCTTGTTACCGTCCACCTCGACACCGCGGTCATCGATAATATGAGCGATCTGAACTCGGAACTGTGTTCGTTCCATTTGGAGATCACGTAATTCATGTTCGATTTGCGCAGAAAGATCACTTGCGATGCCCTTGCGCAGATTTGACAGGTCTAGAGCATGAATACCGATTTGTTTCTCTGCTAGTACTAGCTTCTCTTCTAATTTACGAATAATTTCATCTTTATTTTCAATCGTATCGACTTCATTCTTGATCTTCTCTAAGTAAGCAAGAATCTCTTTAATATTCTCTCCATATTTTCGACGCAGAGACGTAATGGTATCTAATCTTTGTTCAATGAAATCTAGACGTGAAGAATTGAATTCAATACTGTCGCGATAATCTCTAATTTGGTACGCGGCATCTTCTAATTGATAAAACGCGGATTGCGCTTGCTCAAGAATCGGCGTCAAATTCGTAGGGTCAAGTTGAACGATATCCTGAAGTCGGGATACGGCCTTGCCAGCAGCGTCGAGTCCTCGATTCGTCGCATAGAGAAAATCATAAGCTTCAGACGAGCTTTGATACAATTTCTCGGCATTCGCTAATTTGCGCTTCTCCTCCGCCAAGGATTCATCTTCGCCTAATTTCAGCTTAGCTGACGATATCTCTTCAATTTGAAACCGATATAGATCTAACATTTGCAGCGCCTGCTTGCTCGTTTCTTGAAGATCATTCAGTTCTTTCTGGAGCTTCATATACTGATCATAGCTAGCTTGATACGTCTTTTTCGCCGACGCGATTTCGTCATCCCCGAACAAATCCAGTGAATGAATGTGCTCGTCCACATGAAGCAGAGATTGATGTTCATGCTGGCCATGGATATTAACGAGCCACTCCCCTGTCTTACGGAGCATCGTCATATTCACAAGCTGCCCATTGATTCGACTTGAACTCTTGCCTGTCGCCGTAATTTCACGACGAATGATCAGATGCTCGGAAGCATCCGATTCAATCCCAAACTCTGTAAGCGTATGCCAAACCGGATGAGAAGCAGGCAAGTCGAACATGGCTTCAATCTCAGCTTTATCTGCACCATATCGAACTAATTCCGAAGAGCCTCTCCCACCGACAATTAATGTTAACGCATCTATGATAATCGATTTCCCAGCGCCAGTTTCCCCTGTAAGGACATGAAAACCTGCTTTAAACCGAATATGTACATGTTCAATAACGGCTAAATTGCGAATTGAAAGTTCTGTAAGCATGAACGCCTCCTGATTTTAAGATAATAAGGACATGACTTCATTTACAAAAGTTACACTATTCTCTTTCCCGCGGCAAATCACAAGTATCGTATCATCGCCACAGATTGTTCCCATAACGCCATTCCACTCCAAATTATCAACTAACGCACAAATCGTATTCGCTGTGCCTGGCAAGCATTTCATCACAACCAAATTATCCGTGTAATCTATGGAGACAAAATGGTCACTTAAAGCCCGGCGAAGCCTCTGCATGGGATTGAATCGTTGATCTGCCGGCATGGAATATTTGTACCTGCCATCATCAAGCGGAACTTTAATAAGATGGAGTTCTTTGATATCTCTTGAAACGGTTGCTTGTGTGACATGGAATCCAGCCGCGCGAAGCGCCTCAACTAGTTCATCCTGTGTTTCAATCTCATGATTGGTAATAATTTCTCTGATTTTTACATGCCTTTGACCTTTCATCCTTACACCTCTATGTGAAAAGTGATTTTTTTGATTTTACTAACGGCCATATCAACGTAAAGGATACCTTGGGCCTCAGGATAAATGAGGGTGTAGGGCAGCAGCATATCACGCACAGCGCTACCGGTCATCTCTAGAGGCTTACGATCTCTCGCCACCTTCACCAGATACACATCATCTTCCTTTTGCACAAAATAATCAATAAACAAGCGGCTTTCCAGGTGGTCTCTCTCGCTAATGGTTATTGAAATTGGGATTTTGGTCTTACCTGCAAATACTTCGAATCCTGCGCCTTCAAGCAGATCAACTACATCATCCTCGGGGATATTCGCATGCCTTGGAATACGCCCTCTTCTACGGCTTGCCCCTGTAGACCATTTCTGAAATCGCCAAATAACGAAACAAACTACAACGATAAGGATTAACAAAATGACTCTTACATCGCCTTGTTCCATGTCCTTCACCTCGCCATAGTATTCGCGAATCCGGAATGGAAATCCTTTCTTCTAAGTGAAAAACCCATCTCTGGGCCGCAAAAGGCGTTCTCAAAGATGAGTTTATTTTCCATGCAATTTCTGAGACTCTTTAACCGTCCCAGCAATAAGGGCTTTGATTGTAGCAGGTGTTGCCATCGACTCTTCCTTCTCATCACTTGACCAGTACGCAAGAAATTCAATGTTCCCTTCTCCACCAGTGATTGGGGAATAAGTCAGTCCTTTCAAACGTAAGCCGAGCTCCTCTGCAAAGGAAAGAACCGTGGTAAGTACATCAATATGTACTTCCGTATCCCGAACGACGCCTGACTTCCCAACCTTCTCTCGGCCAGCTTCGAATTGCGGCTTAATCAGCGCAACAACATGACCCTGATTTCCTAAGATTTCTTTCAGTGGAGGCAAGATGATGCGAAGTGAAATGAACGAAACATCAATGCTTGCAAAAGTAGGTCTTGGACCCCCAAGATCCTCCAATTTCGTGTATCGGAAATTCGTTCGCTCCATGACATGAACCCGCTCGTCATTGCGCAGCGACCAATCCAATTGATTGTAGCCCACATCAACGGCATAGACGGAAGCCGCACCATTTTGCAGCGCACAATCCGTGAACCCGCCAGTAGAAGCGCCAATATCCAACATAACAGCATCATGCAAGTCGATTTCAAAATGTTTTAAGGCTTTCTCCAGCTTTAGGCCGCCACGACTGACGTAAGGATGCAGCGCACCCTTCACTTTCAGCACGGCTTTCCGACTGATCTTCATCCCAGCCTTATCAACTGGCTCTTCATCCGCAAAAACAAGGCCTGCCATAATGGCGGCCTTTGCCTTTTCTCTACTTTCAAAATAACCTTGTTCAAGTAGCAATAAGTCTAATCGTTCTTTATCCGAGGACATATCTGATGTGTTGCTCCTATTCAAAATCGGTTACTAGGCCTTCGCACGCAGGACCTTGCGAGGAACTAGCTTCTTCACTTCGGTAATCAAGTGGTGGGCAGTTAACCCCACTTCTTCGCGTTGTTCAGTCACACTGCCATGCTCTACGAAGTAGTCTTGAATTCCCATTACTTCAACTTGCCCACCAACAATACGTTTCTCCGCGTAAAATTCCAATACCGCACTTCCGAAACCACCTTGGATTGAACCCTCTTCCATGGTGATGACTGGTATTGATTCCTTAGCTAACTGTAGCAGATATGATTCATCCAATGGTTTAATAAATCTTGCATTCACGACTCGAAGTTCAATACCCTCTTGGGCAAGCTGAGCTGCTGCTTCCTCCGCCACTTGAACCATAGGTCCAACAGCAAGAACTGCAGCATATTGACCTTCACGTACAGTTTCCCAAGTACCAAGCGGAATTGCCTTAGGACCCTCATCAATGGAAGCACCCGTACCATTAATACGCGGATACCGATACGCGATCGGGCCATCATTATATTCAAGCGCCGTTTGCATCATATCGCGCAATTCCTTCTCATCCTTCGGCATCATCAAGACCATGTTAGGAATTGTTCGGAGGAATGAAATATCATACACCCCTTGATGTGTTTCGCCATCTGGACCAACGAAGCCAGCACGATCAATCGCGAAGGTAACATTCAATTTAGGACGACATATATCATGCACAACTTGATCATACGCACGCTGCAAGAACGTTGAATATACGGCGAATACCGGCTTCAAGCCTTCACTTGCGAGTCCTGCACATAATGTAGCCGCATGTTGCTCCGCGATACCAACATCAATCATTCGATTCGGGAATTGCTTCGCAAATTTCATTAACCCGGATCCACCTGGCATGGCAGGTGTCACGGCAACTACACGAGAATCCTTCTCGGCAAGCTCAATTAATGTATCGCCAAAAACTTGTGTATACATTGGCGGACCTGAGGACTTCAGCACTTGACCTGATTCCATTTTGTATGGCCCTAAGCCATGCCAAGTATGAGAGTCGTTCTCTGCAGGTTTATACCCTTTACCCTTAGTCGTGACAATATGAATCAGTACAGGTCCTGCAACCTTCTCAGCCTGTTTCAACGTATCCATGAGCACTTGTAAGTTATGTCCATCTACGGGACCGATATAAGTAAAACCTAGTTCTTCAAACCACACGCCATTCAAAACAAAATATTTAAGACTATCCTTCAGCTTCTCCGCTGTCTTAGCCAGCGTTCCGCCGATGGCAGGAATTTTCTTCAGTAAAAATTCGACTTCTTCTTTCGCTTTCAAATAATGACGATCTGAACGTATCTTGCTTAGATAATTATGAAGAGCCCCTACGTTGGGCGCAATCGACATTTCATTGTCATTCAGAATGACTGTAATATTCTTCTTCTCGTGACCAATATGATTCATGGCTTCTAATGCCATACCACCTGTAAGTGCACCATCACCGATAATGGCAACAACCTTGTTATGCTCGCCCTTGAGATCACGAGCCATCGCCATACCCATGGCAGCAGAAAGAGACGTACTGCTATGTCCCGCTTCCCAGACATCATGCTCGCTCTCGGAACGCTTAATAAACCCGCAAAGCCCTTTGTACTTACGCAAAGTATCAAACTTGTCTTTACGTCCTGTCAGAATTTTGTGTACATACGCTTGGTGACCTACATCAAAAATCAATTTATCATACGGGCTGTGAAACATGGTGTGTAAAGCTATCGTGAGTTCAACCACGCCTAAATTCGGGGCTAGATGTCCACCAGTAACGGAAAGCTTCTCAATAAGAAATTGACGGATTTCTCCTGCCAATTCTTCGAGCTCCGTTAAGGATAACCGCTTCAAATCTGCAGGCCGATTGATTTGTTCGAGCAGCACGCTTGTTTCCTCACTTTCAATGTGAAAATACTAAGATTTCACTATTATATCATATTATTGGGTAAATCGTGTGAAACTACCTTGCGATAAGGCATATTAATTGTATACGTATGTCTAATGATCCCGTTTCATCAGGTAATCTGCAATCTGAAGCAACCGTTCAGGGTTCGGTATATTGGATCGGATTAAGGCATCTTTGGCTTGATTCGTCAGCTCTTGTACTTTCTGCTCAGAAGCTTCCATGCCGATAAAATAAGGGAATGTCACCTTCTGCTGTTTCTCATCGCTTTTCACAGGCTTACCCAGTTTCGCTTCATCGCCGATAATATCCAAAATATCATCTTGAATCTGAAAAGCTAATCCAAGTGCATGTCCAAATTCACTGAGCGCTTCCAATTGTGCCTCAGAAGCCCCTGCAACATGTCCACCAGCACGTAATGAAAACACAATAAGATCACTTGTTTTGTGAGTATGAATATAAGTAAGCTCTTCTAGCTTGGTTATTCCTTGCTCGCCTAACATATCCGCTGCTTGGCCGCCAACCATGCCACGGGCACCTGCAAACACGGCAAGCTCTTCGGAAATAGCCAGTACGCGCTCAGCGGGAACACCGAACTTTTTGTGAGATTGCGCAACGCAGAAGAAGGCGTGCGTCAGTAGCGCATCGCCAGCAAGAATTGCCATTGCTTCACCATATACTTTGTGATTCGTTAACTTGCCTCTTCGGTAATCATCATTATCCATCGCTGGCAGATCATCATGAACTAATGAATAGGTATGCACCAATTCAATGGCCGTCGCAACAGGCATAGCAGATTCCAAGGAGCCCCCCAGCGATTCTGCAGCAGCTAGAACCATGATCGGACGCAGGCGTTTGCCGCCTGCCATTAACGAGTAGTCCATGGACTCACGTAACGAAGCAGGTACTTCCCATTCAGTTGGCAATGATTGACGCAGTGCGGCTTCAACCAGCTCAGCATGGGAAGCGATGTATGTATGAATAGTAGACGTCGTGTTATTCAAACTAATTCCCCTTATCTTCCAAGACAGGCTGGAAAGGCTTCCTTGTTACCCCAGCTTCACCTTCAACCAGCATCTCAATTTTCTTCTCCACTTGCTCCAGCTTCACGCCGCATATATGGGAGAGCCTTACACCTTCTTGATACAGTTCAATTGCTTTCTCTAGAGGAACGTCGCCGCTCTCCAGCTGACTTACGATACGCTCAAGCTGCTCGATTGCCACTTCAAAACTTACTTCCGCTTCACTAGTTGACATCCATGTTCGCCTCCATCCCCGAAACTTGACATTGTATTTTGCCGTCTTTAAGACGTATGGATAATCGATCACCAAGTTTTACCTGGGAGATCGAACGAACGAGCTGTTTCTCTTCCTCATCATAAGCAAGGCTATACCCCCGCTGCATAACTTTCAGCGGGCTCAGTGCGTCCAGATGACGGACGCTGGATTGCCACTCCTGCTTCTTCGAGCGCAGGAGGGTCTGCATGGCCGTTAGCATCTGACGTTTAGACGTATCCAAACGTCGTCTCGCCATCACGGCCTGCTCGGTTGGATTAAAGCTGGATAAGCGACGCTCCAGCTTCAAACGGCGCTGCGCGAGCTCCGTGAGGCGCTGACGCATCCGGTAACCGAGCTGCTCCGCCAGCCGGTCGAGTCGCTCTGCAGGCTGCATCAGCAGCTGCCTGCGAGGGTTCGTCAGGAACGGCGAGCGCTTCGCGCGCTCGAGACGTTCCTGCTTGCGACGCAGGAGCTGCAGCAGCCCGTAATGCAGGCGCTGCGCCTGCTGCGAGAGCTGCTGCTTCAGCTCGAGGTGGTGCGGCACCGCGAGCTCGGCCGCCGCCGTAGGCGTCGGCGCTCTGAGATCGGCGACGAAGTCGGCGATCGTGAAGTCCGTCTCGTGGCCGACAGCCGAGATGATCGGGACCGCGGAGGCTGCGATAGCCCGCGCGACGATCTCCTCGTTGAAGGCCCACAGCTCTTCCAGTGAGCCGCCGCCGCGGCCCACAATGAGCACGTCGGCTTCACCGAGCCTGTTCATAGCTTCGATCGCCTTCACGATCGAAGGAGCAGCTTGCGTCCCCTGTACGAGGACAGGGTACAGCAAGATGGGGATCGACGGGAAGCGCCGCTGCAAAGTGATGATGACATCACGAATGGCGGCCCCCGTCGGAGATGTGATCACGCCAATCGCTCGCGGAAACCGAGGAATCGGTTTCTTGCGCTCTGGCGCGAATAGCCCTTCTATTTCGAGCTTCTTCTTCAGCTGCTCGAAAGCCATATACAAGCTGCCGATGCCATCAGGCTGCATCGCCGTTACATAGAACTGATAAGCACCATCGCGCTCATACACGGAAATATTTCCGCGTGCAATGACTTTCGTGCCCTCTTTCGGGATAAATCCCAGCCTCTGATTATGCGATGCAAACATGATGCTTTTGAGCCGACCGTCCGCATCCTTCAAAGTAAAATACATATGTCCACTAGAGTGATGTGTGAAATTTGAAATTTCGCCTCGCACCCACACATCTTGGAGTCGTGTGTCTCCTTCTAGTAATAGCTTAATGTAACGGTTTAAATCTTTGACGGATAAAATCTTGGTCTCATTTCTAGCCATAGGGCAATTATACGCTCACATTCGCTTGAGCTGCACGGCTAGCCGCGTCAACTGTGTTGCGAAGCAGCATCGTAATCGTCATTGGGCCAACACAACCTGGAACTGGTGTAATGGCGCTTGCAATCTCTTTCACAGCTTCAAAATCAACATCGCCCGTTAATTTGCCGTCTGCAGGACGATTCATCCCAACGTCAATTACAACTGCCCCTGGTTTCACGTGGTTGGCTTTGATTAAATGTGCTTTCCCAACAGCTACAACAAGAATATCTGCTTGCTTAGTGATTTCTTCCATATTAGGTGTGCGGGAATGTACGATCGTAACCGTTGCATGCTCACGCAGCAACAGCATAGCCATCGGTTTACCGACAATGTTACTTCTGCCGACAACAACTGCATGTTTGCCTGCAATCGCTACGCCTGTCCGCTTAAGAATTTCAATAACGCCATGCGGCGTACAAGGCTTCATACCGTCTTTACCAATCATCAGGTTACCTACATTTATGGGGTGGAAGCAATCTACGTCCTTCGCTGGATCAATTTCATCAACAACAGCTTCTTCATTGATATGCTTAGGGAGTGGTGATTGAACAAGGATCCCGTTAATTCGATTATTCGCATTAAAACCATGGATGAGTGCAATTAATTCTTCTTGTGTTGTTTCTTCAGGAAGACGGTGTACTTCGGAATAGATACCGACATCATCGCAAGCTTTCGCTTTGTTTCTTACATAAACTTGCGAAGCAGCATCTTCACCTACAATAACTACGACAAGACCTGGCTGGTTCCCCTGTGCTGTAAGAGCAGCTGCGTCAGATCTGATTTCCTCACGAATAGAGCTTACGAGTTCTTTCCCATTAATTACTTGCGCTGACATGTTATTTCCCCCTTAGCCGTTTAAGCATTACCTGTATGCAAAGTTAACTGTTCATGATTTAGATGAATTTAATGTGTACGCACTACTTTTTCTTTCAGTTCGTCGATTTCTTTGATCATTTTCCCCAATACGCCATTCACGAATTTCCCTGATTCATCTGTCCCATAATGCTTGGCCAAATCAATCGCCTCATTGACAACAACTTTTGGCGGAACATCATCACGATACAGCATCTCATAAGCACCAAGTCGGAGAATTTCCCGATCGATGCGAGACAGCCTGTCCATTGCCCACCCCTTCAGATACTCTTCTAACAACTCGTCGATGCTTACTTTGTTCATGTAAGTTCCTTCAACAAGTTCAACAATGTAAACAGGATCTATCTTATCTCCGGAGAAATCCAACTGCGTTTCATTATCATGTTCGGCTTCATGAATCGCAACTTGAACAGCCTCCTGAGGAGTAGCCTCATTCATTTGGATTTGGTATAAGCTTTGTATAGCAATTTCACGTGCAATTCTGCGTTTCATTCTGTTCCTCCTAAGCGCTTTGCTCCTGCTAAGCGACCTTCTCCTAAAAACTCTTTCTCCTAGTATACGTCAAATTGGATCCAATCCAAACAAAAAAATCCATGGATGAACCAGGGATTTTAGCGAAACATTCTCCATTTTTGTGTGAGATAGCGCCAAATGTCTTCCAGCATGACGAAACTTTCTTTGCGATCCAGCTTATTTCCAACATAAAAGCCTACAAGAACGATAAATCCAAAGATCAACATATCCCAAAAACCAAAGAATAAATAGATGAAACCGAAAAATATTCCCGCTGTCACGCCAATTACTTTGCCCCTATGGAACTCCCATAGTTCATTCCACATATGTGGATTCACCTCTATTCGACCCGGCTTTTAAACGTTGGGGCAGATTGCACGATGTTCGCTACGAATACGGTTACGGAAGCTACTGGTATACCGGTAATATCTTCTATGTAACTTTTCACTGTGCCTTGCATGTCTTCAGTCAATTCTGGAATCGAACTTTCCCCGTCTACAATCGTTCTAATGGTTATTTCTAACCCAGCTTGATTCACTCTAACACGTGCCCGAAGATCTTTGGCACCTTTCGTGCGACCTGCTGCTTTCAGTGAAAGATTCTCAACCGTCTCGATTGAAATTCGAATATCCCCAAAATCCGTTCGTTGATCAATGGATGGTGCTTGGGAACGTCCGCGACGTAGTGTTACGATTAGGAATCGAACAGAGATCAGTCCCATTATCAAGCTAACGATAATGCCCGGATACGCGTAACTCTTCTCGTAATAAAAGTGGCTAAGCGTTGTACTTGCTTGATCGAGTGGGATCCAGCTTGATGCTGTGAACAATACTAAGATCGATGCGACGAATATGATTAAGCTATAGAAAAGTAGCAAGAGCCTGTCCACAATTTTACCCACTACGCTTGTCCCCTTCCTAAGTTAGAGGAAACCCCCTGCAACCTGTAGGGGGTTTCAATTGATTCATATAGCTCAGCTTTACCGCTTATTTTACACGATGGGCCGCTGCTGGTTCTTCGTCAATCGGTTTATCCGCCTGTTTAAAGTGAACGTCATGAATGTGTACGTTGACCTCAACAACATTCAAACCTGTCATGGATTCAATCGCCATTTTCACATTGTTCTGAATATCACTTGCAACTTCTGGAATACGATTTCCATACTCGATGATAATGGAGACGTCAATGGCAGCTTCACGTTGTCCGACCTCTACCTTTACGCCTTTGGACAAATTCTTGCGTCCAAGTAATTCAGCAATGCCGCCAGCTAATCCGCCACTCATCCCCGCTACACCTTGCACTTCCACCGTTGCCAATCCGGCAATGATTTCGATAACTTCGGGGGCAATCTGGATGCTGCCCATGTCTGTCTTGACGTAATCCGGAGCGATTGTGCTCATTGTGGCACCTCCTAAAAGTTTTGCGCCAGCAAAACTGGCTTGGAAAGCTTCAGCTTACAGCTGTGTAGAAAATTTGACTCAAAACATATAAATGGGATAAGCCATCTTAATTTATTAGTATAGCATTTCGGTAAAAATATGACAATTGATTGTCTACGATTCTGGATCGTTTACGTCGTGCTCTTCCAAGAACTTAATATCGTGGTCGCCACTGATAAATTTCTTATGTTCAAGCAGCTTCAAATGAAAAGGAATCGTCGTATTAACACCATCCACGGCGAACTCATTGAGGGCTCTTTTCATCCGATTAATCGCTTCTTCACGTGTACTTCCCCACACGATAAGCTTCGCGATCATGGAATCATAGTGTGGCGGGATCGTATATCCTGGATACACAGCGCTATCCACACGAACACCAAATCCACCCGGCGGCAAATAAAATTTAACTTGTCCTGGAGATGGCATGAAGTTCCTGTTCGGATCTTCCGCATTCACGCGGCACTCGATCGCCCATCCATTGATGCGGACGTCATCCTGGCTGAAGGACAATGGATTCCCTTCAGCAACGCGAATCATTTCTTGGATAATATCGATCCCCGTAATCATCTCAGTAACAGGGTGTTCAACTTGGATCCGTGTGTTCATTTCCATAAAGTAAAAATTACCATCTGGACCTAACAAGAATTCCAACGTTCCTGCTCCCGAATAATTCACAGCTTTCGCAGCACGCACAGCCGCCTGCCCCATTGCTTTACGCGTTTCTTCCGTAAGAATTGGACAAGGTGCTTCTTCAACCAGCTTTTGTCTACGGCGCTGTACAGAGCAATCACGTTCGCCTAAATGAACGACATTGCCGTGTTTATCAGCAAGGATTTGAATCTCAACGTGCTTCATGCCAGTTAAATACTTCTCCAAGTAGATCCCTGCATTACCGAAGGCATTCTGCGCTTCTTGTTGAGCTGCCGTAATTTGTTGAACAAGTGTTTCCTCATTCTCCGCAATACGGATTCCTTTACCGCCGCCGCCTGCTGTCGCTTTAATAATAATCGGATACCCGATATCACGTGCAATAACCACAGCATCTTCAATATCCTCAACCAACCCATCGGAACCCGGGATAATTGGAACTCTCGCTTCCTTCATCGTTTGCTTCGCAACTGCCTTATCACCCATACGGGAGATAGCGTCAGGTGAAGGACCGATGAATGTGATATTGCAGCTCTCGCAAATTTCTGCGAAGTCAGCATTTTCTGCAAGGAATCCATACCCTGGATGAATGGCATCGCATTCTGTTAACGTTGCAACACTCATCAAGTTAGTGAAGTTCAAATAGCTGTCTTTGGACGCTGTTGGCCCGATACAATAAGCTTCATCTGCCAAACGAACGTGCAGTGCTTCACGGTCTGCTTCCGAGTACACAGCTACCGTATAGATGCCGAGTTCCCGGCATGCACGGATAATACGAACTGCAATTTCTCCACGGTTCGCAATAAGTATTTTATTAAATTTCATGATTTGCCCTCCTAAGAGCTCTTCCTCCGAAAAGCTTGCGCTGTCAGCATAAGCTTGCAAACGCAACTATTCCGGTCTAACCAAAAATAAAGGTTGTCCATATTCAACGAGCTGTCCATTCTCAACGAGAACTTCAACAATCTCGCCTTTTACTTCTGCTTCTATTTCATTCATTAGTTTCATAGCTTCCACAATACAAACAACACTCTTATCCGTTACTTTAGAGCCAACGCTTACGAACGGCGCTGATCCTGGAGAAGCGGATTGATAGAATGTTCCTACCATCGGAGATACGATCTTATGTAAAGATGAATCCTCTTGCTTGGCTTGTCCGCTAGCAGGTACGGGTGCTTCAAGTGCAGCTGCTGGCGCTGAATTTGTGTAGTTGGGTTGAGCAATCGGTGCGTATGTGTGTTGAACTGGAGCGGATACATAAAGAGGCTCCGCTTTATTCGGTTTACGAATTGAAAGGCGTGCACCTTCATTTTCAATTTCAAGTTCTTGTAAAGAGGATTGATCGACGAGTTTAATTAACTCTTTGATTTCACTCAATTTAAACATTCAAGTCACTCCTTTAGACGTTGGTGAATCCTTTAAAAAATGCGTTTTCATAGCCGCAACGTATGTATTATACCCATAAACGAACGAAATGGAAAGAGTCCAGTTTATTCGGACCCTTTCCACTATCCATTTGTGAAGCACAAACTTCACTAGAATCCTTACGGACGCACGTATTGGATCTTGATATTTTCTGGCATAGCACCCAATTCTTTCACTACCATGTCAACGATGGAAACACCTTGGCTTTTCTCCAATTTATCAGCTTGAACCGTCACCTTCCATTTGTTACCATCTTGATTAATGACCGCTTGCGGGAAATCTTGAATTAGAAGATCTTGTAGATTTTCAATTTTATCTTGCAGATCGGACAAGGCCGACAAATCATTCGTTGCTTTAGCCACTGCTTCAGGTGTTTTCTTCGAATCCAAAATGATCGTCATCAGATCTGTGGAAACTTTGCTGAAGTAGTTGTTTTGTTTCACTTGTTCATTCGTGAAGTAGTCGTTTGCACTCGTCGTTTTGGCTTGTTCTTCTACTTGTTTCAGCACTTGATCATCTGTTTTGGATGTTGCTGGTTTGCTTGCATCTTTTGTCGTAGTTTTGGAGTTATCTTGTGTAGTCGTTGCTTTAGCGTCTGTTTTTGTAGAAGTTTGCGGCGTTGTTGCTTTCGTGTCGGATTGTGTACTTGTGCCAGATGTTGCTTTCACATCCGTTTTCGCACCTGTAACTGGATCCACTTGTGTCATATCAATCTTCACTTCTTGCGATTGCGTGACGGCGTCTGACGATGCCAGATCGAGCTTATTGACGTCCTCCGTAAATAGATAATACGCGGAGAGCACCACCATCAAGCTGAGCATCGAAACGAGCCAAATTGTTTGTCTTTTTGCATTCATTGTTTATTCCTCCTTAGAATAGTTAGATAATTTAAATGAATTAATTCCCTGTTTTGCGCGGCAAAATGGAAATTTTACCCGCTTGGACATCCATTCCACGCTCAACGGCTTCCATGATCATCTTCTTCACCGTGAGATTCTCTGCGCCTTTCGCAACAACAATGACACCTCTTATTTTGGGTTTAATGTATTTGAGC
This sequence comes from Paenibacillus oryzisoli, assembly GCF_001653565.1. GTDB lineage: Bacteria > Bacillota > Bacilli > Paenibacillales > NBRC-103111 > Paenibacillus_E > Paenibacillus_E oryzisoli. Next base: position 56,682 of record NZ_LYPB01000043.1, read on the forward strand.
ACAAGCGGTTTCTGGTCACCTGATACTTGATAAACAACGACTTCACCACTTCGCGTTACCTGGGATATGTTGCGTGTTGCTCCACCATTGTCGCGTTCTGTCGTCATGGTCTGATTATCGTTATAATTTTTGTCGACGGTCATTTCTTCCGTAGATTCAATGGTAACGAGTACTTCCACTTCGCCAACACCGACAATTTGTTGCAGGATGCTTTTCAGTTGGTCTCCGTAAGCTTGTTCATAATCATGAAAGCTTGCGTTTTCCTTCGATGTGCTTCCCGCAAAGGTTTCCTTACTTTCCGCTGGGGGAGACGCTCTGCCTGTGCCAATGGGATCCAGATCTTTGACATTTATAAATGTGTTGATAATCATTAGCGCAGCTCCTAAAAGCCCAACCATGATGACCCAAAGCAACGTATTCTTACGCTTAGGTCCACCTGGCCCGCCGCCGAATTTGTGCTCCATCCATTGCAGCAATGTTCCCATCGATTCACCTCGCCATCCATCCTTTGCTTTGTACGGTTTCGATCTCGATTGAGGCAGGATCTACAGACCAATTCTTTACAATATCACGTTTGAGTCGATCCTTTTCTTGTTCGCTAGGTTGCGATTTAAGGTTTGACTGCAAGTCACCTTGAGCCATTGTTTGACGATCTTGCACTACCGCGGCAGCTCCAATTTTGATGGGATCTACGGGCTTCACTGGCTCCATCGCAGCAATACTCCTACTTTTGACTGTCTCTTGTTTCTTCGCCTCTATATCATCAAGGGTCACCTTTACATTCGTAATGGTGGGTTTCCCATTATTGTCTACCTGCACCTGAACTTGTACCTCCTGAATTGACCATTCCGTTTGTTTCTGCAAGTCCTCTTTCATCAATCCGGCCAATTGCGATTGTACGATTTGCTGCGTTTTCTTTCGTTCCCCTTCTTGAATCGCATTGGCATCCTTCGTAATGGCTGCCAATGACTTCATTTGTGTTTGATTACCGCCATAACCACCTGCAAGCATCACTTTCTCATTCTGCTCCTTCTCTGCTCGACTGAGCAGCTGATCCAAATTCCAATCCCTCTGGAACAGCTGAAGCACAGGGGTTAGCAGGGTAAGTAAAATGAATAAACTTAAGACTGTCTTCACATACCGCTGCATGGTATTGCTTGGAAGCAGTAGATCAACAAACGTCGCAAGCATAATGACCATAATGACCGTTTTCAGCCATCCTGCTAACCAATCCATCGCGGGACTCCTTTCACCTCATCATGACGGAGACATTGCTAATTGTGATCATGATAGTTAGGGCAAGAAAAAACATTAAGCTTACTGCCGCTAAAGCTGCAAACACATAAATCAAGCTTTTGCCTATCGTTTGTAGACAAGCAATAATTGGGCTATCTCCTAGTGGCTGCATCAATGCTGCTGATAAGTTGTAAATAAAAGCTAGCGTTAAGATTTTGATCGCTGGAAACGCGCACAAGAGAACGAGAATAACAACGCCAACGAGTCCTATTGCATTTTTGACAAGTAAAGATGCACCAATTACCGTTTCTGTTGCGTCCGAGAACAGACGTCCTACAACAGGAACGAAATTCCCGGTTATGTACTTAGCTGTTCGAATCGCTACCCCATCTCTAACTGCACCAGCTGTTCCTTGAATAGAAATGACACCGAGAAAGACCGTTACGAACACGCCTAACATACTTAAACTGACGGTGCGCAGCAGATTTGCCAACTGGGTAACCTTAAACTTGTCGCTAAGCGAGCTAACGATGTGGAGCACTGCTGAGAAAAACAAGAGTGGGAATACAAACACATAAATCGCCGTTCCCACGGAGTGAATCATGAACACGATCAGAGGATGCAGGATAGCCACGGATGTCACATTGCCCATAGATGCTAATAAAGTTAGTAACAATGGCATGATGGCGAACATGAATTGAATCATCGACGATATGGCTGTCTTGGCGTACCCGATCGCAACGCTGAAGCTGTTGATGGCAATGATAATCAGTACCATATACGTGATCGTGTATCCAAGCTTGCTTACCGTATTTCGTTCAAATGAGCTCTGCAGCGTCTCCAAAATCATGCTAAAGACTGTCAACACAACAATGGAAGCGAGTAACTTGCCGTTGATGATAATTTCATGAAATACATAGCTCAGAAGCCCTTTAAAAATACTCTTCATGCTAATGCCCTTGGTCCCAAGAAGAAGTTCCATGAAGGTCGGAGGTTTGCTTTCTGGGAAATACCCGCCATATTCCTTCATCAACTTATCCCAATACTGCTCGACTGGCTCTGTATTCAAGCGGTTCGCTTGTTCCTGGATAATCATATCTGTAGGTGATTCAGCAGTTAAGGAACCCGACAAACCGAGCCAGAGACCCATCGATATTATGAATACTAAAATCCACCTGTTGTTCAGCTTCTGGTGCGAATAAAGTAGGTGCATGCGTGTCACTCCTTAGGTGAATCTTCTAAGCAGGGAGCAGTTTAACCACAGTTTCGATAATGACCGTGATAATCGGTATCGCCATAACCATAATGAGGACCTTGCCCGATAATTCAATTTTGGATGCGATGGAATCTTGGCCGGCATCTCTGACGATCTGTGCGCCAAACTCCGCGATGTAGGCAACGCCGATTATTTTCAGAATCGTTTTGAGAAAAACAAGGTTCACATTGGACTTCACTGCCAAGTCCTCTAGGACTCCGATAACCGATGAAATCTTGCCTATTAAGAATAAGAAAATGACGATCCCTGTAAAAGCAGCTAATAAAAAGGCGAACATGGGCTTCTGCTCCTTGATAATGAGCGTCAAAATCGTGACGATGAGTCCTAGACCTACGATTTGGATGATTTCCATCAGACCACCTCATTGGAATAGGAAAATAGTTTTAATTTCTTTAAACAAGTTATCCAGCATACTGACGACCATAAAAAGTACGACCACGAAGCCTATGACCGTAACCCAGTGTGCCATATCCTCTTTTCCCATCTGCTTCAGCACCGAATGGATCATCGCGATGATGATTCCAATGCCGGCAATTTGGAAAATGGCGTTCACATCTACATTCATTCCTGGCACCTCACTCCGCCTTCAAGGAACTTGTCATGCAGGGATTCATGATCCCCACTAATACATTAAAATCACGACTAACGCTCCGATTAGGACGCCCAGGCTCTTCCACATTTTCTCGTAGCGTTGCTGTTCATCTCTGGCATCGGTTTCTTCCGATTGGAGTTGACTAATCGCGAGCCGTAAATGCTTGATTTGATCACTACGATCCGAAAGTCCTAGCACAGGTCCTAGCCCAAGAATTACTTCTTGTTCAGCTTGCCTCATCGAGGTTCTCGCCCAGACTTCTTTGACTGTCTTCTGCCACAGATCCTTGGTCGACTCCCCGTTACTTCCCAGTAATCGTTCAGACATTAATCGAAATAAGGTAGAAAGAGGATCAGCAACTTGCTTGCTTAGCGAAGCGAACGCTTCAGGAAGCGGCGTCAGGGCATAGGCAATTTCTGTTTCCATTCTTCCTAAGGCGCTAATTAATCCTCGTATTTGCTTAGGTCGCCTTACATAGTGGGCAGCCTGCATAAACCCATACATGGAAGCTGCACCGAAGATGAGAACTCCTCCAACAAATTTCAGCATGCGCATCGTCCTTTGCTTTGGTCATCCATCTCCCATTGGTTTACCCTCATGATCCAAGATTCGAAAGGAAGCAGAAGCTCCTTTTCTTCGCTGCAGGATCACATATTTCGTAAATACACCTGTCCCTATCAACTCCCTAAGTACCGGTCGTCTACGAACGTCTTCGTAACTTGCTCCATGTGCTGTCGCTAGAACGCGGATACCTGTGTGAATAGCTTCATGAATCGCATCAGCGTCCTCGCTTCGACCAATCTCATCTACAATGAGCACCTCAGGTGACAATGAGCGAATCATCATCATCATCCCTTCTGCCTTGGGACAACCATCCAACACGTCTGTTCGAGGTCCTAAGTCGAATTTCGGAACACCTTTGACACATGCAGCTAATTCGGAGCGTTCATCAACGATGCCTACTTTTTTACCGATTAGCGTGCTATTCCTAGCCCCCCACTCACCTCGGCTAATCAGTCTGGCCAAATCACGAATCAAGGTTGTCTTTCCTTGCTGGGGCGGTGAAATGATCAAGGTATGATGAATGTTTCCCATGTTCTGATCAATTAGATAGGGTAATATCCCCTGTCCCACACCTTGTATTTCGCGCGCGATTCGAATATTAAAGGAACTCACATCGCGTATTTGTTTCACTTGCCCCTGATCAAGAATCGTGCGCCCAGCAAGTCCCACTCGATGACCGCCTGAAACAGTGATGTAGCCTCTCCGAAGTTCTTCTTCAAAGGTATACAACGAATGATTCGTAAGGGTCTCAAGGAGTGTCATACAATCTTGCCTAGACGGTTTGTATGCCAAAGCTTCTTGGGTAACCATTTCCCCGCGTTCACTAATGAAGGCATATCGGTCAGCCCAACTAATTTCAAGGGGACGTGACTCTCTCACTCTGATTTCTTCCACACTAGCTTGTACGTTCGGAGGAAGTTCGCTCAGCATGAATCGGATGTTCTGCGGCAACAAATGTGAAATACTCGCTAGCATTGGGAGACAGCCCTCCAAGTTGTCCAGTCTTCTATATTTATTTCTATGCTTACTAGAAAGAAATATGACCGATTACTTTTTAATAATCCCAATGAACAAACAACTGACGCCAGCTATGATCCACAACATCTTTCCATAGGAAAGCTTGTCAGCTACGCCTACCAATCCGATTGTGGTCGTAGTTAATAGTACTAGAGGACCTACTAGTGCTAGAGCTGAATTCACCAGCAGCGCCTTCTCGATCGTTGCCAACCTGAGCATGAGAATAGCAGCAATGATTTCGATACTCCCTGACATCAACCGCAAGGAAGCCATCGTGACTACGATTTTGTTCATCAATTCCTACACCTCCCGAATGAATGTATAGCACCTGCGAGCGAAGCAGTGTATTTCAGCGTCATATCGTGCTTCGAAAGCACTCGCTTTTCCCTACCTTATGCGAGCTCGTCTCATTTTAGGCATGCTGGGCACCTCCATTTGTGCTCATGCATATGCTGTACACATAATTGATCCTTCGAAGGACAGTGAGGAGAAATACCGATGGAAGTGACCTCTCAATTAAAATGGAACCCGATTCTAGCCGACCCTACAGGAAAAAGGCAACTCAAACCAAGAACGTTAGGGAAAACGATGGTGATGGATAAGGGACTTGGCATGCTTGCCTTTCAGGATTTGCTTCAAACCTCCAGTAACCATGTGGATATGATCAAACTTGGATTCGGCACTTCACCGCTTTATCCACAATCTGTTCTGCAAAGCAAAATAAACCTAGCGAAAGAGAATAACATTCTCATCTACCCGGGAGGTACTTTTCTAGAAGTTGCGGTAACTCAGAATGCGGTAGATTCGTTTTTTGACATGATACTTGCACTTGGCTTTAATGGCATTGAAGTGTCCGATGGCACCATTCAAATGGATCGTAGACAGCGGAATAAGTTAATAGCCAGAGGTATAGATGAAGGATTAGAAGTCGTTACGGAGTATGGCAAAAAAGGATGGGGTTCCTCCATTGAGTTAGCAGAATTGATTGATACCGTCTTAATTGATACGGAATTAGGCGCTTCCCTTGTTACGATTGAGGCCCGTGAATCCGGCATAGGTGTTGGTATTTTCGACGGGGAAGGGAAATGCAAAGATGAGGAATTGCATAGTGTGATGACTTCCATTTCAGGTAATAAGCTCTTATGGGAAGCACCGCTCAAAACCCAACAAGTGCACCTGATTAACTCCCTCGGTCCAGATATTCATTTGGGCAATATTTCCCCAGACGAAGTCATCGCACTAGAAGCGTTGAGGAGAGGACTCCGTTCTGACACGTTGTTGTCCTTAGGTAAGAAATAAAGTGAAACCTATAAAGTCTATATTTGCAGAAAGGATTAGCACATGCATATCGAGGTGATCGCCAACATCGGCGAAGCAAGAAGTGACGAGTTTCTCCATAAAACCGTCATTGTCATTGATGTTTTACGTGCGACAAGCACAATTATCACCGCTTTAATGAATGGAAGTCGGGGTGTAGTCCCTGTCGATACGGTTATTAAAGCAAAGGAATTGGCGAAAGAGGACGATTTGTTGGGCGGAGAACGGTATTGCAAAAAAATTCCTGGTTTTGATTTCGGCAACTCGCCGCTTGAGTACACACGTGAAGCCGTACATGGCAAACGTATCATCTTAACGACGACCAATGGCACAAGAGGGATTCAAAAAGCAATAAAAGCCGACCGGGTACTTGCCGGCGCTATTATTAATGGTAGGGCTTCTGCATTGGCTGCTATCGAACTTAAACGGGACACGGTGATTGTATGTGCGGGGACACAAGATGTGTTCTCTTTGGAAGACGGAATTTGTGCTGGCCTCATTCTTGATGAAATCGCAGATCTACTGGGTGAGCCGCATATGATAACGAACGACTTTGGTTTAGCGATGCGCGGTTGCTATCTCGAAGCGAAGTCTCACTTATTCGAAACGATACTGGCTTGCAGCAATGGGAAGAAAATGAAAAAATCTGGCTTCCTCGCGGATGTTGAACTTTGTTCAAAGATGAATCTAACGGATTGCGTGCCCGTTCTGGAACACGATCAGATGGTTCCTTATGGTCGCTAGTCCCCCTTACCATGCGTTCTAAATACAAGCCCCTCTCATAAACTTAAATGACGACGATGAGGACAAGGGGTTATGTATATGAATGGGGATATGCTCTTAGTTATCTTAATTATCATTGGACTTATCGGCCGCTCGCCGATCATTACAACTGCGGCTTGTCTTTTACTTGCCATTAAGCTGATTGGTCTAGATCGTTATTTCCCTACCATGGAGCGAAGAGGTCTCGAGCTTGGTTTACTGTTTCTGACCATCGGTGTTTTGATTCCATTTGCAAGTGACCGCATTTCGATGAAGGATATTCTCTCCGTCTTCACAACATGGCCTGGCATCATTGCCCTCATAGGCGGTGCTATAGCTACCTATATGAATGGAAAAGGGTTGGAGTTACTAAAAGTAGACCCACAATTAATTGTGGGTCTTGTCCTTGGTTCTATATTCGGAATCTTATTTATGCGCGGTATTCCGGTAGGTCCACTAATGGCTGCCGGAATAACGGCATTTCTATTGAAGCTCGCCTATTTCATTGCGGACAAATTCCACTAATATATTCCCAATTATCTACGATCTTCTGGTCCACCAACGAAAGCTTGCTCCGCTGTATCTAAACCGTATGCTGTGTGAAGTGCACGGATTACATCTGTCAAATTCGTATTGTCAATAACACAAGACATTTTAATCTCTGATGTACTAACCAATGAGATCGTAATACCAAGGTCAGAAATAACTTTGAACATCGTAGCCGCAACACCTGGAGAGCTAACCATACCCGCTCCAACGATTGAAACTTTAACAAGATCAACTTCGGAGGTTACTTCACGGAAACCAACTTCAGCACGAATTTGTTCAATGACATCTAACGCTTTCTCACGATCCGCCAATGTCGTTGTGAAAGAGAAATCCGCAGATCCGTTAATCACACCGCTCTGAACGATAATGTCCACATCAATTTGCACTTCAGCAAGCGCTAAGAAAACTTTCGCAAGCTGACCTGGTTTCTCAGGAACACCCAGAATACTAATTCTTGCTACATTTTTGTCATATGCGATGCCACGAACGACGATTCCTTGCTCCATCACTGCTTCCTCCTTCACATTGGTGCCTTCATTGTAATTAAAGCTAGAACGTACCACGAGGGTCACGTTGTAATTTTTCGCGTATTCCACTGCACGAGGATGAAGGACTGCAGCCCCAAGATTAGCAAGCTCCAACATTTCATCATAGGAAATCTCAGCAAGCTTTCTAGCTACTTTCACAATCCGAGGATCCGTTGAATAGATACCATCCACATCGGTGTAAATTTCGCAAAGATCTGCTTTGATTGCTGCAGCAAGTGCAACTGCTGTTGTATCCGAGCCGCCGCGGCCGAGCGTTGTAATCTCACCAGCTTCCGTCATCCCTTGGAAACCAGCAACGATGACAACATTCCCTTGCTGGGTCGCATTAAGGACACGATGAGGCTGAATATCAGAAATTCTCGCTTTTCCGTGTACGGGCTCCGTATAAATGCCACTTTGCCACCCCGTGTACGAAACCGCTCCTTCACCAAGATTATGTATGGCCATCGATAAAAGCGCTACGGAAACTTGCTCGCCAGTCGACAATAACATATCCATTTCACGAGCCGGAGGGGCTCCATCGTAAATTTGCTTGGACAAGTCGATTAAATCATCCGTTGTATCACCCATCGCAGAAACGACAACTACACAGCTGTGACCAGCCCGTTTACGCTCTACAATTCTTTTTGCTACTCGTTTCATTCGCTCCGCATCACCGACAGAGCTACCGCCAAATTTCATCACTATAAGAGACAAAGCTGACCCACTCCTAACGCATACTAGTGCATAACAATTCAATATTATAGCATACAAAAGCTTGGCTGTGGTAAGAAAAGAAAAAAAGCCTTCCAGACCCCAGAGAGTCAGAAAGGCTTATCCCATTAGTTGCTTGCGCGTGAAAGATATTTGCCATCATCTGTATCAACGGAAAGAACATCGCCTTCGTTAATGAACAGCGGCACCATAACATTAAGACCTGTTTCCACTTTAGCATTTTTCAAAGCACCTTGTGCTGTGTTTCCTTTTACGCTTGCATCTGTTTCAACAACTTTCAAGTCAACGCTCTTCGGAAGGTTAATCCCTAGAATTTCGCCTTGATAGCTCATGATCTTGATGTTCATGTTTTCTTTCAGGAAGTTCAATTCCCATTTCAATTGTTCGTGGGAAAGCGAAATTTGATCATAAGTCTCTGTATCCATGAACGTGTAATCGTCGCCAGCTGCATACAAGTATTGCATTTCACGGTTTTCGATGTGAGCACGTCCAACGTTCTCACCCGCACGGAACGTACGCTCAACGGTATTGCCGTTACGCAGGTTTTTGAGCTTGGAGCGCACGAATGCAGCGCCTTTACCCGGTTTAACGTGTTGGAAATCCAGAACTGTGAAAATATCATGCTCAACTTCAATCGTAAGACCTGTCTTAAAATCGTTTACTGATATCACTTGTAAATCCCTCCGCTAGTCAATGATAAGAAAATCTTTGGTAGAATGTGTAAGTATTTTAATGCCGGTCTCAGTAATTACTACGTCATCCTCAATTCGTACTCCGCCAAAATCAGGGAGATAAATACCAGGTTCAACAGTAACAACCATACCAGGAGTTAAAATCATATCTTCGGTTTTCGACACACGTGGAGATTCGTGTACTTCCATCCCCAGCCCATGTCCGGTCCCGTGACCGAAATAATCGCCATAGCCCCGCTTCACGATCACATCGCGTGCGAATGCATCGCCTTCTCTGCCCGTAATGCCCGGTTTCAAATTGGCCAAACAATTCAACTGAGCTTCCAGCACAATGTCATAAATTTCTTTATGTTTATCTGTTGGCTTCCCTAGCATAACCGTTCTAGTGATGTCAGAGCAATAACCTTTATAATACGCTCCAAAATCCAATTTGACAAACTCGTTTCCTTGGAGAATGCGATCACTTGCTTTACCGTGTGGTAACGCTGAACGCTCACCAGATGCTACGATCGTCTCAAAGGATGTAGAAGTGCCTCCGTTCTTACGAATAAACACTTCAATTTCAAGTGCGATATCCAACTCTTTGACACCCGGTTTAATGAAGTTAAGAATATGTGAGAAGGTTTGATCAGCCAGGTCAGCCGCTTCTTGCATCACTTGCAGCTCAGCTTCATCTTTCACCATTCGAATCACTTCAACAAGTCTTGAAGTCGGTACAAATTCAATACCTGACAGTCCCTGCTGATAATTGATGAAATCACCATAAGTCACGTCGCTTTGCTCGAAACCAAGCTTCGTGATCCCTTGCTGCACCAAGAGTTCTCTTATTGACTCAATCGCCTTGGCTTTATGTTCTACCACTTCAAACAGTGGAGCTTGTTGCGGCGCTTGTGTCATATAACGGAAATCGGTTAATAAAATGGCACGGTCTAGCGTAATAAATACATAGCCAGATGAACCGGTGAAACCAGATACATATGTACGGTTATATGCGTTCGTGATGAGTAGTGCTGGTAAATCCTGCTGCTGCATAGCCTCGCGAAGACGTTCAATACGTTTCTCCTGCATCGAAATCACCATTCCTTCTTAAAGTTTTGCTAGAGCAAAACGAACTACGTAAGCATTTGCTTACAGATGGGGTAGTAAAGCTCGTAAACCAAGTGCATAGCTATCTGCGCCAAATCCACAGATCTGACCAATTACGACGGGTGCAATGACCGAATGATGACGAAATTCTTCACGTTTATGAATATTCGAAATATGAACCTCTACCGTTGGCAATTGGACCGTAGATATTGCATCGCGAATCGCATAGCTATAATGCGTGAAGGCACCCGGGTTCATTAGAATGCCATCTTTTGTTCCATAGGCTTCGTGAATTTTGTCGATAATCTCGCCTTCATGGTTAGATTGGAAGCATTCCAGTTCAAGCGAGAGCTCGGCTCCAAGCTTCTGCAAACCTTCTATGATGGTTGTAAGTGTCATGGTTCCATATACACCAGGTTCACGTATGCCAAGCATATTCAAATTCGGACCATTCAAAACTAGAACCCTTTTCAATAGGAAATCCTCCCGCGACAATCGTCATAGGCAACTAGCTCGATAGGGCTAATTAACCTTTGATATTTTACCATAACTTTCATGTCTTGGGTATAGCCTCTGTCGTTCTTGCGCTTGTATATTCAATGGCAATCGAATACCCAATAAACATCCCCCACACGAGGAACAAACAAGCATCACTGATAATCGTATTGAGCTCTAATTCCGTTATCCAGTACACCATACCCGTAATTGGCCCTACAATCAGATAAATAATTGCCCACCATAGAGCACCATAGCCTATCCCCCAGAAAGGACTGCGCAATTTCGACATCGTGACCATGTAGATGAAGGCAGCAAATATCGAGAATAACGCAAACACGATCCAACCCAAGAAAAGTCCGATCCACGTATTGAAAAAATCATGTTTGAAAAAAGGTTCAACAAGAAAACCAATCCCTATCGTTGTGAACTTAAAGTAGTGCTCAACGATTTTGAGGGCACCCCATATTAGTCCGGCAAAAAAACCGATATATAGCACAAATACCCAACGATTCGTCTGTTTTTTCTGTGAGCTATGCGCACTTGTCATCAACGATCTTCCTTTCTCAACCGATAAGGCTTGTCTTTTCACTGGCAATCATAGTATGTTCTGTCGCAATCGGTAGCATTCAACAGTTGAATCCGTTACAATAAGAAAGTGAGTAACTGAATTCGAGAAAGATGAGAAGGTGAATCTTGTGGCAGAACAAAACAGTATATACGGAGGACAAGCCGTCATCGAGGGCGTCATGTTCGCAGGAAGAAATGTGCATGTAACCGCTGTGCGCAAAAAAGACGGTTCCCTTGATTTTCTAGAAGTACCCAAGAAAGTAACTCCATGGGTTCAAGGCCTTAAGAAGATTCCTTTCATTCGGGGAATTGTTGGTATTATCGAATCAAGTGCCAAAGGTGCACAGCATCTGAATTTCTCCGCTGAGTCATTCGCGGAGCAAGAAGGCGATGCTGACACAACGAAGAAAGAAGAGAAGGGCGGTATTTTCTCTAGCATATCCATGGTTTTAGGTGTTGCTTTCGTCGGTGTCCTTTCCTTTTTATTCGGAAAATTCATCTTCACTTTAGTTCCCGCTATTATTGAACAGTTTTTGTTTCAAAATGTATTTAGCAATCAGATTCTTCATAATCTTATAGAAGGTGTTATCAAAATTATTTTGCTGGTGGGATATATTTACTTCATCTCACTGACACCTATGATTCGGAGATTGTTTCAATATCATGGCGCAGAGCATAAAGTGATCAGCGCTTATGAGGCTGGTATGGAATTAACCGTAAGCAATGTACAAAAGTTCAATACCCTTCATTACCGTTGTGGAAGCAGCTTTATCGTATTTACCGTTTTGATCGGAGTTGTCATCTACTCTTTCCTTCACTATGACGGCATGGTCGAACGTATTGTGCAGCGTTTAATTTTGTTGCCTTTAGTGATCGGTGTTTCTTATGAGGTACTGCGTTTTACGAACTCCCTTCGTGATGTACCTGTTCTTCGTTATCTAGGTTACCCTGGTCTTTGGCTTCAATTATTGACAACCAAAGAACCGGAAGACAGCCAAGTCGAAGTTTCCATTGCATCTTTTAACCGCATGTTAGAAGCGGAAAAACGAATTATGGAGGGACGGGCATGAGAAGAAAGTTTTCTCCGATTGAAATTGCCATAGGCGTTTTAATTGCAATAGGCTTGCTCGCTAATTTCAGATTTTTTCTCATTCCAATATTTGTACTTGGCGTCATTTTTCTTCTGTACAAATTCCCACCTTCCCGTTGGAAGAAACCTTCCGTGCCTCGTGGAGCTGAAAGAGGGAAAACGAAGAACGCGAAATTCCGCGTTATCAACGGCACCAAAGATTCCGATAAGGATGATTTCCCGAAATACCATTAAACCAAAGATTTATGTGGAGGTCTCATCACATATTTCTCATAATTTTCTTCATAGGTGCTGGCAGACCAACTTTTGAAGTAGGCTTTTGCCGCCAAGTAGCCCGACTCATACAGCGACATGCTTAATTCTTTGGAGATGGTGAATTGTGTGTTCCCAACGCCTAATGTAGGAATTTTCACGGTTCGGAAGCGATTCTTCTGTTCAATGTAACGCTCATCATGTGCACTCAGCATTGTACTGAAAAGCGCCTCTAGCATCGTAATAGGTCCGCGGATTGTATGTGTTGGCGTATCACTCTTTCCAACAAGTTGGAAGCCAATAACAGGAATGAGCTTGGCACGCGGCATTTCATTGTCGAATACCCATAGTGGGAAGTTGCTTAGCAAACCGCCATCCACGATATAATTAAACTGCTCTGAGAACGGCTTAGCCTTCTCGGAGCTTTTTATATTGCGCCGAATTCGAACAGGGTCGAAGAAATAGGGGATGCTCGTGCTCATCCTTACGGCTTTGGCAATAGAAAGCTTGCCAGGTTCAATGCCGTATTGCGCTATATCATTGGGCAGAACCAATAGCTTGCCCTGCGTGATATCTGAAGCAATGATACGAAGCTGGTTGGGTCGAAGATCCCCAAACGTACGAACGCCTTTTGCCGCAAGTTGTTGGTTAACCCAATGTTCCAAGGCTTCTCCGGAATATAGTCCTTTTTTGATCAACAAGCGTGCCGCGGGTCCAATGATCTTCGTATTGAAAATAGGAGAACGTTGCATAAACGACTTGAAGGGCGCTCTAAGGATTAACTCCCTCATCTCTTCTCCAGTATAGCCAGCTGCCAACAAAGCCGCTACAATCGATCCAGAGCTTGTACCTGCGACATTATGGAAGGTATATCCTTGTTCAATGGCCGCACTGACACCACCCGCCAAAGCAATCCCTTTGACACCCCCGCCTTCAAACACGCCGTTTATCTTCATCCCCTGCATCCTCCCATAGCTCTATTTCGTAGGGCTTCATAGGTATGTATGCGAGAGCAGTTTGTTTGTATTCTAGAGTAAAGGGCTGAAATATTTCAGCCCCTCCTCATCAAACCGTACGTCAGACTGTCTAACAACTGATTTCTGAGCAC
>NZ_LYPB01000044.1 GCF_001653565.1 Paenibacillus oryzisoli
CAATCTCTTTTATAGTCGATTACTCGACTGTGCTTACTCACTCGTTGTTCAGTTTTCAAAGATCAATTTCTTTCGTTCACTGCCGTGTTACCGAAGCAGCGAAAAGTAATATACCATGCTGAATTTCTAATTGCAAGCTTTATTTTTAATTTCTTTTTTTCGTTACCAGCCTGTCTGTCTTGCGGCCGGAGTGATAATATAGCATGGATGGCAAATACATAGCAATGTTTTATTTTTCCAATTTCAAAACAATGTATTCGCCTCTCCCGCTTCTGGTTAAAGCCCTTACTATCTAACAATTAAACAGATCTGTTCAACTTGGGAACTTTCTTGGTTCGTCCACTATAATACTGGGTACCCAATACGCCAACAATGATTAATACGGACCCAATAATATGATATCGAGTTACTTCCTCACCTAGAAACAACGCACCTGCGGCAATTGTGATGAGTGTGGAAAGATTCGAGAAGACGCTCATTTGAGAAGCTTCAATTTTGGACAAAACATACGTTGACACCAGCGCTGTTACTAACGATGACATTATACCCATGAATATAATCGACATGAGAAAGAGTGGATGAGACAATGGCGCTATCAAGTTCTCGAAAGACCCCCACTTCCATTGCGTAAACAACGAGGAGATTGTAAACACCACAAATCCGGTGCCCAGCATCAAGTAACTCATTTCAAATGGACTAAATTGTTTGGATAGGGAACGCGCCATTACACTGTACCCCGCAAATGAAATGCTCGTAAGAACTAACAATGAAATACCGGTAATATTGGAGATGTCGAATGTACTCCCCTTCATTAGAAAGATAAATACAACACCGAACACAGAGCAAAATATAGCGAGCTTCTGAGCCCTATTCGTGGATTCTTTCAAAAAGAGCGATGCGCACAACATGGTAACGATAGGCGTAAATGCGTAGAGGATCCCCGCCTCAGCGGCGGTTGCGTGCTGTAAGCCATATGCTTGTAAGGTGAAGAAGCCCAAAGGATACATAGATGAGAGTAAAAGTGCTTTGCCAATAGGCTTGCCGCGATAACGCAATTTAACAAATCCCAAAGCAACTAGAAGTGATAATACAATAAACGATATGGCAAAACGATACATCAGTGTATCGAGGGGGGGCGCGTAGTCCAGTACGATTTTGGCAAATAAAAAAGAGACACCGATAATGACTGCATTAAGTACAGCAAGTAAATAAGCAAGTTTTCGATCATTGTGAGCTATCATTTCATCCACTCCTTACTAATATTGAATACGTTTAGTCATCCGGCTGACTGAAACATTCTCTGATATCAGCATAAGTCCATGCACCATGCACAACAATCCTTTTACACGACAACTGTACCGGTACAATTCTGAGATGAAGATTGGAGACTCCACGTCATGTATAAATATTTGCTGATTGTGAATGACATTGAACAGCAACTCGAACAGGGGACATTCAAAGCTGGACAGAAGCTTCCTTCTATTAGAGACCTCTCCCTTCGGTATGCATGCAACAAGAGCACTGTGATTCGTGCTTTTACCCTACTGGAAAGCCGCCATCTCATTTATTCAATTCCACAAAGCGGTTATTATGCCGTGCAACAAAGAGGAGCAAGTCATGAGCTACTTGAGAACAAGGTCTTTGACTTCTCTTCTGCGGCACCAGATCCCGAGCTGTTTCCTTATTTGGATTTTAAACATTGTGTGGATAAAGCCTTTGATATGTACAAAAATGAACTGTTCATGTACGGGACACCGCAAGGTTTGCCCTCGTTATTACGGCTGCTATCTAAGCATTTGGCTAACTACCAAGTATTCACGAAGCCCGATCACATTCATATCACGTCTGGTGTGCAGCAGGCCCTCGCTATCTTGGCTTTGATGCCTTTTCCGAACAAAAAGCGCGGAATTCTGATGGAGCAGCCTAGTTATCATTTGTTTGTTCGATTAGTCGAAAGCTACCAGTTGCCAGTACACGGTATTCGTCGTTCTCCCCAGGGTGATATCGACTTAGATGAGTTAGAACACCTCTTCCGTACCGAGGACATAAAGTTTTTCTATACGATGCCGCGTTTCCAAAATCCACTTGGGTGCTCCTACTCTGAGCCCACAAAGAAAGCCATTGCCAAGCTGGCCAAACGATACGATGTGTATATTGTTGAAGATGATTATTTGGCAGACCTCGAGCATGATTTGAAATCAGATCCGATCTATACCTATGATTCTTCTCACGTCATTTATTTAAAAAGCTACGCTAAAATCCTGTTCCCCGGGTTGAGAGTCGGCGTTGCCGTTCTTCCGCCAGTTCTAGATGACGTATTCCGCACATTTAAAAAGGTAGCCGACATCGACAGCCCTATGCTCTCACAAGCAGCTTTGGAAATTTATATTCAGAGCGGCATGTTTGAACGTCGTAAACATGCGATTAGAGATGCCTATTCGAAACGATTACAGCAGTTGCACGAATCTCTGCATGCCCATAAGGAGGATAGCTATCAAGTTACTCCCCTAGGTCAATCTGGCGTATACACACATATCGTGCTTCCTCCTCATTTGTCGATGCCACTATTGTTGGAAAGATTGCATAAGAAACAGGTATGGATTCAAAACCTAACGCTTAATTACCTGCCGAGTTTTGAACCGCTGCCGCTTATGAATCTGAGCATTACACGGGTATCTGAAGAACATATTGATAGGGGGATACGGATTATAGCGAATGAGATCAAGCATATGATCAAACAGGGAAGACGCAAATAAGATAAAAGCTGAGCACCGGACACCGCGTCACTTCTTGTCGACACGTTCCCACGCACTCAGCTCTTATGGCATTTATGGTGTTATCGTTAATTTAGGTCGATCCGTACTCGTGATGCTCTCGCTTGATGCAAAACCGACATTCCCATTGGAATTGACTGCTGACGTACTGTATACGCGGATGGAGAGATTTTTGCCCGTAGACATGGCTGCTTGCACCTGAGAAGTTACATTGATCGTAATCGGCGTGCCTGCAACGATCGTATACGTGCCAAGCACCGTACTCGAAGAAGGCTTCGTATTCCACGTAATCGCGCCTTCCGTCCATGTGTTGTCGCTAACAAGTGCAACCTCGTTTTGGATGCCGCTCATTGCAGCTACGGTTGGCTTCAGTGTAATCGTTGCTGAAGTAACGGACCCGCTATAGCTATTAAAATCAAACTTAAAATAACCGTCGCGTTTGTAGCTGGTTAAATCGTTTTTGGTATCTACGGTTGTGGCCGTTGTTCCTGCTTGGTTCGTTGCCGCGTAGGTGCCATCCCTTACGTTAGCATCGTCAACAGCTACAAAAGTATTTGGAGACAATAGCACGACACCCGCTCCATTATAAGCACCGCGATTCGGAGCTGCTGAAGACGAAACGGTGTTGCCCCAGTAATCTTTGCCCCCATTGTTGCTAATAAGAACTCCCGACGACAAAGCAGGAGAGCCTGTGCCAAGTTTATAGCCATCAACCGTATTCATGCCAATACCGCCGCTACCTGCCCCTGCAAGAAGGGGATCGCTCGTTAATTTATGCGCGTCACTCGGCTCACTTGCCGGATGATTACCGTAGAAGACATTATAATCATAGACATCATTTGCTTTGACCAGGTATCCACCGCTGCCCGCGTTGTAGATGATGTTGTTTTTAACAGAGAGCGGATTGCTTCCTCCAATCCCTGTGGTGAAATTCGTGCTCAAACCAGTACCTATATAGAACGTATTATTATAAATTTGGGCATTTAACGGGGTGTAGCTGCTATCGAATTGGAAAATACGTGCCCGGTCATTCTGACTGATATTATAACGGACAATCATATTGTCGTTTCGTTTGGCCCCACTTCCCATGACCAATAGGAAACCGCCCTCATTATCATGGCTGTAATTGTACTGAACTGTACAACCGGTCAAATTGAAATCGCAGTCGAAGCCTTGGCCGTCATTGGTTGTTTTCGTATTATACGCTTCGTTATATTGCATAACAGGACTCGTGCTGTTAATCGCCCAGATCGCTACATTATAATGCGTATCCCGTGCATGAGCTTTGTTCACAACATTATATTGGATCAATCCATTAATAGAAGCTCGCATAACAATACCGTCTCCACCGATATCATTCAGCGTGTTATTGCTAATCACGAGATTCGTGAAAGGCTCGAAATTGCCTGCCCCATCATTATTTCCCCATGAACTGCCGTTGCTAATCCCTGTGCGATCCGTTCGTTCGACGGTATTGCCATCAATCAGCACATCGTTCCATTTGGTTCTTACCGTGGTCCCCGACACGGTCACAAAGATACCACCGGTCACTTTCAACGCGTCGGTATTCGTTCCCGTGACATCATGGATGTACATATTGCGGATATAAAAATGGTTATACGTCCCCACATCTTGCGCCTCGACTTTGACCCCATATCGATCGCCAGCCGAAGCAGCTGTGTTCGTGACCTCCAAATTGTTTAATTCCCAATACTGCTGATTATAAAAATACACTGTAGCTCCGGTTAATCCATTGCCATTAATGATTGGTTTATTGCCTGTGCCGTATTTATCTATAATGATCGGCGAGCCCGAGGCTCCAGATCCTAGCGGGTGCAATTGCCCCGTCCAGACGGAGCCTGATTTGAATAAGATTTTATCCCCTGGCAAAAAGGTCGTGCTATTGACTTTAGCCAACGATTGCCAAGCTGCCCCTGTGCTTAAGCCGTTATTTCTATCACTGCCTGCTGCCGAATCCACATAGTAGGTCGTATTATTTGCATAAGTCGTCGTTGTTAGCCCTGGCATGGATACAGCGACGGTTAGCAGAAGTGTGAAAATTAGCCCAACTGACAGGCATAAACGGAATGCTTTTGAAACTCTCATCAATCATTCTCCTCTCTTACTGTACACTCATTTGTTGAAATACGTGGTCCACAATCCTCACTTGTGCAGTTTCCACCAATTGCTTGACTTGCTCTGCGTAACTAGCATCCAGCGCGCGTTGCTGTTGATCTTCCGTTAGACCGCCACTGGCGCTATCACCTCCCTTCGGTACAGTCTTTTCTTTAAAAACAGCTTTCACTTTCAGGACTAAGTTAGAAAAAAGATACGTGTAATAGCCGCGTTCCTCATATTGCTTGGGACCGTAGATGACTTGGTGATTTTTGACCGCTTGCTCCCTGCGTTCATTTTCCCTGAGCCAATTATCTCTGAAGGTTGAATAGCTATAATCCGTCAGAAGGCCATATTGCTGGGCTAAAATCTGTTGGACTTTGACCTCCTTCAATCGGTCTAGTGCCAATTGCTTGGCTTTCTCCATCGGCACTTCTCCCTGAAAGCTCGTTGTCCAGAAGGAGGCTGAGTCGTCCGCGTTATAGGTTTGTTTGAAATAACCCGCTGTCTGAGCCTTCACGTCGTTCAAGAAAAGTTGAAACTCACGCTCATCGACGGGTACATCATTGATATAGGCGACTGTGGCAACCTCGGAGCTTGCGGGCGTATGTTCATGCGGTGCTGAGCAGCCTGTGCATCCGAAGATCGACAGTAAGAAGATCATCATGAGATGCTTCATGATTTCCCCTCCGTCATCCGAAACACCCAGATTCCTTGCTGCACAGCATGGAGGAGCTTGAGATGAATACGGTAAAGGCTATCGCCCCACACGCGGGTCAAGCTTTCGTCTGTCACGGTGATATGTTCGGATTCAACCTTCCATTGCTCAGCGTCATAATGAATCAATAGTTTATTCCCTAAACCATCATGCAAATGTATGATCCCATTTGTTGTAAACTGTGGCATCTGACTAGATATCAGATGCAGCAGTACTTGATCGGTGGGTTCTGCAAGCGAGCAAGATTCCCGCAGCTCAATCGCAGCAGGGTGCCTGCCTCTGTGCAGCGTTAAGCTGCGATGCCAACTCCGCACACCCGCTTCAGCGGGGTAGGCGCCCGCCAGCTCAACGCCATAACGAACAGTGTCGGCGCTGTTCGCATAGGTGACGGCCTCCGCGCGGAAGGAACGGCCCTCCTTTTGCTCAAAACCGCTGATGACCGGAACACTGTGATAACCAGATTGCATCGTCCAAATCTCATATCGCTGGGGGCTGAATGTCTTCTGGGTATACGTCTCCACTCCGATATCTATTAAGAATGGCTTTCCATTCACATAAACCACGAAATGTCCGATGTCATTATGATTATGGCTTTCATCGTTGTGACCGCCTTTGATCGCTACAAATAGGCCATTCGTTGTGCCTTCCGACTCCCTTGCGGCCATCACTTGCAGATTCGGAAGCCATACGTCTTGGACACAAGGTGGCGCTATTTCAGCTACCATGTGAATACTTGCAAAGCTAAACAGGCTAATCATTTCTTGAAAAAACGAGATACCCGTCTTACTGCGATCAGGTACTTGATAGTCACGGAAGCCAATCTGCCCCAATGCGCGAAGCTGATCATCCTGTATGCGCAGACCATACAAGTGGATCATGCTGTAGTCTTGCGAGGCAAGAGCTGAACCATCTGCGAAATTCACAAAGTAATGTCCATCGATGTTCATGTTGTACACGAACTGCCCCAGCTTTTGAATCAACGGTTGATCGTACACCTGCAGCGCGCCATCCGATGCTCGGTACAATAGCTCCAGATTGACCAACAGCATCCCAGCCGCTCTGGCCCAATAGGTCGAACCTTCATCACAACCGCCATCTTCGAATTGCACCTCTAAGTACCGATCAAGGCTGCGCAGCACCTTATCGAGGAGCATTTCTTTCCGTTCTGGCTCCATCACCTGCAGCAGCAAGACGGTCAACAAATTGGCATTGCACCATGGGTTCCAGTTGTTTACTTCGCGTTCGCCAAAGCCCATCCACCAAAAATCATTCCGATCGGCATAGGGGGCAATAATGCGACGTTCCAGCTCCAATCGGATGCGGGCTCGGATCAACGGAGAGATCTCATCTAAAGGGACCTTGAGCAAATGAGACGTCCATGCTAGCAGCGCTGCGGTTTCCCCCGCCGACAGGTCAAACAACGGCTCCTCTATATTCGAAAGCAACTCCCCTGGTTGCAGGGATAAGTAATGATGGGCCGGAGCGCACCATGACGTCTGCTCACAGAGGAGCCAGATGACGTTCGTGATCTCCCGAAGGAATCGGCCCTTAGCTTCGATGCACTCTGCAATCAGGAGGGTGCACAGCGCACTGCGTCTTTCCGACTCAACGGAATCGTAAGGCTTACGGCTTCCCTCTTCGAAATAAGCCATGAATGCGGTGGCACGCAGCGATGGCCAATCGTAGTTCAGGTAGGACGCTGCTTGCGTCAGCCAAGATTGCTGCAATTCCTCGGGCACACTCGCCCAAGCTTCGCGATCATTGAAGGCAGGAAAGATACACCCCACCATGCTTTTGCCTAAAATATGTGCTTTCACATCGGATATGGTTATGAAATCTGTCAACTTCATAGCATTAGCTTCCCCCTTGTATGCAGAAAGAAAAGACTGCCTCATTTGCAGTTTGACTACGAATGTGACAGTCTTCGATTCAATGTTTACTCATTATTTAATGACTTCGGTATACTGCTTCTCAATCTCGTTAGCGCCAGCTGCTCTAGCTTTCTTCACATACTCATCGAAAGAATCAATGGATTGCTCACCTGTGATGATTTTGATGTAATTCTCCGTCGTCAGCTTCTGTAAATCAGCCGTGAATTTACCTGAAGCTTCTACGCTTGGCAAGTAGGATGGCGGTGTACCGGTTCCTTTAACTTTATCCGCAATAGCAAATTTGGCTTTGAACAGCTGCTTCACCACATCCGGATTGTTCGTAACCATCCCAAAGGTACCCACACCGCGTTGTGCTGTTTCAGTTGGATTTTTGAGTTTGGAAGCGACAGAGCCGTCTGCGTTAATGACATAATCCTTGTCTTTGACACCGTAGTTAGCCAACATGTAATAGTCCTTATCAGTGACCAGCGTATCCAGCATTTTTAAAATTGTGTCCAACTTTCTAGGATCCTTCACAGCATTCTTCGTAATCACAAGTGATTCATTGTTATAGCCCCAAATGTTCGCACCATACGCTTTGCCATCAGGCCCTTTGATGGCTTTGCCGAATGACCATGTTTCCTCATATTTGGCATCTGGCTTCACTTTCAAGAATTCTTGATATACCGGTCCACCTTTATCTCCTTCTGTAAGAGGGGGTGTCCAGTGGTAGTACATCACGTTACCCGTCACACCAACACGATTGTTAATAAAAGCATGAGAAGTCGCCCAGTACCCTCCCTTATTCTCACCAGTTACAAACTCAGGATCGATGACGCCGTCTTTGTACCATTTGGCCAGCAGCTTGAGGCCTTCTTTCATTTCTGGTTGAATGGCATCCATTGTCACTTTATTATCCTTCACGGTATACCAAAGGGCTGAGTAAGGTGTTGTGCCTTTGATGACATCCGTCGGGATCGGTCCGAAGGCACCAAGTACCGTTTGCATCGCCGTACTGGAGAGGCCGTACGTGTCTTTTTTGCCATTTTTATCCGGATCATTATTTGTAAACTTATAGATAGCATCCTCAAACTCAGCTAATGTTTCAGGCACTTTGGTAATGCCAACATTTTTGAGCCAATCCGTACGCCATACGAGGCTGGTCGGGTAGGTGCCATCTAAATTAAAAGCAGACAACCCATAGTTTTTGCCTTTATACGTGCTAGAACGGAAGGCAGATCCTGCGGTGTCATTGTCCATAATTAATTTGTAGTAGTTGGGTGCTTTCTGCTTGATCGTATCCACTGGAATTTCTGCTGCTACTCCGCTATCCACCAGTTTAGATAGTTCGAAGCCCTTCAGTCTCATAATGTCCGGAATTTCTCCCGACGCCATGCGGACGTTGAACACTTCAGCGTATTTCTGGGAGTCAGCGGTCCAGACGTTGATTTTGGCATTAAATCGCTTGAGCATCTCTTGCATCACTTCCGAGTTTGCATCTGGCGCTACATCGTTGATGTTGTAACCTGCCCATTCAATCGTAACCGGGGTGTCGTTCTTCGCTGTTGCTGTTGCACCTTGGGTTGCGGATGCTGGCGTATTGGTAGCCGTTGTACCTGTGGGGCTGCTGCAAGCTGCCAGCGATCCAACTAACAATGCTGCGCTCATTAAGCTGCCTACGTTACGAACCATTTGTCTCTTCATTGTTAAGACCCTCCTAGATTTATGTTTGTGAACCATCCCCGGGATGGGGCTGGGGCTAACCTTTTAACGAGCCAATCATAACGCCTTTAACGAAGTATTTTTGCAGGAACGGGTACACAACTAATAGGGGGATCAGAGATACCATGAGGGCCGCCATTTTCATCGTGTCCGTGTTGGCATAGATCGTATTGGCTGCCTCGATAGCCTGCGGCTCAGAGCCTTCGAACATGATTTTGCGTAAAACCAGCTGCAGAACCGCTTTTTTCGAATCCTTGAGATAGATCATCGCATTGAACCATTCATTCCAATGATAAACCAAGGTCCACAACCCTACTGTGGCTAAAATCGGGATCGAAATTGGCAATATGATGCGCATGAGAATGACGAATTCATTCGCCCCATCAATGCGGGCTGATTCTTGGATCTCCTCAGGAAGAGACATGAAGTAGTTGCGGATAATCAGCATCGTAAAAGTGTTGATTGCAACAGGCAGCACAAGCGCCCATACGCTGTTGTAGAGCCCGACGCCTTTGACGACGAGATACGTTGGAATCAAACCACCGCTGAAAAACATCGTAAATACCATGAAAATCGTCCAAAACTTGCGATGCACTAAATTCTTTTTGGACAAGGGATAAGCCGCTAGAATCATTAAAGTCATGGAGACCACAATACCAATAATGACGCGAACAATTGTATTCTGATAACCGATCCAAATTTGCTGATAATCCAAAATTTTGCGATAACCGTCCCAATTGAACTTGGTTGGAAATAGATGAATCCCATAACTGCTAACAACCTCTGGCGGACTCATCGACACCGTGACGACCTGCATGAAAGGGATAATGGTCAGCACACTGAGGAGGATTAGCGTCGTATAGACAATCGTGTCCACGAAGTTATCTTCAAAGGTTCGTTTCTTGTTCTTGCGTTGTGTTGTCATTGCGGCGTTCACCTACCATAGGGAATAGTCATTGGTTTTCTTAGCGACATAATTCGTTAATAAAATGAGGATAAAGGCAATGATATTTTTGAACAAACCGACTGTTGTTGCGAAGCTGTAATCGCCTTTCACAAGCCCAATCTGATACGTATAGGTTGAAATAACATCGCCTACCGAAAGAACAGAGGCATTCAGCAAGTTGTAGATTTGATCGAAATCATCGTTAATGATGCCGCCTACCGCGAAAATGAACATGATGGTTACGACTGGCATGATCGATGGCAACGTGATGTTCCATATTTTCCGAAGCCGCCCCGCTCCGTCCATATCGGCTGCATCGTACAACTCAGGATCCACACTTGTGATCGCCGCCAGGTAGATGATCGTGGACCAGCCGACTTCCTTCCATATGGAGGAAAGCACCAGGATTGATCGAAAGTATGTCTCACTCGTCACGAAAAGGATCGGCTTATGGCCAAATTCCATGATGGTCGCATTAATCAGCCCACGTGTTGGTGATAAAAATTCGATTACAATGCCGCCGAGAATTACCCAGGAAATGAAATGCGGTAAATAGGTAATCGTCTGCACCGCTTTTTTGAAGAATACCAGGCGCACTTCATTCAGGATGAGGCAGAGAATGATTGGCGCTGGGAAGCCGAAAATCAATTTGTACGTGGAGATGATCAGCGTATTCTTTAGTACAGGCAAGAAATAAAGTCCTGTGAACAGCTCCTTAAAATGATCCAGCCCTACCCATTCACTGCCTGCAACGCCTTTCAATGGATAGTAATTCTGAAAGGCAATCACAATGCCATATAAGGGGGCATAGTGGAAAATAAGGTAATACGCGATAACGGGTATTAACATGAAGAAATAGTATTTCTGCTTCCAATACAACTTGATTGCACGCTCTTTCGTTAGTTGCGGCTCTATATGCGCCTTGACTTCTCGTGCTGCGATAATGGCGTTACCTTCCATTCCTTGCCTCCTGTTCCGAAAACTTGTGTGCGATTTGATGCCCTTATCGTACGGCCTATTCGGGGAAATCGACAACGGCTAATCTCTTTACGGAGGTGCTGTTTTTTTTACGTCTTGTTGGGAAATCAGGATTTGTGGCGTGTTTCTGCTGTGGGATGACAGATATTTTTACCTGTGCTTTTTTTTTGCTTTTCCGGCGTACATGACAAAGCTGCCATGCATATGCGCATAGCAGCTTTAGTGGGGTTAGCTATCGAGGCTGTCTCGATAGCTTTTTGGGGTACAGCCGAAGTTCTCTTTGAACACATTCGCAAAATAACGAGGGCTCGAGTAACCAAGCTTCGCTGCTATTTCTTTGATCGATAAGTCTGTCTCTCGGAGAAGACTTTCAGCGTGTTTCATTTTGATGCCAGCCAAATGCTCGGAGAAATTCGACCCCATGACCGATTTGTAGATCCGGCTCACATAGCTGGAATTCATATGAATGCCCTCGCTTAAGGATGATAGGGAAATTTCGTTATAAATATTTTGCTCAATGTAGGCGAGGATTTGACGTTCCAGCGCGGTACCCGGATCATCGTCGGTGGCATCGGTGGTGTGGTACTCCATGATTTGCACAGCTACGCCGGTGAGCCAGTCCGTTAAATCAGCAACATTGTCCAATTTCCGGCCATAATCCCGAATATCGTAACCAAGGAACCGCTCCAAATCGATTTCCATCGAAATGGCGGTTGTACGGATAATTGAGATCGCGTCAAACACCGTATTACGGCAATAATCAATGTGGTACCTGCCTGAAACGAGTGCTTTGCGCAAGATATCCAGTATCGAGGAAACCATCTCCTGGTTCCGATTGCGCAGGGCAACAGAGAGCTGTTCGATGATCTGTAAGCCACTTCCATGCTCTTTGCGCTGCGCGATGGCCAGATTTTCGTAAGCAATACAGGATTCATTCGGCATAATGAAGGCGTAGTTTAGGCATTCGCATGCTTCCGTATAGGATTGCGCAATATGCGTGTAAGCATGGGGGTATTCGGAGCCGAAGCCAAGCACAAACGTCCCTTTCATCTGCTGGCTGACGCTGCTATGAATCTTCGCTTTATCTAGCGTGTCCGAATAATTGAAGATGACAATGATATGTCCTGCGTTATCCATCGTCGAACACACCCTGTAGTTACCGAGCTCTTCCACATGCTGCAGCATGCTGTACTGAATCATCATCTCATTCTTCAGGCCAATGCCTTCTGTGCCAAAAACCTTAAGCGCCATACAAGCTGTTTTCTCCCGGTCAAAACGAAGCTCCAGCGTCGACTCCATGTTTGCGACTTGCGGATCAGCCTGATCGAGGTCGCCTTGCAGCAGGCGCATAATAAATTTATCGCGAATGATTGGCTTATTCGTCTCCATTTGATGATTCAGATCGGTGATGGTATCGGATACACGATCGATGACCTGATGGAGCATCGTATACTCATTCTTCGCATGCTTCTCATGACCATCCGATGAGCTTCCCAGATTACGAATCGTTTGAATGATGCTGCGCAGCGGTTTATTGGCCCAGTGAGTCATATAGATAGAGAAGAGCAAGCTTACCGTGAGCAGCACGATTGTGGTAATCAGCAAATAATGCTTGAGCTGCTTCGATTTCTGATACAGCGTGTCGATTGAAATGACAGATACGTATTTCCAGTTGTTATATTTGGACTTGGAGAAAGAAACCACACTTTGAATACCGTCAACAGAAGCTTCGAAGGTGCCTGCGTCTGATTGCTGCAGCAGCGAATTGATATAATCCTTCTGTATCCAGTTCTGACCGACGAGTTGGTTATCGCTGTGCACGAGCACTTGTCCTGTCTCATCTACAATAAATAACACTTCGCCATCTGTGGGAGAGGATTGAATGAGATTGTGAATCGCACTTTCTTTGATATTGATGGCGACAACGGCCTGCCGATTAGCCAAACTGTCGATCAGCGGAATATTCGAGATGTAGGTGATCACCGACGTATTCATCGGCATGGTTATGCGAGGCGGCAGCCACCGATTAGGCGTATTCATGGTGCGTAAGACATTAATCCATGTTTCATCGACACCTTTAATGGAGCCGGCGGAATCCAGATACGAATTATATTTATCATTGATGTACACATTGCCAGCCGTATACCAGACTTCCACGGATTGCAGGAAATTCAGTTTAAAGGGGATATCGGTCAAAAAGTTGCTGACCTCGGCGATCTTAAAACCATTGCCGCTAATATCGTGCGTAAGTGGATAGGCGAGTACTTCATTGCTTGGGATATCCGAAAAATAAATATTCACTAATCGGATGACGCGATCCAGAATCGTTTCATCCACGGCATATTTTAACTTGCTGACATCTTGAGTACTCTGCCTGTTAATCTCTTGGTTGTAGGCATTCGAAAAATAGTGAATATAGATGAGCTGAGGGACCAATGAAAGGACGATCACCAGCAAAATGTTAAAGATGAGGATACGGGAGTAGATGGTGCTCATCCTGGCTCGGATGTTGAACATGGAACACCTCTTTGCAAGATAGGGTGGGTGAAGGTTGATAGATGGATGAAGGGACAGATGGACATTGACAGAAAGATGGATAGACCAACGGATAAAGCGTTTTCACAAATCGCTCCTTCTACTATAGCATAAATTTGTGGCATGAAGAATATGTGCAATGAATGCCCTAGCGTTACCATTCCTTATGACACAGCATCCCTTAAAACAGTAAGATTCATCAAGTATAAGAGGAAGATCTATCATTCTCTGCAAACGAGTAACGGCTTTATAATAATACTTGTAAGCCACATCGTGATGGAGGATGAGTACAGTGAACCAAGAGAAACAGTATGATATTGTAATCTACGGAGGAACAGCAGCAGGCATTATCGCAGCCGTTCAAGCGAAATTAATGGGCAAGAGCACAGTAGTGATCGAACCAAGTCAACGAATCGGCGGCTTGACCAGCGGAGGATTGGGAGATACGGATGTGGGAATGAAGCAAGCTATCGGTGGCTTATCCTTGGAGTTCTACAAACGCGTAGCTCGCAAATATTCGCAAGACGGGGCTTGTTGGCTTTTCGAACCCAAAGTAGCGCTCGAAGTCCTGCAGGATATGGTGGCCGAAAACAACATTGAAGTCGTTTACGGGGAAAGGCTCGAACTAAAGGATGGCGTGACAAAGCAAGGATCAGAAATCGTCTCCATTCGGATGGAATCCGGGATTTTATATACAGCCAAAGTGTTTATTGACGCTTCGTATGAAGGAGATCTGATGGGCAAAGCAGGCGTATCGTATGTTGTTGGCCGGGAGTCGAACGCACAATACGGGGAGACATTAAACGGCATTCATCCTGGGGATGAACTTAATGAACTTCCCAGCGGAATCGACCCGTATGTAATTAAAGGAGTGCCCTCGAGTGGCTTGCTTTTGCGTGTCAATCCAGACCCCGGCGGAAAACCTGGCGATGGTGACAACAAGCTTCAAGCCTATAATTTTCGCATGTGTTTGACCAACAATCCGGACAACCGCTTGGAGATCGAAAAGCCTGAGGGATATAACGAAGCCGATTATGAGATTTTGTTCCGTGCCATCGAGCAAGGGCAAAACACAAAATTCTTTAAATTAAATATGGTTTCGCCGGATAAGACGGATTCCAATAACAACAGTGGCATTTCCACAGATTACAACGGTATGAACCATAACTATGCAGAGACAGATTATCGTACACGGGAAGAATTATTCAAGGCCCATCGACGCTATCAACAAGGCTATGTCTGGACCATCCAGAATCATCCCCGTGTGCCAGAAGAAATTCGGGCCGTCTACAAACCGTGGGGCTTGCCGCTCGATGAATTTATCGAGAACAGTCACTGGACGCCACAACTCTACGTCAGAGAATCCCGCCGATTAATTGGCGATTATGTGGTAACAGAGCATGTCGTCAGACTAGAAGATGAGGTGCCGGATTCCATAGGAATGGGTTCCTTTGCGATGGACTCCCACCATACTCAATACTATGTAAACGAAGACGGGCATGTAAGCACGGAAGGCGGTTTCTATGTAAAATTAAAAGCGCCTTATCCGATCAGCTATAGGGCAATTGTACCGAAACGAGACCAATGCACGAATCTCATCGTACCGATATGCGTTTCTGCTACCCATGCCGCCTACGGTTCTATCCGAATGGAGCCTGTATTTATGATCCTAGGGCAATCGGCTGCTATGGCAGCTGCACTGGCGCTGGATGCGGACGGCATCGTTCAAAATGTGAAATATGAGCAACTTCGTGCCCTGCTTGATCAAGGAAATCAGGTCTTGTATACAGACATGTAATACCTGCATCACTACTCACTACTCACTACTCATGATTAAACTGGAATCCAAATTTACGCCGATATTCTCCTGGGGGATGGCCAAAGCGTTCGCGGAACACCCGGCTGAAATGGGGGTAGTTCTGGAAGCCAGTCTTCTCGGAAACCTGCTCCAATGACAGATTGCTATACAGCACCTGCTGCTGTGCAAGCTTTAACCTAACATCAATACAATAGGCGAACAGGGATTGGCCAAAAGCAGCTTTGAACAGATATGAGCAGCGAGAGACGCTTAATCCGACGGAGGCTGATATCGTATCCAAACTGAGTGACTCATGGGCATGATTTTCTATGAATAACTTAATCTTGTACGCGGTGTCCGCTCCCTTCGTGCGCTGCTTGATCTGAATCACTTGCTCCAGTGTCAAACATAGTGCCCTTAATAGATAGTCCATTATCTCTTCATGGTTCTGCATGACTTTTTTCTTTTCGCTAATTATATGCTTCCATAAGGTAATGACTGTATCGTCGAAACCGATATTGGTTTTGGTTGGCAAGCCTTTGTTAGTCCACCATGCGTCTAGCCATTCCCCGTTGCCAGCTAGGAAATAGTCTCCAACGGGTTGGACCGCACCCGATTCCGGTGCGCTTCGGGGCTGCACGTTGAGTTCGTATGGCTGATCCGGCGGATAAATGAGCAGGTCTCCGGGAATAATAGTCTCATATTTCCCATCCACTAGCGCGCGACATGTTCCTTCAACCTGCAACCGAAATAGATAGAAGGTCAGTCCATCTCCATACTTAACGGAGTGAGGCTTCGTGTGTGTGGAATAATTCGCATAAATGACGCCGGATCGGTGTAAATCTGACTTCGTCATAAATAAGGTTCCTCCTGGCAATAACGATTCTTCTCCGATTATATAGTTGTCTATAAGACAGTACAAGGAGCTGTCCCTTGCAGCCGTTACATGGCTTAAGGGGCAGCTCCTTTGTGACCTTAGACCGATACTAGTTGGAAAATACAACTAAAGCATCATCAAACGATACATTTACTGAGGTGGTTCTGAATCCGATTCTTCCTGTTGTTAATTCCGTTACAGGATTGGTCCATTCCGTCTTCAATGCGCCATCTACATAACCTTTTATCGTATTATCTTGGATGGAAGCCTTGATCGTATACCACTGGTTCGCTTGAGATGCGAAAGAAGTGCTGGATACTAAGGTCAGCTGTCCATTTACAGCTTTATGCAACTCCAGCTTTTGATTCGCTGCATTGATGCGATACATATAATAATTATCTGCATTCTGCACCCTGAAGACGATGCCTGCATTGGCATTGGTGATCGGCATTTTCACTTTGCCCTCATACGTATAGTCTGTCCATGAATCACCGGCTGTTATAAGTGCAGTGGCCGAAGCACTCTGTAGCAGGGTTTTCGTATCTGCTGTTACCACACTCCATGATCCTGAAGATGACGTCCAACCGGTCATATTTCCATCCTCGAAATTATCATTCAAGGGAACAATAGGGTAAACCATCGCATCATCAAAATGGACACCCATCGAGGTGGTGCGGAATCCGATCCCTCCTGTAGTCAATTCCGTTACGGGATTGGTCCACGTCATTTTTAACTCTCCATCCACATAACAAGAGATCTTGTTCCCCTCTATAACCGCCTTAACGGTATACGACTGCTTCTCTATAGCTGCGAAGGGGGTACTCGTTACGAGCGTCATTACTCCATTGATGGATTTATACAACTCCAACTTCTGATTGGATGCATTGATGCGATACATATAATAATTATTGGCATCCTGGACCCTGAAGACAACGCCTGCATTGGCATTGGTAATCCCCATTTCCACTCTGGCCTCATACGCATAATCGGTCCATGAACTTCCTGCATTGGCAGTAATCAGAGATGTTGATGTCTGACTGCCGCTAGACAGTACTTTACTCGTGTCGTCTGTTGGTACGGTCCAGCTGCCTGTAACGGATGTCCACCCTGCCATATCTCCGTCTTCAAAATTGTCGCTGAACAACGGCTTGGTATTAGCAAAGAGGATGCCACTTACATTGGCATTTATTACGCTAACCTTCAAGTCAGTCAGATTAGTTGCGAGCTTGCCTTTCACATAAACATCGGAGAACATGACACCATTTACCATTCCGCCTTTGGTAACATTCCCGGAAAGTCTGGATTGCTCAGATCCCACCTCGCGAAGATTAATGTTCTTTAACACAACATTGCTTACATTGCCGGAAGTACTAGTACTAACTGTAAGCCAATGATTCCCGAATTGATTGATCCCTACTCGTTCGATATCGATATTTTCAAACGTAATATTTTGCGCGTAACCTTCTTCTGGCAGTGTATTAAGTGTGTAGCCATGATCAATCAGCAATGCCCTTGCGCTTTGATACACATACGAATTGCGGACGGTCACCCCGATCTGCGCCTGGGCTACCCCTTGACCAATTTTGAAAGCTGCACATCTGGTCCATGCAAACGCATCATCAAAAACGACATTTTCCAAATGTTCAAGTGCGCCAGGCCATCCACTAGACATACCCGTCTGCAACCAGGTTTTCGTGGAATACGTGTCGTCGTCCGATATGGCAATCGAATGTTTAACAAGCACATTCTGACTCTCGTTGATATCGATAACATCATTCTCGATTTTGTATAGGTCTTGGAATCCCTTAAGATTATGGATGGTAACATTGTCGGAACGAACAACCATGAACGACCAGAAACCAGCATCCCGCAAGATAAGACCATCAAACTTGAAATTCGTGGTTGCGAGCGGGACTATCAAGTTATTTAAGAGTCCCTCATTTTTGTTCGGTGCTGGCATTTTACGTTCGCGCATCGCTATGCCTTTGCCATCAATGGTTCCCCGTCCCCGTATGGTGATATTACTGGAGTTTACGGCTGTACGAATAAAATACGTACCATCCGCATTTCGTGAATCCTTCCGAAAATCAATGACATAATCTTCGCCCATGCCGGTTCCGAGAATGACAGCGCCTCCGGCCAGATAAAAGGTCACATTGCTTTTCAGAGTCAGGTTCCCACTCTTATAGACCCCGGCAGGAACATATACAATGCCGCCACCATCTTGATACGCCGCATCAATCGCCTGCTGAATCGCGTTCGATGCCAGTGAAGTGCCCGTATTATCTGCATTGTACGGCGCATTGGTTACGTTATATATCCCGGAACCTGTTGACGGCGGAATATTCGTCTCCAAGGGATCGGCTGCGATAACAATCTTCTTCGTCTGGTCATTGATCGTTACGATCACATAGGTTGAAGAGGAAAGGGTAAACGTTAGTTTATTCCCATTGACTGTCCCCTGGATGTTCTTGGCCAATGGACTGATGGAATAAGAGGTAATCGGCACATTATAGGTAACCTCGATACTAACCGTGCCGTTAAAGGAAAATTGCGCGTAGTCATAGTCAGGCTTATAGCTAATTACAGGAACGGATTGGCTATCCGCTTTCAATGAAAATACGCTGGATGCGGTATAGATAGATGGCATTGGGTAATTTTGAATCGTAGCCGGTGCTGCTCCAGCCGTTCGGGGTAACAAACCTATGATTATGATGGCGAGCACTACCAACAAGCCGGCAAATTTTCTTGACATTGTAAACATTGAACTACCTCCTTAGTATGAAAGCGTTAACATTTATCGCAATAACAAATAAATTTATTTTGCGGCATTCTCCCCCTTTCACTTTGCTTTGCAGGAAAACACAGATAAGAGGAGAACCTACGCCAGTCGTTGCAAGCAAGTTCTCCTCTTATTGTCATATCATGATGGTGACTTACTTTTTCACAGTTGCATACCACTCATTAACTTCTTTGTAGCTAGCATCTCCGCCAGAGGATTTGAATTTGGCAATAAAGGCATCAAGCCCTGTTAACGGTTCAGCACCAAAGATCAACTTGGTTGTGTAATCGTTAGACTGCGTATTTAAATTCAGGAAGTTCTTGGAGAACTCTGTCATATACGGCGCATAACCTAGAAGGTCTGTTACTCTGGTTGCATCAGGCGCTAATCCATTCAGTAGATTCCAGCCATCGTACAGACGCATATCCTTACGTACACGTGCCTGCCAGTAAATCGGGTAATTGGTATCATCTGTTCCCGTCAAGAAGTTATTCGCTTGATTGCGCTCATCGGTAAAGATCGGTTGGATTGGTGTATAGGCACCATCTTTGAGCGTGTAATGTTTATTCTCTTCGCCAATTGCCATCGTTCTGAACGTATCTTTCTCCAGCTTCGCATTCATCCATTTAATGGCATCTTCCGGATGCTTGGATGCTTTGGGGATAAAGGTAATACGGTCAAAGCCTTTCGAAGCAGATAGACCTGCTTTACCATCTTTGCCTTTCATAGCAGGGATAAACGTTGCTTTCGCAGTTGGGATATTCTTCGTTAAAGCATCAGCAATCGTAGGGACATCGGACCAGTTCATCATCAGGATGCCCGCTTTACCGCTTGTGAATTTCTCTTTCGTCGTCGCTGCCTTATTGGCGGCAAATTCTTTATCAATTAAACCTTGTTTAAATAAATCAGCTACAAAGGTTGCATAATCCTTGAAGGCCGGGTCCAACACACGTGGTGTTAATTTCCCATTCACATCATTCCAGAAATTCGGCATACCGAAAGCGCCAACAATATTGGCAATAAAGGATGAATCACCACCGACGGTTAAAGGAATATTCGTATCGCCATTCCCGCCTGGATCTTTCTCTTTAAACGCTTTCAAAACGACTACAAATTCATCCAGTGTTGTCGGCATTTTCA
The DNA here is from genome assembly GCF_001653565.1 of Paenibacillus oryzisoli. Lineage (GTDB taxonomy): Bacteria > Bacillota > Bacilli > Paenibacillales > NBRC-103111 > Paenibacillus_E > Paenibacillus_E oryzisoli. The sequence goes on from NZ_LYPB01000044.1 coordinate 20,257, forward strand.
GTCCGACTTTATCCAGCCAATCCTGGCGAATGTACAGGTCTGTGTTCACGGTCCGTGTGCTTTTCGTTGGAATCGCATACAGTTTGCCATCTACCTTGGCTGCCTCTAAAGCTTCAGGATCAATCACCGCTTTAATATTCGGTCCGTATTTATCAATGAGCGGTCCAAGATCAACTAATGCCCCTTTTTTCGCATAATCGGAATAAATCGCTTTAAAATCTGTCGTTCCTGCTGTCGTCACCACATCGTACGGTTCTCCTGAAGCAATCAGGATACTCAGTTTATCTTGGGGTTTATCCTGTGGAAGCATGTCATACTGGACTTTATAACCCGTAGCTTTTTCCAAATAGGTGGCAACAGGGTACGTGTTGTAATCATCTTTTTGCCAAATTTGCAGAGCCTTTAGTTGTGGTTTTACTGCCGCTGCCGTTGGTACTGCTGATGATGCTGCTGCTGATGTTGGTGAAGTGGTGCTGCTTGAGCTAGTCCCACCTGAGGAACAAGCAACGAGCGATGAAGCAGACAAGCAAGCTGTAAGCGAAACGAGCATCAGCTTTTTGTTTTTTATCAACATACAAAAACCTCCCTAGTTCATTGTGTAATCATATCATTAAGCCGGCGATGAATCATCTTAGGCATTAACGCAAATACTAGCCTTTCACTGAACCAATCAGAACACCTTTGACGAAATGCTTTTGGAGAAACGGGTAAACGAGCAGCATTGGAATAATAGAAGCAATAACCGTCGCCGATCGTATGCCTTCAGGTGAAATCTTCATCATATCGTCCACACTGCTATTCAAGGCAGTCGAGCTGTCTGCATCCATGACAATATCCCTTAGGTATAATTGCAATGGTTTCAAACTTGCTTTGGAAATATACAACATAGGATGAAAGTAGTCATTCCAGAAATACACCGCATAGAATAGCGCAATTGTAGCAATTACCGGTGTACTGAGCGGAAGAATGATACGGAATAGAATGGTGAAATTGCGAGCGCCATCCATTTTGGCTGACTCCTCTAACGCTTCAGGTAAAGATTCATAATAGCTCTTAATCACCAATAGATTAAACACGCTGATCAGAGCAGGCAGCATGATGGACCACAAACTGTTGATGAGATGGAGTTCTTTCATTAGTAAGTAATTCGGAATGATGCCGCCATTAAACAACATTGTAAAAATGAACAAGAGCAACACAAGTGGAATGCCTGGCAGATGTTTCTTCGATAAGGGATACGCTGTCAGAGCTGTCAACATAATGGCAAGCACTGTCCCGACAACCATGACAATCAGGGATACCGAGATCGATTGTAAAAACTGGCTTGAAGATACGACGTATTTCATCGTTTCTAGTTGAAAACCCACAGGCAGAATGCCAACCTTACCCGAGATGACTGCTGTTTCATCACTCAATGCTTTGGATAATACGTTGAGCATTGGCAATAGCGTAAGCACACTAGACAATAACAGTGCAACATATACGCAGATATCTAGGGACCAATCGCCGATTGTTTTCTTTTTCATAGCTGCACCTCCTACCAAATGCTTCGCTTGACCACTTTTTTGCTGAGCTCATTACCCAACACGATCAAGAGGAATCCAATTACGGAATTGAACAAACCTACTGCTGTACTAAAGCTATAATCTTGTTGTCCTAAACCTATTCGATACACATAAGTTCCAATGACATCACCGGTTTGATAAACAACGGAATTATACATGGTCAAAATTTGTTCCGTACCTGCTTCGAGTAAGTAGCCCAGACGCAAGACTAGAATTAGGATAATCGTTGGCACGATACCCGGTAGGGTAATGTGCATCATCTGGCGAATTCGCCCAGCTCCATCAATGGATGCTGCTTCGTATTGTTCTTGCTCAATGCCTGCAATCGCCGCTATAAAGATAATTGCGTTCCAACCGGATTCTTTCCAACCTGCGGTAAACACCAGTACGCTTCGGAAGTAGTGATTATCTAGGAAGAACGATATCGAGGTACCACCGAAAAATTGAATCACATTGTTGATCAACCCACCGCTGGGGGAAAGTATCGTAATGAATAATCCAGAAATAATAACCCATGATAAGAAATGCGGCAGAAAAATAATCGTTTGAATTGTACGCTTGAACCAGCTCTTACGAACTTCATTCAGCAACAGCGCGATGATAATCGGAACTGGGAAGAGCAGCACAAGCTTGTACAAACTAATTAAGAGCGTGTTGACAAATACTTGCATGAATTCTTCGGAATGGATTAATTTCTCGAATTGCGCCAATCCCACCCATTTACTTCCGGTAAACCCGTCGAAAATGTTAAAATCCATGAACGCAATGATAATCCCATACATGGGCGTATATTTGAATAGCAGTAAAAATAATAGTCCCGGAATAAGCAAAACATAGAGATCTAGGTTTGTTATAAACAGCTTCCACCTGTTCTTGCTAACCTTCGCCGTTCCGACACCTTGTTTCAATTCTGTTGTTGTAACACTCATCTCGCGTTCACCTCCAAGTTGTTATATTTGTATTATAGGGACTCTAGATAATCATCTGTAGATGGTGATCTTTGTGTTTCTGGTACTATTTTATGGTGTTTCGGACAAAACAAAGAGCATTTCTCACCAAGCGAGAAATGCTCTAGGATTTACTTCTTTTTAATGTGACAATAGCTCTTGCTTATAAAAGACAACATTCTGACTGCTCAGTCCGCTATGAAGCGTTTCAATCGAAACGTCCTGGACAGAGCAACTGTCGTCCGCAGCGATGGATGCCGCGATTCCTGCGGCTTGCCCTAGCGCGAAACATGTTGCCTGCACCCGCATGGAAGACATGGCTACATGCGTAGCTGATATGGATCGACCCGCGACCAGCAAGTTATCCAGTTGCGCTGTCATCATGCACCGGTAAGGAATGTCATAGCCATCGACCTTCCGCTCATCTGTTGTTTTTTGACCATCAGGACTATGGATATCGATTTCGTAGTTGGTTTGTGCAACCACATCCCCAAAACGTGTTCCGCGCACAACGTCTTGCTCCGTTAAGGTGTAGAGACCCTGAATTTGGTTAGTCTCTCGGACACCGACTTGATTCGCGATATGAGAAAGCACGTAAGTTTCAAATCCGTTGCGCTGCAAGTAATTGACGACGGAAAACACCTGTCTCAACGCTTCAGTCTCTGCATAATTAACATCTTCGATTATCGCGCCATTGCCTTTGACACGCGTCATATTTACAAGCAATGTGCCGTCATTGTTCCGCTCCCAATATAACCTGCGACCTTGAGGTAAGTCTGATATTTCTTCGTAATGGTAGCATCCTTCAGGCAAAATTTGCTGGACGGGCTTGCCCGTATTTTGCATCATAAACATCAGTGTCATAGGTTGGGTCATGCCGTCTTCTTCTCTTCCCGACGTATACGGCACGCCTGCTTCTAACGCAACTCTAGCGTCTCCCGTACAGTCGATGAACTGCTTGCCTTCGAAAGCTTTCAATCCCTCTCGCGTCGCTATGATGACAGCCTTCACGGTTCTATCTTCTTTCACAGTACCGATAAACTCGGCATGAAAGATGACCTTTACCCCTTCCTTCTTCATTTTCTCATTTAAATACTGTCTTAGTAAGAAAGGTGAATATTGTGGAGCGATGGATACGTCATGCTCCTTCGGCAAATGATCGGCTAATGCTTCCGCAATCATCTCTCTGTAAATACCAGTGACGTTACCAATCGGCATAAAAATACTGACGTTCCCGAGCGTCCCCATGCCGCCTAGTTGACCTGACTTTTCTAACAAAGTAACTTTCTTCCCTCGTCTAGCCGCGCTTATTGCTGCTGCTGTTCCAGCAGGTCCACCGCCAATGACAACGACATCCGCCGAATCATATGTTTCAATCCTTCTCTGAAAATCATAAGCATGAGTTGGTTGGTTGCTCATTGTCAGCCTTCTTTCACTCTATAATGAATTGCCGATTTCTTCTCATCAAACCCTTGGTGTATGGCAACATTATAAAGCGAAATCACTGCGTTGGCTTTGTCAAAAATCTTGAAATATGTATCAAAACGTCTTTTCATTGCTTAGATCTTATATGGCTTGGCGGGCATCCGAATCGAAGTTTATACATTTTTGAAAAATGGTGAACGCTCGAGAAGCCACAGCTGTCGGCGATGTTATGAAGCGGCATCGAGGTACCTCGCAACAGTTCTGTCGCATAATCAAGCCTTAGTTTAAGCAAATACTGATGGGGTCCCATGCCAAATTGGTTTCGGAATATCATCGAGAAATACGAACGAGACATAAACGCTTTACGAGCCATTTCCTCGACAGAAAGCGCTTCGGACAGTCGATACTGCATATAAGCTGGCACCCAATTTAAGGAGATTGCGCCTTTGTGTTCAGGGCTGTCTTGAGATGTATATTCGTTTAATACTTGCAGAATGATCTCTGCTGCGAATACATGGGCCTGAAGTTTAGCAAGTGCATGTTGTCGGTTCCAACTTTCAATAACTTGCAGGAAGACATCCACCATCCACTCATGCCTAGAGGACTCAAATACAACGGGCACAGCAATATCTGCAAAAGTGGTTAAATCTCGCTGCAAAAGGTCCAATTCCGGATGCGTACCACGATCCGTCGGCATAATCATCGGAGGGCGCTCCTTGCCTTCTGATGGAAATAGCTCGAAGTGGAGCGCCATGACCGTCACTGGCGACTCCGATTCGAGCTGATGAACGACTCCCGGTTGGATCAGACTGAACTGCCCAGGCTTCAATAGATACGTGTTCGTATCGATGGTTAGCTGGGCTGTCCCCTCTTGCATATAGATCAGCAAATAATCCGTTATCATTCTTGCATGCGTTTGCCACTGTTTGAAATACAATAGATCTGTATATCTAATATGCGGTCTTAATTCTTGGTTCAGAATGGACTCAGTAACCAAGCATACCCTTCCTTTCGATGATAGGCATAATGATTTCGGTGATGTTAGTTCCGTGATTCTATGATTTACCGCTGTACTTGAAATCTTGCTGTAATTGTCGTCCCTTCTCCAAGCTGTGATACGATACTTAGCCCATAGGCTTCCCCCGAGAACAAACGAATTCGTTCATTGACATTGTACAGGCCGTAAGAACTGCCAGAACCATCCGTTCGCATGGCGGGCCTAGGTTCTGTAAGCAGGGTTTGGGCAAAATCAGGATCCATTCCAATCCCATCATCGGATACGGATAGAAGCAGATCCTCCCCCTCTATGGAAGCGCGAATTGTGATTTTGCCTGTTTTCCCTTTTGATTTACGTATGCCGTGAAGAAGCGCATTCTCTACTATAGGCTGCAAAGTAAGCTTGGGAATCAGACATGATTCTATTGTCGGCCCTACTTTCTTGGCTTCGTCCGATTCATCATTTCCCGCCAGCTCGAACACGAATTCGAAGCTTTTGGGAAAACGTGACTGCTGAATTTCTAGGTATACTTTCGCCAGCTCCAGCTCATCCGTAACCGTTACGACATCTCTCCCTTTGTTCAAACTAAGCCTGAAATAACGAGCAAGCCCATCAATCATTTGACTAATATCGTGTGCCTTATGCCCAATGGCAATCCAATTAATTGTATCTAACGTATTGTAGAGGAAGTGGGGATTAATCTGCGCTTGCAGAGCGCGTAACTGAGCCTCACGTTCTTGAACCTTCGATTTATAGGTTTCCTCCATTAAATCTTTCACACGATGGATGAGATGGTCAACACTTTTTTCTAGAAGATTAAAATCCCCATCGGATGTGATAGACCTCTCTTCGAGGCCCGGCATACCTTCTCGTTTGATGGCCCTGATTACTGTTTGAACGCGGCGATTCATCCCACGAACAATAAAGGCTAGAAGGATGAACACAAGGATCAGGAATAACACGGTCACCCCAGTTAATGTAGCCACACTCGAGAATTGATTTAACGAAGCAGCGCGTGAGTTAATGCCTTTCTTGGGAACTTCGGCAACTAGCTTCCAACCTGTGGCGTCCACCGTTGTAAACACAACATACTGTTGATTACCGTCCTCCATAATGGGAGATACACCTTCATTTTTGCTCGCAACCGCCTGTAGAACAGCATCAGATTCAAGCTTTTGTCCCAGTAACGACTTATCGCTATGGTAAATAATTGTTCCATCAGGAGCTATCATGAACACGCGTTGATCTTTATTCAAGACGATACTGGAGACCATATTATCAAGCGTCTTCGCATCTACATCAATAGATAAGAAGCCAGATAAATCTCCATAATGGTCTGGATCGCGCAGCAGACGAATACCCGAGTAAATATAAGCATCATCTCGATCAATAAATTTCTCATTATACACGCCTGTCCAGACGAGGTGGCCACCTGCTTTCACGATAGCTTCATACCAAGGACGCGCCTTGAGTTCATCCATCGGGAAGAAGTTTACTCGTTCATGGGAGAACAGCTTATTTTCATCTACATATAGACGCACGCGGAACACATTCGTACTTGTCTGACCATTATCAATTAAATAGCGCAGTTCCTTCATGGCATCAATTTGTTCATTGTAGGGTGTCGAATTACTTAAATACTGCATCAGCTTAGGATTTAAAAATAACGTATTCGACGTATCCCGCAAGTTATCGAATTGGTGATCCAAATTAATTTCAGCCTGTTTCAACGTTTGAAGCATCGAGCGGGTTACTTCTTCTTCCAGAATGTGCGAGTATCGTTGTGAATACGCGTACAGAAAAATGGAAGCTGGTATTATGATTAACACCACATAGGCGATCAACCACAGCCTCGCGGCTAGAACGCTTTTGAAAATCATCGCAATAAATGCCCAGCCTCTGTTCTTCACATGCATGATGGAACCTACTCTCTTTACATGACTTGCTCGCGGTAGGAACTCGGTGTATACCCCGTATACTTCTTGAATATTTTGCTAAAATAACTAGGATCCGAATACCCCACCGCATAACACACTTCATAAAACTTATTAGCGGGATCTTTCAATAGCGCTTTCGCCCGCTCCACGCGAACCTTGGTCATATATTCGTTAATCGTTTCCCCAGTCTCTTGTTTAAAAAGCAAACATAAATACGTCGTAGACAAGAATACTTCTGACGCGATATCGCCTACTTGCAAATTCTCCGCATACCGTTTATCAATAATCGCCCGCGTTCGTTCGATCGCATTATTGGATTTGCCATTCCGTTTCTCGCCAATACGTTCACATACATGAAGCAAATGAGCTTCTACAAGGCTGCGTAAGGCACCTAATGTTTCTTGCTGAAACACTTTGGACAGCAGCTCGTTTTCTTTACTTTCGAGATCTTGCTTCTGTACGTGCAGTTCCAACAAGACTCGGCTGGCTAGAAGCAGCAGTTGGAGACTGATGTTGCGCCCATACGCCATGCCATCTGCTCGATTACGCGACAGCGCATTGTACATCTCGGCCAGTTCCTCCTGCACTTTCATGGAATCTGCCGACTTCAAGGAGGAGACGATACGCTCTTGCTGTGAAGCATCAAACCGATATACACTCTCCTCGGCTTGTTCCAAATTATCCATCGAAATGATCTGATTTTTGCCTAAAAACCATCGTTGATCGGCCGCTTCCCTTGCTTGTAAATAGGATTGCGGCAAGCTGGCAAGTTTGGAAATCCGTTCACCTACCCCGATGGTTACACTGATTTTCAAATAATTATGAAGGCTTTCGCGAACTTCCTCTGCCAGGGAGAACAGCAAGTTCTCCTGATCTTCCCCCTGAGGCATGCGAAGAATGCCTACGAATTCGCCAATCTGATTTTCAAAAACATAGCCATCTATATCTCGCTCAATCAGCTCTTGCACAATATTCAGAACCGAATAGGACAGCAGCTGTTGGTCTCTCTCTGATCGAGTTTGCGCAACCTCCCTAGCATCATCAATACGAATGGCGATCACCCAATAGGCTCCTTCCATTGGCAAATTCAAATGAAGGAAATCAATACGATCCTGCACACGTGATGGGTAAATAACACCTTCCCGAATGAGCGACATAAGAAATTTCTCTTGCAGCAAGGGCATGCTCTGGATGAGCTTTCCCTGCATATCTTCGATGAACTTGCGCTCTTGCTGCTCAGTATTGAGCGTGCTTACTAACCGTTCAATAACAATCTCCAGCTCGCTTAAATTGACAGGCTTAAACATATAGTCAACCGCTTTAACCTTCAGCGCAGATTTCAAATATTCAGCATCATCGTGACCGCTGACGAACACGATTTTGATATGAGGGAACCGTTCACTTAATTGGTTGGACATCTGAATCCCATCCATATTGGGCATACGCACATCGGTTAGGATGAGATCTGGCTTCTCACGCTCAATCACCTCAAGGGCAACATCACCATCATCAGCTTCACCTACAACTTCAATCCCATAAGCTTTCCAGTCAAAATAGTTACTTAACCCGTATCGAACTGTCGGTTCATCATCCACAATCACAAGTTTATACATCTCGTGTCGGCCCCCCTAGTAGCTGTTCACTCCATTATAACTTGGACAAAGCCAGGAGACATAGGAGGATCTTATGATTTCTGGTGCGATCTTATGGTGAGGTTCGGAAGGCTGTTGTACGACCGATATGGAATTCTCCTTGAATGCGAATATGTTCAAAAGGCAATGTCGGATTGGCAATCCGCCACAGCATTCGATCCGCTGCACGGTATCCCGTTTGCGAGATAGGGAGAAGCGGCCGTGTAAATTCCGGTAATACATCCGTTTGTTCATTGAGGAAACCGACTAAGGAAATATCTTCTGGGATTCGTAGCTGTAAGGCCTTGCAGGTGTCATAAACGACAGTCACCTCATGATCGATGCCGCAAATAATGGCAGTTGGCTGGTGTTGTTGAATTTGGGTTGAGAGATGCTTGACCCACTGCAAGTCGGTGTCACGGGCGCCGATGCATTGCTCAGACGGTGCAATCGTGTGGCCAGAAGCTTGCATCGCATAGTTGAATGCTTGCCAACGCAGAATAGATCCTCGCTGCATTTGAATGTCACCAACATACATAATGCGCTCATGACCCCCACTTCGCAGATAAGCTACAGCCTGGCAAGTCGCTTCATAGACATCCCAGATCACACTGTCAATTTTGACACCAGATGGTGGAAAACTTAGTAGAATCCGAGGAATAGGAAGATCGAACAGCGCGGCTTCCCACGCCTGAGGGAGAATGCTCGGCGCAATGAATATACCGTCTGCGTATAGGATTCCTGCCTCCTCCAGCCAAACGGCCATCTTGTCTTGTTTCACACGCTGCGGTAGCATGAGCAGCTCGATGCGATGACCGAAGGAGAAGAAGCGATCTTGCAACCCTTCCAGCAATAAGCGGTTATACGATACCGATTCCGCTGTCTGTACAAGCAGAAACCGCAGGCGCTCAGTCGGGTAAGGCGCAATATGATCCAGCCTTAAAGAGCGAATCTGGTCCATCGTGTAATAGCCAAGCTTCTCGGCTGTGTGAACAATGAGTTGGCGGGTCGCTTCTGACATGCCCTGCTTGCCCTTCAGCGCTTTATTGACGGTTTGTACCGTTAAGCCAAGCTCCATGGCGATTGTTTTCATCGTAACTGCTTTGCGCGTTGGCACGGATGTATTGCACCTCCATCATGTTGCTTACGCACACTATATCACGCTTACTTTTTAGATGAAACAAAAATTAAACTAGTTCCTTCGTTACAGCAATCTATAATGAAAACAAAGGCTTTCTGACTACGTGAATGCGAAAAATATTGCCGTGCTTAGACTCGCCTATGTCCACCCATTAGGAGGAAAATTCGAATGACTCACTCATCTACTACCAATTTATCCGTAACTATACCCGCTCAAAAGCTAACTGTCAGTCACACCCCCGATGTCGTCGTTGTTGGCGGTGGTGCCACAGGTATTGCCGCTGCCATTGCGGCTGCGCGAAATGGTGCCAGTACCCTCTTAATAGAGCAACGCGGCTATCTGGGCGGCATGGGAACTGCTGCACTTGTTCCTGCATTCTGCCCATATACCGATGGAGAAAAGCCTGTTATTCGAGGGATCGGCCTCGACTTACTAGAAAAGATGAAACGCGCGGCCGGAGAAGACTTTCTTAACCGGTATGAGAACTTGCTGGACTGGGTTCCAATCGATGTAGAAACGCTCAAACGCGTTTATGATGCCGAAGTGCTGGCCAGCGGTGCACAAGTGCTCTTCCATACCGTTGCTGATCAAGTGCTGCTCGATGGAGATCGCATCAGCGGTCTTGTCATTAGCAATAAATCAGGCCGTTCTGTCGTGCAAGCGAAGCTTTACATTGATGCTTCTGGAGATGCGGATCTTGCGGCATTGGCTGGGGTTCCTTTTCAAGTCGGCGGTGAAAATGGCGATCTTCAACCTGGTACGATGTGCTACGTCGTGACTGGCGCAGATAAAGATCGTTTCACTCAATTCCTCGCAGAAACGGGTCAGCATCCGCAACTTGAAGAACTCGTCACCCTAGCCCAGCAGAATGGGGAACTGCCTGAAGGTCGCAAACGCGTCTCAGGAATGGCTTGGGTATCGAACTCCGTAGTTGGTTTTAACTTCGGTCACGTCTTCAACATAGACGGAACCAAAGCAGAAGATTTAACTCGTGCCGCGATTGAAGGACGTCAGTTAATTGATACCCAAATCCGATTCTTGAAGAAATACGTGCCTGGCTTTGAGAATATTTTCCTTGTTCATTCTGGCGATCAAATCGGTATTCGCGAAACCCGCCGCATTCAAGGCGATTATACGCTTGTTGTGGATGATTTCCTCACGATGCGTACCTTCGAGGATGATATAGCCCGTAATTCCTACTTTATCGATATCCATTTGGCGAATGCCGGATCTTCTATGACAATTAAACATTTGCCAAAAGGAAAATCCCACGGCGTGCCTTATCGCTGTATGCTTCCGCAAGGCAAATCGAATCTGATCGTCGCAGGACGCTCCGTTTCGTCTGATCGTCCGGTGCAAGGTTCGCTTCGCGTTATGCCGAACTGCTTTGCGATGGGTGAAGCTGCAGGGATTGCTGCTTCAATGGCGAGTGTTAATGGCGTTGGCTTCCGTGAAGTGTCCATCCCTGAGTTACAAGCTAAACTGATCGAGCAAGGTGCCTATCTGGGAGACAATCCAGGGCTGGCGTATGCAGATCGTGAAGTCGCTGTCGGTTCTATACATTACGAAGCAGAGAATGAATAGAAAGGGGACGCACTCACTTGCTTAACAAATGGACGGGAAAAACCTGGGGTACCCTTGGCGATAGTATCACCGAAGCAGGTGGATATCAGTCGTTCGTGCAGGAAGCATTAGGCTTCGCGAGCGTGATCAACTATGGCAAAAGCGGCTGTCCCATGACAGCCGGCGGTGATCGTGACTATGGTGCGACGACGCATGTTGGTCGGACCATCGACTCCTCCTTGGATTGCGTCACCATCTTCGCTGGGGTGAATGATTACCGGCTAGATAAGCCGATCGGGGAGTTAGGGAGTAAGGACGTGTTTACGTTTCACGGAGCCTATGCTGCCTTGATCGAAGACATTTTGACGAAAAATCCGAGATGTCGCTTAAGCTTGTGGACGCCGCTGCAGCGGGATAAAGATCAATATGACATTTTCTATGTCAACGCTGCTGGCCATCGTCTCGTCGATTATGTGGAGGCGATTAGGCAGATTGGCTTGCTGTATGGACTGCCTGTGCTTAATCTATACGCAGAAAGCGGCTTAAACAAACTGACGCTGCCCCACTTCACTTCGGATGGCTTGCATCCGAACGAGGCTGGTCATCGACGGATTGCCGATATGGTTGTACCGTTTCTATTGGGTTTGTGATGGATACGGAAACAGATAGAAATAATTAGGAACAGCCAATCTCAGGCACTAGATGACTGGGGTGGCTGTTTTTTGCTTTTTTGTGGGGGCTGGGGTTGATGATTTGTGCGGGGGCTGTGGCGCGGGGGATTGTTGATTTGTGTGGGGACTGAGGGCGCGGGGGTGGTGAGAGTATAGCTACATGGAGCAAGGTTACCAAATAACTGGATTTTCTACAGCTATTTCAGCGAATTTAGACTGTTTATTGAGAATAGATGGAAAAACTCCATCTATTCTCAGCCATCTCGGCAATTTGGGTTGTTTCCGCTAAAATTAGTACATATTTTCCATCTAAATGAATAAATCGATGCGTTCTCGATGAATTAGCTGTATATTTTCCATTTAATCCATGTTAGTCAGCAAGCCACTTCCAGCTAATGCATACTTAACGATCCGCTGCCCGCTTCCGCTATATGCAGGTGTGAGCATTCCCTTCGAACAGAGCTTCTTAAGCATCATGACCGCCGTCCGATGATCAATATCAAAGTGCTCCTCCACATCCTTCGGCCGAATCGGCTCGGCACGCTGGACGGCGAGACGAAGGACTTCTTTTTCTGCCAGATGTGCCCGTAGAGTAGGTGTTGAACTGGCTTGATATCTTGCCATCACCATTCGCAGTAAGGCTATGCACAACTCTGGTCTCTGCTCAATATCATCATAAGCGAAGGAAATGACGTGATATCCCATCGCATGAAGAAATGTTTCGCGATTCAATTCGTTGCAGAATTTCTGCCTGTCCAGATCGCGAACATGGGAAGCATACCCTTTAATTTCAATGAGCAGCTTCACAAAGCCTGGCAACCATGCAAAATCCGCAAAGTAGGATCGGCCTCGCCAATCAAGCACCTCATACTCAGGATGGAGATTCTCGAAGTCACCACGTAAAGTCCACCAAATTTGTTTGGCAAAAAGCGCTTCCCCGTGCCCGTGTCCTCTCCCCAATCTACCGCGCCTCTCCCCACTACGATTGTCCAAATGCTTCTTAATAAACACTTCATGCTCTTCCACAACATTCATTATTCTCATCCCTCTCCAAATAAATAGAAAAACGCCCCGCATCCACTCTGGTAGAATGGAACGGGACGTTCTTCGTCACTTAATTGACATTATAAGGGAATTCCTGACAAATGACTAGCCCTGATCATCGAAATTCACTGTATTTATCTAACTCTTCAATTTATAGCTAACGAACGCTAATTTCTGACTATCTGGCGACCACGAATTGACGTTGATTGTTCCTTGACCGCCAAACAGTGATACTAGTGTCCGAGAGGGACCTCCCTCACTTGCCATCAGTCGGATTTCAACATCTTTGTTCGGAGGATGTGCATTAGGTTCGACATCTCCTTCTCGATAAACAATATAGGCAACCGTATTCCCATCTGGGGATACGTGAGGAAACCAATTATTACTAGGCTCATCTGTCATTTGTGTCTGCTCACTGCCGTCCACATTCATTCGCCATACCTGCATCAAGCCGGATCTTGTCGAATTAAACCAGATATGTTGACCATCTGGCGAATACTCAGGACCATCGTCAAGTCCAGGAACATCTGTGAGCTGACGCTCCACGCCACCTTGTACCGGAATTGTGTAAATATTGTACACGCCATTTCGTTCCGCACAATAGGATAATTCGCGACCATCCGGCGACCAGCCATGCAAATAACTTGGCGCCATCGGTGTAATCAGGGCAGGTTGTCCACCAGCTAGCGGAAGGACATAAATACGTGACTGCCCATCTTCCTCGGTGTGATGACTCACTGCAATCTGCGTATTATCCGGGGACAGCACATGGTCATTGTTACACCAATCCGCATAGCCAGAATCGATTACTTTGCTTTCACCTGTAGCAATCTCATAGGCATAAAGCAGGCCTCTCCGATTATAGATGAGACGTTCGCCATCACTTGTCCAGTTCGGTGCCTCAATCAAATCATCGACTTCAGCTAATACCTGACGCTCACTAGTAGCTACATCCACAATTTCAAGCATACTACTAACATACCGTTCTTCCCGCTTACGTGGCTTCTGCAGTGTATTCATGGGCTTCACCTACCTTTTTAGTCCCATCATACTCACTCCATAAAAGCAGTGTCAAATTTGACCAAAACGATACCGTAATGATCCTTTCCATAAGCAAAAAAGAGCTGCTAAACCATCAGCAGCCCTTGCTCTGGAGACATGTGAACGGATGTCGTACGACCCTCAAACGTAATACCTAATCGATCTTCGGCAGGATCATATTCGAACATTGCCCCTGTTCCAACATGATACAGATGAATGAATTTCGCCCGTTTCCCCATCTGGCGATGCAGTAGCGCCGTCAACGGTATGCTAGGATCGATGGAATGGCCTGTCGTTTGAACTGTTAGCAACTCCTGATTCGGTAACACCATTGCGGTTTGGGAAATCTCGGAACCTTCCTTAAGCCGATACTCCATGCTTACATGCAATGCCTCCGGGGCAAAGCGACCCACGATAGGCAAGTCCACCAAGTTCTCATGAATCGAAATAAGCGGGTACTGGAGTGTATCTGCAAAGGAACGCTCAGTCAGCTGCTTCGATTGTGGCGCAACTACAGGATGCATCCACCATTCGATAGAGAGGTCTTCCTCATTCGTTAGCGTGACCTCGAACCAATCCAACAACCAGTCACTTGTTAAAAGAAGATGACGATTCAACAGACCCCCTTCGTAGGCTGCATCACTTTGCAACCATGCGTAGGTGCTTGCTTCCGTTTGTTCAAAACGCACACAACGCCCCGTATGCTCAGCTTGCGATTTACCACCGAGTGAAACCGTGTTATGGCTGGTGGTCTCACCAAACCACGGGCGCAGCGTGGACCCATACGGAACTACGCCGAAATCTGGCGATAGTGTTCGATCTTTATGCATCAATGTGAGATGCAGCTTATCAAGGTGCCCATGGGCGCCCCCGTGTTCGCCGAAATCCACAAGAAAAGACAGTGGATTACTCGCATGCCTGCCGATCACAAAACCGGAGGCGGGCCAGAGTTTTGAGCCCCGCGGTTCCGCAGGGACGTTGGAGGGATTCGTGATAGCTGTTGTAGAGCCATACAACAGTGCTTCAAGGCCGCTGCGCGAGCCGTCGGCCGAGCCCATCTGCCGATAGGCCTCGCGCAGAATCGGCACGAGGCCCTCCACGGCATAGTGGCTCAGCCCCTGCTCGGCTACCTCCGCGATTTCGCGGGCATAGGGCAGCCGCTCCATCGGACCGTCGTGCAGCGCTGGCAGCACGCCATGGTCATCGGCGAGCTCCGCGAGCGCCTCCATCATGCCGCGCATGGATTGCCCTAGCGATCCCTCGCTCGC
Organism: Paenibacillus oryzisoli; assembly: GCF_001653565.1. GTDB lineage: Bacteria > Bacillota > Bacilli > Paenibacillales > NBRC-103111 > Paenibacillus_E > Paenibacillus_E oryzisoli. The sequence continues at coordinate 35,487 of NZ_LYPB01000044.1, forward strand.
GTACAGATCCTTTCCACATCGCTTCGCCATCTCAGCGAAGATCAAATACGCCCGCAGCACGAAAACATGATAATACGTGCTGCCTTCGAACTCCAACTGATCGGGCTTCACGCCGATCGAGAGATGATGACAGAAGCCTCCCTCGGCTTCTACCAATGCCTCAAGCTCATGCCGCTCCCTGCGTGCGGCATATACACAAGCCAACGACGCATTCAACCATGCGGTATAATTGTTCTCCGCATTGTTCCGCTCGTGGATGAGTATCCCACGATACGCACGCATACTCTCTTCCAATAGATGAAGGAACACGTCTACCTTCTGCTGCTCATCTGAGCTGAATACAACGCCTTCATCCACCAACAACACATACGCCCGAATCAGCGTCGTGGACCAGATCGATTCCGTCAGCGCTTGATGAAACGCGCGTCCTTTCAGCATCCACGGCTGTGCCTCCGGATGCACAGGATACACCGGAAACTGCGCCGCATAGTCCACGATCAGCCGCTTGCTGAGCGCAGCATAGGCGTCGTCGCGCAGCGCCGCATACACCCCGGCAGCTCCCAGCGCGATCCGCGCGAGCTGCTGATGCTTATACACCAACCAGGCGCCTCGGTACTCGGCGCCCCTCACCACACAGCCGTGCGGACAATGAAATTGCGTCGCATCGGCTACGGAAGGATCGAACAGCAGCTCTGTGTGGTGCTGCGGACAGACATACTGGTGCCACCAGCCGCCTGGCTCCAGTGGAATGATCAGGCTGCCGCTAGCCAGCAGCCCATCCATCTCTTCCTTCAGCGAGTTCGCCACCTCGCTCGCCCAAGCTAAGCGCTGAACCTTCGCGCGAATCGTCTCCCCCACCCTAACGGCATCGCTCATCGCATCATCATCCCGCCGTTAACTTCAATCGTTTCCCCCGTCAGATAGCCAGCTAACTCTGATGCCAAGTACAGAACGGCACCAGCCACGTCCGCTGGTGTGCCTTCACGCCCAAGTGGAATGCCACCGATGGTAGCTTGACGTGCAGCGTCACTTGTAAAGGTGGCGTGGAACATCGTATTGCCAATGAAACCAGGCGATACATTATTTACAGTAATTCCGCTCGCCGCCACTTCCTTAGCAAGCCCCTTCGAATAGGCCATCACAGCAGCTTTGCTAGCCGCATAAATGCTAGAACCAGGCCCACCGCCGTTATAGGCAGCAACCGATGACATGTTAATAATGCGGCCGGCTCCTTTGGCTTTCATGCCGGGCAGCACTCTTTTGCACATAAATACCGCGCTTTTCAAATTCACATTCAGGATTCGTTCGTACATCTCCTCGGTCATCTCTGTGTTCGGCACGCGCTGCACCAAATGGCCTGCATTATTCACAAGAATATCGATAGAGCCGCCAAAAGCCTCCTCAACCTCGTTCACTAACCGATCAATCTGCTCGGAATCCGTCACATCCGCTTGCACAAGAATGGCTTCTCCGCCAGCCTCGCGAATGGCCGCCACGGTTTCTTCTCCCTGCGCTATGTTTGAAAGACAATTCACGCCAACCTTCGCTCCATTCGCAGCCAAAGCTTGAGCAATCGCTCGACCAATTCCCGCATTCGAACCTGTTACTAGTGCAATTTTTCCCGTTAATGTAATTTCATACATATGATTTCTGCCTCCTATTAAGTGCTTTTATATGTTGATCAACCTTGTGCAGCCCGCAACTTATCTACAAAAGGTCGTAAAAACCCAGCCAATTGCTCCCCCATCCGACTATGTCCATAATCCGAAGGATGAATTAAATCACTTGTCAAAGACGTAAAATCAATCATAATCCGCTCCCCATCTAACAGGGTCAAATTTGCATGTTGGCGACTCTCCACGTAGCGCTGCAGCACCTCATTAAATTGCTTTTCTGCCTGGCTAAATGAATGCGCCTTGTCGTTAAAATATGTTGCCCGATTGGGATATATCGTTGTTGCTAGGATCGGTTTAGTGGGGTGATTACGGATAATGCCATCCAATAAATAGGTTACGCGATGTTGAAATTCCTCCGTGCTCACAGTTCCCCTCATATTGACGCCCAACTCCAGATAGGCCAAGTCCCAGTCCTCCCGCTCCACCAAATGATCTGCCAGTTCTGGCTCACAGCAGCAGGACCCGCTGAGACCTAGATTCAACATATCCATACCAAGACGGCGTGCCGTCTGCTGGACATACCCGTTATAGTGACTCAACGCGCCGGCCCCTTGTGTAATAGAGGAACCATAAGCGAGTATTGTTAGTTGTGGTACCTCCCGACGTTCTGGAGGCCTAATCGCATACCCATATGCATCTATGTCATAAAAGATGGCCGTAAACCGGTCGCAATAGATACGCCACACCTTGGAAGAGAACGCGACATTATCTAGTAACGCTGCCGGTACTTCCAGGAATCTTTCTGGTGCTTCCAATTGTAAAGTGGTGACGACGCCAGCCTTTAACTCATAGGCAGCATGGAAAAAATCTCCCTTGAAGACGAGCACACGTCCATCCTTTTCTTGCGCAGCCATCGTCACCCTGATATTCGCGGCCTCTGTCACAAATCGAATTTCACACCCGCTGGACTCGGCAGCTTTGGTTCTGCCTTTCTCCGTTAGGGATTCACGAACCTGCTTCGGAAACCGCTGCAGTCTCACTCCTGGTAGATTCGTTCTTGACTCCAACTCCGCAGTATTATGAAACTTCACGTTCTCCAGCATCGCTTCTCTCCACGCTTTCTCTCTATGTTTGAATTACGGGGTAATGGTTGTAAAAATCAAGGTTGGTGCCTTGTTCATATCCGTATATTCTCGGGTATATACCGTAGCCGGATTATCGTCTGACACCATCGATAACCGGAAACTGAGTGTGCCATCGGTTTGGGTTTGAACATACTTCGTCACGTCAAAAGTCACGTAGGTGCCAGCGCTCACTGCGAGATTACCCCCATCCACATCCGTAAATGCTCGCACGGGCTGATTCGCCGCAGTAATCAGCGTTGGATCCCAGCTATCCGTGGCAATCCCATGCAGCAGCAGATCGGCCCCAGCTTGTGCAGTCGCCACATACAAGCGCAGCAGAACTGTATCGACAGTGCCTAATAAGGTCGGCACGGCTGCTTTCATGTACCCCGCTTGTTTCCCGCCATCTGTCTGAATCAGCATCGTTGTCGTTGTACTGTAGTTCGTATTGGCATTGGTCGATGTAACGCTGTCTACGTACGTATCTGCATCGACAACCTTCGTTGTTTGTGTCGGCGTTTTTACCGTAATGGTCTGTGCGGAAGACGTAAACCCGTTATACGATGCCGATACATTGGCACTTCCTAAACTAACACCAGTGATACCGCCAGTGCTCGATACCGAAACAACACTCCCCTGACTACTTGTAAAAGCAACTCCTGCCCCAGCTGCGTTTTCCGTTGAAGCGTCTGCGAAATGAGCGGTTACCTGAAGTTGCTTCACCCCACCGCCAAGTGCAATACTCGCGGGTACACCTGAGATCGTAATACCGGTCATAGCAGGCGTAGCCGCAGTGATCGTGTTGCTTACTGTTGTTCGACTCGCTTGATCCATCGCTTCAACTTTAAACGTGTACGAAGTACCTGGCAGAAGCTCACTTGCGGTATACGAAGTCCTATTGGCAAAAGTAGTATCGTACAGCACTCCGTTCCGGTAAATACGATAACCAACAATGTTCGTATCATCATTTGCTGAAGGCCAGTTCAACGTCACTTGGCGTGGCGTAATAGTTCCAAGGGATAACGGCGTGCCCGAGCTCCAGCTTGGCGCTGTGAGATCCGTCAGTAGATCTGCGGTGTACTCATCTGCTCCGACATCAGGAACACCCGCCCTTGTTTCGTGCTCGACATCTTCTGTCACGAACGAAAGTTCGCCGCCACTGCCATAATTGCCAACCGAGCTATTGATCGCGGGGCTGTTAGCTGCAAGCTTTTTATAAGAAATGAATCTGAGTCGGTCGTACTCACTTGAGGTCCAAAGCCATGCATAATCGGCCTGACTCAAATTCAGCACTGCTTCCTTCATCATTGGATAGGCAACTTTAACTTCCGTTTCCGTAAGTGCTGCCGAATTCCCAGTAATGAGTGGCACACCGTGCTGTGGGAACATCATATTGCCAGACCAGCTTAAGCCTGGGATTGGCGTCATGATTTTAATAAGTTCTTGCTGACCCCCCACCACCACATTATTGGCAAAAGTTATATTTTGCGGAGCCATGCCGTAACGCACAAACCCCAGCTCGATACCGCTTTTGTTGTCTACGAGTGTATTGTTGGCAATCATGATATTCTTGGCAATGTAGTGATTATTACTTGGAATCGGTTGCGTCAGATTATCGTTATCTCCAGTTGTTAAGGCAATCGTCGCATCCCATTCCGTACCTGTCAGCCCCTGAAAATAATTGTTATACACCTTGTGATTCTGACCGTAAACGCGCACACCGCCCGTACCTAACGTTCGGCTATCCGGGTTGGATGGAAGCACTTCACGTCCATTTCCAATAAACATGTTGCCATAGACACTGGAACCGTTCCCCGATCGAAGGGAGACTTCACCTAGGGATTCAATGAAATAGTTGTAGCGAATGACATTGCCGCCGCTTTTGACAGAAACATATTCAGGGTCGCTATCGACATGGTCGAAAATGTTATACTGAATCGTCGCATACGCATTCAGATGCACCAAATCCGTCACGCCGAGACGGATCCCTTCGGATTCATTTTCCTGGCGAGGCAGCGTATTGCGGAAAATATTGTATTCCACTACATCGTATTGGGTAATTTCGTAAGTACCCGCTACGGTGTCTCGATTGCCATCGAACAAGATAAATTTACCGCGATCCTTTTTATTTTCCATCAAATTGTGGTCGACTTGGTTGTGATGCGAACTCCAACCGTCGATGTACACCCAACTGGATTTGGTCGCATCTGTCGCTGAACTTGGCGAATGGAAATAATTATTCGTGATTCGCATGTGGTTACAACCCGTAATTCGAATCCAATTAGAGGCGGTGCTGTCCATAACGAACGTCATGTCTTGAATGGTGATGTAGGAGCTGTTGGTAAATTTGATTGGACCCGCGTTGAATACAGCCATTCCTTTATTCTTCGCTTTGATCACAATCGAATTGCTGGCATCGCCATGTTTGCCGTTAATGCTGAAGGTCGCGTAATTACCATTCTCTAGCTCGATCACCGTACCTGGGGCCGCTGCATTAATGGCTTGCACAAGCTGGGTCGAGTTGCTTACAGAAACAGGCGGATTCGAAATGGTTTGCGGTATTGCTGATATAGCTGGTGTGCTGTTGGACCCTTCACCTGCTGTATTCAGAGCACTTACGACAAAATAGTAAGTCTGACCTATCGATAAACCAGTCACCGTATAATTCGTTGCAGAGATCGGCGTGCTGTTCACTGTCGTGAAAGGTCCACTCCCACTGGACGCCATCTTCACGTTGTAACCCGTTGCAGTGGCTGATGCTGTCCATGCGATGCTCACGGCACCTGTGCTAGGCAGCGAAGACGTTACGCCAGTCGGAGCACTCGGTGCTGTCGGTGTTGATGTTGATCCACTTGCAGCTGTTGCCGTTATATCGTCAAAAGCTGTCGTACCCGCATAACTGTAGAGACCAACTTGACCTGATGTATAAGGCGATGTATCTGTTCCTGAAAGGACAAGCGTGCTGCCGTAATAGCCTTGGAGGGTCAGGCTGCCATCCGTGTTCAAGGTTGATTGGAGCTTCATCGGCAAGTAGCCAAGACTGTCGAAGGAAGTACTCAGCGTTGCATTGGCGACGGAGACACCGCTTGCGTTTGGCGTTCCTGCCGTTTGCGGCACACTGATCTTCGTGTTGCCGGTTACTTTTTCGAGATAAAATTGATAACTAGACGAGTTTTTCTTCATTGTAAAACGGTAATACGTAGCTGTTGATCCGCTGCCTGAGTATCTGGCGACAAGACCAGCATAGGTGCTGTTCGCACCCGTTATTTTCAGCTTACCCGTTAATGTGAGATCACCTGTCTGGATGGATGGCGTCACTGCTCCCCACTGGTCGTTCGTTAGGACATACGTGACACCTGTTGTGGTGTCTGTTTGTTTGAGGAAGTGATTGAGTCCGACTGCGACGGTCTCTTCTCCCATCTGCCAGCTTGTGCTTCCGCCGACGGCAGTTTTCCAAGGCTGCGCGCTCGTGGAAGCGCTACCAACTGGAGATGTGTAGCCGCTTGCCGCATTGCCATAGCTCTCGAATTCTTCATTGACTGTTTTGAGATCCACTCGGATATCGTCAAAAGCTGTCGCCCCCGCATAACTATACACGCCGACTTGACCGGATGTGTATGGGGTCGTATCCGTGCCTGAGAGGATAAGCGTGCTGCCGTAGTAAGCTTGGAGGGTTAGGCTGCCATCCGCGTTTTGGTTGATTTGCAGCTTAACAGGCAAGTAACCAAGACTATCAAATGACGTGCTAAGCGTCGTGTTCGCAACAGATACACCGCTTGCGTTTGGCGTTCCTGCCGTTTGGGGCACACTGATCTTCGTGTTGCCAGTTACTTTTTCGAGATAAAACTGATAGCTTGATGAGTTCTTCTTCATCGTAAAACGGTAATACGTAGCGGTCGTTCCGCTACCTGAGTATCGGGCGACTAGGCCCGCATAGGTGCTGTTCGCCCCAGTCACCTTGAGTTTGCCGGATAATGTAAGGTCGTTTGTCTGAATGGCTGGTGTCGCTGCGCCCCACTGATCATTCGTTACTACATACGTCACGCCTGTAGTCGCATCCGTCTGTCTTAGATAGTGATTTTGGGTCGCTCCTTCCTCGTCCATGGACCAACTCGTGCCTCCGCCGACGACTGATTTCCATGGCTGAGTGCTGGTCGAAGTGCTGCCCACTGGTGAGGTATAACCGGTTGTTGCGTTGCCGTAACTTTCGAAATCCTCCGTTAACTGGAGGCCTGCTGCTTGAGCTGCAGGTGTAGGCATGATGGAAAGACTCAGGGATAACAGCAATAATACGGATAACAGGCCACTCCATAACTTCCTTTTCCTAACCATCATTAAGCTCATAAATATAAATTCACCATCCTTTTCGTTGAACTAAGACTCATTATAGTGAGGTGTGGCGCTGAAACATATGATCGAATTTAAGCAGTATTGTGCTTTTTTAAACAGAGGGGGGTTACGTACGGAAGTTGCGGAACGTGTTTCTGCTATCTTCGCTCAATGGGTTGTTTTGGGAGAGAAACGGAACGTGGTTCCTCTATCTCTCCGTTTGAGCCCGTTTACCGTCGGATTTCACGGCATTAGCGGAACCACGTTCCGTAATTCTGTGAAATCCCAGGAATTCGGCCAAATAACGGAACGTGGTTCCGTTACAGTTTGGTCGCCGTACATTTAGCTACTGGTGCATTCGTGGATGGTGTTCATGTCGTTCATTGCTGCAAGGTTTGTGTGAATAATCTACTTAGGATGGGATTGTGTCTTGGAGTAACCCATGGTTGCAGTCTTTGAGCTTAGTTGCGGAACGTGGTTCCGCTATCTTCGCTCAATGGGCGGTTTCGGGAGAGAAACGGAACGTCGTTCCTCTATCTCTCCGTTTGAGCCCGTTTACCGTCGGATTTCACGGCATTAGCGGAACGACGTTCCGTAAGTCTGTGAAATCCCGGGAATTTGATCAAATAGCGGAATCACGTTCCGTTACGATTTGGTCGCACCAAAAAGCCCCGCCCCAGAGTGGGGTGGAGCTTTGGGTGTGCTATCGATTTGGCAGGCCTCAGTTGGGCTTCATGTGGGGGCCTTCATTGAGGTTTCAGCATGGGTTTTTCATAGAAGGGCTACGGCTCACCCTCCCGCACCCCCTCACGTCCCTATATTCGGAAACCGAATATAGATCCGTGTACCGACGCCGAGCTCGCTTGCTATGCTCAGTCCGTACTGCTCGCCGAATACTAGCTGGATGCGGCGGTGCACGTTCATCATGCCGATGCCGCCACTGTTGCCGGCGCCCTTATGCAGCTTCGCCTCCGCCAATTGATTGGCGCTCAGCTGCTTGTTCAGCGAAGCAAGATGCTCCGGCGTCATCCCGACACCGTTGTCCTCAAGGACGATGATCAGATCATCGTCCTGCGCCCAAGCATCCAGCCGAATGTAGTGATGCTCCTCGATCCCATCGGCGAAGCCGTGCTGGAAAATATTCTCGATCAACGGCTGCAAGGTTAAACGAGCCGTCTTCTTTAAGAAGAATTCCGGTGGAATTCTGACATCCAGCTCGAATTCCCGCCCCACCCTGTGCTTCATGATTGTCATGTAGTTCAGCACATGCTTGAGCTCGTTGACGATTGCCGTCTCTTCGATATGTGTCTGTACCGAGTAACGGAACATCGTCGCAATCGCATCCACAATTTCCGTAATTTCAGTAGATTGTTGAATAACGGCGTAGACGATAATATTTTCCAGCGTATTATATAGAAAATGCGGATTGATTTGCAGCTGCAGCGATTGCAGCTCCGCCTTCTGTCGCTCCAATTCAGCGTCTTTCTTGCTGAGCTCCGTTCGGTACAAGGTATCCATTAATTCTGACAGGGAGACGACCATCAAATTATAGCGCTGAATCAACTCATCCAGCTCATTGTTCGTTTGGAGCTGGGGGATTTTCACCCAGTTTCCCTTTTCGGTTTGGCGCATGCCATTTTTCAAAATTTGAATCGGCTTCGTAATATTTCGTCCAAATCGGTAGGATAGAAACAAGGCCAGCAGCAAGGTAATGCCCCCTACCCAGAAGGCGGAGTAACGAATGCTCGATAGTGGGCGATTAATGTCAGCTGTCGGAATTGACACCATAAGGTTCCAACCGGTATACCCCGACTTAGAGCTTACGACCATTCGTTCTTCCCCAAACGAGGAATCCTTGAAAGATTTCAAGTCATTCCCTTCTATTTTGGCCATCAGCGCCTGGTTCACGGTCGTACCAATTCGCTGCTTGTCCGGATGATACACGATGCGCCCTTCATTATCGACAATGGCAAAAAATCCACTTGGACCCAAATTGATCCCCTTCCACAGGGTCGCAAATTCGTCCGCTTTAATCTCAATCGCCAGAATACCCTTGAACTCATTGAACACTTCGCCATGAATTTTGCGCGCCAAGGTAATGAATTGATTGTTGCTCTCCGAGAACACACTATTGCTAATAATGGTCATGTTGCCTTGCGGATCCGTCTCTTTGTCCAGCTCTTTCATCGTAAAAGCAGGTACGGGATCTACAATCGGCTTCAACGCCGGATTCTCGTAGTACACCAAGTGATCGAAATAATCAGCCAAATAGACCGTCATAATCTCCGGCGACTTAATAAAAAGCGGATTAATGACGTTATCAATCAAACTATCCGTGAACTGATAATACTCGTAATCGCCCGTTGGCGGGTCGTCGACGAACTTTTTGACAGAACTATTGGTAAAAAGAGAGAGATGCGCGCGCTCATAATTTTTCAAATATAAGTCCGTATGATTGACCGCGTTCGATACAATTTCCGTCAAATGCTGCTCCGTCTGCTCCTTCAGCTTGTTCGAGGAAATATAGTAGGAAGAGAAGCCGATGGACATGACGGTAATCAGGACAATGGCGGCCACATACGCGAAAATACTGCGAGCTAACGAAGGCTTCATCATTTGATCCCCATCATATGCCGGTATTCAAGCGGTGAGAGGCCTGTGACTTTTTTGAACATTCGGGAAAAATGCGGGTAGTTCTCATAACCGATCTCATACGCGATATCGTTCGTCTTATAATGCGGCATTTCGAGCATCCGCTTGGCCAGCTCAATTCTTTTGGTAATGCGATATTGTACAAAAGTTTCCTTGAACACTTTCTTGAATAGCAAACTCAAGTATGGCGGCGTAATGCCGAGATATTCGGCAACGTCCTCTAGGGAGAGACTGTTCGTGATATTGGCATCCATGTAAATCTTCGCCTTCTGCATAAGATCCTGACCCCCCCGCTGCAGCGCCAGCTCATCAATGACCTTCATGATTTGTTCCTGAAGCTGCAAGAAGTAAGCCATCATATCTGTTGTATCTGTCACTTCTTCCATTCTCGGTTGAAAGCTGCGAAGGGATAATCGCTTTTTGATCATAGGCAAGCAATCCTGCAGAAGCTGGATGAACTCGGAATCCGAGGTAGACGCCGACATGCAATATAACCGCAATTCCTCCAAATGCGCTTCTACCTCATCAATTCGCAGTGTCCAGATGGCTTCTACAATTTTCTCAATCCAATCCTCATACTTGGAAATGGACAAAATTGCATGACCACTCTGTGAAATAAGTTTCGTCAGCAGATCATGAATTTTGACCGGCGTAAACGGTTTCAATAAATATTCTTTCACCCCGTAAGACATCCCGGCCTGGGCATATTCGAAGTCACCATAGCCCGAAATAATCACCTTTTGAATCAACGGATACTTCTCATTCACCTGTTTGCACAACTCTAACCCATCCATCTTCGGCATTCGAATATCGGTAAATAGCAGCTGCGGCATCGATTCCTCGATCATTTGCAGCGCCTTCACACCATTGCTAGCCGTGCGTATCGAATCAAATGTATGCGAATGCTGTTTCAGCATGATAACCATACCTTTTAGAATAAGCGGTTCGTCGTCGACAATCAGAATTTGCTTCATCCAGCCGCCCTCCTTTTATGGCAAAAAACATTTATCCTCAACCCGAGAATAAATGCTTTCCACCTAATGCACAAGCTATTTTTTAGTCACCCATCACGATGCCTTCTTTTTTGTTGTAACGCTCAGTAGCTTCCTTGATGATTTCATTACCGCCCTTGGCTTTCCAATCTTCCAGCGCTTTCGGCCAATCGGAGATCGGCTCCTTGCCGTACACCATTTTCAGCATATGATCTAGAATAACTGGCGGCATATCAGAGAATTTCAGACCTGCATCTGTAAATTTCGCCGTGGTTGTAAGCTCCGGTGCGAAGGAGATCCCGTTTCTACCTTCTTTGGTCACGATCGTATCAAATTGTGTAATTAGCTTTTTACCATCTTCGGTGGTGTTCAAAAGTGTTCTGTTCAGTGCCGTATCTTCTACAAGTCGCAGCATGACGGAACGGAACTGCTCTTCCAGAGAGCCTTCTGGCGTTGTCGGTTGTTTGTAAACGACTTTGTTATCCTGCATCGTGTACGTATCGCCTTCAATCCCGAAGTTAAAGAATCGATCGCCCGCTTCGGTCACCATATAGTTCATCATTTTCACAATGGCGATGGCTTTCTCCTTGCTGACCTTGCTATTGATGTAGGATAATCCGCCTGTGTAGCTGTATTTCATCATGCCGCCCTTACCATCGTCGCCGACTGGGGACGGAATAATGACAACTTCGGATTTGGCATTGGCAGGCTTCGTTGTACTAATCCAGTTCATCAACAGGTTCGCATTGTGATTCCATACCCCGGATTTGCCTGCGTTAATATTGTTCGTCCATTTGTTACCGTCAAGACTTGCGAAATCTTTCGCCATCAAGCCTTCATCGTACATCGTTTTGTAGACGGTTAGTGCTTTCTGCATGGCTTCCACTTTGAAAAACTTCGGAACAACTTGATCGCCAATTTTCTCGAACATCGTGCTATACGGCATAACGTCATACGCTCCAAAAATCACGTCGGAATAGACAAAATCTTTACGGAACGCGTATGGTTCAGCTACACCATTCTTCTTCATGGCCCGCAGTACGTTGAGGAAATCGTCCACGGTCTTCGGTGCTGGCAGTCCTGTTTGATCTAGCAGATCTTTACGGATAAACGTGGCACGACGGCTTGCATTGGATAAATATTCAGGAATCGCATAGATCTTACCGTTATATTTCACTTCGTTCCAAGCTTGCTCAGGAATCGCTTTCAATAAATCTTGACCATATTCTTTGAGGAGATCATCTAGCGGCATAAACAATCCCCCCTTGATCGCTCCGCTCATATCTGGACCCGTGGGGAACATCCCTTGAATCGTATTCATGACATCCGGTAGATCCGTACTAGCGAACATCAAAGCTGTTTTCGGTTTGAACTCCGCATGGGGTACAAGGCGAAGATCGAGCTGTGTATTCGTTAATTCCCCTAGCTTTTTTACCCATTTATCATTGTTGATGTCGGTGCTGCCGAGCGCGTATTTATTTAAGGAGTCGCTTAAGGAAATCGAGATTTTCACTGGTGCTTGCGATTTAGCTGAACTTGCAGGGCTTGCTGGATTTGCTGGGCTTGCACTTGTGCCAGTCGTACTCGTTGAGGAATTAGAGCAACCCGCGATGACCGCCACCATTAACGTTGAGACGAGACCCGTTTTCAACCAAGCTTTCATTGTATTTCCCCCTAGTCGATATGTTGTTGATTCGTGATCATCTTATCGTGAAAGAAACCCTTGGAACATTGTGTTTTTTAAGCTCAGTTGATCTTTATTATACAGATTTTACGATTTTATCGAACCGATTAACATCCCTTTGATGAAATGCTTTTGCAGGAATGGGTACACCAGCATGATCGGAATCGTTGCAATAACGATAACGGCCATCTTCAATCCTTCAGGCGATAAATTGGCGATATCCCCAGCCGTATTGGCTAAATCCGAGGAGTCCGTTACGACAAACTCACGTAATTTCACTTGCAGGGGGAACAGCGCACGATTGTTGATGTAATAAAGCGCATTCGAATAGTTGTTCCACAACGCCACCGAATAAATGATACTCATGGTCGCCATCGCCGGCTTCGACAGCGGCAAAATAATGCTCCAAATCGTACGAACCTCACCAGCTCCATCTATACGTGCAGACTCGATCAGTTCATTGGGAATGGATAGAAAGAAAGAGCGCATCACGAACAAGTTGAAAGCACTGATCGCACCAGGCAGCATTAATGCCCACAAGCTATCGAGCAGACCAAGATTACGAACAAGCAAGTAATTCGGAATTAGCGGAGCATGAAAAATCATCGTAATGAGGACGAGCAGCAACACATATTTGCGTTCACGATATTCATTTCTCGAGAGTGGATACGCTAAGCTAGCCGTCATAATTAGAGCGATTAGCGTTCCACAAACAGTAATCATGACGCTTATGCTAAAAGCCCGCCATATCGCAATCTGTTTCAGAACCGTGATGTAGTTATCCACCGTAAATTGAACAGGCCATAGGACGACCTTCCCTGCACTGAGTGCAACAGGTCCACTGAAGGATTGGGCAATAATATTTAATATCGGCAGCACCATGATTAAGCTGATCACAATAAGTCCGATCGGATTCAACATGGAGATAGGACTTGGTTTATTCAGAGCTGACTTGTTGTTAGACATACGTAGGCATCTCCTTTCTTCGGGTAGGTTAGTATAAACCCTCTCCGGTTGCTTTTTTGCTGAACATGTTAGCAGTTACGATAAGAACGAACCCGATGACCGACTTAAATAGGCCAATAGCTGTGGTGTAACTGTATTCACGCTGAATCAGCCCCACACGATAAATATACGTATCCAGGATATCCCCCTGCGCATTATTCAAAGGATTCAAGAACACGAACACACGTTCAAACCCTAAATCCAAGAAATTACCTATTTGCAAAAGAAAGAGGATCGTAATCGTCGTTAAAATACTAGGAATCGTAATAGCCCATGTCTGTTTCCACCGTGTTGCCCCATCCATTTGTGCTGCTTCATACAGGTCTGGATTAATTCCGCTCATCGCCGCCAAATAAATAATGGTACTCCATCCGGCATCGCGCCAAACGCTTGAACTGACAATAATGGTCCGGATGAAAGAATCTTCACCCATGAAATAAATCGGCTCATGTCCGAACAGCGTCACGATATAGTTAACAACGCCGCTTGTCGGATTCAAGATTTCGATCACAATGCCTCCAACCACCACCCAGGACAGAAAGTGAGGCAGGTACACCGCCGTCTGGACGAAACGTTTGAAAATCTGATTGCGCAGCTCGTTCATCATAAGCGCCAATAGGATCGGGATCGGGAAGGCGAAGAACAAGGTGTAGAAGCCGATGGCCATTGTATTCTTTAAAATGCGCCAGAAATCCGCGTACTCGAACATGCGCCGGAAATTGTCCAAGCCCACCCAATCGCTTTTCCATATCCCGGTGAAAATACTGTAGTCCTGAAAGGCCATCACCGACCCCGTCAGCGGGATATATTTGAAGATTAAAAAGTAAATAATACCCGGAATCGACAGCAGGTATAGCACCTTGTAGCGATTGTAATAGGTTAATATCCCTGCTTTCTTGGCCATTTGCCCTTGAGTCTTGCTCACCGTCTGCTTGACCTCTGAATAGCTCATATTCTCCATCACCCTATCGTCGTTGTTATGTATGAAGTGTACCGTAGGCAAGCCGAAAGAGGGATACCGTGAATTAAGGGCACTTATCTTTTTTTAATATGTCAGATAACCCATCTGCATACCTATTGCTCGACCGAGCCTGCCGCCCTCGTCCTCGTCCCCATTGCCAAACCACCCCACCACCGCCCCTATTCGCAAATAACTGGATTTTCTCCAGTTAAATTCGCTCATCTCGCCGTGTAATGGGGATTAACTGTACAAAGTAAATCTAAATTCGGCCAAATGCGGGATTTCGAGCATAGTGAGGCGAATTAGCTGCATGTTTTACATCTAATTGGTAAGATGGGCGATTTCTGACAAGATTAGCTGGAGCTTTTCCAGTTATTTGATAATGGAGGGGGGGCGTAGCTGGGGAGTGTTACTGGGGAGTACCACCCAATACTTAACTCCACGTAACTAAGTGAACTAATAGTGCCTTCTTGTCGGCCAACCTTGCCTCCCTTATACTTACAACACACGGTAAATGAGAGGATGATTGTAGTCATGAAATATAGAAATATGGGACGCAGCGGGTTAAAAGTTAGTGAAATCGCCTTAGGAAGCTGGCTTACCTACGGCACTGCTGCCGAGCAAAAAGCTGCGGATGCCTGCATCGCGAAAGCTTTTGAAAGCGGCATTAATTTCTTCGATACCGCGAATGCTTATAATCGTGGCGAAGGCGAGAAAGCCATGGGCGCAGCGCTCAAAGGGTATGAACGATCGAGCTATGTGCTCTCGACGAAAGTCTATTTCCCGATGGGCGATGGCCCGAACGATCGCGGACTGTCTCGCAAGCACATTATGGAGCAATGTGATGCGAGTTTGAAGCGATTGGGTGTCGACTATATCGACATCTATTTCTGCCATCGGTATGACATCCACACACCGTTGGAGGAAACGCTTCGCGCGCTTGATGATTTGGTCGCGCAGGGCAAGATCCTCTACCCCGCGGTTAGCGAGTGGAACGGCGCACAAATTACCGAGGCCGCTAGCATCGCAGAGCGCCTTCGACTTCGTCCGCTGATTTCCAATCAGCCGATCTATAACATGTTCGAGCGCTATATTGAGCGCGAGGTACTACCCGTATCCGAGCACAAGGGGCTCGGTCAAGTCGTCTTTTCGCCGCTTGCGCAGGGTATTCTAACTGGCAAATATAAGCTGGGACAACCACTTCCAGCCGATAGCCGTGCTGCGAACGATTCCGTGAATGGGGTCATTAACAGCTATCTGAATGACCGCGTACTGCAGACCGTTCATGAGCTAGAACAAGTTGCTCAAGGACTCGATATCTCGATTGCACAGCTCGCAATCGCATGGGTGCTTCGTCAACCAGGTGTAAGTTCCGCATTGATTGGTGCTACTAAACCTGAACAGATCGAAGAAAACGTGAAGGCTGTGGATGTCACGCTGGATGCAGCATCATTAGAGCGCATCGAGACAGTTTTGAAAGGCATCGCGGACTTCTCTCCGGCACGGTAATTACTGGTGGATTAATATCTAACACAATACCAAAAGGACAGAGCTCACATCGCTCTGTCCTTTTGATATTCCATTAGCCTTAGTGTATCAGGCATGCTTTGCTTTAACGTCTGAGTAATTCAACTTAACTGTAGCATTTAGAGGAAGGCGGTCTTCCTTCTCCATCGTCCAATACAGCAGCTTGCGCTCGAGTTCTGAACGAATATTTGTAAAAGCGGAATTCTCGAAGTGATTATGCAGCTCATCGCAATCGTTCACGAGGTCGTAGAGCTCGCCCTCCCCGTTGGCGTAGATGTTCAGCTTCCATTCCAGCGTACGAATGCTCTTGCCTTTCCCCACCCATGCATCGCGGTAGGCACACCAAACGAAATAGCGGCCATCAAACGGATGTTCCGGACGAACTGTAATATCGGAGACACGCAATGGCTCACCTTCCTCACCACTCTCGATGACCACATATTCACGCGGTATGTAGTCCTGACCTCTTAGGTAGGGTGCAAAACTCTTGCCCTGAACACCCGGCGGAATCGATATGCCAGCCATGTCTAGGAAAGTTGGCATGATATCCACCAGCTCGACAAGATGATTCGTTCTCTTGGCTCCCTGATAGCCCGGGGCTGCGACAATGAACGGCACATGGGTAAAGGAGTCGTAAAACATGTTATGCTTCTGAATTAACCCGTGGGCACCCATCGAGTCGCCATGATCAGATGTAAAGACGACAACGGTATTATCCGTAATGCCCAGCTCGTCCATCTTTGCGAACACACGAGCAAGCGTATCATCGATAAAGCGAATCATGCCATAATGTATCGCTCGAACCTTGCGAATCAGCTCATCATCCGCTGTATCCATTGCATCCATTAGATAAGCCACATGCTGTCGTTCCGGTTTTCCTTCAAAATTATCTTTGGGTGGCAGCGGTACCTCGGCGGGATTTATCATACTCGCATAGGGCTCCGGAGCCTGATAAGGTGTATGTGGATCCGGGAATGACAGCCAGGTAAAGAAGGGTTTCTTCGGGTCCCGCTGATTCGCCAAGTAATCAATCATCGTATCCCCAAGAAGATAGGTACCGCATTTTTCCGGACGACCAGGATTAGTTCCATGACCCATAGGGCTCAACCAACAGGTCTGGGACCACTCATGCGCCGCTTTGGATTCGGGATCATCTCGGTAACCGTCAACCATGTGCCCATGATCAGCCAGCCGGACGAAATCAAATACTTGTCTGAGCACACTAGCCTTCTCACGATCCACGATTTCACCAGGATAGTACGTCTTCGTGTCCTCCATGAAAGCATGATTCTTCCCGATGATTGCCGTCTGATATCCGTGTTCCTTCAGCACTTGCGGCAGCGTGACCTCTGCAGGATTAATCATCATATGGTTCGCTTGGACTCCGATGGTAGATGCGTATCTTCCTGTAAACATCGATGATCTTGACGGAGAACAAGCCGGATAATTACAGAAAGCATATTCAAAGACAACACCGCGTTCGGCTAAGCACTCCAGTACAGGTGTCTTTAAGACAGGGTTTCCGTATAAACTGAGTGTTTCCGCCGTTTGCTGGTCAGTTTGGATAAGAAGTAAATTAGGTCTGTTATCCATCATGCTCCTCCATTCTCACGACTCCATCGCGATGGCACCAGTTGCTCGGTAATCGTGGTATTACCGTTCTTTTGAGTAAGAAAGAGATTGGTATAAGTGACAATCACAGTCATCACTCCTTTGAGATAAGTTAGCCTTTAATAGAACCGATCATGACACCTTTTACAAAATAACGTTGAATGAATGGATAAAGCAGCATAACAGGAACGCTCGATATGATGATGACGGAGTACTTGATGCTTTCAGCCATCATCACACGTTCTGACATGCCAGCGGAACCGCCTGCCATATCATCCTGATTGAGGATGAGAATTTCCCGCAGTATGAGTTGGAGCGGAAAGAGATCGCGATCCTTCAGATAGATTAAGGCATTAAAATAAGCGTTCCAATGCCCTACACCATAGAACAGCACCATAACGGCTAGAATTGGTTTGGATAGGGGTATGATAATACTCCATAACATTCGGAAATACGTGCAGCCGTCCATCCATGCAGACTCCTGCAGCTCATTAGGAATATTGTTCTGGAAGAAGCTCCGCATCACGATGAGATTATAGGTCGCAATAGCACCAGGAATCAGCATAGCCCACACAGTGTTATTGATACCTAGACTCTTTACCAGAAGATAGGTCGGAATTAATCCCCCACTGAAAAACATGGTGAACGTAACGAAAAACATGAGAAATTGTTGCCCTGGCAAGTCCTTCCGGGAGAGAGGGTACGCTGCCAATAGTGTCATCACAAGGTTGATGAAGGTACCAACTACCGCATAGAATATGGTGTTGGCATACCCGTGCCAAATACTACTATTCTCAAATACCTGCTTATAGGGTGCCAATGTGAACCCCTCAGGCAACAGCCATACCCTGCCTTCCATGACGTCAATTGGATTGCTGAACGAAGCACTAACCACGAACAGCAAGGGATACCCTACCATAATTAACAGCACAGCGGTGATGATATACACAGCGGCATCGAAGAGCTTGTCATCGCGTGATCGCAGCTTGTTTTCTATCGTTGTATGCATTCTCTTCTCTCCTCTACCATAGACTCGAATCGGTCTTTTTCCGTGCATACCAGTTCACCAGCAGCAGAAGGCTAAAGTCGATCACAGCATTGAACAAGCCCGCTGCAGCCGTATAACTGAACTGCCCTCCCTGAATACCGTTCTTGTATACGAAAGTCGGTAATATGTCGCTTTTGGTGGCGTTAAGCGGGTTCTGCATCAGCAGCGCCTTCTCAAAGCCGACATCCATCAACTGACCGATTTGCAGGATGAACAAAATAATGACTGTCGGCATTATCCCTGGAATCGATACATGCAGAACCCTTTTGAACCTTGTAGCTCCGTCAATTTTTGCTGCCTCGTACAAAGTAGGGTCAATACCGCTGAGCGCTGCAAGATAGATGATCGAACCCCAGCCCATATGCTGCCAAATTCCTGACGTTACGAAAATCGTTTGAAACCATTCTGCCTTTTTCATAAAGTTGATGGTATCTATGCCAAACATGGTTAAGATTTGATTCACCTTCCCTGTATCGGGATCGAGGAAGATGTTCAGCATCCCGACCAGCACAATAATCGAAAGAAAGTGCGGAATATACGTTGTATTTTGCAACAACTTCTGCAACCATCGGCTCCGAATCTCATTCACTAGCAGAGCCAGCAGTATGGGAATCGGGAACCCTATTAACAGCTGAAACAAACTTAACGAGATTGTATTCCACAGCAGATCCCAGAAATATACGGAGGAGAAGAAGCGTTCAAAATGTTTCAATCCTATCCAAGGACTCCCTAGAATCCCCTTAGTCGCAGAAAAGTCCTTAAAGGCAATGGTGATACCATACATCGGAACATATTTGAACACAATATACCAAATGACAGGGATCATAAGCATTAAGTAGAGCTCGTACCGGACTAGCATTCGTTTCCATAGAACATGCTTTGGCTTCCATCTAGCATCCGTTGGTGTTGTTGCTTTTGCAGCCTCCGCTTGCATGACTTCACACTCCTATTTACATCTTAAGAAGAGCCAGGAGCAGCATACGATCCGCCACTCCCCAGCAAACCTCCATTATTTCTTAGCATCATAGGCTTTCTGATACGCTTTCTCCAGATCATCAATCTTCATCTTCTTCAGAGTAGCTACATATTCATTCCACTTATCAAAACTCAACTCTCCGATGATGAATTTCGCAACTGATTCTTTCACATATTTATCAATATCAGCTTTGATCGGTATGATCTGTTCCGAGATTTCTCTATCGAAGATAGGAGCACCATATACGGTCTTAGGCAAGTAGCTTTCAATGAATTTGTTAACTTCAAGCACTTTATCATTCTCTACGATGTTGCCGAATTTGTCTGAGACCACACCCGGGAAACTTCCGCCCGGCACTAGATTCACTTGACCAAGTGCTGCCATAAAGCCACGGGTATCATTTTTAATCGAATCATTGATAACTGGCTTGCCGTCCTTCATGGTATACGTTTTGCCTTCTACACCATATTGAAAAAACTTCGATCCTTCATCGCTATAGAAGTAATCGACCCAACGAATAGCGGCTTCTGGATTTTTATTTTCTTTTGAGATCGCAAAAGTTCCAATTGGCGCTGCAATAGGTCCAGTAGCGGAATAAGTTTGATCTCCGTGAGGCCCCTTAATCGGCGACATCCCAGTAAACTGATTTTCAACCTGTAGAAATGGATCGGATGCCTGAATAAAGAACATGCCAATTAGCGCTTGGGACAAATTACTTCTCCATTTCGGTAGATCGCCAGAGTAGAAATCCTGCCACAACAGCTTCTCGCTATACAACTTATTTAGGAATTGCAGCAATTCCTTAAACCGATCATCTGCCAACCATATTTTTGCCTTATCATCTTTAATGTTAATCTGGTACCCCATCTGTTGCTCCAAGCCGAAGGATCCTGAGAATGCGGAATACACCATCCCAATCTCCCGTAAACCTAGCGGAATTTCATCCTTCTTGCCGTTGCCGTTAGGATCGCTATCACGGAATGCTCGGAGCAATGTGAATAGTTCATCTACATTCGTAGGCGCTTTCATATTGAGTTTGGCGAGCCATTCTTTGTTGATCCAAATTTTATCTGATCGGCCAGAGCTTTGTAGACGCACGCTAGGCAACGAGTAAATGTGACCGTCCGCAGCCGTCACCGTTCGCTTAACCTCAGGGTATTGCTCGAAAATCCCCTTCAGATTCGGAGCATATTTATCAATTAAACCCTCCAGCGGAATCAGCATTTTCTCCTGTTGGCCGTAACGTGCGATGTCCGTATTGGTTAGGTTGGCCCTAAGGAAAATATCTGGCAGCTCATTAGCTGCAAAGAGCAGATTTCTCTTCTCATCGCATCCCTGCGCATTGGACGGAAGTTGGTCGAATTGCAGCTTCACGTTGGTCATTTTCTCGTATTCCTGGAATATAAGGACATCCTTCCAATCGGCATGATTCGGGTCTTTGCAACCGAATACTTTCTGGGTGACGGGCTCCTTCACAATTGGAAAGCCAGTTTGCGTAAGGTTCGTCGCTACTTCTGCACTCTCCTTAGTTGCCTCCGCTTCCTCTTTCGAATTGCTGCATGCAGTAGTTAGCGCCGAAACAGCTAAGGCAGCTGCGAGCATCATCGTCATTCGCTTTCTTGTCTTTACTTTCATCAATGTTTCATCCCCTTTGTTTCTTGTATAGGTTCCCCTAGCCTTTATTGAAAAGGCTTACATGTCGGAATCTGATCTGATTATAATCCGTATATGAAAGTGAAGGCATTTCAGATTTATGTACTTTCGTATCAAATTTATGCAGAGGTTACGAATCGGAACGTTCCTTTGTACGTTGCATGTAGACATACGGCGTTTCCCCAGTAACTTCTTTGAACACCCGGATAAAATAGCTATAGCTGCTGAATCCCAGTTTGGCATGGAGCTCCTTGAGCGGTGTATCTCCTTCAAGCAGCAGCAACTTGCCCCTCTCGATACGCTGCCCTGTCAGCAGTTCCGTAAACGTACGGCCACTTTCTTCCTTTACAAGCCGGCTTAAGTACGAAGATGTAATTCCCAACAATTCTGCTGTCTCTTCCAAGGTAATTCCTTCCCGATATCGAGCTGCTATAATCTGTAGTGCTTGCCTGACATGGCGAGAATGATCTGTAGAGAGATTCAGTCTTTGAAGTTCCTGAGCTAACCTTCTATAAATACCGCATACCGCAGTTTGCGCCTGCTCGTTCGTCAGCCCCGGACGCTGGAAGATTGAAAGCTCCTCCACCATCCAATCGGCTGATATGTCAGCTTTCCGGGCAATTTTGGCAGCAATCTGTACCAGTTCTGCTGACACTTTCTCCTGAAGTACTGTTTTCTCTTGCCCCTGCAGCTCAACTCCCATAATCCCCTTGATGATTTCGACTGCTTCTTGGGCGTCGGCTGCCTCCATGGCGGCGAGCAACCGCTTCTCGTGTCCAATGGTTACATAGGGTCCTTTCACTGAAAGTCCAGCACGGGCAGATTCCCGAGCCTGTCCTTCTACTTGTTTGACCAAATGTTGATACGCTTCTAGACTATGATCAAGTGAAGAAATAATCGGACTAATAAGAATCGTGGCCGCCAAATTCATGTACAACTTCAGTGATGATTCTAAGCGTGCGCTCTTGGCGGCGATCCATTGAGCCACTGCGTTCTCGCTGCGCTCCTTGCCGCAGGAAAGCAGCACTGCCCAGCGCCCGCGATCCATGGCTACCGTGCAACCCCAAGGATAACCTCCTGCTGCCTGTTCGCAGAGATCTGTCACAGACCGCAGATAACGGATCAACTCTTGTTCTTTGAGACGTGCTGTAAGCACATCATAGTGGGCAAGTTGTACGAGCATAAGGACCCATCGCGGTTTATCTATGCTCCATTTATGATCTGAGAAATACTGCACCAGTAGCCGCCTGTCGATTTCTACACCCATAAGATGGTCACGTAAGATAGATCGTGACAAAGCGATGTCCGCCTGCTCTTTGACTCTCAACTCTGCCTCTTGCTCCTGAAGTTGACTGCGTACCTTACCGACCACTGCACTTAACGTCTCAGAGGTAAGCCGATGCTTTAATAAATAATCTACCGCTCCATAGCTGAGGGATCCCCGAACATACTCAAAAGAGTCATAGCTGCTTAGCACGATAACCTTCAGACGAGGGTTTGCTGTAAGCAAATATCGAGTTAGCTCCAGTCCATTCATTCCCGGCATGCTCATATCCACAATCACCACATCTGGTTGCTGCATCTTGACTAACTCCACCGCTTGCAAGCCGTCTCCCGCTTCTCCGCAAATCATAAAGCCTTCTTTTTCCCATTCCACAAGAGATCGAAGGTGATTGCGCACAAGCGGTTCATCATCAATGAATGCGATCTTCCATTCCATCGTTCCGTCCACCTTTCTCTTTCCGTTGCGGAAGCCGCAGCTCCACCGTGGTCAATATCCCTGGTACACTGACAATCGATAAACCGTATTCTTCACCAAAGGACAATCTGATGCGGTCTTTTACATTGCTAATGCCAATACCCGTTCCACCCTGTACATTTCCCTCAGATTCGTGCTGATGTATGGCTTCCATTTGTTCTTTCGAAATCCCCACACCGTTATCTGTTACGTCAATGATGACATCATAATCTCCGCGACAATAGCTCTTAATCGTAATTCTTCCCTCTCGCTCTGGTGAGATGCCAAAACCATGCAGAAGCGCATTCTCCACGATAGGCTGAAGAACAAGCTTAGGGATTAAGCAATCCAGCGTGCTTTCCTCCGCATCAATACTTACGGTTACTCGATCCAGAAAGCGGTACTTCTGAATGCTCAAATACCGCTTCAACAGTTCCAACTCTTCACGAATTGGGATAAGGTCTCGCTTC
This sequence comes from Paenibacillus oryzisoli, assembly GCF_001653565.1. Lineage (GTDB taxonomy): Bacteria > Bacillota > Bacilli > Paenibacillales > NBRC-103111 > Paenibacillus_E > Paenibacillus_E oryzisoli. The sequence goes on from NZ_LYPB01000044.1 coordinate 58,873, forward strand.
TGATCTACTGCGAACCGCATAAGTTCGACCAAGGCAGCTGAAATTTCGCCAATATTAGGGACTTGTTGAATTTTGGACAAATAATTAATCGTGTTCAGTGTATTATAGAGAAAATGAGGATTAATTTGGGATTGCAGCGCCCGGTATTCAGCTTCCCTCTTCTGTCTTCCCCTCTCCTCAGTCTCCTCCATTAACTCCTGCACATGTGTCATCATGGAGGAGAACATATCGCTAAGCTGTCCGACCTCATCCTCTGTATGGATGTGCGGTCTAGCCTTCAGTTGACCTCCCCGAACACGTTTCATCGTATTATGCAACCGCTTAAGATTCTTGGTGATCTGTTTAGAAAGTACGATCGATACGATATGCACAGCAAGCAACACTAGAACTGTAACAAGGATCATATCTCTTCGAATCTGATGAACCTCTCGCAGCAATTCACTTGTCGGAACTATACCAATCGTTGTCCAGCCTATAAGGTCGGATACAATCTGAACAGTTAGGTACTTATCTCCATCTACGGTTTCTAGTCTCCCGCCTGATTCTGTTCTTGGCTCTCTGTAGATTTCCTCAATCACTGAAGTAAGATCCGATATACCGCCCCAATTCGAACCGCTATGATAAATGACCGTGCCTTGGTCATCAACAACTCCGATAAGATTTCCTCTCAATGGTTGAATTTCAAAGACATTTTTCATAAAATCAGTATTGAATTCGATCACGCAAAGCCCGATGCTTTTACCTCCTGCTAGCAATGGCCGGACAAGAAGAATAGAATTCTCCATTGAAGCATCTAAGCGCACATGCCTTCTATTTTCCTGCAAGTCCTCCTGCCCAAGCAGTCCTTGCAGCTTCGTCTGACTTATTCTCGCAAACCCGTTTTGGAATATCTTACCATTATAGCCAACGACAGAAATTCGTTGAATATAGGTTTTATAAGTTGCCATAGAAGCGATGTAATCCTCAACCAATTTCTTCTCCTGAAACCATTCATACGATGGGGCGGCTACAGCACTAAGTAAACTTTGCGCCACCATATCCCGTGTAACGATTAACTTGGCGATTTGGTCCGCTTCCTCCAACGTGGAACGGAGCTTCTCATCCGCCCTTCGGATACTGTCGGAAATGAAAGTCGTTGCATTATCTTCAATGACATGGGAGGCATTTCGATAGGTGCTGTAAGAAATCGGGATAATAGCCATGCAAATCATGATGCTGAAGGCCAGGAACATTTTCCCTTGAATTGTGCGCATTCATCCTTCCCCTCCACTTTCTTATTGGCATGAAAAGCCACCTAACCGATACATTATTCGGAAAGGTGGCTTTATGTATGATTTTACAAACACTCCAACTACATATAACTCACATTCTATTGTCATATTATCGTGCACATTGACGAATGTAAACGTAAGTACTTTGCCCTTATCAATCTGTAACGCGTTACGCCTAGTTCCAAATCGCAATTATGCTACAATAAAATAGTAGCATAATAGATTAGTAGACAACCGATTAAGAATTAGGCATTTTCGATTATCCTGACATAGATTATAGAGGAGGCTGGCGAGTGGCCATATTAAGTAGAATTAAATTTATCGAGGACCTCTTTATACGCATGGCCTGGGTAATCGAAAATATGGTGGACGTCGAAACGGAATTCGCTCGGACGAGTTACCCAAAAACGATTATATGGGTTGTAGTCGGGGGAAAAAGGACAATCGAGGTAAACGGCTCTCTTCATAACGTGCAGGCAGGGGAAATCGTCATCATTCCTCCTCAAACGCCTAGAGCCCTTATGCCAAGTGACCCGGCCTCTGGTCCGTTTCACTACTATTCCATCGGATGCGATATCAAAATCGGTTCCTTAAGCTTTGCTGAACGGTACAACCTTCCTCTCATAACGCAGATTGCCGATATAACAGCATTTAGGGAGATTTCACAGCTGACTGCAAAGCTTCTGGCGCAATCCCTCAAAGTCATCGAAGGACTACACGCATTGAATCAGCCACATCTGATTATCAGTAGTGTCAATACCGACGAAACGCTCGCATTGCTTGCGGTTAATGCTTCTTTCAACGACTGGCTTGTTCGTTTACTGGACATGATACGATGCTATTTACCAGCCGAACCGCAGGAAATTGACCCCCGCATCAGCAAGCTTTGCATGTATATGCAGATGAACCTAGAGAGACGGCTTAAGCTGCCCGATTTGGCCCACTATTTATATGTAAGCGAAAGTCACCTGCGTCTTCTGTTTCGCAAGGCAATGGGCATCTCGCCTTCCGCCTATTTGCGACAGCTCCGCCTGCAGTACGCGAAGGACTTGCTCGTTAATACCTCTTACTCGCTAAAGGAAATAGCTGAGCTGTCTGGCTTCGAAACGCTGAACCACTTCAGTCGGGTGTTCAGTTCGTACGAATCCATTCCTGCCATCCAATACCGGAAGCGTTATTATGGCAGCGTTCAGGTATAGCTGAGCTCCATGCATCCTGCAACAAGCAACAATTCATATTTGCATCCACGTGAAAAAAGAGGTGATCCTGCGGCGGCCACCTGGGCACTTTAAGGCCCGTTTCGGGCCTTAACTCTCTGCACGGCGGCGACGACTGCACGTTAACGCCCAAAATGGGCGTTAACTCAGCCCTTTCGCCCTGCGCGGCGGCCACCTGGGCACTTTAAGGCCCATTTCGGGCCTTAACTCTCTGCACGGCGGCGACGACTGCACGTTAACGCCCAAAATTGGCGTTAACTCAGCCCTTTCGCGCAGCGCGGCGGCCACCTGGGCACTTTAAGGCCCATTATGGGCCTTAACTCTCTTCGCGGCGGCGACGACTGCACGTTAACGCCCAAAATGGGCGTTAACTCAGCCCTTTCCCGCTACTCTACTCCCACGCCTACTGCATAGCCATACCATTCCGCGGGAAATTTCACGCATCCTTTTTTTCTAAATGTGCAATCCCCGTATTACTCTATCAACTATTCGAGGCTATATATAACCTCTAAATACCTCCATTTATCTCCGTTTATCTACTATTTCCTCGGTTGTCAACCTGGGAGGTGTCTGCTACTCTTTGGATAACAAGACCTATAAACGGGAAAAGGGGCAACCCCCATGCTGAATCGGAATTTCATGTTAACGGATACACAGCGATTTTTGCTTCGAAATGTGTCCATCATCGTGCTCGGCCTCTTCATTAACCAAATGCTCCAAACCGTCGGAAGCATCGTTCTAGCTCGTGTCCTGGACGATCCTACCAAATTCGGACAAGTGAATCTCTTGCTGCAAATTTTCGGTATGGCCTCCTTGTTTCTCAATGTTGGATTCAACTCTTCCTTAATCTATACCTTTTCTAGGAAGCCAGAACAGGCAGTACAGACCAATTTTCGCGTTGCTTTCTTCGGGAGCTCTCTCTTCGGGATAATCTTCGGAATTATACTTGCGCTGCTCGCACCCGTCCTAGCGAATTATTATCATCTTCCTGAGCTAAAAGGAGCCATGATCCTGAGCGCAATCATGTTCGTTTTCAACTCCATCATCAATATTGGCGTCGCTTCTTTCTCAGGAAACCGCGAATTCGGTGTTCAGGCTTTCTTCATGGTTATCACCACTACACTTGCCACTTCGGGAACGGTTGTCGGCGTTTTATTACCCGTTGGCTCGCTGAATCTCCTCGAAAATATCTCGCTATGGATGAGCGTGGGAGCGATTCTAACGGCTCTTTTTATTGGCTGGAAAGTTGAACGTGTGCATAGTCCGAAATGGTTCGGTGGCATCCCCTTGCAAGAGGTCAAGACCATGATGGCATATGGCCTACCTTCCTGGGCTGGCAATATCGCAAAAGCATTCCAACAGCCCTTTCTAGTCATGATGGTCGGTTCCAGTTCAGTCATCGCAGTCGGCTATTTATCGAATGGATTCCGTATAACAGGTTTCATCGGCATCATTACATGGGCGTTCATGATCGTAACTTTCCCATTCGTGGCCGAGAGCGCACAGGATCTGAAAGAAAGCAAGCACCGTGGGACGAGCTGTGTCCGGTATAATAACATTTTTTTATATCCGCTGACAGCGCTCATCTGTTTATATCCCAATCAAATCAACGGTTTTCTATTCGGGGAAAGCCTCACATCAGGTGATTCCGCAGCTTATATTCGCTTGATGGCTTTAGGCGTCTTATTCTCTTCCGTAGGCCGACTTGGCGGCAGTATTCTAGCTGGAATTGGCAAAACAAAATCTAACTTTTGGGTGATGATCGTAGCTGGTATCTTCGTCATTGCGATTGTCCCCTTCATTGCGGCTGAAAATCCCGTCCTAGCTGTAGGTATTTACACGGGGGGATGGGCAGTCTCCGCGATTGCCATGATTGGATTTTTCTACTTCGAAAAATTCCCGCTGGATTGGTGGAAGGCTTACGGACAGCCTCTCCTACCTACTCTAGGGATGATGGCGATTATGGAAGCCGGCTCGTTGGCAAAGGGATGGTATCCTATTTTCATCATAGCTGGTCTCGTAGGTCTGCTCGTGCTAACGATATTGATTGAGAAACGTCCTAATCACGAAGTACATACGCAAGAGGCCCTCTAAATCCGAGAGCTTCCCAAATACAAAAAAGCACTTCATAGGCAGTCATACTGCCTTAGAGTGCTTTTTACATACAAACGTTAGATCGAATACGCGTATTTATTATTTGTCGCAATCTCCTCTAGCGCAGGATTCTGCTCCTTCACCAAGATACGATCCAGAATCAACTGTTCAAAATAAGCGAACCCGCTGTCCCGCACGCGTGGGCGTGGGAGCGTGATTCTCACATCGAGGGCAATCTGGCCCTCTTCGATTAAAATAACGCGATCCGCCAGTTGAACGGCTTCGGAAACATCATGCGTAACGAGCAGCGCCGTAAACTTCTGTTGATACCACAGCCGCTCTATGAGCTGCTGCATCTCTATGCGAGTCAGCGCATCAAGCGCGCCGAGCGGTTCATCCAACAGCAGCAGGCGAGGCTGCCCTGCCAAAGCACGTGCCAGCGCAACGCGTTGGCGCTGCCCCCCGGACAGTACCCCCGGCCATTCGTTTGTTCTGTCCGCCAAGCCTACTTGCGCAAGTACTTCCTCGGCTCTCCCGCGCGAGCCGTCCCTCACGCCAACCTGCACATTCGCGAGCACGCGGTTCCACGGAAGCAAGCGAGCATCTTGGAACAACACGCGCGTTTCGCCATGAATGCCCTTCAGTGCCTGACCATCAACCTCGATCTGGCCGCTCGAAGGCTTATCCAGCCCGGCGATTAAGCGCAGCAGTGTGCTTTTGCCACAGCCGCTTCGTCCAACAATTGCGATAAACTCGCCAGGTGCTACGTCCAACTCGACACCTTGCAGTACTTGCTTTTGACCAAAAACCTTCGCAGCCTGCTTCACTTGTAATCGAATGCCATTGCCTTCCGCCATCGTGCCCACTCTCCTTTATGGTTTCAAGAAATTAGGATGCCATTGCAGCCATGCATGTTCCAGAAGCTTCGCCATATAGTCGGATATTTTGCCCAGTAAGGCATAGACGATAATGCTCAGAATCACGACATCCATTTGCAAAAATTCTCTCGCATTCATCGCCATATAGCCAATCCCAGAACTCGACGAAATCGTTTCAGCCACGATTAAAGTTATCCACATAATACCTAGAGAGAAACGAACGCCGACCAAGATCGAAGGCAACGCACCGGGAATAATGATTTTGCGGAACAAATGAAAATGGCGAAGCCCATACACACGCCCCATTTCAATTAATCCCGGATCTACGGAACGAATACCATGGAAGGTATTTAAATAAATGGGGAAGAAAACACCTAGTGCAACTAGGAAGATCTTGCCTTCTTCTCCAATACCGAACCAGAGGATGACCAAAGGAATCATCGCGAGATGAGGGATATTCCGCAGCATTTGGACGGATGTGTCCGTCACCTTTTCAAAAATAGGAAGAAGTCCATTAATTAAGCCTAGGGCAAATCCGATACCGCCGCCAATCGCAAAGCCGATAAATGCCCGTTTGGAACTGGCACCGATATACGTGAATAGAGTCCCTTTCTCTGCCAAATGAACACCAGCTGCGAATACAGCTGACGGTGTCGATAAAATGCGAGTGGAAATCACGCCAAATTGCCCTAATAACTGCCACAAAACAAGAAGTACGATCGGAAGCGCCCAAGGGAGCAACCCTTTAGCCAGAGACTTTGACAGGTTGGTTGTCAAGGGACCGAACCCCCTTTGCTGGCTTCGGCAACTCCGTATTAGCGATGAGTTCTCCAAACGGACTTACGTAATTCGCAGATTCAGAGGAGCGCTTCTTCTGGTTCTTCAATGGCAAATGCGGGAACAACAGCTCCGCTGTCCGATAAGCCTCTTCCAGATGTGGGTAGCCTGAGAAAATAAACGTCTCAATGCCTAGGTCCGCATACTCCTTCATTCGGGCAGTAACTGTCTCTGGATCTCCGACCAAAGCTGTCCCTGCACCTCCGCGCACAAGCCCGATGCCTGCCCACAGATTAGGACTAATCTCTAATTTGGTTCGATCTCCCTTATGCAGCTCTGCCATACGGCGTTGACCGACGGAGTCCATGGTTGCAAATATTTTCTGCGCTGATGCAATCGTCTCATCGTCCAGATGGGAAATGAGGCGATTGGCATCCGCCCAAGCTTCGTCTGAAGTTTCGCGCACGATGACATGCAATCGAATGCCGAACTTCACTGTACGGCCACGCTTCGCCGCAGCTTCGCGAACGGTCTTAATTTTCTCCGCTACGGCAGCTGGCGGCTCTCCCCATGTTAAGTACACATCGACGTGATCTGCTGCAACTTCAATTCCTGCTTCTGAGGAACCACCGAAATAGATTGGCGGGTACGGCGCTTGGATCGGTGGATACACAATCTTCCCGCCTACCACTTTCAAATGCTCACCTGTGAAATCGACTTGCTCTCCGGCAAGCTCCTTCCGCCAAATGTGCAGGAATTCGTCGGTCAATTCATAGCGCTCATCATGCTCCAGGAAGAGTCCCTCGGCTTCAAGCTCTTTCGCATCGCCGCCTGTGACGACGTTGATCAATAAGCGGCCATCCGATAACCGATCGAAGGTGGAAGCCATTCTGGCCGAAAGGGTCGGTGACATTAAGCCCGGTCTGACTGCGACTAGAAATTTTAGCCGCTCGGTCACGGGAATTAAGGAAGAGGCAACCACCCATGCATCCTCGCAAGATCTGCCCGTTGGCAACAGTACGCCACCATAACCCAGTTGATCAGCCGCTTGCGCAATTTGCTTCATATAACCATAATCAACTGCGCGCGCCCCTTTCGTTGTTCCAATGTATCTGCTGTCTCCGTGTGTCGGAATGAACCAGAATACTTCCATCTTCATCGTCTCCCTTATCCTTTATAAGTAGCTCGAACCTATTTCGTGGCTGGTAATACGGCATCTTTCACTTTAATCTCTTTTGGAATCAGTCCTAGTTTGAAAAAGGTATCCGCGATTTTCTGTTGCTCATTGATCAAAGCATCATCGATTGGTAAAATGCCGTATGCTCTGCGTTTTGCTGCGCGTTCCAAGGAAGGAACGTCAATACCTAACTGCGGAGACAACGTTTCGGCAAGCTCTTTGGGATGATCTTTGGACCACACATCTACTTTGGCCAATTGGTCTAGAATGACTTTGACCGTATCCCTATTGTTTTCAGCATAAGTGCGGGTAGCTAGATAAAATTCATGGTTAGCAACGGTGTCCTTGCCATCAGCCAATATTTTGGCTTTCGCAGAAGTTTCTGCCGCAGCGAAGAACGGATCCCAGATAACCCAAGCATCTACACTGCCTTTCTCAAAGGCTGCCCTAGCGTCCGCTGGTGGAAGGAAGGCTACTTGGATATCCTCGTATTTCAAGCCAGCTTTCTCAAGCTGCTTCACTAACAGATAGTGCACGTTCGAACCTTTATTCAACGCAACCTTCTTCCCTTTCAACTCGGCGACCGATTTAATCTCCGACTTCTCTGGGATGAGGATCGCTTCACTAGCGGGGCTTGCAGGTTCATGGCCTAAGTAAACGAGTGGCGTTCCTGCAGCTTGTGCAAAAATCGGCGGCGCTTCACCCGTATGACCCACATCAATACTGCCAACATTCATCGCTTCCAGCAGCTGCGGCCCCCCTGGGAACTCCGTCCATTGGATGGTGATGCCTTTTTCTTTTAACGCTTTATCCAGTTCACCGTTTGCTTTCAGGAAGTTCACGGTACCGTATTTCTGATAGCCGATGCGAAGCGTTGTGCTTTTCTCTGTTTTCGCTGTAGCCGCAGGCGCCGTCGTATCAGTAGCTCCCGTAGTCGACTTAGAAGCCGCTCCGCAACCGCTCAACACCGTAATTAACAACGTGGATAATACAAGACTTGTGAGCAGATTTTTTTTCATCGTAAAGCCCCCCTTATTTCTAATATAGTTTGTGTACAGCGTGCATCGATTGGATACAAAAAAAGAGACACAGCTCTTCCCCTTCATGGAAGTTTAGCATGTGTCTCCGGCGGTCCGGTCGATACATAATTATTCTGATAAGATTACTTGGTTTTAATTTATCAGCATTCTTTCTGTTCGTCAATAGTTTATTTGAAATATTTTCTTGGGGAGGTAATTGACCCATCCTATACCTTGGATAAGCCAGAATATCTCCGAATAAAGTTACGCCATCATTCTATTTTCTATGAAAATACGCTAGCAACCTCAACCCAAGAGTTCGTATCCATTTCGTCAATAACTCCTGTTAGAGCCTCGCAAACGTAATGTAATCGACTTGGCTAGGTGCGGCTGATTCCATCCGAAGGGCTCGGTTAATCTGTCCCCGGTGATATTGCCCATGTAAGAGAACCTGCAAGAGGATGTCCCTTACAGACGTTTGGAATGGAACCCCGCTCTGGTTCGTATAGTCGATCATCTTGTCCAACTCGGATTCCTCGAGCTCTTCGATATAGATGCGATATTGCTCGGTGTTCTCTTGGAACATCGTCCAGATCGCGCTCAGGTCGTCAGTTTCATCCCACAATGAATATTGCGCACTCCCTTTCCTCTGCAAGCGAGATAGCCAAACTCGTTCCGCGACCGCGACGTGCCGGACTAATTTCAGAAGGTCTTTATCCTTCGTTTTACTCTCCTCGAGCGCTTCCAAAACGTGTCCGTTCGCCCAGTACAGATGTTCCATCATGCTCTTGATCGTCTTCATTGCGGTTTCCCCCTCTTCGTTTTACCAATCTCATAGACCTAGTGTACCTAATAATAGCTTACATTTCAGTTGCCCAATTGCTTGATCATAATAATTTCTAACGGCTCATTTTCGAGTAACAAGCATCCTGCATCGCGATAACCCAATTTTCTATAAAAGTACTGAGCTCCTTCACTAGCCAAGGTTGAGGTCATGACTACATTAAAGCCAGTATTCCTCATTTCTTCCTCCCAATAAAGGACGGCTTCCTTACCAAATCCCTGACCTCGATGGGGTTCTTCAAGCCATAACATGTTCATGAACGGTGTGTTGTCCCAGAAATATCCGAACCTCAACCATCCGATATTATTCTTATTATCGTCCCGCAGCATATAAATTTCTTTTTCGTTAATTTTCTTGCAAATTAAGCTCTGTACAATATGATGGTCACGTACTTGTAGATAGGCATAATCAGCATTAGTTGCAGCTTCAATTTTCAGCAGTATCCCCTCCCCATTACACTCCATATTTTACCATGACTTATGAACGAAAACGGCATTACATTAATGAAAAAAGCTGCTCCCGACTGGGCAAACTGCTCTGGTGTGGTTACTACGATGTGGGGGAGGGAGGTGGACATCTGATCGATCGCGCGAGGCGCGCGGAACGACCCACGCAACATCTAATTGATGGCACGAGGCGCGCGGGCCGTGCTAGCTGGCAGCTTAACTGGAAAACATACAGTTATATTTGACCAATTCCCCCTAATTTCAGGAATAGATGGAAAAACTACAGTTAATTTAGCCTACAATGAGCGATTTACGATTATAAGATGAGATTAGCTGTAGGAAATACAGCTATTTCAATTATTAGCTCAATTTCAGCTAAAATAGATGGAAAAATCCAGTTAATTGGTTTTAGGCGAGGGCCGCCGCGTCACGTCACTCCTACCAAGTTGCAGGCACTGCGCGCTGGGAATAACATGTTCCGGAGTCCATGATCTAACCATTGGTTGGATTATCGTTCAAGAATTCTCAGGTGCCACAAAATGTTTGATACGCACAAGCCGATGGCTCCGGCAGCGAGGCATACGCCTCCTGCTCCAGTGCGTGTGCGAATGGATTCGCAAGCACAGCAAGAAGTCGCTCCATCACGCTGTAGTCGCCATGTTCGACCGCGGCTTCCAGCGCTTCCTCAACACGGTGATTGCGCGGGATGATTGCAGGATTGCTCCTGCACATCAACTCCTGCGAAGCGGATCGCTCTTCCTGTTGTCTACCTAATCTCGCCTGCCATTGTTCCTGCCAAGGAGCAAATTCCGGCGTGACGAATAGGGGTGATTCTTCTAATTTATCAAACGTCAGGGCTACAAATGTATTTGTATAATCTGCACTATGCTTCTCCATCAAGCTAAGCAGACCTTCAATTAGCGCAAGATCCCCTTCCTCTTCGCCCACAATCCCTAACTTCGCTCTCATTCCCTTGAGCCACGCGTTTTGATAGGTCGTGGAGAACTCGGAGAGAGCACCCTCGGCTAGTTTAATAGCTTGCTCCTCATCACCATGCAGCAGCGGCAGAAGAGTTTCGGCAAATCTAGCGAGATTCCAAACCGCGATACGCGGTTGATTACCATAGGCGTAGCGACCATGTGTGTCGATGGAGCTGAACACTGTGGCTGGGTCATAGGCATCCATGAAGGCACAAGGACCGTAATCGATGGTTTCTCCGCTAATCGCCATGTTATCCGTGTTCATCACACCGTGAATAAAACCAACGAGCTGCCATTTTGTAATGAGCCTGGCTTGACGCTTGATCACTTCCTGAAGGAAGCGAAGATACCGTTGATCTGTACGATCACTCCCTGCTTGAGTCGCTGCTTCTGGATAATGTCGCTCTATCGTATAATCCGCAAGCGCCTGAAGATCCTCAAGTGTGCCATATTGGGCAGCATATTGAAAAGTACCAACCCGAATATGACTTGCCGCTACGCGTGTCAGAACGGCGCCAGGCAACTCTGTTTCACGATAAATTACATCACCTGTTGTAACTACAGCTAGGCTCCGCGTCGTTGGAATGCCAAGTCCGACCATCGCTTCGCTGATGATGTATTCGCGCAGCATCGGTCCAAGCGCTGCTCGGCCATCGCCTCGACGAGAATACGGGGTTCTTCCTGAACCTTTCAGCTGTACATCCACCCGCTCCCCTCGAGGAGTTATCTGTTCCCCCAACAGAATAGCCCGACCATCGCCTAACATGTTAAAATGCCCGAACTGATGAGCTGCATAAGCTTGTGCAAGCGGTATCGAACCTTCTGCAATATGGTTTCCTGCCAGCGTTGCCACACCCTCCTCACCTCGCAACGCCGAAGCATTCAACCCGAGCGCCTCAGCCACAGCTTCATTTAGAACGATTAACTTCGGAGCGCGCCCAGGTGTTGGGTTAACTTGCGTAAAGAAGAATTGCGGAAGTCGTGCATAGCTGTTATCAAAGTTCCAGCCTGTATGTTGTTTTTCCATAGATTCTTCCATAGGTTCTTCCATATATTCTTCCATATGTTCTGTCATCGTATCTCCTCTTTCTTACTCTAACTTGCTACTTTCCCTAATTATATCATAGTAGACCAAAAAACCTCTCCACAAGCCTGAGCATGTACGAAGAGGTTCTCTTTTTGTTAACGTGTCGGACAGCCACCGTGTGGCAGACAACGCGCTGGGTGCTACGTGCGGTGCGGAGTGCTAGGATTGATGACGAATTGAAAATCGCTTTAGCAAAGATATCATATTAAAATGCATACCTTCATGATACAACGTGTAGTTTAGTAATTCCCCAATTGTCGTTAGGAGTAAACCGTTGCCAGTTGTGAATGGCTTAGCCACACTTTCATCTAAGCGGCCATGTAAGATGCTCTGAATCCGTTGGGGTTGCTCAACAAGCAAAGCAAGTAACGTTTCCAGTGAAGGGAGTTCCTCTTCAGCCCAATCTGCTGGTCGGGTGCCTTTTGCAAATAATCGCTCAAAGTTCTCAGGGATTTGTAAAGGCTCACCAATAAAATGAAAAGCAAATTTCTCTTGCACGAAAATAATGTGCCCCAAATTCCAGCGAATATTGTTATTAAATCCTTCGGGCATATCGTCTAATGTGTCTTCCGATAGTCCTTCAACTACTTTAATCGTAGACTTCCGAATAAATTCCAGTTGTTTGAGAGTAATTTGCTCCATAGAATACATCCTCGCTTTTTTACTCTACTGTAGCATGTTTCCAGCAAGCTTGCGCCACATTTTTCAAAATCAGTGCTTGCTCCCACCGACTCGATAGCTCCCGACCTTCTAGCCCCTTGATCGCATATGGTGCAGGCCCCAACTCGCAAACGAAAGGAAGCACATCGCCAGGCTTAGCACCCTGCAGCCAATACCGCATCGCTTGCGTCCACCATTGCTCATAACGTGTCAACATCGCATCCGAAAAACCAACATCGACTTGAATCTGCTCGCCTGATGATATCCGGCTATGAATCACTGACGTTCGTTGCAGCACTGTTTCAAGAAGACGCTCCGCTTTCTCTTGCTTCTCCGTCATTTCCCCTGCCAGCACATAGTGGGAAACATCAAGCGTAAACCGCAAATTCGGCAGCGCTTGCGTGTATTGCGCAGTGCGAATTAGGTCTTGTGTGATTTTGCCACGATGCGTCTCTACATAAAATGGCATGCTATGCGCAGCCGACACGGTGGCAAGTCCACCAAGCAGCTCAATCGCTTCTTCGTCTATCACGAAAGCGTCCGCCACCTGGCCGTTCACATACAGCATATCCATATCTGCGGCATTCTGGATATGTGTTGATAAGTCCGTCGGGCTAAACGGGAAACAATGTGAGCCAAAGCTTAGACTGTATTGATTCAGTAACCTTTTCCACTCATCTCTACCATCGATATCCGGCACTCTCGCTAGGATACCAGTAAAGCCTGCACCTGCAATGCGCTCCAACTTTGCCTCTAGCGGAAGCTCTGTCCCCTCTTCCCCTAGCTCCATCATGGCCCACATGGATTGATGAACTTCAAGCCTTGGAGGGCGATTAGAGCCATCATTAACCCTGGTTATATCAAATTGTCCGATCATTCGTATTAGTATCCTCCCAGACTGCCTGCTGGTTTATTTCTATTGGTATCACCATGCGCCTCCATGTACACGGCACGTTTCTTCACAGTTCGCTCAGCTTCCTCTTGTGCCGCACGCGCATCGCCCCCATGAACATCTTCAATCATCCAACGCTGTCCAAAGCCTGCATGTACAACCTCATCTGCCCAGTCAAAATCTTGAAACGTCGTCATTAGCGGATCCTTGGCGATATCGCGACAGAATTCCCACTCTTCACGCTTGCCTGGCGGATACTTCATCGCTGCCTTCTCAATCGCAATTGTCAAATGCGAATAAGCTTCCGTGCCCTCGAACAGCTGCGCTGTCATATCATACCACCCCGTCCAGTTCGGGAGTTGATACACATCGTACCCTTTCACGCGTAGCGCCGCCTCACCGAACCAACTATGACGAACCTCATCCCACATATGCCTAGCTGTATCCCGGTAGAAATGCCACGGTTTGCCCGCTGTTGTGAAATGAACATAAGCCACGCCTTCTGCTGGCGACATCTCGTAATACCTCGACAGCATCATCGTCATGAAACGTCCTTCCTCATTGTCCGGAAGGTACATCCCTTGCATTTTCACAACTTGAGGAGTAAATCGACTGTCCCGTGTACTGATTTGAGGCATCTCGAACGGTTCAGTCGTGATCCTAGCAGATGGATCTACGGGAACTCGTTCCTCCCATCCTGTTATACCGCCAGCTGCAACAAGCAGTTGTTCCACATACTTTCTCCAATTCTGTGCTTGTTCCTTCTCCGAGTCCGATGCGAATTGCAGCAGATCGTGAAGCGCCTCGCGTCCCCAGTCTATTTGCTCCTCACGGTCAATGAGTTGATGCTTCATAATATGAAGCGTAGGTTCATCAACGAGAGGCTGTGCTTTGGCATTGTAGGCATGAATGGCCGCAATTTGCGCAGGCTTCACCACATCAAAGAGTGCAGTCAACAAACACAAAGTTGTTGTTGAATTCAGTACCGTCTGCATAAGCTCGTTCAGCGATGCATCTGGACATTTGTCGAACGCCACCGTACTCATGCGCAACTGCTTAATGCGATTGCGAAATTGATCATGATGCTCCGCGTCTTGCGAGCTTAAACGTGCAAGCGCTCCTTTTATTTCATATTCAGGTCTAGCCGCCATATGACCGGCTTCAATTCGCATGAGTTGGCGATCAACATAAGCAATGCGTTGTAAGGTTTTAGCTGATTCCTCTACGGACATGCCGATTCGATCCCAATCCTTGATTCCCATGAATGGATGCAACATAAGTACCCCTCCAGTATCTTTTGCACTATATTATGAAGTTATGAACTAATCATAGTGTTATTTACTATAAGAATACATGCATTGAATCACATATAAATTTGCACTAAAATACATAGCATCCCGGTTTACAGGTCCTCATTGGGCCCAGTAAAACCTAGTCGAACGGTCATTGCCCATTTGGCAATTTTCAGCGTTTCAGGTATGGTCGAATACATTAACATCGATTGCTTATCGGTTCCTTGCAAACCCCATACCACGATACTCTCATCGTTCGGAGCTGTGACGTTCTGTTGTAATTTCATTTCACCTGTCAAGCCAATTTCTGCTGGTTTATCCACCCTGACTGCCGAGCTATAGGAACCATGCCGTTCAATAATGGCATATGTTAATTCGTTATAGAAAACACCGTTAGGATCTTGACGCTCCTTAAATGAATAGACAAAATCACCATTAAAATGATAATTCCCCATCTTGTCCCTGTCCTTCTCCATCATAATTACGCTCATGCCCGCTGACGTATTTTCTTTCACACCATCATGCCAATAATCAAAATTGACTGCAAGGTTCTGCTCTGGCCCATCATATCGAAGAGCAATGGAACCTGACATCAGTCCTAGCAATGGCTTCAGCTTTTCATTATTTTTATCAAAAAGCGGTTCAGGAGTAGCTGACCAGGTTGAGCTGTCTGTTTGTTCATTCGCCTGAAGCTCATGAGCACTCAGGACTTTACGACTTGAAGCGTCATTCACAACAGCCCCAGTGATCAGACCTCCCAGTACGATGATTGCGAGTATTTGCAGTATTTTATTTGCACTCATTGCTATACACCTCCACGTAGTAATAAATGCTTATATTTTATAATACTACCACAATTTGGTTGGATCAGCGTGTGAACAATTTCTCCTAAGTACCTATTTGTAAAATGTAAATGTAATGCTTGCCATGGCCAATTCCGCTTGCCAAGATTAACTGGATTTCCTACAGCTATTTTCAGGTAAAACTAGCCTTTGGGGAGTTTACATGTATTTTCTACAGCTAATTTGGCTCGAAATGTCCCGTTTGACCAAAATAGCTTGAAATAACGGGAGGAAATCCAGTTATTCTGCGAAATGCTGTGATTTCGCTTAATTTAACTACAGAAAATCCAGTTATTTGCTCGGCCGCCTGGATACCCTGTAGGTAGCGCCTGTGCCTGTGCCCGTGCCCGTGCCTGTGCTTGTGCTTCCCCTACACGAGGCGCTACTTCTGGTGCATGAGAAAACCTCTATCGAGGCCATTCAATGATGAGCGACCGCGTCTATAGGTAGGTTTTATCGCCAATAAGAAAGCGGTTTTCGGGAACCGAAAACTTATACTTTCTTATGTGGTAAGAAAAAGGACGATAATCCGCTCCATCAACTGATTTTGCGAGTATCGTCCTGTATTTAACCTCTTTTTATCGGTGCTGCAAGCACGATTTTCCCTCTTGGATTTGCGCCCACAGCGTCAGGTTCAAGGGTGATCGCCACTGTATCGTAATTTTGCGGATTGAACGAATAGTATAGCGCTCCATGACCATCTTGAGAAAGGAAGGTACCGGCATTAAACGTATTCTCGCCCTTGATCAGCCAAACTTGATACGCTTCCGTACCTTTGAGTTCTGGCAGATTCTCTGCTTGAACAACTAGATGTGTACCACTCTTATCCACGACAATGGTGGCTAAACCTTTGGCAACGATGTCCTTCGTTGCTGGATTAAGCGTGACGGCTTCATTTACTTTAAGCCCTTGTACGGGCCCGGTGTTACTAGCAATTTGCTGCTGCAGTTGGCTCACATCTTGCCGTAACTGCCCTGTATATAGAATCAGTCCGATCACTGCGGCAACCAACCCTAGACTCGCATAGCGCCAGGCGCGGCTTCCACGCATTGGAACTACCC
Source organism: Paenibacillus oryzisoli (assembly GCF_001653565.1). Classification (GTDB taxonomy): domain Bacteria; phylum Bacillota; class Bacilli; order Paenibacillales; family NBRC-103111; genus Paenibacillus_E; species Paenibacillus_E oryzisoli. Next base: position 75,410 of record NZ_LYPB01000044.1, read on the forward strand.
CTTCTTGCGTACTTGGAGCAACCAAATCCCCCCGAACTACATCTGGACTTGCACTCTCGACTTGCTTCGCTATTTCCGATTCGATTTCTGACGCCAGCACCTTCGTCAAAATTCTTGATTTCATGCCTGAAGGTACTTCCATCCCCTCCGATGCAAGAGGAAGAAGCTCTATGACCTGGCGTGATGCTTCCACCACATCCTGACAATCCTTGCATGTCTTCAAGTGAGCTTCGAAGCTCATCTTTTCCTCATGCTGCAACGCCCCTAATGCATACAATTCCGCTAATTCACACGCTTGATTCTTAGTGTCCGTCATGAACCCGATCCCTCCTTCCCCAGTGACTTAAACGTTGCTGCAGTTGCTTCATGGCTAATCTGACCCTGCTTTTGACGGTTCCGAGCGGGATGGACGCGAGATCCGCGACTTCCTGCTGCGTCATCCCCTGATAGTAAATCATATCCACAACCTCTTGCTGATCGGGATTCAGCCCCTGCAAGGCTTCCTTCACATGCTCTCCGATTATGCGTAATTCGACGATTTCCTCCGTCGTATCCTTATCGCGAATGAGATTCAAATGATCCCTATCCACGGTCTGCTGCGCGGTTCTCGAACTTCGCCTGCGAAGATGGTCTATCGCGATATTCCGAGTAATCGCGAACATCCAAGAAGTAAGCCTCCCCTGTGCATGATCATAATTCTCTGATCCATTCCAAACCCGCATGAACAATTCCTGCATGACTTCTTCGGCCGCCATCGCATCCTTCACGATACGGAAAGCAAAATTATAGATCATTTGTTCATATCGATCGTACAGCGTTTCGAGGGCTTCCGAATCTTTTTGAGAGACCAAATGCATCAATTGCCTATCGTCCATTGTTTCGTTCAATCCATAGTCCCCTTTCCTCGGCATTCCCTCCATACATTCTTCGTATGAATTCCCATATTGGATTTATGAAGGTCCGCTAAAAAACTTTTTTGGAATCCGAGTGATCCAACTCTACATCTCTTCCGTTGCACTAAGTATAACCGCTTTACACAAGCGGACCAACTTTAAATGAGGGAGTGAAGAGAATGAAAAGTTTACGAAGCAAATTTGCGATCCTAATGTTATGTTTCAGTTTACTACTACCAACACTTGCAAGCGCACATGAGGTCAAAACAACAGGTCCAGCACCTGATCTCCAGATGGCTCTAGGGCAATTACTTGGGGAACACGCCTATCTCGCCATCATCGCCATGCAAAAGGGTTACGACGGTTCCCCCGATTTCGCAGATGCCGCTGTCGCACTTGGCAAGAACACCGATGACTTGTCTGCAGCAATTGCATCAGTATACGGTCAACCTGCCGGTGATGCCTTCAAGCCAATTTGGTCCTCACACATCGGTTACTTCGTAGAGTACGTGAAAGCAACGGTAGCCAAGGACGAAGCTGGACGTCTTAAAGCGATCGCTGAGCTTGAAGATTATCGGATGAAGCAAGCCGAGTTTTTTAACAAAGCGAACCCTGCGTATTTTGATAAAACAGCCATTGCTGATGGTTTGAAAATGCACATTACCCACCTACTCGACGCTTTCAACGCCTATGTGAACAAAGACTATGATATGGCCTACGCAGATGCACGTACCGCATATGCCCATATGTTCATGACAGCCTCCGCACTTGCTGGCGGCATCGAAGCTCAATACCCTGATAAATTTCCAGCAGCTACTGTAAAATCACCAGGTATTGACCTTCGTGCCGGCCTTGGCCAACTGCTTGGCGAACATGCAACCCTAGCCATTCTCGCTATGCAAAAAGGTATCAATGGGACACCAGATTTCGCTGCTGCTGCAGGTGCACTTGGTAAGAACACCGACGATTTAACTGCAGCAATTGCTTCTGTCTACGGTAAAGCAGCAGGTGATGCGTTCAAACCGATTTGGTCTTCCCACATTGGCTACTTCGTAGACTATGTGAAGGCAACAGGTGCGAAGGATGAAGCTGGCCGCACCAAAGCCGTTGCTGACCTTGAAGAATACCGCATGGAGCAAGCTCAATTCTTCAACATGGCGAATCCTGCCTATTTCAAAACGGCAGAAATTGCTGATGGCTTGAAAATGCATATTGACCATTTGCTCCAAGCTTTTAACGCTTATGTAAACAAAGACTACGCTTTGACGTATACAGATGCACGTACCGCCTATGCGCACATGTTCATGACAGCAACAGCACTAGCTGGTGGGATCGTCGCACAATTCCCTGAAACATTTCACGGACCTGCTGCTCCTATGTCACCAACAACTAGCATTTGGATGAAAATTGGAAGTGGTGCACTTACCATTAATGGCACGACAACTTGGATGGATGTAGCTCCATTCATGAAAGACGGCAACACATTTATCCCTCTACGTTACCTAGGTGAAGCCATTGGTGCGGAAGTTACTTGGGATGCTGCTTCGCAAACAGCTTGGGTTAAAACAGGTGGCAACACAGCCACGTTCTGGATCGGTAAACCTTACATGGAGTTGAATGGACAGCGTAAAGAAATCGGCACGCCGATTATCCTGCAAGGTGGACGTACGCAAGTTCCTTTACGTTTTATAACTGAACTTCTCGGTTGGGATGTCAAATGGAATGATACCGATTGGTCCATCACGCTGACGAAACAAATGGCTATGGAGATGGGACATTCTCATTAATTAGTGCCACCACGCCGTTATGAAGATTCTCAACGTCAACGTGTGGTTCGGATTAATCATTAATCACGTTTTCCTGGAGTGGTATTTATGCGAGCTAAAGAATAAGAAAAAGGGCCTTCCACCTAGTCTTGCGACTAAGGGAAGGCCCTTTTCTATAAGCATATCATCCTACTTCTCGCCATTGTCCAAAATGAGCATTTCCTCATAATTGATCGCCTGCAATAATCCTAAGACAGTTCCACTTGAGATTTGTTCAGCCTCTTCCAACTCTTGGATCCCATCCCGCTTCATCTGTACGCTTCGCAATTGAACAATTCTCAACTGTTGTAGAAACTCGACTTCCGAATGGTCGCTAAACAGCTTACTTTCGTTTCTCTGGCTGCGCGTATAGTGCTGGATAACGAGCAGCGCTTCTAACTGATGCTTCGGCGATTGCTGATTGCGAATCGCTTTAACGGCTGCTTCTTGCAGCTGTTTTTCAATCGTCTGCAGCTCCTCAAACATCTCGGTGACGGATTTGAATCTCTCTGGAACCCCTTCTCTCCGATGCTGCTGAATCTTGCGATTAAGTAGACTCAACTTCAATCTAACCCACATGTATTGCAGCCTTGCAAGAAAGAACGATTCCGACTGTGGCTGATGGAGTAGAGTAAATACAGGCTGCAACTGCGGCGAAATGACACCTTGCGCAATCAATTCTGCTAACTTAACGGCTTCGGCTGTTCGGCCAATTTGTTGAAGTTCTCGAATATAAGACCCAGATACCTTGACCGTCCCATAACAGTCCATTCGAATTTGCTCCTCCAGCTGTTGAACAACCGCGAGCGTAGCATCGTAGTTCTCCTCATTCTTCTCCGATTTGAGCGCTAGAATCGTTCTCTTCGCCAACTGAATACTTGCTTCTTTCAACGACAATGCCGCCTGATCGGATGTTGCCGCGGTGGCTGACTTGCCAATAAACGGCATGGCGAATGTTGCAGCTAACATACTGATCAAGATGACGCTGGCCGAAATAAACAAAATGGTATGGCGCAGAGGGAATGGGGTCCCATCTGATAATTGAAAAGGAATCGACAAAGCCGTTGCTAACGTGATCGTACCGTGGACACCGCAGAAACTAGCCGCAAGCGCAAAGCTTCTTCTGCTCGTACGCGTATTGGTCTCCGTCGTCTTTGAGCTAGAAGGAACGAACTCGTCATGAAAAAGATAGACCCAGATGTACCTAGCTGCAAATAGCGCCGCATAGATGGCAACCGCTAATCCAAGCTCTTTTATTATAGATGCCTCACCGCTATGCAGTAATCCTGTTATGACCTCTGGCAGCAATATACCGAGCAAGGCAAATACGAGACCATTTAAAATAAAACTTAGCACTGACCATGTATTCGTCGAGATGATGTGCAGTTTGGTCGTTGTTTGCTGTAACCGATCGCGTTCTAACCCATGCACAATCCCCGCAACTACTACCGCCAAGATACCCGAAACATGGATTTCCTCAGCAACTAAGAAGATCACGAATGGCGTTAGCAACTGAATGGTCACCAGCGAGTTGACTTCTTCCAGCCCTTTTCTCCGTAAAAATAATCTGAGATTCACCAAGAGCGCGCCTAGTACGAGGCCAACGATAATACCACCTATCGCGACAAGCAGGAATTCCCAAGCTGCTGATTTGGCCGAGAAAACGCCTGTCATCACAACACCTAATGCTACTTTGAAGGAAACTAATCCGGCGGCATCGTTTAACAACGATTCTCCTTCTAGGATTGGCATTAAACCTTTCGGAAAGATACGCCCCCTTGTCATCGACTTCACAGCAACGGCATCCGTTGGCGACATGACAGCCGCTAGAGCGAATGCGACGGGAAGTGGCATTGCAGGGATCAGATAGTGAATAAAATATCCGATACCAATGACGGTGAAGACGACTAGCCATAACGCCATTAGTAGGATGGGCTTACGGTACTCCAGCAATTCTTTGCGTGAGATAACACGTCCATCACCAAACAAAATAGGTGCAATGAGGCAGACCATAAAGGCTTCTGGTTCAAAATCGAAATCCGTAGGAACGAATGGCAGCCATGACACCAAGGCACCTAAACCAATTAAGTAGAAGGGCAACGGGATTCGGGGAAAACGCTTATTGAGCAGTGTAGCCGTTACAATTACTGCTGCCACAATGAATAAAGGCAACAAAAGTTCCATCAAAACTTGCCTCTCTTTCATTTCCTTGTAGAGGGAATTATTGGGTAGCATCCGCTATTCCGTCGGTGCATGCTGTTTGAGTTGTACTGGTTCACTGCCAGTTGTCGCTCACGAATAGTTGGAGAAAATGAGCTTTTGCAATTGGATAGAAATGCAATGGAAGAGTAAGTAATGATAAGACTACTATTCATGTATACGTTTTTTTGACGAAATTTGCATTTGATAGACTTCTATAAATCTATTAACATATGTCATATAATTTAACATTGGTCATTTAATCCAGTGGTTTTGAAAGGGTGTGTTAGGAAAACTACTTATTTTTTCGTCTTAAATCCTACAGCAGCAAACGTTTTTAGCTTATTATCCCTATTTTTCGTTCATTGAATCAAATTCAATGTCATATTTCATTACATTAGGAGGAAGCCATGAATACATTATTTAATAGAACCTTTTCAAAAATTTCACTTTTGTTGCTCTTCAGTATATTGATGAATGTATTGGTTTTGTTCAATCCGTTTGAAGCTTCAAGAGTTAGCGCGGCTACACCCCCTACTCCATCTAGCGCAACAGTTCAACTAACCGGTCCAGCTTCCGTTAGTGTAAATGATCAAGTATATGTGAATGTTTCCTTGATAGGAGCTCCTAGCAATACGACGGTGGGTAAGTTTGTATTTCTATACAATCAAACATCTTTTGAATACATAAGTACGACATCGGCCAAATCCAGCGTTAGCATCGTTGGGGAAAATAACGAGCCCGGTAAAGCTAGTGTTGTTATCACCGATTCAACAGGAGGACTGACACAAAACAGTACAATACTTACTTTGGCTTTTAAAGCCAAGGTGGCGACAGACCTTAGTGGAATCACTGGTTCCGTAGAGCTAGGGCTCTCCGACGGCAGCACGATAATGACACAGGCTGCCTCCATTCCATTCCAAATTTCTGGCATCATCCAAGGCGACCTTAACGGCAACAATGTTCTAGACGTCGGCGATCTTTCTTTATTAATTAATTACTTCGGCATCGATTCCTCGAATCTGAACTGGGGAGTGGTCTCACCCGCAGACTTTAACAATGACGGCATCATCAATATAGCTGATCTTGCATATCTCGGTAAGAAGATTGTTTTTGACAATGGACAGCCATTTGAATTAATGGAAGCAGATATTATGGGTATTCAGAATGCTATGGCTGCCGGTAAGTTGACCTCAGTCCAACTTGTTCAGATGTACTTGGATCGGATTGCCGCCTATGACAAACAAGGACCGACAATTAAATCCCTTATTACAATTAATCCTAACGCCGCAGCAATTGCAGCTAGTCTGGATCAGGAACGCAAGGATAATGGTCCTCGTGGCCTGCTGCATGGAATCCCCATTATTGTTAAAGATAATTATGACACCGTCGACATGCCTACAAGTGCGGGTTGCACATGTTTGGCAGATAATCAGCCGGTGAGCGATTCTTTTATGATCAAGAAATTAAAGGATGCAGGAGCCATCATTTTGGCTAAAGCCAACTTGAGTGAATTTGCCATCAATACTGATACGAATAGTTCATTAGGTGGACAAACGAAGAACCCTTACGTATTGACTCAAAACCCAGGTGGTTCCAGCGGTGGAACCGGGGCATCCATTGCTGCTAATTTTGGGGTCGCAGGTCTTGGTACAGATACTGGCGGTTCCATTCGAATTCCATCCTCCTACAACAGTATCGTTGGTATCAGACCAACAATTGGATTGACTAGCCGAGATGGCATCATTCCATTGGCGCTTTCCCAAGATGTCGGTGGTCCTATGGCTAGGACAGTGGCAGATGCTGCTATCTTGCTCGACACAGTTAGCGGTTACGATCCTAATGATATCGTAACAGCAAGCAGCATAGGTAAAAAGCCGACTAGCTATACGAATTATTTACTTAAAGATGGGCTAAAAGGTGCTCGTGTCGGACTCGTCACCAATAGCTCCGTGATAGGAACCAACAAAGACGTACTCGCACTACTGAACAAAGCAGCAGAGAGTATGCGCGAACAAGGCGCGGTTGTCACAAATGTATATATCCCTAATGCAGACACAATTGTGAGTTATTCGAGTTTAAGCGCCTATGAATTCAAATACAACCTGAATGATTATTTATCGAACAAGCGCTTGGTCGACCCTAGTTCGCTTCGCTATCATTCTCTTACGGATATCGTCAATTCTCAAACGGATTTCTTGTCCTCGTTGAAAAGTACGTTAACAACAAGAGACACCGTGGCGCCTCTTGACACAAATCAGGCTTACAAAGATATCTTGTTATTCAGAACCCGTATGACGCAGCAATCACTACTTGGTCTGATGGCCAACAATAATCTCGATGTCTTACTGTACCCAGCTACCACGACACCTACTAGTGGTGGTAATGCCAATCGTTTGAGTCCATTCTCCGGTTTCCCAGCGATCAGCGTGCCTGCGGGATACGCAACAAATGGAACACCAATTGCTATCGAATTACTTGCTCGACCTTACGAGGAAGGTGAGTTAATTAAAATTGGCTATTCTTATGAGCAAGCAACGCATAACCGAGTAGCTCCGAAGAGCGTCCCAGCACTCCCGTAACAGTAATCCAGTTCGACAACATTATGCGATTCAAAATAAATGGAGCATAGGGACGGAAGCGGTTGAACTTCAACCCTTCTGTTTCTCCTAATTAGGATGGATACCATCATCCGATTCATTACATGAGAAGGGACGATCTGGATATGGCACGTAAAAAACAGGCACTATTTATCACGCTAATTTCGTTAACCCTGCTGCTGCCGCAGCAAATTATGGCCGCAACATATTCACCATCGATTTTCATGGAAGCTTCCAAGACTGCCCTCAATAGGGGAGAAGAAGTGACAATTACGGTTAAGGGCAACAATGTAGAAGATTTGTACGCTTATCAGTTAAATCTTTACTTCGACCCTAATTTATTGAAGTTTAAGCTAGGAAGCGAATCGACATCGAAGGTCGGCTTTAGTACGCCAGTTACTTTTTCTGAGATAGGCGGCACGCATCTTGTGTTCGGCCAAACTAAGACAGGGAAAGTAACCGGAGATAACGGATTGCAGGATTTGGCGACATTTACCTTTACAACGACTGGTTACGGTACGGCCAACATCACTTTGAAAGATACCCTGCTTATCGACTCCAAAGAACCTCAATCTACAACAACTGTAGCCATGGCCACCTATTCCGTTGTTACTAGAGATGATAATGAATATAGTGGAGTCGTATCACCTTCAACACCATCCAACGAGGGAACTATTGTTACTGAGGGTGGAACATTAACTTTAAATGGCGCTAAAATCGATGTACCTGCTGGAGCAAAGGACAGCAGTATAAAGGTGACCGTAGATAAAGTAAGTGATACTTCCATTCTGCCAATTGACTCATCTCTTACATTAGTTAGCGATGTTTACGAAATCAAAAAAGATAAAGAAGGCGATTTTAATAAGCCTGTTACCATTACATTACCTTTCGACAAGACTTCCGTGGACTTTACGAAATCGCTGGTAGGTGTATATTGGCTGAACGAACAAACGCATACGTGGGTACAATTGGACGACTTGCAAGTGGACCAAACCAATGGAACAGCATCAGGGTCTGTAAAGCATTTCACGAAATTTGCAGTGCTAGTCTCTGATAAAAAGGCTGCTAATCCAGATGAAACTAGTTTTACCGATGTCAAAGGACATTGGGCTGAGGCTAGCATTCGTGAATTAATTAAACAAGGTGCAATTAACGGATATTCGGACAACACCTTTAAGCCAGACAACCAAATCACGAGAGCTGAATTCGTTACCGTTATCGTCAAAGCTTTGAAACTCAAAGCGCAGGATGGGAATAGTTTTGAAGACACGTCAACTCATTGGGCGAGTAATGCGATCTCGACTGCCACAGCACTTGGTATTGTTAACGGATATACGGAACAGTCATTTGGCCCAGATGATTTAATCACAAGGGAGCAGATGGCAGCCATCATAATTCGTGCCGCTCAGATAGAACCGATTAACAAGAATATCGACTTCTCGGATCGTTCAACTGTATCTGATTGGGCTTACTCGGCTCTTGCGACTGCGATTGCTCAAGGATTGATCAACGGATATGAAGGCAATACAGTGAAGCCGCAAGCGAACGCTACGCGTGCCGAAGCCATAACCGTGATTCTAAGAGCATTGGAATTGAAGAAGTAAATGTTTGTTGAAAGCTAGTTTAGCGCGCCTCGATATTCTATCGAGGCGCGCTTTTTAAGTTTGGTTTAAAGTGATATGATGAGCATCCTTGAGTAAGCGGCCAGTCCCTGTAGTAATTGAAAGGCATTATTGGCTTAAAGATTACGAAGTCAGGGTGGTAAGCGGCGAATCACCCATTCTTTGGTAATTTGTACCTAGTATACCAAAAGTATAGCTAACGAGAAATATGATAACCAGATTTGGTTAAAACTACACTTTTTAGGTTGATAAAAATTCATTTAAACTTCGAAATATAGCCGAATGTGGTTGTGGCATAGCGCTATGTAGAGGGTATTAGTTCTATTCCATGAGGAAAGGAGCAGCCAGAACATCCTGACTCCCCCTTAGTCCACTAGCATAGAAACGAATTAATACCAGCTTGTAAACACCGAAGAAGTTCCATAAGTTAGCGGCACGGTTGCGCCCATCATAACAACCGGTCCCCACCAAGTATGCAGCGAGATGCCCGTCACTAAGCTAATGACCATCATCGCTGGCAGCACTAAGATCGGAATGGCTGTCTGAATTGCTTGGTGTTTCATCGGATCTTTAATCGGGAATAGGGATAGAAATGGTGCCGTCAGTTCATCTTTGCAGAATGATTTGCGCCAGAAGACCAGCAAGATAGCCGCAACAATCCAAACGAGAATTTTGATCGCACCTGGCAGAAGAAACAGAGCTCCACTGATGACGACTACAAATTGTATGGATTGCCGCCATTGCAGACCATTTCGGAAATACGATTTCACTAACAACTCTGCAATCCCTGTACCGGCTCCCTTCCCTTTGAGCAACCGCTGAGACCGGCTGAACAGAAGCGGATATCTGCGGGTTGGTTTTCTTTTGCGTTCCATCACACGAATGAGCATGAGGGAAACGATCCGCATCCGTGCATCGCGCTCGCGTGCGACATCCGCGAAGAAGGTACCTTTTTCACGCAGCCGCGTCCGAGTTAGAAGTAAGAATGTTCCGATCAGTATGAGGATAACAAGCCAGCTGTACACAAGTTGATCTCTAATTTCTACCACTAACCATTGGAATACGAATACGCCGATTGCAAAAATCACAATACGCAGTATCCACAGCAAGAACCGCTGGAAGCGAAGGGCTAGCAATTGTCGAATGAGGCCAATGTTCAACTTGACGACATAGGTCACCAACCAAAAGCACACGACCTGAGCAATGCTAAACGAGTACACAGGCACAAGTAGTGGTAGGAAAAGTAGCGTGGCAAGCAACGATGTAACTCCTTGCAGCACCACCGAATACCGATAACCGAGATGACTGAGATGTCGAAACCACCTTTCATTTTGCCGGAGAAATAACTGATCGCCTTCTTCAACAAAGTAACGCAACGTGCCTAGCCATGTCAAAATGTAGAAAAGTGTAGCCACCGTATGTATGGATATCCCGCTTAACCAAGCAGGAGGCGTCATGTACCACGCATAATAATGATAACCCGCCACGATCAGCAGTGGAATGACGAAATAAATGGCGATGACCCAATCGACGGCCATGCGCAAGGCTCGGTATTGAAATTTCAAATCCGAGCGAACTCTGCGTGTAAAAACCTGAAAGCTGCTGTTCAAACCGCTCTCGCCCCCTCTCATAATAAGGAATGGAAGCAGTCGAATAACGTAGCATCCGGCATGTCGCATTGTTGCTGAATGTCCTGCAAGGTTCCGTTGGCAACCAATCTCCCCCCCGATAGCAGTACAAATGAACTGCAGATCCGCTCCGCCGTATCTAGGACATGGGTGCTCATCAGAATGCCTGCTCCGCGCTGCCGCTCCTCTTCCAGCATTCCCAAGAAATCCTTGATTGCCTTCGGATCCAGCCCAATGAAGGGCTCGTCCACGATGTATACATCGGGTTTATTCAGAAAACCAAGAATGAGCATGATCTTCTGCTGCATCCCTTTGGAAAATTTCCCAGGCAATTGATGCTTCTCATCTAACAGGCGAAACCGATGCAGGAGATCGTCAGCACGCTCTAAGAACACGGCGCGATCCAACTCATAGACCGATGCCGCGAACTCCATGTGCTCCCACAGCGTCAATTCATCATACAGGATAGGATGCTCGGGAATATAGGCATAGCTTTTGTTTTCACCCATGAAGGAGATTTTGCCTTTAAAATCTTTCAGCAAGCCGAGAAGACTCTTGATTGTCGTGCTTTTGCCTGCCCCGTTCGGACCCAACAATCCCACAAGCTCCCCTTGCCTTACTGTAAAATGAATCCCCTTAATAATATCCGGCACCTCATCATAGCCGGCCTGTTCAATATACACATCCAATACCGCTAATTGTTCTTCTGACATTCCGCGACTTCCCTTCCATCGTGAGCGTACTGCCCTCATTCACATTGCTTTGCCAACATCGTATCATAAAAGCGTGCCCAAAGTATGAAGGATAGATAAAAATGAAAAAAACCTTTAAGCACAATCCCCTTTAGAAGAGCGACCGTGTTAAAAGTTGTCTATACCATATGGAGCTTACTCGTATTAAAACCTAACATCAAACAACTAGTACCATCTCAAAGCAACAGGAAGACATTGGATAAACAAAACTACGTTCCTCATATGTTTCATCATCGTATTCACCCTTTCAAAGAAGACAGAAAACGCCTATCCTGTGGTAGGATAGGCGCCATTGCCTCGAATATAAGTTGCACATCGTCGTGCGGTTAATTCGAGTATACTTGTTGAATTTATTTGTGTCAAGTATTATGACACATAAACAAATGAATCTATATAATAATGTCCACCACAATTTTTGTGTCATGTAATATGACGCAAAATTTCATTCTACATCATACCACCTTATTGAGTAACCACTCGCAAGTTCTGCTCTGCTTCTCTAATTCGCCCCAAGTTCTTCCGGTTGTTGATGAGCAGAGATTGCAAGGTTGCTGACAATTCTTCGAGTGTTGCAGATGCTTCCTCAGAGATTGCCGCCAAGTTGTTCGTGGAATCGCTAATCGTCACGGATGAGTTGCTGATCCGATCCATAAGCTCGCCATAACTCATGGAAAGCTCCTTCAGCATCGTGACAGAATCCGTAATGGATTCGAACGCTTGCTTCGTTTGGCCTGTAATCTCCGTGCTCTGCCCCATGCGAAGTGAAACTTGATCCATCCGGACACGGGTCTGGCTAGACAATTCTGTGAATTCCTTCAATTGCTCAGAAATGCGAATGGCAGATTTGGCTGTCATATCGGCCAGCTTACGGATTTCGTTCGCGACGACTGCAAATCCTTTACCGTGTTCACCGGCTCTTGCCGCCTCAATGCTGGCATTGAGGGAGAGAAGGTTCGTTTGATTCGCGATATCCTGAATCGTCTCGCTGAATTGGCTTGTTTCATCTAAACGCATGATTAGTGAAGTCGTGTCGTGCGAAACCGCCTCAATATCTTTGGTAAAAGCTAAGAACGTATCCGACAGCTGTTCCATACGGCCGAGACCTTGGTCCGAGAGTGTCGCCGCTTCAGATGTTCGCCCGAGCAAGTGATTGATCGAGTCGGACATTTCTTTAATCAGCCCGTTCATGTGATTCACGGACTCATTAATGGATATTGTGGAGTCGACTTGATCGCCTGCACCAGTAGCAATATCCTGGAAAGCATTGTTCATTTCATCAAAGGAAGAGCTGTCTTCCTCGGCGGATTGTGTGATGGAATGCAAATGCTCAGTGACCAACGTAATTTGCTTAGTGGCGATTTCGCGCTGCTCCTGCTGTAGGGCAAGGAACTTCTCCGCCTGCGTACGAGCTTCTTCCATGCTTTTGTTCATATACCCCGTAACCTTCAAGGCGCCGAACATCAGAACGCTAATTAAAATAAAATATATAATATAAGTAGGCACCGTCTGTGGATCGATTTGTAGCATATCTTTTTGGCCGACGAATTGATAGAGAACTAAAGCAAGCCCCCATACCGCAGAGATGAGCCAAGGCAGCATTTTCATGAAAATAAGCGCCATAATCATCATGTAATAAATAGAAAAGATATTGGTGACATCCGACTTTCCAACCATCTGCACAGTAGTCGAAATGCCGCTGGTAATGACCGCGAAATAACATAAATAATGAATAAATTTTTTAGTATAATGCAGGTAGCCAAACGTCAACCAGATGATTGTTTCAAAAATAAGGGTAAACTTCAGACTAAAGTCCATCCCTCCCGCACCTAGGGTAAGCACACTCATATAGATGAGTAGAGCTGTTGCAGAAATCGCAAGAAAAACAATGAAATTGCGTCGCATTACGTCTTGATCACGAAGTGAGACTTGTGATTGTTCTTTAGCATTGTGCCTGTTGAAAACGTTTGAATAGCTCATTTTCATCCCCCATTGTTTACGCCGATCAATGTCGGTCTGTCTAGGAGGGTAATTCTGTACTGTTTGGAGTAACTCCTTTTAAATAAGTGCTTAGCAAGCACTTACAAATATGTTTCCACTTTCGCTTAGTGCGAAACTTTCAGCTAAGGAACCTGAACGCTTGCCAACCACTGATTTTCCCGAATTTCAGGAGCGGTTTGGGCCCTTTCGCGGGCTGTAAGTCGATTTTTTCGACTTACGGGAGCGCTTTGGGCTCTTTCGAGGGCTGTAAGTCGACTTTTTCGACTTACGGGAGCGCTTTGGGCTCTTTCGAGGGCTGTAAGTCGACTTTTTCGACTTACGGGAGCGCTTTGGGCCCTTTCGCGGGCTGTAAGTCGACTTTTTCGACTTACGGGAGCGGCTTGGGCCCTTTCGCGGGCTGTAAGTCGACTTTTTCGACTTACGGGAGCGCTTTGGGCTCTTTCGCGGGCTGTAAGTCGATTTTTTCGACTTACGGGAGCGCTTTGGGCCCTTTCGCGGGCTGTAAGTCGATTTTTTCGACTTACGGGAGCGCTTTGGGCTCTTTCGCGGGCTGTAAGTCGACTTTTTCGACTTACGGAGCCGGCTTGGGCTCTTTCGCGGGCTGTAAGTCGACTTTTTCGACTTACGGGAGCGCTTTGGGCTCTTCATGGGGAGATAGGCGATTTTATCGGCTATCTCGGGTGTCCTGTGATTGGCGCTCTTCATGGGACGTTAGTCGACATCAAAACCCTCACCCAGCCAACGCTAGGTAAGGGTATTTGTTCATCCATCTACTGCTGTTTCCCCTCAACACTGTAGCTATTAATGACTGCCGCCGCAAAGGTTACACGATTATTTCGGAAATAGTGATATAACAGACGAGCCTCTGCAGATTCTTCATCGTAGCGCGAAAAGTTAAAAAAATCGTCGTCAGCCCAACCTTGCTTCCGCAGGCTCTCCATGGATTCCGCAATTTTGCTAGGAATGACTGGTTTAAAGACGTTCGATGCTTCCGTTGTCATCGTTCCAACTCCACCTTTCACTAGAATCTACTATTCTAGTAAAAGAATGCCCATATCTAGCAACGGATAAACATGCCTGATCTTTTAGTATTCCACATAGCTCGTCACAGATTTACCTGGCAGCGTAACGGTAATCGCACCGCCAGTCACAGCCATATCCGTCAATTTGGTCAGACCCTCCGTGGCGCTGGTGCGTCTTCCTGACACATTAGCCAATGTCAGACCGCTAATCGTCGTCGTGATCGCGGACGTGCTATTATTGATCAGCACAACAGATGCGCGCCCCGTCCCATTCTTCCCACCGATTGTAACAAGATTGCTGTCGCTCGAAGATGCCAGAATACGGGTATCGTCTGGACGCAGGTAACGGCTGAATTGCCCCAGGACATAGAGTCTTTTGTTCACCGTAAACGCATTATTGGCCCCTAAGTTGATGAGCCCTTCTCCTGAGGTGCTTCCAGCTGGATTCACCGCCCACCAGTACAGCCAACCACGCTCGCCTCGCTTCAAATCAGCGGCAATCATATTCGCCCACTTCAACCCATCCGTGATGCTCGGGTCGTTGGCGGTTTGGAAATTGCTAACCTCCGTGGCGATCAACGGTTTACCGTAATGGTTTACATCGACATACGTACTGTAATCGTGAACCGAGACGAAATCCAGCTTCGCTCGCGTCGCCGCACTGAAACCATTCATGTAGTTGTTCGAAGCGGTTCGATTAGAGCCCTCTGGGGCACCAACCAACACGCCTTGATTCAAGCTGTGAACCGCATCGGCAACCTTCGCAGATACTTGATCCAACTCACTGGTTGTATACTGCGCCGAAGCATAAGGCGTGGCTAAATCAGGTTCATTTTGCACACTGACCCACTTGATATTGAACCCGAATACATTCCGATATTGATTTACATACGTCTTCATATAATTGGCGAAATTATCGTATTGCGAGGTACTCAAATGCCCGCCGTTGTTGGGCGAACCGTTCGTTTTCATCCAGCCTGGAGGGCTCCAAGGCACCGCATAGAACTGGTTCATCCCGCGATTCTTCGCCTCTTGGGCGAACCATCTCTGATGCAGATCCGTGTTCCAATCCGTCACACCTGAAGAAGGCATGAACGTTGTTTGTACAGCATCCTGCGCAGCCGTATAGGGGTTGATCTCCATCCTCACGATGGATAATACAGCATTAGAAGCATCCGTCCGGAACAGTTTATCCAGAATTTGTCCTTGCGTGGTTGCATTGTAATTCGTTTTCAACTCATTCACCGGGTGATTGGCTGCCGCACCGAATCCCCATATCGTTTGGTACGTCGTATCTTTGTACAACGTCACCGTACTTGCTGCCAAAGCTGGGGGAGCCACGCTCACCAACATTGAAATCGCTAACCCAATTACACCATAAACCTTCTTTCTGTGTGAAATCATTCTGCATGCACCTTCTTTTCTCAAATTTGGCCCACGTTCAACCTCCCTTAACTTACACTGAAATCGCTCTCAAAACACTGAGGCAAAAAAATTATTTACTGCACGAATACGACGAAATCGGGGGAAGTGCCCGCTCCGCCCCCAAACCTCACCTCATTCACCACCAAATCTCTCCTTATACTCCATGGGATTCAGACCATGATACTGTTTGAAAATACGCGAGAAGTGGATGCTGTTCTCATAGCCCACTTGCAGGGCAATTTCATAGCTCTTCAACGAGGAAGTCAGCAGCAAATCCCGTGCTTTACGCATTCTAACGTTGACGCAATACGTCCAGATCGTCATTCCCGCCTGCTCTTTAAAAAGCTTCGCTAAATACGAACGGCTCATCGCCACATGATCCGCCAACTCCTGAAGCCCCCAGTTCTCTGCGTAATGCTCTTCGATATACCGCTTGACTTGGTCGACGACGCTCTCCTTCTGCAGGTTCTTCGCCTTGCGGGCACGATCCATCAGAATGTTCGCTGCTTGCTCCAGCCTTCTCACCGCACACAAACGAAAATACTGCCGCACCTCCGAGTGCTTCAGGTTATGCTCCCCAAGCTCAACGTCTTCGCCTTCCTCATACTTCACGTGGATATCCTGCTTCTTCAGCTCTTCGATGACAAGTGAGGTCCATGCCATGGACAGCTCATTCAGAATCTCATATCGTCCGTCCACCCAGGACTCCAACATCGCCAGCGTGTCTACGATAATCAATGGCTGCCCGTGTAAATAGACGGACAATACCATCTCCAGCCAGCTATCCAGCATCGGCTTATAAACAGGCAGCTTATGCAGCAGTAGCTGATTCGCCTCATTACGCCGACCGGTGCGGATGCGGGCGCTCGCCTTGTGCACAGCCTCTTGCAATAGGGTGCTATCCGTAGGCTTCAGCACATAATCAACGGCACCAAGCTCGATACTCTTTTTGGCATATTGGAAATCATCATAGCTTGAAATCACGATGCAGATCATCCAAGGATACAGCTGATTAATCTCTTTCATCAATTGCAATCCATCAACGAGCGGCATCCGCACATCCGTCATGCAAATATCTGCGTAGTGCTCTTTGAGCCAGTCCAGCGCTTTACGGCCGTTAGGGAGCGAGCCAGATACCGTGACTCCTTCCATTTCTGACACTTGTATCGACAGGCTTTCACGAATAAGATCTTCATCGTCTACAATAATAAGTCTGTTCATCTGATCGCGGTCTCCCTTCTACGTATCCAAGCTATCTTGTAATGGCAACATGACTTCAACAACCGCTCCCCCAGTAACGGGATCATTAAAGAACGTAATTTTAGCTTCTCCTCCATAAAACATATGCAAACGGTAAACTAGATTCGAAAGTCCGACTTGATTATGCCTATACTGGTGCGCGTGTGAATCCCCTTGCTCCTGCTTTAATCTAACTAAAGTCTCCGATGAGAAACCAGGACCGTTATCAGCAACCGTGAGTAGCAGCTTGTCCCCTTTGTCCCCTTGAACGACCTCCCCGCGAATATGAATATGTACGGATTCCCCCGTCGTTTCTCGCCCATGTTTAATACTGTTTTCCACGAGTGGCTGCAGAAGAGCCTTAGTACATATCGCCTGCAGATGCGCCTCAGGCACCTCAATACTGTAAGTAACCTCATCTTTGAATCTGACTTTCATGATCATCAAATAATTCTCCAAATGCTTGATCTCTTCCTTGAGAATGACTTTCATATTCTTGAAATCCGACGTGTAGCGCAGCATATTCGAGAGATTGACCGCAACATGACCAATATGCGACTGCTTCGCAATGACAGTCATCGAATTGATCGTTTCGAGCGTGTTATATAAAAAATGCGAATTGATTTGCGACTGAAGCGCCGAAATCACGGCCCGATGCTGCAAAACACGCGTTTCCGCATGATCATGAATCGATTGCTCCAGGTGACCGAGCAGATTATTAAAAGAGATGCTCAAATCAGCCACCTCATCCACGCCCTCCACCTCAGCCCGCAAATGGAAGGAGCTCGTCAGCTGCATCGCTTTCATCATTTTACGCAGGGCTAGAATCCGCCTTGTAATGGAAGAAGCTGCGAAATAGGTAAGCAAAACCGAAATAATCAAAGCCGAGATCGCAATGACAATCGTGACGTTTCTCGTATAATTGATGCTCTGGGCAATTTCTTGATAGGGCAGGATCGCAATAATTTTCCAGCCTGTCATCTGAATGGTTTGGAAAATAATGAGCTCTTTCCCCGACTTATCGAACACAGAGCCCTCTTGCTGCCCCTTCACCGCTTGCACAATATGGTCATCCATCTGCCCCATCACCTCTGCGGAATGAGAATGGTGAATAATCGTACCCTCTTGGTCCATAACGAGGGCCGAGCCCGTGTTCGCAATATTGATTTGAGACATGACACTCTGCGACGGCTTCAGGGAGATATCGATTTTCAAATACCCGTTGCTCAGCTGCTTAAAAAGGGTCAAGACTGGGATCTTCATTTTCTGATTTGCTGCATCAATATAATTCTCAGATATGCCGGTTATGAATTTAACCTTCTCATAATTGCCGCTTTGCGCAAAGTAAGGTTCATTTTTAATCGTATATTTCAAGGGAAGGGCGTACGTATTGACGAAATGCTGCTCGAATCCGCTTGGGTTATACAAAGAAACAGATAATACCTCTGGATATTGCAAAAATAACCGATTCAGATAGTTATCTTTGATTCTCTCGTACGTACGGATAAGCTCAGATGATACATTCGGGGAAGAGACACGCATCCAATCCCGGACTTCAAGGCTGTTGCTCAGCATCAGAAAGGCTAACTCATACTCCGAGTAATATCGATTTAAATTCATGTTGGCTTGCTTGAGAATTTGCATGCTGAGATGGTCAATATCTTTACGAACCGAGCTTCTCGTCTGCATGTAGCTGGAAATACCGATCGTTGAAACGGTAAAAATCAGAATAGTGACGATGATGGAGATGAGCCGCCATTTGAGGGAACGTTTCAAGCTCTTGACCATATAGTTAATCAAATTGATCTCCCCTTGTGAACAGACAGTGGTGTGCTTAGCGTCGCGTATTTAAATAATATGCCCATTTCCGGCCCTGAGCAATGAGGTAAGCGTTTTATTTACTGTAGGAATCGTACTTTTTCGTTTAAAATACGACAAAAACCGCGCCTACGAATAGGTACGGTTTGAGCCTTGCAACTTATTGGTAAATAAATTGGAATAATCGGTGCAACATGACGGCAGTTTCTGCTCTGGTTGTATGGCCAAGAGGATTCACTTTGCCAGCACTGCCTTCGACTAAACCTTGCTGAACGAGGGCGTTTACGGCCTGCACCGCATAGGAAGCGATATCGGCTCCGTCCATGAAGTTACTTGCATTATTCGCCGTTGGCAAGGATTTGTTCACTTGCTTCAAGGCTCTCGTGATCATAACAAACATATCTTGCCGCGTGATATTCGCTTGCGGGTTAAAATGTTGATCGTCTACGCCATTGAAAATCCCAAGTTTACTTGCAATGCCAACTGCCCTCTCGTAGTAGGCACCGTTCTGAACATCCGTGAACCGCGTCTCAACTGTCGCTTGCAGCCCAAAAGTTTCGACTAGCAATTTCGTGAAGTCAGCTCGTGTAATAGCAGCTGTCGGATTGAACGCTTGAGCTGTCACTCCTTGAATAATCCCTTTCGCAGCGAGCATTTCAATAGCTTTCTGCGCCCACGTTGTGGAAGCGAGATCTTGGAAAGCCGGCTTGTTGTAGGAAACAGCGTACATACTGAAATGATTGGCGCTGAATTCCATGCTGCCCGTAGCAGTGTTATATCTGCCTGTCGGTACGAGTTGAGCTGCTCCCTGTGCGTTCACATACCAGACATTTACCAATTCTGGATGAGCTTTCTCTTCTGGAGAAAGCACGTATGGAATGCTGACTGATACAGAAGCATCCTTGTTCTCGAATTGCAACGGTTGACCCGATGCTGTGAATTGTAGATCAATGACGACTCCCGCTCGGCCCTTCAGATCGGTTTGGGCAGGGAGTTCACCTCTCGAAATGTTGATCGTAAGCGTGGGCTGCCCAGCCGCTGCTGCATTATTAGCAAACATATGGCTAGGTAGAACAACCGTACCAAGTTCCGTCGAAATCACAAGCTCGTGCGTTGAAGCTTGCTGTGTCAGATACGCTGTTGGCAGTTCAAGTGCGTAGCTGTTAGCTCCTGCGACTTGCGGAACTTGCAGAGTTACTTTCGAACTCGTGCCCCCCGCTTGAGCAGCCATCTGCTTAAAAGCTTCTTCCAATGTTGTTTTATCAATGCTTGCTGTCGCTTTCCCATCTTTTGTCGTTACGCTAGTTGCCGGGAAAGTAATCTTAGCCTCCCCATTGTTCAGTGTAATCGTCGGTTTCCCAATCTCAGCTTGTGTCCCTGTCCCTGTAGATGGCCCAGTTGGAGCAAGAACAGTTTGCGTTCTAACCAAAAGCGTTGGACCATTGCTTGACCAGTTGTTCGCCGCATCTGCCGCTTCAACCTTGAAGTCATAAGCCCTATCCGCTGTTAATCCGGTTACTTGCCATGTCGTGTTTGGCGTAGTTGTCACTACATTGCCATTCATCAGCAGTTTGTATTGGGTTACACCTATGCGGTCAATCGCTTGGCTCCATGAAAGCTGAATGGTATTCGATGTCACGTTTCCTTGTGTCAAAGCGCTTCCCGCAGGCCAACCAGGCGCTGTTGTGTCACTTGGGATTGGAATTTCCGGATCATCCGTGCTCGGTCCGAATACGGTCGCGTTGCCGACATAATCCTTCGCTTCAACTTTATACACGGCTGCACCGTCTGGTGTACCCATGATGGAATAACTTGTATACGTAGCGTCTACTTGTGCAATTTGAACGCCATTACGGTACACCACATACCATTCAATGCCAGCGTTATCTGTAGCGCGATCCCATTCCAAGTTCTCACGATCGGACAACTTCGCGGAATGGATTCTCGAACCTGTCGGCCATTGCGGCGTAATGGTATCTAGCTTATAGACACTAGTCGTCAATTGCAGCGGTAGCGAAGCATTTCCTGCTTGATCCATAGCAATAACGGAGAAAGGATACTGTGTATTGGCATCCAGGCCATTCACGTAATAACTTCTTACATCATTAGCAACATGCGCAATTTCCACACCATTCTGCTCTACTCGGTAAGCATACGTTTCCGTGTCATCTGAAGCTGTAGGCCAATTCAGGTGTAACCCCGAAGAAGTTATACCCGATACGGTTAGTGCGCTATTCGGGCTCCATGTGGGTGGAGCCGTATCCGGCGCAAGCGTCGTTACTTGAATCCCAAGTCCCGCCGCACGATTGCCGGCTGCATCTCGCGCACTTACATGGAAGTCATACGCGGTCCCTGCTGTAAGTCCTGTTGCCTTGTAGGTCTGCACATCACCATAGACAGTGCCTACAACCGAATTGCCGTTATAAATATCATAGGCTGCTATGCCATACTGATCCGAAGCTGCAGGCCACTGTAAGGTAACGCCGAAACGTGATACATTTTGCGTCGATAAGACAGCCGCTCCTGACCATGTCGGCGCTTGGATATCTGCGCTTGGGGTTGTTAGGCTCGTTGCAGGACCTGTCGTTGAAACTAAGCTTGCATCGCGGGCTTCAACCTTGAATGTATAAGCTGTCGCAGGTGTTAACCCCGTTACCCCATAGCTGTAGACATCAGAGCCAACCGTGGCAATCGCAGTACCATTCCGATAGATGGTATAACCATTGATGCCCCTCTGATCCTGTGCATTTGACCACGTCAGCGTTGCTCCAAGAGGTTGTACTTGTGTGGCACTTAATGTACCGCTGCTCCAAGTAGGCGCCGTTGTATCCACGGGCATTTGTTCTGTGCCAACAGATAAGTACGGCTTATAGATAACATTTGCCCCTGTAGCTTCTTTGGAATGAATATCAACATTCTGATCTAGCCAAGCATCGTCCTGAAGCTTGAAGGAGATCGTTCCATCTCCACGGAGTTCTGTTGCGACCTGACTCGTTACTGAGAACGTTTTCCAATAATTAGCGTTCCGTACAAAGGTAGAAGTTATCTTAGACCCGTCAACAGGTTTGTTCAACCAGTTTACCGGTGTTGCGCCTGCTTCCGACCAGTTATCCCCTGTCTGATAAAGATCCATAGGAATATCCATATTCGGTGTTTGAACAGCAAACACATAGAGATTCAGTGTGGCATCATACACATTTCCAGTAACCGATGCTAAAGGGAATTTGAGATAAGCACGTCTGTTATTTCCTGTATTTTTGTTCGTATCACTCGGCGTAACACCCGCCGCATTCTTATAACGAAGATAGGCAATATTATTGTTCGTACCTGCTCCTCCAAATGTTGCTGGCGCTTGGATGAAGGTATCATCGCTCGGGAACAGAATTTGCTGCGTTCTAGTCACTCCTGGAAAGGTTGTTACCGTGACCGAAGGTCCGCCCGCGCTCCAATTCCCCGTTGCATCACGAGCTTCAATGCGGAATACATAGTTCCCACCTGCAGTCAGATTGGTTGCAGCATAAGTCTGTTCAGACCCATAGACATCCGCAATGACGCTGTTGTTCTGATATACCCGGTAACCGGATACATCCATGTTATCAACGGCTGGCGTCCAGTTTAACGTTACCGTGTGATCAGTTAAGGCACTGTACGTCAACATACGGTTATTCGGCCACTGCGGTGCTGAGTTATCCGCTCCTATAAGCGTTTTAACCGTACTTACCGGCCCCGTTACAGACCAGTTATTACTGCTATCTCCAGCTTCTACTTTGAAGGAATAGCTAGTGTTAGGAGCTAACCCGTTCACTAGGAATTGTTGCGCTGTGCCTGGCAATGTCACCAGCTCTTGATTCCCTTGATATACACGATATGCTGTCACTCCGCGTGCGTCCTGTGCGGTGTTCCAGTTTAATTGCACACTAGTTGCTGTGGTTTGTGAGGCATTAAGTTGAGCTGACGATGCCCACGCGGGAGCGGTAACATCCTTCACACCGAGCGTTTGGAATGTAACGATCGGGCCACCCGCGGACAAATTCCCCTCAGCGTCCTTCGCTTCAATACGAACGGTATAGAGACTGTTCTCAGTTAGATGACTCAACGTATAAGCAGGTGCAACCGAGTCTCCTAGGATTTGACCGTTAACGTAAATGCGATAGCCTGCAACACCATCATTATCAACGGCTGCCGGCCAAGCTAACGTAGCCCCTGTCTCCGTTATATTGGCATTGTCTATGGCGATAAATGAGCCCTTGTTCCAGCCAGGTCGCGTTGCATCCGCTGCCGATCCTGTTGCAGTTTGAATATCTGGGCTAGGAAGCGAAAGATTGCCATTCGCATCTACTGCTTGGACACGCAGCACATAAGTTTGCCCCGGTGTTAGTCCTGTCACATCATAGCTCGTCACATTCGCTGTCGTTTGTGTCAGGAGGATGCCGTCTTTATAGATGTGATACCCCGCCACATTCAGATTGTCATGAGCAGCTGGCCAACGGAATGTCACCGAAGTCGGCGTTGTCTCCGATACGGCAAAGGTGCTGCCATACGGCCAAACTGGTGCTGTGATTTCTGCCTGTTGAGCAGGTACAGCTAGAGGCACGAAAATTTCCGTCGTTCCACCTTGCAAGGGTACTCCCCATACAACGGAAACTTTGTTATCCTGCCCTTGCAATAATGATGCTTTAACCGTCTGACTTACCCCGTCCTTCGTGACGATAATGTCATAATCCCCATAGAATCCACGCGTTCGGTACTGGCCAATGGCATCCGTTGTGCCCGTCACGTCCGTCCACCATGCTCCGTAGATCAGATTGCGCCACTGCTCGCCTGAAGGCTTCAACGTCCAATTGCTGCGGAATAACGGAGCGTTATTCTGCCAATGGGCGCCATCCCAGAATCCCCACATCGTGAACGATGTCACATTCGGATGACTGAACGAAGCAAGCAAGATATCCCGTGTAAATTTCCCTTGAATATCTTCCTTCGGCGAATTCACGTCAAATTCCGTAATGGCAATTTCAGGCGCATACTGCGTAAAATGCGTAAGCTGATTGTAGAACGCCATCGGACTAACCGGCGTACTGCCGAAATGCGCTTGAATGCCTACCCCATCTATAGGAGCGCCGTTATCTTTCATCGCTTGCAGAATGTTTGAGAAATTCTGGATCACAGGCGCATCTACGCCAAGAATTTGCGTTTCATTCACATACAGCTTAGCCGCTGGATCCGCTTCTTTGGCCATTTTGAACCAATTCGCCATCAGCGCGCCCTGGTCTGTATACGTACTTCGGATCATGCTGTTCAGCACAGGTTCATTCAGCACGTCCCAGTTGTATAATCTTCCTCTGAAGAGGCCTGCCAGCTCATGGAAATGATCTTGAATACGTCTCTCAAGCGCTGTCTTATTGCCCACCATACCTGGGATATCTGCGGGTACGCGCGTAGAACCATCCCACAACAGAGCATGTCCGCGAATATCAAATCCGTTGTAACCCAACCAATTATAGAGATTTACGGTGCGGCTTCGATCTTGTTCCCACCATTGCCACTTCATTTCATTTTCCATAACGACCGAATTAAAATTCTCTTTAAGCTTAGTTCGATACGTTTCTGCATTAGCATCCGTACCATTAATCATCGTACTATTGACAGCTGTACCAAACTTAAAGTCATGCTTCGTCATCTTCACATGGACATCTGCACCCTGGATGGGAAGACCGCTGGCATCCTTCACCTCAACCTGCATATCCCCTTTACGGATCTGCTCAATACGCTGATTGGCTTTTGCGCGCCAAGGAGCGTCTTCTTCCATGCCATCGTAAATAACTGGCGTGCTCGGCAAGTTCTCAAATGTAACCGCTTTCTTATAGTTCACGACTTTCAGATTGCCGATTTCGATCTCCTGTGGCTTATAGCCAAGACGGAACGCAATCTGCGGAGTGTTCGCTTCCATCAACAAAGCAGCTTTAATCGGCACAATGAATTTCTTCCATTGTGTAGGAACCGTTATCGTCTCGGTAATCGACTTCTCAAAATTCCCTCTTTTCTCCATCACCAAAGCGACTGTACCTTCGGCCGTTTCAACCGTGGATCGCAGCGTTCTCGCGTAGAATGTTGCCAGAATCACATCGTCTTTCTCAATACTCGCTTCAATTGGAAGCACATATTGCAAAAGATACGTACTAGCTGGCTGCACGTTCGTCGCAAAGCGTAATGCCTCTGTAAACGCTTGCCCTTCTACAGTTGAGTTTGCAACCGTTCCATACAATGCAGCCTCCGGGTTGAGCGCCGCTCCCTGCATGCGAATATCAGAAATAAGAATCTCACTGCCAGGCAGTTGACCCAATTCCTCTTCCGTCAGCACCTGTGCTAAGGAAACCTTGGGTTGGAACGGTACAACCAGCATCGCGCTGATTAACAGGAGAGGGAGTAGTCTCCCCATTATCCCCATTCTCATCATCACCTATCTCATCCTTCCTTCATTTACATCCATCATTCATAAAAGAGGACCCACCTGAGCAAGTATTCTACCAGCTTCAGATGGGTAAATTCCAAACGACTATCTTACTTCTTACGGTTAGCGTTATACCAGTCCGTCAATTCCTTAATCGCTTTGTCTCCACCTTGTTTCTTCCAGTTCGCTACGTACTCATCGAAGTAGTCCAGCGGCTTCTCGCCGAGAATAATTTTGGCTGCAGCTTCTTGGAAGGAACCTTTATAGCCAAGATCTGCGTTCTTCGTCAACGTTTCCGAAGGCGGCATGCCTGCCGTTGGATTCGGGATACCTTCTTTACGGGACGTTTCGATCGTTTGAATCAGCTTGTTGTACGCTTCATCATTATTGATTAATACTTTCTGAGCTTGCTCATGGAAACCATGCATTTGGAACACCGCAGAACGCCATTTCAAATCAGGATCCTTGTCTGCATTGTACTTCAGTGTTGTACCTTCTTTGGTATAGGATTGCCCTTCAATGCCAAGCTCCGTGAACAATTGCCCTTCTTCCGAAACGAGCCAATCGAACATTTTCACAACAGCCTCAGGATTTTTCGTATCTTTGTGTACGACAAACGTTTTCAATACTGGCTTCTCCACGCGTCCCAATTTCCCATCATAGCCTTCACCTCTTGGCGTAGAAATGCCAAGTACGTTAGGCTTCTTATCAGGAAGCAATTTGCTAAGCTCTTTTTGCCAAGGATCCCATGCACCGAACACGACGTGATTCCACGAACCTACGAGGTCCGACTTGATTTTTTGATCCCAAATCGCCCGTGTGTTTGTCAGGAATTCAGTATCGATTAACTTTTCTTTATACATTGTGTTTAGCATGCCCAACGCTTTTTTCATATTCGGATTCACATAACCAGGCATAACTTCATTATTGTAGAGACTGTTGGAGTCTAGATTCACACCGTACATGCCGAATATGTTATCTGCCCACTCAAACTTCTCACGGGAAGCAAAAGGAATCTCATCCTTCTTGCCGTTGCCATTCGGGTCTTTATCACGGAAAGCACGCAGCATATCCAGGAACTCAGCAGATGTCTTCGGTTCTTTAATGCCTAGCTTATCCATCCAATCCTTACGTACATAGATGACACGTTCCGCTGGTGCATTCCCTTGTGCCAATTGTGGGATCGCGAGAATTTTGCCATTCAGCGTAACCGCGTCCCAAGCGGATTGCGGGATGTTCTTCTTCAAATTCGGTCCGTATTTATCGATTAATGGCTTCAAATCCATCGCTAATCCATTGATAACAAGATCAGAAGTCTCAATGCCCCAAACCATGTGAACGTTAGGAATATCACCGGAAGCGAACTTCAATTTCAGCTGATCCATATAATTTTCATGCGGGAGGAAGGTGATGTTTAGCTCTGTATTTGTTTTTTGAGCGAGATACTTGACGGTAGCTAGGTCCATCGACTTCCCTGCCGGAATCTGTTGGGCGTTATTGGAGACGAATAGGCTAATTTTCTCTGGTGCAGCCGGCGTCGTGCTTTGACTTGCAGCAGGTGTCACCGGTGTCTGTGTCGTTGCTGTCGTGGAGTTCTTATCCGAGGAACAGGCAACTGTTGCACCTGCCAGACATACCATACATACAAGCGTAACCATTTGTTTCATCTTTACTTTCATCGAATAGACCCTCCCTAGTTTCTTCATTATAGTGTAGTTCGTTTCTCATATACATCTGGGTATTACTGGATTACGCTGCATCACCTCTCTCATGGAATCAGGCTGACGCTCATTTCCGCATAACCTTATTCCTTGACTGAACCTAACAGTGCACCTTTAATGAAATGCTTTTGTAAAAATGGATACACAATGATAATCGGAAGGGTAGCGATGACAATGGTTGCCATCTGCAACCCCTGTGGGGTTACTGCTGTTGAAAGCTCCAAAATGGATTGGCCTCCAGCAGAATCCATATCAAATTGTGAAATAAGCTTATATAGATACAATTGCAGGGGCTGCAGCTCGCGGTCAGTGATATACAATAATGGCCCTAGATAGTTGTTCCAATGCCCTACCGCGTAGAATAAAATCAGCGTCACATTAATCGGCATGGATAATGGCGCTACGATTCGCCACACGATGTTATACTCGGACATGCCATCCACGCGTGCTGCTTCAAAAAGCTCCTCCGGAATCGACCTCATGAAGGTGATGCACAGCATCATATTAAACGCGCTCAGCGCACCTGGGATAATGAGAGACCAGATACTGTTGAGCAGGCCTAGGCTTTTGATCAAAATGTACATCGGCACCATCGGCGCCTGGAAAATCATCGTGAAGATGATGAAAAGCAGAATCGCCTTGCGGCCGCCTAGCCACCCTTTGGATAGCGGATAGGAAGTAAGAATCGTGAGCGCCATGTTGATGGCCGTTCCAATCAATACGATCTGAATCGTGACCCCGAACGACCTCCAGAACACCGCGTTGCGGATGACAAAGTCATAGTTGTGGAGATTGAAGCCAACTGGCCAAAGTGACACTTCAGAATGGATAATCGCTTCATTGGAGCTAAATGAGCCAGCGATGACATTCATTAATGGAATGGCAACTGCCGCACAAAAGAGTAATAAGAGAAGTGCATTCGCTGAGTCAAAAGCGATTTCACCTGGTGTTCGTTTAATTTTCATCGTTGTATCGCCCCTTTAATATAACCCTTCACCGGTTGTCCATTTACTCACACGGTTCGCAATGACGAGTAGGATAAAACCAATAACCGATTTGAACAATCCGATGGCTGTCGTAATACTGTACTGACCTTGCAGAATACCTGCCCGATAGGTATATGTATCCAATACATCCCCTGTTTCAAATGTTGCCGGATTAAGAAACTGATAAATTTGCTCGAAGCCTGAGTCCATGATATGTCCCATTTTCAGCATAAGGAGAATCATGATGGCCGGCAGCAAGCCAGGTATCGAGATATGCAAGAACTGCTTCCACCGATTCGCGCCATCCATCCTCGCCGCTTCATATAAGGAAGGATTAATGCCCGCAAGCGCAGCGATGAAAATGATGGCGTTCCAGCCCATCTCCTTCCAGATGCCCGAGAAAATAATGATAGAACGGAAGTATTCCGGCTTCTGGAGATAGGCAACGGTTTCACCGCCGAAGGAGGAAATAACGTGATTGATAAGCCCTTGTGTAGGTGACAGCAACATGTATGTCAGTCCGAACACGATCGTCCATGATAAAAAGTGCGGTAAATACAGCACGGTTTGGGTGATTCGCTTGAAGGCCATCGATCGCACTTCATTAAGCATGATTGCCAGTAGGATCGGCAACGGAAAAGCGAACACAATCTGATATAAGCTAATTAACAGCGTATTTCGGAGCAACCGTCCGAACTTGTCGTACGTGAATAGTTGATGGAACCATTTGAAGCCCACCCATTCACTACCTGTGAAGCCTTTGAAAATGTTGTAGTCCTGAAAGGCGATGAAACTCGCCAGAAGTGGGACATACTTGAACACGAGGAAATACAGAAGTCCAGGAATCAGCATGATATAGAATGCTCGATGCTGCAGGACGTATTTCCACCAACCTTTCTTCTTCGTTGCACTGGTTGACCGCTGGACAACCTCATTGACAGTAGCGGATTTCATCTGCTCTCACCTACACTATCTATTTGTCTTATGTGTTAATTATAGGTTTCAAGACACGGGACCAACAATGAGGGCGGATGTCGATTTACTGTAGTAAAAGTCTTTTTATGGGGGGATATCCTTTAAACTAGCTAGCTCATGATACCTGAATCTCCCCCTGTCTCCTGTACCTAAATACCGCCACTCTAATCTCCCTATCCCTTAACTAGCTAGCTTTTCTGCTTGAATCTCTTCTGCGGAGTCGTCCAATCATAGAAATAAATGGAAATTATACAGCTAATTCTCGCTGATTCGTCCGTTTATACGATATAGATGGAAATTATGTAGTTAATTTGGCCAAATTAGATTGTTTCGGTAGATATGGCGTGATTTAACTGGAGAAAGTCCAGTTATTTGCATCAAAGGTGTCTTTTGGGGGAATTTAGATGGAAGAAAGAGTCGATTTCACAATTCAAATTGAAAAATTGGTTAGAGTTCTTACGTGGCCTAAGCATTCATTTTTTAAAATTATGCA
>NZ_LYPB01000045.1 GCF_001653565.1 Paenibacillus oryzisoli
CTAGCTACAAAGGTGGCCTGGCCCCTCCCTTGGTTGGACTTTCACCAACTAGATAATGCGTGCCTCTGGGCACGCCACATACAAAAAGGGCAATCTCTTCTGTAGAATAACTTCTACTTGAGAGACTGCCCTTATTTATTGTGAGAGGATTATTTAATAACTTTCAGTAACCGCTTAGCAGTACCGTTCTGTGTTTCAATGATCTCGTACACATGAATCGTGAACGGATAGGAGAATTGATCTGTTGAGAAGTTCGATACATCCATCATTTGAACGCCACTCACTAATTTGTTAGGACCTGCAAAAGAAGCATCTTTCGCACCAACGAGACGTCCTGCTGGATCAATAATTTCAAATCTTAACTTCGAGAAGTTGTTGTCGACAACGACATTCTCTTGTTGTGTAATACTTAAATCCATTCTTAACTTATACGTGTATGTCAACTGTGCAGTCGTTTGCATGCTCGTTGAGATATCGTTTATTTTCAAATCAAACGGATACAAGGAAAGTGGTGCATCCGCTTCTTCCTTCTGCAAATCCGTTTGCAGCGCAGCAATCGTCGTCGTATACGGAGCTGCAGCCTTTGCGTCTAATATTTTCAGAGCAAAGCTTTCACTATCTTCGGATTGCGGAACAATATAGGAATAGCTGACCACATAGCTGAGTCCAGGGTTCAGCATGCTAGTCACATTGGTTTGACGATCACCTTGGTAGGAGGCGCCTAGCTTGCTTGTTAACTCTGTCAGGAATACTGGAGTTGCAGTTGGTGTTGTGCTTGTGTTCGTTAACTTGAATTTCGCGACTGCCGTCTTGTAGCCTTCACCTGGGTTCTCATGCAAATGCAGTTCCATCAAGGAGACTTCAGTACTCTTATCAATCACTTTGCTTTGTGCGTTGAAAGAAATCGGTTTACCGATCGTATACGCTTCTGGAGCTGTACTCGCCCCATCTACCGGCCAGTTGATCGCAAGTTTAGCTGTTGCTAGTTCTACTGGTTGACCGCCATCTTTCGGAACAAACGTATCTGTCGATAACACGACCAAATTCGTTAAGGTCACACCGCTTTCCACTGGAATCGCGTAGTGGATGTAGGTTGTTTCTCCAGCTGCCAAGGCAACTGGCGCTATTTCTGTTCGTTTACCCTCATAATTCTTCGACTCTGATTGAGCATCCATGCGGAAAGCAGGTACCGTTTCACGGCCCCCTCCTGGATTGTTCACAAGCACTGTCACAACTGCTACACGACCTGCAGCCGTGTTCTGTAAGGAAGATTCAACCGTCTTGTACGTAAGGCCTGAATTCACGCCAGCAATCGTGAAATCTTGTCCCCACCCTGTACGTGCGATGCTTTCCAAGGCTGCACTGCCCGTACCGCCATACCATACTTGATTCGTTGGCATAGAAAGCAGCGTCGTTTCTACTTTCGGATACGCATATAAATCAACATTCACGAACGAAAGTCCCTCAATTTTGCCGATTTCCTTCGAATCTACGGATGCGTAATAGACAAGCTCTGCAATTTCCTTCGGTTGCAAGGAAGCTTTATTGCCTGCACTTGGTTTCAGCGTGTAAGAGATTCCGCTCGATGTCTGCACGCGAAGCTCATGCTCAGGCACGCGATTCTGCGCTGTGCCGCCATTGTACAAGCGAACCGTCACAGCAAGCTGTGACCCCGTCGCTGTCGGTGTTTCAGCTACGCTTTTGATAGCAGCGCGAATATCTTTCGTTAAACCATAATTCACAGTTGGTGCGACAACAGTTGGCGTGGAAGGCTCCGCAGCCCATGCTGCGGTTCCTCCTTGAACGATCATTGCTCCCAGCATAATAGCTGTTAGACTGGACTTCCATGGTCTTTTCTTCATGTATAACGTCTCCCTTAAAATGAATTTCAAAGATGCTATTTGGCAGCTGGTGATGCCGTCGGTTGAGTGGATGGGGATGGGCTAGTCACTTTTTGACCGTCTTTCAATGTATTCTGTCCTGTAATGACCAACTGTTCGCCCTCTTTAACACCTTCCAGTACTTCTTGGAACTCGCCATTAATGCGTCCAAGCTTCACTTTGCGTTTCGTATATTGATCACCCTGTTGAACGAATACGAACGTATCGGATTCTTCACGGATGATACTCAGTGTAGGCACGACAGCAACCTTCTCTTCTGTCTCTGTTGTTAATTGAACTTGATAACGACCACCTGGTTGAATCGTACGATCTGGATTCGGAACTTCCAATTCCAGCGTATACGTTTTGGAAGTAGCACTCATGATTGGCGCTAAGTAGCTGATCTTAGCTGTGCCCTTCTTATCAGGTGTATTCGGGTTATAGTACACGAGTTCCTTCTTGTTTTTCACAAGTTGATAGTTTGTTTCTGCTAGTTCTGTTTTGATTTTGATCGGATCGATCTGCTGGATTTGACCCACTTTACCTGCTTGAGCAGATGCTGTTTGACCAACCACGACAGTGAAATCTGTTAGAACACCGCTGCCTGGTGCTTTCACTTCGTAATTCTCCAAAGAACGAGTAGCATCCTCTAAAGATAGACGTGCGGACTCTGCTTGCGTTTCAATTGAAGAGATGGAATCCGTATTATCGAAAGCAGATAGCTTGCTTTGCGCAGCATCTAAGCTCATTTGAGCGTTGTCCAACGCTTGTTTTACTTGATCTACCTGGCGTTGCACGACACTACCTGCTTCAAAATCATTTCTAATTTTGTTGTAATCTTGCTGCGCATTATTCAATGCCGTTTGCGAGCGCGCCACGTTATCGGCCAAATCCTTCCGTGAATTCACTTTATTATCTCTTGCTTGCTGCAAGGAATCTTGTGCACTCTTCACTTGCAGCTCGCTTTTGCGCTTATTGGATAGGGCATCTTTGTTATCAATAACGAAAAGAACATCGCCTTTCGTCACATATTCCCCTCGTTGTTTCAGAACACTGGTAACTTCACCGTTCGCTTTCGCCATCACATCAAGCGTTGTTCCGGCAACAACATCTGCCACCTGTTCAATCGGATTACTTATTTTCTGAAGCTTGATTACTTCTGTTTTGACCGGTTTCGGCGTCAACTGGACTGTCGCTGCATCCTTAGCCCCTGGTGCAGAGCAGGCTGTCACCAACACCGTTGCTGCGGTTAACAGCGTGATGACCCCCATCCAGCGATATTTGCTATGCCCTCTTCGTGAACCTTCGTTAATCATCGATGTGCCTCCTTATACCTCTAACGAACTCGTTGTCATTTTTTCTTTATTCTTCTCACGGTTAAACATACGGCTAGCACGGTTTTTCATACTCTCAATCAATTCATAAATAATAGGTACAACAACCAGAGTCAAGATCGTCGAAGATATCAAACCGCCAATAACGACAACTCCAAGGCCTTTACCGATCAATCCGCCTTCTGCAGAGATCCCGAGTGCGAGTGGTACTAACGCCATAATGGTTGCTCCGGCTGTCATAATAATCGGACGAAGTCTGACTTTCCCTGCTTCAATCAGGGCATGACGTACAGTATAACCTTCTTCGCGCAGTTGTTGAGCACGGTCAATTAGTACTATCGCATTCGTAACGACGATACCTATTAACATGAGGAACCCGATCATGGAAGTTACAGTTAATGGTTCCCTAGCTATGACGAGTCCTAGGAGCCCGCCAATAACAGCTAGAGGAAGAGAGAAGATAATAGCAAATGGAGCACCTAGATTACCAAATGCCAAAACCATAATCAAGTAGACTACGAAGACTGCTGCAGCCATAGCAACGAACAACTGGGTGAAGCTCTCAGTAACATCTTCAGATACGCCTGTAATTTGCGGTGTCACACCCTCTGGCAATTCAAGCTCCTTCAAAGCTGTCCCTAACTTTGCACTTACCGCTGTTTTATTATCGGAGTTAATTTTCGCTGATACTTTCACAAGCTGTGCCTGATTCTCTCTTGCAAGCGAAGCAGCGCCTTTTGTTTCATTGATTTTGGCAACTTCCTTCAAAAGAATGGTCGAGCCATTCTGAGCCGTCAACGGAATATTGCCCAACTTCTCTAGAGAATTTTTGTCCGTTTTTTCCAATGAAACCGTTGTTGTATATACAATATTATCGAACTTCATATCGCCTAGGTTCTGATTTGAAATCCATGTGCGTGCCGCATCTCGAACAGATGCCGCGCTTAAGCCGTAAGCTCTAGCCTTCTTCTGATCAACGGCAATTTCAATCTCAGTTTTGGCATCACTTAGATTATCTTCAACTTCAGCCAGTTCAGGGAAAGTGTTCAATTTCTCTTTCACCATTCTAGCCGCCTTCTCTAATTGAAGCTGATCATCCCCCTGGAGTGTGTAAGCGAAGTCTGTACTCGATACCCCGAAATCACCTTCCATGGACTTAGGCTCAACTTCGGAACCAGCCGGCAGCTCTGATAAAATATAAGCCGTCGTTTGCTCTTGTACTTTTACAGGATCCACATTCTCATTGACTTCAAGGAAAATCTGGGATGCATAAGGCGTCTGCTCATCATCATTTCCTGCGTAACCAACAAGCGCTTCAACAAATTTAAATACGGGCTCACCTTTTGAATCCTTCAAGTCTAGTAGAACAGTTTCAATTTCTTTCGTTTTGCTATCTGTTGCATCAAATGAAGTCGAATAAGGCATTTTTAATTGGAAATACATGATGTGGGAAGGAGCTGATGCAGGTAAGAAAGATATAGATAAGAACGGAATCGTCCCAGCCATGGTCGCAACGAGCAAGACTAGTGCAACTAGTAACGTTTTGATCTTATTTTTCAAGCTCCACGTTAGTGCTTTTTCATAGAACATAGTTAACTTCGTAGGCTTAGACTCATCATGCTGAACCTTTCCTGGCTTGCTGCGCAATACTAGTAATTTCGAGAGCATCGGAATAACCGTTAAAGCTACGATTAAGGATGAAAGAAGTGCGCAAGCAATCGTTAGGGCAAACGGCCGGAAGAAACCACCGACAACCCCTGTTACCAAAGCAAGTGGAGCAAATACCCCAACGGTAGCTAAAGTAGACGACGTAATCGCCATCGAAACCTGTTTCGTTGCTAGGGCAATAACGGACTCTTTGCGTTCCTGCGCTTTTTCCAAGGACGCATAAATGTTCTCAATAACGACAATCGAGTCATCGACAACCCGCCCAACTGCGATAAATATACCGCCAAGTGTCATCGTATTCAGTGTGAGGTCTAGCGTCGACATTAATAATAAGGTGATCAAAATGGAGAGCGGAATCGAGACAAGCACGATGAGTGTCATCCGTACATTCCGCAAGAACACTAGGATCATCAAGGATGCAAGGACGGCACCTACGATCCCTTCGCGGACTAGTCCAGAAATCGATTCTTTAATTTGATCGGCACTATCATAAGTACTCTTGAATGTAATGTTCGGTAAAGTTGTTTTCCATTCTGTAATGTTCTTCTCGATTGCTTCAGAGAATTCAACGGCGTTCGCACTTCCGGCTTTATATAGAATCATACCAATCGCCGGTTTGCCATCGAGACGTCCATTGAAATCAGATTCAGTGATGGCTTTGACTTTGGATACTTGATCCAGAGTAACGATGGCGCCTGTAGGCGTCGTAATCTCTACCTTTTGGAGATCATATAAACTGGATAAATTACCGGTAACGCGGGTCATCTTGCTATTCCCATCGATTTCAACCGAACCGATTGGTGTCTTCGTCGCCGCGGTATTAATAGCGTTGCTCACCATGCCTGGTGACAACCCGTACACATCTAGTGCTGCTGCATCTAGCTCAATATCGAGCGAGGTATCTCTAGCACCGATAATGTCAATATGGTCAATCCCTTTGATACCTTCTAAACCTGGTTTAATCGTATCTTTGAACGTTTTATCAAGCTCTGTTTGGCTGACTCCCTCGTTCGCATAGGCGACTAAGTAATTCGAAGGGAAGGACGCGGCACCGAAGGTAGAAGCCTTAGGCGCACCTGCTGTAGCTGGTAAGGAAACCGTGGATAGAGCATCCTGTACAGCTAGTTTCTTTTTGTCGATATCGACATCTTGTTTGAATAAAATAATAACCATGGAGAAATTATCGCTCGATGTGG
The DNA here is from genome assembly GCF_001653565.1 of Paenibacillus oryzisoli. Taxonomy (GTDB): domain Bacteria; phylum Bacillota; class Bacilli; order Paenibacillales; family NBRC-103111; genus Paenibacillus_E; species Paenibacillus_E oryzisoli. The sequence continues at coordinate 6,079 of NZ_LYPB01000045.1, forward strand.
ATTGAATGGAATCTAAATCTTCTAGATTCGCTAGTTTCTTCTCAATCGGTACGGTAATTTCATCCATAACGTCCTTTGGGGCGCCTGTGTAGGTCGTAGTAACGGCCACAACAGGGAAGGAAACGTTCGGCATGTTCTCTTCCTTCAGCTGTGTTGCTGAATACAAGCCGCCTACAAAAAGCATGATCATGATGATGAATAACGCGGAAACGTTTTTCATCGAAAAATGTGTGAGTCGATTCATTCCTGTACTCCCCTCAACTAATGATTGTGAGTTAAAGATACAGGTTCAATATGAACTCAATATGAACAAAACAAAAAAACTTGGTGTACATTTGGTGTACAATCCCAAGTTTCTTGTTCAACTCTTTTTAGTTGGCGAGTGCGTCGTCGGTAAAACGATGAGAAATAACGTTCCTTTGCCTACTTCACTCTGAACCTCGATCGTTCCATCGTGCATATCAATGATTTTCCTTACAATAGCAAGTCCAAGACCGCTGCCACTGTCACGCTGCCTGGCCTGATCCACTTTATAGAAGCGGTCGAAAATACGACCTTGTTCATCGATAGGAATACCAATCCCATTATCTTGAATCCATATTTGAACCCGGTCTCGCAGTGGAACGAGTTTGATATAGATATGTCCGCCAGTTCCTGTAAACTTAATCGCATTGCCAATCACATTCATCCACACTTGATTTAATTGATCGCTGTCTGCAAAGATTTTCACACGTGGCAAAGCCAGATCCATATCCAACTCTTTCAATGACCACTGAGGTTCATAGAATACAACAATGCGACGCAATTGCTCGTCCAAATCATAGATGGTTGGGTGAAACGGATGATGCTCGGATTCTAGTGAAGCCAGCTTCAGTAAATTTTCACTTAGACGAGATAAGCGTTCACTCTCGCGTTCAATGATTTCCAAGTACTTGTTCCGATCATTTTCAGCGATATCCGACTCTCTTAATGCTTTGGAGAAGCCGCGAATCGACGTCAGTGGAGATTGAATCTCATGTGACACGTTGGAAACAAAATCTTGACGCATCTGCTCCAACTGCTTAAGCTCGCCAGCCATATGGTTGAAACTCTCTGCGAGTTTACCTAATTCATCCTTATTATTCACATTCACATTGACGTTAAAATTACCTCGTGCCAGCTTCTCTGTCGCTAGAGTCAGCTTCTTCAAAGGGTTCACTAGATAGCGCGAAGCGATGAGAATAAGGATGCTCCCCACAATAAGGACCATGGTAAGAACCGATACGATCAATGTTTGGAGTTGTCTGCGTGCAGCATCTGTGATATTCGTATGTATGAATAACGCGTAGCTCTGATCGCCAACGATCAGCGGCACGCCGACTTTAATGCTGTTAATCCCCCGTAAAGGCGCACTGAAATCTAGGCTTTTATAGGTATGACCCTTCAATACGTCAGCAACTTCGGACACTTGTATGCGGGGCCTCCCTTTTACATCCACTGGAGACTGCCCTAATGAAACGCCGCTGGAATCAAATAGCGTAAACAAATAATTTTCATTCAGTCGATTGCTTCCTGCTACAAAGGAATAGAGGTTCTTAGGCTGCACTTCATTGCTTAATGTGACAATTTGATTGCCTACGGCTAACATCTCAGATTGAAATTGCGTTGATATCATGTTCGTAAAAAAGTACTCGGCCAAAGGAAATGCGACAAGCACACTGACCACTACAATCGCCAGAAAGGTTAAAACCACTCGCAAATATAGCGATTTGATCATACCTTCACCTCAAGCCTGTAGCCTAATCCCCGAATCGTTGTAATCTGGAAGGCTTCCGTGAAGAGCTCGAAGCGTTCTCGCAAACGTTTGATGTGCACATCCACCGTACGTTCATCGCCTTCATAATCCATGCCCCAGATTTGTTCAATCAGCTGCGTACGCGTAAAGATTTGACCTGCATGACTCGCGAACTTATAAAGAAGTTCAAATTCCTTCAACGGCAACGTAACCCGTTGGTCTAGATACCGCACTTCATACGTTGTACGATCGATGGTCACGCCGCCAATGAGAATGACTTGTGAGGAATGTATCCGATATCGCTTTAACAGCGCCTTGACTCTCATGACTAACTCTACGGGATCAAAAGGCTTCACTAAGTAATCGTCGGTACCGAGCTGGAAGCCCTTCACCTTATGAACAGATTCACTCTTCGCGGTCACCATCAACAATGGGAGTTCTGGGTAATGGGATCGCAATTCACGGCACAACTCCCAGCCATCCATCAACGGCATCATAACATCCAATACGACCAAATCAGCTGGCACGGATTCCATAAGACTCAGCGCTTCTTGCCCATTGCTGGCTTCCACGACCGTTAGGCCTTCTCCTGCCAAATAAACGCGAATCAACTCTCGGATGTCCGCGTCATCATCAACAACCATAATTCGTGTCATGCAGGCACCGCCTTTCTCAAGCCTTACTCCTATGGTAAATAAGCGATGGGGTCTTTAGAGCCCGCTTCTTCGAAACCTTTTAAACGCAATCGGCAGCTATCGCATTCGCCACACGCTTCAGCTTTACCATTGTAACATGACGTTGTCAGTTCATACGGAACACCGATCTTCAATCCTTCTTCTACGATCTTCGCTTTCGTCCAGTTGATCAAAGGTGTTTCAATCGTGATACCTTTTCCTTCTACACCCACTTTGGTAGCTAGTGCTATAACCTCTTCGACTTTATGAATGAATTCAGGTCGACAATCTGGATAACCACTGTAATCTAGCGCATTCACCCCGATATATATGGCACTAGAGCCCGTTACTTCTGCATATGAAGTTGCAATAGAGAGAAATAAAAGATTACGTCCCGGTACGTAGGTTACAGGAATTTCTTCCGTCTCAGGCGCATTCGTCACATTAGGAACTGCAATCGAATCGTCTGTCAGAGCACTCCCACCGAAATCGCGTAGGAAATCTAGCTTAATGATTTTGTGACGAGCCCCAACCCCATAATGCTCAGCAACTTGCTTGGCATTCTCAATTTCAATCTTATGACGCTGTCCATAGTCAAAAGAAATCGGAAACAATTCATAGCCTGCTTCCTTCGCTAGTCCCATACATGTCGTACTATCTAAACCGCCGCTGAGTATAATGACGGCTCTCTTCGTATTCTCACTCATGTTAAGCACCTCTTTATCATAATTTGAAAATGGCACTGTACACTTGGTGTACAATGCCTGCAGGCTAGACGCCTCGCATCGCTGGGTCCCAGATAATCTTATGCAACTGCATATTCAGCTTCACCTTCGATAACCCTTCGGCTAGCATCAGGTCTACCAACTTGCGCGGCGGCATGGTTTCCCACACGGGGCTGAACATCGGCAGCGCTTTGGTTGGATATTTCTGCAGTACGCTGACTGCTGTTTGGAAATCGAGATCGCTGCCGATGACGAACTTCAGTTCATCTTGCTCGCGCAGCAGCTCGAAGTTACTGTAGATCATCCGATCCATTTCACCGGAATCAGGCAGCTTGAAGTCCATCACGTAGCGAACCTTCGGGGATGATACTTGCGCGATGAATGGTGCTAAGTGAATCGCGCCATTCGTTTCGATGTGCAGGTCATCAACCTGCGCCAGTTCAGCGATCGCTTCAATCAGCGCGAGCGATTTGTCGCCATACAGGAGCGGCTCGCCGCCTGTTAGGCAAATATGCCGGGAGCGGAACGTCTGTACCTTGCTGATGATTTCAGCAATGGTCATGACGTTCTCGGCTTCCGCCGGTGGGTAGCTGTACGTGGTGTCGCACCACGAGCAGCGGAGGTTACAGCCAAAAAGACGGACGAAGATCGTCGGAAACCCGGCACGGGTTCCCTCCCCTTCAACCGTCTCGAAGATCTCTACCATGGGAATGCGGATATCTCGCATTACAGATCCTCCTCCATCATCGAGCGTGTGATGGCTGCATAGCTAGTCGGCGTTTCCCATAGGCGAATCTCGTCCAATGAAATGGCTGGATAGAGCTTCTCATCGAGCAATGCTTGATGAATTTCTTCATAAATCCAAACCACCATATTCTCAGCCGTCGTATTCATCGGCGGCAATACGTCGTTCAGATAGCGATGATCCAAGCGATCAATCACGCGTTCTTTCGTAATTCGTTTGATATCTCCAAAATCAATTGCGATCCCTCGGCTGTCTACTTTACCCCGCATAATCACTTGCAGCTTATAAGTATGGCCATGTAGACTTTTACATTTCCCCTCATAACAATGCAGATGATGCGCACTGTCAAACGTAAATTCTTTGGAAATCAAAACGGATTTATGGTGATATTTCAATTGATTCTCTTGGATGTCACGCCCCAATTCTTGCACACTTCTTGGGATTTCATAGCTCATTATTATCACCTCATATTTTCAAAAAAAACAGTACTCTAAATTATATCATAAATAGACAGTTTGTCACCTTACTAGGATGGCATGGAAGAATTTCGCTCTTTCTTGGGCAGCCAATCTAAGTGTCCACGGATTTCTTGCATCCGTTCATTCTCATTACGCAAGTCTGCTTCAATTAATGCAATTAACCGCTCGATTTGTCCTACAACTGAATCAGGAAGTTCCACTTCTTCAAGTGATTTCACAATATAGAGTAAGCATTGCAGAGTTTCGTCCATAAGGCCCTTCTTTTTCGCTGTCAACACGACTTCGCTCAAAAAAACAAGGTGATTCAACTCTTCTTGCGTTAATTTCAAGAGGAACAACCCCTTTCTTTTTCCATTATCCAACATTTTACGACAACGGGAAAGACTCTCTTGACAACCACAACTATAACATTTATGATTACAGTAATTTGTTACAAAGTTATTTACAGTTCTTCGATCGATTACCACCGAGATACGCGAATGCTTTTCGATAGTTGAACAACACTATATAGAACTTATACTATCCTTGGAGGGATCCCTTTTGAGCACACAAGTACAAAATGAAGTTTTGAAAGTAATCGAAGACCGTCATTCCGTCAAGCAATACCAAGCAGGGCACACAATTCCGAAAGCTGATCTTGATCAAATCCTAACTTCCGCTTCCTTGGCACCATCTTCTTGGAATCTGCAACATTGGAAGCTTCTTGTTATCGACGATCAAGCACAAAAAGAGAAATTGCTTCCAATCGCTTATGGTCAAAAGCAAATCGTAGAAAGCTCCGTTGTTATCGCTGTTCTTGGTGACCTTGAAGCAAACAAAAATGCACAAGATGTTTTCGGACCAGCTGTTGCTGGCGGGTTCCTCCCACAAGCTGTGATGGATACGCTAGTTGGACAAATCGAAGGCGCGTACCAATACCCGCAAGTTGCTCGCGATGAAGCGATCCGTAACGCATCTTTGGCAGCAATGAACTTGATGCTTGCAGCGAAAGCACTTGGCTATGACACATGCCCAATGGGTGGTTATGATGCTGGTAAATTCGTAGAAGCATTCAATGTTCCTGCTCGTTATGTCCCTGTCATGTTGATCAGCGTTGGTTTGGCTGCTACGCCAGCACGCTCGGGTGGTCGCTTTTCACTAGAGCAAATTACAGTATCTAACACTTTCTAATTAACCCTTCATATAAGAAAAGGCATGATCTCTCATGTTAGGATGAGAGATCATGCCTTTTTGCGTGCACTATTCAGTGAAATTGTTCGGTTTCAAACAAAATTTCATCAATTAGCTTATTCCGGTAAAGCATCGATAAATTGAACGTTTCGTATTCCTTCTCTTTATCTAACTCGTCTAATAATAACGTGGCAATCAATTCACGATCATCCGAATCTCCAGGTTCACGGAAATCAATAAATCCTGTAAGCTGCCGCGAACTAATATCGACCGTTGCAGTTCCGATCGGCAAACTGCCGTAGGATTGTTGATAAATCTCATAAGTTAATGTATCCATATCATCTCTGACCAGAATGATGGAATAGTCATCGCTTGTTGGTATCCACATCTCATCTTCCGACGGGATCTCATCCACCAAATCCAGCATATCGATATGGGTTAATTCCACCGTATCTACGGTCTCCCCATTAAAACTCATATGGAAAACGAACGAATCTGTTTGTTCTTCATTGAAATCTGCTACCATAAGCTCCGTCACAATATCCATCTCTTCATCAAAAGGATCGAATTTCCAACTAATATCCCCGATGACTTCGGATCCATAGATATGCAGGATGGCCTCTGCAATTAACTCGGCGTCTTTATCATACACATGATATTCGACACTGCTCCTATTTTCATTCACAATAACGAGTTCATAACCCTGTTCTTTCTTCCGTTCTTCCAGCATGTCCACCTGTTCCGAAGACAGTTCCGTTTCCTGATCCTCCAAGCTAATATCTTCCCCGCGCCACGAATAATCCAGCTCATCATCATGTAAAAGGTCTACATTCGATAGATAATCCCCTTGATACGTAGGTGGTTGAACGGCATGTTCGGTTACAATGACATAATCATAATCACTATAGCTAACCGTAACCTCACACTTGGCGATTCCAAGCGCATCAATCACATCCTGAATATAGGATTGAGCATAATCATAAACTGCTTGCTTATTCACAATCGTGATGGATTGCTGCTCCAGATGAATCGCGCCTTTGAGACGATCCGATTCCCTGTAGACTAGCGTTAACGTACCGACAAACTCCCCATTGTACATAATATCGCAGACTTCGCCGCCTGCTGTTTTCAGGTCGGGTCTAAGCATAATATCGGCCACGACTTCGTCGCCTCCTCTACAGATCTTGTGTCATTCTTCTGTAGCATGCCCATTATCAACCAAAATATGAGTAATCAGGACATTCGTCTATACACTTGTGCCCCAACTTACATATCTTATCTTATAACACTCACCACGAAAGGAGGGAATGTCCATGTCAGCAGTAGGAACTTCTTCAGCTGCAGTTCTCGTACTTTTTATCCTTCTTGTTATCATCACTAGCGCCTTCGTTATTTAATTTAATTAAGCTATAGGCAAAAAGACGATCATCAGCCCACTGAGGCATGATGATCGTCTTTATTTATTCGTTTGTTGTTCGGTTTCATTCAACCGCAGTCGTTCTGTTTCAATAGCGTTTAATTTAGGGGATACTATCTCGGATGCACCTGGTTTATCCTTGAATTGCGTGAAAATCTGTTTCGCTCGCGCAAGTTTCCCCGAACGTAAGGCCAACTCGCCAAGCGACATAGCCGCCTTCCACTCGCCAATGTGGTAATCCGCGCTGACACTGCCGCGGTAATTAGGTAGACTGGACAAGGACTGCTTAATACTCGTTTCTGCTAATCGCAGAAGTTCATCTGCCTGTCTCATTCTCACTTGCGCGAGCAAATAATGTGCATCAGGAAAATCAGGCGAATGTGCTAACGCTTTGTGGCAATATGCTTCTGCTTCCCCGTAGTTTTTGCGTTGCATATTAATTTGAATTTGGAGCCTGTATATTTCCGTCATTCGACCGAATAAAGGCATTTGGACGCCTAAGCGTTCAGCTTCAAGCAGGGCAGTTACCGCTTGCTCCTCTAGCCCCATTCCTAACGATTCTCGGCCGTAGAATAACCAGTGACCTGGATTCTCAGGCTCTTCTTTAATCATAAGCTTAAGCAAACGAAGGTTACGTTCCAGCTTTCCTTTGCTTTGAATCACAGTTGGATCATAGCCGTTATGATCCAGTCGGATTTTAACTGCTCTTCGATAGGTATCGAGCTGGTAGACCCCTTTGTCAGTGGCAATTTGCTCATGGATGCGACCATAGTACCGCAAACCTCTTTGAGCAGGAAACATCCGCACTTGTGAGAAATCATGTTGAATGGTCCCCTTCACCTTATTCAGATGCCAGACATGCAGGGCTGGGATAATGGGCAAATGGTCGAACATACCTGCAATCTCACGAATTGCCTGTACATCTTCCGGAATTAGCACCTCATCCGCATCAATCCAAATCACCCAGTCCGTTTGGACATGCTGCAGGCCGACGTTCCGCGCGCCTCCAAAGTTGTCCTCCCATACGATCGGAACAACCTTCACCTTCGGATATTGCCCAGCAATCCTACGGGTATCATCTGTGGATGAATCCACTAGTAAGATTTCATCCACAGCTCCTTGCAGAGCAACGATACACTTCGCGATGTTCGCAGCTTCGTTGTGCGAAAGAATCGCCGCGGTTACGGTAACCTTGGGAACAACCAGGAGATCATCGATATCAGGTCGCGGATCTCCGTGAGGCATCTGCTGCATCGCCCTATAGATGTGATTCACCCATTTGGCCTGCGGGTCCAGCAGCCACGCGCGGTCGAATACTCGCTTCGCAGCGCCTGCTTGCTGCTGTAGGAGCAGCGTTTCACCAAGCATCACCCAGAGCTGCGCTTCGAGAGGCTTCTCCTTGATGGCTCGGAGAAGCTCCGCTTCGGCTTCTTGGGGTTTGTTTGACTGGATGAGGGAGATGATGTGGTTATGGTTAGACATTATGGTTTAATGAACGGTACTTGGAATACTTTCGTACCATTGAAAGGATCGATATTCAGTTGAACTCCAGCTCCCTGTGCTGCTTCATATCGGAATACTGCAGTAACGGTCACGACCTGAGTATCTGGATCTTTCCAATATTCCAGAAAAACATCCTGTATTCGTTCTGAAGTTACGAAGTTTCCGAGTTCACCTGCTCTGTTCGCCCAATATGTATCGGAGACTTCTGGGTATAAACTTTTTATGTGGACTGTGGGAATGTTGGTGTTTGCCAAAGGCGTTTGTGCTGGAGAGACTAGTCTAAAATTAAAATCATCTAGATACAAATTACCAGGTATGGAATCGTGCGCATAAACTTTCACCTTCGAAATATTAGGGTTAATTTCATTAGCAAAATCGAATTTGAGATAATTATTTTCATATACGTATGCCGTAACTGAAATCGGAGTATTATTTTGAATGTCACTCGGAGTAACTAGCATTTTATTTCCATTAAATCCTTGATCGCTCTTATAATTCAATATGTAAGAACTAGTTAGTGCTGGATTGTTTTGATTATTGCTTTGATACATGTCAATTGAGGCAGGGAATGGATCTATCGTGGTATGCTGAATATTAACATCAATGTTCGTTTCTTTGTTTGAAGTCACAGCAGTAATTCCTCTGATATTCCGAACGGTATCTGTTGTACCCATCTGTTGGGTTAACAACTCATTTAACTTCGACCATGTAATCTTACTCGCATCATTGTCCAGATAAAGTGTGGCCGTATGAGGTGTATATAAACCATAATCAACAGAAACCGAATAGTCTAAATCCCCCTCACTATAGAAAATCTCATTGAGGTCAATTTCCGCGTCATTTGACAAGTACAGGGTAGAAGAAACGTCTGGCATTCTAAAATGATTTGCAACCACACTTGTTGGTTTAAATTGCGGTGCTGCTACATACGGATTGACGTGGATAGGAATATGTCCTTTCGTGAATCCCCCCTCATGATCCGTAACAATTACATCTAGGTAAGCAATTCCTTCTGTAACAGGCACAACTTCTTGGTCTACAAGTGTTTCACCTTCATAAATCGGTGTAACATTGATATTCGCATTGCTTTCAACAGAGACTAGTGAGAGACAACTACGTGTAATCTCACCGCCTTCTTCTCCTTCTTCTTCTCCATAACATAAATTACTATAATCATCACTGAAATAATTACCAATCTGATAGTTAATGGACCATTGGTCAATGGGGACCCCGACCTCAGCCTGAAGAACGGATGGAGATGTTGGTGTAATTTGATAAGGAGGGCTATTGTCAATATTGTAAGAGAACGGCTCCGTGTTTCCCACAGTTTCTGGAGCAATATTTTGAAGGATAGCAATCGTATTGTCCTTGCTTTGTGTCGACTTTACTAATAAATCAAATGCCTTTGTAATGTCAAATTTGTAAGCATCCGGATTCGCTGTATTAGCAACAACGGAAACTTTAAACGTATCTGTGAAATTCACATATCCTTCTTGTTCATCAGAATGTCCGATCCCAGATACAGTAAATGTTGCATCACCAATGTCTAAAGCCCTTACTTCGTAAATTCCTTCATCCCAAAATGAATAACCAGCCTTTACCTTATTCGACCCACTCATTGTGATATTTACGTAATCTGCTTGATATAATGCTTTGAAATCTAAATACTTCACACCATTTTGCGGTAGTACAATCGTATGTATTTTGTCTAGAACAACTGGGGGAGAATCTCCTATTGTAGTCGCATAACTGTACTGTGAAGGAGCTAGTACCAATGGAGCAGCTAAAACTGCTGTACTGGCAATCGTCCCAATCAACTTATTCTTCGAAATAAGATTTTTCTTCATCATTACACCACCATCATCTATTAGTCTTTCTCTCATTCTATCATACGAAATATGCCCGAAAAACCCCTTAAACGACAAAAAACCTCAAAATACGAGGTTTTTTCGCCGATTTCTTTTTAAAAACAGTACTTTCGTATGGCTTCATGAACACCTTCATCATTATTGGATGATGTCACGGCATCAGCTGCCTCTTTCACAGCATCTGGTGAATTCGCAACAGCAATTCCCAATCCAGCGAAATCCATCATTTCCAGATCATTGTAGTAGTTGCCAATCGCCATAACCTCTGAGGCTTCAATCTCTAAAGTAGCTGCCAACGCCTTCAGTGCGTTCCCCTTATTTGCCGCGGGATTCATCACATCTATGAACAAATCTCCACTTCGAATCATCCTCAAATTGCCATACAGCTTCTGAGCTTCCCAGTCCAGTTGAACACGATCCAACACATCCGGTTGCGCAAAAAGCGTAAACTTAACGATCGGCACCCCGAGCTCTGAAACAGAGGTAACGAGTTTAGGGTTGATGAGGAATTTTTGGTACATCAGTTTCTCATACTCACCTGCACGTTCGATATACATATTAAAAGCCGTACACACATCGAAGTGAATCCCTTCTCGGCGAGCATATGCCAACATACTTTCAATTTCACTAATTTCAAAAGAGAACTCATTTACCAATGATTGTCCTCGCTCATCCGCATGAACGGTTACTGCGCCATTGTGGGTGATCATCGTTCCTTCCAGTCCCAATTGCTCCAGGATCGGCAATGTACTAGCTGGTGCTCTCCCTGTACATAAAACAATATGACAGCCCTGATCATGAACCTCCTGTATCGTTTCAATCGTTTGATCCGTTAATTCATGGTGATCGTTAAGCAGTGTTCCATCTACGTCTAAGGCGATTAATCGATAATTCAAGGTTTTCTCTCCTCACTCTTGTCTTATCGACTAATTGTACCATAGGTGCCATAGCAGTTCATTGATTTTACAATAACAATAACGACTTCCCAGATCCTTTATCCATTATTGCACTCGATGAACTCCAACTGATTGCCCAGCATTCCCAATGATTTCAATAGGAATATCTTCCTTTCTCACAACACCATTCCTATACGTAATTTGAAAATGAATCGTCTGTGCACCTCGAGGTAATCCCTCCGTTAAGGATTGGAATCGGTTATCAAATAGTTCACCACTGAACATTGTGGAATCACTGGACTGTGGTTCTAACTTTGTAGAAACAGATAAAGCCTTACCATCCAAACCAATCGTATCCATCCATGCGATGACCTCGTCAACTGGGGCGGCTGCACTCTGACTCTTCACAACAAATATTTCCCCAGCATAAAATTGTTTCGGATTTACTTGGGTTTGGTGCCCTTTCTGATTATGAATTATCAACCAATTGTCCGTGTAAGTCACGATAGAATTGATGGTCAAAGGCACCGCGGCGATCGTTTTGACGACTGTTGATGTTAGAAACCCATCCGTAGCAGAGAGAGTAACGAGATAACTACCAGGATCAGTGAACTTTTGCACAAAATTTGATGTTGTAAAAGTCTTAGTAGCCCCATCTGGCCCCTGAATGATCCATACGTATGTGAGCATATCGCCATCAGGATCTATCGAAGCATTCATGCTCCGCACCTCATCCCCTTCCCATACTGGCTTAGGGGTCCAATCGAAACTAGCAACTGGTGGTCGATTGATATAAAGCCATGTTTGTGGTGAATAGTCTGACCAGATAATCCCATCGAATACCCTCACACGTACTCTTAATTTTTGACCAGCGGGTAAATCGGCATTTACAGTCCAGCTTCCAGTTGTTGAAAATGTGCCTTGATAGTACTGGCCTGAGTCTACAATCATGGTATCGTTGGCTTCATTCGTGATTTGAATTTGAAAATATGTAAACGTTGTGCCTGGATCGGGGTCTGTTTGATTCCATTTCAGTGTTGGCCGTAAAGTAGTAAATCGTGTTGGCGAAGATTGTGTACCGTCAGGATCCAACATCGTTGCAGTTGGAGGACGATTGGTAATAAGCCACCCTATGTTTGACCATGCAGACCAAGCTATTCCATCGAAAACCCTTACTTGAACTTGGTACTTCTGTCCTTGTGCTAACGCTTGTGAAGTTATCCATTCCTGTGTAGTTGCAGCTGTTCCTTGTGGTTTAATCCCACTGTCAACGTAAACATTTCCTATTTCATCTTTCATTACGACTTGGAAAGCGGCAAACGTTGTACCTGCATCTGGATCCGTTTGATTCCATGCATTCGTAGGCTGTTGCGTATTCACATGACTAGGATTTGTTTGCGTGCCATTTGGGAATGTAAGCACAGCTGTTGGCGGTAGATTGGGCAATGGGATCGTAATATTAATTGTTTGTTCTACCCAATCGCTCCAGGCACCGTATTCGTCTGCAACGGCAGCTCTAACGGTGTATAGCCCTGTTTCAGTGGGCCTCGTGAGCTTTCCTAACTGAGTTACGTCACTAGGTGTTGTATAACTGTACCTGTTGTTAAAAATACCTCTCGTGGTCTGATAATTTCTCCCTGTCGCTTCGGATGAATAATCTACCGCGCTAAGCCAGCGATCAGGGTCGTAGCCAGTTTCTGTCCATTGAATCGTATGATCTGCATTCTCAGCAATCGTAAATTGTGCTATTGGTCTTCTGTGAACAAGGATTGAATGAATTGCAGGATCGGACATTTTCTGAAACATGGCAAAGACAGGTGATGGATACTTAAATCCATCTGGTGCAGGATCATCCGGTTCTTGGAATTCAACTTTGAATATCCCGACCTTTGAAATACTAGGACTTGGCGATTGAATAGCAATGCCATTATAGCTGTTAGTTCCAACAGGATCGGATGCGCCGTCCCCAGCATTTAGAAATTTATAAGGTTCCATATTCGTAAATTTCCATTGGGCTAGATTAGGAATAGCTGGATCGTTCTCTATATCCGAATAACTTGTGCTATAGGTAATTGGCATATTAACAATCGCTTGATTGGCAACTGCCGTATCACCACTCTCATAAATCAAAGCATTGAAACCTTGAAGCTCAACATACGGGGATTCGGAGTAAAGTCCGTAAGATCCTGCATCCGCAAATGTATCATCGTAAGCATCAATGATTGGAATTCCAGCTGCGTAGACGATAATGTGATTAGCTCTTACCTTAGCTTTAATATCTGTGTATACCCCGATCTTCGAATTATAAGTCTTGCTCATAATCGTAGTTGAAACACCATTAACAATTTTGGTCAACTTGATTAGATTCGGTGTCATTTCGACTCTGTACATGTTTTTATTATCTTGCACTCTAAATCCGAGACCTGCCGTGACGCTATCGCTATACGTATTTAGATTAAATTTGGTTCTCATACTGATATCACCGTTATACAGACTAGCATCATTGTTAGACAGGAAACCATAACTGCTATTTCCAGTTGTGTTGTTTACATCTGTTTTCACAGACAATATCCATTCATATCTACTCTGACTACCACCATAATCTGAATTTCCTTGATACACAACTTTAATTGTGCCATCCTCTGTCAAATTAATGCTTTTTGTACCATATGTGTTAGTTCCATTTCCTGAATCAGAAAAATTCGAAAATGCTACTCCTGTTGGTATATCCACTTCTTTGACACCCGTAGTCATGTCAAAGGCTAGTATGTTTGTTTCACCGTTAGCCACAATCAATTTTCCATCTGAGGATATTGTAGCTTTTGGATTAGGTTGTCTATATTGAATGTCGCCATCATCTGGCCAATATTGAATTAAGTATTGGTATGTTTTCACTCGATCTACCGTCGTAGTTTGTCCAGTTCCTAGATCATAGTACATCAAATCCCAGAAACCATTCTTACCAACAGTGGTGTAATAACCAGGCTCTACCGTCTGCTTGATATAAGCAATGCGATTCTTAAAGGCTCCTAGGTAGTAAATTACATTGTTATGCGGATCAGAGGCATTCCCCCCACCTACCAAGTCTAGCAAAACAGTACCCGTAGTGGCATCTAGAACAAATTTTCTTAAACCATATCTAATAACAATCTTAGCGTCATTATCTGATATGTATTCTATAATGATGTTTTGGCTAAAATTTGCGATCGGATTACTATATTCCCATATCACAGCTCCGCTACTGTTATACTTGATTAGGGTACATGATGTTGAGGAACCATCATAATATCCCCAGTAACACTTATTCTTGTAGACGTTACCACTCAAATCTTTATTGAAAGGCGAGCTAATCTGCGTGGTTCCACGCTGAACAACATAACCATCCCAATCTAAGCCCCAATTTATCGAGTCCATGAGCACGCCATCTGTAACTTTAGGGTTTGGACCAGTAAACATGGTTGGATATGTACTTGGCTCTGGAGGTGGACAAGTAGGAGAATTAGACCATGCAGATCCACAAGTTAACGTTTTAATCTCCTTATATGCAGGAGTTACTAACTGGTTGGTATCGTTCTTCGTAAAATTCAAGATATCTGAAATTCTAGTTACGATATCATTATACGTACTAGTTTGCCAGTAGGAGTTATAGCCACCTTGTCTTTGAAATAACATATCTGAGTTATATTCCGTCTTAAAAGCCCATTCAACTTTTGGTATTACTGGCTCTCCCCAACCGCCATTGTTACTAATTTGTGTTGCGGCACTGTAAGTCGCTCCATAAGGCATTTGAGGATTGTCTTCATTATAAAAGTAGATGCCATCGGTATTTTGCGCTGATTTCCAAAGATGCTTGGCAATTCTATTCTCTTTGTTAAAAGTAGCATAATAACCATCTAAATCACCTGTATTACCACAATCACGACAATAACCTTTGTATGTGCTAAACCATTTTGTTACAACATTAGAACTAGTAATAGACTTATACGGTTCGTAATTCGTCATATTATTCGTACTTATGGAGTTGTCGCTTGCATTGTAATTATACAGTTTTGGTGCAGAAAAGCTTGTTGAAGAAGAGGCTGTCCACGTTGCCGAATTAACGATTGTATTGGCAGTTGGTGCAACAGTCGTTATGTTTGCAGGCTCAGGTTGAACACCAAAAGCTGAGAAATCTACTTCGGGCATTTGGTTAACCACTTCAAATGGGAAATCTTTATCCGTTGATTTCTTTAGACCAAGACCTTCTCTTAGGTGAATGTGAACATTACAAGTTTTTGCCACCTGAGTGGGTGTAAAGGTAAAATCCCCTCCACCATCAGGAGTAATATTAATTAGAGTGTCATCTGCTAATTGTCCATTATTATTGTTGTCGCAAGCTAGTGTAACTGTGTGCTCCGAAATTGGATCACTATCAGGGCTAAATGACTTGTCTTGAAAGGTAATAGGAACATTTCTTATCCCGATATCGTTATAGTCTAATTTTGCAACAGGTGGTAAATCTGCTAAGACGCTTAGAGTAGAATGCGCTGTGTTAAGTGACCGTAATCCTGCGCTATCTATTACATCAAGTTGAATGTCATAATCACCGAATGTTGGATATATAGGTAGCTTAGTTCCATGCCAGTCACAATTTGATATTGACCTAGATCTATAAGGACTGTAACTATTTGCACAACTAATATCTGGTGTATATGTTCTGCCTTCGACTACTTTTGGAGGTAATGTAATAATTGGGATTGGGTTGGGAGGAACAACGTTCATGCTTGCCGAGGTTTGTGACTGGTTACCACATGTATCTGTTGCTGTTACTTTAACACTATGATTGCCAAGAACATTCGCATTGAAATTATACGTCCATCCATTAGGTTCATGATCCCATAGATCATAATCAGCTTTAAGCTGTTTTACCCATGAACTAGAGCTACCAGCAAAATCCCAAGATAAAAAGTAAGGATCTCCGTCAGGATCATAAGGTTCATCGTGATCGCCCGGAAGCATAGCTGGTTTTTGAATGACCCGCAGCCAAACACGTTCATCTACAGCAAACATACTTTCGGGTGTGATGCTCCCACTGTCATAAGCATTAAACCAACCTATACGTACGACAGGTGGGCTATTTGCTCCTGCACAAGATGCTGGCGAAACTACTTGGAATGTTTTTGGCCCTGCATTAGCTTCTCCACCACATGTGGACGTTACTTTAAGTGAGACACTGACAGTTCCGATTGTCATCCAACCTGGATCTGGTGGTAATCCCCCAACATTAAATGAAAAAGCACTGGTATTCGAATACACTTTAGAGTTTCCATTTTGCGAGACCGTATAGGCGACTTGTTGAATACCACAACCCTCGCCACCCGAAACAGAAATTCCATCTGCTATAACACCGTTGTAACTTCCAAATTCAATTGAGGCTTTTTCGATTTTAAAATTGGCTGTAATGACTTCAGCTGGAGGGGAAACGGTACAAGAAGTTTTGGGAGTGATTGTAAGGGTTTTGGTGTTGTCGGAGTTGTTCGATTCACCTGAGATGGGATCAATAAGGATAGAGATTCCGTATGGGGACGTGCTTGTGAAGGATTTGGTGAAGTTTTCCGTTTTCTGCTGACCAGAACTGAGTCCTGTTGGGTAATTAAAAGTTTGGAAAGTTGAACCATCGATCAAAACCTTCACTTTAAATGCAGTTGTTATATCTGTACCACCTGTATTGCTTACTGTAAATGAGAAAGCAGTGGATGTATTAACTTGCACACATGAAGGGCTAACAATTGCACCTGCGACTAAGTTTGAAGCTCCTGATGGATCCTCATATACAACTTCGACTGTTGACTTATATTCGTATGAATATCCTAAAACATCAACAATAAAAGCGGCGAACCACACTTTAACCATAGCTCCTGTGCTTGGAGCTGGGGTCTGTTTAGAATCGAATTCATCGAGAAATTCTGTAAACTTTTGATTATATACAACTCTAAATCTACTTGCATCAGAACTATCCGATCTAACCTCTTTCACGTCTATTGTTTCTTCGCGGGGGAATCCCTTCCCCGTAGGTCCTGTTATTTCAGCCCCTTCATTGACTTTAGCAGTTCCAGAAGAAATATCAGGTTTTACCGCAGAATATGGTATCAATGTATTATCAATAGTACTTCTATATGACTGATCAATTGTTGAATCCAACCCCAAATCATGAACCCCTTGTGATACAAATGCACTTTCATTAGATGCACAGTATGGAACTGTCGGGAGTGAGTGTCCGTTTATGGTTTCGGTAGGTGCCCCTGTTGTCTGAAAGTGTATTCCATCCGAAGTACCTAATGATGGTCCACAGTTTATTCGATGGGTATTACCGTTTCCATCTTTAACATCAGCATACCAATTGTACTTGTGAGAGTCAGTAGGTATGTACCGAAACCACGCGTAATAACCTTGAGTTCCTACAGTATTATTTCTTGAGGCCACTGGAATGATAGCAATAGCTTGAATATCATTCAGAGCTCCAGAATAATTGTTTACTCCCTCGGCAGATGGCGGTGTAACATCTTTTCCATCGTGAAATATTCCCTTTATGATTTTTCCGGAAGGAACAGTTACATTAATCTTAGCACCCGAAACATAGTCGTACTTTGAATAATGCTTACCGTTAGCATCTGCACCTGTTCCATGAAAATCTATTGTAGCGGTCATACTCGTGACTGAGGCTGCAAATGCCTTACTTAACCACTCTCCAAAATATTGAGAGGGTAAAAGTCCGAAAATTAAAAGTCCTAACATAACAAGGCTAATAATTTTGTTCCATTTTCTAAACTTCGATAAACTCATAAAGTCACCGCCTAATTAACCTTTACAGGTGCGGTAATATCTACGATTGTTCTGCCATAAGTTTGTTGCGGTGGAATCGATGGTGCTGCAATATTAATTTGAATTCCCGCATCAGTTATATATCCGTTCTTAGGCATAACATACATATTTCTATCCCCTGGTCGATCTATGAATATGCGCCCCATAGTATTTAGAGTACCATTCTTTAATGCATCAACATCTGGACTTTTTATCCCTACAAAACTAAGTAAAGGAGAGGAATTTTCAGCATACAAGGATGTATCCTTGTTAAAATCCAGATGACTCTTAACTATAATTATATAGTAATCTTTCAAGTCAGATACTTTAAAATCTAATTTCCTAACCCCAGCTGCCCACCACTTTAATTTACTAATATCCCCGACAGCCGATCTATTAGGATCGTTTGGATTATCCATATCGACTGCAATGATTTGTTCAATCTGTCCTTTGTATTTTCCATCTGGTGTTTCCAGAACTAACTTCTCAGGACTAAACGGAGTTAAACCGAAGTGCTCGTCAGTGTTTTGTTTTCCACCAAAAACAGGAATCATAGAAAATATATTAGTCCCCTTTACTGCTAACTCAGCATTTCCGATTGCATACTGGTCAACTTCAAGTGTTCCACCTTTATTCACACTAAGAATACGTTCAATGATAGTCACTGATTGGGCACGCGTAGTAGAGTTTTCTGGCTCTAATGCACCCTTTACTAAACCTTGGATAAGTCCTATTTTCGCTGCGTTATACATGACCGAATCATTGTCTACTTGGATCGCTTTATTCTGTAAAGTCGCATCAGTTGCCCGCAATGAAATACGCGACATTTCCAAACGTGAAATCGGTGCATTCACATCATCTATCGAGAAATCGGATTCTCTAAGAATACCTTTGTTTATTGCGGCAGTTAGGTAAGGAGATGACCAATCCTCCCCTGATGAATTACTTTTTACAGGTTCCTTGATCGCCGTGACAACCATCTTCACAAACTCAGCTCGGGAAACATTATTTTCAGGCTTAAATGTAGCATCCTCATAACCGTCAACATAACCTTTTTTTACAGCACCTTCGATTGCAAACATAGCCCAGTGATCAGCAACATCCTTTAATTTGATGGTAGTGACTGCGCTCGAGGTTGGTAATGGAGAGTCGGCAGCTGAGGTTGAGGATTGGCAGGCTGTGAATAAAAATACACTGGAAAGCAACATATATGTTTTTTTCAAATTAAACTCCCCCTATTTCTGTATAACCAATTATTGTTAGTATCTCATGTCATAAATGTAAATGTCTACCTATTTTCGACATATTTCCTCTGAAAATAGCAAAACCGCCTAGCATCGCTAAAAATCAGCAATAACTAGGCGGTTCTTCCGCACCATTACATTTCACTATCAAGAAACTACCATAATTTAGTACTTTTGTATAGTTAATTTTGATTCTCGTTGGCTGTTCTTAAAGCCGTAAGCTCATCTGAGCTTAATTCCCTGACTTGACCCAATCCTAAAGCAGGATCAAGTCCCAGTGGGCCCATTGAAATTCTTTTTAGAAAAATGACTTGCTTGCCGACGGCCTGGAACATGCGTTTCACCTGATGAAACTTACCTTCCATAATCGTAAGTTCGATTTCAGAAGGAATTCCAGCGACTTCATTTCCGGTCTGTAGAATCTTCAAATCACCAGGCAACGTCTCATAACCATCATCTAATGTTACTCCATGGCTAAAAGCTTCCCGATCCGCCTCGTTAACTTCCCACTCAACTTTGGCGTAGTAGGTCTTCGGAACGTGCTTGCGCGGTGAGAGCAGGTTATGGGCGAGTTTGCCATCGTTTGTGAGCAAAAGGAAGCCCTCTGTATCCTTGTCCAATCGACCTACTGGGAACACCTCGAACGGAGCATATTCGTCGTCCAAAAGATCTACCACTGTGCGATCCCGATTATCTTCGGTTGCTGAGACGACCCCTTGCGGTTTGTTCATCATCAAATAAACAAATTCACGGTAAGTCACCACTTCACCATTTACGGTAATGATGTCCTTATCGGGATTCACCTGCATCCCGCTGTCTTTGACCTTCACGCCGTTGACATAAATTGCGCCTTCTTTGGCGAGGCGCTTAAGTTCAGAACGAGTGCCTACGCCTACATGGGCGAGTATTTTATCGAGTCGTTGTGTTTGTTTCATGACCGTTAGGTCCACCTCCAGCCGGGCGGATATTCGTTCTTCAGCATCCCGTCGAGCCATTTGCCCCAGCCGACGGGATGGTCGTCAATGCAGACTAGGCAGTAGCCTTTGGCTGCCTTCGTCTCTTGCGGATCGCGGAGTATTTCGCTCTCCGCGACTTCGAGCGTCTCGCCCTTTAGGTACCGAAGGGCTCGCTCGTCGCTCGAAGCCAAGCTCAACGCTCGCTTGGCTTCGCGCAACCGCAGTCCCATGGCTAGCGCATGGGACGGTTCAAATCGGCCGCGGTGCAGCGCGCCGATGTACCAACCCGGCCGCACGACTTTCAGTCCGTGCAGCTCGGGCAAGCCCGCCGGCGACGCATACGCGTGCTCGCCGTAACAGACAAGCCGCCTCAGGGCGAAAGGCTCGCTGCGCAGCAGCTCACCGGAGAACGCCTCCAGCGGCTCCAAGCTCACCCCCGTGCTAGGCTGCGCCTCAGCACGGCCCTTCCCCCGTGGCGCCTGACGGCCGCTACGCTTCCCAGCTGCCGCCACAAAGTCGGCAGCCCCCGCACTTGCACTCGCACCTGCACTTGCACTCGCACCTGCACTCGCACCTGCACTCGCACTTGCACTCGCACCTGCACCTGCACTCGCGCCAGCACCCAAAACCGCCAAAAAATGCCCCTCACCCCGCAACTTATGCGGCCACAATCTCGCCGTCCCAGCCACAGCATCCTTTGCCCTTGAACTATAACCATCCGCCTCGCACCACGGCTCCCTTAACCAATCCGGACGTCCAGGGCTGAATCCCTCAATCGGCACGACATCAAACGCAGGATGCTTGTCCAAAAACTCCGCGATCTGCGCCTCATTCTCCTCCGGTGAGAAGGTACAGGTCGAGTACACGATCCTTCCCCCAGGGGCCAACATCACCGCTGCTTGCGCTAATAGCTCCCGCTGCATCGCAGCGAATTCCTGAACAGAATGACGCTCCCATTGTCCCATCATTTCCTCTTCTTTACGGAACATGCCTTCACCTGAACAAGGTGCATCAATCAAAATTTTATCAAAATAACCTTGGAAAGCTGACAACATCCGCTCCGGTTTTTCATTCAAAACAACGGCATTTCGCACGCCTAGCAGCTCGAGATTTTTAACCAAGGCTTTAACCCGATCTGAATGGATATCGTTAACAACTAGCACACCTTCACCTTGCAGCTTCGCAGCAATCTGTGTCGATTTCCCGCCTGGGGCTGCGCACAAATCCAGAACCCGCTCCCCTGGTTTTACCTCAAGCAATTCCACCGGTGCCATCGCACTCGGCTCTTGGATATAGTAAAGTCCAGCATGATAATACGGGTGCTTACCTGGCCGTTCACCTTCTTGATAATAGAAACCATCTGGCACCCAAGGTATTGCCGTCAATTGAAATGGACTCTTCTCTATGAATTCAGCCCGCTCCACCTTGCCAGTATTGACTCGTAATCCATAAACTCGCGGCTCGTCATAAGATGCGAGAAACTGCTCAAACTCCTCTTCACCCAATAAATCAATCATTTTCTCCCTAAAAAGGGGTGGTAGCTGCTTCGCCATTCGTCATCTTCGCTTTCTATATAAAATCCCATATGATCAGACATTCTGTTATTTCTATGAACGGTGTAACGGTATTATAGCTGAGTTGTCACGAAACAGCCAATATTTTTACGAAATCCTACAGGATATGCTATACTTTTTATAGAAGATAGTAGAAAGTTCACATTATATAAAGAGGTGCATACATGAAGAAGTTGCTTATTTATTTAGGCATAGTTGTCATTTTATTCGGTGGGTTATACTTTGTTAATCAGCAATCTACCAAATCCTCGGATAAAGCGAATGCAGGTAATCCATATGGTGTTGCCGCATCCAAGCTCAATCCAGAGACGGTGAAACAATTAAACGATCCGAACTACCAGAACTTAATTTTACCAGCAGATTTAGATGCAAGATTAAAGAACAAAGAAACCTTCTTCCAGTACTATTATGCGTCAACTTGCCCACATTGCAAAGTAACGACGCCAGTTCTAGTTCCGATCCAGAAAGAGCTTAATCTTGATGTCAAACAATTCAATTTGGAAGAGTTCAAGGATGGTTGGAACAAGTACAAGATCGAATCCACACCTACTTTAGTTTATTACAAAAACGGCGTAGAAGTAGATCGCATTGTTGGCGGAGTTCCTGAAGCTGGATCTACAGTCGGCAATACACCTGAAGTGTTCAAAGCCTTTTTCAATAAGTATAAAGGTTAATGCCATTAATCAATTCACTTACAAAAGGACTTCTTCACCATCGGTGAGAAGTCCTTTCTCATTACTCATTACTCATGCTCACTACTTGTAGGTGGATCTGACCTCAAAATATTCAGAAGATCTTCCAACTCTTGATCCAGAACCTTAATGTCCAAATCATATGGAAGAAACAGTTCGTCTTTTAAATTCAAAAGCTTCGCCAGATAAACCTCGCTATCCTTCACTAATAAACCAAGATCGATGCCTAACGTATGATCCGGATACGGAGCCAACTTGTCTAACCCTGCACTAAAAAGTTTAATAGAACCGTTCGGATTGCCATTCCCATGATGATAAAGGCCTACTGCAATTTGCAGCAGACCTTGGTATAACGGATTTCGGCCTTCTTCCAACCAAAGCTCCTCCATCACTTCATGACATTCGAAATAATCTCGCTGATCGTTCCAATAATACAGAAAAGCGACATACAATCGGTCATATTCGCTCATGGATTAGTTATTATCTCCTTTTTTGGCTCTAGAAATGGCAGCCTCGATATCGGCAGATAAATCACTGAGTCCTTCTTCAGTTTCCCAGATCTCATTGAAACGTAATTGAAATTGTGCGGCTTCTCTTACACGATGATAGAAATATAGTTCTTGGATATTGCTCAGCACACGGTTAACTAGATTGGAATTATCTTCGAACATCCGTTGGGAAGCCATAATCTCGCCGCGAATACTCGACATCTCCTGATCTAGCAGATAGGCCGCCTCTGCCGCTTTACTCAAACGTGCCCGAACCTCACTAGGTAATTGTTCTTTATATTTATAATTCAAGGAATGCTCGATCGTCGCCCAGAAGTTCATGGCCAGGGTCCGAATTTGCACTTCTGCTAATATTTTCTTCATACCCAGAGCTGTTTGAACGGGATACTCAATGATAATATGAAAACTGCGATAACCGCTTGGCTTTTTATTCGTAATATAATCTTTCTCATACACTACATTCATATCTTGTCTACTGCGGATAAGTTCAGCAAGCACTTCTGTATCTTCCACGAATTGGCACATAATGCGAATGCCCGCGATATCTTCAATGCCAGACTCTAACTGATCCATTGGTACGCTCAAACGCTTTGCTTTCTCTAACACGCTTGATATTTTTTTGACACGTCCCGTTACAAATTCAATTGGTGCATACTCTTCACGACTTTTGAGCTCTCCACGTAATGTTTTGAACTTTACTTTCAACTCTTCTACTGCTTGCTCATATGGCAGTAAAAATTTCTTCCAGTCTCGTCCATCCATCCATGTATCCTCCATCCTGAATGAAACTAGTGCGAATCTACGCCTATTGCCTGGGAAATATGTGTGAATCCATCCCTCTTTAACAGTTCTTGCAGACCTTTGTTTATCTGGCCTAACAAGCCCGGTCCCTCGTAGATTATTGCTGTATATACTTCAACAAGGCTTGCTCCTGCTCGGATTTTGTCGTACGCATCCTGCGCAGTGAAAATCCCCCCAGCCCCAATAATCGGCAACTTGCCTTCCGTCAATTGATACACACGTCGAATCACATCTGTTGAACGCTTTGTAAGTGGCAAACCACTAAGTCCGCCAGCTTGTTCGCGATTCGCATGTCGTAAACCTTCTCTACTGAGCGTTGTATTGGTAGCGATGATACCCGATATTCCGCTTTCCTTAATGATTTGAACAGTAAGAACTAGTTCATCATCCGATAAATCTGGTGCTATCTTGACAAGTACCGGTTTCGCGGCACCGCCGTGCTTCTTATGTTGGACTTGCATCTCATCACGAACTGTAGACAACAATCGCTTCAAATCATCGCCATGTTGTAAATTACGCAAATCAGGTGTATTTGGTGAGCTTATGTTAACAACAAAGAAGTCTCCATATGTATATAACGCTTCGATACAAGCACGGTAATCTTCTTCGGCCTGCTCGTTCGGCGTAGATTTATTTTTACCAATGTTTACGGCAACTGGAATTGCTCGCTTTCCTGTCTTCTTCAGGTTGTCTGCCATCTCAGCAGTACCTACATTATTGAAACCCATTCGATTAATAAGTGCTTTGTCTTCTGGTAAACGGAACAAACGAGGAAGCTCATTACCTGGTTGTGGCTTGGGTGTAATCGTACCTACTTCCATAAAGCCAAAACCCATTTGAGAGAATCCTTTGACCGCTTTCGCATTTTTATCCAACCCTGCTGCAAGTCCGACTGGGTTGCCAAAGTGTAATCCCCATAACTCTTGCGTTAATTGCGGAGATACAGGGACCCCATACATGAATTTAAGCAATTGCTTGCTCCCTGGTACATTCCCAACAGCACCAAGGCCGTCGATGATCAAATGATGCGCCTTCTCCGGATCCATTCGGAACAAAACGGGCTTGGCTATTTTCTTATAAAGCATGTCCTATGCACTCCGTTCTCTAAGTACTCTAACAGTCAGTTTAGCTGACAATGTAGAAATATGCAATCCACCGCAGACCTTAAAACGTCTATTCACACAAAAAATCCCTGCTCCACAAAGGTTGCAAGGGAATACTCGAGCTTATTTATTTCACCTAAACTTCTGTACGTTGCAGCAAGCGCTCCAAATGCATCGTCAAGTAACCAGTCTCATCGTCCGGTACTTCTAATTGCAGTGAATCACTCAATAATAACGATAATACTTTTGCCTTCACGTAGGTATCGCCGTATTCTTCCTTAATTTTGGAAAGGAGTGAATTTTGAAGAGTTTTCTTTGACTTAACCCGTTCAATGACACCTTTTAAATGGGAGATGAAACGAAGGGTCGAGAACGAATCATCGAAATTAAAGCCAAGTTCCTTCGCAGATTCGATCGTTTGTGAAACCACTCTGACAACCGCAAGAGAATCGGATGCTTGCTCCTTCTTACGGGCACTATTGAAATGCATCGTCAAGAAAGCAACCTCATCCTCCGGTAATTTCACATCCAGATGTTCATTCAAGAACTCAACAGCCTTCTTAGCCACTTTATATTCCTCAGGGTACATGTAGCCAATTTCGTAGGCAAAAGGGTTCGTGATAAAGATTCCGCGCTTCTGTCTCTCCACTGCAAAGTTAATATGATCAACAAGCGATGCATGGATTGTTTCAGAGAAATCGCCTTCCAGCATGCTTTGTGCGTAGGCAATCACTTCTTCGGTGATTCCGATAATTTTCACGTCGACTGCATTTAGGATTTGTTCATAGTTTTTCAATACTTCTGATGTGTGTAGAAGGAACTCTTGCGTGATTTCACCTTCACTAATCATCATGCCTGGTGTTTTCTTGAATCCAATCCCCTTACCGAATGCAATGGAATTTTTGCCTGAACTTAAATGCGCCATTACCACGTTATGGGATAGCACATGTATGATCGTCCGTTCAATCATAAGACACCTCCCTATTTATGTTTTCGGGGTCCCCGCAAAGTAATGTCTAAACTCTTATCGAAGCAATTCGACGTAGTATGACAGCTTTGAATGGTAAGCTTAGACGCAGATTGAGCTAAAGCTCAATGCGGACGGGAATAGCTTTTGAAGGCATACGTCACTTTGTGGGGTATATTTAGGCTTGTCCTGATTATTTCTCATTTTGTACCTAGCAAAGGTTTGATGCTTTCACGAATTTGTTCCGACTCTGTCCCAAAAACAACGTGAACATTTCCTTTTCCTAACCGAATGACACCAATCGCACCCAATTCCTTTAGCTCGTTATCTTGCACAAGTACGTCATCTTTAACCAGAAGACGCAACCGCGTAATACAAGCATCAATGGAAATAATATTTGAAGCTCCGCCGATATGTTTAAGCACTTGTGTTGGTCGATCAGCCTTAGAAGGTTTTTCATCAACCGCTTCAATCTCAACACGTTGCTCCATGTCATCCTTACTTGATGCTTTCATCGGAAAGAAGTGTAGATACGCTCGGAAGGTTATAAAATATATCATAAAATACACGGCGCCAATGAGTATGATCCAATAGGGATTCGTCGCCAAGTGCCAATTCAGTACAAAATCAATAAAACCTGCAGAGAAACCAAAGCCCATTTTCACTTGAAGTATATTCATGACGAGCATCGAGAAGCCCGCAAGCAGAGCATGAATGACGTAAAGACCAGGTGCTACGAACATAAATGCAAATTCAATCGGCTCTGTGATACCTGTCAGGAAACTTGTCAATGCAGCTGTTAGCATCACGGGGGCTACAAATTTCCTTGTAGATGATGAAGTACTTCGTACGACAGCAAGTGCTGCTGCTGGAAGCCCAAACATAATAACAGGATAGAAACCTGTCATGAACATCCCTGCTGTAGGATCGCCTGCGAAGAACCGAGAAATATCCCCATGTACCATTTTGCCTGCTGGCGTTACGAAATCCCCTATTTGAAACCAAGCGATGTTATTAATCACGTGATGCAGACCTGTTGGAATGAGCAAACGATTCATGACACCATAAATGAATACTCCGATGTTCCCATTATCAACAACCCATAAACCTATTTCACTGATTCCTCGCTGAACAGGTGGCCAGATGAGCCCAACTACTACACCAAGAAAAACCATAACCAAGGATGTCACAAGTGGAACAAATCTTTTACCACCGAAGAATCCAAGCGACTTTGGCAGTTGAATATGACTAAATCGATTGAAGAACGTAGCAGATAGCATTCCTACCATCATCCCACCAAGCACGCCAGTATCCAAAGGCTCCGAACTGCCTGAAACCATCTGGAAATGTTTAAGAACGTTATCAAAGACCAAATAGCCAACAGCAGCCGCTAAAGCAGCAATGCCTTCTCCCGAAGTTAATCCGATCGCAATACCGATTGCGAATATAAGTGGCAAATTATCAAAAATTGCACTTCCACCTAGCTCAAAAATTTGAGCCACATGAACAAGGAATGGATCATTAAAAGACATTTTACCAATTCGAAGAAGAATGGATGCTGCCGGCAGCACCGCAATAGGGATCATTAGCGATCTCCCCATCTTCTGAAATGCATACATTACACTCATCAGATTCACCTATAGCCCACAAGTTTGGCCGTTCCTTGTTTGCTTTTACCTATCCCCATTATAGTAGAAAGAACACCCTCCCGAAAGGATAAATTCCTCTAGGTTAAGGTGTTTTTTCTATGCATTTCCATATACCGTTATTTCACAGCTCCAGCTGTAATCCCGCTTGCAATCTGGCGTTGATATATCATATATACGATCAATGTCGGCAATGTCGTGATCAGCAATCCTGCGAATAATGGACCCCATTCTACCCGATATTGCATCTCTGCCTGCATAACAGCGAGACCAATTGGAAGCGTGTACTTCGTCGGCTCATTCGTAAGAACGACCCCAAGGAAGTATTCATTCCAGTTATTCAACATGTTCGTAATCATAACCGTAATCAGACCTGGCTGTGACAATGGTAACATAACGCGGAAGAACGTGCCATAGTGAGAAGTTCCATCAATAATTGCAGCTTCTTCAATTTCTTTGGGCAGTGATTTGTAGAACCCAACGAGCAAGAAGATCCCGAATGGCAAGTTGAGTGCCGCATAGACGAGGATAAGCCCCAGCCAAGTATTAATGAGGTGCAAATCATTCAATAGAAAGAACAAAGGAATCAATGCAAGTGCGAACGGAATCATCATCGAGGAGATGTATATCGTAAAGAGAATTTTATTCCCTTTAAAATCATATCTCGCCAGAATATATGCCGTCATTGCTGCTAAGATCATACCCAGTAGCGTACTTCCTACCGTCACCACGATAGAGTTGAGGAAGTAGGTGCTGAAGTTGTATTTACTCCACACATACGAGAAGTTTGACCATAGCAATGGGAATTTAGGCAATGCCCATGGAGCATTTAAGAAAAATTGTTCATTATTTTTGAGCGCATCGAGCAACGTCCATACCAATGGATAGAGCACCGCAACACTCCATATGATTAGAATGATCCACACTAACATTTTCGCTAATGGATTTTTGACAGTCATAACATGGTTCCCTCCTTCAGTATCTTGGTCTATGATGACTTAGTGCATTTCGATGGTTTCTTGGCGCATGATACGTTGCAAGATCAGTGTCGTAATGAGTGACACGATAAGAATCATGACACCAATGGCCGCTCCATAACCGAAATGATACTGTTGAAAAGCCATCCGATACAGATAAGAACCCATAACTTGCGTTGTATTATCTGGTTGTCCCCCGTTGGTCATTAATTGAACAATAACGAAGGAACCGTTAAGCGTTGTAATTACAATATTAACGATGGAAACCTTAATCTGCTCCCAGATGAGCGGCATGGTAATATGGCGGAATTGCGCCCCTTGACCAGCTCCGTCTATATTAGCTGCCTCATAATAAGAAGCAGGAATATTCACGATTGCAGCAATCATTAGGATCATATAGAAGCCGATGCCCGCCCATATGGTAGGTGGCAGAAGCATCCAGATCGTATGCTGAGGAAATCCCAGCCAAGTAATATCTACCTTTTTCTCTGTAAAAAGTGACAAGAAAGCATTCAAGAATCCGATTTGCGGATTGTAAATGAAATTCCAAAGTACGCCGATAACAACGACTGAAATGACATTCGGGATAAAGAAGATCGCTCGGAAGAAACTGGAACCCTTCAGGTTAAATCTTGTTAACGCCACGGCGAAGAACGTCGCCAGAATCATAATTCCAATGACTTTACCGACAACTAGAAAATAGTCATTCCCAATGGCTCTAAGTACAATCGGATCTTTAAATAGTTCAACGAAGTTGTCAAAACCAATAAACTCGCTATTTTCAGACATCCCTGACCAATCATAGAAAGACTTCTGTAAGGCTTGTATAACGGGATAAATCGTAAATACGCAGAAGAAAAGAAAAGTCGGAATGATGAATGAAGCGATGAACAAATTCCGTTTCATTTTTTTCGAGTTGGTCTTCATTCTATCGTCACCGTCCTATCATTAAAATGGCGGAGAACGCCATAGGCAGCTTAGCCCTTGAAGTTCTCCGCACTGCTTCATTCAGTTCCTATTTCTTTTGTTTGGCTACAACATCAGATACACGAGTTACCCATTGTTCAGGTGTAATTGTGCCGATTGTCAGAGCAACTGTTGCATCTTGCATCGCCTTGTCTACGTCAGCAGCGAAAGAAACGGTTGGTACAACGATAGTGTCAGGGGAAGACAAGAACTTCGCAGCATCCTTTACGAAGTTAGGAGCTTTGGAAGATGAGATGTCACCCTTAACATTGGAAGGAGCACCACTTAGCTCAGCCCATTGAGAAGCTTGTGTCTTAGAGAACACGAATTGCATAAATGCTTTTGCTGCTTCTTTATTTTTCGCTTTTTTCGCAATTCCGAAAGTAGAAGTGGACGTGTTAGCTACAACTTTTCCACCTTTGTCTTGTGTGATGGATGGAATGAAGCCGAAGTCGAAACCACCAGGAACGTCTTTCGCCATTTCGTTAGGCAACCATAGACCGTTCGGGATAAAGGCATCTTTGTGTTGAAGGAACAAGGATTGGGAATCCGTGTGGTTGATTTGTACGGATGCTTTGTCGATGTAGCCTTTGTCACGCATTTGAACGATTTTGTTCAGACCTTTGATGATTGCTGGGTTTTTCCAAGCTTCAAGATTGTTTGTGGACATATCTTGCAGCAATTTGTAATCATTGTTGTTTGCAGATACGATCGCTGGAAGCAATACGCCGCCGTTGATGTAGTACGGATATTTGCCAGTGTGAATGAATGGATTAATGCCAGCGCCTTTAATTTTCTCACTTACAGCCAAGAACTCTTCGAAGTCTTTCGGCTCAGCCCAACCTTTGTCTTTGAAAAGAGCTTTGTCATAGAAAATCCCCCATGAGCTCATTACGAAAGGAATATTGTACGTTTTGCCGTCAAATTGTTGTGGCTTCTGTGCAAGCAAATCAATGATTTTCTCGCCATCCACGTTTTTAGCGTCTTTGATCCAGTCCGTCAAGTCTTCGAGTTGTCCGTCTGTCACCATTTGACGATCGAACAATTCAGGTCCATCGATGTATACGAAATCAGGTGGGTTACCAGCGATCCAACGGGGTTTCATTTGCTCGTTGATTTTTGGTCCCGCACTTTCCTTAATTTTCAAATCAGGGTTTTTCGCTTGGAAATCAGCAATAACTTTTTTCCACCATTTGTCGCCGTAGCCGCCAACAAAGTATTGGATTTCGAAATCACCAGTAAGTTTAGTTGAACCTGCTGCAGTAGGTGCCGCGGAAGCTGCCGTTGTCGGAGCAACAGATGCTGCTGGTTTTGTAGTTTCTGCTGGCGTGGATTTACCGCAACCTGCAGCTACGAGTGCCATTGACGTTGCCAAACCAATTGTTGACCATTTTTTCATGTTCATGTGATCATCTTCTCCCTTTTTTAATTCATCTACTTATTTATTGGTGAAGCGTGTACCCGGGTAGTTTAACTCTTGTTCGTTTGCGCGATCAACCCCTTTCATGCTTGGAAATTGGCAAAAGAAAAAGGGCATAGTTATAGAAGAAAACTTGCATTCCTTCTAATAACTAATGCCCTTGCGGTAACATGTTATTAAAACTGACATATTCAATTAGTTCAAGCGTTCTATGTGACTAAATCTTACAATAAAATGACATGAACGTCAATACTCTTTTTGAGACCACTCATAATTCTTATTCATTGTATGCGCATTCTTATGATATGATAGAATCATCTCGTTTAATCCTAATGGAAAAGGTGATTCTTATGGCCAAACGCAAACCAGTGACCGCTTCGCGCAGACAGAAAAACGAAATTAATTTGAAAGCGATTTACTGGACAGGATCGGTTTTCTTAGTAGTTATCATACTTATGACTTTACTGCTCATTTTGAACAAATGATTCATTTAAAGTGATTGAAAACTTCACATTTCGAATTGTAATCGCTTTCTATATGATTGTCAAGGAAAAACTTGCAGCAATTACATATGTCAAATTATTATCCCTTAAACCAAAAAAGGAGAGGCAAGCATACACTTGCACCTCCTTTTTTTCAATCCAGCCATTTATATTTCTTATTCGGATTGTTATCCTTCGTCTCCAGAGGCAAACCGATTGCTTGTTGAGGTATTCCACCACCAGCACCCATACCTTCACCCGTTACAGAGGGAGGTAACACTCCTTTCCCAATTGTCACTTTCGTTTGCCCGGGAACCATGTTATATAACTCTTCCACATCCTTCTGCAACATACGAACACATCCATGCGACTCGTCCTTGCCTACGCTCGAAGGCTTATTCGTCCCATGTATGGCATAGAGTGTATCTGACAATGTCATTCCGCGGCTGCCGAACTCCCCATTCGATCTACCATTCGGATTCCGCACTTTTTCACTGATTATAAAATCCCCTTCCGGTGTTTTATTCCCACCAAGACCTACCGGATATCGCCTCAGAATGAAATCTCCACTCACAACCGCCAACTGATGCTGTTCGGTATCAATAACAATCCTAAGCGGCTCTTTAAACGGATCTGGCGAGGCATTAGACTGAGAGCTGCTTGCTGCAAGCACCTTCTCTTCGTTCAATTGCTGAGTGTGTTCAGCAGTGGTCCCTCCCGTTACATTCGGCACCTTCGGTGCTTTTCCACTTGAAAGTTCAGCCACCTTTTGCAACGCAGCAGGGAATGCCTCTTTCATTTGTGGCGTAAGCCCTGGCAACAGATTATCTGGATATGGCATCGTCAATTGCTGGGGAATATCCGGTAAACCACCAGTTTTGCTTTGGTATGCCTGTATTGCACTTTGCAAAATAATCGCTTCTTCGCGATCATGCATCCAAGCTTGAATGATAGGCACTAGCTTTGAGCTATCTACCACCTCACAAGCGCATATTTGTGCCTGATAATACTTTAATACAGCTTGATTCCCCACTGTCCCTGTATGCTCAACGCTAAGCAAGGGACTGACGGATCGATACCATTCTTTCCATTGGCCATCTTTACTAGGGGGGGCATCCATAATCACAGATTCCCCTGTCCTTCTAACAGGAGGTTGTAGGATTTGTTGCAGCTTTTTCCCCCAATCCCCATCAGAGAAATACAATTTTAATCCGGGATTATCCACCTGAATCTCTGTATGCGTCCCAACCGCACCTCCAGCTACTGGTTGCTCCGCTGAATCGAACATACGTTCCAACCCATCTGATTTAGCAAGATCCATCCCAGCAGGAAGCAACAGTAGAATGAACATCATTAGATATGGTAGCCATTTCCGCCTTCTACGTGATTGGGATTGGCGAGCTTCGACCGCTGCTGCTTCTTTTAACAACTTCGGATTCGTCAAGTTAAGAGGCAAAGGCTCTTCCAATACTATTTTTTGTTGCTCAAATGCTTCATATATTTCCCCGGCCTGTGCAAAACAGTACGCCGCCTTACCCGCTTTCCCCTGAGCCGTGTACTCTCTGCCTAGTAAATACCACGCCATTTTGTGATCGGGATGCTCTTTAACATATTTCTTGAGATACAGAGGATCCTCGATCGGATTATGTTGGAAGAATTTTGTCACCTGATCCCTTTGATTATTCGATTTCAAGCTCTCAGTCCCCCAGTCCGATTTCCACTATTCTCCGTTTTTATCGGCAATCGAGGCACAAAGTTGAAGTCCCAATAAAAAAAGACTTGGTCAGGGAACACCCCTGCCAAGCCTCACTTTACTTATTTGTCTATTTCACGCGTAAAATTGCCGTTTGAACCTCTGCCTGCCACTGCACATCCAACCCAATCTGTTCAGCGAAGAAACGGACAGGCACGTAAGTACGATCTTGCTTCACATAAGGCGCTACATCTGTCTCCACTTTCAAATCTGGCAGGCCTGCTTGCATACGTGTGATCCCCGATTCACCAATGGTTAACTCTACCGTCAGGTCACCTTTGGAGAGCTGTACGACTGATTTACCAGCCCGTTCGACATAAGTCACTTTATAGCCAAAAGTTTCACTAATCGCACGTACCGGCACCATTGTACGCCCATCTTGAATTTCAGGTTGCGCATCGAAGGAAATAAGTTTGTTACCGCTGACTACCTTCACTTGTCCATCATTTGAAACCGTCTCAGGCAATTGATACGGTGTAATTTTGCGGATTTTGTTATTGGATGCATCAGCTACAACTAGATTACCTTGTGTTGACACCAGTACGTCTGACGAATTATAGAATGCTGCGGATTGCTCAACACCATCTGCCTCACCGGTTTGAGGCGTACCTGCTATCGTAGTTACTTGACCATTTAATAAATAACGCACGGAATGATTCAGACTATCCGCGATGAGTAAGCCACCCTCCGAGGTCACTGTCAAACCTTTAGGGAAGTCGAACTTCGCTTTTAATGCTTCTCCATCCGCATAATCACCACCTGCATATAACTCGTTCTTCCCATAGATCGCAGAAGCACTAACAGTTGGTGTAGATCCAGCTACCGTCGATACTTTGCCAGCATCCAAATCTATATAACGGATACGCTGATTTCCTGTATCACTGACGTATAGATTGCCTTTGCCATCCAGAGCTAGTCCGGAAGGTTCATTAAATGTCGCCGTAGAGAGGCTTCCATCGTGATATTCTCCAGCAAATGAAGCCTCACCTGGACGAACCTGGATAACCCGCGTAGTAGCCGCCGTAAGCGTTGTAACGCGACCATCTCCTGCGATTTTACGAATAGTATGATTGAGCGAGTCAGCCACATAGAGAGTGCCATCAGCGCTAGCCGCAATATCACTTGGATGATTGAAAGTAGCTTCTGAACCGTTGCCGTCTTTGTTACCAGGAATCCCATTTCCTGCAACTGTAGAGACAATCCCATTTACGTCGATTTTGCGAATAGCATGATTGCCAGCATCCGCCACGTAGACATTCCCTTTCGCATCCAGAGCTAGACCCATCGGCTCGTTAAAGAAAGCTTCAGACGCCTTCCCATCAAGGAGACCGCCGGTCGGGAAGCCTTGTGCATTTTTTACAACAGCAAGAGCAGGACCCGCAAAAGTGGTTACTTGACCATCTTTCAATTTGCGAATCACATGGTTGCGCGTATCCGCGATGAGAATACTTCCGTCAGCGAGTTGAAGCACACTTCCCGGTGAACGGAAGGCTGCCTGCAAGGCAGCGCCATCTGTATCTTCGAATTCACCAATACCTGCAAGAGTCGAAACGTCGGATAGAATTTGCCCTGTGCCCGACTTCAAACCGTCCGCATCTAAGCCAGCAGCCAAAGCAGACGTGCCTCCGATTAATGTGGCTGCAATTACGCCTGAAAATAAGATATGTTTTAAGGGTTTCATTGGAATCTCCTTTAATTCAACTGGTAAACTTAATGAGTTCGAATACTACGCTGGTGGAAAATCGATATTTGGCATAGGTGTCCCAGTGCCCACTGACTTCGATGGAATATTTGTTATTGGAACACTAATATTTTCGACTTCACCATTAGTCTGCTTGCGAACAATTACAATTTTACCAACAGTTATCGTTGTTGCCCCATAAGTTTCCATTGGAATACTTACTAGCCTTTTCGTTCCTGTAACTGAGTTATTGGGCACACTCCCAAAATTGGTCACTGCATATACAAGTTCGTTCTGTGGGCCTTGCGATTCATAGGCTCTGATATAATCAGCACTTGTAAGTGGATTAGTAAATATTGTTGAATTGGCAGTAAACGGTACCTCAGAATGATAATTATAATGAGCATTGAAACCATACAGTAAATGGATTTCTACTCCATAGATGCCCTTACCATAGCTATCGATGAAATCAGTCATATTGATATTGAGATTAAAGCGTGTATATGAAGGACCTTCTACATTCGGATTTGGCTCAACGACTGTATCCACAACTTCCATACTGACAACTGGTGTTGGTGCTGGTGCTGGCGTGCTGGTGTCTTCATCACCACCGTTATTGTTACCTGTACCTGGTTGCGTTGTAGTATCTTTCTTCGAATCAGCAGCGGCATTAAATTTATCTAACTCATCCTTAGTCATACCAGCTTTCAACTGCGCTGCCGCCTCAGCCTTTGCCTTCGCTTCTGCAGCTAGCTTCGCTTCAGCAATTTTCTTCTTCTCATCCTCTAGCTTTTTCAGAGCATCTGCAAGCTTCTGCTTAGCAGCAGCTTCTGCCTTTTCCTTCTCAAGCTTACTCTTTAACTTTGCTTCCTCAAGCTTTTTAAGTTCTTCTTGCTTTTTCTTCTCTAATTCAGGATCAACACCTGCTGTTTTATCCAACGGCTTCACCTTAGATAGATCAAGCTTCTTATCAGTTGAATCGATTTTTTTATTGACCTCAGCAATAATTAAGTCAACCGTTTTTTGATCGAGCTTACTGCTCGCAATAGCTTGCTTAGCAACGTTACCAATGAGATTATCTAAGTTTTGTTTTACTTTGTCGAGGTCAGACTGATTTGTAATACTCAAAGAATTTTTATCATTCGTAGACGTGCCATCTGTAATTTCTTTTTGCTTTTTCGCAATGAACTCATCGTTTTCTTTATCTATTTCTGCTTTATTAAGGATTAATTCTTTAATAATTTCTGGTGAAGCATTTTTAATGAAATCCTCTAGGTCGAAGAACTCCACTTTCAAGTCCAGATCATTGGTTTCTCCTCTAGAATCCAAAGAAATTTCTTGCGTTGGGTTCACGTAGGTAATGGTTGTGGTTTGTGTCTCTTCAGAGCTGGACGTTACAGTGGAAGCAGATACTCTACCTGAGCCTACAGCCATTTTGGTTTTACCAGAAACAGGATCAACGGAAACGAAGAATTGCGTTCCGCGTACACCCATTACCGCAGTTGGCGTTTCAACCTCAAACTCATCATCTGCACCAGCCAATGATTTAACTTTGACCCACATGGAACCGGCCCAAACTTTCAGCTTGGACTTCTTATTCCCGTTAGCAGAATTGAGATCAGATACATTAAGTTCGGCGTTGTCACCTAATGTAACATCAGCATCGCCACTAGCTAAGTTAAGTGTTACCGAAGAGCCAGCCCCTGTATAAACGGTATCTCCTTGGTTTAAGCTCATATTTTCATAAGCGTCATACGTTTTCGAACCGCCGCCTTTTTTAATCGTGACGTCACCAGACAAAGCCGAAATAATGGCTACCCGGACCGTCTTTGCATCCACTGGTTTTACCAACAACACAGAAACTAAACTAAACACTAAGCTAAAACTTAATAACACTGATATAAATGATTTCTTGGTCATTCCCACTCCGCATGCCTCCCAGCAATTTTATTTCTTTATATGGCCAATAACTTCATAAACTGCAACCGGTTTTTCTTTCCCTTTTACTTTAATTTCACCGATGGACTCGATCTCAAAAAGACCTTTGACACGCTCATAAGTCTGCTCACTAATCAAAATTTGCCCTGGCTTCGCATTAGATTCTAATCGTGCTGATAAGTTAACGGTGTCTCCAATGGCTGTATAATCCAACCGCAGATCTTCAGAACCGATATTACCAACAACCGCAGGACCACTATTGATACCTAATCCGAATTTCACACCGATGCCATAATTCTTAATTAGTTTCTGTTCTAGAATATCCGCTTGAGACTTCATCTCAATCGCAGCGCGAACAGCCATTTCAGGATGATTCTCATACTCAATCGGTGCGCCAAACATCGCCATAACGCCATCACCAATGAATTTATCTAACGTACCATTAAACTTAAAGATAGCTTTCGTACAGACATCTAGATATTCATTTAACACTTGAATGACCTGTTCCGGCTCTAGTCGTTCCGACATCGGTGTAAATCCACGAATATCAACAAATATTAATGAAATGTCCTTGCGACTTCCGCCAAGCTTTACATCTTCACCGGACTGCAGCAGCTCGTCTACAACGGTTTTGGAAACGAATCGCCCGAATATACCAGTAACCCGATTCCGTTCTTTGCGTTCTTCTAAGTAATGGCTGACTAGCGACCATACATAGATCGTTACTAGTGCAAATTGTGGATACACCAGCGGTAAGAATGTAGAACCGATACTATAGAATCCTAGCCACACTATGCCATATGCAACGAAAATTCCTAGGAAAATGAACAAGGCCGTCTTCCCATTGAATTTTTCGAATAAAAATATAGCTAACAAAGATATTAACAAAATAATAGCAATTCCAGCTGATTTCGATACATCTTTGAAGAATACACTCTCTAGTAACGTTTGAATCATATTGGCATGAATTTCAATCCCGAACATTTTAACCGAGGAGATTGGTGTTGGGTATTCATCCTGCATGGCCGTAACAAATGGACCCACCAGTACAATGCTGCCCTTTAGTGGCAGTGGTTTTGTACTATTCAGTACATCAACAAAGGATAGCAACTCATAACCTGTCGTCGCATCAACCTTTTGTCGAGGCTGTGTGAAGAACTCTGTCGTCACTTGATTTCTATCATTCGTTGGTAAGACTACGTTACCACGCTTCCATTCTCCAGTTGCTCCATCACGCTTTACCTTTTCATTGTCATCCAAAACAAAATTTGCGAGCGCGACACTGAATGCAGGTATGTACGTACCTTTCTCATCAGGCAAACCGACAGGCAGTTTACGTGCTTTGCCATCCTTATCAACAAATACATTGATATGGGCCATTTGGTCTCTTTTGGTTGTTAGGGTTGAGGAGGGATAATCAATTCTCTCAGGAACTAGTTCGCCTGCTGACTGTTGTTTGGAGGGATAATTAATCTGTACGGGCAAAATAATATTGGAATACTTCGCTAGCACATCAGCTAACGCTTTATCATCTGCTGGATTCTTCGATGGCTCAGCAAGCACAACGTCAATCCCAATAGCCGCTGCACCCGACTGTTCTAACTTCTCTATTACTTGTGCATATGTACTTCGATCCCACGGAAACTTTCCGATGGCAGATAGGGATTTCTCATCGATTTTAACAATCTTAATCCGATCATCCGGCTGACGCTCATCCAACGACTTTGCACCACGCAAAGTATCTTGGAGAGGGCCTTCTACAAAATAAAATAAACCACTAGAGTTCACCGTGTAGAAATATGTCGAAAACACCATCAACAAGAGTCCTACTACTAAAGTCTTAATCCATTTCTTCTTACCCATATAATCCTCCCCGAGTTTACTCCTTTCATTGTAAGATGCTAACTGTGAATTGGCAATAAATTGTTACAAATTTCCCATCATTTCATCAAAAAAAGAGCCCGTTCCCTCTCAGGAAACGAGCTCTTTCGACATTATGCGGTATTCCACAAAATGATTTTGAAATTATGATTAGCTAAAAGGTGAATCCGCAACTTTAATGGAGTCTGTTGGGCAGCCATCTTGAGCATCTTGTAGATCATCAAAAAGATCATCAGGAATTTCAGTAACCCCTTTGTTCCCATCGCCTTCAAAAATCACTTCTGCCAAACCTTCATCATCGTAATCATAGATATCTGGAGCTGTAGCTCCGCAAGCGCCGCAAGCGATGCACGTATCTTTATCAACAAATGTATACTTAGCCATGTTTTCTACTCCTCCTCTAATTATCCTCATTGTAAAATATAATATAAATACGGACAAAGTTCAAACCTTAAAATTGACAATTCACGAAAAACTGCTCAATGAAGTCTGCAATTCCGCGGATATCGTTCAAATTTAATCGCGGAAGCGCCAAATCATCATCTACATTTGTGAGATCAGTTGCAACCGCAATTAAGCTTGGAGCCAATCCTTTTAATAATTCCTTTTGTTCTATTGTACGATAAACACCTATTTTTGGATGCTTTTCCTTCTTGAACCCTTCAATAAAAATATAATCAAGATGGTCATACGCTGCTAATTGTTCTTCCAGACAGGGAGACTCCATCTTCTCATAGACATGTAAGGCATTCGGAGAAATAGTAACCACAACGTCGGCATCCCTCTCGACAAAAACGGTGGAATCAGCGCCTTGCACTTCCTTATAGTGTCCATGGGCATCGTGTTTCATTACCCCAATTCGATGGCCGCGATATTTCATTTCAACGAGAAGCCTAGCTATCAATGTTGTTTTCCCGCTATCGGAATATCCCGCGAATCCTAAGCAATAAGCCATGCTCCTCACTCTCCTAAGTCTTTATGAAGAGGATTATTTCGCAAATGATCCATTTGCAAGGACGTTCCTCTTACCTTGTGATTTCGAATTAAGGCAGATGGATCGTCACTCATCATTCCCGCAGTAAGAATGACACCTTCCCCGAATTTATCACGGAGTCCATCCATGACTTTATTAAGATTCTCCCTGCGCGGCTGTTTCTCGTAATCGAATAAATCCAACTGAACGTAGGATTCTTCCTTCGCAATCAGATTCTGCAGCGTGATGCCGAGGAGCCGAACAGGATTACCATCTTCCCACTGATGATCATACAATTGACAGGATGTTCGATAAATATCATCCATATGCTCAGTCGGCGTCGGCAAGGTAAGAGAACGGGTAATGGTCCTCATTTCAGGATCGCGAATTGTAATCTGAATCGTCGAAGTCATGAGTTCCTGTTTACGAAGCCTTCTCGCTACTTGATCCGCTAAATTAAGCAGGACGCGATGAATCTCAATGCGGTCCGTATAATCACGCGGCAGAGTCGTCGTGTGCCCGATAGACTTACTCTGCTCCTGCTCAGGATTCACAACCGAGGTATCAATCCCATTAGCTGATCGCTTCAAATGGGCCCCCATGACACCGAAATGTTTACTTAACAGTGTCTCATCCGCAATTGCCAACTGACCCAATGTAAAGATCCCAAGCCTGGTTAGTTTCTCTGCTGTTTTTTTCCCAATTCCATATAAATGCTGACACGGCTTATCCCAGAACACGTTCGGTACATCTCGAAGCCGCAAAACCGTAATCCCATTCGGCTTCTTCATATCAGAGCCCATTTTAGCTAGCAACTTATTCGGTGCAACCCCAATAGAACATGGTAAATTCAACTCTTGCATAATTCTCTTTTGAATACTATTTGCGATCTCTAGTGGCGTTCCAAACTGTTTGGATCCTGTGATATCTACAAAACATTCATCAATAGACATAGATTCTACCATTGGTGAATATCCATAGACTATCTGCATAAACCGACGAGAGAAATTTCGATAGAGATCAAAGTCAGGTTTGATTAAAATAAGGTCAGGACAAATTTTTAGCGCTTGCCTAACTTGCATGCCTGTCTTGATCCCTATTTTGCGCGCTGCATATGATGAAGTAACGATGATCCCTTTGCGCAGCTCAACACTCCCAGCGACAGCAAGAGGCTTCCCTTTATACACATCAGGTTCTACAGCTTCATGAACCGAACAATAGAAGGCATTCATATCAATATGTAAAATGACTCTGCCTTGCTTGGGATAATGATGTTCAACAGACACCATATTCATTACCTCCCAGGATAATTGATTCAGAATTCAGAGCCGTCTACTCGAGTGAAACATAACCAACCTGAGATGTCAAAAAAATAATCTTTCAAGGCATCACGATTTTACGTTATGATGTCTTTAGCTCTACATTTATGTTATAATCGTAAATTATACATTAGCGCTTTAAAGCAAGCGAAACTACTCACATATCGATGCACCAAAGTTACTTTGCTAGCTTTTGAAGGAGGAACCTATGCCAACATCAGTCAAAATCTTCGATACCACCCTACGAGACGGAACCCAAGGAGAAGGTATCTCCCTATCCGTAGAGGATAAAATCAAAATTGCCCGCAAGCTCGATGAGCTCGGGGTTCATTATATTGAAGGCGGATGGCCGGGCAGTAACAGCAAAGACATTGAATTCTTTGAACGCGCACGCACGATGACTTTCACCAACGCCAAAATTACAGCATTCGGAAGCACAAGACGGAAAGATTCGATTGCCGCAGACGACATTAATCTGAATAGACTCGTAGAATCCGGCGCGCAAGTCGCAACGATTTTCGGTAAGTCATGGGATTTCCATGTAACGACAGCGATTCAAACGACACTTGAAGAAAACTTGAATATGATCTATGACTCCGTACTCTTTTTGAAAAGCAGCGGCATGGAAGTTATTTACGATGCCGAGCATTTCTTCGATGGCTACAAGAATAATCCTTCCTATGCGCTGCAAACCATTAAGAAAGCTCAAGACGCAGGCGCAGATTGGATTACCCTTTGCGATACGAACGGTGGCTCATTGCCTAATGAGATCACCGCAATCGTAACAACAGTTACAGGGCACGTTTCTACGCCAATCGGCATTCACGCTCACAATGATTGTGAACTAGGTGTTGCCAACTCTTTAGCTGCCGTACAAGCTGGCGCTAGACAAGTCCAAGGGACGATCAATGGCTACGGAGAGCGCTGCGGAAATGCTAACCTCAGTTCAATTATCCCTAATTTACAATTGAAACTAGGTTATGACGTTATCACGGCGGATCAACTGAAATCATTAACATCTGTTTCCAGATATATTAGTGAGATCGCGAACATGCATATGCCGGTTAACCAACCTTATGTTGGCAACGCAGCATTTGCACACAAAGGCGGCATTCACGTTTCTGCTATTCTCAAGGATGCCAGCACATATGAGCATACGAAACCCGAATACGTTGGCAATAAACAACGCGTACTTGTTTCCGAACTTGCTGGCCAAAGCAATGTGTTGGTCAAAGCCCAAGAGCTTAATCTTGATTTCAACAAAGAGCATCAGAAAACCAAAGAAATCATCGAGAAGATTAAAGACATGGAACATCAAGGCTATCAATTCGAAGGTGCAGACGCTACGCTTGAACTTCTGCTGCGCGAAGCTTTTGAAGGACTAGAAGAAATTTTCACTTTAGAATCCTTTAAAATGCTTGTCGAGAAAACAGCGAATCATGCCGTTGTCTCCGAAGCCATTGTCAAGGTGAAAGTCCATGGTGAAACTATCTATACCGCGGCCGAAGGTAATGGTCCAGTTAATGCCCTTGACAATGCCTTACGGAAAGCTCTCGTTCAGTACTATCCGGACATTAAGAATGTTCATCTTTCTGATTATAAAGTGCGCGTACTGGACGAGAAAGATGCAACAGCCGGTAAAGTTCGCGTGCTTATGGAATCCACTGATTTCAACACAACATGGAACACACTGGGTGTATCCAGCAACATTATTGAAGCTAGTTGGTATGCACTTGTTGACAGCTTACGTTATGCCCTCATCTCCAGAAAACGCGTGGAGCCTGTTAACAAAGAGCAACAAGAGCGATTAGGCTTAGTAAATCATTAGTTAGCATACGAAAAAGCTGCAAGAGCACCCATTGCTCTCTTGCAGCTTTTTTGGTCAGCCTTCTTTTAGAAGGTTCGCCATCTTCTTGTCGAGTTCCTTCGGGGAAAGCACATGGATAATTTCCCTGATTACGCCATTTTTATCGATAAGAAAACTCGTAGGAATGGCAATAACGTTATAGGTATCGGCATTCGCCCCCTGTTTATCAAGCAGTACAGGAAACGGAAACTGATAAGTATCCACGAACTTTTTAATATTGTCCATTTTATCCCCCGGCGTCACATTTACCGCATAAAGATCAAACTTACCCTCATATTTCTTATACAAATTCACCAGATCAGGCGCTTCCTCTTCACAAGGACCACACCAGGATGCCCAGAAGTTCACAAACATCGGCTTTTCACGAGGCCCGCCAACTGAATAGTCCTTCCCATCCAACCCTTGCAGTGTAAACGAAGGCGCTAAGAAATTCACTTTTGCCGCTTGCTCGCTCGGCATGAGGGTTTGTTTATCTTCATTTCGCACATTTTGATAAATCGCAAAGCCCGCCAGCAGAACGACGAAAGCAATTACGATGAGATTCTTCTTCACAGTATCA
Organism: Paenibacillus oryzisoli; assembly: GCF_001653565.1. Lineage (GTDB taxonomy): Bacteria > Bacillota > Bacilli > Paenibacillales > NBRC-103111 > Paenibacillus_E > Paenibacillus_E oryzisoli. Next base: position 49,478 of record NZ_LYPB01000045.1, read on the forward strand.
ACCTCCACTCTCTCTATATTATCTCCAAAGCAGCGAAAATTCCAACATCGCATTCCTGAAGTATGCTTTCATCCTATTTGGGAAAAGTAAACTTACTCTCTGCGATGAAAGGAACCACTGAAATGAAACCGACAGCTGCGAAACCGAGAGGGAAGAACCCGCTCAACCCAATGAGAATATACGAACACGAAGAAGATTCCTCATCCAACAATGCTAAGAACGAAACAAGCGAGAAAGGCAACGTTTGGCAATATATCGCACTTGCCTCCATCCCTTTGGTGCTAGTTCTCGGCAATTCAATGCTTGTTCCGATTTTACCAGACTTACAAGAGAAAATGGCCATTTCACGTTTCCAAAGCTCTCTCATCATCACCTTATTTTCACTGACAGCAGGCCTTATTATTCCAATTTCTGGTTATTTATCGGATCGCTTCACTCGCAAAGCGGTTATTATCCCTTCACTTATCGTATACGGCGCTGCCGGGGTACTAGCAGGGCTTGGCGCCATTTGGAACTCCTACCCCCTACTTATCGCTTCCAGAGCTATACAAGGCCTTGGAGCCGCAGGTACAGCCCCTATTGCCATGGCACTTGTTGGCGATATATACAAAGGCCCCAAAGCCAGCAAAGCCCTCGGACTTATCGAAGCCTCCAATGGAGTCGGCAAAGTAGTGAGTCCCATCCTAGGATCTCTTCTAGCACTACTCATTTGGTTCGCACCTTTTTTTGCTTTTCCACTGTTTTGTTTACTAGCTTTGCTTGCTGTTATTTTCATGATTAAAGAGCCCGCCAAAGAGAAAGAAGCCGAACCACTTAAGCTCTACCTGCAGCAAATTAAAGCCATTTTGAAAAGCAAAGGCCACTGGCTCATCCCTGCATTTATAGCGGGCTCGATCACCTTATTCATACTATTCGGTGTACTATTCTACCTCTCGCAGATTTTGGAAGAGAAGCCTTACAGCATTGAAGGTGTGCGCAAAGGTCTCATCCTTGCGATCCCCCTACTCTGTCTCGTCATTACTTCCTATACCACTGGAGCGAAAATCAAACAAAGCGGCAAGCTCATGCGCTGGCTCATGAATATTGGACTCGTGACCATGGTCGTGTCCCTCTCCCTAGCTATCTTTCTAAATGGGAACCTGTATGTGTTCATTGGTTTATTGTCACTGAGTGGGATAGGAACAGGGCTCCTGCTCCCATGTCTAAATACACTCATCACCGGATCGGTAGAGCGTGAGCAACGCGGGATGATTACTTCCCTTTATAATAGCTTACGATTTATTGGCGTCGCCTTCGGCCCCCCACTTTTCGGTTGGCTAATGAGCATTTCACACAAGACACTCTTTGTCACGGTCGCCTCATTATCGTTTGCGATGTTAGTTGTGGTGTTTTTCTTTATCAAACCCAAGGCAGAATTACAAGAACAATCATGATATACTAACCTCATATCTGTGGCATGTGAGGAGTGAGCGCTAGTGAGCATACTTATATCAAGGAAATCATATGACGACATGCTCACACACAGTATGCGTTCTCTCCCTAACGAAGCATGTGGCATCCTTATTCAGGATGCTTCTTCTTCTGAATATGACGTACACATCCACACATTCATCCCTCTTCATAATCATGCTGCACATCCAACACGAGAATTCTCCATCCATCCCGTCGAGCTGCTTCCCTATCTAACCGATAAACGTCGAACGGTCGTCGGAATATTTCATTCCCACCCTAAGGCTGCATCAATCCCTTCCGCTGAGGACCTTACAACACTTTGGCATACCATTCCAACTTATTGGATCCTTTCCCTGCAACAGAGAGAGAATCCTGACTTACAGGTGTACGCCCTAAAAAAAACCACCACAACCGCATATCACAAACTTTCGTTTGTCATCGGTCAATGATGGCTTAACAAAGCATATAAATCACCTAATGTGTCTACATCTCTCGCTCTTATTTCTTCCATGAACCTGGACCATAACTGCGCTGTCATGAGTGCATCCTCAAGTGCGTGATGTCTACCCGTAACCGGGATGTCATACGCATGTAAGAGTGAGTCTAAACCCAGATTTTTTCGTTTGGGCATGAGCCATTTTGCAATCATCATAATATCCAAAACACGATGGGATAAGCTCACTTTGGACGTACGCCACAAAGCCGAGTTCAAAAAACTTTTATCATGCCCAATGGCATGCGCAACTAAGATTTTCTGCTGCACGAACTCTAAGAAATCACTTAATACTCCGATTAAGTCAGGTGCATCACTGGCCATTTCATTCGTAATACCCGTCAACTTTACGACTTCATCTGGAATCTTGCGTTTAGGATTCACCATTTTATAAAAAGTATCGCCCATTTGCACTTCACCGCCAATTACGGAGACAGCACCGAACGAGATAATTTCGTCACCATTGTACGGAGAGAAGCCCGTCGTTTCTAGATCAAACACAACGATTTCCATCGCATGCAATGGAATTTCAAACAAAGAATCTTTACGTTGCTCTTTCAGCATCGACCGTATAAAAGCCATTTGTTGCGCACTTTGCGCATCAAACATCGAGGTTAAAGCTGGGGTCAAACCGCCCATTTTATACAAATGCCACATACGACCTGCTGGACGCATATCCTTCACGCGAGTCACCTCTCCCAACGCAATGAAACGTGATTTCCGATTCCGATATATCTACCTTTTTTCTCTCTCTATGTGTAAGTCTATCGATTTACTGACATACTTCTGCAACTGAATGCCCGTTCGTAAACATTGTTTTAATTCCAAACGAATCTCTTTGTTAAGTTGCTCTGCCGTAAGTTTACCTCTTGTTGTATATTTCTCTTCCTCTAATTGGAAGGGGGTTAGATCTCTTAGCTTTAATGCGATGGTAAAAGCCATCTCCCAATCATGGGCTAACTGTTCAGACACAAATCCTGTTACCTTCAACTGTTTAATTCGCTCAATCGTAGAAGTAGCTAGAATCCCTGCTTGAATAGCAAGCAGCCGAATCCCATTGACGATCGGAATATAGGCGCCATATTTGATATCAAATCCACCTGCATCTTCGCCATAACGCTCTGTAATCAAATGACTAAATATACCTAACGAAATCTTGTGATGTAACGTGTTTGACAACAGGTATCTCAAGAGTTCCGGATGTTCCTGAACATAATCTATAAACGATTGTTTCAATTTCTTGACCAATACCTCTGATCCATACATACAACGCATATCCGCCAATATGAGCAGATAGCGAACATTTTCCCAATCAGGTTCCATGAACCAACTAATCATCATCTCCGTGTATCCTTGCAGGGATTTACGCCATTGCGGATTACTGGAGATTACATTCCCTTCACAAGGCGGGTAGCCCAACACATCTAAACCACGAATAATATAGGAGGCCAGCTTATCAAAATATAGATCTAACTCATCTTGCGTGTGCGTTTCACTATCTCCATAAATGATTCCATTGTCCTGATCACTCCACAGCGTTTGCTCTCTTCTGCCACCACTGCCTAATAAGATAAAAGCATATGCAACAGGCGGCTTTCCGTAACCTTCATCTTCAAGTAGATGTTCCGCAATTTGCGTCGTTCTATGGATCAATGCATCATGTACTTGATTGATTTGTTGTCCCAGTTCAGATCTATAGGGAAAAAGGAGATGCTCCCGAAACATCTCATGCACCTGATCTCTGGTTATTCGCATCTCTTCGAATTGTTCGGAGAGATATATGCGTTCCAGGATCTGTTCCATTGAGAGATGATTCATGTTGCATCCCCTTTGCTCTAGTAGAAAGTATATGTGTTATTAAACGGACACACCGTTTTGAGCTGCTTTTTTCATTTGTTCCGGATAACCGTATGAACCATGCTCGGAAAGATCCAGACCAATGATTTCTTCTTCTTCTGTAACACGAAGGCCGATTGTGGCTTTAAGAATACCTAGAATAATGAAGGAAAGAACAAGTACGAATGCTAGAGCTCCAGCAAGACCAAGCGCTTGAACTCCTAATTGATGGAAACCACCGCCGTAGAATAAACCTGCACCACCAACACCTACTTTAGCTGAAAGCTCCGGTGTTGCGAACAAACCAGTGGAAAGTGTTCCCCAGATACCAGCGATACCATGTACAGAGAATGCATAGATCGGATCGTCAATTCCAGCTCTTTCGAACCATTGTGCCGTGAAGAAGGTTACAATACCCGCTACAGCACCAATTACGATTGCAGCCCAAGCGTCTACGAACGCACAAGCAGCTGTAATAGCAACAAGAGCCGCAAGAACACCATTCAACATGCTAGGAATATCTGCTTTACCGAAGTACATCCAAGAGATAATCAATGCAGCTACAGCACCTGCCGCAGCAGCCATATTCGTTGTTAATGCGATATAACCGAAGAAGCCATCACCCATCGCGCTAAGCGTACTACCTGGGTTGAAACCGAACCAACCAATCCATAGGATAATTACCCCAAGAACAGACAACACTTGGTTATGACCAGGAATCAAGTTAGGTGTTTTATCTTTATTATATTTGCCAATACGCGGTTTCAGCAAGATGGTTGCCACTAACGCAGCAGTTGCACCTTGTAAATGAACGACAGTTGAACCAGCGAAATCTTGCATACCCAATTTGCTCAACCAGCCGCCACCCCATACCCAGTGCGCTACGATTGGATAAATAATTACGGTGTACAGAATTCCGAAGATGAAGTAAACCGGAAGTTTCGCTCTTTCTGCAAAACCACCCCAAGCAATAGCAAGGGATACACCAGCAAATGCTAGTTGGAACAAGAATTTAATACCGATTGGGACATCGGAGAAGGAAAGAGATCCAAACGCGGCAGCAGCTTGATCTTCTAAACCTGTCACGAAGAAGCCTGTTTCTCCGAAGAATGCATTACCATCACCGAAGGCGAAACCAAATCCTACAGCCCAGAATGCAATGGCACATATCCCGAAAGTTAAAATCGTTTTACCGGCTACGTGACCGGCATTTTTCATTCTAGTTGACCCCGCTTCTAATAGTGCAAAACCAGCTTGCATGAAGATGACTAAGATTGCTGCTAACATAACCCATACTGCATCAATTGCACTTTGAAGTTGCGGTGCTGTCGCCTCATCCGCAGCAAATGCGAGTGTAGGGAACAGTAATGACATAACGCCGAAAGCTAACAACAATTTCTTAACCATACGACCACTTCCTTTAATGTTATATTAAGTAACATGTAATGAAACTCTTAATGTCATTATATACAGGTTATTTTCGTTTGACAATAGGATTTTCATTAAAATATTGAAAAAAACGAAAAATAACCTGACATGAAACAAGCATAATTCGTGTTTCGGCTCATATGCAGTCCTAAAACACCATTATTACCCCCATTTCCAATGTCAGGTTTCTGAAGCATCACGTTTGACTGTACGGTTTATTATCAGGTATCATGGTTATATAGAAGAAAGAAATTCATACCAGTGGAGTAGAGGTGAATTTAGCATGGGGAATGAGAAGCTTTATAAAATTGGAGAGCTCGCTAAGCTTGCTGATGTCAGCCCTCGTACCATTGATTACTACACCAAGCTGAGCTTAATCGAACCCGAAAGAAGATCAGATACGAATTATCGTCTGTACAGTGATGAAACTTTGCACCGACTGAGGCGTATTGAATCTATGAAGAACGAGAAATATACCTTAGAGGAAATCAAAGTAAACTTACAACAGTGGAGTAAAGTAACCTCAGATGATACCGTGACAGATAAGCTTACATCCCTTCAATTGCATTTAGAACAATTAATGAAGGAAGCCAAGGAACTCAGCCCACTTGTTCAGCAATTGAAGCCCAAGCAGCTGAAAAAACTGTATCATATCTTGACACAACCAACCGCTGCCTGCATCGAAGCACTAATTGTCCTTTTAGGTAAAAATCCGTTCTCATAAATTGAATTACGGAGGCATGCCCTATGTTTTTTCACCCGATGGATTTCCTAATTATCATTGCATTCGGCCTCTCCATGTGGGCTTCGTTTCGAGTGCGAGGAACATTTAACAAATGGTCAAACGTACCTGTCTACTCAAGAATGACAGGAGCGGAAGCTGCAAGGCGGATGTTAGACGCCAATGGCCTGTACGATGTCCCTGTTGAAGCTGTACCTGGGACATTAACAGACCATTACGATCCAACGACTCGGACTGTACGCTTGTCAGAGCCCGTCTACTTTCAGAGTTCCATCTCAGCTGTATCTGTTGCCTGTCACGAAGTAGGGCACGCGATTCAGCACCAAGTCCATTACCCAATGCTCGTTGCTAGACACAAGATGTTCCCTGTTGTGAATTTCGCTTCGGGTGTGGCTCCTATCTTGATCCTAGCGGGATTCTTCTTTCAACAGATCCCATGGCTCTTGGGCGTCGGTATCATCTTCTTCGCGGCAGCCGTATCTTTCCAATTAGTAACGTTACCAGTCGAGTTTAACGCTAGTTCAAGAGCACGTGATGAAATGGTATCACACGGCTTCATCTCTAATGAAGAAGAGCGTGGTGTAGCTAAGGTACTGAATGCTGCCGCGCTAACTTACGTAGCCGCTGCCCTGATCTCCGTCCTCGAGCTCCTGAAGTACTTAATGATATTCAATGGTCGTAATAACGACGATTAAACACGAAAGCTCTCCCGCGCAGGTTCAATTAGACCTGACGGGAGAGCTTTTCTCATTTAAAATAATCATATAAGAAACGCCGGAACACTTCAGCTACCAGAGGCAGCTTTACACCCTTACGACAAATTAATCCAACCGTCCTTGTAACTTGCGGATCCGTTATACGAATCTTAACAGGCTGCATTTGGCCACCTTCCAATAACGCCATCGCTGGAAGCAGACTGACTCCCATACCCGCGGCAACAAGTCCTCGAATCGTATCCGTCTCCTCACCTTCAAATTCAATCTTAGGAACGAAACCTGCTGTCTGGCAAGCATCCATCACGATCGTTCGAAGCGTATACTCTTCACTAAACATAACGAAAGGCTCGTTTCTCAACTGTTCAAGGCGAATTGACGTATAGTCTGCCAGAATATGATTAGAGGGAATGATCGCATACAACTCTTCCGTTAATAGAATTTCACCCGTCACGTGCTCATGGGACTCGGGAAAGGGTGAAATAAATGCGAGATCGATTTCTCCTCTTGAAACATCACGAATTAATGACGTATATGTACCCTGACGCAGCCTAAACTTCACATTGGGATGATTTTTCTTAAATGCCGCAACCACAGCAGGAAGTAAGTTAATAACAAGACTATGAGGGAAGCCAATTCGAATCTCACCAGCCTCCGGATCAAGAAACTCATGGATTTCACCGACCGCACGTTCCAAATCCGTAAGAATCCCTTCTACTCGACTTAAAAATAAATGCCCAACAGAGGTCAGATGTAAATTACGCCCCTTTTGCACAAATAAATCAACACCGAGTTCCTCTTCCAGCATATGAATTTGCCGACTAACCGCAGACTGCGCTACGTGCAACTCTTCCGCCGCCTGTGTTACATGCTGCTTCCTAGCAACTTTCACAAAATATTGCAATTGTCTTAATTCCACTTGAATAAATCCCCCGACATTTAACTACTTAGTGAAGAAACAAAACACGTTCTTTGATTCCGATTATAGCGTGGCAGCAACGATTGGACAACTTATCTGCAAAAAGCTTATAATAAGTGAGTTGTTATTTAGCATGGATAATAAAGGAGGAAATCATTCAATGGCACAAGAACGCACTGGTGTTGCTACCCTGAAAAGCAATCCTATCACTTTGGTAGGTCCCGAAATTAAAGTAGGTGACAAGGCTCCTGATTTCAAAGTTAACAAAGATTTGATGACACAAGTTTCACTTGCTGATTACGCAGGTAAAGTTAAATTGATCTCCGTAGTTCCTTCCTTAGATACAGGGGTTTGTGATGCACAAACTCGTCGTTTCAATGAAGAAGCAGCTAGCCTTGGCGACAACGTTGCTGTTCTTACAATCAGCGTTGATCTTCCTTTCGCACAAGCTCGCTGGTGCGGCGCTGCCGGTATCGACAAAGTAATCACATTGTCTGACTACAAAACAAAATCTTTTGGCGAAGCTTACGGCGTATTGATCAAAGAAATTCAATTGGATATGCGCTCTATTTTCGTAATCGACGCTAATGACACTGTTCAATACGTTGAGTACCTTGGCGAAATGACAGCTCACCCGAACTATGAAGCAGCTGTAGCAGCTGTCAAAAAATTAGTGTAATCCACACAAATAAAACAGCAAGGAGGCCAAGCTTCCCTGCTGTTTTTGTTATCCATCAATTTTATATGAAGCAAGCTTACGATCTAATTGTTTATAAATATCTAATATCGTACGATAATTGGATCCAAGATCCCCCATTGAACCACGTGAAGCTGAATAAATATCAACAGCCGTTTTCACGGGATTGATGGCAAATAAAGTCAACGTTACATCTTGGGTTCTTCCAGTAACCGTCTTGCGCTCAGCAAGAATTTCACCTACGTTCGGGACCTCATGCAATAGCTTGTACCCTGGTGTTTTCTTCAATACAGCCGTTACCTCTTCCCAAACTTGCTCCTTCGGCAGCTTAAAATATCTAGTTTTAAGTAAAGGATCTCTAGCTTTTTCCCCTGTCGTTTCATGACTACGTACTAATCCGATTAAAGTTCTCTTTAGCAAAAGCCCTTTCCCCCTTCAATGAAGTGCATGTAGACCACTTGCCATTTCAACACTATTCTCTATAATACCATTGATTATGCTTTAGAAAAAGAGGTAAATGAAAAATCGAGGGATCACTCCCCCGATTTAGTAGAATCTATTCCTAACTATTCCTTTTTATCCAAAAAAAGTAGTATACAGCAGATAAGCGTTCAATCCCGCGATTAAAATAGCAACAAACCAACTCAATACAGCCATCCATTTCGGGATTACGAGCACGCCCATTTTTTTACGATCAGATGTAAAAGTAACTAACGGGATCACAGCAAATGATAATTGCAAGGACAAAATTACCTGACTTAGAATAAGCAGATCTGTCGCACCACTCTCCCCATAAATCCCGATGACAATGACTGCAGGAATGATGGCAATTAAACGAGTAATCAATCGACGCAACCAAGGTGTTAGTCGAATGTTCAGAAAGCCTTCCATGACGATCTGTCCAGCCAGCGTGCCTGTAAGTGTTGAATTCTGACCGGATGCTAAGAGTGCAACGGCAAACAATATACTGGCTGCTCCCGTGCCCAACATGGGCCCAAGGAGATGGTATGCATCTTGAATTTCAGCAACTTCTTTCCCTGCCGAATGAAAAGCGGCCGCCGAAAGAATGAGAATCGCCGCGTTCACGAATAACGCTAACATTAAGGCAATCGTTGTATCAATGGTCGAGAATTTGATCGCTTCGCGTTTGGCTTCAATTGTAGGTTCGATTTTGCGCGTCTGTACGATGGATGAGTGCAAATACAAATTATGCGGCATAACTGTCGCTCCTAGAATACCAAGGGCAATATATAACATGGCTGGGTTCGTTACAATTTCAGTCGTTGGAATGAAGCCAGCAGCTACAGCTGCAAATTCAGGTTGCGAGAATATAAGCTCCATAATAAAACAAACCATGATAAGTGCAATCAAACTAATAACCATTGCCTCAATATAGCGAAAACCTTTCTTCTGAAGCATTAACACCAGAATAACATCTAATGCCGTCAAGATCACACCGTAAATGAGGGGCAAACCGAACAATAACTGCAAAGCAATCGCGGCACCGATAACCTCTGCTAGATCACAGGCGGCGATAGCAAGCTCACACAGAAACCAAAGCACATAAGAAACTGGCTTACTATAATGATCGCGGCACGCTTGCGCCAAATCTCGACCTGTCACGATGCCCAGGCGACCGGACAGGGCTTGCAAGAGAATCGCCATAAGATTAGAAATTAAAATAACAGAAAGCAGCGTATACCCGAACTGCGAGCCGCCTGCCAAGTCAGTCGCCCAGTTGCCAGGATCCATATAACCGACCGCTACCAAATATCCTGGTCCAACGAAAGCTAACAATTTCCGGAAAAAGCCTGCTTTCTTCGGCACTTTCATACTATGATGAACTTCAGGCAGACTTGGCGTCGAAGAATCTTTGCGCCATCCGATCCCATCCTGAATCGGTTCTTTTTTGGCAATATCCATAGCTTTACCCTTCTTTCACAAGACCAATAATGTTGTTCTAGGGAAACATTTATATGTAGTATACTACATAACCCCATCTTATGCTACAGGTAAACAATTATGTTCCAATGAAATTTTCTTTCCCAAGGGAAAATTTTGAGACATGTTATACCACCATTACAAAAGAGATTACTTCCATATTTTAAGGATACCCTTCTTAGCAAAAATTCATAGAAATAATCGACTGGAAAAGAAGGATATTTGAAAGCATAAGCGAATACATTGATTATGTTATCTTTGTATATTCAATAAACAAACAAAGAATATCGAAGCAATGACCATATTACATGACAAAAGGGTGATCTCATGGCTTATTTTATGGGTTTAGATTTAGGTACTTCTGCAATTAAATGCATTCTAGTCGATGAAACCGGTACAGTTATCGGTTCACATTCTGCTCAATATCCGCTGCAACAACCTCATCCAGGTTGGGCTGAGCAGCATCCCGAAGATTGGTGGAATGCCACCATTGAAGGCATTCAAGGACTGTTAGCTAGCACCGGCGTTTCCGGTGATGCAGTCGCGGGTATCGGCTTCTCCGGCCAAATGCACGGCTCGGTCTTCCTCGACGAGGCGCAGCAGGTCATCCGGCCTGCGCTGCTCTGGTGCGATCAGCGCACCGCGGAGCAGTGCGCCTACATCGAGGCGACCGTCGGCGAAGCCGAGCTCGGTCGCCTCACAGGCAATCGGGCGCTGACGGGCTTCACCGCGCCTAAGCTCTTATGGCTCCGGCAGCATGAGCCGGAGCACTACGCTCGCGTTCGGCATCTGCTGCTGCCGAAGGACTACGTCAGGCTGCGCCTGACGGGTGCGTTCGGCATGGACATGGCCGACGCCAGCGGCACGCTGCTGCTCGATGTCGCCCACCGCAGCTGGTCTCAAACCGTCGCGGAGCGGTTAGAGATCCCGCTCGAGTGGCTGCCGCCGCTCTATGAGTCCGGCGACATTGCCGGGCACCTGCTGCCGGAGGCAGCAGCACTGACCGGCTTAGCCCCAGGCACGCCGATCGTTGTCGGCGGCGGCGACCAAGCTTGCGGCGCCGTTGGTGTTGGCGTCGTCCGCCAAGGCATCGCCTCGGTCGCGCTCGGCACTTCTGGTGTCGTCTTCGTCCACGACGACACCTACCAAGTGGATGAAGCGTATCGGCTTCATTCCTTCTGTCATGGCGTGCCTGGCAAGTGGCACCGCATGGGTGTTATGCTCGCGGCAGGCGGATCATTCCAGTGGTGGCGCAATCACTTTGCTAGTGAAGAGCTCGCACGCGCTGAGCAAGAAGGCAAAGACGTGTATGAAATACTGACAGCAGAAGCTGCAACAGCACCACTTGGAAGTGAGGGCTTACTGTTCCTTCCTTATTTATCTGGGGAACGTACGCCACATCCTGATCCTAAAGCTCGCGGGGCTTTCATCGGGCTTAATCTTCGGCACGAGAAAGCACATTTGACCCGCGCTGTTCTAGAAGGCATTACCTTCGGACTTCGCGATTCCATGGAACTGATTCGTGAATCCGGAATTGAAGTGACCGAACTTCGCGTTAACGGTGGTGGTGCTAGAAGTCCTTTCTGGCGTCAAATGATTGCGGATATCTTCGGTATCCCTGTCGTTACAGTTAATTCGACAGATGGCCCAGCTTATGGAGCAGCTATCATGGCAGCATCTGGCGTACGCCAAGTCGAAATTACGAAATTATGCGAGGATTGGATTAAAGTCACAGATCGCGTAGAACCGAATCCGACGAATCAGCTTAAATATGAAGCTTATTATAACATTTACCGCAGTCTATACCCGACATTACAAAACACGTTCCATCAGTTGACGGATCTTGCGGAGCAGCAATAAGACTGGTAGAACATTAACTGAATTTCCTACATCTATTTCCGAGCACAACAGCACTCCAAGGAACTTAACTGGATTTTTGCGGCTAATCTCATTCAGATAGCCCCGGAACCCCAAACACATCTTTCAAATAAAAAAGAGGTTGAGCAGGCAATCCCTGTTCAACCTCTTTTTTATTCGAAGAAACCCGCCTATGCCGTCCGGTTTCCGTGCTTCAAACCCGCTCTCGCAGGTGGGTGTCCGCAGACGTGTATTTGAGGTCCCCTTTCGAGGGCATGTCAGCCACACATCAATATAGGTCTCCCTAGAAACAGTCATTGGTTTAAAACAACTTAAAACCGTTACGAACATCGCAGATTTCTTCTGTTTTCTTATTATAGATCCAACCACGCTGATAATCAACTGGTAGGATTAATCTCTATTCTTGTCATTATCATCTTTTTTATGCAAACTAACTGGAGTTTCATTTACGACTCCCTCATTTGCATCCTCATTTCCTTCTGCAGCCGCTTCCGCTTCTTCAGCTAGTCGCTGTTGCTCCTTCTCTTCAAGCTCTTGTTGCTTCGTTTGAAGCTTAGTAAAGCTTCTGTTAAACTGCCAGAAGGAGAACGTTGCCACAATAGCACCCATGAAGAAAACAACTAAGAAGAAATTGAACTTCGTCAAACAAATATAAACAATAACACCATTACAAACGAGCAATACAATCGAATTAATAGGATTGCCAATTGTAATTAAAATTGAATTTTTGACAATTTGAAAAATCTTCATGTGCAAATGTACGATTATGGAGAAGAAATTAAACAAAGCAATAATCATAATCACGGTGAAAGCAATAAACAAAACAGCCAAAACCCTTAACGAACTTCCTTGCTTCAAATAGAAGAAATAATTCACTCCGATTATCACGAAAATAAGAACAAAGAAAATTCCACCCAACATACTCTGCAAGTAGTTTTCTTTATATCCACGGAAAAATGTCTTTAACAATGGAACATCTTCTTCTCCTGTCACCCATTTCCTAGCTACGGCAAACATCGCTGTTGTCGCAGGAAATAAAGTAAACGGTGCCAAAACTGCAAGAATCGGCAACGTAGCTTTTAAAGCGTCCGGCGTTTGACTCACTAACCCCATAAAGAGGAAAAAGAATACCGGAATTGAGCAAAGCATCCAAAGCAAATTAATAACGGATAACCGCATAATCCACTCCGATATTCTATACAGTCCTCCCATAACTCCCTTAAACTCCAAAACTGCTTCCTCCTTAGCGTTTCCTTCAGGAAACTTTCTACGTTGTTAACTACTGACATGACGATAGCATGTCTAATTTGTATATAGACTCAATTATAGCCTATTTTTCACGATATAGGTAGCCGTCTAGTCGTTATAGGTACTTTTACATAAGATAGTATTGTCTAGTCGCACCACCCCCAAATCATTATTCAGGAGGTTGATACAATGTCTAATCCAATCGGAACATCTGCAGGTGCTATTTTGGTGCTTTTCATCTTGTTAGTAATTATCACTAGCTCATTCGTACTTTAATCCATATAGGTAAAAAGAAGGCGGAGATCCTCAGGATCTCCGCCTTTCTTCATGCTGCATCTTATTTATTTACAAGTGTATCTTCACTTTTACGCGGCGCTCTGGAACGATCACGATTTCCGGAGTTATTGCTTCCGTATTCGCGGTTTCTCGATGTTGAACTGCTTCCGCCTTCTCTGTTTGAACCGTAGTCTCTGCTATCCTTACGCGGGTAACGTGAGCCACTGCTGGAGGAGTTGCCTGAACCGGAGCCACCATAGCCGCCACCTTGACGACGATCGCTTGAACCTGATCCTGAACCGTATCCGCCGCCAACACGTCTACCTGAGCTGCGAACATCGAATTTTTTCTTTCTTGCACGAATCGGATCCTCTGGTGTCAATTCAATCGCAAGATCTTTCTTGTCACCTGTAAGAAGTTTCATCGCTGCTGCAAGCAAGTTAACGGAATCGTATTGCTCAAGCATTTGGATTGCAAGACCTTTAAATTCGCCATGCTCTTCTTTTTGAAGCATATCCAGAATACGCTCAGCTGTCATTTTTTGTTTGCCTTCTACTGCTTCAGCAACGCTTGGCAAAGGTTTTTTGTTGATTTTGTGGCGTGTAACCTTCTCAATAAAGTGAAGGTGATCGATCTCACGTGGCGTTACGAAAGTCCAAGCCGTACCCTCTTTACCTGCACGACCTGTACGGCCGATACGGTGAACGTAGCTCTCTGGATCTTGCGGAAGGTCAAAGTTAATAACGTGTGTAACACCAGATACATCTAGTCCACGAGCAGCTACGTCAGTTGCTACTAGAACATCGATACTGCCATCACGGAATTTTCTCATGACGTTATCACGTTGATTTTGGGACAAGTCACCATGAAGACCCTCAGCGGCATACCCTCTCTTTTGAAGAGCTTCAGCCAACTCATCTACCCGACGCTTCGTGCGTCCGAAGATAATTGCCAAGTCTGGTGCTTCCATGTCGATCAAACGGCTAAGCGCTTCGAACTTTTGTTTCTCATGCAATTCAATGTAAGCTTGCTCGATCAAAGGAGCACTAACTTGTTTCGGGATAACCGAAACATGCTCTGGGTTTGTAAGGAATTGTTGAGCCAATTTCTGAATGTTCGTCGGCATCGTTGCAGAGAACAACATTGTGTGGCGTTCTGAAGGAACTAATTTAAGAATAGATTGGATATCGTCCATGAAGCCCATATCGAGCATTTCATCTGCTTCATCCAAAATAACCGTTTGTACATCATCAAGTTTAATCGTTTTGCGGTTAATATGGTCAAGAAGACGTCCTGGTGTTCCGATAATGATTTGTGGTTTCTTTTTCAAAGCACGAATTTGTTTCACGATATCCTGTCCACCGTAAATTGGCAAGGAACGAATGCCTTTGAAACGACCGAGTTTTTCAATCTCTTCCGCAACCTGAATGGCAAGTTCCCGTGTAGGACACATGATCAAAGCTGAAATACGCTCTTCTTTTACATTGATTTTATTAACTAGCGGAATACCGAATGCTGCCGTTTTACCAGTTCCCGTCTGTGCTTGCCCGATCAAATCACGGCCTTCCATGGCCAGTGGTATTGTTTTCTCTTGAATGGGTGTGGACTCTTCAAAGCCCATCTCCGTAATCGCACGTAGTACTGATGCGTCTAAACCAAACTCCTGAAATGTTTTCAAATAAATTCAATCTCCTTTTGTACAGGGCAGGCTAATGCCTTGTATCTTTTTTACCCTTAAGTACGACTTCCTATCCGTCTCTATAGTTTCTTGGTGGAATACACTTTCGATTCGTCATCTTCCATGATCCAACTGGCCGCCCTTAAGAACATCTAAAATATTATAGCACAAGTGATATACACATTGCCAGTGGCTACTTTTAACGATTCGAACGAAACCGAATGAATAAGCAACTCGTATTAAAGGGGAGAACAATAAAACGGAATCGAACAGAGGAGAGTTTCTATGTCCATATTTAAACGTGTCAGCAACATTCTACGCAGTAATAAGGAGCAACCACCTTCTACCGCATCCGCAGGTAATCCTTTGGAAGTCGCACGTGTTGGCGATATCGTCAGTGTAGACTTAGAAGAATACGTCATCTCCGGTAAAGTCATCTATTTTGACCGCGGCTTTGAGCCACATCGCTACGCTTATTATCTACAAAGCGGCAAAAATATTCAGTGCTTGATTGTGGAAAAAGGCAGAACCTACGACTGCTTCCTTTGCAGCTTTATCGAAGGAGCTTTGGATGATCCCAATGATGTTCCTACGCGATTAGAGTTAGATGGCGATGTCACTTTTGATCTGGAATTTCATCGCAACGACGTTTCACGAACAGAGGGCAACACCGATTTCCGCAGTGGCGATGATATCATATTTTGGCGATATTTTGGACCGGACCAGCGCTTCTTCTTCCTACAATGGCAAGACGGTAAATTCATTGCTCTAGAAGGCGAACGTACCCCAGGCAACCAGATAAAATTTTTGAAAAATTCTTAAAATCGACACTGATGACGATAAAGCTATGTTATCATGAAAGCATGTTTCCGAAACACCCCTGAAAGGAGGACTACAAGACAATGAAGAGATGGACTTCATGGCTTTCCTTCATCCTTATTATCGCTCTTCTTACCGCTTGTGGCGCAGATGCCGGACGTTATATCAAGGATGAATATCCTTTAGTAAGTGTTGATGGCAAGGGAACCACCATGTCTAAGGTTTACGCGGTTGAAGGCAAGAACGTACCCACAGTTGCCAATGAACTGGCTGCCAAAGAAACACCCAAAGAGAAGAGTAAAGAATCTGATGATCAGATGTTCCTTGTCTATAGGGACAAGGTTATTAATATCCAGAAAGATCCAAGTGATAGTAACAATACTTTAGTTCAGCTCGATAGCATTGAATATGCCAAGACTCATTATGACTCCTCCTTCTTGCAAGGCTATTTAACCGCTACGCTGCTTCAATCCATTTTCGGTGGCGGATGGAATAACAATAGAGGAGCTTCATATGATTACCGCGGCTACACGAAGACGCCAACTTATAAGGCAACAACACCAAATACAGGTTCAACCAATGGTTCAACCAAAGCAACGAAACCCACAACATCCGATCGTACGGGAGGTTTCACGAGTGGTGCAGCAAATCCAAGCTCTGGAAGCTCTTCAACGGCCCGGAAGAATGATGGTTCAACGACTAACAAAGTAACGAAGCCATCTTCAAGTAAATCAAGTACAAGCAAGCCAAGTACAACCAAGAAAACAGGCTCCTTCAAGCGCCGATAAATTTCACGAATAAGCTGCTGTCCATCTTTTGGACACAGCTTTTTTATGTTTTTCGAATTAATTAACCATCGTCTAAATAATGATTGCAGTTTTATAAGAATGAATTATACTTGCAATATGCTGCATACTATTTTAGAGGTGATTTGTTTTGAAAAAGGCGCTAGACGTTGTAATCATTCTAGTTGGCGCACTGCTTGTCGCAGTTGGCTTCAATATGTTCCTTATTCCCCATCAGTTGCTTAGCGGTGGTGTTTCGGGGATAGCAATGATTATTGGATATTTTACGGATTATAATATCGGCTTTCTTTATTTATTGTTTAATATGCCTCTCATGATCTGGGGACTTGTATCCATTGGTAAACGATTCATCATAATTAGTGTTGCCTCAGTCGTGTTGACGACTTGGATGATGCAATTAATCCCTATGAACTTCGTAGCCAAAGATTCCATGCTAGGTGCAGTATTTGGCGGTGTTCTCATCGGAATCGGCAGTGGAATTACGCTACGTATTGGCGGCTCCAGCGGCGGCTTCGATATTGTCGGCCTCATTTTAACCCGGAAATACGATTTCCCTCTTGGCACTATCCTATCTTCCATGAACGGAATTGTTATTGTCGCACTTGGTTATTTCAAAGATAACTGGGATCTTGCATTATTTTCAATGTTAGCAATTTTCATTAGCGGGAAAACTGTTGATATGATACATATCCGCCATATTAAAGTAACCGCGTTCATTGTAACGAAGCATAGGGATGCCATTATTAATAAGCTGCTTATGATCCCTAGAGGGGTAACACTTATTAAAACGGAAGGTGCCTATACAAAGCAGCAGCATGATATGCTAATGACGGTTACGACGCGATATGAACTCGTGGAATTAAAGCGAATTATTAAAGAAATTGACCCGAAAGCGTTCGTAAATATTGTGGAAACTGTCGGCGTTGTAGGGGAATTTCGAAAGCCCCATTGATAAATTAGCCAACTGCCCCTTTATTCCATTTTGAATTGTGTTATAATGAATATAATTTCATATAGTTCTGGTTTTCATCGATGGTAGGTTCAGGCGTAGTTCTTATTCTAATCTTCTGATTGGAAGGGTGATGCTTGTGGAGACAGTCAAATTATCCAGGATTGTAATGAAATTAACGCCCGAGTTGTATCCCTCTTTAACCAACAATGAGTTGGAATCCGAGATCGTACTAAGATTCGGTATAGAGGCACTCGCAGCGGAAGATGTCATGGAAATTATTCAATTTAGCATTTCGGAACATCATAAGGACACCCTGTACCATTAAGGGTGTCTTTTTTGCATATCTTTTGCGTATCATGTTATTAAAATTGTAATAAATAGGCTATATGGGTTATGATAAGTCCATGATATACTATAGGTAACATAAACTTTACTGGAGGTGTCTGGAATGGGAGCTCTATCTCCTTGGCACATCATTCTCATTGCGATCGTTGCCCTGCTTTTATTTGGGCCTAATAAACTGCCAGAGCTTGGACGAGGTTTCGGCAAAATGTTCCGCGAGTTCAAAGATGCAACAAATGGAAACGGCAATAACTCATCAGCAGATGATCAACCTACGCTTGCACGGAAAGAAATTAATCCCGAAGTATCGAATAGCGAATCGAATAAGTAAGTCCAAGCACCTGGAGGCCAAGCTTCTAGGTGTTTTTATTTTAAATCCTACTTAAGACTGTTTCATCTGTGCCAAATGACTCATACAAACTTCTACAAAAGCCTACAAATTTCCTCTGTGCGTAGTTTCCCGCTTGGCTTATAATAAAAGCTAGAAACAAGGATTGGAGTGGACTTATACATCATGGAAATTTTACTTGCCTCACTTGCCCTCATTTGGGGGAATGTCACGGCTGCTAACCCCGATGCAAGCTTTGAACAGCTTGTGCAAGCTTCGCTAGATGCGAAGAACGCTGTTGCTATCGTTCAACCCGTCAACCCTACGACTCCTGCGGATACTACGGATCCACTCGCACCTGTCAATAAGGTAGATCCACAGAAAGATGCCCCTATCGTTAAAGGGATCTACTCCACTGCTCACAGTGCTGGCGGCTCACGACTTAATACGCTCGTAAAACTTCTTGATGATACCGATTTGAATGCCATGGTTATTGATGTGAAAGATGACTGGGGCTACATCACTTGGGAAACTGGGAATGCAGAACTCGATGCATTGGGAACAACTCAGAAAATTATTGGCAATATGCCAGGTTTGATGACAACACTTCAAGAGCATAACATTTATCCAATTGCTCGAATTGTTGTATTCAAAGACACCATCCTTGCCAAGAAAAAACCGGAATTGTCTTTCGTTAATCCAGACGGCACGCTGTGGGATAACGGGAAAAAACCGGCTGACAGCTTTGTCAATCCGTACAGCAAAGATGTATGGGATTACAATATCGCTGTAGCCAAAGAAGCTGTCAAAGCAGGCTTCAAAGAAATTCAGTTTGATTATGTCCGTTTCCCAGAAGGCTTCGAGAAACGCGCGGATGTTCTCAAATATACCAAAGATGAGCGTTCACGGATTGATGCAGTCTCTTCTTTCGTCAAATATGCGAGAGAGCAATTATCTCCATTAGGTGTTCGCGTCTCGGTCGACATTTTCGGATACGCAGCTTCTGTGCCTGCTGCTGAAGGTATTGGTCAAGATTTCGAGAAAATTTCACAAAATGTCGATGTTATCGCTCCAATGATTTATCCAAGCCATTACAGCACAGGTTGGTTCGGCTCCAAAGTACCTGATGCTGCACCGTATGCCACTATCAATGGCGCTTCCAAGGATACAACGAAGAAGCTCGAAGCTATTGACAAAAAGGGTTGGAAGCCTGTTGTCCGACCTTGGATACAAGACTTTACTGCTTCTTGGGTACCAGGCTATATTAAATACGGCAAGCATGAATTAGATGAGCAAATTCGAGCTTTGAAGGATAACGGCGTCAATGAGTATTTGTTGTGGAATGCCAACAATAATTACACGGCTAACGTCAATTATTAATCGTCACATGTGATAATCCCCCGAGAGCATCCCTATGCGCTCGGGGGATTTTTACAGAGGGTCCGTGTTTACTTTCGGTTTCCATTTCATTTATCATGGTAGTATTCTTTTCAATACTAATAAGGATGTGATGATATGCTGAAAATAGTTGCTGTGACAGGTATGAATCTAACTTCAATGAGAGAGCAAATCCCGCCAGATTTGAAAGAACGCATCGAGTTTCATTGGTTTGCCTCTTCTAAGGATGCTGGCGACATGCTCCCTGACGCTGACGTGATCATCTCAGCAGGTCGATTACACCCTGACATCGTAAGTCGCGCCTCTAAGTTAAAGTGGGTGCAAACCTTATCCGCTGGGGTTGATAAACTGCCACTTGCAGAGCTGGCTAAACGTCAAGTAACGGTTACGAATGCTAGAGGTGTTCACACCATTCAAATGAGTGAATTTGCTTTGAGTCTCATGCTGCAATGGGTTCGGAAAGCTAATTTACTTCATGATAATCAGCAAGGGCAAGTGTGGGATAATCAAGTTCGCTTCGGTGAATTGCATGGTAAAACACTAGGCATTATCGGGGCTGGAGCCATCGGTGAAGCGGTTGCTCGAAAGGCCAAAGCATTCGATATGTCAGTCATTGGTTTGAATCGTTCCGGGGTACCACAAGCAGCCTTTGATACGACAGTTCACGGTGAAGAAGGTCTACAATTACTGCTAACACAAAGCGATTTCATTATCGTTCTGCTTCCAAGTACGACGAAAACGCGAGGCTTCTTGCAAAAAGAACATCTAGCCCTTATGAAGCCTAGTGCTTTCTTCATTAATTTGGCTCGCGGCGATGTGCTCGATGAACATGCATTGATTCAAGCCTTGCAAGAAGGCAAACTTGCTGGCGCAGCTTTAGATGTTTTTGAGCAAGAGCCGTTACCCGCTACTTCCCCAATTTGGGGTATGAAGAATGTCATCCTAACCCCCCATATTGCTGGGTCATCTGTTCATTATACAGATCGCGTGTCCACCATTTTCTACCACAATTTGCGCGTGATGCTGGACGGTGGAGAAATGATCAATGTAGTGGATCTAACAGAAGGTTATTAGACACGGAAGGCAGATAAAGCCACTTATCCTACTGTAACACTGAGGATAAGTGGCTTTCTTTTTTTAAACGCGAATCGCTTCCAAACCTCGCATATACGGTCGCAACGCTGGTGGAATATAAATCGAGCCATCCGCCTGTTGGTGATTTTCCAGTAGTGGAATAAGGATTCGTGGCGAAGCAACAGCTGTATTATTCAGTGTGTAACAATAGCGCAATACACCTTCTTGATCCCGATACCGCAAATTACTGCGTCTAGCTTGGAAATCCAGTAGGCTTGACGAAGAATGCGTTTCACCGTATGCCCCGCGGCTGGGCATCCACGTTTCGATATCGAATTGTTTGTAGTTCTTGGCACCCATGTCTCCCGAACAAACGGCTACAACGCGATAAGGCAGTTCTAAACATGCAAGTAAATCCTCCGCATTCCGTGTGATTGCCTGCAGCATGCGCTCTGCCTCATCCCTATTATTTTCACAAAGGATTACCTGCTCAACCTTCGCAAATTGATGGACACGATATAACCCCCGCACATCTCTTCCCGCCGAGCCCGCTTCTTTCCGGAAGCAATTCGACACAGCCGCTAACTGAATTGGCCCCTCCGTGAGATCCACGATTTCTCCAGCAAAGTACGAAACTAATGGACCTTCCGATGTACCCACCAGCCATGTGTTGTCCTCAGGAAGCTCATACGTTTGATCTTTACCAGTTGGGAAGAAAGCTGCATTGAGTAACGTTTCCTCCCGTACCATAAGCGGCACATCCATAACCGTAAAGCCACGATCCGTTAGCAGGTCTACCGCCAATTGTTGAACAGCCCTATGCAAATAAAGCCCCATTCCCTTGAGATAATAGTTCCTGCTTCCCGCTATCTTGACTCCTCTAGCAACATCGATGATATTTAGCGCCTCACCTAGCTGAAGGTGATCTCTCATCTCGAATTCAAAATTCGGTTTATCACCAACAACCTTTAGCTCTACGTTTTCTTGGTCGCTCTCACCTATTGGCGTATCTGGCGAAGCTAGATTCGGTATTTTCAGCATAAGCTCCTTGAACCGCTGATCATACGCGTTCAGTTCCGCTTCGAGTAGTACTAAACCTTGATTCCAGCTGCGTACTTGCTCCTTCAAGGTTTCTGCCTCCGCGTCTTTCCTCTGCATCATAAGCGATCCGATCTGCTCCGAGGCCCGATTACGGTCCTCTCTCAACAAATCTACTTGGCCCTGATAATCCCTTTTCTTCTCATCGACCATGAGCAATTCTTCAACGTAGCAATCGACTCCTTTTTGAATCGCTGCTGCTTTCACTTGTTCTGGGTTGTTACGAATCCATTTGATATCCAGCATATCCCGTCACCGCTTCCTCTTCGTATATGTGAAAAAGACAAAAAACGCCCTCAGTCCGATTGGGACGAGGAGCGTTCTGCTCGCGGTGCCACCCAACTTGATGATGACATGAAAGGTCATCATCCGCTTGGTTCCGCGATAACGGGCGGTCCGACTTATTTAGTGAGAAAGGAAACATCCTTCCGATCGTCATAAGTGTCTCCGAGTTGGATGCTCTTCATAGACATGATGTCGATGTATATGTTGTACGCAATTATAGCTGAAATACGAATGAAGATCAACACTGAATCTCATAATTAGGCTTATTGAGACAAACGGCTAGCCAATTCATACAGCTCCATGTTAAAGGTACGTTTTGTATTCACAACAAGATCGATATCTGTTGCTACAAGCTCACCTTTGATAATACCGCAAGCTTTGGAAGAATCACCCTCCATCAGTTTGCGAACAGCAAAATCACCTAAACGGCTTGCTAGTATACGGTCATTATGCGTTGGCGCACCACCGCGTTGAATATGACCAAGAACAGTCACACGAGGTTCGATTCCGTTCGTTTCCGTAATCTGTTTCGCAATCCCCTCACCAGTTCCTGCACCTTCAGCTACAAGAATAATACTGTGACGCTTGCCATGGTTGAAGTTATCCTTCATCCGATTAGCAACCTCTGTAACATCCACATCTACCTCTGGCACAATGATGGTTTCAGCACCGCTGGCAAGTCCAGCATACAGGGCAATTTCACCGCAATGACGACCCATAACTTCGACAACAGAGGAACGTTCATGAGATGTCATCGTATCCCGCAGCTTATTAATCGCATCGACTACGATACTAACCGCTGTGTCGAAGCCAATTGTGAAATCTGTAAACGGAATGTCATTGTCAATCGTTCCTGGCAGACCCATCGTTTTAATACCCAATTTTGCCAATTTGTTTGCTCCTTGGTAAGAACCATCCCCACCAATAACAACTAAACCGTCAATCCCACGTTTACGCAAGTTGTCTGCACCAATTTGCTGTCCTTCAGGTGTCATGAATTCTTTGCAACGAGCCGTTTGGAGAATTGTTCCTCCACGCTGGATGATATCACCTACGCTGCGCAAGTCCATTTTACGAATATCATCGTTAATTAGACCTTGATATCCACGCTGAACGGCATACACTTCGAGTCCATGGTATAATGCACTTCGAACAACCGCTCGAACCGCTGCATTCATCCCCTGAGAATCTCCTCCACTAGTTAAAACGGCTATTGATTTTACTGCTGACATAATTCCATTTCCTCCTTCATAATCCTTGTGAATGTCATTCATGATGTCGTACGGATGTACATGCTATTGATCCAGAAAAAAAGCCTGGTTAAAGGACTGTTTTTCATCAGACGCTTTGAGATTTTCTTCACTTGGTGTTGACTGTTGACCTTAGGGTCAGATAAATAGAGAGCAAGCAAACCTTCGATTATCATACGATGAAATCTCGGATGTTCCAAGAACAAAATTTTACTCCTCGCCTCTTGGACAATGAAAGCAATCCGCTCTACGGTTGTATCTAATGAATCGTAGTAGGTACAGAAATTCAAGTCGCCACCTACAATATCTTCTTCCTGATCTATTAAATAATCAAGCAGAATATGAAGTCCACACACATAAGGGAAATAAGCTTCGCGAATGGATTCCACCTGCTTGTCCGTTAGTATAGGATCACACGCTGCCAAAAATAACATAAACATGCCCAAGGTTGATCCCGTTGCTGCAGCAAACTCATTCCAATCAATCTGCCGATACTTATGGTGATGATGATTCCACCATTGATGCAGCTGTGGTTCGCGTAAATCCTTACGAATATGCTTGTACACCTGCAAATCACAATATAAACCTACAAACTCTTTGACCTGGTCTGCTACTTTCAAATACGATGGCATCTGGCTAATCGAGGTCTGGCATTGCTGAACAAGATCTCTTAAATATCCGCCATCTTCCTTCTCATCTCTGAACGCATAGTAATCATGCAGAGGCTTCGCAGGATCTACCGCATCTAGCATGGATTGATGCAGTTGCCGAAAATCCTTAGGATCTAACGATGTGCTTCGATCGCATAAGTTATCCAAGTAGTCGCTGATTGACTGGAATGCGACGATGAGCGGAATAAGTATATGGCGCATCGATAAATGAGCAGCCGCATACACAGCTCCTCCTTGACAATGAAATTGCTTCGTTGCAATGCTTGCTAAAGCTTGTGTACGAAGCTCTTCATCGGGAATACTCGACGCTCTACTTTTCCAGAAACTCAATTGCTCATCGACACCAGGCAAAATATAGCGATATACACAAATCATTAATCGGATTGGCCCTTGCGGAACCTTCGCATGGCTCCTTATTCTACTTTTGTCCAATTGCTCCAAGTAAACTTCCTCCACAACTTTGTTCATAGCAGAATTGAAGTAGTAATTGCATCTCAGATCGCTGTATTTGGCGTAACCAACTATCGACTGTAGGATTCTGAACAAGCGACACCTGAATTTCAACCACATCAATAAATACATATGGATT
The DNA here is from genome assembly GCF_001653565.1 of Paenibacillus oryzisoli. Lineage (GTDB taxonomy): Bacteria > Bacillota > Bacilli > Paenibacillales > NBRC-103111 > Paenibacillus_E > Paenibacillus_E oryzisoli. The sequence continues at coordinate 74,391 of NZ_LYPB01000045.1, forward strand.
CCAAACTGGCGATGTTACTAGTACTTCAAGCTTATGTCGAAGTGCTTCATTTTCCAATTCCATGAAGTCTTTAAGCGATAGATTATCTCTTACAAATTGGATTAGATTAGAAAAAATAGGATGATGACCAACATCGTTAAACCAGTACTTCGCGTTACTATAATCGCCTTCCATCCGGTGCATCAGGGCATGCCAGTAACTGCCGGTTGGATTGGTAATTTCCTGTGCTATCTCGTGAGATTTATCTAGACTTTCATTTAGGAGAAACAGCCCTGCTTTAATAGCTAACCCGTAGGGGAGCTGTTCAGGACTTCCTTCCGTAATCACTGACGTAGAGAGAGCTTCGATACGCGCATCCATGGCGACGTCCCATTCCTCAATTGGATACAACGCAGGGAGATGCTCCAGAAGTGGCTTTGCTATCGTCCCTATCCAGTTATTCCCATCCTTATTGCTATGCATGCAGTCATTCTCCCTTCATTGACAACCATTAATGGTGGGTTTTTGATTCCAAATCCTGATTAATTCGGAACCAGAGATGAAGATCATTTATGATTGAAGCCAAGTCAGCAATATCGGAATTCAAACGGCAGGAGGTTACAAAATCGTCTTCCTTATCGAGTTTATTTTGCTTTTCAATGATTTGTGCTTCCAATTTCATAATTCGATCCGGAATGGCACCTCGTATTTGTTCCCACTGTAATAAAAGATTTATGCGAATACCAGCATCATACATGTCCCACTCCAATTCCAAAACGGGAATCTCGATGCCAAGTCTCTCATCATACTGAAAATAGCTGTTCATTTCTGTGTACCTCCTTGCAGGCAAAACTGTCGGTCATGTTCAAGAAACATACTACCTTTAAATGTATCACTTCAAACCTTCGGTTTCCAGTTAAAATTGTATGTCATCCCCATTTCATTTTCTGATATACTTAAGAAATGTTTTGCAACACGCGAAGGAGTGCGATTTGGATGAATGCTACGACATTAAAGGAAACGATCACATGGAAACAGCTCATCTCCTTTTTCCTCCCCCTCGGACTTTCTGCAACGCTCGTAACCCTCTCACATGTTATTATTAATAGCACCTTGGCAAGGGCTGACAATCCGGAAGTCGTCATCGCCAGCTACGCCATCCCCCTAAGTCTGCTAGGACTTACAGAAAGACCCGTTGTATTGCTGCGGCAAGCCTGCTCGGCACTCGTCAGAGATCGGATTTCGTTCCGTGCCATGGGCGTTGTCAGCTCATATGTATTTGCTTGTATTATTCTTCTGGGACTCATACTTTGTTACACACCGGTTGGAGAATGGGTGTTTCTTTACTTTTTCGGTGTAGAACGTGAAATGCTCGCTGCTACATTAAGCGTTTACCGCATCCTCATGTATGTCAGCATCTTCTCTGGCCTGCGCTGTTTGTTTCATGGCATTATTATTTTCAATATGCGCACCAAATGGCTCACGATCGGCATGGGCGTACGAATTATCGCGATGTACCTCTTATCTTTGTACTTCATTACAACGGATAATGTTTCAAGCGGTAAAGTAGGAGCCATTATTTTCCTCGTCGGCATGGTCATTGAAGCGGCTGTTGCGATTTGGGAGGGTACAAGCTTACTCAAGCATGTTATTCCAGAGAAAGCACCGAATCACCCGATTGAGACGAAGGGGCAAATTTTCAGCTTTTATAAACCCTTATTATATTCATCTGTCATCGCGGTAATTATTGGACCTTCTATAAATGCCATGTTGGGCAAAACAACACATATCCATCTAGCCATCTCTTCCTTTGCGATCGCTGGATCGTTAACCCAGTTAGTGATGAGTTTCTTCTCTTACATCCATCAAATCGTCTTAAATTTCTATCGCAAAGATGCAGTACGAGTACGCAAATTCATTCTCATGCTCAGCTTTATTCCTGGAACATTAATAGCCATACTGGCTTACACACCGATAGGCCCCTGGTTTATGACGCATGTCATGGGTGTGAATGCGGAGCTGAAGCACGCCAGCCTGAGTGCAATGCGAATTTTCATGATTATGACGATTGTCTTTCCGTGGCTTGACTATATGAATGGGATTATCATGCTGCGCGGTCAAACAAAAATCATGGTTTTCTCGCAATCTGCGAATGCTATTATTACGGTATTCACATTATTCGTTGCCATTGCAACGGTTCCTGGCTGGAACGGGATGATTGGTGCTCTAGCGCAGTCGCTCGGCATGTTGGCAGAACTGTTTGTGGTCATCTATGTGCTCAAACGCACGAATGATGTGCAACAACCTAATCAACCTCAAGAAAATATGTAACGAAATGGTGATGATTACGCTTGGCAAATTCGAACGCGATTGATAGAAATGATCGATTGCTCAAAATGTTTACGTTCTCTTTTTTTATGACGATGGGGATTGTTGTCACATTCTTCCCACTTTATTTCGACTATAAAGGATATTCAAAGATTCAAATTGGCTTACTATACGCCATTGGACCACTGATCGGAATTGCTACAAATCTGTTGTGGGGGTTCTTGAGCGACCGGTTTCAAACAGTTAAGAAGATCATGATAATCTTGATCCTTGGTCAGCTTGTTACTGCAATCTTGGTATCTACAGCAGGCTGGTTCTCCCTGTTATATGTCTGTTTGGCAGCGTTCTTCTTCTTCCAACAGCCAGTGAACTCATTAAATGACAGTCAAGTCATGCTGCATATCCGATCGAGTGGAAAAAGCTATGCCTCCTTCCGGGTATATGGCTCTATTGGTTTCGCACTATCAGCTGGCGGATTTGGTCTAATTCTACGTGCTTATGGTACGGGACTTACGCCTCTCTTGCTTTTTATCACGATAGGATTTACATTGATCATTCTTTTACTACTCAAAGATACGCGCTCAGGCGGTAAAAAGATGGCCTTTGGCGGCATGGTGAACATCATCCGTTCCAAAAAGTTCATTTGGTTCCTGATACTCGTGATCATCATGTCAGTTTCACATCGATTTAATGATGGCTTCTTGGCCTTATATATGCGTCAACTCGGTGCATCAGATTCACTCATCGGCTATGCGTGGATGACATCGGCGCTCAGCGAGATTCCTGTATTTTTCTATCTGAGCAAGCAAGGGCATCGCTTTAAGGAGCTGCCGTTACTTGCCTTTGCTGGTGTGATTTACGCTTTCCGATTCGTTATGATGAGTTTTATCCAAGATCCCATATGGGTTATCGGCATACAACTACTACATAGCTTAACATTTGGCGTGTTCCTCTTCACAGCGAATCGATATTTGAGTCAAATTATTCCGGATGAGTACCGTTCTTCAGGTCAAGCCATTTTCGCTGTGGCTTGGTCAAGTATAGCTGGTTTGATTAGCGGCACGGCAGGTGGCTGGATTTATAACCAAGCAGGCGGAAGTACCGTTTATCTCATTGCAGCGTGCTTATCCACAACCTCTGCAATAGGCTTTCTATGCACATATTTGTTTCAAAAGAATGAAGACGCTCTCCCTAGTCGATGATAAGAGAATCGGTTCTTCCTTACCATTTGAGCTTGTTAGAAGTAACGGCAGTTGTACTCCAAGTAGATCTCCCCTATAATACGGATATAGTCTTAGTACCAAGTATTAATCCATGATGAACATTATGAGCAGCAAAGGTAGGTACACATTTATTATGATGTATGAAGAGTTCAAAACCATCGTTCTTGATCGACGCAGTATTCGCAACTTTACCGAGCAACCCGTTGCAGTAGAAGATATTCGAGAAATCATTGACTGTGCTCGCTATGCGCCCAGCGATACCAACTCACAAACATGGAAATTTATTGCCATTCGAAATACAGACAAGATCAAACATATCGAGCAATTAACTTGGGACCAACTGCACCTACGTGCCGCGGCTGCCGAGGAGAAAGGGCTGTCTAAAGAAGCGCGCATGCTGGTCAGATCCTTCGGGCCATACGCAACGGCCTTCTCGAATGCACCTGTGCTCATCATTTGCTTGGCAACACCTTATGAATCCAAGTTCCGTGATCGCATTTTTGACCCGATTCAATTGGTCGATGATCATGTTTGGGCCGAGGAAGGGATCAAGAGCTCTTGCTTAGCTTCGCAGAACCTGATGCTTGCTGCGCATGCAAGAGGCCTCGCGACATGTCCTATGACCGGCCCTGTGCTCTTAGCACAGGATCAAATCCGCGCTTATCTAGAGATTCCCGCAGAGTATCAAATTAATATGGTCATTTCCCTTGGTTATCCAAAGGATACACCAGGCAAAATGGCACGCAAAGAAATTGACGATATCCTTGAGATTATCGACTAGTTAGTACGTACTATCTCTTCGCCACAAATAATTTAAATGGATTTTATGTTGTTATTTTTGTTTTTTCTCGCCAATTGGGAGCAATAGATGGATTTCCTACAGTTAATTGTTACGAAAATCGCGTTAACAACCAATATCGCTCAAATTAGATGTACTTTTTCCATCTATTCATTAAATCGCAGGTAAATTGGTAAAATTAACTGTACTTTTTACATTTATTTGAAAATCCAGCTACTCAACTAACCGCATTACGCTATCCCAAAGAACTCCCCAGCTAGTTGCACTTAAAAAGGAGCCCTCCGCAAAATTGCGGATAGCTCCTTTTTGCCATGCTTAATTCCTGGAACCAGACGCGAGCGGGGCCCGCTTCACTTTACTTGGCCAGAACACCGCATCTCCAAGTAACATCGTGATGGAAGGAACAAGGAACGGCCTTACGATGAATGTGTCTAAGATCACACCGACGGCGCATATGACACCGAATTGCACAAGCACTTGAATCGGTAGTGAAGCTAGAACCGCAAAGGTGCCTGCCAAAATCAAGCCTGCGGAAGTGATAACACTGCTCGTTGAGCTTACGCCTAAACGGATCGCATCCTTCAGTTTCATCCGATTTTTTTCCTGCCAGATGCTCGAAATCATGAAGATATTATAGTCCTCACCTAGCGCAACGAGGAAGACGAATGCATACAGAGGTATCAACCCTTGGATCGCTGAGGTATCCATGAAATAATGCAAGATTAGCCACCCTGCACCTAACGCCGAGTAATAGGAAAGCAATACCGTTGCAATTAGATAGACGGTAGCAACAATGGAACGTAAGTAAATTAGTAATAGAATTGCGATTACCGTGATAACAACAGGGATGACAATTTTCGTATCCCGCTCCACGACGGTTTTGGTATCATACTGAGTTGCTGTCTCTCCTCCTACCCAAACCTGTGGGTTAGATATACCCGCCTCAGTTAACTTTTGTTCCAATGTGCCTCGAATCTCTGGAATTCGATTGATGATATCCAAGTCGTAGGGGTCTTGTTTGAAAATCAATTCATACGCCTTATAATTAGCGTCCTTCTTACTATCCTCTGGTTTGCTCACCGATTCCACATAAGGTAATGCAGCAAGCGCTCCTTGGATGTCTGCTGTCTTTCCTTCCGTATTAACGACCACTTTTACTGGTGCAAGTGACCCTGGTGAAACATGCTCTGACAACAAGCTGAAGCCTTCTCGTGACGGCATTGTGGAAGGAAATGATTCCAAGATGTTATAAGTAAACTTAATTTGCGGGGCAAAGGCTGCCAACGCGATAAGGATAATTAGTGAAATAGCGAGTACGCTTTTGGGTCTTTCCGTGACAACTCGGCCAAGCGCCGCATTCATTGCACCAACAGGCTTCTGCTCGCGAATGCGTTTCCCTTTGCGTGCTTCTTTCTCCGCTCTCATTTCTGCTGTTAAAGGAATGAATGGGTAGAAAGACACGCGTCCAATAATGGCAAGAAGTGCTGGTACAAGTGTTAGACTCGCAATGGCCATAATGAAGATGGCTACACTAAACGGTATCGCGAACCGATGATTGGAACCATAATGAGCAAATAATAAGCCCAGTAAGGAAACAATTACGGTGAGTCCGCTCATCCCGATCGCACCTGTTGAGCCACCGAATGAAACACGTAGTGCGGAATATTTGTCTTTCTCAACCAGAAGGGCCTGGCGGTAGCGAGCAACGAAGAAGAGACAATAATCAGTTCCTGCTCCAAACAATAGGACTGTCATAATGGAGATCGACTGCGCATCTATCGTGATCCAACCTTGTTTGGCCATGAATCCAAGAATAGGTGAAATAACGCCATAAGCGAAGCCTACGCCAACCAGCGGAATGAAAGCCAGAATAGGCGAGCGATATAGTAAAATGAGAAGAACAAGTACAAGCAGCACCGTTGCTAACAAGAGCGTAAAATCGGCCCCTTTGAATAACGCCGTTGCATCCGTCTGAATGCCGATAGGGCCTGTAATTCGCGCATGTAAACCATCTTCCTCTATTTTCGCTTCAAAAGGGTCAGTGCCTAATAGGCTAACGGTTATCTCTTCCAGCTTCTTCATACCTTCCTGGAGGACTTCCGTTTCCGTCCCTTCGTTAAACGAAATTGGAAGGACGAGTATCTGGCCATCCTTGGATACCATGCCTTTAAGCGCAGGAACTGGCATCTGATGCAAAGGAGGCAACCCCTTTTGAGCAGCCAAAGGTGCTTCCGTGAGCTGTTTCGAAACCTTCTGAACGGCTGCCAAATCTTGATCTGTCAGTCCTGATCCACGAAACCAAACTACAAGCGCTGGCACGCCCTCATTGCTTGGGAATTGTTCTTTCATCAAAGCTGCTGCTTCTAGAGACCAAGAATCGGTGGGCAATTGTCTAGCCGCATTATTTTCTTGTGAATTGACGTTAGGTAGAAAGACAGATAAAATGCCTGTAAGTAAAATCCATACAGCCAATGTTACCCATTTACTGCGTCGACCTGCGACAATACCGCCTATTTTACTGAAAAAAGGATTTTCATGCATGACGTAGCCTCTCTCCTAAAAAATGAAATAGTGTTATAATTATTCTTGTAACATAATTAATTATATATACTAGATAGTTAATTAATCAAGTTTTATTTTAGAACCCTCCTAGGAGTGACACATATGGAAAAAAAATCAAAGCCTCTCGGCAGACCCCGTGCTTCCCAGGGAGACATGCCTCTGAATCAGAAAATTTTAATGACGGCTATACCGTTGTTCTTATCCCGTGGGTTCGAATCCGTCTCCATGGACGATATCGCCAAAGAATGCAAGGTGACGAAGGCATCTGTGTACTACTATTTCCCTTCTAAGTCGGATCTTCTTACAGCCTCCATGATTCAATTGATGGATAACGTAAGACGTGTCACCCTGAAACGTTTGAGCGAGCCAACTTCTCTTCGCGAAAGGCTCCTCAGCATTACCGAAGGACATCTGAAAGCGGTCGATTTCGACCTGCATTCGTTCATGCGCAAGATGGAGGCTACACTTTCCGAGGAGCAAATGAAAGCCATGCGCAAATCCGAGCAGGGCATTCTGGATACACTCGAAACCGAATTCCAGAAGTCCATTAACTCCGGAGAAATTGGTCCCGTTAACCCACGTGTGATCGCACGTGCGTACACCTCCCTCCTCATGATGGGCCATGCGACTGACGCCGATGGCAATAAAATGTTCCCTCATGAGGGAGAAGCCGCTACGCAAATTATCGACATTCTATGGCATGGCTTATACCCGCCACAATGAAACGGCTTCTGGAATCCATTGCTTGTTATAGTAAAAACAAACAAAAAAGACAGCCTCGAGTGAACTCGAGAACTGTCTTTATTGCTTGTGCTATGACACTATTTATAAGTAGGGACTCCCATTGGCTTATAATTTGGTGACGTTAGCTGCTTGAGGACCACGGTTACCTTGAGTAATATCAAACTCAACGGATTGGCCTTCTTCTAATGTTTTGAATCCTTCGCCCTGAATTGCGGAGAAGTGAACGAATACATCGTCGCCTCCATCAACAGAAATAAAACCGTACCCTTTTTCTGCGTTAAACCATTTCACTGTACCCTTCAAATGAACAACCTCCTAAAAATATCGCCATCTATGGCGAATAAGGAAATTATACCATTCGAGTGGTGAAAAATCAACGGAAATTCCGCGGTGGATAAGCTAAAATTTGTTGATGTAGCAAGGTTTTTCACTATGCAGAGGGCGACTTTTTTATGCTTAAAAATTGATGAGAATTCGGTAGAAAAGGTAGACTGGCTTCTCTCTTTTGAAGCGTAAATCCAGCCAACTCGAACTCGTTGATTAGTTCATGAAGCCGGGAATATTCTTCCGTACGGAAATTCATCAATGGGTATATCCTTACCTCGCCGCCTGGCTTGCAAACACGTAGCAACTCACGAATGGCCTCTACGTGAAACGCATAATCAAACTGCTCTTCATATAGAAAGAGGAAATGACTGCACATAACGAGATCAAAGCTCTGCGTTTCGAATGGCAAGGAAGGTAAACCAGCTATATGATATCTGGCTGATCCATCTGTCTTGGAGAAATCCTCTACAAATCGCTGCAGCGCTTGAATACGACCTGCCCGATGCTGCTCGACGGACCCGTAAAACGTCCAGTCGTATACATCAACTAACCTGGACATCTTAGCTGCGACAAGCTCAATTTCTTCCCTACCATGCGCTGAAATAGCACTTGGCGACTTTGCATACAACGGATCAACCGCTTCTGCGTATACCCCAAGCTGCCTAGCTTCTGCTGTAAACGAAGATGCGCCACCAGCGACATCCAAAACGCGTTTACCGATCAATGCTGACGTCTGCAACATAAACATTTTCTCATATTCAACATACGATCTTGAGGTCATTGCAACCCCAACTTGCTCATACACTTGTTTCTGTTCCATGCTCATCTCTCCTCGGCTCGTCTCATAACCCCTTCCCTCTGGAAAGGATTAGGAAAATTCTATCATGAGAGCTTTCCTAGCGCAATATGGAAATAACGAATATAACGATCTATCCGTTTGGAAATAGCGGCAATATATGATACGATTGTAGACATATATAAGCTTATTAAAGAAACGGGGAAAAAACATGTCGCATCAACCCTTCAAAAGACATACGATTTATAAAAAAGATAAATGGAACATGCTTAATGTTGAGGTTCAAGGCACCAAAATTGTCTTAACCGAGATTTCCGATCAGTGGGGCGAAGAATGCCACAACTTTATTGGACGTCCTGCCATGCTGCACTGGGCTAGCGAGCGCTTTGCCAAAGATAAATTCGAGGGCACTGAAGAAGAATGGCAAGCCATTATGGATGCATTCAAAAACGTTTGAAAAATTTTCGGACTATTATGAAACGCATCGCATATAGTAACGTATAATCTTATAGTAACACTCCAAAGGGGAGTAGCTGATACAGTAAAGTCGTCAATTCGGATCCTCATCAGATCCCGGCTTTATTGGCAACGACAACGTTGTTAGCAAGACCTTTGCCATGTTCATTGGTGAAGGTCTTTTTTGATGAAAGAGAGCCTTCACCGGTCAAGCGGTGCTAGGCTCTTTTTGCATCAAAAAAAACTTAAAGGAGTTGTTCGTATGGATTGGTTGTCAACAGGCTTTTTCGTCTCACTGCTAAGTATTATTCTGATCGACTTGGTTCTTGCAGGGGACAATGCAATTGTGATTGGGATGGCTGCACGGAATTTGAAAAAGGAAACTCAAAAGAAAGTCATTCTTTGGGGTACAGTTGGCGCTATTGTGATTCGGGCAGGAGCTACACTAATCGTTGTAACGTTGCTCAAAGTACCTGGTCTACTGCTCATCGGGGGAATCTTGCTGTTATGGATTTCGTATAAGCTTCTGAGCGAAAAGAAAAATCATGACAATATGCAAGCGAAAGATAGCATGTGGGCAGCCATTCGGACCATCATCATCGCTGATGCGGTCATGGGTTTGGACAATGTCATCGCGGTCGCTGGCGCGGCACACGGGAATTTCCTTCTTGTCATTCTCGGTCTACTGATCAGTGTTCCTATTGTGATCTGGGGAAGCACTTTATTCATCAAATGGATTGAAAAGTACCCTTCGATTATTTATATCGGCGCGGGTGTACTTGCACTAACAGCAGGTAAGATGATCACAGGCGAAAAGTTCCTTGCTCCCTTCTTCGAATCCAATCCGTTAGGAAAGTGGTTATTCATTGGATTACTCGTCGTGCTTGTGTTGGGTGCAGGCAAATGGTCAAAAATGATTGGCTATCAAGTAAGTGTCGGGGATAGCGGCCAACTAACACTTCCTAAAGAGCTTAGTGAAGAGGCACAAATTTCACCTGAGGATCGTTTCACAGTCAAAATGGATTCGCGCGGCAAGTTCATCCTGGTGAAAGAGGAAGACGATGAGACGCCAACAGATTCGATGCAACATGCCGGTTGAAAAAGGAGTTTGACCCTGCGTAGCGAAAATTAGTATGATACAAAATAAACGATTCCGCCGTCCTAAGCGGACGAGAGCGTTTATGGAGAAATATATCAAATTTATTAAGTGAACATATAAATTCTATATTTTGGAACAAGTATCATACTCTATAGGAAAAAGGATGATTTTCGATGACCGATTCTGGATCTATACTCACATTTATAATTGTATCCTTTTGCCTGGCGATCATTTTAATCATGAAAAAAGACAGTCTTCCGGCACAAATGAAGCGCTATCTAGCTCTGCTGGCCATTGTGATGGTTTCCATCTCCTTCGTGCTGATTGTGCTAAGCTTCTTCCGAGCAGGAACTTGAATTTACTTCCATCCAGCTTTTTCATATAATGATAATTAAACTTGCAATCGGTCATACTAGGTGAAAACCATGGATTGGGATTATAGTTATTACATCCCACATGGGTATATGCCGGGAGCGTGACCGCAATGCGACTGCTTTATGTAACAGCTGTAATGGGAATTCTGCTTAGCTCTGTCCCCATAACAGATTTACACGCAAAGGATTCCAGCTTACCCCAATCTCAAAACAAGAACAGGAGGGCTCCGATGACTCAATTATTGGAACGCAAGCAAGTACCTGCCGAGCACCGTTGGCAATTGGAGGATTTATTTGCCGATCAGAAGGCTTGGGATCAGGAATTTCAAGAGGTGAAGAGCTCGCTTAGCAAAGTCAGCGCCTTCCAAGGAAAACTTAACGATGCGGCTTCCGTGAAGCAGATTTTCCAATTGGAAGATGAGCTCTCTGTGAAAATGGAAAGATTATATGTCTACGCCAACATGAAGCATCATGAAGATACAGCTGAACCTGTTTATCAGGCTTTATCCGAGAAAGCCAAAAAACTCAGTGTTGAAGTTGGCGAAGCAGCTTCCTTCATTTCTCCTGAAATATTAAGCCTTTCGGACGATAAGCTGCAGCAGCTTGTAAGTGACTCTTCCTTATCTTTTTATAAAGATACGCTTGAAGAAATGATTCGTCAGAAGCCTCATACGTTATCCAAAGAACAAGAAGCCCTTCTTGCTCAAGCAGGCACAATGGCTGGGGCACCAAGTACGATTTTCGGCATGCTGAACAATGCAGACTTGAAATTTCCGAAGGTGAAGAATGAAAAAGGTGAGGAAGTTGAACTTACCCATGGCAGCTATATCCAGTTCTTGGAGAGCCGTGATCCTGAGGTTCGGAAAAATGCGTTTAAGGCTGTCTATGAAACGTACCGCAACAATCGCAATACAATTGGCGCGACGTTAAGCGCGAATATCAATAAAAACATTTTCTACGCTAAAGCGCGCAACTACCCTTCTGTACTTGAATCGACACTCTTTGGTGACAATATCAAGAAAGAAGTGTATACGAACTTAATTTCCACCATTCACGAATCCTTGCCTCAGTTGCAGCGGTATCTCAAACTCCGTAAAAAGCTGCTCAAGGTCGATGAATTACATATGTATGACCTGTTTGCACCGCTCGTAGAAGAGTTCAAAATGGATATTACGTATCAGCAAGCAAAGGAAGAAATCAAGAAAAGTTTGGCGCCGCTTGGCGAAAATTACTTAAAAATTCTTCAAGATGGTTTCGACAACCACTGGATCGATGTTTATGAGAACAAAAATAAGCGCAATGGTGCTTATAGTTGGGGTGCTTACGGCACGCATCCATACGTATTGTTGAACCATAAAGACAATTTGAACAGCATGTTTACCTTGACTCATGAGATGGGTCATGCGATTCATTCTTATTTGTCCGATGAGAATCAAGAGTACCGTTATGCTCAGTACACTATTTTCTTAGCGGAAGTAGCTTCAACGCTTAATGAGGCCCTTCTCATGGATTACCTGTTGAAACGTGTAACGGATCCGAAGGAAAAAATGTACTTGCTCACGTACTACGCTGATCAGTTCCGTACGACAGTATTCCGTCAAACGATGTTTGCTGAGTTCGAAATGATCACGCATGAGAAAGCAGAAGAAGGCGAATCCTTAACACCACAAGAGTTCAGCGAAATCTACTACGGTTTGAATAAGCTGTACCATGGCAATGACATGGTGGTGGATCAAGATATCGAGATGGAATGGGCTCGGATTCCTCACTTCTATAACAGCTTCTATGTTTATAAATACGCGACAGGCTTCTCTGCTGCTACTTCATTCGCGAAACAAATTTTGGATGAAGGTCAGCCAGCAGTTGACCGTTACCTCGGCTTCCTCAAAAGCGGCGGCAGTGACTACTCGCTAAATATTCTCAAGAAGGCCGGTGTGGATATGTCTTCACCTGAGCCAATTAAGCAAGCGATGAGCGTATTCAGCTCGTTGCTGGATCAAATGGAAGAGCTTACGAAGTAATCGTTCAAAGATGTATGGGAAGCCCTCCCATGCCTTGCGAGGGCGGCTAGCAAGGAACACGAAAAGGTTGAAAGCATTGGCTTTCAACCTTTTTCTTAAAATAGGAAGGGATGATGGCTATATGAAGATGCAATGGATCCTAATCAGTGCCTTAGTGTTTGCTCTAATCACAGCAGTATTCGCTGTCGTCAATGTAGAACCTGTACAAGTCAACTTCATGTTCACCACGACGTCCACACCTTTGATTCTCGTCATTTTAACCTCAACCTTATTAGGTGGTCTCATTGTTGGTCTCTTCGGTATGGTGCGTCAATACAAGCTGCAGCGTAAAGTGAAACAGTTAGAGAAACAACTTCATGAAGTGCAACTTCCACCGGCCGTTTCCTCCACAACTTCGGAGGTCGAACAGAAAGAGCCGATTGAATAAACGCTATTGAGGATTACGGATGAACAACCATTAGAGAGGTAAGGTGCTTAAGTAGAAGCATATTACCCCTCCGATTAATGAGGAAGATGCGTTTACCACATCGTTACTCATCCCTCGCAGACCACGAATTTGCCTAGCTTTCTGAGAGCAATGTTCCTGTTTTTCAATCGTTTTGCCGCAAACGTCACAATGAAACATCACCTGCAAGGTAGCCCCGAGCCAGGAATCCACAAGAGATCCACTTAGTCCTGCAATTGCACCTATCGAGATTATGATAATAATCGAGCTAAAGGACGCTTGCGTCTCTCCAATATGATTGAAAATGCCCCCTATAAGTCCAATGAACGCCCCGCCTAATAAAGATGCTACAATCCCTAACCTTGTAATTCCGCCTGAAGTACCCGCTACAACCCGCTTCCCATTCACGATAGACCGAGGAATTGACTTGCTCAACCCACCAATTTCTGTAGCCCACGTATCGGCATTCACAGTTGCCATAACCCCGATGTAGATGTACCACCACGCGGGATCTGGCCAGATGACATTGCCAATACATAGCAACAAACCAAGCCCCCCATTGGCAGCAACTTGGCCTGCATCTCTTCGCCCACCTTTGGCATAACCACTTTCTGCAGCAGCTTTACGCTGATGTTTGAGTTTCGATAGCAAACTAGAAGAAATGAAGAACGCGATCAGTGTCCCGAACCATGCAAGGCTCCCACACGCATACATCGTCGTTCCTAGCAGTATAGCAGCAATCCCTCCCGTCACAGATAATGATTTCTTCCAGTAGGCAGCCCCTGCAATCAATACGCTTCCTATGAATCCGTAGACGACCGGCATAAACAGCATAAATAGACTTCTCCCCTATCCTTCCAATTTCTGCAACCACATTAATTATTTACATTGTATCATATTCGAGAACGTCGCTTTATTATGGTATTTTGTAAAATTAATTCGACATTTTTCGGTCGTTTTCTCCAAATTGTTAACCATAAATCACCTATTCTATGATAATATAAAAACTATAAGCGATAGGAGGCTGACATGGAGCAAGATCACTTCTCTACCAATCCCACTTTCAAAAGAGACCTAGAACCCGAAGAAATGCTGCGTGTCATATTCGACTATGCTTCCAAGATTGCAAATGAACGGCTACTTGATAACGTACTTATGCTGATGGCGGATATGGGACGCGAGATGATTGTCTCCGATCGCTGTACTGTCTGGCTGCTCGATACACAGAAGAATGAACTATGGTCGAAAGTGGCTCATGGTCTCGATGAAATCCGAATTCCAAGCTCAGCTGGCCTTGTAGGCTACGCCGTAACGAATGATCAAGCTGTCTTTATTCATGATGCTTATACCAATGAGGAATACAAATCTTATCTGCAAAATGGTGCCATTCGTACGGATCAACAAACGGGTTATCGCACGAAAGCGTTAATGGTCATCCCCTTCCGCAATAGCCAAGGAGAGATCATGGGAGCATATCAAGCAATTAATAAGCTAACTGCAAGTGAGCAATTCTCAGATAAAGATATGGAATATTTAACCTTAGCCTCCTCTTACGCTGGTAAATCCCTGGAGTCTGCACTCCTCACAATGGAAATTGAAGAAACACAGAAAGAAATCATTTTCCGAATGGGGGAAATTGGTGAAAGTCGTTCGAAGGAAACAGGCAATCATGTAAAGCGTGTTGCCGAGTATTCGTATTTACTAGCTCTTGCGTTAGGTATGAGTCAGGATGAAGCTGAACTCTTGAAGATTGCATCACCTATGCATGATATCGGCAAAGTCGCTATCCCTGATGCGGTCCTCAATAAGCCCGGCAAGTTGACCGAGGACGAGTTCAAACTCATGCAAAATCATACAGTGATCGGCTATAATCTGCTTCGAAATTCGACTCGTCACATTCTCAAAACCGCCGCGGTTGTTGCCTACGAGCATCATGAGAAATGGAATGGTCGTGGGTATCCTCGTGGTATCCAAGGTGAAGAGATCCATATATATGGTCGCATCACAGCTATAGCTGATGTATTCGATGCCCTCGGCAGTGATCGTGTCTACAAGAAAGCTTGGGAGCTCGATCGCATTCTCCAATTGTTTCAGGAGGAACGCGGCGAACATTTCGACCCGGATGTGGTTGATGCCTTCTTTAAAGAACTACCCACTATTCTCCGTGTAAGAGAGCAATATTCCGATGAAGCTTTAGCCAATCCCCTTGAAACGAATACATAGAAAAATTAAAGAAGGGCAGTTCTCTGAAGTCGATATGACCTAAGAGACTGCCCTTTTATGCTATAACTGAATGGAAAAAGCGCCAAATTGTTCTTCTCCCCAATACAAAGCTAATCGGTCGCCGTCTTGGACTGAGCCTACACCTTCCGGTGTTCCGGTGAAAATAATATCGCCAGGGCCTAATCCATAGTGCTTCGCTATGTAATCGATGATGGTTTGAAGATCAAAAATCATATGCGATATATTCCCATCTTGAACAACTTGTCCATTCTTCCGGAGCTGGAAGTTGGATTTCGTCAATTGGGATGCTCCGGGAAACGGACGAAACGCTGTAAGTGGCGCTGACTTGAGGAACCCTTTGGCTGGCAGCCAGGGTTGCCCTTTTTTCTTAATTACAGTCTGCACATCACGAAGTGTAAAATCAATCCCCAGTGCATATTGATCGACAATCTCATCGACTTTCATGCCTTCTATGTAAGGTTTTGCTATATGTATCACGAGTTCAGTTTCATAGTGAATCTCACCTTGATCATTGGGGAGAGACAGTTCCCCGCCATCCATCTGTACTAACGCATGAGTAGGCTTCGTGAAAATCATCGGTTGGTCAGGAACGTCATTCCCAAGTTCTGCCGCATGTGCGCGATAGTTTCGTCCAACGCAATATATGTTTCGGATCGCTGTTGTCATGTTAGATGAACTCCTCTTCTATTTCTTATTCACATTGCCTTGTGCATCCACCGTAGCACCGATAGATATTTTGCTTAAACGTTGGAATAGCTTCGCACCATCTTCCTCGTTCATTGGCGTCGGCAATGCTGATTTCGTCAAAATCGGTACGAGATGAATATTGCAGGACTTATCCTTCGAACAAGCTGCTTCTAAGATGACAGTTTCCCAGGTTTTGGGCGTGTCATTCGTCGTAAAAATGAAGTTACCCAAACTGTAAGCAATCCATTTACCTTTGTACTGTTCGAAGCCTTGCAGGACATGCGGATGCCCGCCTATTACCAGATCTGCCCCGGCATCAATATAACGATGTGCAAGTTCCTTCTGATACTTGTCCGGGTTATCATCGCGCTCTACGCCCCAATGAGCCACAACGACAACGAGATCAGCTGTTGCTTTGGCTTTCTCAATAGCTTCGACAGGCGGCTTATAGTTATACGTTTCGGCAACGCCAGGATGACCAGGCGCAGCTTTCCACGAAGCTTCTGGCACGACGCGGCTGAATCCAAAAACAGCAATCTTCATTCCATCTTTTTCCACAATCGTAGGTTGGTAAGCTTCAGCAAGATCCTTGCCCGCTCCCACTCGCTTAATTCCCTCTTGATCCAAGGCTTTCATTGTATCTAACAAACCTTCAGATCCATAATCCATGATGTGGTTATTGGCTAGGTTGACAATGTCAACACCCGATTGTTTAAGCGGGGGCAATGCCTCAGGCGCAGAACGATACACATACTCTTTGCTCTGAACGCTGCCTCTAGTCGTTATTGGCGATTCCAAATTGGCGATTGTAAAATCAGCTTTGGTTAAGAAATCTTTTACATGCGTGTACGGGTAATCATAGCCTTTTTGCTTAAGAATATCTTCCACTTTGGAGGCCATTATGACATCACCCACAAAAGTCAACTTCACTTGTGCCCCAGTTCCTACTTGATTGACCACTGTTGCATTCGCTGATGGTGTTGGTGTCGGGGTAACGGTGGCAGAAGGCTTGGGACTTACTCCCACAGTCGAACTTCCATTCGTCGTGTTGGTTGATGGTTTCGGTGAAATAACAGCCATTGGCGTTGAAGCCGCTTCCTCTTCTTCCCCCGTATTATAATTGGAGGACAAATACGATGCCCCGATTCCAATAGCAAAACAAGCAATCGCTGCAACCGTGAAGCCACCTAAAACTTTAAGTGAAGGCTTTTTGCTCGGACTTGATTCTTTCTTCGCTTTTCCGTGACGATCTTGTCTAGATTCCAATTCAAACATTCCCCTTTCCCCCTACAAATTATAACAGATGTCGACATCGTTGGGTAATAGGGAGGGACTCACATTTTCAGATTGTCCACCTTGTGGTATAACAGAATCATTACATAGATTATATGGTTAGAGAAAGGACACGGATTGCTTGGAGAAAATCGCTATCATTTCCGATATTCATGGCAACCTGCCTGCTTTGGAAGCCGTGCTTCACGATATTGCGCGCAGAGGCCTTACCCGTATCTTCTGTTTGGGCGATCTTGTTGGCAAGGGGCCAAGCTCAGCTGAGGTTGTCGACCTTATTCAATTAACCTGTGAAGCTGTTGTACAAGGCAACTGGGATCTCGGCATTACGATGCCTCAGGAGTTACCTGCTGGTATCTGGCAGCAGCAATCACTTGGAGATGAGCGGATTGCTTATTTGAAACAGCTCCCTTACTCAATCGACGTGATGCTTAGCGGGAAACTGATTCGTTTGTTCCACGCGTCAGCTCAAAGCGTCTTTCATCGCTTGAAACGGGAAGCATCCAAGAATGAGCGGCTAGCTATGTTTGAGAATACAACGATGACCGGAGATGGGATCGAGCCGGATATCGTCGGTTACGGGGATATTCATATCCCTTATATGTTGACGTTGAGTAATCCTTCGGAGAAGCGAAGAAGTGTGGAAGAGCCGAAGCTGCTGCTGAACGATTCCTTGGAATCGGGTGAATATGAGGGGGATGGAAGCGTGCTGCTGAACGCGGATTCTGTGCAGTCTACAAGCCCGCGTACAGGCGAGCAAAGGAGTAGCCTGGGAGAGCGGAGTGCAAGTACAGGGGAGCGCAGCGGGTTGCTGTTGTTCAACGTCGGAAGCGTCGGCGTTCCCTACGACGGCATACCACAGGCATGCTACTGTGTAATCGAGGGCGAGATCGATGATGCGAATCCTGCAGGGGTTGCCCTGCAATTCGTGCGGGTGCCCTATGATATCAAGCGTGCTGTCCAGATGGCGTACGACGTTCAGATGCCAGATCGTGAACGGTATGTGTTGGAGATTACGACAGGTTTGGTGCATTTGGACGTTTGAGTGTAGCCCAAGTCGGCGGCTGTTCGCGCTTTTAGCCAATGATAAGGCCCGAAATGGGCCTTATTTGCTCCCGCAGCAGCCTGCGATCGGACTTTAGCGCCCAAAATGGGCGTTAAAGTCTTCGACTCGCTGGCTGTTCGCGCTTTTAGCGAATGATAAGGCCCCAAATGGGCCTTATTTGCTCCGCAGCAGCCTGCGATTGGGCTTTAGCGCCCAAAATGGGCGTTAAAGTCTTCAACTCGCTGGCTGTTCGCGCTTTTAGCGAATGATAAGGCCCCAAATGGGCGCCTTATTTGCTCCGCAGCCGCCTGCGATCGGACTTTAGCGCCCAAAATGGGCGTTAAAGTCTTCGACTCGCTGGCTGTTCGCGCTTTTAGCGAAACATGCCGTAAGTAGTCACCATACGTTTCCCAAAAACTTGTATGTCGAAGTATACCGAATGATTTTAGCTATGAATCGCCTTTCCACTACTCTAACTCCGGCCCTCTACTTCCGACTCGGCAGCGCCACCTTACCTTTATTATCTTCGTTCATGTGCCAATTGCGATGGTGTACCTTTGGCGTCACGCCATATTCCTGCTTGAAGACACGGATAAAATAGTTCGCATCCCACCCCACCGAGTTCGCGGTATCGTTGACAGAAATGTCGGGATGTTCCTCCATGAACTGAATAGCCCGCTGTAAGCGGATACGCTGCAAATATTCGTGTGGCGAGATATCGTAATGCTTGCGGAAGATCCGGTTAAAATGCTGCACGGAATATCCGACCGCATGCGCCAAATTAGTAATGAGCAGCGGCTCTGCATAGTGCGCATTCATTAATTGGATGGCGCGATTAAGCGGATTGCTGTGTTCCGCGGTCGAGCTGACCGCACTGGGAGCTGGCAAGCGGAGCTCTTGGTACATACTCAAGATAAGCGAGTACAGGATGACTGAGCCCTTCCATGGGGCATCTTCCACTTGGCTCGTCGTCATTTGCCAGAGGTGAGCCATATCGTTCCACAAGCGTTGAAACAGCTCCGGCGACAAGGTCAGCGGCTCTCCTTCGGGCATACCGGAGAGGATTGCATCTGCAGCATGCCCATTAAAGCCGATAAATCCGAGATTCCAGTCCTCTTCTTTTGCCGGGTAGTATTCATGGGGAACCCCGCGACGAATGATGCAGACTTGTTGTTCGCCTAACGTAAATTTACCCTGCTCGAACAAGTCGAAGGTACCGCTCCCCTCATAAGTCATGAAGATTTGTGTGGCTCTATAACCTTCCGAACGGGATAAATATTTTTCATAATGATTACCCACGCTGTAGAGGTACAAGGGGAGATTCACCAGATTTTCGGAAAACTCCGAGAAGTAAAAAGGACGAATCATACGGTTCGCCTCCATCATGTTCAATTTGTGCTATAATATACAGCCAATTTAGCTATATAAATAAAGCGTTTTCTTTTATTATAACAGTAGAAATATTAGAATCTCAATGGAGGTGACGCCACGGATTAATGATTGTTTACACGTGCAAAGTTTTTGACTCAGAACATGGCATCATTTGAAATGTACATGGTTTCTTTGTTGCGTTCATTTTGTGCTATACATCTTACGAAGGGGGATAGGTCCGGCTATCGCTAGGTTTACCAAAAATATATGATGAGAGGGTGTATGTTTCATGTCAATGGAAGTTTCTTCCTTAAGTAAGAAAATTATAGCGGGAGTGATGGCAGTTCTCTTTGTCCTTTCGATGATTTACGTCCAACCGGCAAAGGCCGCCTCGGTCGATATTGTGAACAATACCAATTGGTATGACACAGATGGCAACGAGATTTGGGCGCAAGGCGGTTTCGTCATTCAGAAGGACGGCACGCATTACTGGTATGGCATGGATTATTCTGTGTCAGGCGTGAAGAAAATCAATTTATACACATCGACGGATTTGAAAGCTTGGACGAAGCATGAAAGCGTCGTGGACTTTACATCCATTAATGTGAAGCTGGATGCGATTGGAGACACAACCACGAAACGTTTTCTCAATACACAGTGGGTCGGAAGACCAGTCGTCGCGTATAACAGTGCAACTTCGAAGTATGTCATGATTTCCGAGTGGGGCAGTGGTGATGGCAACCGGAACAAATTGATGTTCTTTACAAGCGACAATCCGGATGGCCCTTTTACGTACGAGAAGAACATCGCTCAACCTGGTGGCTTCAAAATGGGTGATTTGGGCTCGATCTTTACCGACGATGATGGCAGTACTTACATTACGTACACGATCGATTACGTAAACACGAATGGTGGTTTGCAAATCAGTCAGTTGACTTCCGATTATTTGGATTTGGCGGGAACGACCAAAACTTTTGTTTCAACGGGACCCTATAAAGAAGCAACGACACTTTTCAAAAGAAACGGCAAATATATCATGTTGGCTTCAACAACCAATGGATGGAGTTCAAGCCAAACCTGGTGCTACTCGACTTTGAGCTTGTCCGGCACTTGGGCCAATCCATACGTTTGTGCAACGAGCCCGTATTCCGGGAATTCCTATGATACACAGACGGATCAAGTGTTACCGATTCAGGGGACTTCAGGCACGATGTATATGTATATCGGGGACCGCTGGAATAACATGGGCGGATCTACGGGAATCGGTCGCATTCAATGGTATCCGCTTACATTTGACAGCAATGGAGCGCCGACCATTAACGGGTACGGTCAGTGGTCATTAGATGCGGCGGCAGGCACTTGGGCGCCAAGCGCAGGGATCGTTGATACAACGAAACAGTACACGATTACGAACCGTTGGTCGAATAAAGCCTTGGGTACAGTAGGCAATTCCACGTCTACCGGTGCAAGCATTGAGCAACGCGGATATACGGCAGCAGCAGGTCAGACGTGGCAGTTCATCGATGCAGGTTCAGGGTATTATCGCATTAAAAATGTGAACAGCGGCATGTTCATGGATATCAGCGGAAACTCGACAGCAGACGGCGCTTCTAATATCCAATGGACGAATACCAGCGGCAATAACCAAATGTGGCAGCTTATCGATGCAGGCGGCGGCTATGTGCGCATTAAAAATCGCAACAGCGGCAAAGTGCTAGGCTTTACTGGCGGATCTACCGCAGACGGCGCATTGAGTGTGCAAGTCACCGATACGAATTCTTGGTCTCAGCAGTTTACCTTGTCTGTTAGCGTACCGATTAATGTGACGAAAACGTATGCGCTTATGAATCGCAACAGCGGCAAGGCTTTGAACATCTCCAACGATTCCACCGCAGACGGCGCTACGGTCGTGCAAAACACTTACGGAACCAAAACCAGCCAAGCGTGGCAATTTATCGATGCAGGCGGCGGTTATGTGAATATTAAAAACGTGAACAGCGGCAAATTCATGAATATTTCGGGTGCTTCGATGGCTGACGGAGGGCAGACGATTCAGTGGACAGACAACGGTAGCAATAACCAGCAGTGGTTGCTGGTCGATGTTGGCGGGGGCTACTTTAAACTGAAAAATCGCAATAGTGGCAAAGTGCTGGGCATGAGCGCAGGCACAACAGCCGAGGGTGGCGTTTGTATCCAATGGTCGGAGACAGGTTCACTGAATCAAAACTGGAGTTTTACAATTTTAAACCCATAAATTTGTTTTTTGTGAAGCCAGCGCACATTACTGCTACAGGATGGATGACTTTATTTTGGGCGTGAAGAAGGTTAGTTTGTATTTGTAGGGATTTCCAATGGTGCTGAGTGGTTATGTCGTATACAGTAGATGAAAGTAAGCAAGTGATTAATTAAAATAGTCTAAAACTATGGAAAAGCTCGGAGGATATGAGGAAAATTCAAAGCTATGACAAAATTCATGGAAATTACTTCCACTATATGCTAATATAGGTGTGTGATGGAAAGTGAGGCTTATCGAATGAAGCTAAATTGGCGCAAAATCATACTGATTATCGTTTGTGCAGAATGTTTGTTTATCTACTGGAACAGCCTTAGCACGATGAGCTTTAAGAAACAACGTACAACGACTCATCTCGAACCTGCCAGGCAACCTCAGACTCCTATAACACAAATTCAACCTCAAATGAAAGATATGAAAAGAATCGATTCTGAAATATATACGAAAGATAAAGCGTCCTAACACACGAAAGAGCGATTGGCTGGCAGCAGCGAATCGCTCTTTCGTTCGATTACTTATTTGACACGTGCTAACGCTAATCCATCATACGCCGGTAAAATGGTACTTTCCAGCCTCTCATCTGTCGCAATTCGCTGATTAAACGTTCGCATCGCTTGAACCGAAGCCTTCGTTTGCCCCTCGTCAACAACTTTGCCGCGCATCAGCGTGTTATCACCAGCAATAATTGCTCCTGGATTCGCCAGCTTGATTGCGAGCTCCAAATAGTTCGGATAATTCACTTTATCCGCATCAATAAAGAAGAAATCGAAGCGCTCTCCCCGCTCCAGCAGGTCATTCAAGTGATCGAGTGCTTGGCCAATCCGATACTCCACAAAATCGCCAAGACCGGCATCAGCCACGTTCCGCTTCGCCACATCTGCAAACTCTTGTTTCAACTCCAAGGAAATGAGCTTTCCGCCCTCTTTTAACCCTCTTGCTAAACAAATGCCACTGTATCCGCCTAACGCACCAATTTCCAACACTCGCTTCGCACCAATCATCGTAACTAGCATCGTTAATAATCGGCCATATCCTGGCGCAATCGAAATCTCAGGCATGTTGTGAGCAACAATGACTTCCTTAACCCGTGTTAGAACCGCATCTTCTTCATATAGAGCTTCCATATAGCTTTCGGCAGTGATATTTTCCATGTATTTGTCCTCCTAAATTTGCATCATAGGCAGGTACTTTGTAATACCCGTTTGTAAGTGTAACCTATTTGTCCTATACTTGTTAATTGTATGAGTTTTCTGAGCGTTGTACAACCCGGATGGAAGGACTATACCTATGCCACAAAAAATTGAACTAATCGCCACTTGTCCGATGGGACTTGAGGCTATCGTTGCCCGCGAAATCCGTGATCTCGGCTATGAGGAATTGACCGTCGAGAATGGACGCGTCCGATTCTTTGGTGACGAATTGGCGATCTGTCGCACGAATCTTTGGTTGCGTACAGCAGATCGTATCCTCGTGCTAATGGGACAATTCAAAGCAACAACTTTCGATGAGCTTTTTGAAGGCACCAAAGCCCTTGCTTGGCCAGACTGGATCCCGAACGATGCCGAATTCCCTGTCGAAGGGCGTTCCCATAAGTCCCAATTATCGAGCGTTCCCGCTTGCCAAGGGATTGCCAAGAAAGCTGTCGTCGAGAAGATGAAGCAACGCTATGGCACCGAGTGGTTCCCTGAGAATGGGGCACGCTACGTGATCGAAGTCGCACTTCTGAATGATATCGCGACGCTAACGATCGACACGACCGGACCGAGTCTTCACAAGCGCGGTTATCGGAAGCTCGTGACAGAGGCGCCGCTGAAGGAAACGATGGCGGCCGCTATGATCTTATTAAGCCGCTGGAACGTCGACCGGCCGCTGTACGACCCGTTCTGCGGGTCTGGAACCATCCCGATCGAAGCCGCGATGATCGGCTGGAATATCGCGCCAGGCCTGCGGCGCAGCTTCCCTAGTGAAGCTTGGGGGAACGTTCCCCGCAAGCTATGGGACAAGGCCCGCGACGAAGCCTTCGACGCGGTCAAAGACAACGTGCCGCTGCACATCGTCGGCAGCGATATTGATCCTGCTGCCATCGAAGTGGCAGAGGCGGCCGCCAAGGCAGCTGGACTGACGAAGCAGTTCCAGCTGAAGGTTGAGCCCATCGCCAAGGCGCGCCCGCGCGGCGACTATGGCTGCTTAATCACCAATCCGCCCTATGGCGAGCGTCTTGGTGAAGCACCGGATGTCGAGCTTACGCTGCGCGAGCTCGGCGCACTTACGCGGCCAATGCCGTCGTGGAGCCTGTTTATCCTTAGCCCGAGCACGCAGCTCGAGCACTACATGAACCGCCGCGCTGATAAGAAGCGTAAGCTGTTTAACGGACGGATTGAGTGTAATTTGTTCCAATATCTTGGCCCTTTACCTCCGCGCCGATAAGAAATCCAACAAATGAAACAGCGGCCGCTGTGACTTCTATTAAAGTCATAGCGGCCGCTTTTCTTTATCCGGATCGATTGCTACTGGTTTCACTCACCAATAACCTCCACCAATTCCAAAGGCAACCCATCCGGATCTGCAAAAAACGTATACAAATTCCCGGTAATGGGATCAACACGTACCGGCTCTACCTGAATCCCCTTACTTTCCAACTCGCGTACACTTTGCTCCATATTCGCTACCACAAAGGCCAGGTGACGCAGTCCCCTAGCTTCAGGTTGATTTACACGCAGTGGCGGATTCGGAAAAGAAAACAATTCAATTTCCTGTGCGGTATCCCCGATTCGTAAATCTAATTTGTACGAGTCTCTTTCGGCACGATAGGTTTCGTGAATGACGGTGAGTCCCAGTAAATCCACATAGAAATGCTTGGATTTCTCATAATTCGAACATATAATTGCAACATGATGCATGTGTTTTATGTCCATGGATTATAATCTCCTAACAAAGAAAAACCGCACGATGGACTGCTCCCTCGCTGCGGCTTATCCTCCTATTTTAACCTGCGATTTGCATCGTTTCAACGATTTTGCGCAATACCTCATCAGCTTGTGCATAGTCCACTTGGCAAGTCCCCGCAGCGTGATGCCCGCCTCCACCATTTTGCAGCATCAAATCACCAATGTTTGTTTGTGCGGTGCGATTGACGATGCTGTGCCCACAAGCGAATACGCAGTTTTGTTTGTTGCGGCCGTCCACGATCCAAATAGAAGTGTTTTGCTCTGGATACAGTGCGTAAATCATGAAGCGATTCCCTGGATAAATCGTCTCCACATCGCGCAAATCCGTTATAACGACATTTCCCTCTACCCGCGTGTAAGTTTGCAGCATGTCCCGATATAATGCATCCAGTTCAAAGTAACGAGCAACACGCTCTTTGACATCAGGCAATTCCATAATCTCGTCAACTGATTTCGTTGCACAATGTTCAACGAGATCCTCCATCAACTGATAGTTGCTGATACGATAATCCCGATAACGACCTAACCCCGTTCGC
This sequence comes from Paenibacillus oryzisoli, assembly GCF_001653565.1. Classification (GTDB taxonomy): domain Bacteria; phylum Bacillota; class Bacilli; order Paenibacillales; family NBRC-103111; genus Paenibacillus_E; species Paenibacillus_E oryzisoli. The sequence goes on from NZ_LYPB01000045.1 coordinate 99,958, forward strand.
GCGTCCATGATAAATGACAACAAATCCCAACCGCTCGGATTCAGAATATCCTCTTTGCTAAATTGTGCAGAATCCGCTTTATCTACACCACTCATAATATCGTCGATATCGCCGAAAGTTTCTTTGCCGCCATAGTAATCATAGACAACGCGCGCTGCGCTTGGAGCCAGCCGAGTTTCACCTTTGAACGTTACAGATTCCCCCATCCGAGTAAGTTCACTGGAATGGTGATCGAACCATAAGCCACATCCTGCGACATATGGCACATTTGCCAAAATATCATTCTCTGTCACTTCAATTAATCCGTCTTGCATATCTTTGGGATGAACAAATTTCATTTCGTCCACCATGTTTAATTGTTTGAAGAGCATCGCGCATACTAAACCATCGAAATCAGAACGTGTGATCAATCTCATGCCATGCATCCCCTTCATATAGTCCTTAAGAACTACGAATATGTATTGGTCATATTATATCAGCTAGTGTTGATTGATGACAATGAGAAAATCATCAGGCATTGGGTTACTGGATCTTCCATATAAGAAAAAAAGCGATTCACCTAAATAGGTTGAACCGCTCTCAATTTGGATGATAGACATTGTAAAAGTCTTGTGACAAACCCTTCAATTTGAGCCATTGGAGGCATTTTCACAGATAGCTTCACTTCGCCTTTCCAGTAGAAAATCAAAATGCTGTTATTTCTACCATGAAACATTTCAACATCCCAACAAGCTTCGTTCAATGCATATTCTTCTCGGTTAATCATAAGTTTAGGTCCATCCGTGGATGGCACCAAACGCGCAACATGGTTACCGCATAACGATGTCGCTTTCTGTTCACCCTGCAATTTTTCTTCCGAATTCATGCCGTTAAGGCCCCCTTTGTTCATGTCGTTCCATTTGTTCCTATTGTTTCATTTACTTCGCTATGACAGAGAAAAAAACCCCACCGTAGTGAACCGACTAGAGGGGTTCTAAAGTGAATTCCCAATCGTTCGGCGGCTGGCTGGCTGCTTGTCCTTTGCAGGAGAAGTAAGGCCCCTGTAGCTTTGCGTCACTGGCTTTCGCCAGCTTTGCCTTTGTCGAGATGACATGCACATTCTTTAGATGAAGCTTTCATACACCTACTTGCTATACTCTCAAGAATAAGGGATGACGATTTGAAATCGAATAGTTCCGAGGAACTATTTTTACGAAATCCATCAAAATATTTGGATTTTCGACGATATTTTTACAAATTTTTGACGTTTCGTGCCTCTCCAATAGAAAATAGATCCAATTAACGACAAAATAGCTATTACTAGGAAAAGTGTGCTGCCGCCGTAGGATACCAATAAAAAGCCGCCGATCCATGGCCCCATAAAGTGCCCGATATTCGTTAACGTTTGAGCACCATAGTACGTTCCTCGCATATGTTCAGGAGCTAACTTATCTATTAGCATATTCGCGGCAGGATAGTTCAGAATTTCACCAAATGTGAAAATCCCCATGGAAATAATCAACCAGATCAATGAGTGAGAGAAAGCAAACCCAATATCACCTAATGCGAACATGAGATTGCCTACAACAATAGCCGTTAAAGGTGAATACTTCTCCGCCCATTTTCCAAGAGGAATCTGCATCGCAATGACGACAATCGCATTGGCGCTCATGAGTATAGCGAACATTTTGACCCCATTAGCAAAGTCCCTTTGTAAGTACTGCGATAACGTCACCATAACCTGTGAATAACCAATTGCTCCAATAATGCCGCCAATAATGTACAAACGGAAGGTCATGTCCTTGCGAATGACATCTATGGCCGAACGGAAAGTAATGACAGCTTTCTTCTCGCCTTCGATCTGCTTTATTCCGAATTTAATGAGAAGAGCATAAAGGGTCACACCATAGATCAAATAAATAATTCCAGTCAGCAGGAAAGGCAGCGCACCGTTCATTGTCGCAAAGAACGCTCCAAGCAATGGACCGACGGCTACACCAACGTTTATCGCCATATAGCGAAGTGAGAATACTTGCATTCTTTTGGACGGATCCGTTAAATCTGCCATAAGCGCTTGCGACACAGGCTCATAGAATGAGCGGCACAGTCCATTAAGCATATTCAACAGCATAAATAAGACCGGTAATTTAACAACACCGAAGCCTAGGAATACGAATCCCCATCCGAAGAGGGCCGCTAGCATAATAACCCGACGCCCAAATCGGTCTGACAATGTACCGCCGATAAAACCGCCGAACGTTCCAGCTAATGCTCCCATTCCAATTACAATTCCAATAAGCCCAGGACTCATGGTAGAATGCTTCGCTAAGTAGATAGCTAGGAATGGTAAACTCATGGAAGAGGCAGCCCGAGCCATAACCGTACCTAGAATAAGCGTATGTACAATAGGATGATAAGTTTGAATAAAGTGACGCATACGATTCATAGACGATGACTCCTCTCGCTGGCATAGTAATTACCCAACGGTTAATTAATGACCGAATCCAATTATACACGAAAACAACGAATTGTGTCGTCATTTATGCCTGAGAAGTTTGCCTTCTTTATCGCTAGCTGCTAGATGGTATTCATTGGGTAGAAAATTTATAATAAGGATATGGAGGTGCTTGCATATGAAAATAGCGATCACAGGTGGCAGTGGATTTATTGGAAAACGATTAATGACTTACTGGTTGGGCCAAGGTCACGAACTCATTAATATAGCGCGCTCTTCATCGAAGCAGATACCAGGGGTCAGAACGATAACATGGGACGAGTTGGAGCAAAGTTCGGAACTCATGAAAGGTCTCGATGCCATTGTAAACTTGGCGGGCGAATCCATCAGTCAACGTTGGACGCCTGCGGCTAAGACCCGTATTGTACAATCTCGATTGCAGGCTGCAGATCATGTAGCCAAGCTAGTATCGCGAATGAATCCAAAGCCTAAAGTCGTTGTGAACGCTTCTGGTATGTCCTATTACGGTATTTCGGAAACGGATACCTTTGACGAAAGGAGCCCCTATCGAGAAACGGACTTCTTAGCGAGTGTCGTTAAACAGTGGGAGGCCGCGGCTAACCTCATCCAAGGAACACGTATCGTCAAGGTGCGCGTTGGTCTTGTGTTGGATAATAAAGAAGGTGCGTTTCCTAAGATGGCACTTCCTTATAAGCTTGGTGTTGGCGGCACCGTGGGTAGTGGCAGGCAGTGGCACTCCTGGATTCACATTGAAGATATGGTGAGAATGATTGATTTTTGCATGAACAATGACGAGATTGTAGGTCCCGTGAATGCGACGGCTCCCAATCCGGTAACGAATAAACAATTTGGACGCGCGATTGCAACTGTCATGCGAAGACCCAATCTCTTTCCCGTTCCCGCATTTATGATGAAATTGTTGTTCGGTGAGCTTTCTGTTCTTCTTTTGGAAGGTCAGAAAGTCATTCCACGTGTCTTGCAAGAGCATGGGTTCGAGTGGCGATTTCCTGGGCTGACAGGTGCATTAGAAGATTTGGCAAAAAAATAACTTCCCTTCCCAATTAAAATTGTGTACAATTAAATTGCGAGAAACATTATTTCGGGAGGAAGTGTCATAATGAGTGTACATCAATTTCAAGTGGAGACAATTCGCGGTGAGGACAAATCTCTTAGCGATTACAAGAACCAAGTTCTGCTCATTGTAAATACAGCAACGAAATGCGGATTAGCTCCTCAATTCCAAGGACTTCAAGAGTTACACGATACCTATAAAGATCAAGGCTTTAGTGTTCTAGGTTTTCCGTGCAATCAATTCCGAGATCAGGAACCTGGCGACAACTCCCAGGTTGAGCAGGCATGTCAGCTTAATTTCGGCGTTAATTTCCCTCTATTCGCCAAAATCGATGTGAATGGCGCTGATGCGCACCCGTTGTATCGTTATTTGAAAAGCAACGCGTCAGGTCTATTCGGATCCGGGATCAAGTGGAATTTCACCAAATTCCTAGTCGATGGAAACGGTCAAGTGATTAAGCGCTTCTCTCCCACTACGAAGCCGCACAAGATCGATCATGAGATACGTAAGTTACTGGAGAAATCCGCCGTTCATGCCTAGGTTCAGCTATAATACGCCAAAAAAGCATCCTGTCCCATTGGACGGATGCTTTTTCATTATTTTACGTATTTTTTTGCTTTTTCAATCGCTTCGTCTTCCGTTGCGCCCGTAATATAGCGGCCATTAATAAAAATGAATGCAAATCTCGAACATGGACCGCAATATGATTTGCACGCAACTTTGACTTCCGTGTCCGGTGCAATGGCACTAATTTTGGCAAGTGCCGATTTCACCTTCATGTGTTTGCATTTATCACAAATGCGAATATCATTCCGCATTAGTGGTCTCCGTGGTTCCCCTTGCTTGGGTTAGTAATCATGAAACCTTCTTCTGGTGTGTAGAAGTAGTCAATACGAATACCGTCTAGAAGCGGCTCTGTTTGATCTAACAAAACATCAATTCCTTTGTCTGTGTTTACCACAACATCGTTTGCTGTTTTATCATCAAGACCCAAACCATAGTGAGCATGATCACCATGCTTATGCGTCACTTGTACGCGAACTAACAAACCTTGGTTTTCTTCTTTATTAAGCTCCAATTGAAGTACTTTTGCTGCATTGCGAGAAATTTTGACTTTCATATGTACACATCTCCTGAAACAATAAATTTTAATTTAACTCTATTGTAAAGAATCTAGCTCATGAAATCAACCTTGTCCTATTCTGCCCTTCTATTGCCAAATGACATAAGGAACTTTAAAATACATAGTAGTATGAGTATTAATCCCTTATTACAAAATGTTAACTTACTAACCTTTTAGTAAGTACCCTTCACAATTTTGATGAAAGGAAGCGATCTCATGTCCACGCTTGAAAATGAAAAAGTCGCTCCACTTAGCAATTACATTCCCAAAATCCCCAAAGAAATCGAGTGTTCCGTCGAACGAACCTTGGAGGTTATTGGCGGGAAATGGGCATTTCTAGTCCTTCGCGAATTATTTTGTGGAACGAAGCGTTTCGGAGAGCTTCAGCGCCAAATTACGGGCATCAGCCCCAAATCCCTTACGGATATTCTGCGCCATCTGGAAGAACACGGGGTACTCGAGCGCATGGCGTTCCCTACCGTTCCTGTTACGGTTGAGTATACCTTGACACCAAAAGGGCAGGATCTGCATCAAATTATTAGAGAGATGAAGCTTTGGTCAGCAAAATGGACATAATGTACAATTAGTGAAGCTAGCCCAAGAGGAGAGAAACTTGATGATTACGATTAAAACAAAAGAACAAATTGAAGCCATGGGGAAAGCAGGCCGAATTCTTGCTGATTGCCACAAAGAAATCGCCAAAATGATTCGTCCAGGCATTACTTCATGGGAAATCGACCAATTCGTCGAAGGCTTCCTGGCCAAACATGGCGCTACGCCTGAGCAAAAAGGATATCACGGCTATCCCTACGCAACTTGTGCTTCGGTAAACGACGTCATCTGTCATGGCTTCCCCAAAAAAGAGCCGCTTAATGATGGTGACATTGTTACGATTGACATGGTTGTTCGCATCGATGGATGGCTAGCAGATTCGGCGTGGTCTTACGCGGTGGGGAACATTTCGCCCATTGCTGAGAAACTCTTGAAAGTTACCAAGGAGTCCTTATATAAAGGTATTGAAAAAGCTGTCGTCGGCAATCGGATCGGCGATGTCGCCAATGCCATTCAAGTTTATGCAGAGTCGCAAGGCTTCTCCGTTGTGCGTGATTTCATCGGTCACGGAATCGGCTCAGAGATGCATGAAGAACCTCAAGTACCTCATTATGGACCAGCAGGTAAAGGGCCGCGCATCAAAGAAGGTATGGTATTCACCATTGAACCGATGTTGAATGTTGGCAAATATCACTCCAAAGTTGACCAAGATGGTTGGACAGCTAGAACGTACGATGGCAGCCTGTCAGCACAATACGAGCACACCATTGCAATCACAAGTAACGGTCCGATTATTTTAACTGAACAATAACTTTTCTGGGGGAACAGGGATGCTTTCTTTTTACAAGAAATATTGGCGAACGGTATTTGACATAGGGCTCATCGCATTGACCGTCTACTTATTCATGCTGTTATTCAGTTATTTGTACGCCATCGCCACGCCAATCTTCTTGGCCTTGATTATCTTCATGATGATCGAGCCATTAGCTCGATTCTTGAATCGTAAAGGGATGAGCAAATCGCTAGCCTCTGCGATCTCAACGTTAGTGTTCGTCCTAATTATTCTAGGAGCATTAGCAGGGGCTGTTGTCATTTTTACCAGCCAGATCATGAGTCTTGTTGATAAAATTGATGATTATGCAGCGATCTTTAATGATCAGATCATTCATCGGATTGCTGAATTAAATGATCGCTTCCAAGCCATGCCTGATGATGTGACGAGCAAAGCCAAAGACTACGCTGGACAATTTGCAGGAAAAGCTTCAACTTTCCTAGTTGCATTTTTATCCGGACTGGTTGCTTCCCTGACCTCCTTCTCTACGTTCATGTTCAATTTCATCGTCGGCATCATACTCGCATATTTCTTAAGCATCGAAATTGAATCGTGGAAACGTCTTGCAAGTGAGCAAACACCGAATACGTTTAAATCGGCCTTCTTTTTTCTTAAGGAGAACGTTGTAAAAGGTATTGTTTCTTATGTAAAAGCACAATCCAAGCTTATCTCATTAACATTCATCGTTATCTTTGTGGCCTTACTTGTTCTTAATGTGAATAACGCCTTTTCTATCGCGCTTTTGTCAGCGGTTTTCGATGTCTTGCCTTTGCTCGGCGTATCTACCTTGTTCATTCCTTGGATTATCTACCTATTCATCGTCGGGAATACCACGTTAGCAATTTGGCTTAGCGCCTTGCTCATTGTCGTGATTCTCGTTAGACAGATTATGGAACCCAAAATCACAGGTGAATCCTTAGGTGTATCGGCCTTTACGACCTTAGCCTTCATGATTGTATCCCTATCTCTATTCGGTGTGGCAGGCGTAATACTCTCTCCCGTACTGATCATTCTGATTAAGGCATTACATACGCAAGGTTATTTACAGCGCTGGATTCGCAAGCCCGAGAACGAATACGCGGAAGGCAAACTGCCTTATACGGGTGATTAAAATAAGAGTATAAAGGACAAACCCCCTATCTTCTATAAGATCTGGGGGTTTGTCCTTTTGCGCTTCCGCTATACCCGATGCATACTGCGATAAAGTGAGGGTGCCTTGCCGATTTTTTGTGTAAACACGCGGCTTAGGTAAAACCCATTCTCATATCCACATTGAGCCGCGATCATGTCCAGGGTGAACGTTGTATTTTCCAACAGATGTTTCGCACGCGTAAGACGCAAGTCGTTAATAAATTCGCTCGGCGTTTGGCCGAAGGCTTTCCGAAACTTACGAGTAAATTGAACAGGTGTCAGTTCCAAGGAAGTGGCTAACTCAAGCATCGACAGATTCCCAAACGCATGATCCGTCAGGAAGCTCCGCGCTTCGTCCATTTGTCCATCTACGATCATACTCTGAGGACTCTCCTCAATAAACCGATCCATATGCACCATTCGCATAAGATCATTCACAAGATACAGCTTGTGCGCAGTGCTTTCCTCATCCCATCCCTGCAACGTTCGTAAATAGCGATAACTGGAAGTCAGCCTAGGCATATCTTGGACAGAAAGCTTTCCCACCCAGCTAGCTTCGTGTTCCATATGGGGCTCTCCGATAAACTGTAAAAAGTGAAAGGTTAACGGCTCCAATGTTTTTCTGCGAAACACGGTGCGAGGGGGGCAAAGCACAAGATCTCCAAATCTAGCCTCCCCCTGCTCCCCACGAATTTCATAGAAGAAGCTCCCCTCTTCGACTGCAAATATCGTCCAACATGGATAGTCGTCACGTTCAAACATAAACTCTTTTTTGTGGTGCCAAAACACATGTGACAGGAGTTTCAAGGCTAGATCGCGATAGACCATATCACACTCTCCAATTAATGAAATAAAGTATATGCTTATTGTAACTCACTGTATGTTAAAAGGATATCACCTATTCTAAAATGAAAGCATAGATATTCTAATCCTAGTGAGGTGCTCATAATGAGACATGAAATCGTTACATCTGATATCACAGTCGTTGGCGGTGGCTTGGCAGGCGTTTGTGCAGCTGTTGCAGCAGCACGTTTGGGTCAAACTGTATCTCTGGTTCAAAATCGTCCGGTACTTGGCGGAAATGCCAGCAGTGAAATACGTGTATGGGTGTGTGGTGCCACCTCACATGGTGTCCACCGAAATGCGCGCGAAACTGGCATCATGGGCGAACTTTTTGTAGAAAACCAATATCGCAATATCGATGGAAATCCGTATATTTGGGATCTAATTGTCCTTGAGAAGGTCAAAGCGGAGCCGAATATTACTTTATTCTTAAACACAGATGTACATGAGGTTGATGCCTCAGGTGATGATCATAATCGCACCATTCAAGCCGTCACAGGTTGGATGATGGGCTCTGAACGCAGAATACGTTTCGAAAGTCGTGTGTTTCTCGATTGTACAGGCGATGGTCTGGTTGGTTTCCTTGCAGGTGCCCAATTCCGTATTGGCCGCGAAGCTAGGCATGAATTAAACGAGGAATGGGCACCTCTTGTACCGGATGATATCACGTTAGGCAGCACGCTGCTCTTCTACACAAAGGATGCAGGGCGACCAGTCAAATATATAGCTCCGAGCTTTGCCAAAGACATTACGCAAACCTCGATTCCTATGAAACGTGTCATTCGCAGCGGCGATAATGGGTGTGCGTACTGGTGGATTGAATGGGGTGGCGAACATGACACCGTCCATGATAATGAGCGAATTCGCGATGAGCTTTCCTCCGTTATCTATGGAATTTGGGACTATATCAAAAACTCCGGAAAATTCGACAGCGCGAATTTAACACTTGAATGGATTGGTTCGATTCCAGGGAAAAGGGAATACCGCCGTTTCGTCGGGGACTACGTCCTAAATCAGAATGACGTGATTGCACAAGAGTTCTTCGAGGACCGCGTTGCTTTCGGCGGTTGGTCGATTGATTTGCATCCGCCGCAAGGCATGTATTCGACGGAAAGCGGATCTAAACATATGCATATGGATGGTTCCTATCATATCCCGTTCCGTTCCCTTTATTCGGCCAACGTGTCGAATATGCTCATGGCTGGACGCAATATCAGCGCGTCCCACGTTGCTTTCGGCACAACACGTGTCATGGCGACATGTGCGGTTATTGGTGAAGCTGCAGGCACGGGCGCAGCTCTATGCGCAGCCAAAGGAATTTCGCCGCGCGAGCTGCACAGCGAGCACTTGAACGAGCTGCAGCAGACGCTGCTGCGGCAGGATGCTTCGATTCTCGGCGTTGTGAATAACGACGAGGGAGATCTAGTGCGAAGCGCGACGCTGTCGGCCTCCAGCACACTGACAGAGCTGGCATTGGAGCATTCGGCTGGTGTTCATCTTTTGGAGACACCTGTAGGGCTTCTAGTGCCCGTAGATCCGTTTATTAATGGCATCGAGCTGCTTATCGATGCATCTGCTGCGACAGAGCTTACTGTCGAACTTTGGGACACAGGCAAAGCTCAGAATTACGTCCCGCATACATTGATTGCATCCGTTGTAGTGCCTGTTCGTGAGGGAACTAACCAATGGGTCAACGCTCCTTTGCAATGGGAGCCTGCCTATGCTCAGAACGCATTCATCGTGCTCAGAAGCAACTCCGCACTCGCTGTACATCTATCCGACCGCCCGCAATCCGGCGTTCTGTCCTTTAAGAACAATAATGCAGCTACGACAAGTACCGCTGACTTCGGGGACATGCATCCTGATCAACCTGTGATCGACTGGAGCGCGCATAGTTTCAGACGGAAGCCATTGTGTTTCCGACTTCTCTCGCCTACTTCCGCTTTTGGGGCTGACAAAGCTGCTGACGGCCACAAACGGCCTTACGGAAGTCCGCATCTATGGTCTTCCTCTGGTGTCAGTGGTGGGGAAGAATGGCTCGAAGCTAGCTGGACAGAAGCTCAACCGATAAGAGAAATACATGTAACGTTCAATGATGACGTGAACGAGGATCTCATTAATTTGCATCATCATCGGACCGAATTCGAAGTTATTCCTGAACTTGTTAAAGATTATACGGTGCAAGCTTTGGTTGGTGAATCGTGGACAACAGTTGTTGAAGCAACGGACAATCATACACGTCATCATGTCCATGTGTTAGACAGCCCCGTGCCAACGAACCGTCTGCGTGTCGTAGTTAAATCAACGAATGGCTCTGCGCATGCAGAAATCGTGGAATTGCGTTGTTACCGTTAAATAGTACGAAAGATATAACCGATCTTAATCATGATCTTCATGGTTAAGACCGGTTATTTTTTCTGTGCATATCTCACTGAAAAAACGTTGATGCTATTCTCAACTCATGCCTTCCTGAAGGTGTTCACCCCCTCGGACAAGTCCCATTATTTATTTGAAAAACGGGCTTGTTTGCCCTTGTTTAACCTGACATGATGTGTTATATTAAAAGTGCGTAGAATCAATGTTTTCGCTTTTAAAAGCTGACATAGGAGTGATGAAAATGTTACAAATTCCGCATGGCGAAGAAATTATTCGTGTCGAAATGACAGTCAAGGAAGCGCTTGCATTAACAGGGACGAAATTCGCCCAAAGCAACAAAGTTGAGACAGAGGCAATGAAGAAACTCAAACAATCTTTAGCAGATAAATTACTCACACCACACCATTAATTCATACACGTCGGGCCCCCGAGATATTCTCGCGGGGCTTTTTATTTATGCTTTTTGTTTGTTTTCGTTGAAAGAAAGTGACTCGTCTGATTAGTTCCCCTCTCGTTAATCATCGGTTTTTAGTCGTTGCATATATTCAATTAGATGGAAAATGTACATCTATTATTTGCAAATCCACTCCAAAATTTTTATTAGATGGAAAATATGTGGTTAATTCAGCCTATATCGGTCATATTTGCAAAAACAGAGCTAAATAACTGTACTTTTTCCAGGCCTGTTGATTAACCAAAAAAAGGTAGCCAAAAAGGCCGCTCATTCGGTATGGTATTTGTACC
>NZ_LYPB01000046.1 GCF_001653565.1 Paenibacillus oryzisoli
TAGCTACAAAGGTGGCCTGGCCCCTCCCTTGGTTGGACTTTCACCAACTAGATAATGCGTGCCTCTGGGCACGCCACACAAAATAAACGGCTACGCCGTCCTTTGAAGGACAGGAGCGTTTATCTAGAAATTCAGCATAATTCAGTAAGTAAAACATATAAATTCTGATATTTTAAAAAAATAGCTTGCCGATTTCTCGGCAAGCTATTTTCTCATATGATCAAGTCTCATGTTGCAAGTCGTGTTCCACTTCTTTTTTGATTTTATTCGGCATCATTTTGGGTTTGCTCGTGAACCACTTCGTATACAGGTCTTCGTAAGTGCCATCTTTGGATACGGATTGAAGCGCCTCGTTAATTCTTCCGATGTACTTGTTCTTCTTTTTGGCAAGAATAGCAAGACTATCTTTGTTGAACGGCTCTCCAACTATTTTCACGGCCCCTTGCGCTGTGTTCTTCATAAAATCCTGGGCATTGCGTTCCTCCACGATAACGGCGTCTGCTGTATGACTTTTTAACTCGGCATAGGCATCGGAGATTTTTGAAAAACCGTGGATTTTCGCCCCCTGAATTTCACTCGCATAGTAAAACCCTGGTGATCCATTTTCGGTTGCTATCGCTTTGTCGACTAAGTCATCTTTCCCTTTGATAACCGAGTTCTCGGAAGCGGTCAGAATCACTAAGTTTGTTTGAAAATAAGGATCCGAATACTCAAGATCATTACTGCGTGCATCCGTAATTGTCTTCCCCGCAATCGCCAAATCAATAGCACCAGACTTCAATCCTTTATTCAATTCCCCCATTTCCATGGGAACTAACTCATATTTCAATTTCGACTTTTCGGCGATCGCTTGCCATAAATCCACCTCAAAGCCCTTCTTCTCGCCTCCATCAATAAACGTATAGGGGCGGAAATTTTCCTCGATGCCGACTTTGACCGTTTTATTCTGCGTGCATCCTGAAGCGATCAGGGCGATTAATAGGGTGATCCAGAGGACAATTCCTCGTTTACTTCTCCAGCCTTCATTCATTGCATCCATACCCTCCTCATTAGGTAAACATAGGTATTATTTGTAAATAGGCGGAGGGTTATACAGCTTCTTCACTCGGCTTTAGCGTTTTCAAAAAGAGGCCGATTGCTCGTACACGTTCATGTACATGCAATCAACCTCTTCTGCTTACTCATTCATTGTTGCCATGCACTGAAACAGATCAAGGACTGACCTGAACAAGCTCCAAGTCATCAAAATAAACTTCACCAGGCACGACATGTTTGTACATAAATATCGTCGCACTAGTATTCGTGCTTCCTGTAGTGAACGTGTATTCTTTCCTTGTATAATCCACAGAATTCACATACACCTGACGTTGGTAGCTGCCGAAATTTCTAACGCCGAACTGCGCACTGCCCCCATCCACTATTTTGGCCCATGCTGAGATTGTATACGTTGTGTTTGGCGTTAGTCCCGTTACGATTTGCTCGATCCCCCCGTAAGCAGTTGCCAGTTTGGCTGCGTATGTCCCTGTGTGGGTGTTCGTATTCACAATGGCTGATTGGTTAAAATGCGATGGCCAACTCGTGAAATCCCCAGACTCAAATCCAGGGTTGTTCAGCAGATTAATTGCTGGAATTGCAGGCACAACCTCCACAACGCAAAGGGCCGTTTTGGTGCCATCAACAGTCGTCACGGTAACCGAAGCAGTTCCCACGCCAACAGCCGTTACGACGCCACTCGCATTCACAGTCGCCACTGTAGGATTGCTTGAGCTCCAGCTTACCGCTTTATTAGCAGCATTGGCAGGCGCAACAGTAGCCAACAATGTAGCTGCCGCGCCGATGTTGAGACTCAATCCAGTATGATCCAGTGAAACCCCGGTTACCGAAATGGGTGGCGGCGTAGTCGGCGTGCTATTCTGGACAAGTTCGAAATCGTCAAAATAGGCTTCGCCAGCAGCTGCACGTTTGTACATGAGAATGGTCGCGCTTGTGTTTGTGGCTCCTGTCGTAAACGTTATTTCATTCTTCGTATACGCCGTCGAATTAATATAGACCTGGCGTTTGTAACTGCCGAAATCCCTGACGCCGAACTCACCATTGATCCCCATGGACCATGCAGACAGTGTATACGTTGTATTTGGTGTAAGTCCGGTTACGATCTGCTCGATCCCGCCGTATGCGGTTGCCAACTTGGCAGCGTAAGTTCCTGTATGGGTGTTCGTATTTACAACGGCTGCCTGGTTAAAATTAGATGGCCAGTTACTGAAATCCCCTGCCTCAAAACCCGGGTTGTTCAGCAAGTTACTCGCAGACACAACCTCTACGAAACAAACGGCCGTTTTGTTACCATCTACTGTGGTTACAGTAACAGAAGCTGTTCCCTCACCCACAGCCGTGATGATACCAGCCGCATCCACCTGCGCTACGGCGGCATTGTTCGAGCTCCATGTCACCGCTTTATTGGCAGCATTAGAAGGAGATACGACTGCTGACAATGTGGATGTGCCGCCGACTTTCAGACTCAATGCCGATTTATTCAACGTGACGCCAGACACCGCGACAGGTATAGGCGGCGGTGGGGGCGGCGGTTCCGTTATACCGCTAGTTGCAATGTGGAAATAGTCAAAGTTCGCAGTAAGTCCAGTTCCACCACAGACAATGAGACCGATTTTGGGATCATCAAGACTAGTAATTACGGTGTTACCTATCTGGGTATAAGCTACTCCGTCTACCGAATAATAGCCGGCATACTTATCTCCGTACTTAACAATGCGAAGATGGGATACCGTCGACCCGATCGTATCGGGTACCTCCATATGCGTACGCACACCGCCAACCTTAACGTCAAACTGCAACTGATTGCCGCTGCCATACAACCGGGTCATCCGGATATAGGTATCGTCATTTACATAGACGACCAGTCCGCCTTGCGACCATTGCGAATTCGGCTTGCCTTCAAGCTTCGTATCGATCGCCCAGTTTCCTTCAGGCGCACCTGTTAGAAGGATGTTCTTGGCATCGGCACTTCCGCCCGCGATGTCTCCGTTCTCACTGACAATTCTCATATAACCCGGGTTCGTGCTCAGCGACCATTTCGCTGGGTTCTCTCGGGTCCAGTGCCATTGTGAATGGAGTTCGGCCTCATTAAACTCATCATCAGAACCTTCCGTATAGACGGGATCAGGTTCAACAGGTCCGCCTGGCGATGCGCTATACTGGATTAATTCCAAGTCGTCGAAGTAAACGTCCCCGCCGCCACCGCTTTTATATAAATATATCGTAGCGCTTGTGTTGGTACTGCCCGTCGTAAACGTAAGCTCTTTCCTCGTATAACTGGTAGCGCTCATGTGCACATCTTTGGAGCTGCCACCATAATTTTTGACGCCAAATACGGCATCACCACCGCCAACGCTCTTGCCATTTCCATACAATTTGTAGATCGTATTCGGATACAATCCACTGATAGTCTGCTCAACGCCCGCAGTATTCCCTGTCAGCTTAGCTGCATAAATGCCCGTCAGCGCATTGTTGCTCTCAATAGTAACCCCATTGTAATGGGTAGGCCAATTGGTGAAATCTCCTGTTTCAAATCCCGCATTCTTTAATAGATTCTCTTCAACTGGCGGCGGTGGGAGCGGAGGAAGATTGTTAGGATCCAGTCCTGGACCTTGGTAAGCGCCAATGTTCGGCACTTGCACGGCCGACACCGGGTTGCCGAAGTAGTCCTTGCCTCCATTGTTCGACATCAATTTGCCCGCTCCAATAGCCGGGGATGTAGAAAGAAGCTGGTATCCGACAACCGTATCTTTCCCTATACCTCCCGAACCCGGAGAGGCAAGCAGCGGATCCGTGATAATCTTATTCGCATCCGCCGGTTCGCTGGCTGGATGATTGCCATAGAACAGGTTGTGATCAAACACATTATTCGTGCTCCCAGCGAAATTGTAACCGCCCGTTCCGAGATTCGTGATGATATTGTTGGTGAAGTACGTATTCTTGGCATACCCGCCCCAGTTTAAATAATCCACCACTTTCGCGTTCGAATATCTAGGTAGATATACCGTGTTGTTATAGATATGGGTAGTATCCGGGGTTCCGCTAAAATTGAATACGGCACCGCTGTCATTCTGGCTAATATTATAGCGGATTGTCGTGTTGGTATTGGCGTTGCTCGCAACCGTACCATCATTGACAACCAAGAAGGCACCGCCTGCATTGTTATGGCTGTAGTTATATTGAATAATGGTTCCGTCGCTCTTATAATCCGCATCATAAGCCATAGCGTCTCCGCCCGGCGCTGTATTGTAGACCTCATTATTCTGAATCAACGCATCCTTAGCTGAGAATACCCACAGCGGAACATGATAGCCGCTGGCTCTTACATGCGTGTCATGCACGATGTTGTTTTCGATCAGCGCATTGGTCGTATCCAAGATGAACGCGCCATCAGCGCCAACATCGTAAATGACGTTGTTGGTCACTTTGGAGTCAGCCGAATATTTCTTCTGCGCCCCGTAAATGTAAATGCCCACGCTGTCTACGGAATAAATCTTGCTGTTATTCACCACAACATCGGATACGTGATAATCCCAATTCGTTCCCCAGACGATAATACCGCCATTATGGGCGTAATCGGTTGCCGTATCTCCCTTCACATTGTGGATCTCCAAATTTTCAAAAAGAAAATGCTTAAACACTCTAGGATTGCTATAGCCACCACTGGTGCCGTCCACATGGATTCCTCTGCGTACTGCCTTCGTTGCCGCATCATTGGTGATTTCCAGATTTCGGACTTCCCACTGCTCCTGATTGTTGAAATAGACAGCTGCTGCTGCGCCAGCCCCGGCGATCAATGGCTTGCGGCCGGTACCATACATGTCGATCGAAATGGGATTCCCCTCTGTCCCTGAGCCTTGGGGAGAAAGCGTACCTGTCCATACACCGTCTGCTTTGAACATAATAGTGTCGCCAGGCTGGAAGACGGTACTGTTAACTTTACTCAGCGATTGCCAAGCTGATCCAGAAGCCGTTCCAGCATTCGCATCATTGCCGTCTATCGCATCCACATAATAAACGGAGCCTGATGCATAAACCGTTGCTGGTGCGGCTACTGGTACGAATCCTGCTACCAAGATAATGATTCCCAGAATCAAACCTACAAGCCTGAATCTTTTCGTTTTCTTCATTACATATCCTCCTTATCATTGATTTAACCAAACTAATCGCATGAGAATAGTACGGTTAATATTTATCTTAAAAAACGGCCACTTCCCTCGAGTTCAAGTAACCGCTTCCAAGAATGATGTGAAAATCGTTCAATCCATGTGAATCTTTTTATAGGCGCTCGCATCGATCTTCACTTTCGCTTCTCGCATGCATGTATCCAAATAGTCACCATAGACGGTGTCCACATAACTCCTCCACACATTTCGTCTGCTCTCTTCATAACTTTGATAGCCGCCAATTTCCCTATCCACCACCTTAACAAGGACGTATTCTCCCTGCATAGTCTCATCGAAAACAGAGCTCACCTGATTGATACTCATGTGATGAGTAAGTACGGAATAGAGAATGGCTTGAGACTTGAAATAGGTGCCGGCCGTATCCTTATTCAAATTCTCCTCGGTAAAGCGAACCACGAACGGATCCTTCTCATCTTGCAGGTTGCTAATGACGCTCCCCATCTCTTCCCCTTGATCCAAAAGGAGTTTTATGTCTTCCATCCGTTTCTGGATGGCTTGCTTCTTTGAATCGTTCACGTTTCCTTGTTCATCTTCCCTATACGAAACGGAGACTTTTTGAAATCTGATCCTGTCCTCTACGGTAAACAACGTATCCTTGAGAAGCTCGTAATGCCGCTTTAGATCCTCTTCCGTCACGTTCAACTCATTCTCGGATAGCCTCTCCTTCAATTGCATCCGCAGTTTGCTTATGTAATCGTTCATAAACGTGCTCTCATCCAATTGGACAGGCCCGTAAATGGGTTCACGAGCTTGCACGGCGGCCAGCCTTCGCTTATTCTCCCTATCCATCTTATGGAGCAAATCCTCATAAGAGGTCCCTTGGATCAGACCCTGCCGCTCGGCAAGTTCCAGTTCAATCTTAAGCCTAGTAATTTCATCTAGGGCTCTCTTCTTTGCTGTCTCTTCTGGATTCTCGCCCTGGTACTCCATCTTCCAGAAATTTCTACCATAGGCCACACCTTTTGACCGATAGAAATAGTCGATAACCGGTGTTCTTTGTTTCTCCAACTCACGCTTGAATTCTTGCATGGTGATCACGCTGCCATTCACCGTCGCAATTGAAGTCTGACTCGAATCAGCACCCACTGAAGCATACAAGACGACGGCTCCGACAATCGTGAGAACTAGAACCGTCACTACAACGATTATCCTCTTCGTAAACTTCACTAGGATCACCCCTACTTCATCTTATTACAGCGCTTACATGTGAGATAGAGATAAAGTTTTAAGATGACCTAGGAATTTGTTAAGATTTCCACATAATGAACGTTGCCCCCATTTGGAGATTAACTGGATTTCCTACATCTATTTCTACTTCTGATACTACTTTTACCTCTACCTTCTGAGCACAAACTCTCCACCGCCACGAACAAATTAGATGGATTTTATGTTATTATTTCTGCTGATTTCCGCCCATTTGAAGCAATAGATGGATTTTCTACAGCTAATTCCCTCTACAAGCCACCAATACGATAATCTATCTTATATTAGATGTACTTTTTCCATTTAATTACTAAATCCCCGTCAAAACGGCTAGATTAGCTGCATTTTTTACATCTATTTGAAAGCTATCTACTCAATTGAGCACTACTCCTGCTCCTGCTACCACTTTTACTTCTACCTCTACCTCTACCTCTACCTCTACCTCTACCTCTACCTCTACCTCTACCTCTTCATTCTAAGCACAAACCTTCCTCCACCACCCCAAACAAATTAAATGGATTTTATGTTGTTTTTTCTGCTGATTTCCGCCCTTTTGGAGCAATAGATGGATTTACGAGTCAATTTCAGAATTTGAAACCTTTGACACATAAGGACTTTTTGGGTTAAAAATATTATCACCTCCCCAATAGCTAACTTCAGGGTTTCATAAACAAATGATTAGCCAGCAAAAAGATGCTAAAATTATCGATTCTAGTGGATAACTTTATCTGTTGAATAATGAAATTAGCTTAAGCGGGCGCCAAAAAGCCCGCTGATTACCAGCGGGCCCCATTCAACTATTTCTTCATTTTTGAATACCAATCATTAACTTCCTTGGTCATATCATCGCCGCCTAGGCTCTTCCACTCTTTCACGAAATTATCGAATTCCGTAACAGGTTTCTTGCCATAAATAATATTGATAAATGTATCCCCCTCCAGTTTGACGAGAATACCACCCTTGGATTGCATCGCAGGCGTATTCGCACCTGTATACGCTTGAGGAATATAGATGCCGGCTTTCCAGCCATCATCGACAATCTCAGCAGCCTTCAGGCCATCCTGACCGCTAACTGCAATTTTCTTCTCACTCGGCGTGACTGGCGCTTTCCCTCTGCTTACGTCTGCTCTTAATTTCATCCCGATAAATGGATCCTTCGGTTCGATTAGCAAATATTTAGCTGGGCTTACTTTGCCTCCCGGAATATCTGCTTCGGTCACAGAGTAAGTGCCATCCGCTTTGATTGTATAATCGTAATCCTTCGCCCACCCATTCACAAACTCGCTGCCCTCTTCAGGGTTTACAGCACCAAAGATCCGATTCAAGTATAGGAATAGCGCATCAACATGTTCGAAATCCTTTTTAACTAATAAGCCGCCTCTTAAGTAAGTCGTGTCACGGGCTTCAATTTTGCCATTCAGCGTTGGCAGCGGATACGGCTTCATGATGGATCCCGCCACGTTCTTCTGCATGTCCGTGTTCGGCCAGCCTGACATCCACGAAGGAGCCACGACGATACCTACGCGACCTTGAGCAATCAATTCCGCTAATTTATTCTCGTCATGAAGGCCCGCTTCTTTGGAAAGATAGCCTTTATTGTACCAGTCCCTAAGTTTCGCCAAACCATCTTTCATCGCTGGAAACGTCGATCCGTGGACCAATTTCCCATCCTTCACCAACCATTGATAAGGTACCGTGCCTAAAGCCCCGAACACCCAAGAAGTCTCTCCAAGCCAGCTAGTGAAGGGATTAGGAGATGAACCACCAGAACCTAGGCTTGCTCCAAGCGGAATCACATTGTCAGATCCGCCAGGCTTTTTGTCCAAGAATGCTTGCATGACAGCTTCCAGCTCTTCAAATGTCTTAGGAGCCTTCATTCCAAGTTTATCTAACCAATCCTGTCTAACCCACATGACCGGGTTGTCATTCCCAGCAGTAGCAAAGTTCGGAATGGCCATTTTCTTACCGCCGTATGTGACTTGGCTCCAATTCAATGGATTCGAGTTGTAGATTTGTTTCATCTTGGGAGAAGCATACTTCTCAAAATCTGCTGTGATATCTCGATACTTGCCCGATTGAATCAATTCGTCCAACAAAGTCATATCCTGCGTAGTCAGCACATCAGGCAATGATTCATTGGCTGTCAGCATCAATCTCAACTTCGTATTGAATTGTTCGCCAGGTACTTGCCACAGAACTTTCAGATCCACACCTAATTGATCGTGTGCCCACTTGGTATGCACATTGTTCTCCATGGTCTCACCGTTCTTGAACTTCATGGTGGCGTCAGTGGCTTTGACCGTCGTAATCGTTACCGGTGTTTCAAACTTGTATGTTCCCTTTTGGATGGCGTCGGCAGAAGCGCCCTTCTGCGCTGCAGACGTTGGTGAATTTTCCGCTCCCTTTTCACCGGAGTTGGCGCTTTGCGAACAAGCGGTAACAAGAGAGAACACCATCATCCCTGCAAGAGCAAGTAGATATCGTTTTTTACTCATTTTCTATCAAGATCCTCCCTTTAAGCTGTATTACGTTGCACCTTTATATTAATACAGCGCTTTCAGCGGGGTAAGTGATAAAGTTTTAAGATGGTGTATGAAATTGTTAAGATTTAGGTGATGTGCCGATCCCGGTATTCTTGTGGCGTAACCCCGTAATAATTTTTGAACAGTTTGCTAAAATAAGGCGGGTTTTGGAAACCCATTTGACTTGCTAGCTCGTAAATTTTAATATCTGTTGAACCCAGCAGAACGGCTGACTTTTCCATCCTATACCGCATGATGAAATCACTGATATTTTCTTTCATTTCCTGTTTATACATAGAGGACAGGTAGACTGGATGCAAAGTCACATGATCTGCGATCGTTTGCAGTGAAACATCTTGTGCAATATGTGTCTCAATAAACCGATGAATCTTTGAAATTAGCTGGTTTTTACCGTCCTTGAATTCGCGTATGCTGCCAGATTCCATGCTTTCCAGTACGCCTTCTGCCCACGCCATGACTTGGTCCGCTCTGTATAACATTCGTGGATCTGGCGACACGTCCGCCTCCATCCCCGATACTTCCATCAATGTTTTGCCTTGTAGATGCGCGATATACAGAAATGCATTCATCAAGGTATAAGTAACTTCCATCATGTTTTCTTCCGTATCCATTTTCTTGGCGTTCATTTCTTCAAAGACATCACGCAATTTCGTGCGCACATCCCCCCACCGTCCAGCTTCTAATAGCTGTTGAATGCTTGGCGGACTATATAAGGATTGCAGAGACCTTGATTGCACGCGAGGCTTCCCGGACATAATCATGACTTCCCTGTCGCTTCGCGGAACTTTGCGAAATTCATTCAATGATTTGCGGTAATACAGCGCGAGTTCATCTGGAAATATCCCCTCATCGCTTATCAAGACGGATACTTGCCCTTTCAGAAAGGCTGATACTTTCAACTGCAGCTCATAAGCCGATTTCTCTAGCTTTTGATCACCTACTGGTTCGAAAGATCCTCCCATGCCTTTGTCCTGCACCAAAAAGCATAAATACCCGAAGGTATCCCTACAGTACCAGACGTGGTAATTCGCTTCTAAAATCTCGCAAGCGATATTATGAACGGCATATTCGAATAACAAAGAGTCAGCCTCCGCCTTATCCCCGAATCCATCATCCATTCTCACTAGAATAAAAGAACAGTCCTTTCCCGGTTCAAATGGAAGCTGGTACTCTTTCATTCGTTCAGCGAGTGTAGAAGAAGACATGGAGCTCCCCGTTAACAAGTTAATTAATAAATTGGATTTTAATAACGGCAGGTGAACATGAAGTGTCTGACGAGCCCTTTCCAAGGAGCCTACATGCTCCCATTCCTGCTGGAAGAGCGTTTTGACACGGGCAACCTCATCCATTAACTCTTCGTCCTTAATCGGTTTCAGCAAATAATTCACCGTGCCGTACGTAATTGCCTGACGCGCGTAGTCGAATTCACCGTAGCCCGAAAGTAGAATGCATTTGGTCCGGGGATAGTGATCGCGTATAAATTTACATAATTGCAGCCCGTTCATGCCCGGCATCCGAATATCCGTTACAACAATATCAATGGGTGTTTTCCCCAGCACATCAACGGCTTCCAACCCAGAGGCTGCCTGAAAAACAGTTTCCACACCGATATGTCTCCAATCATTCTCTACCATGCTCTTTAATAACATGGGTTCATCGTCAACCAGCAGAAGCTGAACCATCGCTACCAAGCCTCCCTACTTTCTTCTCATTTCCAACGAAGTGCTACGCTGAGACCTGACAACTGCTTGGAAGAAGTTATGCTAATGCCTGCATCAGGACCAAATCGTTGAACTAATCGTTGATTCACATTCCACAGTCCGCAGCCTGTATGTTCATCCATAGGACGTTCTAAACTCTGCACATAGTCCGCGATCTCCAGATCCGTCATTCCCACACCGCTATCTTCGACAACAAGCACATTCCAATCCGACTCCCGATGACCCGAGACCATGATCGTTCCTGGTCCTGGTTTGGGTTCAATGCCATGTACAATCGCGTTCTCTACAACTGGTTGGAGAATCAGCCTCATCACAGGTTCATTCAACATATCCGAAGGAATATCAATCTGATAATCCAGACGTTCAAGCCTTAACGAATAAATGTTCAAGTAGTGATTGACCAGATCAACCTCTTCTTCTAACAAAGGCATCTGATTCTCTACTCTTGTGGTATAGCGATAATAATCACCTAAATGATACGTCATCTGTTTGATGGTATCGGTATAGCCAGCTTTCGCGCAACCAGCGATGAATGACAGGCAATTGTACAGAAAGTGTGGATTAATCTGCGATTGCAGCTGTTTTAACGTTGCTAGGCGGGAACGATTTTGTTCTTCGTACACATTGGTAATCAAATGTTGGATCTCATTCCCCATGTCATTGAAGCGCAGCATCATGTAATCAAATTCATTATGAAACCGCTTGTTGATACGGAATGAATAATCTCCCATCTCCATATGTTTGAGCCCTTTCATGATATAAGAAATCGGCTTCTGCACATGAAGATACAAGAGATAGGAAGTGGCGAATCCAAGGAGAACCAGCACGAACATACTGATATAGAACAGGTTTCTGCTCTTAATAATCGGTGCGTGAAACGTGTTTAGAGGCACATAATCTATGAGATAAGCTTCGATACTTGGCAGAAAGGTATAGCTCAAATAAGCTTTCTGTTCCTCCAACTGTATGCTTCGATGCCCGCCTTCGTTTAAGCCCTCCTTCAGAAGTCTTTCACCCAGCCTCTCTAAGTCAGCATTACTTGAATCAGAAGCCGAGAACACCTCGCCAGTGCTTGTTAACAAAAACGAGTAACCTGGACTATCTCGTTTGTATGAACGTAGCATTTTTCTAATATTATCTAGTCCAAAACGCACCTCATAAATCGCACTTACCGTCTGTGGACTGCTTTTGGAAAAGTACGGATCCCAGATAAACAGTTGATAGTACGACGTTTCGTTAGATCCTCCAGCATGGAATTGCCACTTCCCGTTGTCGGCCGTTTCGAGGACACTCTGATCATAGCGATCATTGGGGTTGGTCGATATTCTTCGTTGGGTATCGGGCAGATAGATGGATAAATCATTGCTCCAGTTGCTGGAGAAGCTCTGAAGAAAGAGTTTTTCTTTTACTTGGGTTTGGAAGTCAATCATCCCATAGTAATCTTTCGTCAAGATGCTCGTCTGAAGCTTCAGAATGGAGGAGTCACGCGCCAAAACACTCGAGGAAAGAGATAGACGCTCTGCCCCCACTTCAATTTGGTTTTTCAGGAACAGCAGCTGGCTTTCGTTATACGCCGTGATCTGTGAATCAATGACTTGGAAGCTGGTTCTGCTGAAATACGAGAATAGAATGACGATAGGAATTAAGAGAACAAGGATGACACCGTTGATTTTCAGGAATATGGGCCAGTGCCGCTTCATTGCACAACCTCCTTAAGATATTGACAGTCACCTTTAATATGTATTCTATACAAAAAAACGCTTCCATCCTAAGATAAATAAACAAAAGATTGAAGTCGAGGAGGAAAATAATGTATGAAAGATACCGCCATTATAACATCATCGCCACCCGTAACGGCAAGAGCAAGAGCGAAACGAAATCATCCCCTTCGCAAAACATGGAGGCTTCATCTCATGCTGCTGCCTGCAGTATTGGTTGCTTTGATCTTTAAATACGCCCCCATGCCAGGCATCATCATGGCGTTCCAGGACTTCAAGCCATGGCTTGGCATATCTGGTTCCAGGTGGATTGGTTGGGATAATTTCCAACTTATTTTTACAATGAAAGGCTCCGTTCAAGTCATTTGGAACACGTTGATTATTTCTGTTTTGAAAATAATATTTGGCTTGGCTGTCCCCGTCACTTTCGCCTTACTGATCAATGAAATCCGCAATATGAAGTTAAAACGCTCGCTTCAAACCATGGTGTACCTGCCGCATTTCATGTCATGGGTTATATTAGGGGGTATCTTGTTGGACGTGCTTTCACTAGACGGTGTTTTAAACCGGTTAGTTGCAGCCCTTCATATACAGCCCATTATGTTTCTGGGCGAAGCGAACTGGTTCCGTTTTACCGTTATCGTGAGTGATTTATGGAAGGAATTCGGCTTCTCAGCGATCGTCTTCCTTGCCGCCTTATCTGGTATCAATCCAGATCTGTATGAAGCCGCCGAAATCGATGGTGCTGGGAGATGGCAGCAGACCATTCATATTACACTTCCTTCGCTGCTTCCCATCATGGTGGTCGTGTTCACATTGTCCCTAGGCAACATGCTCAATGCCAACTTCGATCAAATCTATAACCTGATTAACCCCCTTGTCCTTGAAAAGGGAGATATTATCGATACCTTTGTATTCCGCAACTTCCAAGGCGGGCAATACAGCTTAGCTGCCACGGTTGGCCTATTCAAATCGGCTGTCGGGTTCATCCTAATCAGCGCCGGCTACTACATTTCGCACAAATGGACGAATTACCGTGTATTTTAAAAATGACGAATCTCGGAGGAACAGGCTATGTATTATAAAAATCCATCCTATAAAGTGTTTTATTATACGAATGTAACACTTCTAGTCCTTGTCTCCATTCTCTGTATTTTACCGATGCTGCATATCTTTGCTGTCTCTCTCAGTGGAAAAACAGCCGCCGAATCGAATCTGGTCACGCTGTTCCCCATCGATTTCAATCTGGACAGCTATGTGAAAACTTTTCAAAATGATAACTTCCTGCATGCCATTCAAATCTCCGTATTGCGGAGCTTAATCGGTACGGTTCTGGCGATGATGGTAACTGTTCTCGCTGCCTTTCCTTTGTCCAGAAGTACTATCGAATTCAAGCCACGCAACTTCTATGTCTGGTTCTTCCTGATCATTATGATCTTCGACGCCGGACTGATCCCTCACTACCTGCTCATACAAAAAATCGGATTGGTCGGTTCGTTCTGGGTTTACATTTTACCCCATCTGCTCAATGTCTGGAATATCATTCTCATGATGAATTTCTTCCGTGCGATACCCAAAGAATTGGATGAGGCGGCTACCATGGACGGGGCAAGCTCATTCCGAATTTTCTTCTCGGTTTACTTACCGATATCCATGCCTGCCCTGGCAACTCTCTCCCTATTCACACTGGTAGGACATTGGAACAACTGGTTTGATGGCATGTTATATATGAGATCTCCCGAACAGTGGCCGCTGGCCACGCTTCTGCAGACCATCGTTGTCGCACGCGACCTCAGTAAAACAGGTATTGATTTTGAAGATCTAGAATTGTTGTCCAATCGGAGTGTAAAAGCCGCACAAATCTTCATCGCAATGATTCCGATTCTCGTCGTCTACCCGTTTCTACAACGCTTTTTTGTTAAAGGCATAGTCATCGGAGCCGTTAAAGAGTAATTCAACAGCGATTAGGAATGATACTCATCTGCATCCAAATGCGATTCCACACGTATACGATGTAGAAAGGAGTTGTTTACAACATGAACAATCTTGATCGCAATCACCCTCCAGAAACGGCAAATGAGCTCCAACAAGCCCTTCATGAGATAGAAGCCTGGGAAGCTGAACAGAAAGACCTGTGGTTCTGGGAGAAGCTGGGACGGCTGCCTTTCCAAGTACTGGACCGATTAACGCCGAAGTTTTTGAATAAAAAAATAGGTGAAGCCTTAGATGAGCTCGGCAATTATTTGCAAGCAGGAGGGCAGTATCTCATTTCGGAGAAGGGAACCTTGCGACAGGTTGAGGACGTGTATAAGCGAGGTGAGCAAGATGATCTTCCTGAGGCGATTACGATTGCATCCGTGGGCTCATTGCCGCTGAAAGTGCTCGATCAAACCGCCGATGAGATTGTGCTGAATCGTTCTAAAATCGCTACCTTGCAAGGCGCCACGACAGGGATTGGCGGGATTCTAACGCTCGCTATCGATATTCCAGCCATCCTTGGACTGTCTTTGAAAACCATCCAAGAAGTGGCTATCTGCTATGGCTATGATCCCAAGGATAAGCAGGAGCGGATCTTCACGATTAAAGTTCTGCAATTCTCATCCTCCGACATCGTCGGCAAAAAGGCCATTCTCGAAGAGCTTGGGAACTACGCCGCTGCGGACAAAGAGAAGGTGCAGATGATCTCTCAACTCCAAGGTTGGCGCGAAGTATTCGCTACGTACCGCGATAATTGGGGGTGGAAAAAGCTATTCCAGCTCATCCCCATTGCGGGTATTCTCTTCGGTGCTTGGATCAATCGCGGCACGCTGAAGGATGTTGGTGAAGCTGCGAAAATGCTGTATCGCAAGCGTCGTATACTCGAGCGGTTGCAGGCCCAAGTCAATGATTAGCTGAAACCATCCCTCTCTCTTATCGTAATAAGGAGTAAACCGCGAAAGGGGGAATGTATGGTGATCAAATATTTACTACGTAAACTATTAGGATCTCTTCTGCATTCCAGACGAGGACGACACTATGGTCATCGACATAGCAGCTCTAATCATAGGGGGTATGTAACCCGGCGTTACTCGTCAAGTCACCGGGGAGGATACGGACGCAGCCATCATGGTCATGGGTATTATAAAAATAGAGGTGGAAGCTCCAGTTAAACCGAAGCCGCGAAAGTGGCTTTTTTCTTTTTATACGAGTACAACGTCTAATTCCTCCATACAAACTTGAACATTCGCAAAAGGTGGATCGATTTGCAATAATTTGCGGATAATGCGCTTTGTATGGGCGGTTATCGGCAATTCTTGCTCCCATCCTCTAGCTGCCTCCTCCTGCTCTTCTTTCAACTCATACGTCGAATACAACATATACAGTAAGAAGTGGCCAATGGCATACAGATCTGACGTGACATCTACGGTCCTTCTTCGAATTAAATCTTCATCGGCATCTAGCGCTAATCGGGCTGGCTCACCTAGTCGAGCGGCTAGACCGAAATCGATTAGACTCATACGGTCACCCTCTAAGATGACATTCGGAATGCGAATATCCAAATGCACGATACCTTCCTCATGAATGAATTGTACAATGTTCAATAACTGTCGAATGAAGCGTAAAGCGTCCTTTTCTTCAAATCGAGCTCCCTCTTCAAAAATCAAATCCTCTACGGTCCGACCTTGGATATACTCGGTTATCATATACAAACGGTTCGATTCTTTGAATGATGTGTAACATTTGGGAATAGACGAATGCTCTAACTGACTCATGATAGCCATCTCCCGGTGCAATAGATCTTCGCCCAATTGTCCTTTACTTGGTTTCGCCTGCTTCGCGACGACCTCTTGACCGGAGTTCTTGTCCAGACACAAGTAAGTTAACCCGTAGCTTCCCATACCGAGGAAACGTTTGATCTGATATTGGCCTCGAATGACCTCTCCCTCTCTTCGGGGAAAGTCAATCCATGCTTCGTATACCCTTTTTAGATAAGCTATCACCGTTCGGTCTCCTCGTTCCATAGTAGGCTTCTAATGGCTTAAGTGAATCTTAACGGGGCAATGCTTGGGGCATTTCTTTCTTATCTTTTTGCAG
This sequence comes from Paenibacillus oryzisoli, assembly GCF_001653565.1. GTDB lineage: Bacteria > Bacillota > Bacilli > Paenibacillales > NBRC-103111 > Paenibacillus_E > Paenibacillus_E oryzisoli. Next base: position 16,500 of record NZ_LYPB01000046.1, read on the forward strand.
CAAAAAAACTACTGTTCCTATGCACCCGCAAATGGCTGCCGCAATTAATATCCCGGAGATCGGCATGTAATCGGATAAACCCGTGCTTATTATTGGTGCGATAGAGCCGCGAATGCCAAACAGCATTAAGTGCAAGCCGAACACGACGGCCTCTCTTCCAGGTACAACACGGAAAATATAGGCAAGAATACCAATATCCCAGATGGCATCTCCGATTCCCTGAATTCCGCTACCAATAATGACGGCCGGATAATTCCCGAAAGTCCCATAAAGCAAGGGAACAATTGTGAACGCTGCCAGTCCATAGACCAACGTTTGCTTCGCAGAAAATCGATCAATTACCCAACCAACAACGAAATAGGCCACTAATAAACACACATAATAGGTCATACGTGCCAGTGCAATTTCAATGTTGTTCAACTGCAGTTCTTTAACTTGGATAATCTGATATAGGGGACTCGCTAATATGTTGCCAAAGCCCGTTAATGTCGTCGCGGCAAAAAAAACGAGCAGCTCCCGGTGATTTCGCACAAGCTTGAGTTGTTCTCTAAATGAAGATTTACGTGCTGATATCGACGCGGATGGAGCAATTTCCCTAACGCGGGCTAGGAAAAGAATCGCTATAACACCTGTTATGGATGCGGTAATTAGGGGTCCACTCGGGCCTGATTTATCCGTCCACGCACCGACTATGTAAGCAAGTGGAATCATCATAGCTCCCATGGCAACCCGAACATAGCCCATGAGTCGGCCACGCAATTCTGGCTGATACATACGTGTAATTAGCGCGGGATAAGCTGGTGCTTGTATGCCCATTAGAAAGTAAAAAATGATAGCCGTCACCACATAGACGCTGGGAGCACCAAAGAACGCCGGAAACAACAACAGAGCTCTACCAATGATATTGGGGATAATGACAAAAGGTTTGGGACTTGATTGTTCAATTTTCCCTGCCCAAATCGGCGAGAACAGCAGGCCAATTGCCGGAGCGGCTGCGAGTATCCCAACTTCCAGATTCGTAGCCCCTTGTCGAATGGCAAGTGCGATATAGAACTGGTTAAAGACCACATTAAAGAGACTAAATAAACACGCTGCTCCAAAATCACTATACAAGTTGTGCTTAGTTGCCGGGCTCATTTGTAAGCCTAGTTTTTGAAACATTTTGTTTGCTAGCATGGCTTTACTTCCCTTCCTACTTCTCTCATTCTAAGCTCACTATTAACTTCATGATAGCAGGTTTTCAACGCAAAGCTAGCATTTGCGGACATAATAAAGAGCTCACCTTATTTACAAGGTTGAGCTCTTTATTTCTACATTCACAGCTCGATCATGTCTGAGCTTGCAGTCTCTGATCCAGCTTCCCTTGCACGAACCAGACGTACACGACATACCCGACAAGCAAAGCACCCGCAGTCAGTAGGAAGAGCATCGAATCATGATTGCCAGCCAAAATGTAGCCCGCCCAGTACGAGGCAATCGTATTCCCGATGCTGCGGGAGACGGTTCGCATGCCTGCGAACAGGTTGCGGTCTTCTTCGGCGACAGCTGACATGCATTGACTGTCCATCAAGTTGTTCAGCATCGTGAAGCCCGTTCCGCGAATGAGCAGCAGCATGGCAAATACGGTGGCTGGCATCGCCACGGCCATGAGCCCCACGACTAGGATGTTATAGAGAAACAGGAACACGAACGTCCTTCGGCTGCCCCATCTCTCCACAACGTAAGGCATAACGATCGAGCCGATAAAGAAGAAGAATCCGGATAACGCGAGTACACCAGAGATATTCCCGTCCTCCATTTGAAATCGGAATTTCAAGATGACATTCAAGAACGGACTCAGCAGTCCGAACGTAAATCCAGAGTTGAAAATCAACAGAGAAAGCAGCAGCAAGAAATAAATCCCATGCCGTTTCTTCGGCTGGTGGGAAGGTTTCGCTGCTTCGCTGCCTTTCTGTTTCTCTGCTGCGGTGACGTTGCCTTCTTCGGTCTTGGTATGGTTAGCCGGCAGCAGAATTCCTCGCAATATGCCTGAGAGACCTAAGCACCCGCCAGCAACGAAGAAGGCGTATTGGTACATGGTTGTCTGTCCCGGTATCCAATCGGGTAAATATCCACCAAGCCACGTGCCTAGACCGGTGAATAGCGTAAAAATCGCGAACAAGAGCGAATAGGCACTTGTTTCTTCCCTTTTCGTGCGGCAATATTGGAAAATCAATTGAATCTCAGAGTTCACAATTGCCGTAATCCCGAGTGAATACACCAACTGCGCGACGGTTACCGCGCCAATACTAGTCCCGATACCGAAGAGGACTAAGGACAGGAAGGCTAAGAGCATGCCGATGACGAGCATCGTTTTGCGTCCGATCAGCTTCACGATGAACCCTGCCGGCAAACTGGCCAAGCCAACCGTAAGTGCCCCAAGTGACGTTATTTTGCCGATATCGCCTTTGGAGAAACCAAGGTCTAATAAATGTAAGTTAAGGATCAGGCTTGAGATCCCGACTCCGATGCCAAACAAGCTTTCTGTCGCAATGAACCGCTTCACGTTAGGCGATAAATCACGAATCAAATTTGCAGTATACGTCCACATAGATCCTAGATGCACCTTCTTCTTGTTGTTATGTGCTCTATCTTACATGGCGAGGGCATCAGGAGCAAGGAAATAGGGCACTATGCTCCTTCTTTTCTGCTTGGGTTTTTCAGAGCTCACAGGCTAGGCATCAGCACGGGCGGCAGTGCTGGCACCCAGAAATAGCATCAGCCCAGGATACAGGGCTGGCCTCAGTGCAGCCACCCAGAAATGGCATCAGCCCAGGATGCCGTGCTGACCTCAGTGCGTGCATCCAGAAATGACATCAGCCTAGGATGCAGGGCTGGCCCCAGTGCGGGCATCCAGAAATGACATCAGCCTAGGATGCAGGGCTGGCCCCAGTGCGGGCACCAATTAGATGGAAAAACTACAGTTAAATCCGCCAAATCCAGCTGATTATTCCATTTAGATGGAAAAACTACAGTTAAATCCCACCATTCCCGCGAATAACATACAATTGGCCAAAAATAACTGGAGGTTTTCCAGTTATTTACTTAAATCAGCTAAATTTGCTCGAAATAGATGTAGGTTTTCCAGTTAATGCTTTAAACTTGAAAAGCCCCGCAAGTCGATTTGACTTGTGAGGGGCTCACTTCAGGAACATTTTAGCTACTTTAAACTCTTGCTACTCTATTGCTACTCTTGTTACTCATCCTACTTCTTCTACTACTTCTACTACTCTTACTACTCACACTACTTCTACTTCTACTACTCTTCTACTCAAGCTATTTTTGCTACTTCTGCTACTTCTACTCTACTACTCAGGCTACTTTTGCTACTCACACTACTCCTACTACTCCTTACACTTCCGCCAGCTACTCTTAGCTCACTTCAACTTGCTGCTCTAATTACTCAACAATTTCAAAATACGAAGACTCGTCCCCGTGCTCCGCGCATCTTTCTTCCCTGTGTGACGGATGGTAATTTGTCTGCATTTCCGCTCCGCATGAATAGGAAACATAGCCATAATGGGGCGATATGCTTGTAAACACCAATGATCAAATAGATCAATTGGCTGAAACGGTTCGTCGTCTATGGCGTATTCGAACACCCCCGAGTCCGGCCCGCACAGCAGCAATATGCCAGCACTCTGCCCGTACACTGTGAAGGGAAACGAAGCATGGAGAGTATCCGTATACAGATGTCGAGTGTCATAGCGCCAGTTCATCAATGGCTCTGTAGATAACGTCACCCATTCCAAACCTACCAAGCCATCCGTCAGTTCTACCTCAGACATCTCCGCATATTCGTAATTATTGTGATTAATTGGAGGAGGGAGGGATACATCATCGTCTAGGCACGCTTTCGCACCTTGCACTCCATCCCGCTTCACCTTTGCACTTACTGTTTCATCCAGGTACTCCTTTGCTCCTTCTACTCTACCCAAATACTCATTTGCACCCAATACCCCATCTAGGTACTCCTCCAAAAAAGCAGCATACAAGGCATGCCCCGCATCATTCGGATGTACCCGATCTGATGCAAGGTCTTCCCACCGTACTTCGTCTGTCTGTATCATGCTGTATACCCTCGCAGCAAAGTTAACGGAAGGGATGTTATAGTGCGTTGCGACTTCTTCGTGGACAGCGATGTTGAATGGCAGGCTTTCGGTCAAATTTTTATCCGCTCCCGTGTAGATATAACAGAGATCTGTACGAGGCGATAGCCGCCGACATTGTCGTACAATCCCTTCCATACCTCTGATCGATTCCTCCCGATCCTCACCGTCATTCACACTGAACTCAACGAATAGTAAGTCAATTTCACCTTGAGACAAAACATGCGCCTGCAGCCGATGAGCACCGAACGTAGACGTCGTTCCACCAACGCCCGCATTGATACACGTCACCTTTTCAGATGAAAAACGTTGCACTAAATAGCTTTCCGTTAACGCACGCCAGCTGGTGGCATTCATGTCCGATGCCCCTGCACCCTCTGTTATAGAACCGCCAAAGAAAGCGATGACAATCGGTTCATTACGGAGTAATTTCTCCTTGATGTGTGGCAGCCCTCCTCGCTGGTTCACCCAACGGTCAGCCCATGTATCCGTCATTTTCTCTTCTCCCTTCGTAACAAAAAAATCAAGTGCTCTATGTTTGAACATAGGGCACCTGATTCTCTCTGTTCCTATTTTTTATAGGCAGAACTGTCGTACGCCTTTTGCAAAATTTCCAGATAACGGCCAATCTTCAAATTATCCAGTCCTTTCACATAAGCATCCCAATCTTTCGTCAAATCTTTATTTCCCGTGATGAATTGCAATGCGTTCTGATCGATATAATTTTTGAGATTCGTTTGGAGAATACTCGCTTCATCCGTTTGTGCCGGATCCACCCATACGGCCCAGACAGGGTAAATCTCTTTCGGTTCATGGCCTTGGTACAAGAGCGTTGCATTATATAATCTGCGTTCATAGTTCGCGGAATCATACACATCTGTTCCTTGAACAATGCTGTCTCTGTACTCGCTTGGTTGGTAGAAGTGTCCCATTCCGCTCCAGCCTGCATTATGTGGCGCTTCTCCTTCCACAGCTGGAATTGATGCCATGAGTGGTTTCACACCTTTACCAAGAGCGACCTCGCCTTCTTTGGGTTTTCTCCAGTCAATCCCTTCCATACCTGATGCAGCATTCGTCTGACCTTCAAAAGTAAACATATAATCTACCATTTTGATTAACGTGATTTGCTCTTCTTTAGTAGCTTTGTTGGTAATGACGAATTTCGCTCCTGGCGTCAAACCACCACCATCATGCGTTGCAAGGGAACCGTTTGGCCCTGTAAGCGGTGGTACTGGGTTGTAATCGGCCGAGTTTTTATTTCCTTTATCAATGTTTACGAAAATAGCAGGATGCATGCCGGCGCCAGCACCAAGAATTTGCGTTCCTGCGTTCTCGCCAATTTTCTTGAACGCTTCCGCATTTTGCGTAAATGCCCCTGGATCAATTAACCCTTCGTCATACAACGATTTAATATATGCGAGGCCTTCTTTCCATTGCGGCTTATTCGCTGCTGTATCGACCTTGCCATTCGACATCGTCAGGTAATTGCGGTCATCATCATAGATGAAACCATTCATGAGAAACGGAATGATATGCACGCCGAAATCCTCTGTCGATCCACTTAGCGGAACTTCGTCTGCTTTGCCATTCCCATTAGGATCACCCTTTTTGAAAGCTTGAAGAACTTTCTTGAAATCCTCCGTCGTTTTCGGCATCTCGAGATTCATTTTCGATAACCATTTCGTGTTGATCCACATTTTGTTCGGATAGGAGCAATGGAAACATTGCGTATAAGAACCTAGTCCATAGATTTTGCCATCCGGCGCTGTACTAAAGCTCTTCAATGTAGCGTCCTTAGCCATAGCTGCCTTAATATTCGGGGCATACTGATCAATCAGATCATTCAAAGGAATGAGAATACCTTGCTTACCGTATTTCAGAATATCCGCTTGTGAGAATTGGTCGATCCAAGCCGTCAACATATAGGAATCCGGATAATCACCGCTTGCCAGTGAGATCTGTCTCTTCTCTTTGGCACCATCAAACGGGATGATTTCAAAATCAAACTTCGCATTGAACTTCTCTTCCATGAATTTCGTGAATTTATTCGTCTTCAAGTCAATCGCTGTATCTTGTTGTGCAAACATGCTAATCGCGACAGGACCACTTTTCGTAGCTCCCGTTGCTGCTGGTGATACGGATGCTGTGTCATCCTTCGAGCATGCGGCAAGAAATAAACTACCTACCATAATGACCATTAGTGCGCTTACAAGACCCTTTTTCACATGTATCGCTCCCTTTTTTCATACATTTAGTATAACCCCGAACGTAGATCGACGACCAGCATTACCTTTAAACGAATCACCCCTTTCAATGGCCTCCATCCTTCACATGGCGGGGCTGCGGCTTACCCTTTGACAGAACCCACTAACATACCTTGCACGAAGAACCGCTGGACAAACGGATAAATAATCAACACCGGCAATGTTGTGACGACAATGAGCGAATATTTCAATGCTTCCGCCAACTGCTGTCGCTCAACTTGCTTCAAGGCATCCGTGGCATTCGAGCTGTTGTTGAGAATGATAATACTGCGCAAAATCAACTGCAGCGGGAACAAACTAGCCGATTTGAGATAAATCAAAGCATCGAAGTACGCGTTCCACTGGCCGACAGCATAAATGAGTACAAGAACGGCGATGATTGGTTTGGATAACGGGATGACGACACTTCTTAGAAATCGGAAGTCACTGCAACCGTCAATTTCACTAGCATCAAACAATTCATCCGGAATCGCCGTTTGGAAAAAGGATCTCGTGATGATTACCTGCCACACCCAAATCGCATTAGGGATGAGCAGCGCCCACCTCGTATCAATCAGTCCCATTTGCTTAACGACCAAGTAAGTCGGAATTAACCCACCGCTGAATAGCATCGTAAACGTGATTAGCATCATGAGCACATTTTTGCCGAAGAACGTTTTTCGAGAAAGTGGATATGCAATCATAATCGTAAGAACAACACTAATAATGGTTCCAACGCCTGTATAAAAAAGGGAATTCGCATAACCTATCGTCACTTTCTCGTTATGAATCAGGGTATTGTACCCTTTGAGTGACAGCTCTACAGGCCACAGCCATACTTTTCCGGAAGTGACAGCAGCTGGACTGCTGAACGAGCTGCTAATGACATAAATAAGCGGATATAAAACAACAACGAGTAATAAGCTCAGAAGTACGTAGACGGCTATTAAGAAAATTTTATCACCTAGCGAATCTTTTACCTTTGCTTTGATCGTAGACATAGCTGCACTCCTTTTTACCAAATACTATGATTCGAAAATTTCTTAGCCATGCCATTAACAACAATTAGCAAGATCAAATTGATGACCGAGTTGAACAATCCGACAGCTGTAGCGAAGCTGTAATTCGCATTCAGCAGTCCCACTTTGTACACATAGGTCGCGATAATCTCGGAATTGACCGTATTCAGTGGATTTTGCAATAAATACACTTTTTCGAAGCCTATCGCCATCACATTCCCCACATTCAAGATAAGGACCACAATAATGGTAGGCAAAATGCCTGGCAAATCGACGTGTATAATTTTCTGAAAGCGCGATGCACCGTCTACTTTGGCCGCCTCATACAGCGAAGGATCCACGCCTGCTAAAGCAGCTAAGAAAATGACCGAATAATAACCAGCCGTCTGCCAAATGTCAGACCACACGTAGATCGAGCGGAACATGCCCGGCTCTCCGAGGAAATTAATCGAATCCATGCCGAAATGATTCATCACCACATTCACAAAGCCAAGTCGAGGCGCCAGAAACAGCATAATAATGGACACCATCACAACAGTAGATATGAAGTAAGGGGCAAAGGAAACCAGTTGGACAAGCTTCTTGAAGCGCTGATTGCGTACTTCATTAATTGCCAGTGCCAATAAAATAGGGATCGGGAAACCAACAATCAGCAGATAGCCACTGATTAATATCGTGTTTTTCACTAATGTCCAGAACAACGGATTTTCAAAAAACAACTGAAAGTTTTTAAACCCTACCCAGGGGCTCCCCCAAATACCTTTCGTGACATTGTAGTCCTTAAAAGCAAGCACCGCGTTTAATATCGGATAATACTTGAATATGAGGAAATACAACGCTGGTGGAATGATGAGCAGATACAGCTGCCAATGCTTCTTGAAGCTTCGAGTCGCTGCCTCCCTCAAACCAGGTCGACTGCTTTTGATCAGCGATCTCTGACTGGTGACTAGTCCTTTATCCAAAACAAAACCCCCTAAGATCATCTGTCTCACAAATGTTTGCGCTTTCTTGAGCCTTATTTTAGGGGATAATCGGCCGTTTATAAAAGGTACAATTGCGTTATTCCACGTACAATTGGCGGTAAATCGAGGGTACATCTGTCGTGTGATCATCCCCGTTCGCTCAATGTGGCAGCGTTAGTCCGTAATGCGGGTAGTGCGGTCAAATCCAATTTCAAATAAGGGTCTGCCATAACGCTCTCTGCAATATCTGGGGTTACTGGTGGGGCGGAGTGGCTGGGATAGCTGGTGTATTCCTCTAAAAACCCTCCCACCAAGTCACCCTACTCCTGTCAAAAGTGCAAAAGAGCACTTTTCCAAAGAGATTCCCCCTTCTTTTATTGGAAAATGATGCAAAAAGGCATCTATTCCGAGTGATTTCAGGAAATTATGATGAAAAACGTTAAAAAGATTGCCTATTTGCACGTATTTACCAGTACTAACCATAAATTAGCCAAAAAGGTTGTATTTTTGCACTTTTGAGAGACAAAACGGGAGAGTAATCCATCCAATAATCCGCGCTCCACAACCTCGACATCCATCGCCGCCACCTCCACCACCACTCAAAAAAGCGCAAAAAGAGCTAAGGGCATCAAGCCGCTTAGCTCCTTAATCCTCATTCCGTCGTAGACTGCCGATACGAACTCGGCGAAACACCGAGCACTCGCTTGAACGCTCTGCGGAAAGAGTGCGAACTATTGTATCCGACACGGGCAGCAATTTCATCGACCGTATACGTATCGCCTTTTAACAAATTAGCCGCTTGATCCATCCTTACCTGTTCCAAATGATCCGATAAATTCTTCCCTGTGACTTCTTTGAACAGGTTGGAGATATATTTCTCTGGACGCTCGACCTTTTCGGCCACCCGGTATAAATTCAGATCAGGATCACTATACATCTCAGCGATATACATCATCACTTGCTCTATGGTTTTATTGTGATGATCTGTCTTTTTATTGGCAATCAGCCCGCATAGGGATGCCATAATGCCGTCGATATTGTGCCGAATCGCATCGATTTCATCATTGGCCTGGATGTCAGCAACGCGATTTTTCACGGTTTCGAAAATGTCGGACTCCTGAAATGTTTTCTGGTACAGCAATTTCAGGAACGTGCCCTTCAACTCCCCGACAAGCTGATGCTTCATCTCGATGGACAGCTCACGATTCTCGATGTTTTGTGCCATGATCGCATCCAGAATTCGTCTCGCTTCGTCGAGATCTCCCGCTCTGATCGTACTGATCAAACGCAGTTCAATGTCGAGCGGATAATAGTAGGTGTCACTTTCCAACCTTGCATCTGAGAACCACAAGACCCCCTTGCGATTCATGTGCAGGGCATACTCTAACGCCTGAGTAGCTTGCTCGTACGTGTGGCTAACCTCCATTAGCGTGGTAAATGGATTTCCCATCGCTGCGATAATCGTAATTTTGTATTCCGTAAATAAAAATTCAGCAAGCTCATTCAGAATTCGCTCAACCTCTTTATTCGTGGTCTCCGTGTCTTCCGTAGAAGCAATCCCTTCAAAAATGACCGCAACCCGATCCGCACCGAGATCCGTCATATGAACAAACCAACCAAGATCGTGCAGCGTCTGTTTCATGATGAACCTGGCCGCACTTAACTCGTTCAGAATGTCAACGTTGTCCATACCGGAGTATCCTTTAATTTGCAATATACCCGTATATCCCGTATCCGCTTGAAGCCCTGTATTGGCCTGCTCGGCAGCCGCAGAAATCTCTTCCAGCGAGCGAAACTCGCCTGCGATAAGCCTTTTTAAGAAAGCATCCCGAATTAAGGGGAGCTGCCTGTTCAATTCATTTTCGAGACGCTTATTGTTAGAAATCATGTTCGAGATATTGCCCTGTAGAAAGTCATACTCGTTGCGTCCTATGGCTGCATCTTTGCCAAACTGCTCTTTCATCGCATTCAGCAATCTATGCATAGGATAACTATACCGGTAAGCTTGCCACAGCCCCACCAACAACCCCACCACCAGAGCGGCGCTTGTCACAGACCACGTAATATACTTGATTTTATTCGCATTTTCCATGAGAACATGTCTAGGAATTCCCGCTCGGTAGACCCAACCTGTGGTCTTGGATCGTATGGTAATAACCAAATCGTCATTATAGAATTGACTTGCCTGCGATTGATTGAAGCTGGAGTCTGAGGCCAACTTGGCAGCATCCGTTTCATTCATACCAAGCAAGCTTATCGTATGCCCTTGGGCATCACTGATATGAGACCAGCCACCGTATTGATCCTGGAGATCCGATAAGACGCTTGAGATAACTTTTTCATCAATGAGAACAACGACAGTAGCACGCGCGGCTCCACTAAAGCTGTCTAGCGGGAGCGATTGTATATACGTAATCACAGAGGTTTGCACACCATTCGTGACAAAGGGTTTCAGCGGTATGATTTCCCTGTTGTGCGTTTGCTCTAGTAGTGTTCGTTTCCATTCATCCGGGGCTAGATCCTTGTAGTGAAAAGACTGATAATACCGTTCCGGTTGGAAATAGGAAGATGCCGGCGTTAAAAGCACATTATAATTATTTAAGTAGATAAAAAATTGCTGTAAGAAATCATTCGTCTGGCTCCATGCTTTAATATCATTATTGACCTTCCAAATACCATACAGATTAACTTTCTCATCCATTCCCTTCTCATTCATAAGAACGTTCAGCTCTTGATTCAGAGCCAACTGCCTCGTGAAACCCTCGACCTCAGCCATCCTCCGCTCCAGAATATCCTGACTCTTCCGAAGCTGTGTTACGTTATTCTCAATAGATACGGATTGCGTCACTGCAATTGCGGTACGGTAAGACATATATCCGGCAATACTCGGAATAACCAAGATGATGATATAGGAGATCAGAAATTTACGGAATAACCGTGAGAACTTCGGCATGAACCCTATCCCCCTTTTTGTAAGCGCTATCTAAAGTGTGTTCTATTATACCATGTCGTTTTGCAAAAAAACAAAGGAAAGGCAACTACTTTTATGCTGACTGTAGCTGCCTGGGTCTACTCGATATTTAGATAAGTTTCACGCGTAAGGTACTGTCAATGTGGTACGTACAGCCGGGCTCCAGGGCCATTTCAATCTTGGAGTCTTGATAACGAAGGAGCACACGACTTGGGGAAAATGATTTGAAGACCGCCTCGACCAACTGGCCGTTTGCCCAACTCACATCCACCTCCACGTTCCCTTTGGCCCGTAAACCTGTAACCCTCCCTGTTTGCCATTTGGCCGGAAGCGCCGGCAGCAAGTGAATGCCTCCTACATGGCTTTGCAGCAGCATTTCACCAATAGCCGCCGTACCGCCGAAATTACCGTCGATCACAAATATATTCGTTTCGGCCCCTGCGATCCCAGCCTTGGAGAAGGTTAATCCATTGTCAAAACACAAATGACCAATTAAATGTCTAAGGTGTTTGTAAGCATTCTCCCCGTCGTGCAATCTGGCAAAATTGGCTGCAAACGCGGCTAACGTAAACTCAACATCCTCTAACATCTCACGTTCCATGCGATTCACCAAGGTTACTCTTGCTGCTTCGCTCAGTTCTGGCGTCCCTTCAGGCGTCACCTGATTCCCAGGGTATAAACAGAATAAATGAGCGAAATGGCGATGGTCTGGCTGCGCCTCTTCATAATCCTCCAGCCACTCCTGCAATTGTCCTCGACGTCCAATCATCAACGGCGGCAATATGGCGATAGCTTGTTTCAGCTTCCGTTGCAGCTCTACATCCACTTGCAAATGCTCAGACGCTTCTAGGCAAAATACAAACAAATCGCGAACCAGCACTTGGTCCAGCGTAGATCCCATGGACAATGGGTACTCGCTTCTCTGCGGATCATTCACATAGAAACTATTTTCAGGCGAATTCGAAGGGCCTGTTACTAGCCAACCATACTTCGGGTGTACTGTCATATAGTCGAGGAAGAAGGCAGCAGCTTCTTTCAGCACTGGATATGCTGTCTCTGCCAGAAACTGCTGATCGAGGCCGAATTCATAGTGCTCGCGAAGATGTGTGGCAATCCACAAGCCTCCCGTTACGTTCAGCCCCCACGATGTTTCCCAGCCTGGCGACGCGAATCCCCATGCATTGGTAAATACGTGAGCGACCCATCCCTCACACCCATAGAAATGCTGCGCTGCCGCTCTTCCGCTCTCCGCTAATTGCGCAATGAACCGCATTAAGGGACGATGGCATTCCGCCAAATTGCTCCCTTCCGTTGGGAAATAATTCATTTGCGTGTTGATATCCAAATGATAATCGCAGCTCCACTGCATCCGATTGGCTTCCCCATCGTTCCAAATGCCTTGGAGATTAAGCGGCAACGGAGAATCAGCCCTAGACCCAGCAATCGTTAAATAGCGGCCATATTGATAAAATAAGGCAAACAAATGCGGATCATCATCCTGCCCCTCGAAGAACAGACGTATGCGTTCATCCGTTGGTAAACTAGATTGACTTGATACGCCTAGATCTAGATATACTCGATCGTACAGCTGCCGATAATCCGCCACATGCTCCGCTCGAAGCTGATCATATCCCATTGTAGTGGCGTTCTCCATTTGACGCAGCGACTGTAACTTCCACTTGTCATTATTGCTGCCATAATCCGTGTTCGCTGCTACATAGATGACTACATCATCTGCGTCGTCGATCCTAATGTGACCAGCATCCCTATCTGCGGTCACGCTGCCGCCACTCGCGATGACTTTCAACATGCCTTGGCAGCATACACCACACTCTCCGTTGCTGTGCATATTTTCCGTTGCTTGCCCCTCAAAAATAAACGTATCGTGACCGAATAATGTTGCAGTGAAGCGATCTGTTCTTCCGAGAAGGCTCAGCGTGAATGAAATCCCACCAGGCTGATCGCTTGATAATCTCGAAGCCACGATTCCGCCTGGATGCGAAGCCCAAACCTCTCTTGTTCGTGAATGTCCTCCTGAGGTGTAGGTTGTCCGCGTACAAGCATGCTGAAGATCCAACTCACGAATCAACTCATCGCCTTGATGAGCAAACGTAAGTTGCACATCGCACATCGATAAGTTCGTGCCGAAATTCCCTTTTTTTGGCTGCAGTAACTCTTTTGCCAGCTCATCTCCCCGCCTATAATCCCCGGCAAAAAAATGCTCGCGCATCTGATCTAGTTCTGCTCTCGTGTTGGATTGGCTTGGAATGGCTTCCGACTTCCCTGACCAATAGGTCAGTTCTGTTATACTCCATGTTTCATGTTCTACACCACCGTAAATCATGGCACCTAATCGGCCATTTCCAATAGGCAATCCTTGCGTCCAATTCGAGGCTGGACGATTATACCATAGCTTCATTTCATTCATACGTGTAATTCCCCCATAATGGTTACGCTTTCTCTATGCTCATTGTAGGGGATATTTCTCCTGTACGGATAGGTACAATTGCGGTAATCCACGTACAATTGCCTCCATACATAGGGTACATCTCTCATTCGTGCATCCATATTTACATGACCATGAAAACAGCTGAATGCCTATTGCGTATTTCAAAGAATATGGCTGGAATCCTGTTGCGAAGGACCTTTGTGAACAGTGTTGCTGCTCCTGTTGCGCAGAGGTAGTCTACGAATTCTTTCCCTAAGCTAGCCGTGCTTTAATTCGCTATAAACAGTGGATTTTCGCGCGGAGTTTCAAGGAAAATTAGCCCATTTCACTCATGACAGCGAACAAGTTGCCTGTTATGCTAGCCTCAAAATGCTGATTCACGGTATAAGGGAGGCTAGGCATGTATCGATTGTGGAAAAAAACTTCGCTGCTCCTAACGGCTAGTGCATTGTTATTGACAGGTGTAACCGTTGGGGGATCTAGAGCTGGCGCAGAAGCAAATATTTATAGCATGACTTTGAAGTTAACAGGCGGAGTCTGGAATGATTGGATTTCATATGTAACCGCAGAGATTCCCTTCGTCATTACGTACAATACAACAAAGGCTGTGTCCACAACTTCAGACGATGCCTTGTTCTATTCGCGCGACAACGGAGTCAGCTGGATTTCACTCACACGCGGGGAAGGCGGTGCGCTAACACTCCCGATCGATCCCAGCCTCACTTCGGTTCGCTTTCGTATTCACGCTTGGTTCGATCCTTTGGTAGGCAGCAACAGTGAAGACGACTTTATATCGCAGCCATACCCCGTAAAGCAGCCTGGAGGCCCCACCGATGTGAAAGCCACAGCCAATGCCAATGGTTCCGTGACACTAACTTGGCTGGATAATTCGAATATGGAATCCCGCTACGACATCACGCGAACAGGACCTGATGGCAAGAAGACTTTCACCCTTGCAGGCAAAACCGATTCTATCGGCCAGGTATCCTACACAGATACACAAACTAGTACAACCCAAGACACTTGGTATGTGTACCAAATCAAACCCATCATTGACCAATATGCGATTCCCGAGTATCTGATTCCTGGAGAAGCGGTAACCATTGTGGAAACTTCAGCTCCTCTAAGCGGAATTAATGACATCGTTAAAACCGATACGCCTCTGTTGAAGGGATCAGGTATACAACCTATACTGAAGCCGGGCAAAACGAAAGTTAACATCCTTGATGATATTGCCCAGATCAAGGTTTCATCTGATCTTATTTCCAAAGTGGACGGTGTGATTACGAATGTGCCGGACATCTTTGCTGGTGCCAGTTCGTGGGCACTGCCTGAATTGAAACAAGCGTTCGGGCTCGGATTGACCACCAGTGAAACCTTAAGCAAGTATTCAGAGGCCATTACGAGAGAGGATTTTGCCGGTCTTGCCGTTCGACTCTATGAGAAGCTGACTGGGAAAACACTAGCGCCTGACTATAATCCCGTGTTCAAAGACACGAATAATATGCAGGTGAACCAAGCATATCGGTTGGGCATCGTGAATGGCTTGACGAACGATACCTTTGGGCCTAAGAACCCGATCACTCGCCAAGAGATGAGTGTCATGCTGCTGCGGACGGTGAAGTTGGCGAAGCCAGGTGTAGCGCTAGATACAACTATGAAAACAACCTTCAACGACTCGGGCTCCATCTCAAGCTGGGCGGGGGATGCCATGAACTTTGTTGTGAACTACGGCATCATGAATGGCATTGCCGGCAACAAACTCGATCCGCACGGCAACACCACGCGGGAGCAAGCGATCCTTCTCTCACTGCGCACGTATTTGGCAACCGCGTTGCTAAAATAGAACGTAGCTGCATGCTGTATCGCAGTTTCACCAGTAGTAAAAAAGGCATTCACTCCTAGGAGTGAATGCCTTTTTTACAAGCCCGTGGCTGGGTGAATCGATGGGATTCACGCGGGGATTCCTGCTGGATTCTCCATGGATTCCCGACGGTATTCCCTCGCGGATTCCTCTCGCTATTCTCGCGCCGATAGATCGCCACGCTGCATCCCCAACTGTGTATGCGCTGCCGTTGCTGCCAACTCCACTAGCTATCAAGCTCCACATGAGGTACCGCGCTGCAATAACTGGAAAACCTACAGTTATTTCAGGCGCATGTAGCTGGCTGTAGCAAATAACTGGAAAATCTACAGCTATTCTCAGCCATTTCCCCGCTTTTCGCCAGAATAGTTGAATTTAACTGTAGTTTTTCCATCTAAATGGAAAAATCAGCCGATTCTGGCGGATTTAGATGTCGTTTTTCCATCTAATTGCGGAAGCAGTGCCTTTCGGCTGAAAAGCTGGGTGAACCGATGGTATTCCCGACGGTATTCATACGGGTATTCACGCGGGGATTCCACCCGCTATTCTCGCGCCGATAGATCGTCACGCTGCATCCCCAACTGTGTATGCGCTGCCGTTGCTGCCAACTCCACTAGCTATCAAGCTCCATATGAGGCCCCTCGCTGCAATAACTGGAAAACCTACAGTTATTTCAGGCGCATTTAGCTGGCTGTAACAAATAACTGGAAAATCTACAGCTATTCTCAGCCATTTGCCCGCTTTTCGCCAGAATGGTGGAGTTTAACTGTAGTTTTTCCATCTAAATGGAAAAATCATCCGATTCTGGCGGATTTAGATGTAGTTTTTCCATCTAATTGCGGAAGACATTGCTGTGGGCTGAAAAAGGGGAACCGACAGATGATCCCGCGGGCTCCCCCAAGCTTGTATGCACTTCAGTTGCTGCATGCTTCACTAGGCTGCTTCATTTCCCACAGGGTGCTGCATGCTTTACTGTTTATGCATACCCCACCTGGGTTGCTGCATTCCCTACTATTTATGCTCACCTCACTGGGTTGCTGCATGCTTCACTGGGGTGCTTCATTCCCTTTTGTTTATGGATACCCCAATGGGATGCTATATTCCTTATCGTTTACCTACCACCGGTGGTCTACTTGCTCATTGAGACGTGCCCAATCACTTCAAGCAAGCCACAGCTTCATCGTTTTAATTTCATATGGGTTCATCGTCACGGGCAGATGATCTCGGTCAAATTCTACGTTCGTGTCCTTCGTACGTTCGACTAGGTCGCATTCCTTTGCATCTACAAGGTACTCTGTAAATGACAGCTTCACCGCCAAGCGCTCATCTTTCAAGTTTTGGAAGCGTAAGATGTACGCATCACCTTGCTCTGCCTTTTTGAAGGATAAGATATGAATCCCCTCTGCGCCTTCTTTCAGGAACTGATACTTTGCGGGTCCTGCAGGATTCCAACCTGCAGTAACCTGAGGTGGCATGCATGCTTCAGCAGATAATTGCTGTACATGTCCTGTCCTCCAATCCCCAGCATGTGGTGCAAGGCGGAATGCATATTGGAAGCTGCCACTGATCCACTGTGGGAAGTTCGTCCCCCATTGGTTGTTAAACAAGTTGAAATGAAGCGTTGGCTGCTCGGGTACATACACTTGGGAATATTGATATATCCCCTTCTCACCAATAGAGAATAAAGGTGTATCGAAGGGAATGATCATCAGTCCCACTCCTTCATCCTGTACATCAACCCATTGACTAGCGCAGTGAAGGCGAGTATTCGCACCTTTCTCAATATCTGTAAGCGGATTGACGCTACTCCCTAATTTTTGAAAACGATACGCCGGCTCACTTGCGTTCAGCGCAAATGTGAAGTGCCCACTCTCGGCGTACGCCGTAGCGGCTTTACGATGAACCGTTACTCCCATATCCGCATAGGGCTGATTGGCATCCAGACGAATCGATAAGCAGATCTCTTCGCCATTTCCAAACGCCTCATAACTTTCATTCGGTGTCGTGAACCTAATGGCAATGCTGCCCCAGCCTGCGCCATTGGATATCTGAACATCTGTAAGATGCAGTCCATATTGCTTGTGCTCGATCCTTGGATAACCCGGCTTACCGAAATCGTTCACATACCAATCCATGAGGTCATAGCTGTATGTTTTGACAAAATTCAGAATCTCCTCTTTGCCGTACACATCGTATTCGTATTGCGCAAACCTTCCATTAACTGCCCATTCTTTCCCATTCCGCTTGTCATAAAAGCTGGTTACCCAGCCTGAGCGCCTGTTCACCACGATGCGGATCGCATCGTTCTCCAGCACAGCGTTCTCTGCACCCTCCACTGCAATCGCATTATTTTCCAGCATCGCACTCTCTGCGCCTTCCACTGCAATCGCATCATACTCAAAAGTCCGATACCCCATCGGTGCCAATTCACCAATATAAGCCTCACCCGCTTCATTAACGGAATAAGATTTCCCCGTTTCTCTATCTGTCAGTGCACCGCGCTTGTGCGTGTCCAATGTGATCTTTACATGCTGTCGTTCCCAAGCCAGCGGGTTATATACACCAATGATATTCGAATCCCTGGTTGTAAAAGGTTGAACCTGACTTAGCGCTTTCTCAGCTTGATCCACATAGTTCGTCTGTTCGGCCCAAGAAGCCTCTGTCTTCAGGTAGGAGTCTGGAAACATCGCTCGGTCTTTCTGAATCGCGGCCTTCCCGAAAGCACGCTGGCTATTGCGGCCAGGCAATAAATTCGATTTAATATCGATTCCCCACGTATGTTCGCCGAATAGCAGCGTGTGTTCATACGCATCTGCGATATCATTCTTGTGATCATCTCCACGGAATCCTTGCAGCTGCTCTAGGGTTGCTAAGCTTTCCCGTGCTGCAATCTCCGAACGCATCCGCCGTACACGGGACACTTCTTCTGGATAGGTGCCGATCCCATGGATCCACGTATCCGCCAAATCCTTGCGAATGACAGGGATATCCTGATAATCTCTAGCCACAAAATCGCGTGCAAAGTCGTCCATGGTCCCGATTTTCACCTCGGTATCCGGATACGTACTCGCAATCTCATCCAACAAATCTTGCACCACAGAACCATCCTGTGGGCCATAGTTGTCCTGCGTTTGCAGCAGTGCTATCCAAATCGGATAAGGCCAATCCTCTGGCGGGGTCAGGTCTGTGCCATAAGCCCCTTTCGAATAATAGGTTAGGACCCTGCTGCCATCCGGACCTTCCCAATGAAATAAACGGGGCAGGTCAACCGGTGACGAACACGCATTAACGCCCAAATGCAGAAATTCAATGCCTGCATTCTTCAATAAGGTAGGCAGCATCCACGTATGGCCGGGTACGTCCGTCATTTTAGCTGAAATGGCGGTATGCCCATATTGTTGACGTAGCTTTTCCGAAATGTAGAGCCCTCGAATATATTCTTCTGTGCCGCAAAACTCCGTATGTGTCGTAAAGGGGAGCCCATGCCAACGCAGTTGTCCGTTCGTAATTAAAGCTTCTATTCTTTCTTTTCTCCCTGCATCCGGTGTATCCAAACATTCCTGCAGCATCCATGCCGGCAGTGTCCACACATAGTGATGGTCTGGTCCATCTTTCTTCGTGTCTTCACAGACAGCCATAACGTCGTTCATCATCTCTTCCTTATATTGCGAAATGACATTGCTGGCCAAGTCCGTGAAGCCCAAGTCTACATGCGTTTTAAAAACAACATATATCTTCTCTAGTTTCCTCACTGTTCTCTCCTCCGTATCCATCCTCTAGCTCTCTCCCTCCCTGACTTGCACCAATGCTGAAATATTGCGAGAAGTGATCGATGAGACACCCATCTCCATAAAGTACTTCATCTCCGCTTCTGTATGGACCGTCCAGATATAGACATCCAGCTTATGACGGGCTGCTGCCTGCAAGAGCGCTGGCTCTACAACACGATAATTCACGTTAAGACCGAAACAGTTCGCGCTCAACGCTTGTTGGCAACTGATTTGAACTCCCTCCATGTAATTCCCTGTTTGAAATAAGGAAGCGTCTGCGTTCAGCAGTTTGCGTAAGCGTGGATTGATGCTGTTTACATAGTGAGCCCTTACGGACTCACAACCGCTAAGGAATACCTGATCGTAGAGTCCGTTTATATCAACGAATCGAGAAACAGGCTCAACACTGTCATCCGATTTCATATCCAGATTGATTGTCTTGCCTGATGCCAGCAAAATTGGCATAACGGATGCCAACGACAAGATCCTTATTGTCTCATTACCATCAGATGACCCGTTATGCGCCTTGACAGCCAACTGGCTCAATTCCCCATAGCTCATTTGGGAAATCCGGTATTCGGTGCCATCAACCGTGTACACGTTGTCATCATGAGCAAACACAAGAACCCCATCTGATGTGATCAAGATGTCTTCTTCCACAATATCTGCCCCACTGAGAAGCGCCGTTTCAATGGAAAGCAAGCTATTATCTGGTGTGCCCATACAACCCGTATGTGCAGTTAGCAATGGATTTCGCTTCATCGTCATTCACCTCAACTAAAATTCATATTGGCGATGCCAAGGCTGTATAGGACTGAATTCGCAAACCAAACAGCCCCTTTCAACTTGAAAGAAGCTTGTATTTGCCATGAGCTCACTACTTCTTGATTTCCTCAAGCGGTGCGTGATGCCCATAAAATGTCTTTTCCCTTTGAATGGGGGCTGTCCATTTCACGGCATTGGCAATGACGCGCTGCACATCTTTGTTGTGATAGGTAGGATATGTCTCGTGACCTGGACGGAAATAGAAGATTTTCCCTTGACCTCGACGATAGGTGCATCCGCTGCGGAACACTTCTCCTCCCTGAAACCAACTGACGAGAATTAATTCCTCTGGTGTCGGAATATCGAAATGCTCTCCGTACATTTCTTCCTCTTGCAAATCGATATAAGGTCCAATTCCCGCTACGATGGGATGAGAAGGGTCCATCACCCACAGACGTTCTTTCTCGTCCGCTTCTCGCCATAGCAGATCGCAAGAAGTGCCCATTAGTTTGCGGAATAATTTGGAATGATGACCTGAGTGAAGTACAATCAGCCCCATGCCCTCATGCACACGTTTACAAATGCGATCAACGACGTTATCCTGAAAGCCTTTATGTTCAACATGTCCCCAATAAATAAGAACATCCGTCTGATCCAGTTTTTCTTGGGTTAGCCCATGCTCAGGTTCATTGAAAGTTGCACAGCTAATCTCGAATCCCTCTTGGCTGATGCCATCAGCAATAGCGCCGTGCATCCCTTTGGGATAGATCCGCGCAACCTCTTCTTTTCTCTGCTCCTGTAGGAATTCATTCCAAATTGTTACTCTGATCATACGAGCCCTCCCTTACCTAGTCGAAAGCATTTATAATCTTCTCGTTATGCCGTCTTGCGCTGAATCTATAATAGCTTGCAGCACTTGTTGATTACGATATCCATCCATAAGCGTCGGAAGTGACGATGAGTTCCTCTGTTCCAAGTAATCTACAAAATCTTGCAGCATCGGCTTTACTGATTTCTCATCCAAGTGGATGACAGACTCGGTCAGTTGTAGATTCTCGCCAGATCTGAGCGTCAAATGAACCTCATTCGGCTTTTCCACGGACATCCGTACCGTCCCCAAATCCCCAAACAAAGTAACGTTGAATTGATTCCCCGTCCCAATTGCATTCTTATGGGTATAAAAGGACCCCATCACGCCGCCTTCTAAGACAGATTGGAAGCCTGTAAAGTCATCCACATCCACTTGGGCGTATTCGCCTGTTCGCTTATTCAATCGGCGATCCGTGAACGTGGTCATCATACCTGACACCTGCGTAAATTCGCCTACAAAGAAGCGCGCCGCGTCCACCATATGGGAACCTATATCGGCTAATATGCCAGAACCCGCCATCTCTTTATTGAAACGCCACGTGTATTCCTTGTTAAACATAGGGGCGTTTTCTTCTTGCAAGTAATGTGCAGCGATATGCCGTATACGGCCTAAAGTACCGTCCGCAACGAGCCCCTTCACGTACTGAAAGCAAGGTCGATACCGATAGGAGAACCCAATCATGCAGGGAATCGGATTGGCTTCATATAATTGAAGCAAGTCATCCGCCTCCTCAATCGTTCGCGTAAAGGGCTTCTCCGAGAAGATGGGTTTGCCGCAGGCAATAGCCGTTTTCAAGATATCATAATGGAATTTATTGGAGACTCCGGAAATAAGGAAGTCGATGTCAGGGTCGGCTATGATGGCCCGATAATCCGTATATCGCTTCGCTGCTGGCAAATGCAGTCGATCTCCGACCCCCTCCACCGCTTTCGCATTCACGTCACAGATAGCCCCAACGCTTGTATTGGTAATTTTGGCAAGATTGTTCATATGGTAATCGCCGATACCGCCAAGGCCAATAATACCTACATTCCAATGTTTAGTACTCATCAGGTTCGCTCCCTTATTCGCGATCTTCATCACTACCAATTGTAGAAACTGAATTTCGTTCAATAATTTTGCCTTCAACGATGATGTTTTCTTCGTACTCCCCTTGCAGCACGCCTAATTGATGCATTAACAATCGGACGGACTGTGCACCTAATTCGGACGGTTGCAAATCCATACTAGTCAGAGACGGGTTCGATTGTACCATCATCGAGTTATCTCCGCATATGACGAAGATAGAGACATCCCCGGGCACGCTCAGATTAAGATCCTTAACAGCGTTAAGAACACTGAATGCAGTTCGATCATCATCGGCAATAATCGCCGTCACTTTCTTCTGCTGCTTACCCAGAATATCCATCGTCTCTTCATAGCCGTAGTCCATATATTCGCTGGAATTCAATTCTGGCTTATGATGAATCATGTGTTCCTCTACGTCTAACCCATGCTCCTTCATCGCCTCAACGAAGCTAGCCCTGCGATCGATCGATACGGTCATATGCTCATTCGCATTCAGAAACATAATATCTCGATGGCCCTTGCCAACTAAATACGCGCAAATATTGGACATCATCTGTGCATTATCATTATCTACGCTTGTAGAATGCTCGATATTTTCATTCATCACATGACCAACTGTCACAAAAGGAATCTGTCCCATATGCATGAGCGTGATACGTTCATCATTCGCTGTAGGCCTCATCACAACAGCGCCATCGATGGGATAACTCGTCAGAAAGGGCGTTTTCACCTCATGAACCGGAATGATATCTAGCAGCACCCTATACCCATAAGAAGCTGCTTCCAGAATGACCCCGTTAATAAACTGTGTATGAAATGCGCTAAAGAAGAAGCTGCCATGCGGTATGGTTAGGCCAATCGCCATCGTTTTCTTGGTAACTAAGCTCCGCGCAGTATGATTAGGAACATAATTCAATTGTCTGGAAACACTCATCACACGTTCTCTGACTTCGTTGCTCGTCGGTCTTTTTTGGCTAAAAACGTTAGAGACCGTCCCTTTGGAGACTTTCGCTAATCTTGCTACATCATCAATTTTAGCCATAGTTTGATATACATCCCTTCATTACAATGTCCATTTATGCCAATTGTGCATGAAGCTCCTCGACCAAGTCAATTAAATCTATCGGATTGCTGATCGTATAGTCGGGCTTTTGACTTTCGTCTTCATGCACTTTGGGATATCTTGGTGTCCAGCTCAAGAAAACGCTCGTGAACCCCATTTGATTCGCACCTTTCACATCTCGGCTTAAGTTGTTACCGACCATGACTATTCTTGAGCAATCCTGCTCCGTAAGTTCTAACGCTCCCATGGCCGCTTTGAACATGCGCGGACTAGGCTTTGAGTCTTTAATCGTTTCGGAATAAATCATCGTCGTAAAATAATCATATAACCCATGATCTGTTAACATGTTCTTGAAGGATTGCGCTCTGCCGTCGGCTACCAACGCCAATATATAACCACGCTCGGCGAGCGTCTTCACCATCACATCCGCCCCTGGGATTAGATCTGCTTTAATGACGATATCATGGTCATCCCGAATTTCGGTGCCTTCATCAATGATCGTATCTCCGCAGTCTAGAAAAACGATAAGCTTCTTCGCATTAGGATCAATCGGCATATGATCTTTCGTTGTTGGTTTATACATGAGCAGCGACACCTCTTAAGTTTAATTGGTCAGCATAATGACAAGCCGTGTAATGCTTGTTGCCTACATCCTGCAACTTCGGTTCTTCCTTCACGCATTTGTCAGTCTTGTACATACATCTTGGATGAAAATGGCATCCACTTGGCGGATTAGCCGGATTCGGCACCTCGCCTTCAAGAATGATGCGGTCCTTCTTATAATCAGGGTCAGGTTCAGGTACGGCCGACAGCAGCGCCTCCGTGTACGGATGCTTAGGTGTTTGAAATAGCGCGTCTACAGGTGCTAACTCGACAATCCGCCCCAAGTGCATGACCGCCACACGGTCCGAAATATTTTGCACAATAGATAGATCATGCGAGATGAAAATATACGTAATCTGAAGCTGCTTCTGCAGATCCTTCAACAAGTTAATAATTTGCGCTTTGATCGACACATCCAAGGCCGATACCGCTTCATCGCAGACGATGAGTCGTGGCTGAGAAATAAGCGCCCTTGCAATCGCGATGCGTTGTCTCTGCCCGCCGGAGAAGGCATGTGGATATCGTTTGAGATAGCTGACATTCAGACCAGTCTTTTCTGCAATTAAGGTAACTTTCTCATCCAGCTCCGCTTTCGTTAACTTAAAGTTGGCGAGCAGCGGCTCCGAAATAATGTCATACACACTCATTCTCGGGCTTAGTGACGAATACGGATCCTGAAAGATCATCTGAATATCTTTTCTGAACTTCTTGAATTCTTTCCCCCGAAGACCTAGGAAATCGACCTCCTCATTGCCCTCCGTATGGTAAATGACTTCCCCAGAAGATGCATTCATGCCCCTGACGATACAACGGCCCAGTGTTGTTTTCCCACAGCCGGATTCGCCGACAATGCTTAGCGTTTCTCCCTCCATCAGCTCGAAAGATACATCATTCAACACACGAACGGATGAAGGCCTAGCAAACAACTTATTTTTATCTTTCACTTCAAAATTTTTGATTAAATGTTTGACTTTCAGAATCGGTTTAGACATATGCTTTCTCCTCACCTTCATTCGCGTAAAGGAAACATCGAACCATATGGTTATCGGATATTCGCGTTTTGGGCACGGCTTGTTTATTGCATACCCCTTCAATTCGATCCTTGCAGCGCTCATAGAATCCGCACATAGGCGGCATATCGATCGGCATCGGAACGGTACCTTCAATGGATTCCAACCGTTTGTTTCGGTTGCCAGCCAACTTCGGCATTGAATTGAGCAAGCCTTTGGTATAGGGATGTTTGGGATTGTTAAAAATCTCACCTACGGTCGATTGCTCCACAATCTTCCCTAAATACATAACAGCCACTTCATCGCACATCTCTGCAATAATGCCTAGATCATGGGTAACAAGTAGGATCGCCATGCCGAACTCTTTTTGCAGCCCTTTCATCAGTTCCATCACTTGGGCTTGAATCGTCACATCCAGCGCAGTCGTAGGCTCATCGGCAATTAACAATTCCGGATTACAGGATAAGGCCATGGAGATCATCGCCCGCTGACGCATACCGCCCGAGAATTCATGCGGGTACTGGTCGAATCGTTTCGCTTCATCCGAAATGCCCACTTTACTTAACATTTCAAGCGCGATTTTCTTCGCTTCTTTCTTATCTTTGGTACGGTGGATAAGGATCGATTCCATGATCTGATTGCCAATCGTATACATGGGTGAAAATGCCGTCATCGGCTCTTGAAAGATCATCGCGATTTTGCGGCCGCGAATGGATCGAATTTGTTTACCTCGCGTATCTAGCGATAGCAGATCCAGCTTGCCCAGCGCCTTCTCTGACGCAGAATGATACACAATTTTGCCGGAAGTTTCGCACTCTTTGGGATTAATGGAGATAATCGCTCTGCTGGTTAAACTTTTTCCACAGCCAGATTCACCAACAAGTCCCAGTGTTTTTCCTTTTTTTATATCAAAATCAACGCCATCTACAGCCCTCATTTCCCCATTATCCATCTGAATACGAATCTTGAGGTCTTGAACAGACAGTAGGGGTAGTTCGGATTGTGACTCGATAACAGCTTCTGATGTCATGACATTCCCCGCCTTACCTTGGTTTATTTCTTGTATGGATCGGCTGCATCACGCAAACCGTCGCCTAGAAAGTTAAACGTTAATACGGTAACAATGACAAATCCGAGTGGAATTAGTTTCCATGGATACAGGGCAATATTCTCAATTTGCTGAGCCTCCTGAAGGAGTACGCCCCAACTAGTTGCAGGTGAACGAATGCCAAGCCCTAGAAAGCTCATCGCCGTCTCCCCCAGAATCATACCTGGGATGGCTAGTGTCGTCGCCACTACCAAGTAGGAGATAAATCCAGGCAAGAGATGCTTGATAATGATCTTCGCGTCGCTGACGCCGGCTATCTTGGCTGCAAGCACATACTCTTCATTTTTTAGCGAAATGAACTTCCCCCTCGCAACCCTGGCTAGATCCGTCCAACCGATGAAGGCGAAGATGATGACAATATACAGATACATGGTTACGACGGGAACGCGGGCTGGTATGGCAGCGGATAAGGCCATCCAGAGCGGCAGCGTTGGAAATGAGCGAATGATTTCAATAAACCGCTGAATCACCGAATCAATCCATCCGCCGAAATACCCGGATATCCCACCGATAAATAAACCAAGCACAAAGCTAATTCCCACACCGATGAGCGGGATACTCAGGGATATTTGACTGCCTAACGCAACGCGTGATAGTAAATCCCTACCCATGCCGTCCGTACCGAATAGGAAAATACGGCCAGGCTCATCTACGCCAAAAAGG
Source organism: Paenibacillus oryzisoli (assembly GCF_001653565.1). Classification (GTDB taxonomy): domain Bacteria; phylum Bacillota; class Bacilli; order Paenibacillales; family NBRC-103111; genus Paenibacillus_E; species Paenibacillus_E oryzisoli. The sequence continues at coordinate 43,077 of NZ_LYPB01000046.1, forward strand.
TGCGTACTCGTTGGGATCAAGCCGAGAAACTTGTAACTTTCACCCTTGACGAAGAACCGCAGCGGATGACGAACATTCTCGTCCTGCACAAAAATTTTGCGTAAGGTAACAGGATCTCTGCCTGATTTCAGCTCGTTGACAAAAGGTCTGAAATGAAAGTTCCCTTCCGCATCCTTGAAGCTCAATTTCGTAGGCGGAGCATTGACATATTTGCTGTCGTAGCTTTCCAAACTATACGGAGCTATGAACTGAGCAAAGAGCGCTACAAGATAGAAAGCAGCTAATATGATTAAACTAACACGCGCTAATTTATGCTTTTTCAATCTGCGGTATATAAGTCGCCACTGTGAGCTGTAATAGACATCGTTATTTTTCGGACGTTTGAAGGTCGTTACGAGTTGTTTGCCCACTGTTGTAATTGGTTTCATAGTCACACACCTCTGAATGCAGTGCGAATTTTGGGATCGAGCCATGCCAGCAAAATATCCGAAATCAATGTACCTACAACCGTCAGCACGGCCATAAATAATAACCACGTTCCTGCCAAATACATATCTTGGGCTAATAGTGCGTTATACATAACGGGACCTTGAATCGGCAAATTCAGAACAATCGCCGTAATCGTTGAGCCTGTAAAAATGGACGTTAATGACCATCCAAGGGTACTTACAATGGGGTTAAGTGCAGCCCGCGTCGGGTATTTCAGTAAGATCTTCGTTTCTGATAAACCTTTGGACCGTGCCGTTACCACATTCGGCTTATTCAATTCGTCTAGCATTTGCCCTCTCATGACACGAATAAGCTCAGCTGTGTTCGCCAACCCTATTACGATAATCGGTATGATCATATGCTTCAACAAGTCGAGAACTTTCCCCATCGACCATGCCGCACTTGCGTAATCGCTCGAGAATAACCCTAGTAAAGGATCACCAAAATACACATAGGATAGATACATGAGAATGATCGCCATAAGAAAGTGAGGCGTAGCCATACCAAGAAAACCGAATGCCGAGAAAATATAATCACCAATGGAATACTGCTTTACTGCACAGTAGATTCCGATCGGTATGGCCACGGCGTAGGTAAACACCATTGTCGCCAGAGAGACGATTAAAGTTAATGCCATAAATTGATTGATTACACTCAATACAGGTTTGTTATAGCTAAACGAGTAACCGAAATTAAAATCGGTAAAAATGTTTTTCATCCAATCCAAATACTGAATAAACCAATGTTGATCGAGCTTTAAGGCTGCTCGCATTTCTGCAATATCTGCTTGTGTCATGACCTCGCCGGCCGCTGACATTTTCGCCGCATACGATGAAACGTAGTCACCCGGCGGTAACTGAATGATATAGAAGACAATGATGGATATGACAAAAACGACGGGTATGACCATAATAATTCTTCTTAATATATATTGGAGCATCTCAATCCTGTCCTCTCCGGTTAATTCGATAATCCGCTTGATAGGGATACTGGGGAAATTCATTAATTCAATCTCCCCAGTATCCTGTTAACAACGGCCTATTGTTTGATAAAGAATTGAGAAGGATGACCATGACCCAAGCTGCGGAATTCATCCGCATAAATGAGACTCTTAGGCACATTGCCGATCTTGTTAGAAGCCACAATCAGCTTAGGCGTTGGGCCTGCATAACCAATTAGCCATTGGTTCTTTTGATTAAGCTTAATGATTTCATTGCTCCACTTCGTGATATCCTCTTTGGTTGTTGAAGATTTCACTTTATTCCAATAATCCAGGATTAACGCGATATCGCCTTCCGGCTTAACGCCGTCTTTCCCATTGGAAGATGTGTACAAGCCATAATTTCCGAGCCATGGTGTAAGTACACGAAGCGGTACAAGTGTATCGGGTCTAAAAGCTACATTAACAAGCGAGATATTCTCTGTCGTTACTGGAATCTTGTTCGCGTATTTCAGATCATTATGCGTACCGGCATCCACAACTTTGATATCTACCTTGATACCGACTTTTTCATAATATTTTTTGACTAATTCCAAGAAAGTAGCTGTATTCGTTGTGTTCTCAATCACCGTAATCGTGAGATCAGACCCATCCGCGTTTAAACGGAAATTGTTTTTATCACGTTTCGTTAATCCAAGTTCATCCAGAAGCTGATTCGCACGCGCTTGATCAAATTTACTCCATTGGTCGGCCCAGCCTTTTTGGTAGCCTACTAGACCTTCTGGAACGGAAGCTTGCTGCGGAGCCCCTAAGCCGTTCGTTACAATTTCTGAAATTTCTTTGCGGTCAACCGCTACCGAGACTGCTTCTCTGAATTTAATGTCTTGGAAAAGTTTCCGCAGATTAGGATCGCCAATCGTTTGATTGAATTGAAGCCCGGCACTTGACCATGCTGCTTGGGTCCAAGGCGTGACAGTGAATGCTGCTTTCTTCTCATTCTCTTTCAATACCGTGAAATCTTTAAAATCAAAATCAAGCAAATTATAATCGCCGGCTAATGCGCCAAGAACGCGTTGTGCGGGATCTTGTACTTTGGTAGCCACGAGACGGTCCATGTAAGGCAGTTGATTGCCAGCGCTATCCACTTTCCAATAATACGGATTACGTTCCATAATGAATTGATCACTATTCGGATCGTTTTTAGCTACCCAAGGTCTTAAATTAGGAATCTGCGGATTAATCCAATCGTAATAGCCTGTTGCGACCAAGAACGATTTCACATCAGCGAAGCCCCATTGCTTCGCAATTTCTAGCGCTTTCGCCTCGCCTACGAACTCAGGCAGGATTGTTTTCTGGAAATGTGCTGGTGCGAAGAACCATTTGTTATCAATGGCTACACGCTCCAGAAACAGAACGCTAGGATATTTATGCGTAATTTTGAACGTATAATCATCTACTTTAGTTACTTGTGCGAGTGCTTTTTCACCAGAAACAGGATCGATGGAGTAGTAGGCATCATAAATCTTCTTGCCGAACGTTTCTTTCGTCAGCATATGCTCCCAATAGAACAGGACATCATCGGCTGTAAATGGCATACCGTCGGACCATTTCATCCCTTTTCTCAAATGAATCGTGAACTCGGTTGAATCTTTATTCACTTCGAAGCTCTTGGCAACGTTAGGCTCAACTGTACTTCCATCTTTATTAAAACGGAACAGCGACTCCTCGGTCGGTGCGCCAACCGTCCAGCGATCATTCGGGCCTGCCCAAGGCATTTTCCAGTCGCCACCGTATTTGCCGATCTCATCCGTTACCTTTTCGACCATAACATCTTCCTTAACTGGCAACCGATCTGTTACAGGCTTAAGGGTTCCTGCAGTCACAAGCTTAGCTAACATCGGGGCTTCTTTGAATCCGCTTATCTGTGTAGCCGCTGATGCAACTGGACCTGTTGTTTCTTTCACTGCTGAACTTGCTTGTGGTTCACTATCACTCTCACATGCCGCAAAAACAACTGCAAAAATCAACATCATCATACCCATAAACAAACTGCTTCTTCTCAAGCCAATCCCCTCCATAATTGTAAACTTGTTCTTCATTAATCCCTTTCTCCTAGCTGGAAATCGGACCCCTTCACCTCCAAGGCAGAATATCCTTAAACCGGTTTAATAAGAAATTAAAAAAAATGAACCGTATGTTGTTAAACCGTTTTAACAATAATGTAAGCGCTTTACTTAAACGTATGCCGGAATACGCAAACTCATGTTAGTTTCCTATTCGAGTTTATTAAACCGGTTTAATAACATTCTTTGAAAGCGCTTGCTTCTCCGCTTATTTGTATCTTACATCGGAATTCCATCCTTGGCAATCTTTTTTTGGAAGAATGTGGGGGTGCAATGAAGGTTTCCTTTCCATAGATCAGGAATCAGCTTGGGTCCTTCAAAGATAATCAGGTGCGTGATGATGTGGTATAATTGAGGGAGATTGGTCAGATTGGTTAGAGAGGAATTATTCCCATGCGCAAAGGTGAACAAACGAAACTCCGGATTATCGAGAAATCGGCTGTTCTATTTAATGATAAAGGGTATACAGGTACATCCATGCAAGATATTATGGACGCGACTGGCTTAACCAAAGGAGCAATTTATCGCAACTTCACCAGCAAAGACGATATTGCCATTGAAGCGTTCCAATACGCTGGGCAAGTTTTATGGCAGCATTTCGCAGCGGCAATCGAACGCGAGGATACTTCCCTTGGCAAAATTCTAGCCATGTGCCATGTGTACCGTGACACTGTCCATAACCCTCCGATGCAAGGTGGATGCCCGTTCTTAAATACAGCGGTCGAAAGCGACCACTCTTTCCCTGTTCTTCGTGATCATGCTACACTAGCCTACACGCACATGCTAGGATTCATTCAATCCTTACTTGCTGAAGGGGTAAGCAGCGGAGAATTTCAAGCGGAGATTGAATTAGAGTCCCTTGCTTCCTTTATATTTTCAACCATCGAAGGCGCTATTATGGCCAGTCGGCTTACGCGGGATAACCGCCATGTCGCTTATGCCACCCAACATATAGAACGGCTGCTTATGACCTATAAGGCTCAGTAGCGGCCGTTTTTCTCTTCCCTTTTCAGTTCACTCGTCTACCTGTAACCTTCGATGATGGCAGCATTCCTGCTTTCGCAGTTCCACTCATGAGGTCACCTTGTACCGTTACTTCGAACTTCAAATTCAGTCTCATGGGCTTCCTCACCTTCTGCGTCCATGTCAATTGGCGACCATCCCATTCGGGGTTAAGTAGTTCGTCAACCTCATCGCCTTGCGTTGCTGTCCCCCTTATGGATCCATCCTTCGAGGAAATGTTCAGCATAACGGACATTTTACCAATAGGCGTTGCAATCATCATTTGCCAGGTGCCTTCTATCATGAAATTTCCAACGGGAGTCTCGGCAGCTAAAGGGATTAGCAGATCTTCATCAGATGCATCCGAACTCGCTGCAAAGTCAATCGGCACGATACCTTGTGCACGCCACACCGTTCCCCTCCGTTCATACTCAAATAATTTCTCCACAGCAGATGCGATTTGGGGCCCTAGTTCACGCTCTACCAAGTACAGGGCTACATCAAGTCCTGATGTCACACCTCCCCCACTTACCAACCGATGCCCATCCTCAACGACCCTGGCTTCAATCGGAATTGCACCCGTTGCTCCTAAGGCAGACATCCCCAAATGATTCGTGACTGCATATCGCCCCTCCAACAACCCCCCCATGGCAAGCACCAATGAACCGCCGCACACCGTTGCAACTGTGACAAGCTCATTCTCCAAAGCTCGTTTCATAAGCGTTGTTAAATCCGATTCCATAGCTAACCTTAGAATGTTAGGAACAGCATCTTCGGAATCGCCCGCTGGCTTGCCTGAACCTCCCGGAACAAGAATAATACCTGATCGACTCGGGTCTAGAGCAGCTTGAGCTTCGATCGCAGGTCCTCCCATGCCGCTCGGTACCGAGCGTTTCCCCTCTGCTGACACTAATTCCACCGTCATGGCTCCACCTGCATACATCGCCGCTGCGGCGAATACTTCGTATGGCGCTAAAGCGTCCATGAGATCGAATCCATCGAATAATACCACTTGAACATGCATAAGCGTACCTCCTTCAGATCATCGTGCTAGGTTTTCTAAAAACAGTGCGAATAACGATCTCAGCAGCTACCATGAGACAGACGATTGATCCATACACCGCTATGGTGTAGCTAGTCGTATAAGCAAGACCCACACCATCATGGAGTAGTGCAGTTATGGCATGAATCGTGAGATTCGTAAATACGAAAGCATAACTCCTCGTCATCCACTTACGATGCGAATTGACTTGTTTCTTCTTAATCTTAACGATGGCGACGATCGTCATTACCAGCCACACAATATTCATCAAGTTAAACCCCATGCTGCTGGCCTTCCCACCTGTCGCATAAGGCGCCATATAGCCGGAAGTGACGTCAACAATGAGCACAGAAATCAGATAGAAATAACCGTTCATTCGATGAAATTTGCGATGCTTTTGTAACATAGTCTTAGAGAAATTTACTGCTCCCGCAATCATAGCTGTACATGCGAAAAGGATATGCACATTCATCACCTTTAGCCATACTGTCGTGTTCAACGCTCGTTTCAGCGCAGTTTTATGGCTTAGAAAGACGGTTGCCTCCGGATCATGAACAAAGTTGGCGTACAAAACGTACACAATAAATAGCGCTGTAATGAATGACATGAATACATAAGCTTTTTTACTCGTGGACATACTTTCATCCTTTCCTAAGAAGAAGCCGATTGACAATATTGAAGACCTTCGAGCATGGGGATGCATATCGATCTCGCCGCTCTGTTTCAAGAATTCGAATGAAATGGAAAATGTACAGTTAGCATAATTTCTCTTCATTTTCAATTCAACTTTAGAAAATCCATTTATTCAAATGCCCACACCACCACCACTCCTCCGTATCGCAATTATCCATCCTCCGACCTATATAAAACCGAACCGTTCGGTCTCTTTTTTTATTATATTATAAAATGCAGCTGTTTACCTATACAATTGTTACAAAAATAGGAAGTCCTCTATAACGTGTGCACACAAAAAGAGACCTCCTAATAGAAGGCCGCTTTGGCTAATGTGAGGGAATCCAACCTATGATTTGCAAGACTGTTAAAACCACTTCAATAACGATTAGAATCACAACGATCCATTCCACGAACAGACCTCTAATGGAGTGACTAATGTTCGAAAAACCTTCCAAGATGTGATACAAAATGTCCGTTTTGCTTTTAAGAATTGTGTACCGATCGTTTAACTCGAAAAATTCTATCATCTCATCGTAAAAGTGACCAGCTGAGCTGTTTGACCAAGTCAAATCGGGTTTATCCAGTATCATAATATACGCCAAGGTGTTGTATTCATGACGAACGATTTGCGCTGTCGTTCTTGCCAATTCTTTGTTGCCTACGCGAAGCTTCCCTTTTTCAAGTCTATCAATCATCGTTTCGAGACTATCATGAATTTTCCCAAGCTGTTCCTCAATCTTTTCGAGCGCAACCGATTTGGCAAGAACAGTAGAGATTAATTCAGGGTAATAGGATTCAAACTCAGCCACTACTACATACTTGTCAGTTAATTCCATGTTATCGATTTGCTCGATATGTAGCCGGTAATTTTCTGTGTATTTCTCTGAATTGTGAAGATCGATCTCAGGTTCGAATGTCTGAAGAAACTTCAGGAAATTCGTTATTTCTCCCTTATTCACATGGTTAACAAAGACAACGCTTCCGAAAGAAAACACAAGCACTTGTTGTATACCAATGATCTCTTTATGGAGAATCTTAGAAAGAATTTCACCTTTTAACATTAAAGGCTGTTCCCACGTATATTTCTTGGGACTCCCACAATAGGTAGCGATTTTGTTTAAATCGATCTCATTCGTTATGGCCAAAGCTTTAAATGTGATATCCTGCATGTCCACCACTCATCTGCCTCAAAGCGTTTTACTTCTATTTTGGACAGAAAAAGTGTTCTTCAATCCTTACTCGTTGCTACTTCTGCTTGTCAATGGATTGCGGCTTGAATGCCAGCCCATTCGTCTGTAAAGCCGCTCGAAGTTTAGGTAACGAACCTGGCCCCATTCCGTGATAGGCTAAAATGTCCGCTTCGCTGTACTGGGACAGCTGCTGCACAGTCGTAATGCCATTGTTCTCTAATGCTCGTCTAGCCGGTGCTGAAAGCGTTGAAAGAAACCCCGATTCAGGCTCCAGCTCTTGTTCGCACGTCGGACAAGTCGGACAGTCGGTACTTTTATAGTATTTGTGACCTTTGTTACAAATTCTTAACGTTTTCTTCGAGGTAGCCAATCGTCAATCTCCTCCCCATGTCAAACCATAATGGATACAGACATTCTGTCTTTTTCACCTATTTTACCATAAACAAACCGCCTTCAACCTCATGACCTATGGGCATCTATGCTAATTTCTCTTGTAGTAAAAGTGAGAAAAGTATACACTTTTCTATGGATATAGTTTTCCATAAAGATAGACAAATTGAATGACTATGGGGAGGCAACGTAACGATGACACATACCGCTGAAATTAAAAGAGTACAAACCCTGCTTCGCCATGCGCAGCAACAAACTGGTGCTAGCAACCAAGCCGATGAACGAATTAAGAGTTTGAGCAGCAGACTTGAAGTGCTACAACAACTTGCTGGTGTGCCAGGAGATTCGAGTGAAACGGTAAGTGACAGTGTTGCGGCAGATGTAAGTGAAGAAGCAAGTGAAGAGAATGAAGTATCTGAGGCTGTAAATGAAGAAGTAGTTGAAGAAACGAACAATGAAGCGAATGATGAAGTCGCGGCGTCGGAAGAACAACCTGCTCCAGATCCACAAAATGAGTAGCTATCGTTATGACTGCCAAAGTATGTGCTAAATTTCTAATAGGCTGACCTGTGGTAGATTCCTCTACTTCAAGTCAGCCTACTTTATTGAGCGCCATGGATTCCTTAGCTGATTAATTTTAATTTTGCCCTTTTGATAATCAGTTTCTGGTACAACACGATGTATCTATCTAACAACTGGCTAACGGATACGACTTTCTCATGTGTCAAGCTACCATTGATTACCGCTTGATTGATCATTTCGAATCGCAAGCATTCAATTTTTTGCTGAAGTTTTGATTCCATCGTATCCATCTCCATTCAAATTATATCAATTAGGTATACATCCTATATATGTATAATAAATGAAGACTATTAGATTAATATTAGTAATTGTTTGTGAGAGTGTTAGTTTTTTACAGTGAACAATCAGCACTCCTTATGGGACATAGAGAAGAGTTAGCTCCAACTAAACGCGATCTCATAAGATCCTCCCGCTGCACCTGCAGGATCGAACATAAGCTGAATTGATCTTTCTTCTCTACTCAGAATTTGTATTCGTTCCGACTGGCGAAGTACACCGCTATCTGGCAATTCGATTACCATCTCAATCGTCTGCATTTGTTCATGGGTTGGATCAGCTACGGCCAGACTCCATCCGGTGTCGGTCATCTCCAGAACAATAGATGCCCTTCCGCTGCAGGAAATCAATCCACTCTTATGCCAAGCATTCGTCCAAAAATGTGCCGCAAAGAGACCCTGCTCTTCGTCCTCCACCGCATGACAGTGATCGTCTTGCGCCACGATACGGATCGGAGCACGTTCCGCAAACCTGACTGTTTGCCGCACCGTTTGATTAGGCAGGATCACATAAGCATAGTCACCCCCGCAATCCATCGTTGCTTCTCCATGATCAAACCACAGTGTCAAGAAGCTGCGGTTAATCGTTTCAGTCGAGCCTGTTAGATTGAGATCTCTCCAACTACCCTGCCGCATTTCTCGCAAAGCTTGTACGGCACTCGCCTTAGGGAACACATAACCAACATTAGACTCCGGAACACTACCCGTCAGATGAATCCAACGAGGGTGAATCGTTTCTACTTGCCCTAGGGAGACGCATATTGGGCTTCCATCTGCGAGAATAATAGGGTACCCCTGATCGCCAAGCTTGCGATTTTCTATAATGGTTTCAACACTTGATGGACTAAGGTTCGTGATATTCGAACCTAATGCAACTACGCGGTCACCTAACAAGAACCAACTTTTCAGCCCTGTCAGTACGTCATCTTCCTCATCCACCCTATCCGCTAATTCCATAGCGATAGCCCCATATTTATTGTGAAGCACGGCACCGCCTACAGAAGATCGTGTGCTTAGTCGACCTTTTCCTGCTCCATTCTCCCGTAACTTATCTGTCACCGTGGTACCAGGAAGCCGATAGGGATTGACTGTCGGCCAGTAAGCATCGGCATATTGACCCAAATCTCCATTGTACAGATAGGTCATCCCCTGCGCAGTATACCACCCCTTCAAGTTCTCCCCATTGATCGATTCATACGTGTACATACGGTTTGAGAACATGCTGACGGCAAAAACAAATCCGGGTCCCCGGAGCACAGCGCGGTCCATGTTAGCAAACATTTTGCAGAAAGCTTCTTCCGGGGCAGGCTGTATGTGATTATTCTCGAGCAGGAGTCGGGCTAACTTGGTTGTATCCGGCGGCGCGGTATAAAGGTAAGATTTATACGTATCAGTCAGAATCCAATGCTTTACCTCGGATAATAGCCATACCGCATCTGAGATATCCAACACATGAGAGAGTCGTAAACAGGAGGTGATCACGCTATGCCCGTTTTCATGATTCTGCGTATCTCGTCTAGATATTTCCCTACCGCTTGTCATATCAAACAGCATCCCTCTAAACATGAGCGGTACAAAAGAATGCTTAATCCATTGATACGTTAAAGAGACTGCTTCCTTCGGCAGTTCCCACTGTGTGCCATGAAGCCAGACCATAAGGCGGGCAGTATCGTGCAGCAGCCCTTTGCCATATCCACCCGTATAGGCATATTTATTATGCTGAATAAAGGATCCGTCTTCATAGAAGCCATCCCCTGTCTCGGTATAACAAAATACTGGCAGCAATGCGCTTCGCGCTGTATGCAGCTTATGCTCATCTCGCTGAATGGCCGCGCTCAGTGCAACGGCCGTTACTTTCCAAACGAGGTTCGCACCCGTCGATGGTGGGGGATCAGGTCTAAACCACTGCGCATGGAACGCCGGGTCACCTACGTATTTATCTACTGGGCGAAGCAGTTTTTCGATAAGCGTCGTCGTCGTACTCAGCATGTTCAATCCCTCGAGTGCGATGATCGTTTCAAGCAAGGCAATCGGTACACCGATCTCCCAGTACCACCAGTTTCCATACGGCTCGCACACTTCGTTATATCTATGTTCATATATCCATTCCAATCCGAGCACGAGTTGACTCAGCAACTTACTGTCTGTGTAAGAGGGAGAAGTAGGTGTACTCACGACAATCGCCATTTCACGAAGTCGAGCCATGATGATATTCAAATCTGAGGCGTCGTCTTTGTAAGGAACATCCTGCCACAGCAATTCCCTATTGTGCAGCATCGTCCTCTGATACTCCCCAACCTGTTGTACAGCTTCAGGACGGATTGTGTCACCAGCTATATACTTCCGCCACATTTTCGTTAGTTGGCGCATTCAGAATCCCCTCCTTGCGTAATGAAATACATCTATCCATTCAGATTACTCCACTATAGTACGGCATGCAGGTCATTACGATGATCTATTCTTGCATAAAGTAGGACTTAAATTCGTCAAAAAGGAAACCAGAAACACACCTAAGCGTCTTTGTTTTCCTTTTTTATTGAACCAATCTTCTAGGTGTTTACCGCCTTTTTTCATCTCAGAAATGTGGATTTTTTCCAAAACTTGCACAACCGCAAAGGACGCCCCGCGAATACCTTTTACTTATCCTTCCTATAATACAACGGGGCATGTCCCGTCACTAATTTGAACACGCGCCCGAAATGCGTAACGCTGCCGAAGCCAACTTTCTTAGCAATGAGACTAACTTTCATTGAGGATTGCTCTAATAGTTTCTTGGCTTCCTTAATCCTTACACTATTCAAATACTCCACGAACGTAAACCCCGTCGCTTCTTTAAAGAACCGGCTTAAATAATAAGGACTTACATAAAATTTCTCCGCCAGCAGATGCAGCGGCAGATCCTGCATATAATGGGTGTTCATATAACGAACAACCTCCAAGATCCTCTCATGCATAGGACTAGGGGGCTCCTGCAGCTCCAGCGCATTGTGTTTGGCATGTCGACAGCAAATAATTAGCAGTTGCAGCACCAACGTCTGAGCAAACATCTCGAAGCCAGGCTTCTTCTCCTGCATCTCCTGCATGATGCTTTGCGCTAGCGATTCGATTGCGAGCTTATCTTGCAGCGGACATTTAATAATCAAGTAGGCTTGCTCGAAAAGGGGCTGAAAAATGTCACGATAAGCATCATTAACTGAGGCCATATAGCTTTCATGAATATTCACGATGAGCCGCTCATGCTTGGGCATTTCGGTATTCGTCGTCCGATGCAGGATATTCGGAGAGATGATGACGATATCCCCCTCGTCGATAATCATTGTCCTATCTTTTATAAAAAAAGTCCGTTTGCCGGACATCAAATAGAAAATTTCAAATGTGCTATGAAAATGGTTGACTGGCATATTGTGACTTAACGCCTTCCGATAAGACATTGAGAAGGAACCTTCCTGGTTATTGAATTGAAAATCATCCATCCACTGCTCCGCCTCCCATCTCATTTGCCATTTATTATACGCCTCTGCCGCGATACCGCAAGATATAAGAAGAAAATAGATATTCTCGCAATAAATGTACATATTCCTCTGATAAAATAAGCTTAAGTACATGAAGGAGGACTGAACCCAAATGCAAGCTTCTGAACGTAATATCCAAGACAGCACCACGACAACCAATCATGTAAAATCCCCTATTCAGTGGGCGGAGGCTGCGTGTGAGGCGCTGATGGCCAAATTTGAACCAGAACAGCTTCCACCCGATCGTTTCCACTATCATCAAGGTGTCTTTCTTTCCGGTATGGAAAAGTGCTGGCGGGAGACAAACGACGATAAATACTATTCGTATATCAAGCGTTGGGTTGATAGCCAAATTCTCCCTGACGGCAGTATTAAGAAATATAATCCAGAAGAATTAGATGATATTCAGCCAGGCGTTCTGCTATTTAATCTCTATGAGCAAACTGGCGATGAACGATATAAGAAAGCCCTGCATACATTGGTTCCCCTTTTAAAATCATGGAAAACGAACCCATCTGGTGGTTTCTGGCATAAGGAACGTTACCCGAATCAAATGTGGCTGGATGGCTTATATATGGCTGGACCGATTGCTGCGCAGTTCGGTAAAACCTTTGGTGAAACCGACTATTTCGACATGATGACCTATCAAGCGATCCTCATGGAAAAGCATACCAAGGACCCTAACACTGGCCTGCTGTATCATGGATGGGATGAAACTAAAGCAGCTGCTTGGGCTGATCCTGCAACAGGTTTGGCACCGGAATTCTGGGGCCGCGCGATCGGTTGGTACCCAGTGGCATTGCTGGAAATGTTCGAATACCTTCCTGCGGACCACAAAGATAAAGCGGAGTTAACGAGCATCCTTCAAGACCTGCTCCTCGCCCTGCTACCATATCAAGATGCCGCCACAGGTTTATGGTATCAGGTTGTCGATAAAGGCGACCTGGCGGACAATTGGCTGGAAAATTCCTGCACGGCACTGTATGTACACGCCATTGCCAAAGCCGTGCGTTTCGGCTATTTGGATCCTAAATATTTGACCTATGCGTGGAAAGGATACCAAGGGGTCATTGATACCCTGAAGTTCGATGAGAATGGTCATGTCATCATTGGCCAGATCTGTATTGGTACAGGGATTGGCGACTACGCCCACTACATCGCCCGTCCTACGAGCGAGAACGATTTGCACGGCGCTGGCGCATTTATTCTTATGTGTGTAGAAATGAGTCTAGCTCCCCAAGCGTGACAGATCAAAAACCAGTTAGCATTCCAATGGGAATGTGAACTGGTTTTTTTGTTACAACTGCCACTTCACCCAATACCGTCTTGCTTTCCCCGCCGCTCCCAACAAAATAAATGGATTTCATGTAGCTAATTTTGTTGATTTGCTACTTTTACGGGCAATAGATGGATATCCTACAGTTAATTTCGGCGATAATCCACTAAACGGACAAACTCGCCCAGATTAGCTGTACTTTTTCCATCTAATCGCAAAATCACAGGTGATATAAGGAAATTAGCTGTACTTTTTCCATCTAAATGAAAGCTAGCTACTCAACTGGGCACTACTTCTACTTCTACTTCTACTTCTACTTCTACTTCTACTTCTACTTCTACTTCTACTTCTACTTCTACTTCTACTACTACTACTGCTAATTCAACTACTACTGCCACTTCAACCAATACCGTATACTCCTACTCCTCCCCCTACACGTGTACATCCCGCTTACCAAAAGCGGCATACGTGACCACGGTCAGACCGACGATGACAACTGCCGAAATGATCACATATACAGCCTCAAACCCACCGCCATACATGATATTCTTCGCCTCATAAAATTTAAACGGGGTTACATATTTCAAGAATGCCAGCTTACTATTGAAGTCAATGGCAATGGATAAGATGAATGTAATGAGCATGAAGCCCGTTGCTAGTGAAGCTGCTTGTTTGGCATTTCGATGCACGGCCGCAATGGATGTGCCAATGACCAGAAAGAGCAGCTGCACAATCAACATACCCAGCATGACGATGGAGATATCTCCACCAACGGCCTCGCCTTTGCTATATGCCCCAACAATCAACATACTAGACAGCCAGGACACGAGGTTAAAAATAAGGATGTTCACTACAGCACTTAGCAGCTTCCACGTGATGATGCCGTGCCTCGACAAAGGTTTCACAAATAGAAACTCTGCTGTCTTATCCCGCTCTTCTTTCGCAATAATATTCGCCCCAAGCATCGCCGCATGAATCGTTGCCATTAACAAGAAATATAGCACTAGAATGCCGAAGTAGCCGCTAGCCTTCGATAAATCTAACGCGCCACCACCCATGATCACTTGGAGGGACTTCGGCATTTCTGCCATCAGATCATTAATCTGTCCGTTCGCCGCCGTTGCTTGATATTTGTTCATACCACTTGCGACTAGAAAAATGAGTCCAAGACTCCAGAAAATCATTGATTTCCGATACGTTTTCAGTTCTCTCCAGAAAATATTCACTGGTCATTCCCTCCTCTCACCTGCGTTTAGACGGCATGAACGTCTTTTTTCGTGTAAATGAAGTAGCTTGCCGTAATCGAAACAACGATAATCGCGATAGCTGCAATAACATAGGGCGTTTCATAACTCGCATGTGCAAGCATGTAATTCCCACTAAAGTATTTGAAAGGCGAGAAATACCGCTTAGCTCCCTCCCCATCTACGGCAACGATCATGCCGATTACGAAAAAGGCAAACACCGTACCCAGACTGACGGATAAGACAGCTTTTATTTTTGAAAACACGACCGAAACCATGAAGCCAATCGCTAAAAACATTAACTGGATAAATAGTAATGTAAATGAAATCAGGAGAAAGATGTTCCTATCAAAATCAACTGTTTTTACTTGAAGCGCCATCAAATAAGCTGCCCCGATATACATGAGGCACGTGATCACTAAGGAAGCAGTTGCCGCTAATAGCTTGGAAGTCACTATTTTCGACCGTGTTACAGGCTTCGTAAGCAGAAAATCCGCTGTTTTCTCACGAACCTCTTTGGATAGGATAGACGCTCCCAACACCATAGCCTGAATAGCTCCGCACAGCGTAATGTACATGAAGATGTACATGTAGAATCCGAGTAGCGTACCGAACGTTTCGATTTGGATACCCAGCGCTTTCCTAACCCCCTCTGGATAGCCTTCTAAGACGGAAGAGAACTGCGCAAAATCTTTGGAAACCGAAGGAAAAAGGGATAAGAATAAGACGATGACAGCAATCAAGGAGCACGTCCACGTGATCGTGGATTTTCGATACGCTCGCAATTCATGCAGGAAAATATTCATGCCTTTTAAGCCTCCTTCTCGTAGTAATGCATAAAGATCTCCTCTAAATCCGGCTCTTCGATCCATAGATTCGCGATGTCGATTTGGGCTATTTTTCTCATGACTTGATTAATATTCCCTTTGAATAAGAAACTCGTCGTCTGGCCTTGAACTTCAATGTTGTTGACCCCTGGCATCCTGAAGAATTGTGGGTCGAGTACTTGCGCAGTGTCAATTTTAAATCGCTTATAATTGTTTTCTTGTAACGTGCTAATCTTCTCAACGGTTACGATTCTACCTTCTTTAATGATCGCAACACGATCACATAATCGCTGTACTTCGCTCAAAATATGAGAGGAAAACAGTATCGTAGCTCCCTTTTTATTCTGCTGTTCGAGCAATTCGAAAAACTTCTGTTGCATGAGCGGATCCAGCCCACTCGTCGGTTCATCCAGAATAATGAGCTTAGGATCGTGAAGCAGCCCTTGAACGATGCCCACTTTCTTCTTGTTCCCAAGGGATAGATCGTCAATTTTCTTCGTAAGGTCCAGATTCATGATTTCGGCAAGTTCTTTAATTCTTTGGGTGCAATCCCTCTTGTAAAAGCTCGCTGAATACTTAAGCAGGTCAATTACTTTCATGTTGTCATAATAAAAAACTTCCGATGGCAAGTAGCCGATTTCCTTCTTAATTTCGGGCGCAAACTGAATGCAGTCTTTACCGAAAATTTTGGCACTGCCGCTAGTTGGAAAAATCAGAGACAACAGCGTTCGAATCGTGGTTGATTTCCCAGCACCATTCGGTCCAATAAAACCGAAGATCTCCCCTTCTTCGATTGTAAAGCTAACATCGGTGATGCCTCTTGCATTCCCATAGGTTTTGGTCAAATTGGTAATTTCAATTGCATGCATGGCAAGGCCTCCTCAAATTTGTAAGGGTACAAGCAAACAAAAAGAAGCCCTAAGCATAGAGAATCTCTACGCCCGGGCTTCTTTACATAAGAAGGCGAGTGTGCGGTTCTCTCTCAATGCACTACGAGGTTAGCTGTCGGATTCGGACTTGAGAGCGTCCTACCTAATGCTTGCGAGCATCAGGATTCACCCCATGAAGCCATGTGTTGCTTGTTCCGGCTTCGGTTGGTTCCCCCGTTTCCCAGTTGGGAATTAAGTGGTTTAATTTTACAAAAAATCAACTTGTCGTAATGAATCTTACGCCGATCTAACCCGATTGTAAAACCTAGATTCACCTTTAATTTATGCAGATTTGACTTTGGCAGTCAATGAAAGCGCATACAATCAGTGAAGACGTTGATTATCCTATACTTTGCTAAGGCTAAGACGTTCATGCCCATTTCCACCATAGGAAACGACGAAATCCATCCGGTATACTTACACTTCCACTTCGCGGAGAAGGACTCATTCCCCATTTCCACCACTAGCACAAACCTCTCGTCACTTCCTGAGGAGGGGAGGCCTTTTCCCAACTTCAAAAGGATCACACTATAGTCACAAGGGCACGCTAAAAAGTGTAAAACCTTCAATTGCTTGAAGGTTTTTAAGTATTTCTACGTGCTCCACGGCTGCTGATATGTTGTTGGGTTACGTTCGATAATACGACAATACCCAGCAGACACCATTTCGATCCGTAACGATGGCAAGCAGTCCGTTGAACGGCGCTTCATACATGTCCACGTTAATTGAACCACCAGCGGCAAGCTCACTGTAGATGCTTCGGTACGCTTCTTCTTTCTCGATAGTTACGAACACTCTCACGTAATCGCCCTTCAAAGTTGGCTTTGCCGCTAACGTGTCAGCAAACTTAAGGATGGCCCCTTCGACATGTATGTCCGCGTTCAGCACTACTTCCCCTTGCTTGCGCAATATCGTGATCTCGCCACCAAAAATACGTTGGTAATACTCGATCTCATCCTTGCAGTTTTCTACCACGATAAAAGGAATAGCTTTCATCATATGCATCCTCCTCACAATTGGTTGCTCAATTTAGAATGTTGCTGTGTTGCTGTGCTTCTGCTTCTCCACCTTGCCTGCTTCCCACCCCACCCCACTCCGATCTTGCGACTACTCCCACTTCTACTCCTGCTCGGTCAGATTGTACAGTACGATTTTCAAGAGGCTAAGCATCTGGTCATACTCCGCATCGGTGATGCCTCTTCTCGTTTTATTTTTGACACGTGCTAGCGCTTCCTGTACCTTGGGCACCACCTCTTGCCCCGCTTCTGTCAAAAATAGCAACTGATAGCGGTTGTCGGAGCTATCTACTTCCCTCCGTACATACCCTTCTGTTTCTAGCTTGGAAATAGCTTTGGCGGTAGTCGTCTTATCGATAAGCAGCTTCTCGCTCAGCGCTTTCTGCGTAATTGGCTGCCCAAACGAGATGGCCATGAGAAAAATATATTGCCCGCTTCCGATTCGATACGGTGCCAACTCGGCTGAGATCGCTATCTGCATATGGCGGTAAATCGCTGAAATGTATTGGCCGTGTGATTCTGATGCTGGCACTCCTTCGTCATTGTTACTCCATCGGTGACTCAGTTTACCTTCCCCCTCAAAATAGGATGCTATTGCAACTAATTTCATTGTATGCCATATAGGATGTTATTGCAACTATTATTTTATCAAGAATGACCATATGAACTCGTCAAAGTTGCAAAAAAGCACTTATTTGGGGAATTTCCACCCAAATATAGTCAAATAAGTGCAAAAAGGCATCCTTGAGACCCCATCCGAGGGCATAAGGACGCCTGAAGGCAGAAACAGTTGCCTATTTGCACTTATTTCAGTTAAGAGAATGAATTCGATGCAAAAGGTTGCCTATTTGCACTTTTGCTAGGGGCATAGCCCCTACCTATTGCCTCTGTACCCGTCAATGTTACTGATGATTACGTTTAGCTTCTACGCCTAGAGCAAGAGATCCTCGCAAACCTGAGTTCGTTCCTAACCCAGGAGGTACAATATAGGTATTAATGTTCTCCATTAAAGATTCCGTCCGGATATAACCATTCAAGATCTTCTGAACATGCGTACGGATGAGTGGGAATAAATGAGCTTGCTGCATCACGCCACCGCCCAGAATAATCTTCTTCGGTGACATCATGAGTATGGTAGAACTAATCGATTGCGCTAAGTAGTAAGCTTCCAGATCCCATGCTGGATGATCAACAGGTAACTCGCTGCCCTTCACTCCCCAGCGTTGTTCGATGGCTGGCCCCGCGGCCACTCCCTCTAAACAATCTCCATGATAAGGGCATGTCCCCTGAAAGCTATCACTTGAATGGGGTCTAATCATCACATGCCCACCTTCGGGATGAACAAGGCCATGGACTAAACGCCCTTCCATATACACACCTACGCCGATTCCAGTACCGACCGTATAGTAGACACAACTATCAAGACCTTGTGCAGCTCCCCATTTGGCTTCTCCGAAAGCAGCAGCATTAACATCCGTGTCCCAGCCGTAAGGGACATCGAAGGACTGTCTCAATTTGCCCAATACATCGTAATTACCCCAGCCCGGCTTCGGCGTTGTTGTGATATAGCCATATAAAGGACTGCTTGGATCAACATTGATAGGTCCGAAAGATCCGATACCAATCGCTGCCACATGTTTATCTGCAAAATAATCAATTACCTTCTGCAATGTCTGCTCGGGATGTTCCGTTGGAAAACTAATTCGATCCTCAATGATACCTTCTTCATTTCCGATCCCACAAACGAACTTGGTTCCCCCTGCTTCAATGGCTCCATAACGCACGATGTCATTCCTCCTACAGTGTCTATGAAGTCGATTTTATCACAACCGTTTCGCCTAGAGATAGTCGAACTTTTCGACGATCTCGTCCCATCAGGCGCCATTCCTCACTGTGATAGTCGATTTTCTCGACTATCTCGCCCCTCTGTCGCCATTACACATAGAGATAGTCGAATTTTTCGACTATCTCGCCCCTTCAGGCGCCTTTCCGCACAAAGATAGCCGAATTCTTCGACTATCTCGCCCCTTCAGGCGCCATTTCGCACTGTGATAGTCGATTTCTTCGACGATCTCGTCCCTTTCAGGCGCTTCACTCTACCGCAAGTCTCATAACCTCTGTCAGCATCAGGATTGGCAGCGCTTGGCCATAGGTCATCGGGCAAAGTTCTATCCTGCGGTACGCCTCCAAAGTCTCTCCCATTCCGGTCCCATAAGAAACATTATGGACCGTTCCGTCCTCGGAGATTTGAGAGATGACGGCTTCAGCGGCCCTGCGCCCCAGAGGGAGATAACGGGCGTCCAGGTAGCCCAATCGGACAGCCTTTAGAATCCCGTAGGAGAAGCCTGCGGTAGCAGATGTTTCCACATACGATGTGGGATCATCCAGCAAGGTGTGCCACATGCCGTCTTGATGCTGCAGCTTCTCGAGTGCAGCTACCTGCGCTTGCAGGGCATCCAGAAGGAACCGCTCCACACCCGGATCCAAGTCGTCAACAATATCCAGGTAATCCACGACCCCGGCCGTATACCAACAATTTCCCCGAGCCCAGAGAGCCTCAGCAAAGTGATGGCGCCCCTCAAAGCTCCAGCCGTGATACCAGAGCCCGGTTTTGCGATCTGTTAAATATTTAATATGAACGAGGAATTGCCGTACCGATTCTGCCAAATAATCCTCACGCTCAAATAACTTGCCTGCCCTCGCTAAGAAAAGCACCGTCATGAACAAGGTGTCATCCCACAGCTGACCTTGGTTGACGTTCCCGGAAACAATGTGCTGCAACCCGTTTTCTTCCGTGCGAGGCATCTCCTCCATGATCCATTTTGCCCACTCCCGACAAAGATCCAAGAAATCCTCACGGCCTGTTTCCTCAGCAAGAAAGCTTAATGTCAGCATCGGACAGAGTGTATTCACATTCTTTTCCGGCAACCCCTTACTCATATTGAGCTCAAACCACGCAACAAGGAAATCCCGTACATCCGTCTCCCCTGTCTCCCGATAGTATTTATATAGCCCATACAAGCCTACGCCTTGGGCCCATTCCCACGTATCCATTGCGATAATACTAATCGGGCATTCTTCCACCAGTCCTGTATCGTTCCCTAGATGTTTCATCCTGTAGGCTACTTTGTTAATTAGCGCGCTAACGGCGGCTTTATCCATATGCAATCATCCTTCCTTCTTATCTTCATGCCCATTATAAAAAAAAGAAGGCGTGACCATTCTTGCATTATTGGACGAATTACATGCATTTTTGTGATATTCTTAACTAGGTAACAGATACGGGCTGACAAGGAGCAGGAAACGAGACGATGGTATATAAAAAGGTTAAAAACGCCTATACCGAGAATGTGCGGCTAGAGCATAACTTCGGAGCCGACTGGCATATGGACTATTATCACTTTCACAATGTCTATGAAATCTATCTTGCCGTAACAGCAGGAGCTGAGTTCTGGGTAGGAGATCAGCAATACCTGCTCGCTCCCAACGATCTTCTTTTACTCAGCACCAGCGATATGCACCGCTCCATTATTCATGACAGGGAACATTTTGAACGGTATATCCTGTATTTCAACCCCTTCTATATGAGTGTGATGAATACAGCCAATACCAATCTACTCGCGTGCTTTGCCCGTAGGACCGCCGCCAATCACCATCGAATCCGCTTGTCCAGCAGCGATGCAGCTACACTAGTCGGATTGTTCCATGAGTTGAAACTCCTGCTGGAACAAACTTGTTTCGCCGCCGATGTGAAAGTCAAATTACAGTTAGCCCACATTCTAATTCAACTGGAAGCCATGACACGAGAGGAACATCCCGGGCCAGCAAACAGTGGATTACCGACTGCCGCTTCTTCATTAATCACGCCGATTATGGCTTACATAGACGCCCATTATGCCGAGGCCATCACGACAGATATGATTACTGAGCAATTTTATATTAATCGCCATCGACTAAACGAATTATTTCGTGAAGTGACTGGGCTCTCCGTCCATCAGTATGTGGTGCAGCTACGAATTATCAAAGCCAAAGAACTTCTCGAAAAAGGGGATATCTCCACCACACAGGCATGTTATGCATGCGGATTCAACGACTACACCCACTTTATCCGTACCTTTCGCACGCTAGTCGGCATGCCGCCAGGTAAATACGCCAAACAAGCTGCCGAAAGCAAATTCCTGCATGGCATAAAGCAAGAACAATGAGGATATGCTGCTTGTTATTTCAGCCTACATCCAAATTAATAAATTTAGGAACAACTGCAACCTATTCCGTCCAACCTCCGTCTGATGGATTGTCAACATGATTGACGCTACATTTTAAATATCGGAGGAGATTCATCACATGAAGAAAAAATTAACTGTCATATTAAGTTTGGTTGGGTTACTTGGCACAACAGCTGCAGTCGGAGCAGAGGATTTCGTAGAAAAGGTTACAGGTTACTTGCAAAAGGATGTAAAAATTGTTGTTAACGGACAAGATAGCAAGCTAACGCCTGTCTATATTGATGGCAAAGCCTACCTTCCCGTTCGTGACGCTGCGACTCAGCTTGGATACACGGTAAATTACGATGAAGCCAATAAAGAGATCGAGCTTGACGAAGCCGAGGAGGCTGCCTTGATGCCTGCAACTGGTGTAATCGTAAGCGTGCAGACGAAAGACGACGGGAATACCCGTATTGAGCTGCTTGGCAGCACTTGGGTTATTTTGACCGTAGACAAATCAACGACCATCAAGAACCTAGATGGCAAAACACTAACTGCTGCTGATCTAAAAGCCGGCACTCAAATCGACGCTCAATTCGGACCAGCTATGGCGATGAGCTATCCGGGCCAAGCGCTTGCTGTAAACATTAACGTTCACGCAGACCGCTTAGTTAAAGAAGATACAATTAAAGAAGTGAAACATACAGATGATGGCTGGCAAGTTCAGCTAGACAATTTGGTACTTAATGGCGGTAAGGAAACGCGTGTCATGACGTCGCAAGGTGAATCCGTGAAATGGGAAGACCTGAAGGCTGGTACGAAAGTCAAAGCCTACTACGGTCCTTTTGAAACGAAAAGCCTACCTCCGCAAAGCCCTGTTTACCTTCTCGTTGTTCAGCCACAATCGCCTGTAATCGGCACGCCGAAAATGTCCCCAGAGGCTGCACAGGAATACCGTAACCTGGCATGGGCACAAGTGAAAGAGCAAGCGTCCCATATTACAACGAAGCAAGATGAGGCAGTCGTTCAAATCGTTTCCTCTGCTGAGGTTGGTGTACTGCCTTCCACAGACGAACAGAAGAAATTGCTAGCAGACGTACAAGCTGCGAAAGGCAACGTCATAACGGTTACTTACAATACTGACCAGGATGAGCTCCTCGGACCGTTAACGGCTGTGTTCGATTTCAACACCAAAGCTTTTATCGGCTTCAATATTAGAAAATAAACGATTGCCAAAAAGCCATGACATTCCGCTTAGGTTGAATGTCATGGCTTTTCTATGTCAATGACCACGAATGGTTAACTCCGTTAAATAGTCCGGGATCGATGTTACAGCAACACATGCCGTTCCCTATCTTATAGTTGAAAAATATTAATTTTGGATTTCAATAGATCTGCTTGGCATCGCAACATCTCTGAGGAAGCGGATAGTTCCTCCATAACTGCCATTTGTTCTTGGACAGACAAAGACACATGTTTCGTCTCTTTAGAAATCTGTGTTGCAATCTCCGCCACTTCGTTCGTTTGGACTAGGGCACTTCCAATCTTCTGAATCTGATCCGTTACACACCCAACGATATTCTCAACCGTTTGTGCGGTTTCCAGAACGGCCTTGTTGATTCGAGTCAGCGCCTTCTTTCCTTCCTCACCGTTGCCGACTTCGCGACTTGCGAGTTGTTCTTGATCCGTTATTTTCTCTACAACTCCGGCTACATCCAATTCAATTCGTGTGGTTAACTGGTTAATATCCCTCACCGCCTTGGCGCTTTGTTCAGCCAATTTGCGAATTTCCCCAGCTACGACCATGAATCCCGAACCATGCTCCCCTGCTCTTGCTGCCTCAATCGAAGCATTCAGGGCAAGCAAATGGGTTTGCTCAGCGATATCTCCAACAACTCGGGTTATCTGTCCGATTTCCTTCGCATTATCGTGTAACTGCCTGACGACCGTAATGGACTCCTGATTGGAATTAGCCAAGTTCAGTAGACCTTGTACGAGAGAACGTACAATAACCTCGCTCTCCTTGATGGTCTTCAGCGTTTCTTGCGAAATCGTCTGCGACTCTCCTGCTTTGGCCCCGATTTCATCTGCAGCTTGTTTAATCTGCACGACGGCCGTTAACGTTCCTTGCGTAGATGCTGCTTGTTCCGATGCACCGTTCGATATCATATCAACAGCGCCCGCTGTAAGTTCAATCTGTTTGGCCGCCTGATCCATCCCATGCCGTAGTACCCCTGCATGGCTGTCCGTAAACGAAACACTTGCCGATATATCCGTAATCATCTGTCGCAAGTTCCCAATCATTTGCTCAAAAGACATACTAAGCAAGCGAATTTCATCATTGGAGTGGTAAGCTGGAATATCCACTTGTAGGTTGCCAGTTGCTGCTTTATTGGCAGCTTCCGTCAATCTGAGCAGCGGTTTGGTAAACCAGGTGGCGCCAAACCATCCTAATAAACCTGTCCAGAAAATACCGAGCAGCATTATAATCGAGAGATATAGCCAATCGGTCATATCGGGAGCGATTATGTCTTTTACATAGAAAATAAAAAATGCACTGCTGCCATACGTCACGATCGACACAATGACAATGCCGATTACGATCTTCTTGACTAAACTCAGATTCATGAAGAAGCACCTTCGTTTTCGTACCCCACGACCTTCTCAATCACCATCGTAACTTTGCCCGCTTTGTTCTTCAGAGTCGTTTTGACATCACCTATTTTGCAGTCCCCACAAATCCAACTTTTGCCTAGCTGTCCTGAACCATTCGTCTTCCCGCATTGATCGCAAGTGATCATTTATCATCAACTCCTCATCCTATACGCTAAATGTACGCGATTTCCTACATGTTCTCTATGACAAATGTCACAGCCCCCCTGCAAAAAAAAGGACATGCCTCCTTCGTAAACAAGGAGACACATCCTTTTTTATACCTTCACTGGAACCGTCAGCGTCACGGTAGTCCCTGCACCGATGACAGAGTCAATCGTGACTTTACCGCCAATGCTCTTTGCTCGCTCTTCCATGCTAAACAGGCCTACGCCTTTGGCACTGCTGTTTCTAGCAAAGCCCTGTCCTTTGTCGGCTATTTGAACCCTAACATAGCCATCCATCTCTTTAACGACAACACTTGCCTCTGATACGCCGGCATACTTAGCAATATTCGTAAGCGCTTCTTGGATAACACGGTAAATGGTCGTTTCCTCCAGGGCTCCGAGCCGTTTGAGCAAACGACTGCTTAACTCTACCCGTATGCCATGGTGATCCGTGAAATTCTCAATATACGTACGAATAGCAGGGATGACACCTAGATCATCCAGTACGGAGGGACGGATTTGCCAAGCCAGACTTCGTACCTCTTCGATGATCCCTGTGACATTATGACGGAGCCGCATCAGTTCTGTCTGATCCCTCTCACCTTCTCCGATCAGTCGATCCATCTGAATCAACAGAGAGAACAAGCTTTGTCCAATTCCATCATGCAGCTCGCGGGAAAACTTCCTTCGTTCTTCCTCTTGAATCTGCAGAACCTGTGACATCATCAGCTGAAGCTCTTCTTCCACCCGTTTAAGTTGTGTGACTTCATTGCGAATCGCTAGATATTGATGGGTTCGGCCCTCGTTATCTACGAATGGCACGATGGTGGTATCGACCCAATAGTGGCTGCCATCCTTGGCTTTATTCTTAATTTCGCCTCGCCATACCTGCCCCGAGGATATCGTACTCCATAAATCCGTCATGAACGTTCGGTCATGATAACCGGAATTAATGATCCGATGATCCAAACCGAGGAGCTCACTTCGTTCATACTTGGAAATTTCACAAAATTTATCATTCACATAAATAATTTTCCCTTTATGATCCGTAACTGCTACAATCGAGGATTCATCGAGAGCGAATTTAACATTGGATAATTGTTTAAGCGACTGTCTCAAATCCTGTTGAAACAACGAGTCTGCGATCTGTTCATCAAGACGACTCAACAATTCATTTACATTTTCGCCGATGACTTCCGGGTATTCCCGGTTCACATCCTTACTCAAAGTTCAACAGTCCTTTCTTCGCCGCATATTTCACCAACTCGGGTCTTGTCTTCAAGCCTAGCTTCTCCATGACGTTGCTCTTATGTGATTCCACGGTCTTCACACTAATAACCAATTGTTCCGCGATTTCCCTATTGGAGAATCCTTTGGCGATTAAAGCCAGTACCTCCCGTTCACGTTCCGAAAGTGATCCGAATGTATCAACATGCTCGCCTTGCTTCAATTGTTCAATATATTCATTCATAAGCCGCTTCGTCGCTGTGGGGTAGAGATAGGCATTTCCCGCTGCCACGGAACGAATTGCCGTCAATAATTCCTCGTGCGGTGCACTTTTCAAAATGTATCCGGAAGCGCCCACGTGAATGGCCCTAAATAAGTATTCATCATCGTCATGCATCGTTAATATGAGAATAGCCAAATCGGGCATTCGTCGGCGCAACTCCGCGGTTGCAGTTAATCCATCCATGCCAGCTGGCATGTTCAGGTCCATCAGAACCACGTCTGGCTTCAGCAGCCACGCTGCCTCAATCCCCTCTTCACCATCAGCCGCTTCCCCGATGACTTCCATATTATGCTTGCCATGAAGCAGCATCATCAAGCCCGATCTAACTACGGCGTGATCATCCACGACTAGAATTTTCAGCGCACCCGCCCCCTTTTACCCATCATAACAAAATAACGCATTCCTCGTAAGGGCGGCTTCGCACCATTGGAGCAGCAGTTCGTCGATTCCATCGACTTACTCATGCGCCTCCATAGCCTCAATCATGAACAAATCCGATGCCAATGTGTCGACATTATATTGAACAGCCAGCAGTTCGTCATGTTCAAATCTTCGATGTTCTCGTTTACCGATGAAAAGTAAACCTTTGATCTGCGAGCTAGCGATAGGCACGAGTGGGAATACGGCTGCCGCTTGCAGTTGCTCGGCAAGCATAAGCGGACAATGGAGCCTTTCTTGCTCATGTTTAGGATGGGTATCATCGAGTTTAACCCATCTGCCTAAACGCAGAACAGAGCCAGCTAATCCCTGGCCTTTTTGGATTACCATTTGTTGATAACGATTATTACTGTTGCCAATGACATATTTCCAACGATTGCGACTGGCATGCTCTGCCAGAGGGGCAAGTGCCATGAAGTCACAGGACGTCAATCTTCGCAATTGTTCCAGCTTTACTACTAGGGTTGCATCGTCTGTTGCCATAAGGGCCACCTCCATTTCGACGCAGCAGGCCAGAATTTGTTTACCTATCATTGTAAATGTTTCTATATATCTTGTAAGTCAGGGAAAACCCTGATTTCCTTATCAGGAGATTGTGTCATTTCCACCGCTCATTCCCTGAGCGATTCATCAGGGGAGTAAGGATTCAGACTGTGATTTTCCTCACAGGTGATGGGGATAATTGCCTGCAAAGATCAGCAGAACCCCCGATAACCAAATGGATCCAAAGACGTTATGATATAGATATCACAAAACCGCCGAGGAGTTGGTCCCCATGGTTAAGAATGGTATCATGAATTTCTTTTCACAAGACAATTTCGATAGACTGCAGAGCATCATGTATCGGAAACACGCTACAAAGGGAGATTTCTTGTTCAGAGAAGGTGATCTCGCAGATCGTTTGTATTACGTCATCCATGGTGGCGTGCGAATTACCAAGCTGTCTGAAACCGGTAAGAGCTTCATTCTGTATCTCCATCAAACAGGAGATTTATTCGGGCAAATCGATCCGTTTCAGAACTCCCAACAGAGTTTCAGCGCCGAAGTAACCGAGGATTGTGAATTTGGCGTGATTCAGCGCAAAGACCTCGAAGTCCTGCTATGGCAGCATGGTGACCTCGCGATTGAATTCATGAAATGGATGGGGCTTATGCACCGTATGACAGAAACTAAGTTTCGCGATTTAATGATGTATGGTAAGCCCGGGGCGCTCTGTTCTTTATTAATACGGTTAAGTAATTCGTATGGTGTACCGAAGGGTGATCATATCCACATTAACTACAAAATTAACAATTCCGAAATGGCTGATATGATAGGCGCAACACGGGAAAGCGTCAATCGCATGCTAAGTGAGATGAAGAAAGAAGATGCCGTCGTGTTTGATCATGGGGAAATTATTATTAAAAATGCAACATACCTCCGGGATATTTGTCATTGCGAGAATTGCCCTGCTGAAATTTGCCGCATGTAAGTCCAATCAGATTTCTCTATCATTTCTATGAAAAAAAAGATTCCAAATCTGTCAGCACTTTCTCAGCTAAAGGAAAAACAAGCTGTTCTTCCATGGTCAAATGGTCGTTCAATATGAGGCATGCTTGTACGAGATGGCCTGCTGCTTCCGCTATTTGCTTTCTGCCTGCAGCAAGTCGCACTTCCTTACTCATATCTTGAAAGGATTGGATAAATGACACGCCCAGTTCGTGATCCCTCTCCAACACCCAAAAAGAAGGAAGGATTGAGGGGACGGATTCACGATGAACGTATCCAGCCAGGAATGGAAACAAGTCATGCTCTTCCCATTCCGAATGTCGTTCCAACTCCTTCACAAATAGTGAAGCCTGCTTTCTGAGCTCTTGAACGATCTGCACGCCCCTTACAAGGTCATCCGCAAGCATGACTTCCTTCGCTCCCGCTTCCATTTTCCTGAGTGCGCTCCTCAATGCTTCATGTTCCGCTATTAACCGATCTGTTGCATATTCAAGCTCCACGGGGTTTGATGATGCGATGCCTACCCTATTCATGGTGGAATTAATTGCCATACTAAATCCTCCTTTGCCATATTGAAATGAGCGTGAAATGATGAATGCTTCGCTACTTTAGTTGCGTATGCAGGAGCTTCATGTACTGGTAGTCCTCCAAGGTCGTCATCTGGGAAACAAACCTCATGTCAATGCCCCGTTCAAGCCAGAACTGATCCCCCAGCTCGCTCCAAAAAATATGTCTCAGCAGCGTGGAAACCGAGGTATGCCCCTGATTTAAGAGTCGTCCGATGTGGAAGGCACAAGCGGCTCGATCATAGATACCGTGCAAGGGATGCAACTTATCGGCCACCAACGGAACTACGGCTTCGAAGCCCTCCAGCTTTCTCCTCAGTAACAATTGAGCGGCTTCGCTGGATATAAAGGGCATGCCGCACCCAACGACCCACACGGAGGCATATTTAGCTAGGGATAATGCAGCATGCATGCCTCCGAGCGACCCATGGCCCATGAAGAAATCCGAAATAATGCGAACGGAACGATCTACCACGTTTAAATAAGGCCTAGGATCATTGGTTACCACAATTAATTCATCACATATTTCCTTCATAGCGTCGAGCTGTCGGACGATGAGCGGTTTCCCTTCAAATGGCAGCAAGGCCTTCTGTTCCCCGTTCATTCGACGGTTTGCTCCACCAGCCAGAATCACTCCTGAAAGCATGCCCATTACATCTCCTTTTTCTACATCATGTACCTCTATACAGCCTCATCTGAATTTCACTTTCACATGACATACCTCTAAGAGCTTATCGAATCCTCTGTGCAGATAAGGAAGAATCTTATAATCCACACCATATTTCCCCGCATTCGCCCCAGCTGCTATAATAATTAACCCGAGGAGCACAAGCCACGGATTCGAGCTAATTGTACCTGCAAACATATACATGAAATTCATCAGTAAGCCGAAGAAAATCGCTGCCGTTGTCAATGCGCCTACTAGTAACCCTATACCTACTAGGAGCTCCCCCCAAGGAACCAGCACATTAAACCATCCTACATGCGGTAGTGCGATGTTTTGCAAAAAAGCCACAAAATTCGGATACACCATATCTGTTGTTCCACTTTCTAGAACAGGTTTAGCAATGGCACCTTTCAGGTAACCTGCAGCGTCGAAAGCTTTATCGCCTGTGATTTTATGCCATCCCGCTATCATCCACTCCCAACCAACATACAAACGAATGATTGTCAAAAGTAGTGCAGCGTAATTATTTTCCCTGACCCATTTCATCATTTCAACCATCTCCTTCAGTCTTTATGACTTCATTATAGGTCGAAGAAATTACCATGTATGTGAGATAAATCACTCCATGAAACAAAATAAACGGCTACGCCGTCCTTTGAAGACAGGAGCGTTTATCTAGAAATTCAGCAAAATTATTAAGTAAAACTTATAAATTCTGATATTTACAAAAAGAGCAGTTCGCCGCGTGGCGAACTGCTCTTTATTTTCATTGAACTATCGCTCAACGTTAGATCTATGGTTCTGGTTCATCCTTTCATATCGATCAATGATGTCTGCTATCGCGTTAATGCTGATTGGTTTGCTGATGTAAGCATCCATACCCTCAGACAAGTATTTCTCACTGTCACCCTTAATGGCGTGAGCGGTCACGGCCACAATGCATGGACGTTTTTTCCCCTTACACATTTCATTAATTAACTTCGTTGCAGCTAATCCATCCATCCAGGGCATTTGAATATCCATAAAGATGATATCATAGAAATCGCGTTTAACCGCTTCCACAGCTTCTTTACCGTTTGCAACTAAAGTCGTTTGGTGCCCTAGTTTCTCTAACATTTTCTTTAGCACAATTTGGTTCACTTCATTATCTTCGGCAATTAATATTTTCAAGAATTGATCAGTTGAATGCTCGACAATAACATCTTGTTCGGACCATCGCTTATGTTTGCCTAGGTCTATATGATTCGATTGCACCCGGAAGTTGGCTGTAAACAAGAACGTTGATCCTGGTTGATCTTTGGAAGCCTCGTGCCAGATTTCACCATCCATCAGCTCAACGAGCTTTTTACAAATCGCTAGTCCTAACCCCGTACCCTCCGCTTTCCGAGTCATAAAATGATCTACTTGATAGAAAGGGTCAAATAAATGACCAACTTGTTCCTTCGGTACACCGATCCCAGTATCTCGAACAGCAAATTGAAGACGAACCGTATTCAGTTCTTGGAACACCGTTTCAACATTGATTGAAATAGATCCACTAGGCGTGAATTTAATGGCATTACTAAGTAAATTCATTAACACTTGTCTTAGCTTCGTGATATCGCCTTGAACCAAATTCGGAACTCTAGGACAAACGGAGGTCGTAATCTCCAGATTTTTCTCAAGAGCCTTAGCCATCACTAGATAAAGTGTTTCTGATAGAACATCTCTCACATTCAAAGGTTCTTCCGTTAATTCGGTTTTGCCGGATTCAATTTTGGAGAAGTCCAGAATATCGTTGATAATCGTGAGCAGCGTTGCTCCACTCTTCTTAATAATTTGCACATATTCTATCTGCTCCTCATCCAAATTCGTCTCCAGAAGAACATCCGTCATCCCGATTACACCATTCATAGGTGTTCGGATTTCATGACTCATCATGGCTAAGAAATCACTTTTGGCTTTGTTCGTCTTTTCTGCGGCTTCTTTCTCGATAATCAATTTCTTCTGTTCGGTCATGTCTTTCGCGATGAGGTAAAAGCCCATAGTCTGCGTCTGGATAATGATTGGAGCGAGCGTTACCAACACTTCAACGGAATAACCATCCTTGTGTTGAATGAGTGTGATATCTTTTTCGACTCTTTCGATTTCCAACTGATCCTTTATGGCCAAAAGCAACTGTATGGCACTTTTTTCGCCAATTAATTTGGACATGCCACTGCCGATTAACTCTTCGATGAGATAGCCGGTCATCTGTTGCACCATATTATTGCCATTTATGATAATGCCATCCAAGCCAAAAGAAATAATTGCATCATGATTGTATTTCTTTAACGACGTATACCGTTCGATACTCTCTTGCAGCTTAAGCTCTGCGAGCTTGCTCTTGGTTACATCGATAAATTGGGTAATATAATATAAAGGCTTCCCATCCTTGTCATCACGAACTAAGGAAACATAGACGGAGGTCCAAACAACATTGCCATTTTTATTAAAATACCGATTCTCTAATTGAAATGAAGGGATATTGCCAGCCAATAATTCTGTCAGTAAATTCTTGGTATTGTTACGATCATCAGGATGTCGGATATCCTCTAGCGTAACGTTCAAGAGTTCTTCTTCTGAATAGCCGAAAATGCTGCAAACCGCAGGGTTAACATTCATCCATTTTCGATCCAGAGAGATTAAAGCAATCCCAATTGGAGCATTCCTATATAGATGCTCAAATAAAGCTTCAGGGTCAAATAACCTCAGATCTTGCATCGATGCATTCCTCCTTCGACTTGATGCGGCAGCTTCCTCTTCCATTGGCAGCTACTCACATTCTACCACAAAATGAATGCCCGTCCGTATATTGCTAGTTAATTACACGATGCGTAAACGCAAAAGAAACCAGCCGCATGTCGTTATGCTGGTTTCTTTTGCGTTCCTTTTTTTTACAAACAAAGTATTTTGTTTGATAAACTACCTTTACAGTCACAGTACTGTATCGTATTATATAAATGTGAGGTGACGATATGAGCGAGAACAAAATTACATCCGACTTGCTGCGAGGACATACAGATACAATGATTTTACGACTCCTATCGGAAGCTGACCGCTACGGGTACGAGATTGTCAAACTAATTGCCGAACGCTCTGGCGGCGAATATGAATTGAAAGAAGCCACGATGTACTCCAGCGTTCGGCGGCTTGAGACAGATGGCGATATCGAGTGGTATTGGGGTGATGAATCTCAAGGCGGACGACGC
This sequence comes from Paenibacillus oryzisoli, assembly GCF_001653565.1. GTDB lineage: Bacteria > Bacillota > Bacilli > Paenibacillales > NBRC-103111 > Paenibacillus_E > Paenibacillus_E oryzisoli. The sequence goes on from NZ_LYPB01000046.1 coordinate 75,512, forward strand.
AAGTATTTCCGAATTACCGAGAAGGGCAAGAGTGCTTACGTTCGCAACAAGAACAATTGGGAGTATTCGAAACGCATACTAGAAAACTTATTATAAGGGAGAGATTGCTATGACGAATCAGAAATTAACGAGCTATTTGAACGGTATTTTCACACCATACGATGGGGTAAAGAGTGTTACTGAGTTAAAGACAGACCTGCACTCCGATTTGCAGGAGCGCTATCGCGAACTCAAAGCCGAGGGCAAGGACGATGAAACGGCATTTGAAATGACCGTTGAGAGCATCGGTGACATCGAACAAACGATACTGGAAGTCGCGAACCTCTCCCGCTCCCTAGAACGGCAAGTCGTGACCAACTTTAGTGCCAGCAACTTGGCAATGGGCGACTTTGCAGGTGTTAGAGCCCATAAAGGACAATTTAATGCTAGTGCGTTACGAGCCGCTGACTTTGCTAGCGCAGATTTAACTGGAAGTTCGTTTAAGACCAGTGATTTACGTGATGCCAACTTTGACGGTGCCAACCTGACAGACTGTGTCCTAACGGCAACAGACCTAACGAACGTAAGCTTCAATGAATCGATCCTTGTGCGTACCAACTTCAGTGTTTCCGGGATGGAAGGAGCCAGATTCACTGGTATCAAACTGAGCGACGTCACGCTAAGCAAGATCGACCTTAAGAAAACAATCTTTGAAGATTGTATCTTTGACGGCGTAGACTTCGAATATTGCGACATGAGCGGGCTTCGTTTTGACGGGCAAACCTTTATCGGCGTTAAGTTTGATAAATCGGCCGTAAACGGCGTTTCATTTAAGGGCGCTATACTCAAGAATGTGTCTTTCCAAGCGTTCTTTTCATTGACCAATAAGTACTACCGCGCGTTCAAGACCATATGCTTTGACGGTGCGGTCATGGATAAACTGACCTATGCCTCACTGAAAGGCATGGGGGCCGATCTGTCTAAAGTTACTGTTCGATAAGGAGGGGAAAATTATGCATACGAATGCCATTCAAGTCGTTGGCCTGAACAAGTCCTACAAGCAGCATCAAGTCCTAAAGGGTGTTGATTTCGAGGTGGAAAAGGGCAGTATTTTCGCCCTGCTCGGCTCCAACGGAGCAGGCAAGACAACGGTCGTCAAGATCCTCACCACGTTGCTCAAACAAGACAACGGAACGGCCACTATCAACGGATTCGATGTGGCATCACAATCCGATCAAGTCCGTCAGGCCATTTCGCTGACAGGGCAATTCGCCGCGGTGGATGAAATATTGACCGGACGGGAGAATCTGATCATGATCGCCAAGCTGCGCTACCTCAAGAATCCGCGTCAAGTTGCAGAGGATTTGCTCAAACGCTTCGACTTGAGTGACGCTGCCGACCGCAGGGCGTCTACGTATTCCGGTGGTATGCGCCGCCGGCTCGACATTGCCCTGAGCCTTATAGGTAATCCACAAGTCATTTTCCTCGACGAGCCAACCACTGGGCTTGACCCCGAGGCACGCATCGAGGTTTGGAAGATCGTTAAGGAGCTTGCGGGTAGCGGTACAACTGTACTCTTGACCACGCAATACTTGGAAGAGGCCGAACAACTTGCCGACCGAATTGCTATTCTGCATGAGGGTAAGATTATCGCAAGCGGCACGCTCTCTGATCTCAAGAAGCTCTTTCCATCTGCGAAGGTGGAGTATATCGAGAAACAGCCATCATTAGAGGACATCTTCCTCTCAATCGTCGGCAAGAAGGAGGCGAAGTAAATGGAAACGGCTAAGAACCATTTCATTACAGATATAAGCGTTATGCTTGGACGTTCCATGCGTCATATTTTCCGGAGTTTGGACACCATTATTACGGTCTGTATCACCCCTATCGCCATGATGCTACTGTTCGTCTATGTGTTAGGCGGCGCCATTCAAACCGGGACAGACAACTATGTGAATTATCTGTTGCCAGGTATCCTCCTCATGGCGATCGCAAGCGGAATTGCCTATACCTCTTACCGCCTGTTTATGGATAAACAGCGAGGAATCTTCGAGCGGTTCCACACGATGCCGATTTCACGTTCCGCCTTGCTTTGGGGGCATGTGTTGACCTCTCTCGTATCCAACGCCATTTCACTCATCGTCATCATTCTTGTTGCATTAATTATGGGTTTTCGTTCTTCCGCAGGCATACTGCCTTGGCTTGCTGTAATCGGCATACTCGTCTTGTTTACGCTGGCCTTAACTTGGGTCGCGGCGATAGCCGGGCTATCCGCCAAAACGATTGAAGGCGCCAGCGCATTCTCCTATCCGCTTATCTTCCTGCCGTTTATCAGTTCGGCGTTTGTGCCGACGGAGTCCATGCCGACTGTTGTTCGCGTCTTTGCCGAGAACCAGCCAGTGACCTCGATCGTGAACGCCATCCGTGCGCTGCTTGCCGAGCAGCCTGTGGGCAATGAGATATGGATTGCACTTGCTTGGTGTGTCGGAATTATGATAGTCTCTTATTTCTTTGCCATGAGGGTGTATAAGAAACGTGTATGAACCGGTTAAATAAAAACGAGTGCCTCCCTAGAGGACACTCGTTTTTGTACAACATTTTATAATTGTCATATACTAGTTGCCGGATTACGATTCATGGAAGGTTTTCTCTGCTACTGTGGCAAATCTCTGAACGATATCACTGATCCGGAACTCCTCGGCACCGATCATATAAGTCTTTACTTTATCTTGGAACGGTGCATACCAATGGGGAGGCACACCCTCCTTGCCGACGATCGCGCCGACGATACTACCTGCGGTCGCAGCCGTGCAATCGTTGTCCATCCCCATCGCTACCGTCTCGGATATAACCTTGGAGACATCCGTCCCTCCGATCATTAAGCCGAATACGGTTAAGCATGCGTTGTTGTTCGTATGAACGCCACTCATACCATCAAAGCGCTCGTTTACGGCTTTCCGGGCATCGGCGTAATTCCCAATATCTCCTCCGATTGAGAGTGCCCATTCGATATCCTTGTAAAGGCTGCAGTCCTTCGGAATTTCTGTCAATCCGATACGCAATGCTTCCACCGGGTGATCGACCACGAAGGCGGCGGCTTGCGCCGCGCTGAAAAACATTTCGCCGTAAATCCCGTTTCTGCGATGACTCACATAGGCATCACGGTATGCATACTCCGCCGCTTTCGACGGGAGTCCCGGCGCGATGTAGGCCCACGGATCGGATCGGATGTCCGCGCCAATCCATTGACAGTACGGATTGTCCATATCCGCCGCTTCCATGGCAGACTTGCCTGCCTTCAAGTTATTCAGCGCCACTTCCTCCGCCGTGCAGGCGTACGGCAAATATTTCAGCCAGCTCTTGCCCACATCCTCCGTCGTAAAATGAATGCCATGCTCTTCGGCGATAAGCAGCCCCAGAATCGTATACGTCAAGTCATCATCTACCGGAACCCCGTTCATCCCTTCACGCGTATATTCTTGGTGTGTGCTCTTCCCATATCGCACATGGTTCGGCGTCTTGACCTTGGACCAATAGTTCTGCGGCGGGAAGCTGTCTCCGATGTATTCAGCCCAGGACTTCATGCCCTCTACTTCCCAAAACTCGACGGGAGCTCCGAGCGTGCACCCGGCGAATCGGGCCAATAAAGCTCCTTCCAGCTTATTTTTGTACAAGGCACTATCGAATGCTTTCCACATCGTTCTCGGTCCGCTTGACCGAAGTGCTTGAATACCCTTCAGATCATCTGGCTCTTTGGAAGCGAGTACTTCGTTTACAGGCAAATTTCTAATAAGCTCAATAGCCTCTTGCATCTGTTTTTCCAGCTTCGACCAGACGCCGGGCACCCCCGCCGCCCCGTATTCATGTGCCAGTCGGCCGTACTCAAGGATTTTACTGGATAAATGCGTCAAACTCGGTTCTACAGGATAAGCCATATAAACAGTCTCCTTCCAAATTTAACTTTCTTAGTGTAATGGATCCAAACCCAGTTTATACTAATAAAATAAACAATTCCGCTTAAAAAGGACCATAAACTATGCAAAAACAACCATTATCGTACGAGGTCGTTTCTCAACCTATTTTGCTTCCTTCGGCGTTCCCTGTAGAACTTCTCGAGAATTATATTCAAAGCGATGCCAATATTACGTACCTGCATTATCACAATTGCTTGGAACTAGGCTACTGTTGGGAAGGCTCTGGCGTATTTTTCGTAGAGGAAAAAATACTGCCCTATTCCAAAGGAGATGTGAGCATTATTTTTCCAGGTCAGCTCCATCTTGCCCAGAGTGTCAAAGGTCAAGTAAGCGGCTGGCATTTTATCTTCATAGACCTGAAAGTTCTTCTTGGCACAGCTGCTCCACCCTCGTGGGAAGGAGCTGCGCCCGTAGGATATTCGCGATTGGCGAACATCGTCCGCCCGGAGGAGTCTCCAGGCATCGCGATACTGACGGAATATCTCATTCAAGAACTGAGCCGAAAGCAATCGGGCTATGAAACTGCCGCCAAGGGATGCGCCTTGTCTCTTGCGTCCCTCATTACGAGAGCCATTAGTCAGGCGGCCGACCGTGCCCCTGAAATCGAAACGGTCGACCGTACTTCTATAAACAAAATCTCCAAGTCGCTGCACTATATCTCGCAGCATTACATGGAGACGATTCACACCCAAGAATTGGCGGCGATCTGCAACCTTAGCGTCACCCATTTCCGTCGCACGTTTCGTACGTGTATGGGCGCAGCTCCGCTCGATTACTTGATCAATATGCGCATGCAGATGGCCTCTGCCTTGCTGTGCCATACCGATGGCAGCATCCTCTCTATTTCCGAAAAAGTAGGATATTCCACCTTATCTAGCTTTAACCGACATTTCAAGATATGGATGGGCGCCGCCCCCTCGAAGTGGCGAGCGATGCATCGCTAAATAAGATATCTTTCCGCAGGTGCCAAGACCCCGCCACGCTCATGATCCATTCCTTGGTAGCTGGAAGGCAACTTCGGGTCTCCTCCCATGTATTCAGGAAACTTCGGATAAGGAAAGACTGGCCTTTGAAAGCTAATGCCATTCGGAGCAAAGCTATCCTTGTACGCTGTTGCGATTATTTTCTCAGGAGCTTTCCCATTCTCAACCCAAGCAACGAGCGCGTTTAAGATATCATGCTCGCTATCCCTCTGCTTACTTGGAACAGAGCTGAGACCTAGATCGTTTAACCCCGGACCGCCTCCACAATGTCCCATGCCGGGGATAAGGAAAAACCGAAAAAAATCTTGCGTTTCGGCGAGTCCCCCTTGAGCTTCAATCACACGTTCATAATAATGAAGCGCATCTTGATAAGGAACGAGCGGATCAGATAATCCTGTATACATCATTATTTTCCCACCGAGTGCTTTCATCGCGCTTACATCCGGATTATTGGCATTTAGAAGTGGAGCCAAACTTTCATTTAATACATCCAAATCATGATCAAAATCGAATGTCATGTAATCAAAGTCAGCGCCGAACACCCATCGAAACATATACAACAGAGACATTGGCAACCTCTCGGGATCTTGTTGAAGATCCAGTCCTCCCGAACAGTTCTCGCTTCCGTAGGGAAGTGGCGTATAAATCTGCTCTCCGGTTCTTGGATTGGTTGGCCCCTTATAAATCAGCTTCAATGCTGATAGTTGTGCACTCGTGAGTCCCTCGTCGTTAGCGAGTTCGCTAGAAATCGCAATGGTCTCCGGATCACAATCGCATTTCCTTGGATCGGTCAAAAAGTTATCCATAGGAGCACCACCATCTTTGCCCCGGCGTTGCTCGATCACCGCATTGGTTATGGCATCTATTTCAACTTTGGTGAAAGCGGAATGGCCGGGCAGCCCATTCATCGCTTTATAATTCCACAAGAAGCCCGTATGCAGATGCGTACGATTGTTAGCTGGAGCCCCTGCAAGAATGCCGTTGTAATCATCCGGATACCGCTGTGCTTCCATCAAGGCCTGTTGGCCACCAGTCGAACAACCCATGAAGTAAGCATACCTAGCTGGCCTTTGGTAGTATAATTGGATGATTTCCTTCGCTGCCACCGTCATCTCGTGTGTTGCGCGATATCCGAAATCCGCCCAGCGTTCCGGTTGACCAATGGCTGAATCGACATGAGGAGAAGTCCCCAAATCTGTGTTTGCCGTTGCATACCCACGTCGTAATCCGAAAGCTAAGCCGCCATGAGCAACAGCACCAGCACTTCCTCCATTGCCCGTGCCAAGAAATCTGCCATTCCAGTTCTCTAGAGGCAACCAAACTTCTACCTGGATATTCGAAATGGATGTTGGTTTCAATTGCATAACAACACGGCAAAAGGGGGGAAGATCGGTTATGATTCCACCGTCCGAGAGCGTGAATTCCCCCTCTTCTACCCTTTGAACACATGTAATTGTGCACCCTTCGATGTTCGCATCCCTGAATCTTTCTTCCATCATAGACTCAGCCCTCCTTTACATTCATAAAGATTCGAGCTACTGTGCGGTATAACCTCCGTCAATAACAATGGCTTGGCCAGTTATTCCCTTTGCATGCTCGCCAGCAAGAAACAAGGCGTATTCCGCTATTTCGTTCATCTCCAGCAGACGACGTTGCGGAATTAGCGGCAAGATAATCTCATCTAAGGCTGACTGCGGCGACTTTTTGTGCAGAGCCGCTACATCATTTAATTGCTCCCGTACCAGGAGCGTATCTACATAGCCAGGGCAGAGCGCATTGACTGTAATTCCGTGCGCAGCCGTCTCTAAAGCAACTGCTTTCGTTAATCCGATTACGCCATGTTTGGCGCTGTTATAGGCCGCTTTGCCAGCAAAGCCTACCAATCCGTTAATCGATGAAATATTAATGATTCTTCCGAACTGTTGTCTTTTCATAATGGGAACAACAAGCTTCGTCGTGATGAAGGAAGCTGTAAGCATAATTTTAATCATAAATTCGAATGTATTCGTCGGAAAGTCTTCAATCGGAGAAACAAATTGCATCCCCGCATTGTTGATCATAATGTCCAGTCTTCCCCATTTGGTCTCGATATGGCGAATCGTTGCAGTGATCTCTTCTTCTGACGTAACATCCAGTTTTATGCCATGGACATCCAGCCCTAGCAGCTGTAGCTGCTCTGCAGATTTCTCAACGGCGCCGCTATCCTTATCCGTTAAAATAACAGTACAGCCAGACTCAGCAAATCGTTTCCCAATTTGGAAGCCAATTCCCCTCGCAGAACCTGTAATCAATACAATACGATTTCCCATCATTAATTTCACCCCGATTAATAAGCGTTCAAGATAAGGTTTTCCACAATACGTAGCGGCGGTTCTGTCATGGCTTGGATCTCGTCGGATGTGTATCCTTGTGCAACTTCCATCAGCAGGAGTCCCTGTTCCGTTACATCGATGACCGCACGATCTGTAATAATCCGATTCACAACCCCTTTGCCGGTCAAAGGTAAACTGCAGTGTCGCAAGATCTTTGGCTGGCCTGCCTTATTCACGTGATCCATTATGACAACGACACGTCTTGCACCATGAACAAGGTCCATAGCGCCACCCATTCCTTTGATCATCTTGCCGGGAATCATCCAATTAGCGAGATCTCCGAATTCCGACACTTCCATCCCGCCAAGAATGGCGAGATCGATATGTCCGCCTCTAATCATGGCAAATGACTCAGCACTATCGAAATAAGCGGATCCTGGAACGTCAGTTATCGTTTCTTTACCAGCATTAATTAGATCCGGGTCGATTTGGTCTTGTTTCGGATAAGGACCTATTCCAAGCAGCCCGTTCTCCGATTGGAGCATAACTTGTTTGCTGCTTGGGATAAAATTGGCTACCAATGTGGGAATACCGATGCCAAGATTGACATAGTATCCGTTTACAATTTCTTTTTCTGCGCGGATGGCAATTCTTTCACGAACGGTCCATTCTGTCATCGTCTTCCTCCCCTCACTACTTATTCGTTACAGCTCATGGCTGATCGTCATTTTCTCAATTCTTTTCTGCTGCTGCCCAACAATAAGTGTTTGCACGTAAATACCCGGCGTATGGATATGTAAGGGATCAAGCTGCCCAGGCTCGACCAATTGCTCCGTCTCCACGATCGTTTTGCGTCCTGCCGCAGCCATTAGCGGGTTAAAATTCCTTGCTGTTTTGTTATAAGTGAGATTCCCCTTCTTATCTGCAACCGCCGCGCGAATTAGGCTGAAATCGGCCGTTAGTGCTTCCTCCAACACATAGGCCTTTCCGCCGAACATGCGTGTTTCTCGATGTTCCGCAAGCAAAGTTCCAACGCCTGCAGGGGTATAGAAGGCAGGGATCCCAGCGCCTCCTGCTCTTATTTTCTCCGCCAATGTCCCTTGAGGCAGAAGCTCAACTTCAATTTCCCCTGAGATGAGTTGGCGTTCGAACTCTTTATTCTCTCCGACATAAGAAGCAATCATTTTCTTAATCTGCTTATTGCGCAGCAACAGACCCAGTCCCCAGTCATCGACACCACAGTTGTTGGAAATGACAGTTAAATCCCGCTTACCGCTTTTGGCAAGTGCCACGATCAAATTCTCAGGAATGCCAACAAGTCCGAATCCGCCAACCATGAGCGTGGAACCGTCTTTAATTTCTGCAACCGCTTCATCAAATGATGTTAATATGCTTTTCATTTCAACGTTTCCTCCTACTCATGCAAACAGCGCTCCACGATAACGGAAATGCCCTGCCCACCGCCAATACATAGCGTAGCTAGCCCGAACTTAGATTCTCTGCGCATCATCTCATAGAGAAGCGTTACCATAATTCTTGCACCGCTGGCACCAATCGGATGTCCCAATGCAATCGATCCGCCGTTCACATTAAGTTGATGATCGTCCAAACCGAAATGCTTCGTAAAGAGGAGTGATTGCGCAGCGAATGCCTCATTCGCTTCAATTACATCCATATCTTGTATCGTCAATCCAGCTTTTCTCAAGGCTAGCTCAGTGGCTGGAATGGGGCCGATTCCCATATAGGCTGGGTCAACGCCTACCACTGAGCTTGAACGAATGATAGCCAAGGGTCGAATCCCCATAGACAGAGCTTTGTCATGGCTCATCAGAACACAGGCAGCTGCTCCATCGTTAATGCCCGAAGAGTTGCCAGCTGTAACCATGCCATCCTTGCTAAATGCTGGACGAAGCAGCGATAATGCTTCCATATTCGTGTCAGGTCGCAAGTACTCATCGCGATCTGCACGTGTCGCACTCCCTTTTCGCCCAGGAACGTGCACAGGTACAATTTCCTCCTGGAACCTTCCCTCGGCTGCGGCTGCCGCCGCTTTTCTTTGACTGCCCATGGCGTACATGTCCAGCTCTTCTCGAACCAAACCGTATCGACTGCACAGATTTTCTGCCGTTATTCCCATATGATAGTCGTTTTGGGCGCACCATAGGCCATCCTTTAGCAATCCATCAACAAGCATCTGGTCACCCATGCCGAAACCGGTCCTCGCCCCCTTGAGTAAGTAAGGAGCTTGACTCATATTCTCCATGCCACCAGCTACAACGATATCGTTCTCCCCACTCCGGATGGAGAGATAGGCCATTTGAATCGCCTTAAGCCCAGAACCGCATACCTGATTGATGGTTGTTGCTGGTATTTCTGTGGACAATCCTGCCAGTAGAGAAGCCTGTCTTGCCGGATTCTGACCTATTCCCGCTTGCAGGACATTGCCCATCAATGTTTCTTGCACCAGACGATTATCGATATTGGCACGTTGGATTGCTGCCTGTATGGCAGTTGCTCCAAGCTGAACAGCTGATATATCTTTGAAAATGCCATTCCATTTTCCAATTGGTGTTCGGGCTGCGCTTACGATTGCAACCTCCGTTTCATGCATATGAATCTCATCTCCCCCGTTGGCTGCAAGTACTCTTCCATTCATGAATGGAACGCTTACATAAAAGTGTACCGCAGTCCTATTTATGTGTAAAATAAAAATAACGAATATAATTAATTCGATTTTGGAATAAATTAACGAGGGAGATCCGATATGGATTTGCAACATTTAAGTTATTTCACAGAAGTCGTCCGGCAGGAAAGTTTTTCAAAGGCCGCTCAAACTTTGCACATCTCACAGCCTACTCTGAGCAAGATTATTAAGCATCTTGAAGACGAGCTAGGCGTTACCTTGCTCAACCGTTCAACCAGGCATATTCAATTGACTGCTGATGGAGACATTTTTCTCAAATTCTCCCTTCAAACACTAGCTATGGCCGATGATCTTCAGGTATCTCTGAATGATGGGAAACTTCTAAAGAAGGGGAATTTGTCCTTGGGACTTCCTCCAGTCATTGGGGTCAGTTTCTTCCCAGAGATTATTGCGAATTTCCATAACCTTTACCCTGGCGTTCATATTCAACTCATTGAAGAAGGTGGGAAAATCGTGGAACAATTGTTGCGCGAGGCCAAGATCGATTTGGGCGTGGTCGTTCTTCCTATAGATGAACAACAGTTTGATTTTCTGCCAATTGTCGAACGTCACTTGTCCCTATTGGTGAACTCGAATCACCCCATCGCTACAAAAGAATCGGTTCATTTGTCAGAGCTGCGGAATGAATCATTTATTTTATTCAAGGAAGGCTTCTCTCTCCATGATCGGGTTCGGGAGGCATGCATGCAGGAAGGATTCGAACCTATTATTTCATTTGAAAGCTCACAATGGGATTTAATAAGTGAAATGGTGGGAGCCGGATTAGGGATTGCTCTTCTGCCTGATACCGTGGCAGGAAGAACGAATACCCGTACTGTCTCCGTGCTTCCTAAGACCGTTCCCCCCATCAGTTGGGATCTAGCCTTAATATGGAGTAAACACCATTATATTTCCCATGCTGCCAGAGTGTGGATTGACTTAATGAGGGATGGGTTAACACGACAGACAACTAATCGCACAATATAAATGAAGAGACTAAAAGGCCTCAGTCCATAGTGATTCAGGACCAAGGCCTTCTACTCTTTTATTTTTGTACAATCAACCGAAAATTCATTTCTTAAAGCTGAAGAACGACCACTGGATTCATCGTTACATTACTTAATGATTCCTTGTACGTTCCCGCATACGCAACTGCGAAGGTATAAGATCCAGGCAACAGTTCCTTACTAACCTCGCCTCCACTCGTATTCCCGATGGTTCGCCAGCTCCCTGCATAATAGGTCACATTTCCTCCGTCTAGCAGATTCCCTTGACTGTCTTTCAGCTGTACCTTCACGTTTACCGTTTGGAAAACAACGACAGCGTCGATTGCAGTATTTTGCACTTTCTCTTTATACGTTCCTTCATAAGTCATGCTAAATGTATACGATCCGGCTAATAACTCCTTGCTGACTTCGCCGCTGCTCGTATTTCCAAACGTCCGCCAGCTTCCCGCATAATAGGTCACTGTGCCAGCATCAATCGGATTCCCTTGGCTGTTCTTCAGCTGTACCTTCACATTGACCGTCTGGAAAACAACCACAGCGTCAGTTCCGGTATTCTGAACTTTCTCTTTATACGTTCCTTCATAAGTCACCGCAAACGTATAGCTCTTATTCGGTAAGGATTTACTTACCGTCCCAGAGGCATCCGTTATGCCAAAATTCTTCCATCCACCGTCATAATAGGTAACTGTACCACCACTCAATGGATTTCCATTGCTGTCTTTGAGCTGAACCTTCACAGCTGTCGCAGCCAGTGTAAAGCTAAGTGACTGAGGAGATTCTACATTCCCCGCTTGATCCGTTGACTTATATAGCAAGGAGATCTGACCTTGCTGAGCTAGTGTAACCGTTGATGTGTAGGGCTGCCATGTTGTTCCGTTATCCAAACTATACTCGGTTGTCGCCACACCCGATGAGTTATCCGTACTAGTCAGTGTTAGTGAAATAGGATTTACGTACGTACCATTAGGTCCATCTGGTACTAATGGGGATACGTTTGTTGCCGTCACTGGAGCTATTTTATCGATATTACTTACGATATAGCTCGTGATATTAGATACGTCGCCCCCAGCATTCTTACCTCTAGCAAACACTGTGGCATTGGATGAAATGACAACTGGAGCTGTATAAGCCGCCCATGTACCATTTTCGCCTACTTTGAATTCCTTGACGGTTGCTTCCGTTGGATAGCTAATCGTGACTGTCACATCACCGTTCGTAGGAATTGTTTTATCGGCAGCTAGTGTTGCATTAGATGGTGGGGTTGATGGCGTTGTTGTGTTAGGGAGAGCCCATACTTCCAGTTCCACATGATTACTGTACACATTCGTTGAGTTGCCATTCAGCCATAACCGGACATACCTTGCATTGGTTGTAGCAAAAGGAATATCCTTCCCGCCGCTTGTCTCCACATACTCGGCATCTGTTCCTATACCCTGCCCAGCACTATTATCGGTATCATTATTGAATACTGTAGTCTTCGTAGCAAAGGTAGGGTCATTCGATACTTGGACGACAACATCACGGTATTTCCATCCGCTTGCGAAATAGTGCCACAATTTAATGTCGTTAATATCATAGCTCTCGCCGAGATCTAGCTGTATCCAATTGACCGTGTTCGAATACATATCTACAAAGTTAGCGTTGGTCTTGTCTCCGTCTGTCAGGCGTGTTTTATTTTGAGCATTGGAACTTGATGTGATAGCTGTCTTATTCAATGCCACATTAATTGGCAGAACAGGTGGTACGACGGGTGCTCCAGGTTTACTCGTAATCGTAACTTTACCAAGCTGCGTAACATACGCATTCGTCGAATCATGCATAAAGACGATTTTCAGGTACTTCGTACCTACCGGCAGCGATTCGTTGTAGCTAAATTTATTCCAGGTTCCAACTGCTTTAAGCACCCCCGTCCTGATCGGTGTGACTGGCGTATAAGTGATGTTATCTGGTGAAGAGAAAAATTGATAATCGGTAAATGGCCCATTATTCAAATACCAGGTATCCGCAGTGAATTTATCCATATCCATGTCCATAAATGACTTATAGATCACATATTCATTCAAGTTTTTGGTTCTGGTTAGTCGGGAAGTGTCACCTTCCATCTTGGATGCGTTGCCTGTGTCAAATCTAAAGTTAGGTGTATGGAAGAACATATTCGTATAATCATACACATCGTCCGTTACAGTTACTGTGCCAGCTCCCGCTGGAGGTATTGCCAAGGGATCGAATTGAATGGACAATTTATGGGAAATCCCGTCCTTAGCATCTGTGTTCACCTCAAACTTGATCGTAGGACTTAACTGCAGGATCGTAATCGTCGGATCCTTGGCTATAACCGAAACGCCCGTTTTTTCAATTTCATATGTTAATTTGTTCTGCTTATGTGTCGGATCGGAAATCGCAAAATCCAATACGCTAGACTGCTCTTTCAGCATCATGGAAGATGGATTATACGATATTACACCACCAACCATACCTGCATTCCAGAAATTTGCTCCTGTGATGCCTAGGACTTTGTCTTTCACCGCATGCACATCCGTATTGTTCATGAGAATTTCAATGTCCGGATTGTTGCTGTACGATGTCGTTTCCAATGATGTTTTATTCGGCAGTAAGACATAGGAATAGTCCTTGTTTACCGGATTGCTGCCATGGTCATACCAGAGTGTCAGATACTTTTTGGTAATTGTACCAAGTCCCGTATTGCCGAGCGCCTGCCAAGTGCCTTTTCTTGCTTCTCTCAAACCTTTGATTGACGCGGGTTGAGGGAAATAATAGCCGCCTGTGCCTTCCAAATACACAGTTGAAACATTCGCCATGTCCTCTGACCAGCCCAGTCCAGATGGCTTCGTTACGCCATTAACCACAAGCTGTTCATCCCCATTATTTTTGGGAAGATTATGATGAATAGGATTTAATACAGTCCCAAGTGTGCTTGGTGCATAGAACTGAATCTCTGATAGACGATTAGTAAGATCGAGATTGTTTCCGTGGAATACAATTTTTATATATCTGGCTGTCGTATCCGGGATGTCATACGCTGCGATTTCAGAGGTTAGTACACTATTCTGACCACTATATACGGTCGTCCAAGTCGTGTTGTTGGTGGATGTTTGAAGATCAAATGAATACTGTTTAGTAAGGCCATCGAAGAAACTTAAGCCTGCATAACCCACCTGAACATTGCTGCCAAGATCGTAGATAAGGGATTGTCCATCACCCACAGAAGCGTAATAAGTCGTAATATCGGAGTCCGTGGTTTCCTTTTTGTTGGTTGTGGACAGGGCATTCAAAGGAGCAACCGAAAGCGGAATAATGCTATTACCTAGCGCATTAGGAGCGTATATTTGTGCCTCTAGAATATGATTAAATTGGTTTGCAGTGTTTCCATGTCCAATAATTTTCACATATCTGGCCTGCACATCAGGGAAATCGTACACGCGAATATCCGAAGCGGTCCCACCAATACTGGAACTACCGCTATACACATTCGTCCAAACGGAGTTATCCGTTGATACTTGAATATCGAAGGTCGTTGCTCGAGATGTTTGACTCTGGAAGTTGATGCCCATATAACCTATAGGTTGCAATTTGCCAAGATCATACTGGATCCACTGATTGTCGCCCAAGGATGACCATCTTGAATCTAGATTATTGTCTAATGTATGCTGCGGCACATTGCCATCATTGCTGTTGCCGGTGACTTCATAAACTTTCAGACGCAGGGGTTCGCCGGCAATTGGCGTTGAAACGGGAGAGGCCAGATCGATACTTTTGGAAACGGTTGCTTTATTCAGCATGCGATTCTCAATCGTTGTTTCGATTTTCCGATTGTCTGTGGAGTTAATACCACTGCCGAGAGCCACGATTTCATCATCAAACATGAACCAGGATTTTCTAGCTTTAAGGGAGCTGCTCGCTGCTTTCAAATCCATGCCTACTGCAGCGTATTGCTGAAAGAGTTCGCTGCCTCCTGTCCATGGATTGGGACTCAAATAATTCATATTGGAATTATCAGCTCTGGTCATCGTATCCACCGTGGTACCTGGCAAACGATATAGGTTTACGGTTGGCCAGAAATCGGTATACTGATTAAGATCTTGATTATATAAATAAGTCATTCCCTCGCCCGTATACCAGCCTTTTTTATTATCATTGGAAATCGACTCATAATTGGCGATACGACTGGAAGACATACTAACCCCAAAGCCGAAGCCCGGCTTCAGGTGGACGGCTCTGTCCATACCTGCAAACACTTTGGTAAGAACTTTCTCATCTCTTGGAATAATGTTCGGATCATTGATCACAGACTTAGCTAGCAGCATCGTAATTAAATCGATATCCTTGTAGAAATTACTCAAGCTGTTCTGCTGCATCCAATACTTCACCATTGCTTTCATTCTTAGCGCGTCCGCAGGAGGCGCAGACTCCGACAAGCGCAAGATAGCACCCATCACTTTATGGGCTGGAACTTGGTCCTGATAATAATTTCTTGCCACTTCTCGGCTTCTGATCATATCCATCAGGGCACCTTTGTAGATAAACGGCTCATAGGAATCATATACCCATTGATACACATTATTAATGCCGCTATACGTAGGATACCATTGTGTACCGCCGAGTAAGTTTAATATTTTCGCTACATCCTGGATCAGGGCCGCACCATAGCCTCCATTATAAGCATATCTGCCATGCATCACGAAAGAACCGTCTTGGTAGAATCCGTCACCCGTTGTCACATAGTCCATCACTTGAGACAAAGCGTCTCTGGCATTCGACAACATCGTATCTGATTTCATAATAATACCTTGAACAGCCAGATAGGATGCTTTCCAAACACGGTTAGTGCCAGTAAGTTCAGTTAAATCGATACTCATTTTGGTATTGTCAGGAGAAAAATGTTGAATCATATTCATATATTTCGTAATTCTGTCTGGCGTAGCTAACAGATCATCGTACATTAATACAACGGTATCTGTGAGCTGAATTGGCGTACCGATTTCTAAGTCGTACCATAAATCCCACGAAGACACCGGATATACCGTTTCGTTGTACCGATTCAGATGCATCCATTCTAAGGCATCGAGGATGTCCGTTTTGAGCGTTTGATTCCCATATAAGCTGGAGCCGACGCTTTTGTAGGCGAGCGCCATCTCTTTAATTCGAATATAGTTCTGAGTGAGATGCAACGGCTTGCCGATATTGGTTGGATCATAAATATCCCCCCATAAATAAAGTCTTCCGGGTGCTTTATTCAGACTGCCCCAGCTGGATTGGGCTAATAAATTAACTTTGTAGGCAACATCCGGATCCGACAGATTATACCCCGTACCACCAGTTAAGGTAGCCTCATACTTCATTCTTAGATCATCATACACATCGTTCGCACTTGCACTACGCAATCCCACTTGGCCAAAAATTGAAAATAAGAGCGCAATAGTTAATAGCACACCTACCTTTTGCCTAAATCCCTTTAACATGATGACACCACCGTTTCTCTCAAGATAACTTGACAATTAACGCCTATACTGAAGGTAAACGAAATGCGAGTACTACAAAGCGGAACGAGTATTATCCAGCGTCCACATACGAGAATGCGCTTTCAATACAAGCTAGCATAAGCTTCGGCATATGATTTCCCCCCTTTCATTAAAGACTGTATCCATAAAGTGGGAAGAAAGAAAAGACGGAAGCATCTATTGGGTATGTTACACAATACCGCCACTTCTTCCGTCTTCTATGCTACCCCTCAACTAATTGTTACGTTTACGAATTATTTTTTCTTACTATTATAGTAGTCGGTTTCATATTTAATCTTTTCGGTGCCAGCTTGTGCTCTCCATTGCTTCACA
This sequence comes from Paenibacillus oryzisoli, assembly GCF_001653565.1. Classification (GTDB taxonomy): domain Bacteria; phylum Bacillota; class Bacilli; order Paenibacillales; family NBRC-103111; genus Paenibacillus_E; species Paenibacillus_E oryzisoli. The sequence goes on from NZ_LYPB01000046.1 coordinate 92,302, forward strand.
AACGTATCAAAGTAATCGAGCGGTTCTTTGCCAAGCATGATCTGAGCAGCTGCCTCTTGGAAAAGCGTACCACTGAATTCCAATTCAGGCTTTGCTGGTAATTTTGAAGGGGGCATACCCGCTATAATACTCTTCATTCCTTCTGAAGCGGCGACTTTATAAGCCGAATCCACTTTGTCTGCTGCTTCCTTGCTGCCCAATTGAATTTCTAGGAAGTCTTTGTTGTACGCGACCAGATTGAAGGAACTTGAACGCCATAGTGCTGTTTTGTCGTCTGTATCCTTTTTGAGATCATAGGTAATTTTGCCGCCATCCTTCTTGTATGTTACGTTTGGCATCCCAAAATTAACGAACTCTTGGCCGTCTTGACTAACGAGCCAATCAAGCATTTTCACGATCGCTGCTGGATCTTTCGCGACCTTGGTGACCATGAATGACTTATTCGATGCACGAACTGAAGTCCCAGAACTTTCTACGCCTGGCGCTTTTGGCGTTTTAATAGCAATTACGTTCGCTCCTATACCCGGAAGAGACTTGTTCAATTTGTCCTGCCAATCCCAAGCAAGCGAAGGTGTGTGCACCCAAGTACCAACCAAGTTATTCTGAATCTTCTGCTCCCAAACATTCCGTTTGTTAGTCAGAAACTCGCTATCAATTAACTTCTCATCCACCAGAGTCCGGAAAAACCCAAGCGCTTGCTTCATATTAGGACTAATAACCGATGGAACTACCTCGCCATTAACTAATACACGGTTGAAAGCATCCACACCGAACATCGTCATCACATTGTCAACCCAACTGAACTTTTCACGACCCGAGATCGCCATCTCATCTTTTTTGCCGTTACCATTCGGATCTTTATCACGGAAAGCCCGCAGCATCGTCAACAATTCATCAGGCGTTTGAGGCGGGTTGCTAATCCCAACCTTATCCATCCAGTCTTTGCGGACATAAAGTACATTATTTCCTAATTGACCTTCTGGAATCGCCATGATTTTCCCATCAACTGTGACTTCATCCCAAGCCGCTTGCGAGATTGCCTTTTTCAGGTTAGGGCCGTATTTATCAATATAATCGTTTAATGGAATAATTTGATTGTTTTGAAGTAATTCATAATTAATGCCCCAACCTCCGACGACATCAGGGATATCACCGCTGGCAAATTTAATTCTAACCTGCTCCCCATACTGCGCATGCGGAAGGAATACCCAATCCAGATCCGTATTTGACTTTTGAGCCAGGTAATTCATCGTAGGGTTATCCATCGTCTTTCCACCTGGAACCGGTTGGTTAACATCACTTGCGAATACGCGAATTTTGACCGGCGCTGCGGGTGTGGCAGGCGCTTGTGAAGCGCTTGTTTGCGTACTTGTTTGACTCGGCGTTGCGCTGGAACTGCTGCTCTCCTTACCTGTAGAACAGGCAGACAAGAGCACAATAGCAGACATCGTTAGACCAAGCGTGCTGCCCCATTTCTTTTGGAAGCTCATTTTTTTTATCCTCCCTAGGTTTTCTTAAATTATCTATTAAGGCGATTGCCTGAATATTCAGTTACTCTTTGACAGAACCGAGCAATGCTCCTTTAACGAAATGTTTCTGTAAAAAAGGATAAATCAATACAACGGGCACGGTGGCTAATACAATCGTGGCCATTTGGATGGCGACCGGAGAAAGCTTGATCCCGCCTTCTGCAGCCGCACCTGCTGTCGAGTCCGAATCACCATTGGCAATCAGCGAGTATAGGTACATTTGCAGCGTTTGTTTGTTGCGGTCGTTAATAAACAAGAGCGGCCCAAAATAATTATTCCAATGGCCCACTGCATAAAATAACAGAAGCGTCATGACAATCGGCATGGATAAGGGTAAGACGATACGCCATACCATGCCGTATTCGCTCATGCCATCCACACGCGCTGCATCAAATAAATCATCGGGTACCGTACGGAAAAACGTTATACATAGAATCATATTGAAGGCACTGATGGCACCCGGCAGAATTAAAGCCCATATGGAATTTAACAGGTACAAATTTTTCACAAGCAAATAGGATGGTATGATCGGCGCGCTAAAAATCATTGTAAAAATGATTAACAGCATAAAGTACTTTCTTCCCTTTAAATCCATCTTGGATAACGGATATGCCGTAATCATCGTAAGCACCATATTGACCGTGGTACCGATCACTACGATTTGGACTGTCATCCAACCTGCCTTCCAGAAGGTGCTATTATTCGCGACTAGCTTGAAATTATCAAAGGTCGCTTCTACCGGCCATAAGAAGACCCTATTGTGAATAAGAGCGTTCGAAGAACTGAATGAGCCTGCGATAACGTAAAGGATCGGGAGCATGGCTGCAACTGTTATCAGAATGAGAAAAGAGACGTTAGAGACATCAAAAACCTTTTCACCGAATGATTTTCTAATTTTCATATGGGACCACCTAGAATAACCCTTCCCCAGAAACTTTTTTACTGACTCGATTTGCCGTGATTAGAAGCGCGAAACCGATGACTGATTTGAACAGCCCTATCGCGGTTGTAACGCTATACTGGCCCCCTAAGATCCCTTGCCGATAGGCATAAGTATCCAACACATCACCCACCTTAAGCGTAGTTGGGTTTAAGAATAAGTACACTTGCTCGAAGCCAACATCCAGCACGTGGCCAATTTTGAGCAGAAGTAGAATAACAATAGCAGGAAGAAGTCCAGGAAATGTGACATGCACGAATTGTTTCCATCGTCCTGCCCCATCAATTTTCGCCGCCTCATAATAGGAGGGACTTATCCCCGCCAAGGCTGCCAAGAAGATGATGGTACTCCACCCCATCTCCTTCCAAATGCCAGAACTGATTAGCAAAGTACGGAAATATTCCGGCATTTGCAAGAAACTGATTGGTTCATATCCGAGCCATGCCAACACCAAGTTAACGAAACCTGTCTGGCTGGAGAACATCATATAGACTAAGCCGTATACAATCGTCCAGGATAGAAAGTGAGGCAAGTAAAGCAACGTTTGAACCATGCGCTTCAGCGCGAAATGTCTCAGTTCATTCAACAAACAAGCGAGTATAATTGGAGCAGGAAACGCAAAGATAATTTGATAAAAACTTAAAATAATCGTATTAGCGATTAATCGCTTAAATTGTGGATACGTCACTAGCTGCTCGAACCATTGCAATCCAACCCAATCACTCTTAAGGAATCCTTTATAAATATTGTAATCTTGGAATGCAATGACACTTCCCAGCAAGGGAATATATTTAAAAATTACAAAATACAAAATTCCCGGCAGCAGCATCAAGTATAACGGATGATTTCTCTTCAAGTATCGGGAAAGTGATGACTTAACGACAACAGTGGGCGGCGCATCTGACACTCTTGGAAGTAGTGCCTCATGCTTGGGTAACGAATTATTATTCAATCCAGTCCATTCCTTTCTCTATCTGTCTGAGTTTAATTATAAAGTACGTTAAACTTACCTCATACAGGATGAGCGTTCGTTTATACCTGACGATATTCGGGAGATTGGGCAAAAAAAACACACCTTCTGGTGTGTTCGTCACTCATTCCATACGTTTTTTATATTCCAATGGACTTAGGCCAAAATGTTTTTTAAATATCTTGGTGAAATAATCGACATCTTCATAACCAACGCGATTTGCAATCTCATAAACCTTTAGGGGTGAATTCAGCAATAAATCCCGCGACTGCGTCATCCGTTCCGCAACGATATATGCCCAAACGGTCATGTTCGTTTCTTGCTTGAACAAGGTGCACATATACGTTTTATTATGCATAACGATGTCAGCCAAATCCTGCAAATTGATTTTCTCCCCATAATGGATTTGAATATACTGTTTCATCGTATCGACAACCCTGATCGACTGATGATCACGGATGCCACGCATAGCGAACATTAGGCTATTCGCCCCTTCTTCCAGTCTCCTAACTGCGCATAAACGAAAGTAACTGCGAATGGCGCCAACACTCAGTAGATTATCCACTAGCCCCAAATCCTTCCCCTCATCCAACTCCAGTCGAAGTTTATCCTTTCCCATCTCTTCGATAACCGATTGCAGCCATAGATTGGACATGGCATTTAACAAATAATAACTTCCAGCCGCCCATCCTTCTAGCAGTTCAAGTGTTTCGACAATTAGCATCGGCATATTCTCAATTCGTTGCGTCTGAATATGTTCAATCCAACGTTCCATCCACGACCGATTCATGGGCAGTTTCCGCAATATTAATTGAGCAGCCTCGTGATTTCTTCCCTGTATAATCCGATCTGTCGCCGAACTCAAGGACTCATGAATGGCATGCGGATGGATCGGTTTCAAAATATAATCCAGCGCATGTAATTTCATACTGCGTTGCGCATATTGAAAATCGTCGTAACTGGAAACGACCATGCACTTCATCCATGGGTACAGCCGATTGATATGTTCAATTAATTCTAAGCCATCCATGGCAGGCATTCGGATATCTGTGATGCACAAATCCGCATAATAATTCTCAAGCCATTCCAACGCCTTGACGCCGTTGGAAGCTGTTCCCGCAACAACGGTTGTGTCGTTATGTCCCGATACAAATTTGGACAAACTGTTGCAGATTAACATGGAATCATCCACAATAAGCACGCGAATCATGATATAGCCCCCTCCTAGGATCGATGCGGAAAACGAATGATAATGCGCGTCCCGCCTTCCGGCAATAATCGTTCTACGAATACACCTGTTTCTGGTTCCTTATAGAACGTTTTTAATCGATAATGGACATTCAATACCCCGATCCGGGAGAAACGCATGTAATCTTGCTCCCCCTGTCCCATGCTCAAAGCCTGCTGCATCATATTGAGCTTCTCATCCGTAAGCCCGATCCCGTTATCTTCAATGACGATTTGGACGTATCGATCCATCCAACGCATCGTCGAAATCTTAATTAACAGGTGATCACCTGTCACTTCGTAAGCATGCTTCACACTGTTTTCAACAAACGGTTGGATAATTGCTTTCAGGCATTGCGCATCCTCCACGAAACTGTCTTGTTCGAAGCTTAACGATATATGTTCACCGTACAAGATGCGAATGATGAAAAAGTAATTTTTCAAGTGGTCAATCTCATCTTTGACAGTAACCGTCGTTTGCTGATAATTGGATGTGTATCGCAGCATGTCTGACAAGGCAATTGTCGTCTGTTGAATATCGGGTTGTTCCGCCAAATGAGCCATAGAATTGATCGATTCCAGCGCGTTATATAAGAAATGGGAATTGATTTGTGACTGGAGGGCGGACAATACAGCATGCTGCTGAACAAGTCGGGTCTCAGCGAGCTGTTGTATGGCGTTTTCTATGCGATCTAGGAGTATATTATAAGCCGTAGCCAGCTCAGCTACTTCATCAATTCCGGTCACTTGGGCGCGGACATCGAATTGATCTAATTTCGTCATTTTGATCGTTCTGCGCAGCTGTTTAAGTCTTCGAGTTATGGAGTGAGAAGTTATATAGGCCAATATGGAAGCAATCAACAGCCCCGCAATTGTAAGCGTTATCGTCAAATGACGAATATTCGATATGCTCCTAGCCAAATCACCGTAAGGTACGATAACGATCACTTTCCAGTCGGTACCTGTAATGGTTTGATACACGATCATTTGCTTCGATTCAGCCTTGTAGTAGGAGCCAGCGAGGTTTGAGCTAATATTTGTAAAAATACCAGGGTCCAGCTTCGTATTAATTCGCTCTGGGTCGGGATAGGATACAATCGTTCCCGATTGATCGACGATCATGCCAAGCCCATGCTCACCCAGTTGGATTTCATTTAATATTTCTTGTGTAGCCAGCAGGGAAATATCAATGGCCAAGTAACCGTTCTGTTCAGCAAAACGAAACTTCTGCGCATACGTTAAAATAGGGATGCTCTTCGACCTTCCCGCTTTGTCGGTGTACTGGTCATTCATTCCATAATGACGTGAGATCTTTCCTGTCAAATTCATACTCATTAACCACGATTCATTCTTCATCGAGTAATAAGGTGCCAGAATCGATTCCCACATGTATTCATTGCGGTATGTGCTTTCATTCCCATTCTCGTTATACAACTTGATGGATAAGGTTTCTGGATGATAGGTGGTAAAAGGGGTTATCACTGTTTTCTCCATCTTTTGGTAGCTATCAAAGAGGCCATATTGATCATTTGAACCTGTTTTCAACCAATCCTGGAACTCTCTGCTTCCGCTAATTGTGCGAAAGAACTGCTCATTATCCCTGATATATCGGCTTAAATTCAAGTTCGCTTGCTTCAGAATCTGGTTACTGAAACGCACCACATCGTTATTAATTGCCTCTGAACTTTTAATATAGCTGAATGTACTGACTCCAGTTACCGTAATAAAAATAGTGGCAAAGATAATGAGAATAAGCTTCCATTCCAATGAACTCCGGATCGCTTGAATCATGCCCATACCCTCCTCAGACAGACGTCTGCATGATCAGACACCCTTATCGAGAATTAATGTTACCAAATATTCCCGATAATCACCAGCGTTTCATGGACAGATCGCACGGTAAAATATAAGTTCAGAAGTAGTACTTTCAACCTATAACTAGCAAGTGAAGTTCTTGTTATATGGATTACACACGGCCAATATCATGATATAATTATATCAATTCGACAAAATTCGACTAATTGTCAATCACAGTTTAAACAGATAGGAGAACACTTCGATGAGCGCTGTGAAGGACACGAAGATATCCGAAGTTATTCAGGGTCCTACGATAGGCATGTTGGTGGGGTGGTCACTATCCCCCCTGTTTCTAGAGGCATGCCAGCATGTTGCATCTTCATATGGCGCGCGTTTTTTTTACTTCTATCCCAAACAAGTAGACTTTGAGAAGAAGCAAATCATAGGTTCCTATTGGCGGGACGGGAAATGGTTGAAAGCAATATTTCCTTTTCCAGACGTCATTTATGACCGGATGAGACGTAAGAATAGTGATAATGCCGAGTTCTATGAGGCCTTGTCTCCGATTCCGATTACGCACCAACTTCGTTTTGGCGTACTTAACAAAATAAAAGTTTACCAGATGATAGAGACCGTCCCTGATCTCTGTTCAGCCCTTATCCCTTTCCAACTCTTGCAAGATCTCGATAAAACCAAAGCTTTCATTGATCTTCATCCTAGTTTTATCTTAAAACCTCTCCGAGGTTCGAACGGTGAAAATATCATTACCGTGAAACGTGTGGGAGAGCATTACGAGGTGTTCGATCAACATCTTCTGCACCTCATGAGTCGTGTTGAATTGGACCAACTGCTTGCTATCCTTCAACCGAAAGACTACTTCGTCCAACAACTAGTTGAAAGTACAACCAAAGAAGGTTACCCGTTCCATATTCGTGTGCACGTTATGAAAGATGGTGTCGGACAATGGAAAATTGTTTTCATTCTCCCATCCTTATCACTAACCCCGTATAGAAAAATTACGAATCACGAAAAAACATTCCGCACCATTACGAAGTGGGAATGGTTCCTTAACAAACAGTTTGGTGACAAGCCTGGCCAAATTGTAGATCGTAAAATGAAAGAGTTTGCTTTCAAAATGTCGAATTTTCTGGAGAGTAAGTTAGGTGCAGGCTTCCATGAGATCGGACTTGACTTAGGTATTGATCAACATGGAGCTATCCAACTATTTGAAGCTAATCTAAACAATGTAGGCATGAACTTCCATGAATTCGAAGCGGCCAAACATGGGATTGCATACGCTTTGTCATTATCTTCCTGTAACTAAATTTTTAATAATATCACTCATATACCTAAGGAGGCAGGACAATGGTAATCAGCAACGACGACAATGAAGTTCAAGTGTCCAAAGACAGAAGAACCAGTTTGAAAAAATACAGCAAGGTGGCACGCGCTTCGATGATGGCGATTACAATGGGAATGAGCTTGAACCCCGCGTACTCAACAGCAGCGAGTGTAGACAACCCATCAAGCAAAGTAGATCAACAGATATCCCTTGCCGCACCGGTTCAATATACAGGAAACTCGTTAGATTATTTTAAAAATGTGTTTCTGCCTAAATCAAGCTTCCATGCGCTAGGTGGCGGAGAGACTGCGCCAACTGCAACGAATGTGGCTATCACTGGCAATGCTATGGTAGGTCAGACATTAACGGGAGTTTACAGCTATGACGATGCTGAAGATAATATTGAAAGTGGAACATCCTTTCAGTGGTACCGCTCGAATGATCCCTCTCAACTCGGTGATTTGATTGCAAGCGAGAGCGCTAAGACTTACATACTTACTAGCACAGATGTAGGCAAATATATTACCTTCGTTGTTACGCCACGCACAACAGTTGCGCCTACGGATGGTTTAGAAACGAAGAGCGCGCCGACAGCGGCTATTGCCGCAGCACCGCAGCCAGAACCAGAACCTTCTAATACGGATACGCCAGAAGATACAACACCTAAACCAGAAGAATCACTCATCGAGGTCGTTGCTCTTCAGCAGAATGTTGAAACACAGGCTTCTGCCAAATTGACGCTAACTAAAGATCAGGATGGCGTATCGTTAGCGAATTTCCACTTCCTGAAAGAAGGGGTCGTTCAATCCTCGCAAGCAGCGAATAAGAAGGAAACCATCGCTGTGCGTGCCAAAACGTTGATGAAAGCTAAGACCGTATATGCAGACATTACTGGTGATGTTATTTCAACATTAATTGCTAATCAGCAAAGATTGGCTGTGCAGACCGGGGATGTTGCGACTGAATTCCCAACCGTTTCTATTCCTATTGCCGATATGGCCAAACAAAGCGGCGTAACCGCAGATAAGCTGAAAATTGAAATTAAAATTGAAAAGCAGCCTGAAGCGGTCAAAGAAAATGGAAATCAATGGGCGGCAACGCACAACGCTACCGTGATCGGTGAACCTTACAAATTCACTGTCGAAGTGAATGACGGGAGCGTCTCCAAGCCAATCGTTCAATATGGGAACCGGTACGCCTATCAAACCGTTCCAATTCCTGATGGAGTTACCAACCTAAATTCCTTAGGAGCCATTATGCTGCTTGATGGCAAATATGTTACGGTACCCGTTCGTATTGTTGATGCCACACATGCCTTGATTCATACGCCGACCAATACGACAGTCATGTTAATTCAGCGTAATACGAATTTCGCAGATGTCGCTTCCCATTGGGGGAAAGACGATATTCATCTGATGGCCGATAAAGGGAATGTCGTAGAGGATGCTCAAGGCAAATATAACCCAGATAAGCTACTGACACGTGCTGAATTTGCGGATTTACTTGTGAAATCTCTAGGTCTGGGCCATCAACAAAATGCGACGAAGAGCCCTCAATTTAGTGACCTTCCAAGCGATCCCACACTTCAAGAGTCCATCCGAATAGCTGCTGCGGACGGATTATTTAACGGTATATCAGACGGCATATTCGCTCCGAATGCCATCGTGACACGTGAACAGATGATCACAGTACTTATGCGTTTCTACAAGGAATTCGAGTTAGACACCCGAATAAGTGTCACACCGCCAACTTTCAGCGATGAGAGCCAACTCTCAGATTGGGCTGAAGACGATGTGTACGCTGCGAATAGGGCTGGCATTATTGACGGATATGAAAATGTGACCGTTCGTCCGCAACGGACAGGAACGCGTGCAGAGGCAACAGCTCTGATGCGTCGTTTCTTGCAGAAGACGAACCTAACCAACTAAGCATAACAGCCCAAAGAACCTCCAAGATCTTGCCGATAACGGCATGATTTTGGAGGTTCTTTGGGCTGAATCACGTCTATTGACGAGCGGCTCTTTTATATTTGAAATCTAGCAAGGATAGAGCATATGGTATCACGCGACGAGCGATGTCATACGGGTGAACGGCTCCTGCTGGTCCGTCGAATTCTCCTCCAAGCAGGCGAACTTCTGCATTCTGATCTATAGCAAAATCCAAGATCAACTCATGAATACGATTGCGGTTGGCTAGTCCCAGTTGTTCAGCCATCGTACGGGCAATATCCTGTATCTTCCCTTCCAATTCAGTACCTAATTCCTCGCTGAACTCCCGGTCAACCAACCATTCCCAATCCACTGGAAAAGGAAGCGAATCACTAGGGTTAGATGAGGCTAACGCAAGATGAGGAGCAATATGAATCGTTTCCCAAGAACCGCCGGGCTGCTTGAACAAATAGACACGAATATGAAGCGAATGACCGTCATGCGTCCTACTATCCACTTGTTGGATGAGGATATAACTGGATTCACTAAACAAATCCAAGAACGAGAGAAATTCCGCCTCTTCAAAGGAATGCAGATATGCGCCATCTCTAACCACATAACGAGTAGGAAACCGTTGAATCATTATGATATCTTCCAATTCTTGCGCATTATCGGACTTCATCATAACGAAGCGATGTCGATCCACAAAATCCTTAGCTTCCTCTCGATTCTCAGGACGTATAGAAGACGGCAGGTGTTTCGCCAGTAGAGGGTGTCTGGACGCAATAGCGAAAAATAGCGCAGAAGGAACAAACCCTTTGGGTTCTCTGGCCGTTAATAGCATATTCGATTTGGATCGATACAGCTCATGTGAAGCATCCACATCCTCTTGCTCCATTAAGTTATATACAACATCCGGAAAGGCAAAATTTCTAGCGACCCACTCCGTCCCTTCTCGCCAAAATCCGGAGATCGATCCCGCCCTGAAACGAACATCTTCCAGCAAAAAATAGACCAATTGAACATGATGGGCTTGCGCAACCAACGCGTACGCTTCCATATCCTGCAGCGATGGGGCTGTCCTGAATAACAAACCCAACGTAGTAAAAGAAAAATTGTTAGACGGTGTCAACATCTCATCTTGAAGAGCATTCTCAGCTATGTATTTCACATAGGCTACGGCTTCTACAGCTCGCTCTTGTTCATGATACAATGTGCCAGGACATGTGTTAGCTTCATAGAACCAAATGCGCCGCTGCGAATCAATCGCCAGGTCTATACCTAGCTCGTTCAATGGATAAGCGTAGTGGGAATCAATGAATTCAGCGAGTTCCAGGCCTATCTTAGTCAGTACGGGAGGAAAGAACTCATGATCATCAGGAAATACACGCTGTAAGAAGCTATACAATTCTTCTGTGCGACCACTAATGCTCACATTACTTGTAATTGTATCTTTTGCGCCAATGCGAGGATAAATAATAGTAACTTGCCAATTCCCTTCACCATTACGCTGAACAAGAACACGGAAATCGAAGGGTTCCCCTTCTGGGGTCAGACACACGATATAGGGCTGAATCATAAAATCTTTTTTCAAATTCACCACATAGTCTTGCATGTCTTCGCGATTCAGCCAAATCCAGTCTGCTCCCTGCTGCAAACCATATTGACTCTCCTTATAAATCAACGCCTGGACACCTACGCCGCGACTGCCTTGCACGGGTTTAATGACCAGTTTGGCGTGCGACGCCAACAGCTCATCAATCTGATCCACACTGCTTAGGATGGCTGTCGGAACTATAAATGGCGCTAAGGAGGGGAAAGATGAAACCATCTTCGTAATCTCCCATTTATCATCAATTAAAAATGCGGTAAACGGAACGATTTTCCTGAAAATCAACTCTTTATCCGAACGTCTGCGCGGCCCCCATGGTCTCACATTCATAACCGCCTGCGGAAATGGGAACGTACCTTGCACCCAGCGCTCCCCGTCAAAAATCGTGCCGTCAATTTTTTGAAAATCCAAATTAATGCCTAATTCATTGAAGAATACCAATTCAACCTTTTGTTTGACCGACTCCGCGACAATCGCCTGTACACGTTTCTCCGTCATTACCGCAAAAGGATCATTAGGATGAAATACACCAAGCAGCACTACGATTTCCTCCTCTTAAACACTTACATATAAGCCTATTATATCATTGAATTGTCAATGTTACTGGCATCCATTATATGGGTAGGAGAAGTGAAGCCAGCAAACACAAGGGTTTGCTGGCTTCTATATTGATTACCTATATCATACATGCATTAGCAGCAATATCGGGCTTACTTATAGACACTTTTCCCAGCATCCTGCACGTATAACCCCTTCAATGGTACCATTGACTCCTGCGGGACATAATATTTAAACGGATCTATGTCAATAACGCCCAATAACTGCTTGCGCTCAGGCGATGCATTTTCCAACAAACGGTCAGAAGCGTTGCGGTAATCAATAGGCCTCATCCAGATCGGACTGTATCCTAGAAATAATTGTCTGCGTGTAAACTCAGAGCGGTTAGGTGCTCCGGCGTGCCATAAATTCTGTGGGAAAATAAACACATCCCCAGGTTTACCACAGACTTGTATTTCGCCGGACACAAGACCATTCACGTCCTGACTCTCCGGATGAAACGGCTTATTGTGAGAGCCCGGAATTACTTTGGTATTGCCGCGATCCGGCTGTGACATGTCGCTTAGGATATAGCACGTTTTAATATAATACGTAGAGGTGATGCCATTTTGTTGCGGGAACTGCGGATGCGGTCCGTCTTGATGCCAGTTAATGAAGCTGTGTGACTCGGTTTTCACATCGTTCGGATTCGGTTTCCGAATGGTTAAATGTGAAATATGCAGTTGAATGTTAAAACCGAGCAAATTGACCATGAGCGGGAGTAGAGATGGCTCATCGATCAATGCAGCAATTTCGTCGTCGCGCTCTACACTGTTATAAATATTATAGGCTAAGGATTCTGGTTCCTCAGCAACGATCCTGTCAATGGCGGCATTCAACCGATTGACTTTATCTTCCGATAAAATACCAGGTAAAATCAAATAACCATCCTCGTTAAATTGTTGGATTAATGCGGGAATATCTAAACTTTTTGTCGTCATAGCGAATCACTCCTTGTAAAAGATGTATAATGATACTTTATTCTAAAAATTTACTCGTGTAAATAGTTATTTTTAAGGGAGGAAAGGAATCATTTCAAGGTTAGCCGGATCACCATCTTTTGTTTGTTGAACGGCTTATTCATTGCCAGGTTCCGGTTAGAATACCAATCAAGGTAGCCTGACGAATGTTCGTTTCCATCATGAACAAGATCCAACCGATCAGTTAGGGAATGCAAGCGGGAATAACAGATTGCGTAATAATTGATAAGCAGCTTGCTCCTGTAGATCTTAGGGAGAATAAAAATAACTGGATTTTCTCCATCTAAATCAGAGTATAACTACCCCTTTAAGGCGTTTAACTGGATTTCCTCCATCTATTTTCGCTCGAAGAGTTACATTCTGGGAAAATAGCCTAAAATAAAGGGAGAAAATCCAGTTATTCTGCAAAAAGCCGGGATTATGCTTGAATTAGCTGTAGAAAATCCAGTTATTCGCTTGGGTCTCGTCCTGGGGTGCAGCCATACACCTAACACGTGCAGTTCAATCTAACCTACTTATTGACTGCAATAACAAGCTCCCCAGCAAACATTCCTTCAGCGAACGCTGACAATACAACGCGTCCCTCAGCACCGGTTAACCGAATAACCGTACTGACGCAGCCTCGGTACATATGCATCCAAGTATTGTCGTACGTCTCGCTAGAACATAGATCACCATTGTCAACGCCAACGATTTCCGCGGGTCCGGTTACGGCAAAAGTGACTTTGGCACTTTCACGAAATACGGGCGTTCCATCCTGATCTACGGCTCGAACCGTGAATAATTGCTGATAACTTTCCTTGGCTTCCAGACGGATCTCCCTCGTATCAAAGGCAAGTCTCACAGCTGGGCCGGCCGTCTTTAACTGATATTGACACATCTCTTCCCCATGAATGAATCCTCTCAGCGTAATCGTTCCCGGGAAATAAGGAAGATAACCTGTGATCATTCGATTTGGATGTGAAGATGGCTTCAGCACATGGAACTGTTTCCCGTTCAACTCCAGGGTCACTTCCTCACAATTTGAAGCAATCATATACGGAATGACGGTTTTGTTGAATTGAGGGAAATTCCAATGACTCGCATACCGAGGCGCATCCCAATGTTCCTTCGCCCCCTCATCTTGCAACGAATAATCCATCACCGCCAGATAGACCATCGGTTTCTCCGACCAGTAACTTTCATATAAATACGAAAGCGGCTTCCGCTCATTGTTCGTCGAGAATAAGGAGCCCGCCCATCCTTTGGCTGGATACCCCATCGACTCACCGAGGTAATCAATCCCTGTCCATAGCATGCCGCCAATGACATAATCATGTTTCTCAACGTCCAGCCAAGGCACTTCGTCACTAAAATTTTGCATCTGATCCGGGTGCCCTCTAAAGAATTGGTAGGTTTCCGATCCCAGAATTAATTTATCCGGCATAGCCTCATGAATGGCAGGGTACCACTGCTCCTGATAATTGCAACTTAGTACATCGACATGCTCAGCAATCCTTCGGATGCGCTCGATTCGCTCGTCGTTATTATAAATTTCCGTATCACTGACTTCATCTACAAATTGTTGAATATCCTTGACCTGAGATAAGTCAACCTCACTGTCATATTTAAAATGCGGGTTCATGGCATAAGAGACAGGTCTCGTATCATCAAGCGTAAGCAGATGTTCTTTCAGCATTTTCAGAATGCTGATCATGGATGCCTGCCCTTGATGTTCTACCTCGTTCCCAACGCCCCATATAAAAATACAGGGATGGTTCCGGTCTCTTTTTACCATACAGGCCAGGTCCTTCTGCCATTCCGTCTCAAAATATCTGCGATAAGAACCTCCCGTCCACTTATCGAACGGCTCTTCATAAACGAGCAATCCCAGTTCATCACAGATGTCCAGAATTTCAGAGGCTGGCATGTGGTGAGCTGTACGAATCGCATTGCATCCCATCGCTTTGAATGTAACTAACCGCTCTCTCCAAATTTCCGAAGGAACGGCAACTCCGAGACAGCTGGCGTCTTGGTGAATGCATAAGCCCTTAATCTTCATCCCTTCACCATTGATAAACATCCCTTTACCGGCCTTCATTTCGATTTCTCGAACGCCAATCCGCAATGCGTAGCTATCCAGGACATGCTCCCTCTCATAGAGAGACAATTCCACATGATACAGATGTGGGTGATCAGGACTCCATAACTTCACCTGAGGAATTTCAATGCGGATTATCCCGTTATCCGAATCGCCAGTAATACGCACACTTTCATCCGAAATACACGCTTTAACCAAGGAAGAGCTCCCTGTTGCAATGGTAACAATGCCCGTTTCACCTTGGATGCTTGTTTTCACCTGAATGTCTTCCGGTTTCAGATGATTCTCGTTCAATTCGAGCAGCTTCACCGTTCTGTAGATACCTGCCCCCGAATACCATCGGTCCGCCGGGGTAGCCGTGTTATCCACTTTCACCAGAATGAGATTATCCCCTTCATGCAAGTAATCTGTGATATCCAGCGTAAACATGGAATAGCCATATTTTTGCCCACCGACATCGATTCCGTTGACCCAGACCGTACTATTTTCATAGACGCCGTCAAACTGCAGTTGATACACATGGCCTTTCTTCTTCTCTTTCAAACTAACTTGTCTTCTATACCAACCAATTCCCCAGCGGTCTCTGAATCCTTGCGCTAACCCCTCTGCCATCGTTCGATTAATAGGCGCATGGATAGCCCAATCATGAGGCAAGTGTACGGGCTTAAAGTTGTGATCATGCGGCTCCAATAATGTAAATTCCCATCCAGTCATCAATTGTGTTTCTATACGTGTCATGCTCATCTCATCCTTTCAGTCCCGTGGTGCTAATACCGTCCACAATATAACGTTGGAAAATAAAAAATACGATAACAGGCGGAAGCAACGATAAACTAGCCATCGCGAACATCGCAGACCAATCGGTTTGCGAACTCGGATCAGCAAACATCCGCAGCGCTACGCTGACCGTATACATCTTCGGCTTTCCTAGATAAATCATCGCTTCATAGAACTTATCCCAGGTCCAGTAGAATTCAAAGATCGCCGACGTAACAAGTGCCGGTACAATCAAGGGAATAATAATTTTGAGGTAAATGCCAAAACGATTACAGCCGTCCATCTTCGCCGACTCATCGAGTTCATACGGAATGGTCCGGATAAACTGCATGATGAGGAAGATAAAGAATGCACTGCCAAAAAACGCAGGGACGACTAACGGAAGAATCGTATTAATCCATTGCATTTTATAAAAAATAATATATTGCGGGATTAGGATAATTTGCGACGGCAGCAGCATGGTCACCATTACGGTAGCAAACCAGAACCCTTTGAACCGAAATTTGATCCGTGCGAAACCGTAAGCAATCAACGAACAAGATAATAGGGCGCCTAAGGTCGAGAGCAAGACGATAACGATTGTATTGGTAAAAAAGGTGGCAAACGTAATCCCCGCAAATCCTTTCCAACCACGTGCATAGTTAGAGAAGTTCCAGACTTGCGGCAGCAACGAATGCGATTCAGCAAACACTCTAGCACTTTCTTTGAACGAACTCGCAATCATCCAAACAACGGGATACAACGAGAGCACAGCAATGAGAACGCACAGAATCTGGAAACTTAGCTTAGGCAGTAACGATTTCCAAGTTGATGTCATTTCACTCACCCTTTGATTCATAATGAACCCATGAATTTGACGTTTTGAATACGATGGCCGTCAGAATCGCCACAATGACCAGCAGAATACAGGACAGGGCTGACGCGTAACCCATCTCAAATAATTCGAACCCTCTTCGATATACATACAGCTGGTAGAACAACGTTTTGTCCAGTGGCCCTCCGCCAGTGATGATCAAACCTTGGGTAAACGTCATGAAACCGCCGATAATTTGCATAATGAGATTGAAAAAGAGAACAGGACTTAGGAGTGGTAACGTAATCCGGAGGAACCTCTGCCAGCCGTTCGCGCCATCCACGACCGCAGCCTCATAGTACGAAGCAGGAATGTTCTTAAGGCCAGCTAGGAAAATAACCATCGGCGATCCGAATTGCCACATGCTGAGCAGAATAATGGAACCTAATGCGGTACTCGGGTCCCCTACCCACGAAATATCAGGCGTCTTGCCGAACAGATAACCAATCAGTGAGTTGACGGCCCCTTCTCTTGAGAACAACAATCTCCACATGACGGCCACCGCAACGCTTCCCCCGATAATCGAAGGAATATAGAAGACCGTACGATAAACACCGATAAAGCGATGTTTGGTATTAAGCAGCATGGCAATCGCGAGCGCTACAATCAGACGAGCAGGAATCGCAATCAGCACGTAAATGAACGTCACTTTCAGGGACTGGATGAATTTGGGGTCATGCGTTAATATTTCAATATAATTGTCTAATCCCAACCACTTTGGGGAAGATAACAAATCATATCTCGTAAATGAAAAATAAATTAAACAAAGCAGCGGAACTAAGGTAAATGCTAAAAATCCGATAATCCACGGCAATATAAATAGATATCCTGCTTTATTTTCAAAATCTGAACGTGCTACAGTTTTACTCACTTCCCGTCACCTCTTCCGCGACCTACTTGTCAGCTATCTATCGCTCCCTATTAGAAAGGCAGCCGTATAGGCTGCCTTGACGAACTGCACAACAAATTTTATTTCTTATTCTTATCCAAAATTTTAACGGACTCACTCTTCAGCGTCGCATAGGCTTGCTCAGGTGTCGTTTTGTTATATAGGATCTGCTGTTCCAAATCCAACATAAGCTTCTCGATTTCGGTAGAGCCAGCTGGCGGCTGAGGGTCCATCGGCGAGCTTGCTTTGGCAACCTGATCGATATAGGCAGCCGTTACCTTCTGCGCTGGCGTAAAGCCATCTTTGATACCATCCCTAACTTTACCCGCTACCGGCATCCCTCTCTCTGCATTCAACACTTTATTCGCATCTACATTGTTAACGAAGTACGAGATGAACTTAGCCGCTTCTTCTTTATTCGTAGAGTTTACTGGAATGGAGAAGTGATTGCCTGGACGCAAATCCATGGCTTTCGCCCCGTTAGGTCCAGGAAGAGGAATCAGCTTTAATTCCTTGCCAGCCGCTTTGGAAATACTCTCAAACTGATTGGTATAAATAATATTAACCGCTGCTTTCTTCTTGGCGAGATTGGACTCTTCTGGCGATTTGATCGAAAGGATGACATCAATCGGAGGAATCAAGCCGTCTTTGCTCCAATTCTTTTTCATCGTATAGAAGTCTACAAACGTTTTTTCATTGAAACCGATTCCTGTTTTATCTGCGTATTGAACCTGTCCCATCTGCCTAGCATAATAAGGGAACATGAAGTTTTCGCCAAGCAGATCGTCAGCGCCGTACACGCCTGTAACCGCCTTCAACTTGACCAAATCCTTCCCGAGATCTTCCCATGTCGCATAACCATTCTCCGGAATCGTCAATCCTGCTTTTTGATACGCTTCTGGATCTACAACCATCGCCTTTGCATTGACGCCAAGAGGGATGCCATACAGCTTTCCTCCAAGCTTACCGCTAGACAAGGCACTCTCACTGATATCACTGACATCGAGAAGCTTCTTCGCCACCAAATCATCTAGAGGTGCAATTAAATTCTTATCCATGAACTGCTGCGTGTCGGCCGATCCTACATAGTATTGCAGCACATCGGGCATATTGTTCGTCGCTGCTTGCAGCGTAACTTTCTGCCAATAACCGTCAAACCCTTGGAATTCAGGTTGGAAAGACACATTCGGATGATCCTTCTTGTACATGTCCAGCACTTTATTGGTAGCATCGTGTCTAGGCTGAGACCCCCACCACAACACTCGCAACGTGCTATCTTTCGCGCTTGCCGTTTGGCTTGGAGCGCTTGACGTCGCTGCTGTTGTTGCTGCTGTACCCCCATCTTTCGTTCCGCTGGAACAACCCGCTAGTGCTATAGTAACCGCCAAACTTGCCACGATCGGTGTCATCGCTTTATATTTTTTCATCTCAAAAACCCTCCTGTCATATACATTCCTGTGGGAAACTATGTGATCGATAACCAATGGCTATTTTCGGGCCCTGAGAATACCATTTGTCTTGCTTTCATCGTACCGCTACGGGGCTTTCGGGACAATGTAATAACTCGATGATCTCTATGCAAAAACTCTACTTCTTCCCCTCGCCCTTATAAGGGTTTCCGCAAGCCTTCTTCCCAATTCCGTTTGTACTCAGATGGCGTGAACCCTGTATATTTCTTAAACACCTTGCTAAAGTAGGGAGTGTCTTCCCTGAAACCCGTTAACCTAGATATTTCATACACCCTCAAATCACCCGCCCGTTCAATTAAACGGATCGCCTGCTCCATTCTGCGCTCCAGCACATATTGCGAGAATTTAACGCCGGTTTCTTTGGAGAATAATCGCCCCAAATAATCCACGTTCATATATAGCAGCTCTTTCCCAATCCACGTTAGGGATAACTCCGGGTTTCCGAGGTGTTCATCAACAATTTGAATGACAGAAGCGATCATTTTATTCTGAATACTGGAAGACTCTTGATAATTGCTTTTCGCCACTTCTATGGAAATCGAGCGAAGGAACTCAAATGTCGCATGCAGAGTATCCAATTCTTGAAAGGTAACCACCTGAAACATCTTTTCGGAGGACGGAGGGAGCTGTCCCTGACGAATGACAATCATGTACAATTCCATACAGTGTGATTTAACCTCATTAATCTCCATGCGGTGTTCCTCAAAGACGTCCAAGAGAGACTTCAACCGATGCGTAACATCGTTCACATCTCCAGCCTTGACAGAGGAAGCGATAGCTTCAAAGGACGCATTAAAATCGACCTGCCAAGAGGCCTTCGATGTCACTTGAACATCGTCACTTGTAAGCATACATCCCTCTGTAAAATAAAACCGATATCGGAGCACATCCTGTACCTCTTTGTACATACTGCGAATAGCCGTAAAACCGCCAGCTCCGCTGACACCCATAAATAATTCTAATCGGTAGTACGACTTATAAATATCTCGGACTTCATTTAAAATCGTCGCCATGTCCTCGAATGCCATCGCTTGGATCAGAAGAAGTACACTGTCTTCAACAACCGTGCTTAAATAGAGCTTCTCCGAAGTGAACAAATCTTCCGCAATGTTTTTTAAAGCGAACTTTTCCAGATAGCCACAGCTCTCGCCAAACTGAACAAGCACAAGTTGAAACGTCTGCGCCTGAATATGAAACATTGCCATAAATTCTTCGAAATCCCGCTGATTATACGTACCCGTTAAGGCAATATCTCGAAGGAACTGTTCTTTGACCTGCGGGAGCACCCGAGTAAAATTATTGTTCAGCTTTGTGAAGAACTCACGTTCCCTGTTAGCATTGGCAATCTCCCGTTTAATTTCGCTCAAAACGTCAATGATCTGAAGCTCATTACAAGGTTTAAGCAGGTAATGTTTGATCCCGTAACGCATAGCTTCGCTCATATAGTCATACTCGTCATAGCCAGAAAGCACGACGAATACGGTATCGCTTCTCCGCTCCTTAATCTTTCCGATGAGCTCCAGACCATTCATGACAGGCATCTTAATATCGGTGATCACGATGTCCGGCATCTCTTTGTCCACCCATTCCAAGGCTTCGAATCCGTTCTTGGCAGCTCCGATCAACTGCAATCCGTGTTCCTCCCATTGGACCAAAGTTGCTATACTGTCTCTGGATAACTTCTCGTCATCTACTAATAGAACTTTATACATCTGACCCACTCTCCTTTGGCAGCTTAATTGTAACTGTAGTACCCATTCCTACCCTACTATTAAAATGAAGGCCCGCTGATTCGCCGAACATGAGGCGCAAGCGCTCGTGAATATTTTTGAGTCCAATCCCTGTGCCCTTGGAAGGAATTTCGAATTTCCTCAGTTGTTCGAGGGCGATCTCGTCCATCCCCGGTCCGTTATCCGTGATGGATATGTCGATCCCTTCCTCCCATTCCACGGCAGCAATCGTGATCGTGCAGTCTCCCAGCATATTTTCCAAGCCATGCTTAATCGCATTCTCGACAATCGGTTGGATGGACATTTTCGGAATTCGGTATCCATTGAAGCTTTCGTCGATATCGAGAAGGAAGTGCAGCTCGCTCTCGAATCTCACCTTTTGAATACTCATATAATCTTGAATCAGTCCAATTTCCTCACCAAGGGTAATCACTTGCATATTATTGCTAATGGCGTTTCGCAACAGTCTGCTCAGCGCTTCCACCATCCTGGATATGGCCGCTTGGCCGCTTGTCCTTGCCATCCAATTGATTGAAGTCAGTGTGTTGTACAAAAAGTGCGGGTTAATTTGTGCTTGTAAAGCCCTGTATTCCGTATCTTTCAACAACATCTGCCGCGTATAGTTCTCTTCAATTAACGTATCAATTCTTCGGATCATGATAAAAAATCGTTTTTGCAAATAACCGACTTCATCCGATCGATCCGAATCTAGCGAATTGGTGACAATCCATTCGAAATCACCTTTCTCTGCATATCTCATCTGCTGCGTCAATCGCTCGATCGGCTTCGTGATTCCTCTGGCAAAGCCATAGCTAATGGCAATAACGGTTATGAATAATAAAAATACGACCACAAGTAGGGCAAACCGCAAATCATTTTTCTTCTTAAAAATGTCATTGTACGAGAGGATGCTGAAATAGGTCCATCCCGTTTCCTTCGAGGTCGTGTAAGCGATAAACGAGCTCAATCCGCCTACCTTTTGTATGGTATACCCTTGTTTGGCGTCCATCATAGCCACGCTCGGCTGAAAGCCTGCATCGGATGTATAGACGGGTTGGTCACTTTTCCAAATATACAAGTATCCGCTACCTTTGGTGACGGTTTGATGTTGATGCACGACAGAGGCGATATTCACTTGAAAAATAAGCGTACCCAGCGGCTCCAACAAATCTGAGCCTGTCGAACGAATCTCTCTTGCGGCTAGCAAATAAGGATGCGCGGCATCGGGATCAACCCACACATTACCTCCCTTCGCTTGCCGCGCTTTGATGAGAACCTCTTCCATCTTGCTCTCATCTGGGATTTGTGCACTTTGACCAACCATTAGACTGTAGCCGGAATTATTCATAAAGTGGATAGATGAAATGTGTTTCTCGGTCAGCATATAGACAAAAATTTTGTTCTTGAAGTCCGTTAACGTCTGTGCCCGATCGTACTCATTCGTCATTTCCTTTACTTTAGAAAGCTGTTCTTGAATCCGCGAATCCGTCGCAATCGTTAACGACAACTTTTCAATATTTCTAATTTCGTTCTCAATATCGCCAATCGAATTATTGATGGTTTGGGCGGATTGGGCATACAGCATTTCGTCATATGCATGGAAAATATACTGCAAGCAAGACATGACAACTAGGCAAAAAAATAGGATTAACAGCATCATAACGACCATCAGCTTGTGTTTAATCTTCATATCCCGGAAGGATATACGACGAAATCGGTCCGTCATCAAGGTGCCCACCCCTTCAAAGAATAATAAAAAGAGACACTGACCGCATCATCGTCAGCATCTCTTTTTAGGTTATCTTATTATACCTACCATGCCCATACAAAAATTCGTGTTCGTTAGGTACTAATCAGACTTGTTTCAGTTCTATGCACTGAGCATACCTTGCTTGGAAGAACGGACACCTCGAAATTTGATAAAACTAGTAATCCGCCAAGTTGCAATGTAGCCAAAGGTCACCAGGTTGCACATAAAACTAAGCGTACTTGGATCGACTGCATGTATCGTCGCAACTGCGAGGAAACGCAGGGCAAAGATCACGATTATCAGTACAAAAACCGTTTTGTTACGCTTAATAAACGTATCGCCATTGTCTCTCACTTCAAAGTTAGTCGTCACAATGAGGGGAATCGAAACAACGACGCCGATCAACAAAGCAATGATGACTTGCCCCTCGCGGATATGCAAAGATGGATCGAACAATTGCATAAGCGAAGTAGAAATGTATAAGATAGGCAGCAGTAAGGTTACTCCTGATTTCTTAAGCGGTTTACGCATACCGCTTAATTGTCCGCGTAGGATGAAAAAGAAAATTAAAACCGAAATCATCATGGATATTGTTGAATTCATAGAAATGAACACTCCCTTAAAGGATTTTGTAGTCTTATTATCCCCTTTAATGGCGTGCTTCCAGAAGTGAGTCAGGTCATCTATTGGAGGTGACAATTGTCACCTTCGTATTTAAGAATTCTTCTGGTAACAACGTACATATTTCCGCTGATTTATGGGGCTGATCCTCGAAACCGGTCATCCAGAATGCGCAAACGTTATTGGGGCTTCTGATTCACGGCAGTTGATTCTCTGTTATCTGTAAGACGAGAAGGCTATCTTCAATTCTGTACTTTGCTTTGGAGTTTGCACGACTGCTCCATTTTCGATTAGGAACATACGTTCTTTATTTTAGTATATCCATTTCAAAGGTTTGTTACTACAATTTTTATCCCCCAACTAGAAGCGTTTGGCAACTTCCTTAGCATGTGCAATTGCTTTTTCTTTAATAGCTGAAGCTTGCTCTTGTGATTTTATTGCCGTTCCTTCAACAAAAATGGCCTCAATAGATTGAATCCCATAGAACTGTAAAACCTTACTTAGATAGCTGTATCCCATTTCAAGTGGAGCTAAAGGACCTTCCGAATACACAGAACCACTAGCTTGAATGTGTAAGACTTTCTTACCGGTCAACAGACCTTCAGGGCCGTTTTCGGTATATCTAAAAGTCTTACCCGGAATTGAAGTCGTATCCGTGTATGCTTTCAATACCGGTGGGATCATGAAATTCCACATCGGGGAAACATATACGTACTTATCAGCAGCCACGAATTGATCAACAACCGCCTCAAGACGAGCCACTTTTGACTTCTCAGCATCAGTCAGTTGATCGAAAGATGAACCCGACCTAAGCTTTTCCCAACCTCTTAAAACATCAGCATCAAATTGGGGAATATTCTCTTTGTAGAGATCCAAATGAACAACTTTATCTCCCGGATTTGCCTCGTGGTACGCTTCGATAAACTCTTTGCCTACCGCGAGGCTGTACGATGATTGAGGATCGAGAGGGTGTGCGGTGATGTATAATACGGTTGCCATGAATCAAAACTTCCCTTCTGTAATCAGTTTTACTTTCAGGGATAATCATATTATATATACTTACTTATTATAAGTACGCACAATAATGTGGTATAGTATTAAAAAAGGTACTGTAAAGGAGGCTTACGTATGCAAAAGAACCCTGTCCAATGTCAATTCGTTGTGGCGCTGGATTCGATCGTCGGCAAATGGAAGCCGATCATCCTTTATCATTTGCTTCAAGGAAAAACCTTGCGGTTCAATGAGCTAAGAAGATTGCTGCCCGATATCACTCAAAGGATGCTTACGCTCCATCTGCGCGAATTAGAAGAGGAAGAGATCATTAAACGAGTCATTTATCCGCAAATCCCGCCGAAAGTAGAATACTCCATCACGGAATACGGTATGAGCCTGTCTCCGATTTTGGAAACCTTACATCAATGGGGAGTGGCCCATGTTGAGCGAAAACAGCTCAAAAAGGCGAATAATGAACAAATAGAAACGGACTAGCCGTGAAGTGAAAATAAAGTTGTAGACTGAACATTAAAATGCGACAGCGACGGACCAAGACTGAAAAAAAAGTCTTAGACTGCCGCTGTCTCATTCAACTATCGTGATCCGATAGAAAATGATTGTACCAAATCCTGTAAGAGATATACTTATATCCACGTTTGAAACAATTTATTGACCATCTTTACATTGTTCATGTTTGCCCAATTTTTTAATTCCGTAATACCTTTATCTTCATCATTTGAATACCTAAATACCATATCTAATGGGACGATCTTCCTCCTGTGAGGTAATATTCCGATAACAGGTTTAAAGTATCCCTTGATCATTATCAATTTAATATCCCCTGAATTAATTATAATTCCATTTAATATGATTTGGTCATTGGATAAGCATAACTCGGTTTGTTTCTTGAAAAATGTTCTGTACAATGCGAGTAACAGTGCAACTAAACACAGGAGAATCACCGTTAACGAAGCGTAGTATACACTTATCTGATCCGATGATCTCACTACAAGGATAGATTGACTACATATAATAGCAATCATGCCAATAATGGTTCCAATCCTTGAAGGACTCTTAACAAAATGCTTCACTTCCCTCATCATAGCACCCCCCCTTGGTTAAATTCCCATCTAATTATACCACATATTGGAAATATTTTGCCCTGATCGCTTAATGAGGCTGCCACTCATTTTCGCAGCGGCAGCCTCATTTTGTAGTTTATTTAACTAACGTTTGCCGCTAGTTTAATCCAAACTGATGAGAATCTTGACCATTACTAAGCCAATCTTGAACTTAAAAACGAGCATTTTTTGCAAAATGGTTTTGTCTCATCTAGACCTCTCACGCCATTTGAACAGAGGACGAGTAAAATACATCACTATGCATATGCTTTATTCTTTCCCAGTTTCCGGGATTGGTCGTATCTAAAGAGCGGTTCTCCAGAATGGCTTGATATAGAGCGGTTTTTTGTTCCAAATGAGCAACGTGCTGTTTGGCTTCTTCGAGCTTTACTAGTGCGTCTTCTTTATGCTCCATCATGAGTGCGTAGCGTTGCGGAATGGTCAAATCTCCCTCGAGACAGAGTTCTACGTACCTCTTAATAACTTCAATCGGCATCCCGGATTGCTTAAGGCATTTGATGCCATGCAACCAGTTAATTGATTCTTCGTCAAACATCCGAATATTGTTATGATTACGCTGTACGCTTGGCACTAGACCTTTATCCGTGTAAAAGCGTACAGCGTGCTCAGTGAGTCCCGTTATAATGGCGGCTTCCTTGACCGTATGCATGTGAAATCCTCCTTGGAAAATAAATTTTTGAATGTAGCTTGACTTCGTGTAACACGAAGGTTCTAAGCTTAGTGTAACGCAAGTGAGTCGTAGGTGGAAATCCCGCTGCAGTCCCCGATTCAGGGGGGAATAAGCGCCGTTTGCTGTTATACATTTAAACACTGGGAGGAATTACAATGCAAACCGTCACATTAAATAATGGTCTGAAAATGCCGATCATCGGCTTTGGTGTTTACCAAGTTCCTGATGCTGATGAATGCGAGAAAGCCGTATATGATGCACTGATGGCTGGTTACCGCCTTGTCGATACCGCCGCCGGTTATCTGAATGAGGAAGCGGTCGGAAGCGCGATCAAGCGCAGCGGTATACCACGTGAAGAGTTGTTCATCACAACCAAGCTATGGGTTCAAGATGCCAACTACGAGAGTGCCAAACTGGCGTTTGCTAAATCCTTGAAGAAGCTCCAGCTCGACTATCTGGATCTATACCTTATTCACCAGCCGTTCGGCGATTATTACGGCGCTTGGCGTGCTATGGAAGAACTGTACCGCGAAGGCAAGATTAAGGCAATCGGGGTCAGCAATTTTCTGCCTGACCGTTTGATGGACCTTATCGTACATAACGAAATCGTGCCTGCCGTCAATCAGATCGAGACGCATCCGTTCTACCACCAGATCGAGAGTGCAGCTTTTATGAAAGAGCAGGGAGTGCAGCACCAGTCATGGGCGCCTTTCGCTGAAGGGCGTAACAACTTGTTCGGGAACGAGTTTCTGGCCTCGATCGCAGAAAAACACCACAAGTCCGTCCCACAAGTCGTGCTTCGCTGGCTTGTTCAGCGTGGAGTCGTTGTAATTCCGAAGTCGGTGAAGAAAGAACGAATCGTTGAAAACTTGAATATATTCGATTTTGAGTTGAGTGCGGACGACATCGAACTAATTTCCACTCTCGATACGCAGGAAAGTCTTTTCTTATCGTACCGCGATCCTGAAGTTGCCAAAATGATGGGCACCTGGAAAGTCGATCTGTAACCTTGATTAAACCGTAAACTCATCATGCGTTTATCTATAAAGAAAGGACAGGGCGATTGCCCAATGTCATTAAGTTAAGGCGCAATACCAAAATTCAAGAGAAAGAGCAGGTTATCGAAAGATAGCCAGCTCTTTTTTTTGC
>NZ_LYPB01000047.1 GCF_001653565.1 Paenibacillus oryzisoli
CTGCATAATTTTAAAAAATGAATGCTTAGGCCACGTAAGAACTCTAACCAATTTTTCAATTTGAATTGTGAAATCGACTCGAAAATCCAGTTATTCGCATGGGCAGGCGGCCTGGGGTTGGCGCCGATGGGTATGACATGGGCATCATGAACACCAATAGTACCAACTTCAACTACTTCTACTAATCCTGTTACTCCTGCTACTTCTACTACTATTGCTACTTCTAATACTCCTGTTACTATCACTACTATTGCTACTTCTGATACTCCTGCTACTATCGCTACTATTGCTACTTCTAATACTCCTGCTACTATCGCTACTATTGCTACTTCTAATACTCCTGTTACTATCGCTACTATTACTACTTCTAATACTCCTGCTACTATCGCTACTATCACTACTTCTAATACTCCTGCTACTATCACTACTATTGCTACTTCTGATACTCCTGCTACTCTTTCTACTTCAAAAGTAACAGTAACAGTAAAGCCTAACCCCAAAACAAACCTAAACGAACAAAGGGAGCAGTTACGCCTAATCAGCGCAACCGCTCCCTCTTTAACTTCTACCTTATAGATCCTTGGCGTATCTCGCATAGCACTTCCAACTTTGATAACCCAGCTTTCCGTAGAATTCTACGTAGGGTGTCGTGTCAATGACCACATGGCGAACGTCACGCTGCAACAGGTAATGAATCGCTGCTTGCACAATTGAGATCCCGTACTTATATCCTCGAAAGCTCTCATCGATGCCTAGAGGACCAATACCGCCCAATTCCCCCTCGAAGAGCGGCGACCAGTAAATGTTCTGCGCTAACAAAGGTGACTGTGCATCGTTCATCCTGCAAAACCCAATAATCGAGCCTTCTTTCTCCAGTATCACGAATTCCCTGCCCGTACCCCCGCGTTCCCAATAGTCGCGATGCTGATAATCCCATGCGCCAGGAAAGCAGCGGCTCATGAATGCTGTTAGACCTTCTCGATCCCCCCGATTGGCAACTCGGAATGTCGCCTCATGGACAGACGGCAACGCTACGTTGGGTTCGTCTTCGTACGCGTTCAAGAGATCGAAAGATTTCTCCAAGAAAGCGTAGTTACGCTTCTCAAACCACGCTTTCGTGTCCTCGAGTCCATCCGGAATCCCCGGAAATAGACGGCCGTGCAGATCATTACCCAGCATGATCCGCTGCGCGCCGGCGCTCTGCAGGGCTTCTTCGGCTTTGTGCAGCAAATAACTGCCGATTCCCTTATTTCTAAGCTGCGGATCTACCATCATTGCCTGGATCCACCCCATGTCCTCCCGAATTCCATAACGCGTGGTAACGTGACTAGCCATCTTGGCGATGACGAACCCAATAACTCGTCCCGACGATTGTTCTATCGCCACCAAGGATCCTTCCCTTAACCAAAGACGATCGCCAACGACATTCTGCTCCAACAGTCGAAGTCTCATCGGAAATGTGTCGGACAACTCCTTATTCCAAAGCGCCACGATATCGCTCAGATGCGACTCTTCCATCACTTCGAAAATCCAGTTCATGCTGCTCCTCCTCTAGGTAACCTGTTCACACCTACATAATTAACGCAATTCGCATAGCCTTACTGAGAAATATAGGACAACATGCCGCTCTCGCATATAAGCAAATCTTACACTTCTTTGTAAATCTATGAGAAAAACTTCTATCGAAGTCCTTCGAGGATGAGCGACCGCGTTTTATAGGTGGTTTTATCTTATGTGGTCTCAAAAAGCCCCTCCCCCACCTAAAAGGCGAGTTCAGGGCATAGCATCTTACTGCTTATTTGCATAAATGTGAGGATTCTGGCGTTGGCACTCCTCGATAACCCACAACTGCCTGCGCACTTGCTGAGGAGTAATTTCCAACGCTTTCCCCTCGGTAAGTGAGTCGTACAACATCAGGTACAGCTTCTCTGTCATATGCTCAAAAGAGGACTTCCCGTCTGGAATCGCAACCTCCCAGCTTTCCGTTTGCCAAGGCAACTTCTCGCTGCAATAGGCAGGCTTCCCATCCGCTTTAAATAACGGCTCTCGAATTAGCTTCTGCTCAGGCGCTTCCTCCGCTTTAAAATATTTCCACTCCAGCTTATCCCCTGTTCCATGGAGACCGCCGTTCGTTCCTTGAATGTTGAACAGTTCATGTGGAAAAGCAGAACTGGATGAAATTTCCAAGTCAATTGTAGGCCTTCCTTTTCCACGCAGAAGGAGTTTCACATAATCCTCCGCATCTCCAAAGGTATTCGTTCTATCCATGATACACATGATTTCCGGCTGTGCGTCTGCTCCGAAGAGTTGCAGAGCCTGATCCAGCGGATGCGGCCCCGTATTCATTAAACTGCCGCCATTATTGCTTTGCAGCGTTTGCCAGTCCCAACGGCGAGCAAACCCGTTATAGCTGAAGTCGATCTGTACGATGCGACCAAGCACGCCAGATTCAATCACTTTACGCACCTGAACGAAGGCTGGCTGGTAACGGGACTGCTGGAATACAGCCAAGATAGCACCGTTTCGTTCAGACGCCTCGATGAGCTGATCGACTTCCTCCGTTGTCTTTGCCAACGGCTTCTCACATAAGACATGTAGACCGCGGTTAAGCAAATCCAGCGAAATCGGAAAATGCTGATGGCTCGGAGAAGCATTCACGATCAAATCCAGCTCCTCTCCAGCTACCATATCCTCCCAAGAAGCATAGGCTTGGCAACCATATTCTTGTTTCGCCAGCTCTTGCCGCTCAGGAATAGAATCTGCAACCGCAGTAATTTTGTAATGCTCTGGCAATTGAACAAGTAAATTCCCGTGGATATCGCGCCCGCTGCGCCCCTGTCCAATAATACCAACCTTCACAATTTTCTTGGTCATCGCAATTACCTCTTTCTTTCATGGGTTTAGGTGGTCTTGCCAAACGTTTTTTTATATTCCGTAGGCGTTATGCCTGTTCGTTTCTTGAAAGTTCGGATGAAGTGGCTGAGATGATGAAATCCGACCTGGAAGCCAATTTGTGTAATCGTATGCATATTGCGCTGAATTAACTCCATCGCTCTTTCAATGCGTACCTCATTCACATAATCGACGAAGTTCTGCCCTGTTTCTTTTTTAAAAACCGTACTAAAGTAAGCAGGCGCCATGTTCGCTAAGAAAGCTCCTTGCTCCAGCGGAATATCTTGACTGTAATTATCGTGAATATACCGTTTTACTTCCTCGATAGGATGCTGGCTCGTCGTTGTTGATTGTACACGTTGCTTTCGCCTAGCACTGCGGTACTCGCGATCCATGATGATGAGCAGCTTGACGAGGCTCGTACATATCGCATATTCATAACCCGCTTCACGATGCTCAAATTCATCCTGAATATCTTGCAGCAGCTGCTCAACGAGCAGTTGCTTCGACTTGGCGATATGCAGCCATGGCTGCGGCAAAGAGGATGGCTCAGACAGTTCGTCAGCATTTTGAAGTAAAGGATGCAGGGTATCCGAGAAAGGTCTCAACTGCTCCGTCACCAAATAGGGGAGAAAATCAATCAGCACCACTTCGAACTCATGATCCTGGATTGCGCTCAAGCTGTGTTCCACCCCTGGGGTGATGATGAACATATCCCCTCTGCTAACATTCAGCGACTTACCGCGCAGCTGGTGGTTGCATAAGCCCCTGAGCACGTATGCAATCTGTGTATATTCGTGGATATGCAAGGGCTGCTTCAGCGTAAGGCTGGAGTAGCGGAATATTTTAAAAGGAAACTCCTTTTTCAGTGTGGATTTAGTTTGAAAATAGGTCATTCCCTTCTCCATGCTCATACGATTACCACCCGTCCGAAGCCATATTTCCTTCAAGCATATGTCAATTGGCAGAATAGAACAACCCTACCGTGTCGAAGCGCGGAACAGCGCTCCGGTTTAAATCCCACTGCTTCTATCGTAAACGAGATTGCCGGCTTTGTACGTCTTCTGCAAGGAGATACGGCCGTCATCTCGCACAGGTTCTATGAGCACGAAATCAGCCGGAGCCCCTGCCAATAAGCCCCCTGAGACAGGTAATCCCATTAAGCGAGCGGGTCGTGTCGAAGCCATCTCCCATGCTGATGAGAACTCAACAAGACTACGTCGATTCAGATGTTCGATGCCCCACAACAACATCTGGGCCGAGCCAGCCAGCAGCCGGGGGTCAGCAGCTAAGTGAAGCTTGCCTTCTGTGGTAAGTACAACTTCTCCACCAATATGCGTCTTGTAGACGCCTGGTTCAAGACCGCTGATGGCCACGGCATCGCTAACTAGCAGCGCTTGCTCCCCTTTCACCTTCAGCACAACCTTCAGCACTTGGTCCGGCAAATGAAACCCATCTGCAATCACACAACTCCACAACGCCTCCTGTGCCAATTGCTCCCACAGGTAGTTCGGATGGCGCGGCAGCATCAGATGAGCCCCGTTTCCCAGATGCGTCGACATCCGAGCGCCTGCCGCGACGGCTTCCGCAATCTGTCCTGCGTCCGCAGCGGTGTGTCCGATGGACACGATCACCCCACTATCGACGCAGCGCTTGATGAAAGCGGCACTGTCCGGCCATTCCGGCGACAGTGTCACAATCTTGATGCGGCCGCCTGCCGCTTCCTGCCAGCGGCAGAAGAGGTCCCAATCCGGCGGCCTTACGGCATCTAGGCGATGAGCGCCGCGCGCTCCGTCATCCGGCGAAATGAACGGGCCTTCGAGATGAATGCCCGCAATGCCTTGTTCTGTCGCCGGATCCGCTGCGCAGGCGTTTGCTATACAGCTGAGCGCGCTTGCGATCGCCTCGGGCGAGTTCGTAATAACGGTGGGGTAACTGGAGGTGACCCCTTCCCGCCATAGCTTGCGGATGATCTGACTAACCGTCTCCTCTTGCAGCGGAAGATGGTTAAAGTCTAATCCTGCATAGCCATTGATTTGGAGATCGACCAAGCCAGGGGCGACGATCGGCAGCTCTTCCGTTTGAGCAGCATCCACCTGCACCACCTCACTGATCCGCCCATCGCGGACAGTAATCGCAACAGGCGCTCCCGTGGCATAATGGCGTGCGCGAATGGTAATCATTTTAACGGCCATAGGAATCGCGATCCACATACATCGTGCAGTCCGGATGCTCCCGAAGAATCGTCGATGGACACTCGGTCGAGATCGCTCCATTCAATGTACGCTTGACTGCCGCATGCTTCGTTACACCAGGGACAGAGCAGAACAGATGACTCCCCGACATGAGCGCTGGAATTGTCAGAGTTAATGCATGGGTCGGCACATCAGCCAAACTGTTGAAACACCCATCATTCACCTGCTGCTGCCGACATATTTCATCCAATTCCACACGTTTAATCAACGCTGGATCTGTGAAATCAGCAACGGGCGGGTCATTGAAAGCAATGTGACCATTCTCGCCGATGCCGAGGCAGACGATATCAATCGGCGCTTCTTGGAGGAGTGCGCTATACCGTCTGCACTCGTCCTCTGCCCCATTCATACTATTAATGAGATGCACAGTGCCAGGCTTCACGAGATCGAACAACCGATCTTTCAGAAAGCGCCCAAACCGCTGCGGTGCATCCTCATCAAGCCCGATATACTCATCCATGTGAAACACCGTGATCCGCGACCAGTCGATGGCTTCATCCTGAGCCAGCGTTTCGAGCATTTCATTTTGGGAAGGCGCTGCTGCGAAAATAATACGGATAGCCGCTTTCTCAGCAAGCAACGACTTGATTTGATTGGCTGCATCTTGCCCTGCTGCTTGCCCCAACGCTTTCCGATGCGGATATACATTAACCTTCAACGCATCAATTCGTGTCTGCCAAACTGGTTGTACTTCCACTTGTGACTCGCTCATAGAATCGCTCCTCCAATTAGTCTCATAAAGTCAGTTGCCGCCCTTCAGCAGCGCTCTTATAAATTTGTTCAACAAGCTGCACCGCGCGCAGCCCAGATTCTCCCGTAACCAGCGGTTCATCGCCGGCTTCGATGGAAGCCATAACGTCCAGCAGCTGGCTTTGATGAAAATCCGACACGATGCTGCGCGGATCCGTAACGCCGCCGTAGGCACCTGCCTGAGCCCAAGTTGGCTCGCTTCGCCCCGGCACTGTCCAATGGACAATCGTCGAGCCTTCCAACTTGATCGCGCCTTTTTCCCCGTACAAGTTGATCGTTGCTGCAAAGCCTGGAGCGATGCTAGTCGATGCCATGATTGTACCGAACGCCCCATTTTTAAATTGCAAAATAGCCAATCCCAAATCCTCGGCTTCCATCACATGCGTCTGCGTAGCCACTTTGCCAAAGACGGTGTGAACGTCACCCGCGAACCATAACAGCAGATCCAAGCAATGAATCCCTTGGTTCATTAAAGCCCCGCCGTCCTCAGCAATCGTGCCGCGCCATTCTGCACTATCATAATAAGACTGGGATCGATGGAAGGGGAGTGATACCTCGACCAGCAGAAGCTTACCGAGCGCGCCTTCATCCAGTACCCGTTTAATCGCTTGATTCTGCGCCTCAAACCGCCGCTGTGAGATGACAGAGAGTGTAACATGATTCGCTTTGGCGGCTAGCACGAGCCGCTCGGCATCGTTCACATTCATAGAGATCGGCTTCTCTATAATCAGATGCTTGCCTGCCTTCACGACCTCCAAACCAATGGCCGCATGGCTGCCGCTTGAAGTCGTGACACAGACGATATCTACATCCGGTCTGGTCAAAAGCTCACGATAGTCCGCTGTCCAGGAGCAGCCTTCTCGTTCAGCAACCGCTTGCGCCTTCGCCTCCGCTCGACTCGATACGATGACTAGACTTGCTTCTTCGATTTGACGGATTGCCTCAATATGAAAATCAGCGACCGACCCACAACCGATAATTCCGAACCTCCAGTTAACCAAACCTATACCTCCTCAAGCAGAGCTCGAAGCGCATCCAGTGTCATTCGTGTACCCGTCAGCTGACTGCCACCCTCTGGAACAAAATGCGTTTCAATGGTATACAATCCTGCATACCCCTCCCCTTCAAGCGCCTTAATCTGAGCCGTAATTGCCGCATCTCCTGAACCAAGAGGGACGCATTTCGGTGTTCCGTCTTGACGAATGTAAGCATCTTTCAGATGGACATGGGCCAAAGCATTTTTCATATATTGGTACCCGCTCGGGAAAGCCTCTCTGGCGCCGTATGCTTCATTGCCTGGGTCCCAAAGCCCTCGAACAGCTGGAGAATTGATGGCAGTTACAAGTGCCGCCACCTCTTCTGCAAAACCCCCGTTACAGGAAGGTTCATTCTCTAGAAGCAGCATCATGCCTGCCTTCACTGCGATGTCGCCTGCCCTTTTTAAATGATGAACAATCTCATCACGATGCTGCTGCGGATCCAACTCCCGCCAAAATGAGAAAATACGGATGCGTGTTGTCCCCAGCCCTTTAGCAATTTCGATAACCCTATCCAGCTTCTCAAAATGCTCCTCTACACCTTGTTCCTTCTGCCCAAACGTGTCCCCGGATTCAACGAATCGCTTCGGATCTAGCGCGCATTTAAACAAAGGAGATGCAATAGCGGAGACATATAGTCCTCGCTCTTCAACCATTTTGCGGATATCTACGATGAGATCGTCAGCCAATGCCGAGACATTGACACCATTTACAACTCTTACTTCAACATGTTTCAAACCTTGCTCGGCAATCCAATTCAACGCTTTCTCGAAATCCGGAGATACTTCATCCGTCAGCACGCCTAATCGATCCCAAATCAATGAATATCCTCCACCTTCGCTTGTCATTTTCCTAACTATACCAAGATTGCCTGGTGGAATGTTGACGTTTCTATTGAAGTAAGTTTACATTTTTTTCGCTTTCATGCACTTGTGGTATATTAGCCCCTAAATGAAAATCACAGCCAGTAAATAAAAGGAATTTGAGTGCATATGTGGAATAGATGTATACACAGAATATGAGACTTTATAACTAGTTAAAGTAGTTCTTCATACACGAAACGGGAGGTAATTGTATGAAATCAACCGGAATTGTAAGAAAAGTAGACGAGCTGGGACGTATCGTTTTGCCTATTGAGTTGCGCCGGACGCTTCATATTGAAATCGGTGACGCCATCGAGGTCTATGTGGACCCTGAGCGTATAACACTCAAGAAGTATATGCCTGCTTGTGTGTTCTGTGGTAATTTCGAGGATATGACCTATTTCAAAGGAAAGCTCGTTTGCAGTACTTGTATTGATGAGATAGCTTAATTGAAAAGCTAGGCTCAAAATAAAGACTACGCCGTCCTTTGAAGGACAGTAGCGTTTATCTAAAAATTCAGCATAATGATTAAGTAAAACTTATAAATTCTGATAGTTGAACAAAGGGCCAAGGGCCCTCCAGGGATTACCCTGAGGGCTTTTTGTAGTGTATGGCGCAATCCCTCAAACGCCAATCTGCTGACACCCACCGCCTCGACTTCCTTGCTCATTTTGATAGCCCACTCCCTCAACTACCTTGCTCAGTTCGACTCCTCCACTCCCTCAACTACGCTACTCAGTTCGACTCTCCCTACTCCCTCCGCTACCTTGCTCAGTTCGACTCTCCCTACTCCTCCGCTGCTCAAAATATATTTAAATGGATTTTATGTAGCTATTTTTGCGGATTTTCCCCATTCTGATCCAATAGATGGATTTCATACAGTTAATATCCTTCAGAATCGAATAAACCACCAATTCTGTTCATATTAGCTGTATATTTTCCATTTATTCGCCTCAGCTCACGAATTACGACCATTATAACTGTACTTTTTCCATCTATTTGAAATCCAGCTATCCAACTGATCTCCTACTCCCACCTTCCCGCCCTAAGCCACCCATCACCTGCTTTCGACTGAAACAAATCCAGCTACCCAACTGATTCTCCTACTCTCACCTTCCCATCCCTGCCCCACCTATCACCTGCTCCCGCCTATAACAAATCCAACTACCTAACTGACTTCCCTACTCCTATTACACCATCTCCACCACGATTCACTCTTGCCGCCTAATGCCGCTGCCGACTCCTTGCCGTTCTCCGCCATAACCAAAAAAGCCCCCGAATGAGAACCACTTCTCATTCGGAGGCTTTCTCTTACCTACTTCACCTCGACCTGCACCTGCTCAGGTCGATACACCGCCAACAACTCGCCCGCAGAATTCGCGGCGAACATCACCGTACGTTCGGCTTCCAGCTCGAACGCATAGCTCCGGCCCGTTGCCGGATCGGTCACTTCAATCGGCGTATCCACGCTGAACTCCGAGACGAAGATGAACAGGGCTCCGTTCTCGAAGCTGAGCTTCCGTCCATACACGCCTGGCAGCTGCCCGCCTTTTACCCACGTCAGTTCGCGCTCAACACCAGCTGCATTCAACGCATACGTGTACAGCTTCTCTAACACATCACTGCGCTCACCCAATTCCACTGGGAGTGGACACCAGATCAGCTTGCCTTTGCCCAGCTCGTAGCTGCGAACGACAGCATGTTGCGAGTTCCAGCCACCGTCATCGGAGAGCGTGGTTTCCTTGTTCAACTGAGCGATCCGTGCGCCAGCGAAGGACACAGGAACCATCTCACCGTCCAACACCATCGCCTCTTCGTGGACAATGTTGCCCAGCACCGTTTCACCTACGAGATCGGTCAACCGAGCAACAGGTGCCCAGTACTCGTTCAAACCTAGCGGCCCTGTAAATAGCAGCGTGCCACCATTATCACGAATATGCGTCGTCAACTTCTCGAGCGCGGCATCACTGAAGTTATGTGCACTTGGTACGATAATCAGCTTCGGCTGATCCGACGCTAAAGCTTCAAGATGATACTCGCTCAACCCGCGAAACGGCACATTCATCCCATAAGCCAACGTGCGTGTCAGCTTCGCTGTTGCGTCTCCGGCAACTTTTCGCGTGGAAAAATCATTTGAATACGGGAACACAGCCACAACATCTTCTAATTGACGGCCAACGAAGAGATCGCGAATCTCGCCCATGAATGCCCCGAAATCGTACGAAACATCCGCCTCCGGCTTCTCTGTTCCATCAGCCCGCAACGCACCAATATGCGATTCATTGATGTTATTCATATAGAAGTTGATATTCCAAATCCACTGAACAGCCCCCGCTCCACCTGTTGAGAAGGCATAGGCATATTTGCGCTCCAAAATATTACGCAACTCGTACTCCGAACGCTTAGCACGCCCATCCGCCGTCTCGACATACATAATGCCCGTTTCTTGAATCAAATTCGGCTTCGTCGACGCCTTGGAGAAGATTCCGTCCCACACCAACTGATCCATCAACCACCATGTATGCACCGTCGTATAATCCACAGCCTCCGCGTAAAAGAATGGCGATGGCCGCTGAGCGCCCAATCCCTCATCCTGTCCCACAGTCGCCAACTGTGCAGGGTTAATACTGCGAATCGTCGCGATGAGTTCCTTCGCCCACCGATTATGCATGTCCATGGTGAACAGGGTGTAGTCCAGCCATGGGGACCCCTTTTTCTCCAAAGTTTCCGTCGTGTTCATATTCACTTCATCAGGATCCATTAACCGAACGCTCGCGAAGCTTGGCAACTCCACCGGGGACATGTTCCAACGCTCTTGCAACTTGCGAATATCACCATGACGCTCCTCCAGCCAAGCTACATACGCTTCGTGCTCGAATGCATCATGTGCGGACTGCGGCCCAGCAAAAGGCTTGCTCGGATTGAACATCGACGGCTCGTTGATCAGATCCCAATGCACATTCGTCGTTTCCTTATGTCTGGACACCACCGAAGAAATAAACCGCTTCTGCGCCTCCACGCTGCGCGGATCCAAATACGGATTCACGCCCTCCCACAGCTCTGGTGTAAAAGAGAAGAAATTAAACGTGACTTCGATTCCGTGTCTTTTGCAAGTCAAAATAAAAGCATCGATACTGCGCAGCACTTCCTCATACGGATGTCCATCTACGAACATAATCTGGCGCCACGCCGACCACACGCCCGTACGCAGCAGGTTGATACCCGCTTTGACCATTTGCGCAATATCCCGATCCCACACTGCAACGTTCGGCAAGAACAAAAACTTCCTCGCCACATCGCTCGTCATATACGTCATCCCCACAATCGGGAGCGGACGTCCGTCCTTCCAGAAGTAGTCGCGATCACAGGACATCGGTGTTCCTTCACGAAGCAAGTCAGCATCATAACCCCAGAAACCCTGGTTAAACGTGCGTGTCTCCCCCGTATTCGCAACCGCTTTACACACCGCTGTATAGTAACCTGCTTCGATATCAACAGGGATGTTTACCTTTTTAAAAGAGAGCTCACGTGACGCATTCATCCCGAATTCTGTCGTCCAGACTGGTGTTCCATGCCCCTCTTTCAGTACCTGAACGTGGAATGTCCAAGACTCATTCGCTGACACAGCTCCTGTACGATTCGCAATTGTCTGCAATTGAACCGTTAAGGCGGCACGATCGCCCGGATCATAACAAGCATAGTTCGGTTTGAACCAAATTTCTGTTACGCCACGTTTTGTATAGGCTGCTAACTCCACGACTAGTGCAGCCCCGCCATTTTGCCAAAATCCTTCATCCGTGACCACATTGGCGAAAATCCACCGTCCCCCCGCGAAGGCTCCCTTCGTATTCTCAAGAAGCACGACCGGCGCTGCCACTTCACGTCCCTCTTGGGAAATCCCCTTCAGAAGTGGCGTGAAATGTGCATCCATCGGACCACTCGAACCAACTTGACCAGGGTGATCATCAGTCCTAGTCACATGTAGCGCAAATCCAACCGTCGGTTGAATGGCGAACAGATTTTCCTTGCCTGCCAGTAACGGCAACTCGACATTCGCGATATAACTAGCGATGGGAGCGTCGTCAACGGAAAGGATTTCATGAATTTGAAGCTGTTGATGGTACGCCGTTTGCTCGATTTCCAGCTCCCAGCCCTCTGTGCCTTGGTAAGCAGGTACCCGGAAGGGAGCACTGCCTAGGTGCACGAATCCTTTGCCCTTACGCGCATGAGTTAGGATGGCTTGCCATGCTGACTTTGGGAAATACCGTCCATGGAGATGGATGAAATTATCTGCCCCTTGATCCAGCGCCGCTGCTAGCCCGTCCGCTCCAACTATTTCCCCTAATTCCCCCAGCTGTACAACGGCTTTATCATCGGGCCGAATGCCTTCATACGGAAATGTAGGATCGTAAAATATGATCGTTGTAAACATGCTCTCATCCTCCAAATAGGTGTGCGGGTTCAATCGCCACGCCATGTTTATTTTGTTATTTTTGTTAGCCTAACAACTCCCGATTATGAACATAATTTACTCACTTTCTGAGTTGCGGTCAATCTTTATTTTGCATACCACCATTAATTACAAGCAGATTGACAATATTGCCATGATCATGAACAATAGTCTTGTTAGGTTATTTGAAAAATTAACGTATGTTTTACATAGAAGGATGTCACTCATGAGCCCTAAAGTATCTATGCAGCAAATTGCTGATCGACTAGGCATGTCCAAGTTCACTGTTTCTCAAGCATTATCTGGTAAATCAGGTGTCAGCGAAGACAACCGTCTTCGAATTCAGGAGACTGCGAAAGCGATGGGCTATACGCTCCAGCAGAAGCACACGCAACCCATGTCAACTAATCTGCCTGCTGCCAGTCATCTATCAGATGGGGATCCACTCGTCAAAACCGGAATCTCCCCCTATATCCTGATCTGGATTCAGTCTTCCTATTTGGAGGACAACCCTTTCTGGGGAAAGGTTCTCGCCGGCATTGCCACTGCTAGCAAAGAGCTGGGTTACGAGCATCTCATCGTTCCCATCGCACCACATCACCAACCCCAGCTGCAGATGCCTTCTTATCTCGATCCGTCGCATTGCATAGGGCAGTTGTTAGCCGGTACCTTTCCTGCCCAGTCCGTCATTTCATTGAAGCAGAGTGGGCTTCCACTCGTCCTCATCGACCATCATGAATCGCTCATCGAAGTCGATTGTGTGCTTAATAACAATTTGGATGCTGGCAAAATGGCCTGTCAACGCTTGCTCTCCGCTGGCGCGAAGCGAGTGATCTTCATCGGCGATGATCAATTCGCCGTCTCCTTCAAAGAGAGATGGTGGGGCTGCCGCATGGCACTCGAAGATATGGCCGGGCCATCCGAGCACTACCATTTGAAGAAATGGCAAATCGCCTACGGCGAGCCGCACATGCTCCACCAACTAGAGCGCAAAGTGGCGGCATTGACACCGGAAACCATGCCAGATGGTTTTGTTTGTGCCAATGATCACCTCGCGCTTGCGCTGTTGCCAATCCTGAAACGTAACGGAATCGATGTCCCCGCACAAATTAAAGTTATTGGGCTGGACAACATTGAAGCCGCCGCCTATGCGACACCTGCATTAAGTACAATTGAGCTCGGCAAGGAATTCTTGGGCATTCGAGCTGTCGAAACGCTCCTCTACCGCCTCCAGCATCCAGGCAGACAGGTGGAGAAAGTGGTGTTATCAGCGCGGTTTATTGCGCGTGATTCTGGCTAGACGTTTTTGCAAGTTTATGGGGACGCGGCGAGGACATTTCATGTTAGTATTAACTGGAAAATATACAGCTATTTAGGTGAATTTTCCTCAAAAAATCGATTTAACTGTATAATATGTAGCTAAAATCACCGCTCTCACTGAAATTTGCTAATCAGCGCAAAATTAACTGTATATTTTCCATCAATTGATCATTTGATCGGAAAAACCCGAAATATAACTACATAAAATCCATCTATTTGTCTGGAAAACAGCATATTTACGATACCCCAGCCACAAACCCCTAATCTGACTCTGCAATTCACATCAACATGTCAAGTCTCACCTACAACTACTCCCACTACTAGCTACATTCAACCCAACCCTACTCGCAACCATTAATCGTCCATCCTTATCTCCCTTCCCCCTCACGTCATGCCCATTAAGTCGCTAGCATCACTCCCCCAACTCAACTTCATACCGCAAAAAAAACAGCGAGTAAGCACGCCCGGTAGGCGTCGTTACTCGCTGTTCTGCATAAAACTAATGAAGTTCGTCTAAACACTTGTTGCACAATTATCGGGGGATAATGTTTTTCTGCAATCCATACAGTAATCAATATTTTGCAGCATTCCCGAATATTCTACATTATTGAGCGTAAGTTTGTCTTCGTGGAGACAAACTTCCTGCAATTGTTTGTTAAGTTCATCTTGCCACTTATATAGCTTAGCTATTTCATTAGAGATAATCTGAATCTCAGTTTTCAATTGTG
Organism: Paenibacillus oryzisoli; assembly: GCF_001653565.1. GTDB lineage: Bacteria > Bacillota > Bacilli > Paenibacillales > NBRC-103111 > Paenibacillus_E > Paenibacillus_E oryzisoli. Next base: position 14,296 of record NZ_LYPB01000047.1, read on the forward strand.
TATAAGTTGTCATAAATCAACATCCTCTTCCTTTATAAAGAATCTATATATTCTTTATAACGCACATTCACTGCGGATGTTGGAGAATCTTGTATCTCAAATATTGTAGTTTTTCGTCATTTCTCCCCGATATTTACCCAAACAAGCCTACAACTCACGCATCATGAACATGAGCAGCTCACGTTTTTACCTATTTCGATAAATAACTTAACCCGATAGAAACCAGCATGCCCGCAAGCGCAATCCAAAATAAATATGACCGCCCGATGCGTTTCAAACTTTTATCTTGTCGATCCATCGCCGATTTTTTCCGATTGCTGCTCGTGTTCGTTTCTTCCTCAAGTTCATTACTCACCTGAGATTTCCAATTCACGAATTGGAAGCCAATGCCGCTAACCACAACAGCTACCATCATCAAAATTAAAGAACCCATAAATACCTTGTCCGCAATGGACGCCATGCTGCATTCAACCTCACTATCTACCTGTAGTGTACCCATTATACTTCAAATGGGGGTATAAATACGAACTACGCTATCTTGATGACGTTCACATTCCGACTAATTGAGATCCGTTGTCATACTCCCTTGTTGCTACGGTATCTCCTGATTGGACCACTTGTTTTGACATCAGGTATCACTTTACCTTTTTCAACCAGAGACTTAAGATATTTTACAGCCGTATTTCTATGGATTCCAACAGCTTGAGCTATTGAAATAGGCGAGTAGGCCTTCGTCTTATTTTCAATAAATTCGAATATTGCTAGTTCCGTTGGAGACAACGCTGGTTGGGCAATATTGGATTCCGCGGAACCCATCATCACCAGAGCACATGGATAATGAATTTCTTTAGTGAGAAAACTAGACCCTTTTGCAATCGCAGCCGCCGATCTCCTGTGGACGACTTGATTGGTATTTCCATCCACTTATCGTACGCAGCACGAAGCTGCAAACTCATCTCGTCATTCATTTTCCCAACTCCCTCTCCACATTAAGAAAATAAAATAGCCGCTAGCACGGAAACGAGTTTCCATGCTAGCGGCATGTTCTTCACGACCTGATCTCACTTCATAATTTACTTCAAGTTACGCAAAATTACAGTAGTTATTTGCACTTTTGGCAGCGCTAGCCTACCGCTGACGGCGGGGCTGATCTTGCCGAGTACCTTATAGTGTGCGATCGCCTGGCTTCCAGTTCGCTGGGCACAAACCGCCAGCTTGCAATGCCTGCAGCACACGAAGTGTCTCGTCAACGGAGCGGCCCACATTCATATCTGTAACCACTTGATAGCGAAGCACGCCATCTGGATCAATGATGAACAATCCGCGGTGTGCCGCGCCTGTCTCATCATCTAGGACGCCATAGGCACGTGCTGTTTCTTTGGAGAAGTCACTGACCAGCGGGAACTTCACAGGGCCAATGCCGTTTTGATCGCGCGGTGTTTGGGTCCAGGCACGATGCGTGTAGACACTGTCTACTGATGCGCCTACGATGTCACAATCGAGATCCAAGAACTGCTCGTAATGGTCGCTGAACGCGGTGATTTCCGTCGGACATACGAAAGTGAAATCGAAAGGCCAGAAGAAGAATACGACCCATCTGCCTCGGTAGTCTTCGAGTGAGATCTTCTCCTCAAGCGTGTCCATATTTTTCGTGGAAAGCAGGGAGAAGCTCGGTGCCGGCAGTCCTATTTTAGCAAAAGTAGTAGCTTGAGATTGAACAGTAACTTGTTGTGTCATGATGTGATCTCCTTTGAGTTTTAGATTAGATTAGCTAGCGATTTCGGCTAGTGCTTTTTTGAGTTTGGTGACGTTGAGACCTAGAATTTTGTGCTCACCAATGACAGTGACTGGCAGTGACATTAAGCCCATATCGTGAAGCTCTTGCCCGAATTGATCATTCAAATCAATGTTTCTTTCTTCGAAAGAGACTTCCTGCTCTGTTAAGTATTTTTTCAATTGAACACAATACGGGCAGTTGGTACTGGAATATACGATTACATTTGACATAGTAAGTCATCTCCTTAAGGGTTGATTTATTTGTATTGCGGGATCAATTGAGCCCGTTTATTAATGAATTTGTCAACGGCCATGGCGGCAATCGCACCATCCGCAGCGGCAACAACGGCTTGTTTAACTGGCGTACGTCTAACTTCTCCAGCACCGAATACACCAGCAACCGACGATTGCATCGAGCTGTCCAAGATCATAAAACCATCATCATCGAGCGGAACTTGCCCCTGTAAGAAGTCTGTACCCGGTTTACTGCCAGATAGGAAAACGAAGACGCCATCCACATCCAGCACTTCCTCGCCGCCAGCGCTTGTACGAATTCTAAGACCTTGAACCTGCTTATCGCCCAGAACTTCGAGTGGCTTCGTTTTGTAGAGAATGTTCGTGTCTTTCAACTCTGGAACGTGGTAAACACCTTGCAATTCAGGCCGTGGAACGACGAAATGGATGGATTTCGTAAACTTGTTTAGCGCCTGTGCTTCTTCAAGGGCTTCTTCCGAATCTCCAATCACTGCGACTGTCTTCCCTTCGAAAAAAGCCCCATCACATGTCGCACACGTGCTCACGCCGCGTCCCATCAAATTCTCTTCACCAGGCAGCATACGATTTCGCCCTTTAGAGCCTGTTGCAATAATGATCGACTTGCCTTCAAACATCCCATCAGCGGTAAACACATACTTCGTTTCGCCTTCCACATCCACATCGGTAATCGTCGTCTGGATGAATTCGGCTCCGAAGCCTTTGGCTTGATCGCGCATCGTATCCAGCAGATCCTTACCTGACATTTCCCCAACGACACCGGGATAATTCGCAATTTTATGCGTAATGGCTAGTGCTCCTGTATTCGGCGCTTTATCAATAACTAACGTCTTCAAATTCCCTCGTGCTGTATAAATCGCCGCAGAAGCTCCAGCAGGACCAGCTCCAACAATAATGACATCGTGCATCTGTAATGCACTCCTTTCATAAAGCCCTACACAATAATTAATAATAGATATTAGATAATAATTATTATAAATAAAATAGAATAAAAGTCAACCTTATTTAGAATAATTCTAATCAATAAACTTACTGTTTGTAGTACAACGACATGAAACTACCCTCATTAGGGACAAGAAAATCCCTATATCATTTCATAAATTTGATTGGCATGTACAGTGAACAATATTGTCCTTGAATTGCATACATTTCAATCATTTTGTAAATTGATTCTTTATAACCCATAACACCCTTCCTGATATACAATAATGCACCTCGTAAACAAATCATGTTCACGATAAACTATAATTGTTCAATACTATTTTCATTATTTGTTTAACTTGACTGCCCGTCGCTCAGTTTAGTGCGCGCTTTTAATGAAGTCGGCAATCCGGACAATGTTCTTGTCATCCGACACTCGTGTAAAAACCTAGTCTGATCACAGGTAAAACGTTGTGACATCCCACGATCTTCAAGCGAAGCCCCTTCTCTAATTGTCAGAGTAAGGGGCTTCCTGAGCATTACTATTATTTTAGAAGCACTTTATTAATCATTTGTGCAGCCTCTGCACGAGAAGCCGTATTCTTAGGCTTGAAAGATTCGTCTTCAAAGCCGTTGATAATTCCTGCTTGTTGAAGCTCAGACACTGCCTCTGCTGCAAAACCACTAATCGCAGCATCATCCATAAATATGTCCTTAGCTACCACAGCAGTTAAAGGAACTTGAGCAACCTTAGATGCTTTAGAAACCATCAAAGTCATTTCTTCACGAGTAATCGTCTGATCGGGTCTAAATGTACCGTCCTGGTATCCACTTACAATACCCAACTTCTGAGCAGTTGCAATCGGTCTTGCATACCACTGATCAGCTTGGACATCTTTGACCCTGATTTCCGCGGAAGCATCCACAAGATCTAACGCTCCTAATAGCATTTTCAGGAATTCAGCGCGAGTAACTATTCCTTGGGGGTTAAATTGCTCAGCACTGTAACCATTGATCACTTGTTTTGCCGATAAGGATTCGATTGCTGCTCGGGCCCATTCCGCAGAACCTAAATCAGTAAATGCAGCTTTCACTTCGGCTATTGTGTATTTACTGAAATGGTTCGTAAAGAAAGTAATCCCGCCTGTTGCGGCATCATAGGTTCCATTCTTGATTATTTCGAGTTTGCCATCGTCACCAAGATAATATACAACAATTGTATTAATATTCTCTCCTGGCTTAATGGTGTATGGCATAGTAATCATCATGGATTTTTTAGATACGAATTTGCTTATTGGAGTTCCGTTAACACTAATGTTGAAATCATATACAGGTTTATTACCAATCTTCTCTTGCTGTTTTGCATCTAAAATGGTTGGATCTACCCTTGTAATGGACAAATGAATTGTACCGTAGTTTGTTCCAAGTGCATCAGGAATAATCGCTACCGTTCCAAATTGACTCTTAACTGCAATGCGGTCAATACCTTTGTCATGAGCCTCCTTCAAAACATCCGTATGAAAGGCTGCACTCACAGACAGTGCCGAGTTGTTAACAGGTATCTCGATCGTCACAGTTTCATTGCCTGATGCTGCAGCATTATTAATCGCGGTTTGCAGGTCCTCTGTCTTAACCTCTGCATTCAGTACCCCTCTGCTATCAAGTAAAGGATGAGTGATTACCCAAGCCCCCTTGACAGGTCCGTCTTGATTACTAACTGAAGGACTAGAAGGTGGGGGTGTATCATCTGAAATAACAGGCTTTTCCACCAGCACGATTTTCCATTTTTGGATATCGTGGTCATTCCTGTCTGCAAGCTGCACCGCTCCGTCGGCTTCAGCCTCCAGCGCTTTACTCGGATCTCTTTTTGAAACGATCGTAACCGTTCCGTCTTCATGCTCGATCATGAGCCACTGTTGATTATCATAATTTAGAAATGGATACAAATGAATATTATTCTGCCCCATATCCCAATCCAGCGATTTGTCGCTGCTCGCGGATCGTATCGTATATGCATCGTCGGAGATCTTGTAGTAGGTCCAATTCTGATTGATGGATTTGTTATCGGGTTGCTGTACTTTGACTCTAGCAGAGTTGTTCTGATCATCTACGCCCAGAACTTGGCCGCTATTCATATTTATAAAATGATAATCGTTCAAATCAATGGGTGTCGTGTTCGTTACGTTCACATTTTGATAATACGCTTTACCACCAAACACGTTTAGGCCGAAGTATCCTTGTCTATACGTATAATCGGTAATATCAATCACCAACTGGTTGTCAAAATAAATTTGAATATGCGGCCCTGAAGCAACGATTTTGGCATGATAATTCAAGCCTTTCTGTATAAACTTCGGCACTTTGGCTATGATTTGTCGATCGTCGAATTGTCCGCCCGCTTTATAGAACAACCGAAGCAATTGCAAATTCGGATCCACGTTGAAATAATAGCCATTGGAGCCATCCGCACTCGCCCGGAACAGGATCGAACCAGCCCCGCCGTTCTTCGATATCATCATGTCGGTCTCATAGGTGAAATCAGTCGCTTGATTGCCCGACATGTTGTTCGAATCCGAATAGAACAACCCGCGGATCCCGTCCAATGTAGGTACCCATTCCGATGCGGGATGAACATTCCATCCGCTCAAATTCGTCGAGAATGAACCGACAATGACTTCCATGGATCGTTGAACAGCACCGCTCGCTGATTTGACCGTAATGGTTGCAGTCCCCGAAGAAACGGCCTGTAATCTCGCGCTTTTATCATCCGCATCCTGCACCGTTACAACGTTCGGATTGCTCGTTTCCCACATCAACGATTTGTCGAGTGCCGTGTAGGGCTCCGCATCTGCATAAACACGCCGCTCATCGCCGACCCCGAGCTCCAGCAATCGATGATCCAACACGATTCGCTGTACGGTATTGCCATCCAGTATCGAACTTCTCGATGTATTTTTCAAGGAATACACATGTAATGCCTTCACAACAACCGATCCACCGGATGCATAAAAGCTCATCCCGCTGCGTGAGGAATTCGGTAGGATGATGTCGGATATGACCACTGAACCGTCGTTGCCAAATACCTCTAAAGAAGACTCATCCACGAAGATATGCATACGGACTACACCGTTGACGGGTTGTACGTCCGCCTCATGCAACGTCGTAAAATTGGTAGCAAAATCCGTCCTGCCAGAAGCGGATCGATCCACGAACATCTTGTTATCGGTACTCCGATAGCCGACGACCGTCTTCTGTTCTCCGCCTTCGCGCAATCGGAATCCAAATTCTGTAGCCGCTCCGGAATTCGGGAGCTGGAGTTCCACGTCAATTTCGTATGCCTTTCCATTAACCGTTTCGAGAATATTGCCGGATTGCGGTGTTACCGAAACATTGTTAACAGAGAAATCGGTTCCACGCAATGAACTCAGTTCGCTTACCGGATTCTGCGCAAGGATGACGTCACCGTTCACGGTCTTTAACGACAACTCGCGGGGAATTGTCAATTGCCCTTTCCAACCGTCGGTCGGGAAGCTAAATGGGTAATCCCAATTTGACATCCATGCCAGCGCAATGCGCCGATTATCTGGCGCGTTGTAGAACGACATCGAAGCGTAATTCTCTTTCCCGAAGTCGGTAAGCAACACTTTGCCCGGCAGGTTGTCATTGACGAATTTTCCTTCCGCCGTTACCTGACCAATGAAATATTCCGCCGACGAACCTTGCGTATTCAGGTTGCTGCCGGTACTGATCATCAGTACCCATTTTTTATTGTTTTCATTTCCGTCTACCGCAAGTTGGAACAAATCCGGACACTCCCAAACCCCTCCGCGTACATACTGGCTATATCCAAAATTGTCGGTCCACGACCAATGAAGCAGATCCGTCGATGTAAAGAAGCGAATGTGATCCCCGCCAGCTACCACCATAATCCATCGGTTATTGTCATCGTCTCGCACGACTTTCGGATCGCGGAAATCCCAACTGCCGTTGATACCGCCCGGGTTGGGCACTGCGACGTCGTCCCCGTAATATTCCCACGTGCGTCCCTTGTCTTTGCTGTACGCAACCCCGATCTTCTGATTGCCGTTCGGCTTATTCGGATTGCCTGAAGTATAATAGGCAATCAAACCTTTGCCGCCCGAATCCCCAAACAATCCAGAAGCGTTGGTTACATCCGCAACCGCGGACCCCGTCCAAATGTGCCCCAAGGTGTTCCATGTCAACGCAAGCGGCATCTGCTTCCAATGTAAAAGGTCGGTGCTGATGGCATGAGCCCATTGGCCTCCATCCTGATGGAACAGATGATATTCACCTTCGAAATACACCAGTCCGTTCGGATCGCTGACCGCTCCTCGCGCTGGCGAATAATGGTATTGCGGCCGGTACGTTTCCGTATAATAATCGCTGTATGGCGTAAGATACACATTTTGAAAATAGGCGACTCCATCCGTCACCGCCAATCCGGCGTATCCGCTCATAAAGTCGGCATCTTGTGCTACGATCTTTTCCGCTGAATACCCATCGACATAAACCGTAAGGTTCGAACCTTCCGCTGTTATTTCAATATGGTGTTTGTTGCCAGCGGTTAAAGGAATGCCGGATATCGATTGGATGACGGTTTCGGTGTTCCTGTGTTTTTTGAGTAATGTGACTGTATGATCGCTCGGCCGTATCCGAAGCATATATCCGTTCGTGCCTTCCCTGTCGGTACGGAACATCAACCCTGCGACAGCTTGCGGCGCCATCGGATCCACCGTCACGTCGCCTACAAACACGAAATCGCTTGCCACACTGTCAGCGATACGAGTCGCTTCCGCGTTCGCTGGCACGGCTCCCTTGACACCGTTCAGATTCGGCGTCCACTCGCCCGTTGACCTCCAACCTTTCAGATTCGATGTCAAATCACTTGTCATGATATTTTGGAACTGAACCGAACCGTTAAAAGCATGAAGGCCGATACGTCCATTACTGTATTCTCCGTCATCTACAACGATCAATGGATCATATTTCCCGTCAAAATACACTTGAATATGTGACTTTTCCGCCTTGACACGCAAATGATAAATCTGATTTGCGGCAAGAGTCACGTTCTTCTCGATCCACAGTCTGTTTGGATGTCGGTGATTCGCATCCATCAAACGTATTTTCTGAGCCTTCAGATCCAGCTGTAACAAATATGCGTTTCGGCCGCTGTTGTCAGATCGAAATACTAGCGAGCCTACGGCATTCTCGCTTTTCAGCATGAGATCTGTCTCGTAATTCAGGTCATCGCTCATCGTTTCTGACATGGCCATCACATTCGCGTCCGACGAGAGCAGCATGCCTTCCTTATCCGAAGTCACGGAACCACTCTCCCGATGTTGCCACCCGCTCAGATTACTGTTTACGCCAGGGAAACTTAGATTCAAATCGTTGACGATGATGTTCTGAAACAGCATCGAGCTGTTCCAAACTTGAAGACCTAAGTAACCTCCGCTATAAACGGTATCACTCGCCTCGATCACCGGGTTAGTATTGTTTCCCCAGTAGACTTCGAGCGTCGATCCTACCGCATTCACTTTTAGATGATAGGTTTCGTAGACCGCAAGCGAAACGCTGTAAGCACCTAATTCCCGGTCTCCGTTCGCATCTTTCAAGCGTATCCGGTTGCCACCCGGATCGATCTGTAGCATATAAGAGCCCCAGCCGCTGTTGTCGGAACGGAACACCAATGAACCTACACCTTGGAATTGACGAATGGTCACATCCGATTCATATGTAAAATTGTTGGTCTTCGTGCCGGACATCGCAAAGTAATTGCCACCGGACGTGAGCAACATCCCTTCTGCACTGCTCATTGACGTCCCCGGATCCCCCGACGTCTCCCAGCTGCTTAGGTTTGTAATCACATCAGGTAAAACCTCATTCAAATTGCGGACGATGATGTTCTGAAACAGCATCGAGCTGTTCCAAACTTGAAGGCCTAAGTAACCATTGTTATACGTGGAGTCACTTGCCTCGATCACCGGGGACGTATTGTTCCCCCAGTAGACTTCGAGCGTCGATCCCACCGCGTTCACTTTCAAATGATACGTTTCGTAGACAGCAAGCGAGACGCTGTAAGTGCCCAAATCCCGGTCTCCGTTCGCATCCTTCAAGCGAATTTGGCTGCCACCCGGATCAATCTGCAGCATATATGATCCCCAGCCGCTGTTGTCGGAACGGAACACCAATGATCCTACACCTTGGAATTGGCGAATGTTCACATCCGCTTCATAAGAGAAATTGTTGGCCGTCGTGCCGGACATCGCAAAGAAATTGCCGCCAGACATGAGCAACATCCCGTCTGAACTGCTGGTTGACGTCCCTGCATCCCCCGAAGTTACCCAATCGCTCAAGTTCGTGTTCACAGTTTGGGTATTCGGAGTGCTTGATTCAGGCGTCATTATGATGTTCTGGAACAGCATCGAACTGTTCCAAACTTGAAGGCCCAAATTGCCTCCGCTGTAAGTGGCGTCATTGGCAGCGATTACTGGGGTAGTATCGTTCCCCCAGTAGACCTGAAGCGTCGATCCCACCGCCTTCACTTTCAAATGATACACTTCGTTGCCCACAAGCGAAACATTGTATACGCCCAGTTCTCGATCATTATTCGCATCCTTCAAGCGAATCCGGCTTCTAGCCGGATCGATCTGCAGCATATACGAGGCCCAGCCATTGTTATTGGAGCGGAACACCAGCGCGCCTACCCCTTGTAATTGCCGAATGCTCACATCCGCTTCATACGTAAAATCTTCGGCATGCGTTGCCGACAGCGCGAAGAAATTTCCGGTGGATGTGAGCAGCATCCCATCTGCACTGGTTGTTGATGTTCCTTCATCCCCCGAAGTTACCCAGCCGCTTAGGTTCGAGTTCACTCCTGAACTATCAGCCGCTGCTCTTGCAGCGTTACTTGTCCATAAAACCGGTATGGCAAGCATTATCGCGAGAATGACCTTTACCCAATAAAACATTCGACTCCTCAACATCGGTCATCCCTTCCCATTCATTTTGGATTGAGCAAGATCGCCGACTCTGAATTCCAGCAATCGGCGATCCAGCGCTATTCATTGTACGGTATTGCTATCTAGTTCGTACTTCTCCATGTATTTTTCAAGGAATACACGTGTAATGCCTTCACGACAACCGTTCCACCGGATGCATAAAAGCTCATCCCGTTGCTAGAGGAATCCGGTAGGATGATATCAGAGAAGACTACTGCCCCGTCGTTGCCAAATAGCTCTACAGAAGACTCATCCACAAGGATATGCATTCGGACGACACCGTTGACGGGCTGCACAACCGCTTCATGCAACGTCGTAAAATTGGTAGCAAAATCCGTCCTGCCGGAAGCGGATCGATTAATGAACATCTTGTTATCGGTACTCCGATAGCCGACGACCGTCTTCTGTCCTCCGCCTTCCCGCAATCGGAATCCGAACTCGGTAGCCGCTCCGGAATTGGGGAGCTGGAGTTCCACGTCAATTTCGTATGCCTTTCCATTAACCGTTCGGAGAATATTGCCGGATTGCGGTGTTACCGAAACATTGTTAACAGAGAAATCGGTTCCACGCAATGAACTCAGTTCGCTAATCGGATTCTGGGCAAGGATGACGTTCCCGTTCACGGTCTTTAACGACAGCTCGCGGGGAATTGTCAATTGCCCTTTCCAACCTTCGGTCGGGAAGCTAAATGGGTAATCCCAATTTGACATCCATCCCAGCGTAATGCGCCGATTATCTGGTGTGTTGTAGAATGACATCGAAGCGTAATTCTCTTTCCCGGAGTCGGTAAGCAACACTTTGCCCGGCAGGTTGTCATTAACGAACTTCCCTTCCGCCGTTACCTGACCAATGAAATATTCCGCCGACGAACCTTGCGTATTGGGGTTGCCGCCGGTACTGATCATCAGCACCCATTTTTTATTGTTCGCATTCCCATCCACCGCAAGTTGGAACAAATCCGGGCACTCCCACACCCCTCCGCGTATATACTGGCTATACCCAAAATTGTCTGTCCACGTCCAATGAAGCAGATCCGTCGATGTATAGAAGCGAATGTGATCCCCGCCAGATACCACCATAATCCATCGGTTATTGACATCGTCGCGCACGACTTTCGGATCGCGGAAATCCCAATTGCCGTCTATGCCGCCCGGGTTGGGCACTATGGCGTCGTCCCCATAATATACCCACGTGCGCCCCTTGTCTTTGCTGTACGCAGCCCCGATCTTCTGATTGCCGTTCGGTTTATCTGGATGGTGTGAAGTATAATAGGCAATCAAACCTTTGCCGCCCGAATCCCCAAACAACCCTGAAGCGTTGGTTACATCCGCAACCGCGGACCCCGACCAAATATGCCCCAAGTTGTTCCATGTCAACGCAAACGGCATCTGCTTCCAATGTAAAAGGTCGGTGCTGATGGCATGAGCCCATTGGCCTCCATCCTGGTGGAACAGATGATATTCACCTTCAAAATACACCAGTCCGTTCGGATCGCTGGCCCATCCTCGCGCGTCCGTAAAATGGTATTGCGGCCGGTACGTTTCCGTATAATAATCGCTGTATGGCGTAAGATACACATTTTGATAGTAGGCGGCGCCATTCGTCACTGTCATTCCGGCGTATCCGCTCTTAAAGTCCGCATCTTGTGCTACGATCTTTTCCGCTGAATACCCATCGACATAAACCGTAAGGTTCGAACCTTCCGCTGTTATTTCAATATGGTGTTTGTTGCCAGTGGACAAAGGAATGCCGGATTTCGATTGGATGACGGTTTCGGTGTTCCCGTGTTTTTTGAGTAATGTGACGGTATGATCGCTCGGCCGTATCCGAAGCATATATCCGTTCGTGCCTTCCCTGTCGGTACGGAACATCAACCCTGCGACCGCTTGCGGCGCCCCCGAATCCACCGTTACGTCGCCCACGAACACGAAATCGCTTGCCACACTGTCGGCGATAATAGTCGCTTCAGCATTCGCAGATCCGACTCCTTTAACAACGTTCGAATTCAATGTCCACTCGCCCGTTGACGTCCATCCTTTCAGATTACTATTTACCCAACCGCTTAGGTTCGTGTTCACGGGTGGATTATTAGGAGTTGTTGAATCCGGTGTCATTATGATGTTCTGAAACAACATCGAGCTGTTCCAAACTTGAACACCTAAGCACCCTCCATTGTAAGCGGTATCATTTACATTAATCACAGGGGTAGCATTGTTCCCCCAGTAAACCTGGAGAGTTGATCCAACAGCTCTCACTTTCAGATGATAGGCTGTATTGATCGCAAGCGAAACGCTGTATACGCCCAGCTCCCGATCTCCGTTCGCATCCTTCAAGCGAATTCTGCTGCCTCCCGGATCGATCTGCAGCATGTAAGAACCCCAACCGCTATTGTTGGAACGGAACACCAATGCGCCTACCCCTTGGAATTGGCGAATGGTCACATCTGCTTCATACGTGAAATTGTTGGCAGTCGTTGTCGATAGCGCAAAGTAATTGCCGCCAGACGTGAGCAGTTTCCCGTCTGCACTGTTCGTTAATGTCCCCGCATCCCCCGACGTCGCCCATCCGCTTAAGTTCGTGTTCACGTTTGGAGTATTCGGAGTGGTTGATTCCGGCGTCATTATAATGTTCTGGAAAAGCATCGAGCTGTTCCAAACTTGAAGACCTAAGCAACCTCCGTTGTAAGAAGTGTCATTTACATTAATAACAGGTGTAGCATTGTTCCCCCAGTATACCTCGAGCGTTGATCCAACAGCTCTCACTTTCAGGTGATAGGTTGTGTTAGAGGCAAGCGAAACGCCGTATACGCCCAGCTCCCGATCTCCGTTCGCATCCTTCAAGCGAATCCGGCCGCCCACCGGATCGATCTGCAGCATATAAGAGCCCCAGCCGCTGTTATTGGAGCGGAATACCAATGCACCTACCCCTTGGAATTGGCGAATGGTCACATCCGCTTCATACGTGAAATTGTCAGCAACCGTGGTGGACAATCCAAAGAAATTGCCAGTGGATGTTAACAGCTTCCCGTCTGCATTGTTCATTAACGTCCCCGCATCCCCCGACGTCCCCCATCCACTTAGATTCGTATTCACCCCGGAACCATCGGCCGCTGCTCTTGCAGCGTTACCTGACCATAAAATCGGTATGGCAAGCATCATCACAAGTATGAGCTTTACCCCATAAAACATTCGATTCTTCAACATCAGCCATCCACTCCCATTCATTGGATTGTGTAAATGATAATCAATAAACTCAGCTTTCACACCTAGAAAATCAGCTTAACCATTTCAGTAGCCTGGAGTTGTGCTCTGTTGAATTGTCAGCCTGATAACATAGAAAACACCGCTTCGATTGGTAAAGTGTGAGTATCGAGCAATCACTACCATATCGAAGAGGTGTTTTCTCTACGATAGAACAAAGCAGTCATTCTATCTACTACCAGAAGAAATCAAACCGACATCTACGGGAATCCATGTACTCAATTACTTAAATAGTGACGGTTTCAAGAAGACATTCAGGTTCACTTGCACCTATTTATTTTGCATTGTCTTTACCCTGTTGTTTAAGAAGACCTGGTTCTGTTTGTTGTAGTCCCGGCAAGCATTGTGCTGTAAACGAATTAACTTACTCGATTAACTCCCCCATTCTTAATTGTGTATGAGCCTTACGAAATCATCGTATCAAATGAAAGAGGCGATTAAATTCAATATTCTCTGTTTCATACTTTTAAAATGTTTATACTCCCACTTGTACGTTACCTCACCTCTATGCCTTCAGCTTGATCTAAAAATTCCATGACGAACATGTTACATGACGCAAAAAAAGCCCAACCGGGCTTCCTCCTTGTTATGAAATCGCTGCTCCTGCTAGCGGAAACACCGACCATGTCTCAAAACGGTTTGGATATCCTTTGTTATATGGCTTCGCCTAGAGGAAAGCCATTCATACGAAGCCAATGTTCGGTGAGATTCCTAAACCATGGAGATCTAGTAGTCACGTATACAACTTTTGAACCCGTTTCTTCAAGGCGCCGTAGGGCTTCTGCTGAACCGCTATAAGGAGCTGCTCCCAAGAAAACATCCGGGTTATCCTCGAAAAAACCAGAAGGAAGCGGGAAGGGGCATAGCTTTGTTCCAAACCCATCCACGCGTTCCTGAATTTTTTCATTCGTATTAGCTAGAGTGTTATCAATATTAAACACCCACAAGTTTTTCTTCATGGCCAACATTCTCCTTTATAATCACTAAAGCAGTTTGTCAGCAGTTCTCACTTCATCCACATTTAAACCATGGTTATTGAGAACTGTCGCAGTACATCAATAAATATTTTGGGACTGCATGTGCTTGTTCCTGCGATATTCGTCCGGTGTCACACCAAGTCGACATTTAAACACTCTATAGAAATATTTGTCGTCCTTAAAGCCGACTTCGGGAGCCAAAAATTAGGATTTCCTCCAAATGTGTAATCTTTTGTCGCCAAATTGACCGAATATACATCCTCTGAGGTAGGAAAATATTTCTGTTGGACCCGAATTATTTTTCTGTCGTTTTCATAATCCAGATATTTCTTTTGCAAATCGGTAACCTCCTATCTCGATCTGCCCACGGAGTCTCTACATTGTTGGGGGACAAATAAGTTTTGAAATGAAAAATTCCAGCAAACACAAGGGTTTGCTGGATTTTCCTTATAACCGTCTCTAACCGATCCGATGGATACTTCGGACATGTGTGGGAAGTCGAGAGTGATGGAACTAACCGTGTATTGATAGAAGTGGTGGTACTCACCATCGTCGTATATTAAACGTTCCGATCATTCATCCAGTTCTTCGGGGGTCAGAAGTGGAACTTGGTCTATTTCCCTCTTGCATTAACGCATGAATTTCCTCAAACGTACCAAGCGACGGGATGGCCCCCTTCCGAGTTGTCGCCAGCGCCCCTGCGGCATTAGCAAAGTCCAGTGCTTCTCGCAACTCCTCTTCCTGCCATTCCTGCAGAGGCATCCCCATCTCCAAAACTTTATATAACAAAGCACCGAGAAACGCATCTCCAGCACCTGTGGTATCCACCGTAAGAACGGGGTAGGTATCCACCTTGCCCCACCAATCTTTCATCTGATAAAAAGAACCAGATCCTCCTGCTGTGACCAATAGCAAGGTAATCCCATACTGCTCAACCAGGTGTCTCGCTGCCTTTTCCAGATCCTGCTCTGCCGTCAAAAAGACGAGTTCTTCTGCGGAAACCTTAACTAAATTCGCTAAGCTTAAACCAACATGTATGGCCTCAAGCGCTTGCGCCTCATCCTTCCACAACGAAGGACGCCAATTCGGGTCATAAGATATCAGTGCCCCCCGCTCCTTCGCAACATGCACAGCCTTTAATGTCGCTGTGTACACTGGCTCCGCCGTCATCGAAATCGAACCAAAGTGAAAAATTCTCGCCTCCGCCAGCATAGCTAAATGGACTTCATCCTCCCTCAACAACTGGTCCGCACCAGGATTTCTAGCGAAATGAAAAGATCTATCACCTTCTGCATCCAGCTGAACGAATGCCATCGTCGTATGCGCCTCATCTGTCGCTACTAACCCATGGTCCGACACACCGACATCAAGCAAAGCCTCACGCAAATACAAACCGAACGGGTCACTGCCCACCTTTCCGATGAACCCCGCTCGCTTGCCGAACTTCGCCAAAGCAGCTACCACATTCACCGGTGCTCCGCCCGGGTTACGTTCAAACAACGGCTGTCCCGCTTCAGAACGACCAGCAGGCGTGAAATCAATCAAGTATTCCCCAAGCGCAACCACATCGAAGTTCATGCCCAAGCCCCCCATTCATTTGTATAATTTGGTCCAAATTCCGTCTTATCCTTTGATGCCCGACATCGTAATCCCTTGAATATAGTAACGCTGCAAAAATAGAAATAACAGTAAAATCGGAACGGTAGATAACGTATTCGCCGCCAATACCTTGGACCAATCCGTCCCCTCATTCGAGGAAAATGTGGAAATCCCGACTTGGATCATCTGCATTTTCTGATCATTGATCACAATGAGCGGCCATAGATAGGAATCCCAGTTCCCTAGGAAGGTCATCAGTCCAAGCGTAATTAACGCAGGCACGGCAGCCGGAAGCACAATAGCTACAAAAGTGCGAGGCAAGCTTGCTCCATCGATCCGAGCAGCTTCCATCATTTCGTTCGGAACCTCCGCGAAAAATTGGCGTAACATAAAGATCCCGAATACGGACAACATAGAAGGAATAATCAATGCTTTGTACGAATTCAACCAGCCCAAATCATGCATTAACAAATAGTTAGGCACGAGGGTGACCTCACCCGGAATCACCATCGCCGACATAAATAAGGCAAATACGACGGTTTTGAAAGGGAACCTAAGCTTTGCAAACGCAAATGCCGCCATTGAATTGATGATCAACACTAGCATCGTTACGATGGAAGCCACGAACAGTGTATTCCAGATATAGCGCAAGAACGGATTTCGCGCATTGAAAATGACATTATGAAAGTTCTTCCATGTCCATTCTACGGGAACTAGTAAGTGAATATTCAACGATGTATATTTGAAAAGCTCTTGATAAGGCCGAAAAGCGCCAGTAACCATCCATAGGATAGGAGCGACAGAAATCAGAGCAATTATTATCATGACGATCATCGTTACGATGTTTGTTAACCTCTTCACAGCGAATCTCTCCTCGTT
The DNA here is from genome assembly GCF_001653565.1 of Paenibacillus oryzisoli. GTDB lineage: Bacteria > Bacillota > Bacilli > Paenibacillales > NBRC-103111 > Paenibacillus_E > Paenibacillus_E oryzisoli. The sequence continues at coordinate 31,003 of NZ_LYPB01000047.1, forward strand.
GTCAGTCTGTGTCTTTGTTGAAAAGCTTCATTTGGATCAGTGAAATCGTCAATACAATCGCGAACAGTACAAAAGCCGCGGCCGTCGCGTACCCCATCCTCATTTGCGTGAAAGCCAGTTTATAAATGTAGAAAACAACTGTTTCCGTTGAGCTATTGGGTCCACCATTTGTCAGTACGAAGACTAAGCTCGAGAGTTTGATCGCATCGATCGTCGTCATGATGACCACGAAAGCCATCGTCCGATTGAGCAATGGAAATGTAATTTTAAAAAACTGCTGTATCCGTGATGCGCCATCCACTCTGGCTGCTTCATAGAGATCAGGTGAGATATTGTTCAAGCCTGCTAGGAAAATGATCATGAAAAACCCAGCACCTTTCCAAATTCCGAGGACAACAATACCGTTCATCGCTGTTTTCGGATCGGATAGGAAACTTGTAATCGGCATGTGCAGCGCTTTGAGCACACTGTTCAACAGGCCGAACTCTTTGTTATAAATGAGCTTAAAAACCGTTGCAGCCACTGCCGTCGATATAATAACCGGGATAAAATAAAGCGTTCGGAAAAGCCCGGAAGTCGCGGTTTTCTTCTGAATTAACAGGGCAAGGCCAAGTGCAATGCTCGTTTGAATCGGAATTACAATCAGAGCAAAATAAAATGAGTGCTTCAAGCTATTAAAAAAGGCGCGATCCTTCATAAGCTGCATATAATTATCCATACCGACGAACACGTCGCCAGCGCCGACTAATGAATAATTTTTGAAGCTGATCAGAAATGCTTGCAACATAGGATAAAACACGAACACAAACAGCAAGGCTATTGCCGGGAATATAAACCAGAATGCAGTAGCTTGCTCATGCTTGCGAAAGCTTTGCAATCTTTTCTTATTGGAACTTACCGTTTTCACCATTTCCATCGTTTCTACAGTAGCCATAACTCACCTCTCCATTCACATCTGTCATTTACCATCAAAAACATACACTTGGAGACTCGACGTGACAGACCCATCCTGGCTAGTCGCCTTGATTTCAACCTGCCCTGTCTTGACACCTTTCACAACTGCCCCCTCGTCATCTACTGAAACGGACGCGATTCCTTCATCACTAGATGTCCACTTCAGCTCCTGTGGTGCGCTCAGGGGAAGAACGGATGTTGCGACATGTTGGCTGCTGTTCGCCTCTATATCAAGCATAGTTTTGTTTAACACTATTCTTTGAGGCGTTGCCCCATCCACATCCTCCTTACGCCAAATCGTCCCCATTGGATAAAACTGCGCTTTTTCCAACATGACGCTGCCCTCTGACGCGGTCAAGTCCAGTCGATTGCTCGTAGGATCAGGGAAGATCAGGCTGGAGACAACAGCCTCGCCGTCATTGGCAAATATCTCCAAACTAGCCTCGTCCACGAAAAATTGAAGCTTAAGCTTGCCATCCTTCAGCTTCAATGGTGCCGTTACCTGTTCGGCAAAGTTTTTCTCGAATGAACTGATCCCAGAATGAGTTCGATCAATCGTTAGCTTTTCAGCGTAAGCGTCATAGGTGACTTTCGTTGTTTGATCGATTCCTTTACGAAGTTGGAATTCTACTTTACTATTTGGCTGAATAGTCAACTCCGAGACAAGTTCATATGAAGTTCCTTTTACACGTTCAAAAGGATTAACCCCATCTGCTAACTGCTGCTTCTTAATCGATACTTCTTTGCCGTGCAGCGTTTGCAACTCCTTGATCGGCTCCTGAATCAATCGTATGCCTTGATTAGGGATATTCCTCAACCGCAGCTCGCGCGGGATAGACAAATTCCCCTTCCAAGCCCCTGTCGGCATCACGAACGGATAACGCCAATTGGACATCCAGCCTAGCCAAATGCGACGTCCATCTTTGGCCGGAATATCCGAATAGGACATAGCGGCATAGAAATCCTTCCCAGAATCTGTCCACAAGACATCGGAAGGTGGGTTTTCGTTCTTGAACGTGTGACCGTCGAACGAGCCTACGAAGTACTGCGCTGTGGAGCCTTTGGTTGTGTTGTTGTTACCGATGCTGATAGTTAAGACCCACTTCTTCGTTTGGGTGCCCTCTACAGGTAGCTCGAACAAATCCGGACATTCCCAAACCGCCGCATGGGAGCCTTGATCTTTTCCAAACTCACTTGCAAGCTTCCATGCTTTCAGGTCAGGTGATGTGTAGAATTGAACACGATTGTCGACCGATACCACCATCACCCAAGATTTCGTAGGCTCATGCCAGATCACTTTGGGATCTCGAAAGTCCTTCAATCCCGGATTAGGAATCACTGGATTTCCTTCATATTTGCTCCATGTTCGTCCTTTATCTGAGCTATATGCAATGCTTTGAGATTGCAGGCCGCCTTTATAATGCGTAAAAATCGCGACTAGCCCCGCCTTGCCGCCAAAGAATCCACTCGTATCCTTCGCATCCACAACCGCGCTGCCTGACCAAACTTCACCGAGCGAATCCCTGGCAAGAGCGATCGGCAGATGTTCCCAATGGATTAAATCCCTACTAACCGCGTGACCCCATTGGCCGCTATTTTGGTAAAATTGATGATACTCCCCTTCGAAATACACCATGCCATTCGGATCACTTAGATTTCCTGACTCCGGCGACAGGTGATACTGAGGGCGAAACTTTTCCGTATAATAAGTAGGATCCTTCGCATAGGAGAAGGTTGTTTCCCTGGTCGAGTCCATTGTTTTTCCATTCCCCGCGACCAGAACTGTCCCCCCCCAAACCAGAACTACGATCGCGGCACTACCTGCCATCCATAACCCTATTTTCTTCCACATGGTGCCTCCCTCTAATCGCTGTCTGTTTTGATGTATCGTTATTGTAACGAGTCCGCGAATAGAAAGATTTCAATATTATTGGGAGTTGTGTTTTAAAATGATTTGCAGGGAAGTAACGTGATGGGGCTCGTTAGCAGACGGCAAAATACCCTCATCTGTTGGATGAAGGTATTTTGGTTTGAAATTCTCACTATTAGCAAGTGCTGATTTTGAGCCGATGGTGCACAAAATTATAAAAATTTACTTTGCCCCTCCTCCCGATACTCCTTCGGTCCCTTCCCGTAGAACTTCTTGAAAGCCGTACTAAAATAGCTCGAGCTAGAGTATCCCACCAACGTAGCAATATCCGTTAGCTTGAGTTCACTTTCTTTGAGCAAATCCGCAGCCCTATTCAGACGCAGCCTCGTGATATAGTCACTAAAAGTTACACCCACGCTTTGCTTGAACAGTCCAGACAAATACGTTTCATTCAGATGAAACATGTTGGCCAACGAGGCCAGCGTGAGCTCATAGGAAAAGTTCTCATCCACGTAATTGCGAATGGCTTCCATCATTTGCTGACCACTGGAGAACCTGGTTTTCCTCACCTCTTCCATAACTAGCCTGGCCATGTCGTGCAGCTGGTCGAGCACTTGCTCCCGAGAGGAGTAATCTCTCACACTCATCTGGCAGTTCCAGAGATAGCTCTGTAAGGACGCATCCCCTAGCTCAAATTTCTTCGCAATGGCGTTAAACAGGAGAATCATGCGCAACGCCAAAAAGGTGAACACAAACATTGGCGTATCTCGATCCGCGGAGAAAATGGCTTGTAACTGCTTTGTAAAAGCAGGCATATCGAGATTTTCTATGCTTTGCATCAGCTTTCTCTCCATCTCAGGTGAAAAGCTATGCGTCATGGCGAGCATATTCCGATCCAGCCCCGCTTTATCGGAATGAATCGTGCTCTGGCTCCAGGCAAGCATGCTAGATGCGTAGCCATTTTTGAGCTGCCTCAAACCGTTGATAGGCTCGCCAATACCAAGAACACTGTCTACTTTGAGGTAGTTTTGGATGTCCCTTTTCAGCTTACGCACGAATTCAGCCAAGAAGCGATCATGCTCGGCAATTTGAACCCGTATAACGAAATGTATCATCGCAGGGTGACTCATCGCGTAGAACGGATAAATATGCTCCCATTTCTGCGCGGACTCCCGACACAACATCTGAAAAGCTAAATACAGTAAGTCTTTCCGCTCACTCCAATCGTCTAAGCGCCCTGGTGGGATACGCATCTCTACAGTTACAAATTGAACATGGACATCGTCAACTGCTAACGCTGATAATTGCAACTGCTCCATCCGTTCCTTCATGGTAGATACGCTGAACCATTCATCCTTCACCAGCTGCCAAATAAGTTGCTCTTGCATCAACCCCAGTTGTTGATGGTTTTTGATTTCCTCTTGACCTTGCTCCCGCAGGCGATTGCGATCCTCTTCCAACTCCGCTGCTAGCTTGCCGAGAAGTGCGGTCAGCTCACTGCGAACCACAGGTTTGAGCAGATAATCCTTCACCCCGAGCTGAATAGCAGCCTTCATATATTCAAAATCCGAGTAGCCCGAGAGCACAATAATACGAAGCGCAGGGTACTTTTCCTTGCATGCGCTAACGAAGGCAATTCCGTCCATTTGCGGCATGCGAACGTCTGTAATAATAACATCCGGCAGCGGATATGCCTCCAGAAGCTGTAAGGCATCCAGGCCATTTGCCGCTTCCTGCGTGATTTCGAACCCGGCGGATTTCCAATCGATTTTGGCTTTAATGCTATTACGAACGCCGACCTCATCATCAATCAGCATGATTCTGTACATCTCGATTGTCAGCTCCTTATCAACGGTAGAATTAAGTTCAATTCCGTCCCCTCACCCAGCTTGGCATGCAGCTCTATCTGAAATTGTTCGCCATAATTCAGCCGACATCGGGATAACACATTACGAAGCCCGATACTCTGCCCCTCGGTACTGAGAATCGCAACAGAATCGCCCGTTTTGATTTCTTCTAGTAAACTTCGGACTAATTCCTCAGACATTCCAATGCCATTATCCTTCACGGAGATCAGCAATTTATCCACCTGCAACTTCGTCCTTAAGGTAACCTGCGCGACGCCGTCCTTTTCTAAGCTATACTTCACTGCATTTTCTACCAGGGGTTGAATGATGAATTTCGCGATTAAGAACTGGTCTACCACGGGATCTTCTTCAATCACAATCTGTAGTCTTTCCTCATGCCTCAAATGAAGGATGAACAAATAATCCCGAATATACGCCATTTCTTCCACTACTCGAACCAAATCACTACCCAGGTTGAGGGAATATCTCATCATTTTGCCCAGAGCTTCCGTCGCATCCATTACAAGGTCTTCCCTCTTCATCGCGGCCAGACCGCTAATGATTTCAAGCGTATTATTATAAAAATGCGGATTGATTTGCAGCAGCAGTGCCTTATACTCAGCATTTTTCCTACGCAAGTTCGTTTCGAACTCCGTCTCGATCAAATAGCGCAGTCGGTGCGTCATCTGCTCGAAAACTCTTGTAACATAGTTCACTTCGCTATGGCCCTCGCCAACCTTCGGCATCACGTGCAGCGCCTGATGAAACTCCCCTCGCTCTACATGCCTCATTGCTCTCCCCATCACACTCAGCGGCTTGGTAATGCCTGCCGACAGCCAAAAGGCTGTTAATATCGCGATAATCAGCAACAAAATGCTAACGACAAGCATCGTTTGGCGAATGTGTGTGATTTTTTTATACAATTCAGCCTCAGGCACACTCCCGATAATCGTCCAATTCTGAGGGGGCAGCTTGCGGAAAAAAAGCAGATTCGTCTCTCCTTTTGCCTCCAATGGGAAAATTCCACTAGCTTCCCCATCAAAACGTGCATCAATCTGCTTAAGCCCTTTCCCCAGCATGTCCTTGTCTTCGGATAGATTCTGATCAAGCACACTGTTGCCGTCATGCGTCAGCAAAACGACCTTCCCCGTCTTCCCCACATGGATCTTTTCAATGGCATTGCGAAGCAAGGTTGTTGGATAATTCACCTTGATGAAACCTCTATTTTTAAGCGATTGCAGCTGAACGAGTGGAAAAAGGAAACTATTAATCGAACGCGCCCTCATAAATTCATCCGACTGATCGACATCCTTGTGTGCCGTCGTCCAACGTTTATTTTCTTTCATAAAATCCTGAAACCACGCGCTGTTCTTATAGGTTCTGTCCTGCGTCCAGACACCGCCAGCATCCTCGGCGAAAGCACTAATAGAAATGCCACTGGAGTTGTTCACCCCATAGGAGGAGAAGTACTCCCGCAATCGTTGCTTCGTGAGAACGCGTTCCTGAATCGTACTATCCGGATTCAAATGTACGGTCAACCAATCCTGCGTCGTTCTGGCGCTCACCACCTGATTGCCCGTGTCCTCGACCTGCGTAAGCAACGTCCCGACATGCGAGGCGAACTGCTCGATCGTTTGCGATGTTGAAGCTTCGATCGATGACTTGATTGACTTGGTCGCTTCTTCACTAAGGATATAGGCCAAAGTGGCAAAAGGAAGAAGCAGTAGAACCGAGAATACCGCCATCAAACGGCTCCTCAATGAGAAAAACATAATAGTCCCCCGTTCTGTCTGATACTTTATATCATACCCCGGGCCGTCTGTCGTAACAACGACAAAGAGACGATCATTAAAATGATTCGTCTCACTTATCTGGAGCTGCTTACTTCTTCTGCTGTGCTAGAACATCTGCGTACGCTTTATCAATTGTCGTTATGGCATCTGCGATGGAAGCATCAATGTTCCTTTTGCCGATCGTGACATCCTCAAACATTTTGTTCACAGCATCTGACATTTGCGGGAAGATCGGCGTGATTGGACGCGGTCTGCCGTACTTCTGATTCTGAATAACGAAGATGTTCTTCGGATACTCATTCAGCTCTGGGAACGCCTTGGCAGAAGAATAACGGGATGGGATATCCTTCGTCATACCCGCATACGTTTTCTGTCCTTCTTCCCCAGTAACCCAGTTAATGAACTTCCAGGCTTCATCTGGATGCTTGCTTTTCCCCGAAATACCAAGCGCCCAGCTGCCGTTGGCTACCGCTTGCGCTGTTCCTTTTGGCAATGGTGCAATATCATAGTCTTCGCCTAATTTGAAATTAGGGAATTTCTCCTTCAAATTAGCCAAGGACCACGAGCCGTCAATCGTAATTGCCAGTTTGCCGTTCGGGAACGGATCTGGTGGATACTCCAGTGCAGATACTTTATCTTTGTTGTACAAATCGGAGAAGAATTGTACGGCTTTTTTTGTTTGTGGTGAATCTAAAAAGCCTTTGGACGTTTTACCGTCTGGACTCATGATCTCGCCGCCAAGCTGCCAAATGATTGGATATTTGAAGTAGGCTGTTGCACCTGCGTTGCCAAAGCCTTGTGCAGGATCGATACCGAAGATTCCGTTCGCAGGATCATTCACTTTCTTCGCAGCATCCAATACTTGATCCCATGTCCATGGTTCATCAGGGTTTTTGGAAGGAAGCGGAATGCCTTTCGCTTGGAAAAGCTTTTTGTTATAGAACATCGCAATGGAAGACTCGGTCAGCGGTGCCATGTAAATTTCATTTTGATACGTGTAGGTTGCTAGTGTTGATTTCGGAATATCCTCCATATTGCCGTCTGTCTTGAAGTACGTCGTCAATGGCTTAAGAGCTCCCGCGTTCGCATACGAACCGACGGTTGGCGCATCAAGAGCCATGATGTCCGGCGGACTTCCGGAAGCGATGGATACGCGTAATTTCGTGTCATAATCCGAGTATGGAATCGGTGTCATTTCCACGGAAATATTCGGATACTTCTGCATAAAAGAAGCCACTAACTTGTCGTAAGCTGCATTCTCCGTATCATTCCCCGAGTTTCTCCAGAACGTGAGTTTTACTTTTTCATCTTTTTTCACGGCTGGATCTGTTTGGCTTGGTGCTGATGGCGAAGAAGTGCTTCCACTATCGCTTTGGGATGAACATCCCGCCAGCAATCCACCAATTACGATAGCGCTTACGACTGTTTGACTAAGTTTTTTCATTCAATTATTGCCCCTCTCATTACTCTATTGTTGTTCTTGTTACTATCTTATCAAAGGGGACAAAACAATAAATTCAATATGCTCTGCTTCTAACTTATAAAATTATCATATCCTGCAGCTCACTTCTGTGTAAGCACTTCTGTGTAAGCATCTCTACTTGACTGTGTTTCACCTGTTATCTATTAATGAAGCGAGCTACTAATCTATCTAAAATAGTTAGAAATATCACTTTTAAACATCAAGACTTATTGTCTACATCAAAATATCACCTTATACAAAATTATGCAAATGCACTTTAACGAAATTCATATTTGTACATTTGTAACATGACATATTGACATTTGGCTTGTAACAGTATACACTTACTTTAAATTAATCTATCGATACGATCATTGTCATTGTCCATAGAAGGAGTAAAATTATGAGTAAAGAAAAAATCACGATCCAATATATCGCGGACTCATTGGGACTTTCCAGGAATACTGTTTCCAAAGCTCTTAACGGCATTGAAAGTATTCCTGTAGAAACGAGAAATAGGGTTTTGAAGCGTGCGATAGAGTTAAACTACAAGCAATTGGCTTTAGTAGATACGAACACATTAACCATTAAAAATACGGGCAATATTGCCCTTTTAACATCAAATATGCCTAGTAATAGTCATTTTGGCGCTTCATCTCTAGGTGGACTTGAGAAGAAAATCAGTTCGGACGGTTTTAATTTATCCATTCATATCGTTCGGGAATCGGACATTCAGGCGTTAGTGCTGCCTAATAATTTTGATCCCAAAAAAGTGGATGGAATTGTTTGCATTGAGCTATTCGATAAGAAATACACACAATTGATCAACTCCTTAGGCATCCCAACCATTTTTATTGATACCACTGCAGATATCTTTTATTCTGAACTTGAAGCAGATGTTATCCTCATGGAAAACGAACATAGTACTTACTACATGACAAAAAAATTAATAGACCATGGTCATACAAGTATCGGCTTCATTGGCGATTACCATCATTGCAAAAGTTTCAATGAAAGATGGGTAGGATTCCAAAGGGCCTTAATCGAATCTCGCTTACAACTTGACCTCCAAGTATGCATAGTTGAAGAAGATCGATACATTGCGGACCCTAATTGGTTGAGTCTGCAGTTGGATCATATGAACAGCCTCCCCTCTGCTTTTATTTGTGCCAATGACTTTATTGCCATTAACGTGATGAGAATTCTAAAAAACAAGAATGTGCAAATTCCTAAGGAAATTGTAATCTGTGGTTTTGATAATTCACCTGAGTCGCAAATCGTGGAGCCACATTTAACAACCGTCCATATCTGCCGGGAAGAAATGGGTGTGATGGCTGCAGCTATGTTATTGGCCAGGGTCGAGAATCCCAAGAGGCCTCCTCAAATCACTCATATCCAAACAAAGCCGATATTCCGCGAATCAACGGGAACTTTAAATGAATCATGATTCAAGGCACCATCTTGAGGATAACCTAGCGGCGAAATCACCGTTAGGTTATTTGCTGTGCACTGCCTGACACTTCTTGATGCAATCCCCTTTTCAAACCATTATAGATGACTTGAAATGCACCTGTCATAGCAGTATGATCCAATTTCTCGGTCTCGCTAATCCTTTTTTTGATAGAAGCCATAACCTCCGATCCCGGTCGATAATAGAAGACCATCATTAAACTCATAAGTTTATCCAAACTCTCGCAAAGCTCTTGGAACATGTCCGTAAGACTGCAATCCAATTGAATATAGTCATTATTGTGCAAATAATGCAGACGGTTTAACATTCCCCGTTTGTTTTCATACATTCTTTTGATGCCGAGTATAATACCTCTATCCATGAGCAGCGAAGGCTCTACCTCGACTACCCCGCATATTCGATTCCGCAATCCTTCATAGATACAAGTGCCCGACCATTCAACGTAGCTGCCGTAAGGCCGCTCTCCTGCTCCTTTACGTTTGGCAATCTGTCTAACCTCGCCCGTCAAATAATTCTCGATGGACTCCAACATTTTAGACAAATTAGGTTTTCTCATATCGTTTAATTTAGGAGAAAAAGAGGTTGCAGGCATATGATAACGAAACAGGCGATAAAGTTCTTTAAACTCATTTCGCATGGTGTCCAACCCGCCAACAAATCCTTGTTTAATATCTTCGAACGAAACCGTCTCCGTCGTCCATTTATGATCTTTTATTGCCAGAATGTTAAACATGTTTTCTAGCTTGTCGTAGCCAAACAATAAATACTCATGTATGTCATGACTCTTGCGGAAATGTTCGGAATTGCGAATATAATAATTGTCACAAATCAGCACCACGTAACTCCCTTGATCGATATGGTCTATCGACGTCGATACAATATCCAAGAAATCTGTACCCGTGAAGTAATGAAAATTGTATACCCCTTGATACAGAAGATCCAAATCGACATGTTCCAACCGATAATAGTGGAGCCAGAAATCTTCAATCGATTCTCCATCGCGCATTCCCATCTCCAGCTCAATAAACCTTTCCATGTACCAAGGGTGAAAACGTTCATCACCAAAGAGAGGCGCAAGTTTCATAAAATGAAAACAATCCGTGGTAAGTCCCGTATCCAGATAAACAGGTAATATTCTCTTCAATACCTCACATCCTCTTCTTTTTTTCAGCCTTGAGGCTTCAACTAATCAACTGGGTTTAATAAGCTGCCGGATCGTATAGAGGCGCTTTCCTTCTTTCATTTCCTTGACCAAATCCGTACCGGGCGCCCCCAAAGACGCCATAATCTCACCATCAGCTGCAACCGCATCATTCAGAGTCTTCAAGCGAGTAGAAAGCGAAGATTCACAAGAGTGAATCGCATTCTTCGTCACGTCCCGGTAAGTTCGAACTTGGAATCCCAAGTTTTGCGTGTAAGCTTCACTCTTCCGCAATTTGGAAACCGGTAGATCATCTGCATAAAGAAACACCCCACCGTGCCTAAGAACCCGATAAACCTCCTCCAGGAATCCTTCCATATTCGGATAAAGGTCCGATGCTTCAATGTTCAAGACGATATCAAATGAGTTGTCAGCAAAAGGAAGATGCTCGGCGTCCCCTACGCAAAAATAGGCTTGTTGATTACGGTAATGCCGATGGCAAAAAGTGATATTGGATTCCGTCAGGTCAAGGCCAATAACGGACTTGGGCTTATACTTCTTTAACAAGACACGAATATTACCGCCTCTCCCGCAAGCAACTTCTAACACATTTTTTCCTGTCAAATCAATGCCTTCCATAACCTCATCCAAAAGTCGCACCGAATTTGACATCGTCCTGAAAGATCCGCCGGTATCCTCTTCAAGCGGTACATAACCCCAATTGATAAAAGTCGAGAATCGGGACAATCCCTTCTCCTCCAGGGATTCATTCATGGAGGTAAACATTCGTTTGACCCCCTCTTTGTGTGCATCATACTGATCAGGCAGCATGATCGGAATGCCATCATGTTGCCGATATTTGGCTGAACATAACGTACATTTCATATTCATTTCATAAATGGTTGTCTCTAGTAGTGATTTGCAGGCAGGGCATACAAGCCTGACAGTTGATAACATAATTAAACCTCCCATTCTCAGCTACTGGCACTGTTGTATTTTTTGATGCCCTGCTTCCATAACAATCGAAAACAAATCAATGCGACGATAGGAGAAGATAGTCCCCATACCAGTTGGTACACACTTAACTTATTCATGACCCATAAGGGTCCGAAATTGGTAATAATCATAAACGGCAGTATGTAAACGCCGATTCCTCGAACCAAACGGGAATAAATGGCCATGGGCATATTATTGGCATCCCAGATCGAATAGAAGATCATCGCCAGTCCTCCCGTATTGACAAACCAGAAAGATAGCACATGCGGAAGAAACATCAGGCAGTAGGTTAGAATTATCGCTACCACGATAAAGAGCAAATACGCGGATACATGAAGCAACGTTACCGGGATTTCCATGGCGCGCCAGCCAATTACTACCATCACAATCCCTGCTGCGACATTGGGAATCGGAGTTCCAAAATTCATGTATCTCAGCGTAACAAGAAACTGCAGCGAAATCGGTTTTACGATTAGTAAATCCAATGTGCCTTCTCTGATATACTCCGCTATCCGGATGGAATTGTAAAAAAAGAACCCCGAGTAAATTCCGGTCATCAGTGTAAACGTACCAACGAACATGAGGATCCCGTCCGGCGAAATGTCTCCGATATGCAAATCGGTTTTGTAAACGACCGCTATGTACAGCAACTTGGAGATGAGATAGGCAATTTCAACCCCGATCCCAATAATAAAATTGGAGCGATACTCCATTTGAGCCATGAAACAGTGTTTAATAAATAATCCATATATGAGAAGATAGTTTTTGAGAGAACCAAGCCCCGTTCGCAATGGTTATCCTCCTAACCCGAGATACTTTTTCATGCCTATGCTCCAACCGATCCGAGAAATGAGATACATGATGACAATCCATAAAAACTGCATACCAATGCCTTGCAAAATTGCGTCCATATCGAGTTTTCCATTAATTACGTTCACTGGAAAATAAATAGTAAATTTGAAAGGGAGATAAGTTAACAAGATATTTACTCTTGGTCCGAATATTTCGATCGGGAACATCCCTCCGCTGATAATAATTACCATCAGGCCTGTCATTTCGAAGAAATAAGAAATCTCCGAGAGCCAGAAGGCGATGGCTGCAATCGCATAGGAAATCATCATGTTGAGCAGGAACGCAAGCAGGACTGCAAGCAAGAAAAGCAGAAGACGTCGAATTTGAATCGGGTTTCCATTTTGAAATGAAAAGTAAAGTATAACCGTAAAAATAGCTATAATCATGAGGGAGAAAAAAAGCAGCTTCTGTCCGAATAAATGACTAATGCGAAACCGTAAATAGTGAAGCGGCTGAACAAGATACTTGTTTAAATTTCCATTTTTGATATCAACCGCCATCTCATGATCCATATTGGTAATTACGATACGGGTCACGATCGCCGCTATAATCGTATATAGAATCATCTCGTTATACGAATACCCGAAATACTGCGTGGAATCGGATGAGCCATACACAACCGACCATATGAAATACTGAATCATGATCGGAAAAAAGGCGCTGATTAGGGAGAATACGAAATCCATTCGATACTCGAGCGACGATTGGATTCCCAGCTTAAAGATGCGGTAATACTTCTCATACGCTCTCATTCATCACGGTTCCTTTGATATAAGGAAACTATCATTTCCTCAATAGGAATGTCTTCAATCGAAATATCCTGGATCGGAAGTTGCGTCAACAGTTCTCTGGACATCACGTTTACCTGTTCCCTCGGAATTTCCAGCGTTGCCTGATCGTGATCCGAGTGTCGAACAGTACCAAAACATGCTAGCTGATCAGCTTTGACGCTTGCTGAAAATTTTAGTTTAATAATCTTGTTTTGGTTCAACTTCACATTGATATCTTTTAAATTGCCGTCATAAATCAGCTTGCCGTCGGCAATCAGCAGTGAACGGGTACAGAGGTCCTCAATATCCTTCATATAATGACTCGTCAACACAATGGTGGTTTTGTGATGTTCATTGTAATATTTCAAAAAATTCCTTACTTTCTTTTGTGTTTCAATGTCGAGTCCGATGGTCGGTTCATCAAGAATCATGAGCTTAGGTCTATGAATAAGAGCTGCAATGAGTTCCATCTTCATCCGTTCACCCAGTGATAACCTTCGTACTTGAACGTTCATCACATGCTGGACATTCAGCAAACTTACGAGTTCATCCAGAGATTGCTTGTATACCTTATCTTCTACCTGATAAATATACTTATTGAGCAGAATTGACTCCGATGCAGGTAGATCCCACCACAACTGGCTTTTTTGTCCCATTACGATCGAAAACTGTTTTTTGAATTCCTTTTTCCGCTCATACGGCTTGTATCCAAGCACGGAAATGGAGCCGTTGGTCGGATGCAGTATACCGGAAAGCATTTTTAACGTCGTCGTTTTACCCGCGCCATTCGGACCTAGGAAAGCAACAAACTCTCCTTCTTGAATCTCGAACGAAATCGATTTAACGGCTTCCTTTATTAACATTTCGCGAAAAAATAAGTTTTTAATCGAGTTCTTAATCCCCAACTCTTTCGTGTAATACTCGAACTGTTTGGACAGTTCTTCTACTTTTATCGCTTCCAATGCCCCGTGTCTCCCCCTTTAACTGCTTGTTACCATCGAATCAACGTCCATAATGATAAAGCAAACCACATCTCGAGCATATTGGCATCAATCCGCAGGACAGAGTCTCCCGGTGTTTACCGTATAATTCCCCATGCCAAACTTCCTTGACATCCCGATCCTGAATACTGCCGACGGAAAATTCAGGGAAAAATTTACAAGGAGTAACTTCTCCATTTGGCAGAAAATCCATTCTTGTCGATATGGACAGACACTCGGTCCGCTTCATCCCAACGAGAGGCTCTCCCTTAATGAAAGGTGCGATTTCATCCTCCTCCAGCGCTGGCATGGTGCGGATGCGGATGTTCCAGGTATGCTTAGAGATTCTTCGGATTTCTTCCTTTAATTGCGGAATGTTTTCAGGGGAAATATGGTAAGTAAACGAATGCCAGCTGCATGATTGGCTTTGATAAGGCTGCAGCCAGTTGAAATGTTCTGAGAAATACTGATCCATCTCAGTTGCAGACTCCGGTGAAATATACCATGGGTAAACGAAGTAAACGGAGTCCACGCCTTTTTCCTCAAAGAACTTCATAAACTCAAACATCCTGGATATCATGTGATCGTTCATCGTCAAACTGACCGAGATCTTGCCCCGATAAATCTGCTTTCTTTGAAGATCTAGTAGCAAATCAATCGCGTTAATCACTTTCTTGAAAGTACCCTTGCCCCGTATTGCATCATTCTCTTCCTCGAATCCTTCAAGGCTAATCAGCAGGACAAGATCATCTGAAAACTTAAGAATAGAATCCATCTTCTCTTCAATTAAAATGGCATTCGTACAGATGGTTGTCGTTCTGAGATCTTTCTCTAGACGATCGGCCAGCACATCAAATTTGCTGTAATAAAGCGGTTCACCTCCCCATAAATACAGCTTCGATTTTTTAGGACGTGAAAAGGCAAGAATTCGATCGACCATCTCGATATCGATTTCCCGCTTTTGTTCTGATTTCGCCATATCCCAGTGAAAGCCATCCTCGTTCCACTCATAGCAATGTTTGCAGCGAAGATTGCAACCGTTGTTCAATTTGATACCTATATCCTCGGGAATCTCCATCGCGTAGCGTGGGTCCATGGCTCTTGCACGGCTTGCTCTCGACATATTCATAATCGTTCTTTTAATATTCTGAAAAACATTCTCATCAAACTGTACATTTGTTTTAGGTTGCATTGTACTGTCCTCCTTGGGAAATCTGGTTTCTGGCATCAAGTAAGTTCTCATGCAGTTTTTCTATACAACGATCCGAGAAATGCTCCTTCTCCCATTGCTTAAACCAGATCCCAAATCCTTGGCTGATCCAGAATTCCGCATTAACGACTTCATGCTCGGCGAACGGCTCCAAGAATACAAATGGCGTAGCCGCGGCAAATGATTCAAACAAAGAATAGCCTCCCGGCTTGCTGACAATTGCCTTTGCGCTTCGAATAACATCAAACATTAGCGGATAACAGTCTTGATTGTGAAAAATAGGTTCCCTACCATGCTTAATCATTCCGAGTGGAGGAAACGTGTAGTTTCCTTGTTCGTCATGGGACCACGGACTCCACTCGGGATCATTCATGTAATATGCAATTCGTTCGTGGATTTCAATCTCTTCGAATGCATAAGCAAGCATAGTCAATCGGTGATGTGAGGCAAGCAGCATCTCCTTCGCTTCCCTGTAAGTCCCTATTCCCCAGCCCCCGCCATGTAGTACGATACCTTGATCCCGAGACGAATAAGGCAGGGCACGTTGATTGGAAACCGTAAATTCTCTCAAGATTTTGTTTTCTTCAGCACTGAAAAACCATATGTTGCGAAAAACGTTACACCGCTCTTTGTACACCTGATAAGAAGCCGATATACCAGCGTCCATGCGAAGCAAATCAACTCTTATCTCAATAGGCTCCATCATCTTCTGATATTGCTCTAAGACTGGGATCCAGAATCCGGTAAATACAATAAACCGAGTTCTTTTTTCGCCATACCACTGGCTTAACAAAACCTTGACCTTTTCAGAGTCCAAAGATTCCTTTGCATCCCGCACCCATTTCGCCGATTTTTTGGCAAGATCGAAGTGGTCATGAAAGGCTTTTTTAATGGCTGGCACTCTGGCCTTAATTTCATCTTTATACAGATTTTCTAGTATATGGATCTCTGTGAGCTGATTTTGCTGCCGAAGCTGATAATTCAATTGAATGGCCGGGACATATACCCCCAGAGAATTGCCGGCACACAATAAAGAAAATATGCTTGTGCCCGCATTAGTCATAAACACTTACCCCTTGACTCGCAAGCAAAGCTCGCGTGCCGCTCAGCAGTCGCATTCTTACTTCCACATCTTTAGCGAACACCGAGAGATATAGCCTGCCTTTGAGAAACGGTTCCTCCTCATTTCCCATACTGACGTCTCTGTCTCGGTATAGTTCATTCACGAGCAACGTAGCAGAAGAAAGGGGCACAATGCCCTCTCCCTGTAGGGGGGTGAATAAAAGCTTGGCCCGTTCCATGTCCTGAAGCATCGCTTCGTAATCAAAATGGTTGCGGTAGCCCAAGGACAAAAAGGTTAAGAATCCTTGTCGGTGATCAGTTGCCAGCCAGCCGTCAAGATAATGATTAATCAGTCCCATGGATTTGCGAGCATTGATTTCCACAATTGGGATTAACGTCCCATTCGTCAACTGCATGGAATCTACACAAACTGGCCCGAAATACCCTTGCTCGTACAGAGCCGAGCCTATGTTCTCCATGACTTTGAAATAACCCCTGTTTTCCAATTCATACACAGCTTCCTTGGCCATGGAATATGAGCCTAGGTAAGCAAGATGATGATTAAGCATCTGCTGCATACTGATAAAACGGAATGACCCGTCTGGCTCAAGATGAAATTGACAGGAGAAATCCCGTTCTACGTCAAAGAAAGGCTCAACGATAAAAGCCGTATTGGCTCCGCGTTGCTCTTGCCTTTGAATATACTGCACCAATCGCTTTACCGCGCTAATCGAGTCTATTTTTATATTTCCTTTTCCTGACACGCCAAACGGATCTTTAATCAATAGAGCTTTATGTTTGAATAAAATCGTTTGGCAAACATTATGCAGTTCATCCGCACTGTGCACTGGGTAACTTTCATTGCTCCCTGTCAATCGTTTGGACAACTCAGCTGAATACATTTTTGAATTCACTAGTCTAACCGTTTCATATGAAGGGAATATCTGAGTAGTAAAATGGCATTTCTGTAGCTCTTGCGTTCGCTCCAACACAGAGTAGGGGGAGAGTTTGTTGAAACTAGCAATCCATGTCTTGAGGTTAGTATTAGTGGTTAATGTACAAAACATATCCTCTCTTTCGGATGCATCCTCACAGGAACGATGATCAAAAGAAAAGCCAAGCTTGTGCAAATAGGCCCTGTGCGAATCTTCCATCGGAAACCTGGTAAATAATCCATCGCGATGTGAGCAGAAGGGGAACATTAATTCATCCATGGCCATCACAATCCGAGATCGCTGCTCATCATGAACTGCTGGCAGCTTGCTATAACTTGTATCTCTCCAGAGCGATTCAGAGTCCAGACTTCCGACATAAAGTATCTTATCCAACATTCGCATCCAGCTTGGAGAGAAATACCATAAACGTTTCAACTGATTTCATTTGGGCCATATCAAAATCCTCATAATCAATTTCGACGAGAAAAGCTTCCTCAACTTGAAGAATAAAGCTGATCATTTGCAGTGAATCGAGACCAACCTCATTGATCAAGTCAGATGCTGGGGTTAACGTTTCCGCCACAGTGTTATCTTCTTTTACTTTCACAATAATTTCCTTTATTTTCTCAAACATAACAATCACAACTCCTCTTTTGTAAATTAATAAATGTTCATTTCAACACAAGTATAACAAATTGCATTATTTTTACAATACACAAAAAGGAGAAAAATATTCGATAAAGTGGCTTCAAATTCAGAAAAGTTATGATATAATTTACAAATAAACATATTATATATGCAAATGAACATTATAATTAACTCATATGCATTTATATTTGTTTACAATCCGAGTAAAAAGAAGGTCGGTTAGTTGGGCAAATCCCATTTTTTATTTATGTCGGCTCATTTGGATGACGCTATCATTTCCTGTGGGGATTATATGTGTTGGTTAGTTCAAGAAGGAAACGCAGTTACTATCGCTACCGTTTTTACTGCCGAGAACTCGCATCCATCGTTATCTTGGCTGGCGAAAATTCTCCACAAAAAATTTAATATCGGATCTCAAGTGATGTATGTACGGCGTAGAGAAGATCTTTCGGCTGCAAACTCTCTTGGCGCCGATTGTATCCATTTAAATGTCGAGGAATGCATTTACCGAAGGAAACCTGACGGTACTCCGCACTATCAGAAACTTGAAGAACTATTTCGAGTTGATTTAAAGTCAGAGCTATCCGTAATCCGAGAAGTGACAACGCGAATGATTGCGCAGCTGGATCTGGATAAGTATGCACAAGTCTATATCCCGCTGGGTATTGGCCGACATGTGGATCATTGCATCACTAGAAGAGCTGCTGAGGTTTGGTTGGATTCCGTACATGGCACGACCTCAAGCAAACTCGCTTATTACGAAGACTTGCCGTACAAAAGTTACGGTTTCGACCAGGATTGGAGAGCCGATCTGGCATGCGGTTTTTCAGTTAACCGAATCCGTTTATCCAAGAACCACCTCAAAGCCAAAATAAGAGCGATTGAACTTTATAAATCTCAGCAGCGCTTATTATGGTCATCTCGGTTCACTATGTTCAAACAAATGCTTGGAGCCTCTCTGGGATTCGACCAACACCAACCTTGTTATGGATTTAACTTGTATACGAGTTACAATCCTGTAAGCCTAACTTCCAAAGAAAGCGGGACAATCAATGATAACTCCCCCCAGTTCTTTAAATGAACGGCTAATTGAAGGTGCCAAGGAAGTCGCTCAGGAAATTTCTATGTATGCCCATGAAGCTGATGAGAAAGCCATGTTTCCTGTTCATAGTCTGAATGTGCTGAAGCAACGACGATTAATGTCCCTTCTTGTACCTGAAGCCTACGGCGGATCTGGCTGTTCCTTGGAAACGGTGTCTCAAATAGCGCAGATACTCTCCAGTAGTTGCTTGAATACCGGCGTTATTTGGAGCATGCATTGTCAACAGGTCGCCCTTCTAGTCCAGCACTTACATGGTTCATATCGTCAACAATTACTTTTCAGGTTAGCTTCCGAACAGACTTACATCGCCTCCATCACGACCGAACAGAACAAAAATGAAAACATCTTCAAATCCGTCTCGCCCTTGCAAAAAACAGATCAGGGCTGGCTTCTCCAAAGAACGGCACCGATCGTGACCGGCGGGCAGCACGGGGACTTATTTCTGATTTATATGGGCGGAATTACTGATTATAGTGATCAAGATGTCGTCGTAGCGATTGTGGACCGTAATAATGCCAAAATCGACTATACCTCGGCATGGAACAGTATGGGAATGCGCGGTACAGGTAGTATCGGCATGGAGATCGAAGCTCAGCTTGAAGAGGCCCATATTCTGAAATCCAACAACGGATTCAAAGAAATTGCGCTTCAGACCATCGTTCCTGTTGGACATATTGCTTTGTCCTCCAGCTGGCTGGGGGCCGCCAAAGGAGTCTTCGAGAAACTGACATCGGTGATAAGAAGACCGGCCAATCGTTCGAAATTCAACATGAATTCCGATCTACTCTTCGAAAAATTAGGAAAAATCAGGATCAAACTCGATACCGTGGACCATTATCTGAAAGAGATGATCAGGCAGTACGATAGGATTCGTTCTGATGATCCCGTGAATTTACAGACCAATACTTTCAGCATTCAAATCAATAATTTGAAAATACTAGCGTCAGAAATGTTGTATGACGCCGTTGATGAAATGGTGAATTTGGCCGGTGTCGGATACGGATATACGAAAAACGAAACCATCCCCTTAGAGAGAACCCTTCGCGATCTCAAATCAGCGCGCTTGATGTATCGCAATGACCTGTTATTGACTACCAATGGAAAATTGAGCCTGTTCGAGAAAAACTGGTTCTAAACTCATACACTTCACAACAACAAAGGAGACACACACCATGTACATTTCCAAAGAGAACAAAATCACAAAAGAGGTTTTCACTGGTTCTTATACAGAGAAATACAGACCCCAGTATCACTACTCACCTGAGAGAAACTGGATGAATGATCCGAATGGCTTGGTCTACTTCAAAGGTGAATACCACCTCTTCTACCAATACACGGTTAACTCTACCAGCCCCGACTTCCCGCACATGCATTGGGGCCATGCGGTAAGCCAAGATTTAGTTCATTGGAATGAACTCCCACCGGCTATAGCGCCTGACAAGGACGGAGCGATCTTCTCGGGCAGTGCAGTAGTGGATATCAACAACACAAGCGGCTTCTTTGATCAAGAAGGATCCGGTCTTGTTGCCTTTTACACGAATGAAGGGAATCAAGCTCAGCCTGGCAAACCGCAAGTACAAAGCCTCGCCTATAGCAGAGATCAAGGACGGACATGGACAAAGTTCGAGGGAAATCCTGTTCTGTTTCCTGCGAGTGAAACACCTGACTTCCGCGATCCCAAAGTATTCTGGCATGAAGAATCGTCCAAATGGGTAATGGTGCTGGCCGCGAGAGATCGCGTAGAGTTCTTCACTTCAAAAGATCTCAAATCATGGAGCTATGCAAGCGAGTTTGGATCGAAGGTAACAGGCGTTCATCGAGGTGTATTTGAATGTCCTGATATCGTCCAGATATCCGTAGACAATGATCCAAACAAAACAAAATGGGTTCTGATTCTGAGTGTCGGGGACCTTAACGGGGAAAGTGGGAACGATCCTGAGCCGCCCGCAGGCGGTTCAGGCATGATGTATTTCATAGGTCACTTCGACGGTCAATCATTCGTGCCGGATAAAGCCATCGAGTCCATTGATGATATCCAATGGATTGATTTCGGATCAGACTTCTATGCAGCAGTCACCTGGAACGGAATTCCGCATGAAGACGGGCGGGCAATCTGGATCGGTTGGATGAACAATTGGCGCTATGCCAAAGAATTGCCATCATTGGAGTGGCGCGGAAACATGTCGCTCCCACGGGAAATCCAGCTTAAAGCGTATCCTGAAGGACTTCGCATGATCCAAAAACCAGTAACGGAGTTAGGAAAGTTGCGGAATCCAATATTAAACCTGACAGAATTGACCGTTAACGCAGGTGACAACCCCTTATCTGAAACAACCGCTCTTAAAGCTGAAATTATCGGGGAATTTGAAATAGGTTCTGCGACAGAATTCGGTTTCAAGGTTCGTAAGTCTTCCAGTCAGGAAACTGTCATCGGCTACGATGTCGTGAAGGAAGAATTGTTCCTAGATCGAACCAATCATGGTTCATCGGATTTCCATAGGGATTTCGCAGCCAAACACACAGCGCCGCTTAAGTCTGAGAACAAGCGGATTCAGTTGACTATTTATCTGGATGGATCGAACATCGAATTATTCGTTAATCAAGGTAGTATTGTTATCACAGATTTAATTTTTCCTGATTTCGAAAGTCAAGGACTTGAGCTGTATGCACTCGGGGGAGAAGTTAAGGTCATTTCCCTGCAAATCAATGAAATCACCGGAATTTGGGAAAGCAAACCTATTTAAGACTCCTTTAAGTTCATCACTAAACCTTAACGAATTTCGCAAGATAGATAAGAAAAACCGTCAGAAAGTTCGTTCAATCTGAACTGCACCTCCAATTGTTAGATTGTGTCTAACAATTGGGGTCACTTCAAAAGTTCGTTCAATCCTGACGGTCCTTTTTATGTTGCATGTTTATCGGTTATTTTGTACTCATATCCACGAACACTTGTGTCATACTCTGGATACATCACTCCTTCACAGCGATCACATGATTCTCATTTTTATATTCATTCGGAAAGCTGCACTGTACTGTCCCAATCCAATTGCATGCTAAGTGTCATTGATAATAACGATCCCGATATTCCTGCGGTGTGCAGCCCACGTTCTTCTTAAATTGATATGTAAAGTAAGCGGGAGTTTGAAAACCCACTCGCTCCGTTACTTCATAAATCTTTATGCTCGGGTCCTGCAGCAATTCCTTAGCCTTTTTCATTCGCAAACTCTTGACGAAGTCAGAAATGGTCTGACCTGTTTCCTTCTTGAATAAGACGCTTAAATGTCCTGCGCTAATATGAAATTTATCCGACAGTTGTTTAACCGTTACGCTCGTTGGTAATTGTTCTTCGATATACGTAGCGATATTATTGATGAGATGATGCTGCTGTATCGTGCGTTCCTTCCGAGCGATGATGAAGGCAGAATCCATATATTCAAGGACGATGTCTTTAAGTAAATGGGCTGTTCGGCATTCCAATAGCCGGTGCAAGGCACGATTACTGAGATGGGAAATCCCCTCCACATCGTCCCACATTTTGCGTGAAAGCTCCCCAAGCAAACTGACACTAAATGATTGCATATAGCCGAACGAGTGGGCATTTCCCTCCATTTCATTGAACACCTTCCCTACCTCGATCATTAACTGCTCCTTATTGTCAGTTTCTGCGAGAGCAAGCAAATTGGGAAGTATGGTTTCACGCTGCGTAAAGTTTTCAAATACCTTTCGTTCTTCACTACCGACATGCACAAGTAAGCCGTTCTCACTTCGCCGTGCATCAGCGACAGTATACTTAATCTCTCGGTATAGCTGTCCCACCTCAGTCCATTGACGCCCTTCCCGACTGACACCAATCGTGACCGAGACTTGATACGTATTTCGCATATAGTCTTGAACGAAACCCATCTGTTTATCGAGGTTCATCCTTGTATCGGTAGATGGATTTAATAAAATACCAGCGACTCCTTCAGATTTCAACGGCGCAACCAAAACGAACCCCATTTCATTTAACGAAACAGAAATCGATTGCTGAAGTACTGAACTGAGCAATAGTTTACTTTTGACATCACGACTCTGACTATTCTGATGATCGAGTGAGGCTATGATTAACAGAATTCGATCGGTCACACTCGGTAGTTCAAGAAGATGCAACCACGATGTTAGCGTATCCTCTTCAATCGGCTCATCAGCAAGCAACTCAAGAACAAAAGATTCCTTTAGTAACACCTGACTCTCCAATACGACGGATTTAAGATGCAGCGTCTGTTCATTGATTTGCTTCACGTTCTCAAGTGTTTGACGAAATATGTTAAGTTTTCGCTCGATTTCGCTTAATTTAAGGGGCTTTAATACATATCCATGAGCCCCGACTTCAATGGCATCCTGTGCGAATTCGAATTCATTATACCCGCTGATGATGAGAATCTGAATTTCTGAATGTATGGATTTTGCTACGCCAGCGAGTTCGATTCCATTCATACCTGGCATGGAAATATCCGTGATTAGTACATCTATTTTATTGCTTTCAAGAATAGGAATAGCCATTTCGCCTGTTTCAGCGCTAAATGGCAGCGTATAACCCAAACTCGCCCAATCGATATGTCGAATTAGTCCTTGAATCTGTGTTGGCTCGTCATCTACGATTAATGCCTGCAGCAATTATCATCCCTCCCATCGAATAGTTGGTTTTTCCGCGTAGACAGGCAATTGGATTGTGACTACCGTTCCTACACCAAGTGTGCTCTCGATCTCAAACTTGCCTTTATTGCCAAAATATAAAGAAAGCCGTTCACTTATATTTAACAAACCGTACCCATTTCCTTTGCCTGCTTGTTCACCATTGTGGATACGTGCCAATGTAGCCGGTTCTATACCGCTGCCATTGTCTCTCACTTGGAAATGAATCATATGATGATATCGCTTAATTGAAATAGAAATACATGCATCCGGACGTGTAAATATGCGCCCATGGATATAAGAATTTTCAACGATGGGCTGCAAAATAAGCTTTATGGAATAGAGCTCTAACACTTCCTCCTCTATCTCCCATTCAATACGGACACGTTCCGGATACCTGAGCTGTTGAATGTCCAAATAAGCACGTACATGCTCAAGCTCATTCTTGATAAACGTAATATTAGACTTATTATTCAGTGCAAATCTGTAAAAAGTTGTCAATGCTTCAATTGCTTCCACTTGAACTTTATCTCCCTGATCAAGCGCTCGCCACTGAAGCAAACTGAGCGAATTATAAATAAAATGAGGATTGATCTGCGCTTGAAGAGCCTGAAACGATGACTCTTTCTCTTTTAACTTTGCACTGCTTAGTAGTTCAATTAAGTTTCCAAGTCTACCTGCCATCTGATTAAACATGATCTCGAGGTCACCGAGTTCGTCTCTGTTCCGATTCTCAAGCCAGACATTGAAATCGCCCTCAGCGATATTACTCATCCTGGTACCTAATTTACGAATTCGTATCACAATATTCTTAAACACAATCATGACAAGGAACAAAGAAAGTAACAGAAAGAAGATGGTAATTGCCACGATACTGTACACAATAATGGAGGATTGTTTCTCCAATTGGCGCATCTGGACTAGCGCTGCAACTTTCCATTCACCGTTCAAATGTCGGACTGCAAAATAATTGCCTTCATAAGTAATGCTATCGTTATCTCCAATATTCTCCCAGAATTTAGATATAGTCGTATTTGCAACGTCTTGGCCAATCATCCCTCGGTTGGAGGCCGCAACAATGCGATTATGCTCGTCCAAGAGGTATAGGCTCCCAGCACCGTTAAAGGGACGATCCATTAATTCACCGAATACGCTTCCATAATCCAAAAGCATATAGATCGCACCAAAGGCATAGCCACTAGTATTCGTTATTTTTCTCGAAACGACCAACTTTGTGTTCTCCCCTGGTACTTCTGACCATTGCAAGGAGATAGGTGATGCCATTACACTTTCATACCATACCCCTTCATCACCCCCAGTAAATGGACGATGAGCGGGCTTTCGCAGAAGTCTTCCATCTTCAACAAGCGTTGGATTAACATGATAAATTGTAAAATCGTCGATCCCTGGCAAATAACGGCTCATAACTTGAAATGATCGGTCGACATAGTTCACCGACTCAATCCTTTCCGACCAATTCTCGTAGGTACGTGCTAATCTTGAGATCAATTCTCCGTCTGTTCCTGTCCGGTTTACAAGGAGATCATAGCTTTGCTTTCGGAATCCAACACTCTGTGTCGTCTGTCGAATGGCTTCATTAATAGTAAGCATATAGTTCGCCCTGACGTTCTGAAGAGCCAGGTAACCTGCACCTAATCCCAAAATGACTGTAGGAATAAATACAACCAATCCGTAAAAAACGACGAATTTACGGCGAAGATTCATTGTACGGGTCAAATGAATAATATATCTTTCAATCCAGTGTCGCACTAGGCATTCTCCTATTGTTCAGCCAAAATAGTACACGTTAGAAACTACAAAAGGGAGCGCCCACCTAGAATGGGCTGCTCCGCTTTATGCGTTGATTTCAGTTTACATGATTCTGCTGCTTCGCGTATAGGTCTGTAGCAACCTATTGGCATGTATGCTTACTTCTTGTTCATCCCGTTGTACTGTTCGTTCCATTCCTGCTTAAGCTCACTCCAGTGTCCACGTTTCTCGAGTGCTGCAGTGAAATCAGTCCAAGCTTTTTCGAATTGTGCATCGTCTT
Source organism: Paenibacillus oryzisoli (assembly GCF_001653565.1). Taxonomy (GTDB): domain Bacteria; phylum Bacillota; class Bacilli; order Paenibacillales; family NBRC-103111; genus Paenibacillus_E; species Paenibacillus_E oryzisoli. The sequence continues at coordinate 56,820 of NZ_LYPB01000047.1, forward strand.
TAGCCATCAACAGCTTAGCCCGATATTCTTTATATACCGAATCTAATTCTGGAGCATACTTTTCCCAAGCCCCTCCTGTCTTCGCCTTCACCATGTCATAACTTTCTGCAACTCGGGTAGTACCCATTTTCGAGATTTGTTGGGAAAACTCTCCGGTCTTAGCTCCACCGGCATGGATATTCTCTGATGTCCACCATGCATACCATTTATTGCTAAACGTTGATGTTGAATACAGCTCTGGTGTCACTTGTGCTTTTTTGGCATTATCGCCTGAGTTGCGCAGTTCTTTGTATTGCGGGTCTGTAAATTTCCATTTACCAAGTGGTTGATCGACCCAATTCCAATACTTACCTGCAGGTCCTTCGTTAATGACCATGTTCATCTCTGGTTTCGGTGTTAACGTATAGTTGTAGAATGATAGAATAGCATCTAGGTTCTTCGTACTTTTACTAATATACGTATCGTATTGCGGATATGGGTTAATAATCTGAGTATAACCAAGCTGGCTAACGCCATCAACTTTAGGGAAAGGAATTGGTTCATAGAACCAGCCCGGTGCTGTTGGGCCATCAAGTTGTTCCCAAAGTGAGCTGTTCAAATTCCAAAAGCTTCCAACATTCATTGCATAACGGCCGCTTTTGTTCTTCTCGACATATCTTTCACCTTTATCAGTCAGTGCTTCTGGATCTATGAGATTTTTCTTGTATAAACTATTCATCCATTTATAAGCAGCCTTAAACCCTGGGTTGTCATACTTAAAAATAAAATTGCTGCCGTCTTTTTTAACTTGCGTAACACCACCTGCTGAAGCGACGGTCACGCCGAACGCGGCAAGCACAGCATTCTCTTCATTCTTATCTGTAAGAATCCCCATTGGTAGAAGCGGCTTTCCTGACTCATCCTTTAATTGCGAAGCCTTCTCCAAATAAGTTTCGATGCCTTGAAGTGTTGAGAGATCTGCTACTTTCATTCCTACTTTCTCAAGAACATCCTTGCGAATGAACCACGCATTGGAGGACCAACCTGGCCATGGATCTGTCGGATTCACATCAAAGAAAGAAGGAAGTGACCAAATATGTCCATCCCCATCCTTCATCTGATCCAGATATACTTTTGGAATTGCTGCCAAATTGGGATACTTATCTGGCATACTAAAGTATTTCTCGAGCGGTTGAATCACATTGGAGCGCTTCATAGCATCATTAACTACTTGTTTTCTCTCAAAAATAGCTGCATCATCGAAACCGCCAGTACTCAGCTTTAGATTAAGTGCGGTAACGGCATCCCCTTGTGTTGCTTCAATTTGAACATCAACTTTAGGTTCTTCCGTTTTCCAATATTTTTGTACCCAGCTATCATTATTAACTGTTGCTGTCCAACCCAGCCAAAGCTTAAAGTTAGCTGCAGCAGCTGTTTTAGAAGTTTCCTTAGCCGGTGATGTACTACTTTGTCCAGTACTGCTGCTATCTGAACACCCCGCCGTAATACCCAACGTGGCAACCAACCCCAGCAACATAGAACTTTTTAACCCACCTGATTTCATTTTCATTTTTATGCCTCCCTTTTTTTCACTAACTTAGCTGGTATATATAGAATGCCTAATACCCTGGAGTTATCCCTTGACTGAACCGACCATTACACCTTTGACAAAGTATTTCTGCAGGAAAGGGTAAACAGCTAGAATCGGAAGTGCGCTGATCATAACCGTGGCCATTTTGATCGACATGAGTGTAATGTTGCTCAAGGAGCTTCGTGCAAGCGCTTCTTGGTTTTGATTTGAACTCATAACGGCTGACAAATCTTGGGCAGTTAGTAGTTGCTGCAAGAATGTCTGAACCGGGATCAAATTCTGTTTGCTAACATAAAAAGCACCTGAAAACCAATCATTCCAATGCCCTACAGCCGTAAAAAGTCCTAACGCGGCTAACATTGGCTTTGAAAGCGGAACGATAATTTGAAAGAGAATACGGAACGGTCCCGCACCGTCTAATTCGGCTGATTCTATCAATGCTTCGGGAATGCCCTGTATGAATTTCTGCATGACGAACATATTCCATGCGGAGAATAGACCAGGGATAACATAGACCCAGAAGGTATTCGTTAGTCCGAGATTATACAATTGAATATAGTAAGGTATTAATCCCCCGCTAAACAACATTGTGAGAAGTACATACATTAGAATGCCATTCCGAAATGGAAGTTGTTTATAGGATAACCCGTAAGCGGCTAACATGGTAACAGCCAATCCGCCTACCGTGCCTAAAACTGTTCTTGAAATAGTAATCAGATAAGCATGTCGAATGACTGAATTACCTAGTACGATTTCGTAGTTGATCCAAGTGAACGAACGGGGCCAAAGATACACCCCTCCCTTTGCTGCATCTGCCCCGGTATTAAGAGAAATTGCCAGCATGTATAGGAATGGATAAATGATTGACACGCATAATACCAGTAGCAAGACAACAATAAAAGCTTGTCCCACACGTTCAAACCCATTTGATTTCATGTGTTACCACAGCCCCTCGTCGTTTAGTTTCTTGGATGCCGAGTTCGTAGCTACGACAAGCAGCAGGCTAATGACTGATGAGATTAAACCAACAGCGGTTGCCATGCCGAAATAGCCTTGTTTAAGTCCATTACGAAGTACGTAAGTATCAAGAACATCCGCCACATCTTGATTCGCGGAATTCATCATCGGATAAATCTGATCCATGCCAACATTGATTAAACTCGGAATGCTTAATATCAACACGATTGATATCGTTGGCAACATACCCGGCAGCGTAATGTGTCGTATTTGAGCGAGTTTGCCCGCTCCTTCAACTTTTGCCGCTTCGTAGAGTTGAGGATCTATCGTCGTGATTGCCGCTAAATAGAGAATTGTATTCCAACCAACCTCTTTCCACAATCCACTTGAAACGATCATAGGGCGGAACCATTCTGTAGAACCAAGGAAGAAAATGGGATCTCCTCCTAACCGTCCGATCAAATCGTTCGCAAGCCCGCCATCTAACGTAAGGAATGATTGCAGGATATAAGCTACGACGATCCAAGAGAAGAAGTGAGGCAGGTAGCTAACCGACTGCACAAACCTCTTAAAAGTCGAATTTTTAACCTCATTGATCATGAGAGCGAGCAGAATTGGCATAGGAAATCCGAAAACAAATTTCAAAACCGAAATGTAAAGCGTGTTTTGAACCACTTTCCAAAATTGAGGCTCAGTAAAAAATGAAAAATTGTCCAAGCCAACCCAACTACTTCCCCAAACAGAAGAGCCTATTTTAAAGTCTCTAAAGGCAATTTGAATACCGGCCATAGGGATATAATTAAATAGAAACAGCAACACGACTGCTGGTAAAATCATCATATATTGCCAGCGATATTTATATAACGTTGAAATCATATGCTCCCTCCTTTTCTATATCATTATTCTACTTGGGAAGGGGAGAACTTAACATGTAACAACGATTAGATTTCTATCGATTTCATATGATGTTTTAAGAAAGCGCTATCATCCTTAAAAGAAGACATCAACCAATATGGAAGATATCTTCTTCTGTTTGTAAGAACAAACTACGAGGATTCGCGTATTAACCTGCCAACCTACACAAAATCAGCCATTGATTGTACCGTCAGCTTGCCGGGGTTTCCTGGGGTAAAAGCCTCTCCCACGCCGTAGCTGCGCTGTTGAAACTCCACCGTGACCGGTATTCCTGGGATTAGATCCAAATAGTTGTCAGAGAAAATCCCTTCCACCTCTGCAGAGATCCAAACTTGCCGAGCCAACACGCTGCTCTGCAGCGTATAACGAGTGCCACCGCTGCCTGAAACCTCCTGCACCGAGATCTGCGTCAATGGAAGGACAATCTCCTTCGCAGAGACAAAATAGTAAGGTTTGCTGTCTACCAAATTTCCATCAACATGAAATACAGCTTGCAGAACAACCTGCTGTGGATCGCAGCCTTGGAGCCACTGCTCTCGGTTCAGTACCGTCGCTTCAGTCACCGAATCCGCTGCCAATTCAACCTGAAGTGTCTCCTCTTTAATTAGACCTCCCTGAATGTCATACAGAGATATACATAGCGAACCCATTACCCGTTCTCTCTTATCCGAAACGAGATTAACGGCAATCGAACGATCTGCCATTTCGTGTATCGCCAATATGACGTCCCGGAAGCTTCTGCGAACCGCATATTGCAGCGCTTTCCAGCGTCCGTAGTAGTCGATGCCAGCCCAGGAAGCGACCGGCCAGCAATCGTTCATCTGCCAGTACAGCGTGCCCATACAATAGGGCTTGTTCCGGCGATGCGCTTCAATTGCAATACGGATTGCTTCCGCTTGGAGTACCTGACTCATATACAGGAACGATTTGAAGTCCTTAGGCATAGGTAAGTACATGTCCATGTATTCCTTGATCAACTGGTTGCCACGCCCATTTTTCTGATGGGCCATCATGATATCAGATTCCAGCGCCAGCTCACTTTCTGGTGCATACTTCAACACGGAATCCAGCTCAGGGAACGACTGGAATCCGTATTCACTCATAAACCGACCGATATGCGTATTGTAGTTAGCGAACGGTTCTGAAGCATGCCACACGCCCCAGTAGTGGATATCACCTTCGCCGGATAAGCTAAAGGCATGCTGGTTCTCATCTCCCGTAAGACCGCGCATAGGCGAGGATGACCAATACGCCACATCGGCCGCCAGTCGTGCCACGGCTTTTGGCAAGATATCATGGAACACCGACTCATAGTCTGCCCATATTTGTTCACGCTGCTCCGCTGTGTAGTTTCGCTTCCAGCCCCAGCCTTTATTCTCCACATAATTCGACCAAGCTGAATCAATTTCATTATTGCCGCACCATAGCGCAATGCAGGGATGGCGGCGCAATCGCTTAATATTATGCTCAGCTTCAAGGGCAACATTCTTGAGGAAAGCTTCATCCCCAGGATACATGCTGCAAGCGAACATAAAATCCTGCCAAACCAGAATGCCATATTCATCGCATAAATCATAGAAAATGTCTTGCTCGTATATACCTCCGCCCCATACCCGCAACATATTCATGCCGCTTTCGGCTGCTGAAGCAATTTCGTGACGATAACGCTCCGCCGTCACCTCAGTCAGGAAGCTATCGTTAGGAATATGGTTAGCCCCTTTGGCGAAAAATGGGATCCCATTCAGTTCGAAGCGAAAAGAAGCTCCAGCTTCATCCTTTTCCTGAATCAGCTTAATATCCCTCAGTCCAGTTTTCACCGTAACCACATGGATACGGCCATCCTCACCAACTAGCTCCGCGTTAAATTCATACATATTCGGTTCGCCCAGCCCCCGGCACCACCACAATGCGGGCTCAGGGATCTTCACTTCTATCGCCACTTCTTGTACACCTGGCTCAAGCGTAATTCCCTTTGCCAACACTTGCTCACCCGTAGATACACGCAGATGGCCTGACCAAGATTCAACTGCTTCTACCTCTAGTATGGCCGTCAGCTCTGCTGCTTCAAGACTGATACGGTCCTGACGAATGTAAAGATCGCGTATAACTGGACCCGCACAGCCCTCCAAGCGAACCTCACGCCAGATGCCGCTTGTCACAAAGCGCGGCCCCCAATCCCAGCCGTAATGATAGGGTGCTTTGCGGGCAAATACGCTAAGACGATGATCACCTAAACCACCAAGCTCGGACTGATCATTCGCAGCAGGCAGGCTGTAGCCTAGCTTCTCCAGCTTTGGTAAATCTTCAGCTATTGGTGAACGAAACCGTACAGTCAATGTATTCAAACCTGGACGCAGCAGTGGCTTGACATCTGCCCTCCATACACGGAACATATTATCGGCCGAAAGCACGTGATTCCCGTTCAATGTAACGTCAGCGTACGTATCCAATCCCTCGAACACGATTTCGATCACCGGTAGATCCGACCAGGCATTCTCCAATTCAAAGGTGCTTTCGTACTCCCAATCTACTTTGTCGATCCACTGCTGCTCGTGTTCATTTATCCCGTAGAACGGATCGGCGATACTGCCGTTTCTTAATAGATCGGTATGCACGGTACCGGGAACCTGAGCTGGCATCCAATCGGTCTCATCGCACGCCTTGAATTTCCAGTTGCTTACTACAAAATGTTTGTTGTTCATAGTTCCTCCAATGTGTTGTCCAACTCAGAACATGATCTCAATTAGATCTTTAATTATGAAAAAATAGCTTGCAATTGATCAAGATTAATCTCTGTCTGAGGAGCAAAAGTTTCTGATTTCAGATAACTAATCATGCTAAACAGTAACTGTCTGCCTTCAAGCGTAGCTACGATATTCTCGTAATCTATTGCGCACATCAAAACACTTCCGTTTAAAACACGCGCTTCAAATAACAAGCCCAGTTTATGATTGCGCTCAAAATTATCGATTGTTTGGACAATAGGCTGCAAAGATTGCGGTAAATCGTCCAGAATAACAGAGCTAGAGTGAGTAACGATCTCCCACCAAGGATACGTCGTGTATTCTTCTGTAAGAAAATGATTAAAAAGGGCATGATCTTTGTCAATCATTAGCCCCATTGTCCCGACAGGTACAGGTTTATTCATACTTTCGGAAATGGAACGAAACATCGGATAACACCAGAAGTCGGTACAATATGTGCCAGGAACCGTCCCGCTTAATCCGTCCGGTTTAGCAAGAAGCAGCACATTCTCGCCCTTCTCAAGCAATGTGACCGCTTTCTCATCAAGCGAATGGAACAAATGAATATCTGAAACATCAAGCACGGCATTTTCAGGATAAATCCAGAAATCATAGGTTTTGCTCAAGCCTGCTTGATCAACCTTCAGATGAAGAGTTACTTTCGTCATACTCGTTACGCTTGGAAGCTGCATGCGAATCTCGCAAATTTCAATATAATTATCGCTTGATTTCACCGAAATAATGGCTTCACCTTCGCCAATTAGGGTGACACCATCTCGCAATTCCCATTGCATAATCAACCCATTAGGTGAATGATCACGATAATAGCTAAGTTCGACTTGAGCTTGGAGTACTTCGCCTGATTGATAGTTGTACTTCTCAAACCGGGCTAGCAGAACGGCATCCCCACAGAAGCTGCGCCACTCTTCAGGGGTGATAAGTCCTTTGGAATCCATAAAGGCATCCAGAATACCGACCAACGCTGTCCCTTGTCCGCTGAAGTCCTGAATATCCAGAAGCTGAAAACCCGCAAGACGCTTCGAGCGGAATGCGGCTTCCAGTTCTTCCTTATAACACTCAACTGCCAGTTTTCCAGAGCAATAAAAATACTTTTCTGCCAGATGACCAAGGCCTTTCGCTTCAAGTCTATTCCGAAACTCCTCAAAATTCTTAGCCTTCAGGGATCCTTTGTATTTACTGATCTCCTCGAAATTAGGATACATGGCAAACTGGCCAATCTCATGAGAAATGACTGGAACCTGAGGAATGAGTTCACTACCCGTATTATTCGCCTCTACCGTCTTGACCCCGGTGCCGTACTGGATTTGAATGGTGGCTCCGCTGCCGTTCTCCATGTCATTGAAAGAAATCTGTTGAGGCACGATCATGTCGTCATAATCCTTCATCGTGTTAGGCCGGTCCGTCTGAATATGTCCCTGAGGACTGTCACACATCGCATAAGACCCCCTGATCAGTCGGTCTTTCGAGAACCTCACACCGCAAAAGAAATCATCGTTTGTCAAAATGTCCGGAGCAAACTGAAAGTTATTGGATCCCTGCGTATACAAATGGCGATCATCGATTAATTTATAAGCTTTTAAAATATCATCGAGCCTTACTTTACTGCCCCAAAGTTCATTCCCAAGTGACATGATGACGAAGGAAGGATGATTCCCGTAAGCTTCCAGCATGGCATACCCTTCGCTGATCAAATAATCCTGCTCAACCTGATCATGTTTCTCATAGGTTTCATCGGTGACGGTTCCCCAGAATGGCAGCTCGGGTGCCATGTAGATGCCGAGTATATCTGCAGCAATAAATGCGGCTTCGGGCGGACAGCAGGTATGGAACCGGTAGTGATTGATCCCGTACGATTTTGAAATGCCCATAATCCTTAGCCATTCATCTACTTCAGTAGGTGCATATCCGGTAAGCGGGAAGATTAAGCCATCGTGTTTTCCGCGCAGGAGTGTATTCGCCCCGTTAATCGTGAATTTGTCCCTGTTCGTCTTAAATTCCCGTAATCCCGCGATTAACTCTTGCACATCCAGTACTTCTCCACTTTCTCTTTTCAAACGAATGTTCAAGGTATACAGGTTCGGCTGCGCGTCACTCCACAGTAAGGCGTTCTCCCCTAGCTCATAGTTCACTGAGACAACGTTAGAGGATAGCTCAAAAAGCTGCACTGGTGCCTCATGTTTTATTTCCCCATTGAAACTTTCCGCTGTGATGGTCAATGCCGTCTTGGCCCAATCTCCGACTATGTTCCCGGTAATCTTGAATGAGCGCTTCGGAAGATCGGGATAAATTCGCACGTTATTCATGAAAGCTTCACCGTAAAACTGCAGCTCAATCCGGCCGGTAATTCCGTTCCAATTGGTTTGCGTATCGCCGGAAGTGAGATGTCCGCCTTTGCTCGGGTACCCGGTATTGTCCACTCGTAGTATAATTTCATGTCTGCCCGCGCTAAGGCCATCATGAAGCTCATAGCGATGTGGCGTACTCAAGCTGTTCTGCGTTCCAATCTCCCGCCCATCGATCCAGAGGGTTGTTATCCTTGTTCGTTCAAGAAATAGAACGCAGGTTTTTCCGCCAAACTCTTCTGGAATTTCAACTTCCCTGGCGTACCAAGCGCTCCCTTCAAACGCATATTCATCTGTTAGAGCCCCGATCTGAATGCTATCGAGTTTCTCTCCTTTTCGGGCATTAGACGTCGTATTAGGCAATTCAATCGAATCTTCATATGGTAATTGTAGCCCTTGCTTATGCTTATCCAACTGCAGCTTCCAGTTTCCTTCCAAACCTATCTTATCCAACATGTGAAATCCACATCTCCCTGCAAATAATGATACAAAACTCTTCTTTATACCACTATTGTACATAGGGTTCCGTTAACGTGATATGTAACAACGATCAGATTTCTATCGATTTGAGAAGAAGTTAACGTATAAAACCACAATTTATTTCCTAAATTATTGAAATAGTCCAAAATAAATGCATAACAAAACAAACACCCTCCTAGTTATCTAAGCGTTGACTTAGGAGAGGTGTTTGTATAGGAATTATATCTTCAGTAGTACATGCGCTGCATAAGGCGCGAGAACGATTTGGTTATGAACATCCGTCTCACTTAACGCATCGCGGTAGGAGCCGTTAAGCTCCACTGTGACTTCTGCATTCTGATGGTTTAGTACCATAAGATACGATTGCCCATCCTTAGATCTTTCTAAAGCTTCTACTCCTTCGTACGACTTAGGTAAGCAAGTCGATATCTGCTCACGTTGAACGATGAGGCCCATCAGACTACTCATAGCCTCATCGTTCAAGTCGCAAGCAACATAATAGACTCGGCCCTTCCCAAAGGTGTTCACAGTCACGGCTGGTGTGCCTTTATAGTAATGGCTATCATAATCAGCCAGCGCCTCTGCACCGGTAAGCTTCAGCACGTCGCACCATGTTGATGACGTGCCTTCACCGAACGAGCCGTCAATTGTGACGGTTCGGCCGAAGTTAATGGAATCGAATTCCTCAAGCTCAACACCTGCTAATTCGCGGAATAATCCTGGAAACGTCAAGGTGGTGATCTGATTATTCCAGGTCCTGGTGCCTGAACGGAACGTGATAAGCAATGATCCTCCATTCTTCACATAAGTCTTGCACTTATCTGAGATTTCTTCCGTCATGAGGTTAAAGGCCGGCATTATAACAAGTTTATAGGGAGTAAAGTCGTTCTCCACGCTAGTTACGTCCATACCGATATGCTGGTTAGCAACAGCCTTGTAATAGGAATCAAGCAGTCCGCCATAAGTGAATTTGTGGTTGTGGGGTTGGGCACGATGGCTCCATACATTGTCATAGCTTTTAATAAGTGCCACGGGGCTAGCGTTCTTCGCATCTACAAAGAGACTCGATAGCATCTTGAGTTCTTGTCCGATTTGCTTAACTTCCCTGTACCGTCTGCGACCGAGACCATCGTGATCGAGAATACCATGCCAGTACTGTTCGATACCTACGGTACAAGCCCGCCAGCGGAAGTAAACCATGGCTTCGGCTCCATGTGCGATCGCTTGATATGTCCATAAGCGTACTTGTCCTGGTTCAGGCGTATCCCCCATCGAATGCCATCCGCAAGGTCCACTTTGCTGCTCCATCATCCAGAAGTTGCTGTTCTTGATACCTCGCATGAGATCATGCGCCATAGCGGTATTCGTTGGCTTGGATTTGGCCCACATATTGTTCGGATAGTTATCCCAACTGATGAAGTCGAGATCTTTGCCCAAGTCGAAATAATTCAGTTCGTTGAAGTGACCCATCAGATTGTGCGTGATCGGCAAAGAGCTGAAGGCGCGAATTTCCTCGATTTGTAGTCGTTGATAGTCAGCTGTGGCATCAGAGAAAAAGCGCTGATAGTCGAGCTGCAAACCTGGATTATGATTAAACGGAGTTGACATCCCGTTACCTCCACCTCCACTTTGGCTGAAGCCGTCGCTGGACGAGTAGACAGGTAGGATAATTTCTTCCCACGTTCGATAAGTCTGGCTCCAGAAGATCGCACCCCATTCTTGGTTCAGCTTATCTATCGTTCCATACTTCTTGCGAAGCCAAATTCGGAATGCATGTAAATCGCTTTGGCAATAACAGGCTCCGCCAAACTCATTGTCAATCTGCCAGGCGACGATATTTCCGTTATCTTTGTAGTGTTCAGCCATAGCACGTGCGATTTGCTTGGAGTAATGGCGGTAAACAGGGTGATTTAGACAGTAATGCCTTCTCGTCCCGAATCCTTTGGTTAGTCCATATACGTCCTTGGGATACATATCGGGATACTTATCCATCAACCATTTGGGAGCTGCAGCTGTTGGTGTTCCTAAAACGATCTTGATCTTCTCCTTACTAAATACCTCGATGGAACGATCCAACCACGTAAAATCGTAGGTTCCCTCCTCAGGTTCCATCTTCGCCCAAGCAAATTCCGCTAACCTTACGATATTAATATGAGCTTCCCTCATCATCTTCGCGTCGATCGACCAACGCGCCTCCGGCCAATGCTCTGGGTAATAGTCTACGCCAAAATACATCTTGAATTCCCCTCTTCAAATAGATATGTTGTTATTATGCTTATTTTCATCTTAATAGACTTATTATAGATACCGTCAAAAGTATGGTAAATCCTAATATTTTGATCATCATATCAATATTATGCTAAATATGGAGGGAAACATGAGAATCAACCATTTTATTGCACAGCCCCGGTTTAAGCGATTCGTATGTTATCCTGAGTCATTCGGACATTACTACAATGACCCCTCTCATAGCGAGAACAGGGGAATCGGGCAATTCAGGTCATATAATTGGCACATTGTCCGTAGTGGTACAGGTTATTTAAAAATTGGTGACGATACCATAACTCTCCATGCTGGATCCGGTTTTCTTTATGGTCCTGGTGTCGAACAGATCTATTATGCGGATAGTGAGAATCCTTGGGATATTCGATGGGTACATTTTCAAGGCGAAGGAATTGACGAGATACTGCACGGCAAAGGGGGGCAAGAGGTTTGGACGTTTTCTTGGAGAGATGCGGAAAGATTAGACGATCTTTGGAGTGATTTACTCTTGTATGGTCCTTCTCTAGAAATAGGCGAGGTCCGCCTGTCGGCGCTGCTCTACGAAATGATAGCTGAGCTTGCAAACCATGCAGGGAACTCACAAGTGATGTCGGGTAACGGAAAGCGAAACACTATCATTGCTGCCTCGGAATGGATCCGATTGCACAGCGAGGAGTTCCTCACACTGGAACTGATGGCGGCGAGGGCTGGCTACAGCGTCTCCCACTTCAGTAGACAATTCCATCTACTCATCGGTCAAACACCGATCGAGTTCTTGACCGATTGCCGCATTCTGCAATCAAAAATATTGTTGGTGTCCACCGAACTGACTGTTAAGGATGTATCGGAGAAGGTCGGCTTCTCAAGTAGTGCCTATTATATCCAACGGTTCCGCAAATCCGAGAACATGACGCCGGAACAGTTTCGACGGTTAAGAAGGGGATAAATTGGATTGGGGAGTGGTGCACACTGGAAACGAACTGATCATGATCCACATTCCGGATCAGCACCCAGTGGTACACCACCCGCAACCTCAATGATTTACTATGATTCCTCGAGGCACAATTTGATCCATGGTGAGGGCAATCTCCCTGTGTCGTATCGTAATATCACGCTTCTCACCTGGGAGCAAGTCGAAATACTCGTCACTCAACTGAATCGTTTCGTCCAACCCAAAATGTACGCCATGCGCATAGGTTTCACTTGAAACCGTGCAGCGAATCTGCCCAGCTCCACAGGCTTGGATGTTGGACACGCTTACTTGTGGATGCGGTAAAATGCGCTCGCGAAACACTTCGTTGTGTATCACTGCTGGGATTATTTCACTTGATTCACTTAGCGCTCTGACGAAAATACACGCCTCGTTCGGAGGATACGTCGGTGTTGCCCACTGCAAAACGACTTCTCGCGAGAAGGGAGCGAGTTCAACTTCTACCTCAGTTGCTTGCCTCCCGCTTCCATTATAGTAGGCAAAGCCGTATTCTAGGACTTCTCGAATAGTTGAGTTAGTTTCATTTATCGCCGTGAGCTGTGTCACCCCACCCTGTTCGCGCAAAATCAGCTTAACCGGTGCTAACGCCCGTTTTACAAAATAATAAGAGATTTTACGGGTTAGGTAATAATCAATGATCGACCAGCCTACCTCACCCCAACAATCATTGTACATCCAGAACAAGGCCCCGGAACAAAACAATTTAGACCGTATAGCCTCAAGTGAATACTCTAGCATGACACCCTGACATATGCCCGCGTATAGCAAATAATCGTCGGTACTCAATTGTTCGGTCGCCACATAATGCTTGTTAATTCCGGCGAGTACCGCATCCCTTTCGAAAAAATTCGTATGAAGCTGCCATAACTTGCTCTTGTGATCAAGCGGTACACCATTATGGTACATCTCCGTGGAACTTTTCCGGCAGGGTCCGATATACCCAAACTCCGAGACAAACTTAGCGCTCACCTTGTCATATTCCTCGGGTGTAATTCGCTTATCCATATCGGCATGCATCATGCAATCATTCCAATGATGCGTGTCGCCCGATTGGTTGCCATTCGGATGGGCCCCCCCGTATGGCGAGCTATTCCAATAGGGAATAGCCGGGCAGTTCTGCTGGACAAGGCGTGGCGCGATGTCATTGTAACAGAGGGCTCCCCCATAGAAATCGGCAGCTTGTGTCTCATTCCACCATTCCTCAAAACCCCAATGATTCTCATTGTTGCCGCACCAAAGCGCAAGGGAACAGTGATTGCGAAGCCGACGAGTTTGATAATCGATCTCCCGCTCTACTTCGTCCCGAAACCAAGCTAAGTGATCTGGATATTTCGCACAGGCGAACATGAAATCTTGCCAAATGAGAATCCCGTACTGGTCACATTTCTCGTAGAAGATATCCCTCTCATAAATGCCCCCGCCCCACACACGCAGCATATTGAAATTGGCCTCTTTCGCTTCACGCAGCAGCACTTCATAGGTGTCATCCGTGACCCGCGCATAAATAGCATCCGCAGGAACCCAGTTTCCTCCTTTACTAAAGACAGACACGCCGTTAATTTCAAAAGTGAACGAACGTTCATCCTGATGCTCTGGGATTTTATCCATGTTCAAGTGCAATGTCCGTATCCCATATGAAAAGGAAGGGTATTCCACTACCTGCGTTGTCGTCTGGAGCGTTGCCTGAACGGTATACATTGGCTGATCGCCCATTCCATTGGGCCACCATAACTTAGGGTCAGGCACTTCCATCAGCATTGCGATATAGTTCAGCCCAGAACGAAGACAACAATCTTTGTGAATAAGCTGCACTACCTTGCCCTGATATAGCAGTTCCAGATTTAGCTCTGTTTCTAAGGTTTGAAAAGGATGCAGATTCTCTAACTCTACTTGAAACTGTAAATGTGCCGTTTGGCTGACAGCATCCAAGCTTGTAGTTGTGACATGAATGTCGCGAATTTGGAAACTTTGGAGGAATTCCATACTCACTTCACCCATGATCCCGCACGTCACAACGCGCGGTCCCCAATCCCAGCCAAATACGTATTGCGGTTTTCTCAGCATGCCACGGCGATGGTCACCTCTATGCCCAATCTGCTCATTCTTATACACCACTTTAGCCTCACGGATTAGCGCAAGATCGCTTTCCGAATAGAGCTCCAATCCCGAAGTAACGCGCACAAAGAGTTGATTAGCTCCTTGCTGCAACTTCCCTTTCACATCACACGCAAATGGATAAAAAGCACTGCGATGATGGCCCAGATGAGCATCATTCAACCAGATATCTGCTTCTACATCCAAGGATTCGAATCGAAGAATAATTTGGTCTGCCTGCAGTTGATCATCCGTTAAGATCAAAGTCTTCTTAAACCACCACGAGCGTTCCTCGATCCATTCACTCGCAAAGCACTGATCCGCAACGAGCGGCTCCATGATAATCCCTTCCGCTATGAGCGGCATATGCACATCACAGGGCAAATCGGACTGCAGCCAATTCTGCCTTTTATGCTTAACTTGAAAGTAATCGGCAGCCTGACGATAAAGCGGCTCCCACGTTAGTTGCCAATCTTCGTTTAGTTGAAGTTTCATTGTATTCCCCATATGCTCCCGTTTATTCATGCTGTATGGCATCCATCACCATTTGAAAAATAAGGAGATCCTGCAAGTAATCCTCTGGTGTCGTCTTGGGTGGCATCCCCTTCGAAACGACTTCGTGGAAATATTCCAACTCATACACATAAGCGTCCTTGTAGGTCGGCCGAACAGTAGATTGATCGAAGCTGTCTCCAATGGTCTCACTAATCTGCAGCGTCGTTGGCAACTGTCTAATATATGGCGTATCGTATTGGACAAGGATAGATTTATTCTCCCCAAACACCTCGATATGCCCATCAAATCTGCCTTGTTGATCAACACCGGTCTCAAAGGTCACGTTAAAACCTTCATATTCAAAGATTGCATTCTTGAATCTGCCCCCCAGCCATGAGGAGGCTGCTTTAACCCGGATCGGCAAGCCAATCAACTCTCTCATCGCCGAAATATCATGACTGTTGAGTCCCAGCAACAAGCCATAGGCGCCATACATCTCATCTGGCACATCGCCAATCGCCTCTCTCATTAGTCTGGCGTTCCGCTCTTTGCGATCCTGCATAGCTTCAGCCGGGATATCATTGAAACGATAAATAGGGCTGGATTGACGCGTGAAAAATTGATTGGGGCCAATGATATCCCGCACGCGTGCATATATAATCGGTCCCAGCGTCTTTACTTCTTCGAGAGCCCGCAGGTAGGCAGGAGCAAAACGTCGCATATAGCCTACCATGACATGTGCACCAGACGCGTCACGCGCCTGAATAATCGCATGAGCCTCACCTTGGGTAATGCACATGGGCTTCTCTACAAATACGTGTATGTTCTTGTTCAACGCTGCAATTGTACATTCCGTATGATATTCCATATTATTTAGTACAAAAACAGCATCAAGAGCAGACTGTTCCAACATATCAGACATGTGTAAATACATGTGTTTCACACGATATTTCTCACCAATCTTAGCTAACAGCTGGGGTGAAATATCACATATGGCTTCAATCTCATAAAGCTCAGACAGGGACTCCAGAATTGGCAAATGAACCATTTGCGCAACCTCACCTAAACCGATAATACCTACTTTTATCTTAGTCACCATGCAATCTCCTTTGTTGGTATGAAGTGCCTCCCCATAATGGGGAGGCTTTCCTTGTTCCTTTTACAATTGAAATACAACCGTTGGATCTGTGGAGATGTCTCTGACGATCTCTCTGTAAATGCCATTGTAAGTCATGCCAAAGGTATAAGAACCAGGCAATAATTCCTTGCTAACGCCTCCGCTTGTTGTAGCGCCAATCGTCTGCCAACTTCCTGCATAGTAGGTTGCCACACCACCGTCTAACAGATTCCCTTGGCTGTCCTTCAGCTGTAGAGTAACCTTGACCGTCTGAAATACGACTACGGGGTCTGTTCCTGTATGTTGTACGATTTCCTTATATCTTCCCCCATAAGTCATGCCAAAGGTATAGGAGCTAGGCAGTACCTCCTTGCTGACCTCGCCTCCGCTTGTATTGCCGATGTTCCGCCAGCCTCCTGCATAATACTTCACCGTACCACTATCGAGCGGATTCCCCAGACTATCCTTTAACTGTACCTTGGCTTTGACGGTCTGAAATACGACGACAGCGTCCGTTCCTGTATGTTGTACAATTTCCTTATACGTTCCCTCATACGTGATGCCAAAGGTATAGCTCTTATCCTGTAAAGATTTGCTTGCATTTCCCAAAGCATCCGTTATGCCAAAATCTTTCCATCCGCCGTCGTAGTATTTAACCACGCCGCCGTTTAGGGGATTGCCGGTACTGTCCTTGAGTTGAACCTTCACCGTTGAAGTGGCAAGATTGAAGCTTATGCTCTTGGCTGTCTCGCTGTTGCCCGCTACGTCGGTCGCACGGTATTGGAGCGTATACGCCCCCTGCTTATCGAAGGTAATCGCAGCTGTGTAAGGCGTCCATGTCGCGCCGTTATTCACGCTATAGACAACCTGGCTGACGCTAGACAAGTTATCAGAAGCGTTAAGCGTGACCGTAACAGGATTGATGTAAGTACCGCTCGGTCCGTCTGGCGCTGATGGGACAACGACCGCCGTTGTTGTCGGAACCGTACTGTCAATTTGGACAGTGACGGTTTGCGTCGCTTCTTGATTACCAGCGGAGTCCTTGCTGTAAAAATCCAGCGTGTGTGCACCTTCGTTCGCGATGGAGATCGTATTCCCAGCGATGTAAGCTCCATGATCCACGCTGTAGAACGTGCCTGCGACGCCACTTCCCGCGTCGCTCGCCGTCAAGTGAACAACCTGAGTCGTCGTCTGCCAGCCGGACGGTGCATCACTGACCGTAACGGGAGGCACATCATCGACGGTCAATGGTCTGATTTCAACATCATCGACATAAAAAGGATTGCCGGTACCGGGGATTTCCGTGTATAAAAACATGGTCGTATCGGTTACAACACCCGTTTCATTAATAATGAGACTCCCTTGAACTTGCTTCCATTCTGTAGCACTTAGGGCTGGACTGATGAACATAATATACTGTGTAATCATAGGATTACCGTCTACCTTATATTGCAAACCGATCCTAATCGTCTCAGTTGTGGTAGAACCAGATGCTAGTTTCGCCCAAGTTGAATAGTAATAGGGTTTACCCTTTACAAGTGGGACAGGAAATTTAACACCTCCGTATCGGTCTGTCTTCGTCAATAGTAAGGACTGCTGGCCCGAATGATGTTCCGTCGAAGTCAGCGAAGGCAAGGCCTGATAAGCGTAATTAGGAGGGGCTAACGTACTGCCTTCCATGCCAGGATCTACAATTAGGTTTGTGCCTTTTACCACGTTCGTCGGTGCTGTTACCGTAACCGTTGTAATGGCCGCAATACCCGAATCATCCGAGGTTGCTTTAATTTGGGTTGTGCCCGTCCCCACGGCTGTAACCGTCCCATTGGCATCGACTGCCGCTACAACCGGATTCAAGGATTCCCATTTGATGAGCTTATTGGTCGCATTGGCCGGTGTTACCGTCGGGACAAGGATTTGCTGAGTGCCGAGCGGCAAACTGAGCGAAGTTGGTGTTAGCGACACCCCTGTAACGGCTATCGTATTATTTACGGTGATGAGCACAGATGCAACTTTACCGCCATCTACCGTCATTGCCGTTATGGTTGCCGTACCCAAGCTTGCACCATACACCATGCCGTTCATATCTACGGTCGCTACGCTTGGATTGCTCGAACGCCAGATTACCTCTTTATTGCTGGCATTCACTGGTGTGAAGCCAGGAACCAATGCTTTGGTTTTACCAACACCTACCGTCATTGAAGTCGCACCAAAACTTATATGCGATGGATGAACCCAAGCTGAACTTCCGGAATCTGTTACTGGCTTAACCCCAACGTCATCGACATAGTAAACACCACCTGGATTGTTAATCTCCGTATAGAGATACATCAGAACATTCGTTACGACTCCTGATTCCTGAATCGTGTAAGTACCTTCGATCTGTGTCCATTCTCCCGCTTTCAGACCAGAGCTTGTGAAAATAATGAGTTGCTTGGGAGGACCACCGTCCAAGTTATATTGGATTCCCACTCTTAAAAATTCATTGGTCGTCGTGCCTGCTGCCAACTTGGCCCAAGCTGAGTACGTATACGGCTTGCCTTTTTCCACATTCACTGGGAAACTAATACTGCCGTAACGCGTCGATTTCGTGATCTTGACGGACTGATGACCGCTATGTGATTGTGTTGTATCCTTGGCAGCAGTCGCATTCTGCAACCTATATTGTGAAGTTGTACTTCCTTCAAATCCCGGATCTTCAATGAGATTATCTCCTTTTAGTGCAACAGTTGGCGTAATTTCCAATTGAACGGAATCCAGGCTGAAGGCTCCAGAAGCCGTCGTAGGCACCACTTGGAGCTGTTTGATAGTTCCCGTCCAAGCTGCTAAGCTTGACGTATCAAACACATACTCGCGATAAACGGAATCATTTGCGAGAATATAGGAAGAGATCATTTTCGCCTCATTCCAACTGGTATCCCCGGTCGTCGTAAAATAAATCTTCGCCTCTTCGCCGCTTGTCATATTGCTCATTTTGACTCGAATCCGCCTAATATCAGAAGCCGCAATATCCAAAGCGTCCGGTGAAAGAATAGCAGGCTGCACACTTCCGGAAATCCCGTTTGAAGTTCCGCTGAATACACCATTCGCCACGACGGGATTCGTGATTTGGCTGTTAGCCGTCCATCCGCTACTCGTCGAAAAATCCCAAGTAATCGCTGTTGGATACACACTCACTGTTTGCGCAGTGGCATCCCACTTCGCAACTGCGCCAAATGCTTGGCGAAGATAGCTGAGCGGCACCATCACCGTTCCGTTCGCAAGCTTAACAGGCGCATGCTCTAATGTAATTGCCTGATTTCCCTTATAAGCGATGCTATCGCCAACCTTTACTTTATAGACGACGTTATCTTTCACAGCCAACAGAGTATTCGTCGCAGGGTCCCATTCTGGCTTTGCGCCTATTTGCAAGTAAGTCTCTTTCATAGGAACCATGACGATGCCATCCTGCATGAGTGCTGGTTGGCTGAACGGTTTATACGTACCGTCTACATAAGTCCGAATACCCGGCTGCGGGGAATAAATTGTTCGAATGTAATCAATACTGATCGGTCCTACAGCCGAAATTGGATCGATCCGCATTTGCCTGATTGTCCCCGTCCAGTTCTTGTTCCTCCACGCCTCAATCATGTATTCCGTATAACCACTATCCAATGGATTTACAAAGTAGCCGACAGCTTTAGCCTCATTCCAGGTTCCATCTGTCTCCGTCGTAAAGAAGAAGCGGCCGTCAATATCATTCGCACTGTTCTTCATTCGAATGACAATATAAGGAATGTCCTCTGCCTTAATCCCAAGGTGATCAGCAGAACGTATGCCGGGATCGGTATTGTTCGTTACCCCCGAGAAGGTGCCGTCCTGTACGGTCACGCCGACAATCTGCTTCTCAACCGTCCAGCCCTCCGCATCGCCCGGCGTATTGAATTCCCACATGTTCCCGTAGACATTGGTCATCACGGGCTGAGGTTGGTTTAAATTAGGAACCACTCTCCCCGCAGGATATAGGGTATTGATCCGCTCCTTCTGAGCCTGCGTTGGCACGCTGTCCGTATGCGGTTCACTGCTTCCAAACACATTGCGAATCCCATCCACATAACCGAAACCTGCTAGCCCCGCAGGCATGATGAAGTGACCTTCTCCAAACTCATTCCAGTTATCTAGCATAACGAGCTTCTTACCAAGACTGCCCGTAGGAAGCGATGGCATAAAGCTATCCTTCGTCCACTGCGCCAAAGACTCGAATTCCGACGGCGTCGCATAATAACCGAAGTTCAGGCCCCAAGCCGTATCATCTCTGCCCATACTCAAACCGGGGATAATATCAATGGCGCCGGCATCCCTCTCCTGCGTCATTTTTAATTTCTGAAATTCCGGATGTCCGCCAAAGGAGCCCCAGGAATACGCATACACGCCATCAAAGCCAACAGCTTTGCGTTTCGCCAACTGCGAAGTGTCGGTCCCGTTATACACGTTCAGCAGGATAATACCTGGAATCCCCGCTTTGCTCACTTCTTCCCGTAAGTTATCCAGTTCCTTCTTCACATTCACATTGTCATCGCTGCCGTCGTTGCGTTTAAAAGCATTTACTAGCTCTTCATAATTGTAGATGGTGAAAACAGGTTTTCCGTCGATCTTCATATAACGCGGATCTTTAAAATAATATTCAATCCAGTACGGAATCAGATTCGTCCGGAAATCTTCAGCATCCTTGACCTTGGAATTGAGGTTTTCGAACATAATTGCGAATTGGGTTGAATCGCTATACGCGCCATTATAATAACCGTTATCCAAAGCATGGGATAAATACGAATCTTTAATCGGCATGCGATCCGTATCTCCGCCAAGCGGTCTAAACCAACAGGACATCTGGAAATCGATCCCGTGCTCTTCCAGCCATTTCGACTCCCAATCCGCCGTTTCCGGGTTACCTTCATCATAAAAACCAAGAAGAGGTGTCCGATCCGGGTACGGTTGAATCATATCCCAACCCAGATGATGGCCTTCTCGCCACATCGGACAGCTTTGAACGCCCACTTTCGGAGCGCCCTCGATCTTACTGACCGCAACAGGAGCCGGTACATAGTCAGCCGGGAGGGGCAACATTTTATACAAGAGAATATCGTCGAGCCACATCTCTCCCCGATATGAGGCGGCTGTTGTAAATTTGATACTGTCAACAGCGGTCGCGCCTGAAGCGAGAGCTACACCTTGCGTATCAAGCTTATCATTGATATAGATATCCGCTGTAGCCGTCGCCCAGTTCACCTTGATCTGAATGTGCGTCCAAAGATTCGCTAGATACGCGTATTCCAACGGAACAGTTTGCCCGCTTCCGTTGACATAAGCCAATTTATCGCCCGCTGTCGTTAATTTAATGACGCTCGTCGTGCCACTCCTTAACTCAGCTTCCAATCCATCCGACTTCTGTTTGTAAAGAACCTTGAAGTCGTAAGTAAAATTATCCGCCATTGGTGATATCGCTTTAGACAGACTCATACTGCCGGTGCTACTAGCCGCGTTCAGCTTCATGCTGTTAATATCCGGCTGCGGGGAACTAAGCATACTGCCGACGGTGATTGCGCCGCCTGACGTAACCGTAGTCCAATCCTGTGGAATCGCGCCACCATTAATGACCGAAATCAGCCTCTCATTAACGGCGTACCCTTTATAAATTTTCAAAGGGCCAAAGTAGAATTCCCCCATGGAGGCATCGCCTGTTTTCACTTGAAACTGATTCAGATTTGTTACGGCATTTTTGAAGGATGCACCGTTCGCCTTCATCACGCCATTGATATACACATCTGTCGTATGCGTGTTCAGGTTGATAACGAGCTTGATGCCATATTCACTGTTTGCCGTATAGGTTTGCAGGGGAAGAACGGTGTTGGCGCCAGTCTCCAGACTAAGCGTATTGTTTTGCGTAATTAAGCTGACGCCTACAACCTCATTGCTGAGCAACTGCCATTTCAAACCGTCTATGATGGACAATGGCTTAATTCGAAATTCCATAGTCAAACTGCCTGCGCTTTGAGAAACAAATTTCTTATTCATAGAAACGGGCAGCACCGTGCTCGTATCGCTGATTTTGAAATTCGTATTGTACAGGGAGACCAAAGCACCTCCTGCAGCGCGAACATCCCACCCGGATGGCTGACTATTCCCTGGTGTCAAGGCTGATAAGAACGAGAAATCCTCATCCATGACATACCCAACTTCCGGAGTTGCTCCTTCCGCACGAGCATGCGGTGGCTCAAATATAGTTATGAAAGCGCATACAATTAAGGCTGTAACGATCATGCTTAAGAGCTTTTTAATCATTATTAAACGCCCTTCCCGATTGGTTTTATTGGTTTCTTGTCAACAATGACCCTGCCTAGGTGCAGCAGTGTCATTGTTGTCACAAGAACATGTCGTTAGTTAGTTATTTTCCTGCCTTCCAAGCATCATATTGCTTCTGGATCTCAGCTATCACTTTGTCGATGCCAGCGTCAACCAATTTCTTCTTCGTGTCCTCAACATACTTCGGATAATCCGGCATAGATCCGGTCGTAAAGATTGGATTCGCTTCTTTATTCACGGCATTGATTTGTGCGATCTCCGTTTTCACCGGCTCGTTATTAAAGACAAATCCGAGCAGACCCGATGCTTTGCCGTTATCGTTTGTTTTCTTCATCGCTTCTAACGCTTTCGTTGAATTCCAGTTGGAATCCCACTGATCCCAAAGCGGTCCAAGCCAGTTGTGCCAAATCGCCCATGTTTGTTCAGCACCACTCTTAGCTTCGATCGTTGGATTAGCATCTTTAACCGTTCCCGATTTAACTATGTAATTCTTACCTTCAACGCCATAAGCAAGTGTATTCAATAAGTACTTATCACTCCAAATATAATCGAGCAGCATCATCGCTCTTTCTGGATTCTTCGACGTTGCACTAATCGCCGTCGCAGCTGCCGTCATGGATGCAGTTGAAATGGTCGGTTGTGAGCTAAACGTTTCAACCGTTGGGAATCCGTAGGTGCTTGTCGATTTCGACCCATCCTCCGTATAACCACCTGAATCGCGCAGCACGGCATATTTCCCGGATTTCGCTTCAGCTAAATAATCTGTTTTGATCGCTGCATCCTTTGCAATGTAGCCTTTTTTATAGAAATCATTCATGATTCTATAATTTTCATAATTTTGTGGGATATCCAGCGTCTTGACGAATTTACCGTCCTTCTCGCTATAAGAAATCCCACCTACAACGGTTGTATAATCGGGTAATCCTACGCCAGAGGTCGCTCCATTGGCCGTTGCAATAACTGGAATCATGTTCGGCTCATTTTCCTTAATCGTTTTCAAGAATGGCTCTAAGTCAGCAAGGCTCTTGACGTTCTTATAATCGAATTTATACTTTTCAACTAAATCTTTCTTAAATACATAAGCAGATGCCGGACTGTACGGGGTCTGTGCAGGAATCGCCATGATCTTCCCTTTGTAAGTAACAGCTTTCCAAGCGCGAGGATCTACTTTCTTCAAAATATTTTGACCATACTTCTGCAATAAGTCATCGAGGGGCATAAAAGCACCCTTTTGCACATTCGCATTCAAGTTATTGGACGAATTGGACGTAAATACGAGATCATAAGGCTCGCCGGCAGCGGATTTCAGCTTGATCTTATCTTCCCAGCCCGCATTATCAATTAAGTTAAATTTTACATTGGCATTCAATTTTTCCTTGATCAGTTTATTCGCTGCCGCTTCAACCGCTTCCTGATCCTTCATATTGTCGATCGGTTTGGGCATATACCAGCTAATCTCCACAAAATCTTTCGTCGGACTCGTACTCGCTGCTGCGCTTGCAGCTGGACTTGCAGCTGGGCTAGTGCTTTCACTCTTTTTTTCAGTTGTACTACAGCCGCTAATCACAATCGTTGTTGCAAGCAAGACGGATGTTCCTGGTACGATCCATGTTGAAGCTTTCGTTTTTTGACCTTTCACGTGGATTGCCTCCCTTATATTGTCTTTATATAATTTACAGACGCAGCGTGGTTTTCCTGCATCTAGAAACTATCAACCTTTTACCGAACCTACCGTTAGCCCCTGTACGAAGTACTTTTGAAAAAGCGGGAAAACAAGCAGCATCGGTCCTGCAGCCAAAATACACATCGCCATGCGAGCAGTTAATGAAGGTACTTGCATACCTGGTTTCACAAGTCCATACTGAATGGCTTCAGCCGAATTTAAGTACTCCATATTTTTCAGAACACGAATAAGTAAATATTGCAGTTTCATTAAATTGTTCTGATCCATGTAGAGCAAGGTCAGCCACCAGTCATTCCAGTATTGGAGTGCGAAGAACAGACCCAACGTCGCCAATGCTGGTTTGGTTATTTGGAGAACAATCTGCGTAAATATTCGCAGCTCGCCTGCGCCGTCCATTTTAGCTGACTCAATAATCGCATCCGGTATCGTCTGCAAGAATCCTTTCATGAGGAGCACGAACCAACCGCTTATCAGATAGGGCAAAATGAGTGCCAAGATATTGTTGCGTAGTCCCAACCATTTCACCATCAGAATATAAGATGGAACCATCCCCCCATGGAAGAGCATTGTGAAGAAGATGAAAAAAGCAAGGAACGTACGGTAGGAATAATCTTTGCGCGAAATAGCGTATGCGTAGGTGGTGGTCACCCACATCCCAACTAATGACCCCACGATCGTCGTACCAATAGTAACTAGATATGAATTTAACAAAACAGTTGGCTCACGCAGGATTACCTTATAGGCATCTAACGTAAAATTCTTGGGGATCATGGAGTAGCCAAATTTGATAATGTCATTTTCCGTTTGAAATGAGGTGCCGATAATGACAAGGAAAGGAAACACACACACCGCACACAACAGAATAAATGAGATATGAATCACTAATTTCCCTATGGTCAGTGTAGGTCTTAACCGAATTGCTTTGTAAGAATTCATAGTCGATGCTCCTTAGAAAAGTGAATTTTCAGGATTAATCCGTCTTACGATCGTATTGGTTAACAGAACCAGGCAAAACCCGACGATCGATTGAAAGAAGCCTGCTGCCGATGCCATTCCGATATCGCCCATATCAATTAATGAGCGGTACACAAACGTATCAATGACGTCCGTCGTCTCATAGATCAAGGATGAATTCAATGTGACATTGTAGAATAAACCGAAATCGCTATAGCAAATACTTCCGATCTGCAGGATAACTAACATCGTAATCATCGGCTTAATCATTGGAATTGAGATGGAGAACGCCTGCCTTAATTTGCTTGCGCCATCAATTTTGGCTGCGTCATAATACTCGGCATCAATCCCCATCAGAGCGGCGTAATAGATAACAGATCCATACCCAAGTCCCTTCCAAACTGCAGCAGCCACTAATATATATGGCCAATATTGCGGCTCACTGTACCAGAGAATGGGTTCTTTGCCCACGGAAATCAAGAGGCTATTAATGACACCATGCTCCATATCAAACAGTGCCCGGAAGGCAAAACCAGCGACTACCCATGAAATAAAGTAAGGAATAAACAAGATGGTTTGATACACTTTTACGAATCTGCGACTTAACTCAAATAGCAATAGGGCAATAACGATGGAGAGGAACGTCCCCAAAACAATGAAAACCATGTTATACAGGAGCGTATTGCGTAGAACCCTGTACAGCACATTGCCATTGAATAAGAATCCGAAATTGTCGAGCCCGACCCAAGGGCTATTCCAAATCCCAAGATTGTACTTATAATTCTTAAAAGGAAGGAGCAATCCGTAAAGCGGCACATAATTAAAGAGTAAAATCAAGAGAAATCCTGGCAAAGCCAGTAAGGTTACTCCGAAATTTTTCTTGAAAATTCTTACCATCCATCCAACACATCCTAGCTTTGTAATTTTGACTGCCATCTTGGTCGATACCCCAACTTTAGGGGATGCCCCAGGGAATGTATATTATAAACTAGGTATTTTCCTCCAAAAATGTGTAGCTTCGCTGGCTTTCCATGGGGATAGAAACCTTCAAATCAAGTGTTTTCCTTTAACCTCAGTAAATACGGAAGAAAACCTTCTTGGAATCGCCAACAAAAGCGGTTGATATTGTATACTACTCCTAAAGAAATCAGGTAGAGGAGCCTTTACATGCCCAAAGTGCCAACACCCTATCGGTATATGATCGATGAATTTCTAACGCCAACCTTTCATTTCAGCATCTCCGAATATGAGGTAAGCCGATTTCACGATGTGCATGGCCATGAATTTTTTGAGATGGAGATTATTCTATCTGGAAAAGGAACCCAAATCTTAAACGGTGAGTCGTCCCAACTCGTCCCAGGCTCCATTTACCTATTAACCCCTGTTGATTTCCATACCATTATTCCTGATCGGGGTTACCCGCTTCGATTAATTAATTTAAAATTTACAGAAGCGTGGCTCGATGAGGATCTGCGACTCTTCCTCTTTAGTCAGCCAAACCGCTTGTCCATTCGCTGTGAGGGTGAGCAATTGGTATACATAGAGGGGGAATGCCGCCGATTGTTGGCAGAAAGCATGGCTCCCAGAATCGGCCAAAAACAAGCAATCCGCGCCACGTTGGATAGATTGCTTGTCGATCTGCTGCGTATGATTCCGAATGTTCCCCAGACGACCATAGAGACTTCATCCAGCGATGTGTCTGAACGAAGTAAGCTGCGCAAAGCCTTGAACTATATCGATTTCCATTTCCGTGAACCCCTTACACTGAAACAAGCAGCCGCCCACACATCGTGGAGCCCGAACTATTTCAGCGAAAAGTTCAGTACCATCATCGGTCAGTCGTTTCAACAATATGTCCAGGAGCATCGGCTTCAATATGCCCATAGGTTGCTGCATAATTCCTCCTTACCTGTTACGGAGATCGCGCTGGCTTCTGGCTTTAATTCTTTACCTTATTTTATTCGTTGTTTTAAAAGCAAGTATGGGGTGTCTCCGCGTGCTGGGCGGCGGGTTCTGTGAGGTAGTTTTCGACGACGGTGGGCCCATCTTGCGCACATGATTTGTATGACAAAAAAAAGAAAGCTTGATTTCTCAAGCTTTCAGCAACGGGACAAAAGCTTGGAAATACAGCCAGTGCCCGTAATCGTTCGGATGATTGATATTGTTCAGGAGCAGACTTCCCGGCGATTTGCCAGCAGCCAGTTCCTGCTCCCACACCGCTGTGACGTCGGCTACGCCGACACCGTATTCCCGGCCCAGCCTGCGGATGATTTCCGCATACCTGCCAGTCCATCCACTGGCATACCACCATTTCGGATTCGGCCAGCAAGGCGTCACGAGCACAAGATCACTGCTGTCCAACTTCTGGACGGCTTCAATCATTTGACGTAGATTACTTTCAAAATCCGCCGGAGATACGCCCACCCCTTCACCATATTTGTTCTGATCGTTCATGCCGAAACCAATAATTACGAGATCAGGGTTCAAAGCAATGACATCGCGCTGTATGCGATTGATTCCATCTCTGCTCGATTCACCGCCGACTGATTTGTTCAGCAGGCGGATTCGGCTGTGCGGATACTCGTCATTGAGAAGTTGATGAACTCGATTGAAGTACATAAACTTCTCTTCGCTCGCCTCCCCACCTGCACTAATACTGTCCCCAAAGACAACGATCGAACACTCCTCGCCAGTTCGCAACTTGGAAAGCCAGCGCTCCACTCCTGCTAGTTTCCCGCTATCGCGGACAACAAAACCCTCCGTTAAGGGAACGCTATCACACACATAATCCCCATACACGGTAAATTCACGATTGCTGCAATTTTTGAAGGCTGTATGATCAAACTCTGTTTGGCCGTATAATTCGTGATGGGACCAATCCGGGATCCCACTTTGCTTCGTCCGACGAATGACACCGCGATCATAATCGACGACATAGTCTATGCCCTCTGTGTACATGATATTGTCCGGATGACTCTCATCCGTATGACTCCGCAATACCAACCTCTGCTTGGCCGAAGGACGGTATCGGATAGACACGTTCTCTTCTTGCTCAAAAATAAATGCTTCCGCAGTCTGCCGACGACTCTCTGGATTCATGGGCATGCAACTCCTTCAATAAGTAAAATCATATTCACTTGAGATCAACTTGAGCCAGATTATCGGATTAAATTGATGCTCTAAGTCTTCCTCATGACCACTCATATTACATTTTAACTTTAGGTGATACTTACGGCAAAGTATATTACACATTCGGCATTTTCCTTCAAAATAAGTCATATCCGATAATCGTGCAAGTATTCTGAACATACGGCAAGTTTTATCCGTGCCTCCCTTTTACAATGAGTCCATTGGCACTTAATTGAAGGAGGTTTTTAAATGACAAAAGAACTATGCCTTGACGGTCAATGGAAACTTGTTTATTTTCCGCAAGGAGAATGGCAGGTCCACCATCCAGATGAATTGAACAGCTTAGATTTGCCTTGTATTAACGCTCAAGTACCAGGGAATGTCGAGCTCGACTTGGTAAGGAGCGGCCTGCTTCCTGAGCCCTTCTTGGGAACGAATATCAATGAACTCCGCCCTTACGAGCTCTATGAGTGGTGGTACAGCTTAACGTTCACCGCTCCGCCGACGATGGCGGGCAAGCGAACCAAACTGGTGTTTCAAGGGGTTGACTGCTGCGCAACTTACTGGTTGAACGGCGAAGAACTTGGCTCCAGCGACAATATGTTCATTGAGGTGAGTCTCGAAACAACAGATTCGCTCCTACACGATGGTGAGAATACGCTATTTGTACGGTTGCGTTCGCCAATTATCGAGGCAGGGCAGCGCAGCACCGATGCGATTTGCTATGCACAGATCCCCAATGGCGAGCAGCTATTCGTCCGCAAGGCCGCTCATAGCTTCGGATGGGATATTATGCCCCGTGCAGTGTCGGCGGGCATTTGGAGATCCGTATCGTTGGTCGCATGCGAGGAGCATGCCCTGACAGACCTATACTTCTATACCCTATCTGTGGATAAAAGTCTCTCAAGGGCCGAAATCGGATTATATTACCGAGTGGCCACAGATCCTGCCTATTTTTATCATGGATTGGAGATACGTGTGAGCGGCAGATCAGGAGCTTCTCACTTTCAGCTGAGTAGGCCTGTCTTATTCAACGTCGGCTCCCTGACCGTATCCATCGAGAATCCCCTGCTCTGGTGGCCAAATGGATACGGAGAAGCTCCTCTCTATGAGGTTACCACCGAACTGATTCATCAAGGACGTGTACTCGCATCACGTACAGAGCGGATCGGCATTCGTCATGTTCAATTGATTCGCACAGAAACAACCACGGTTGAATCGGGCGGCGAATTCCTATTTAAAATCAACCATACCCCAATCATGTGCAAAGGTTCAAATTGGGTGCCGATGGATGCATTTCATAGCCGAGACGCCAGTCGCTACGAGAAGGCTCTCCAGCTATTCTCTGAAACAGGCTGTAACATCGTCCGCTGCTGGGGAGGCAATGTCTATGAGGATCATGCTTTTTTTGACTTCTGCGACCGTCATGGCTTGATGGTCTGGCAGGACTTTGCCATGGCCTGCGCTGTCTATCCACAGACGCCCGAGTTCAGCGAGTCCATGCGACTTGAAGCAAGCGCTGTTGTCCGCAAATTACGGAACCACGCTTCGCTTGTCCTATGGTGCGGGGATAATGAATGCGACGAGGCTTATGGGTGGTATGGGTTGCCTGATCCTAATGTGAATTCCATTACCCGTAACCTGCTTCCGCAAGTGATTCAGCTCCATGATCCTCACCGTGCTTATTTGCCAAGTTCTCCCTATCTGTCACCTGAGGTTATCCGATCAGGCAACATGAACCTGGCTCCTGAACGGCATCTTTGGGGGCCGCGGGATTATTATAAAAGTTCCTATTATAAGACGAGTAATGACCATTTTATATCTGAAATTGGCTATCACGGCTGTCCGAATCTAGCGTCAATTCAGAAATTCATCGAATCCGATCATCTATGGCCATTTAACAGTAAGGATGAGCAATGGGTCGCCCACGCAACGGCAATTAGCGGCTATGAAGGACATAACGCGACACGGATCCAATTAATGGCGAATCAAATTAAAGAGCTGTTTGGGGCTATTCCTGAATCCCTGGAAGACTTCATACTTGCTTCGCAAATTTCCCAAGCTGAGGCGAAGAAGTTTTTTATCGAAACGGCTCGGCTTAAAAAATGGCGGAAAACAGGCATTATCTGGTGGAATATGATTGACGGGTGGCCACAATTCTCCGACGCTGTCGTCGATTATTACTATAGTAAGAAGTTAGCTTTTCATTACATTCAAAGAAGCCAAGTCCCTGTCTGCATTATGATCGATGAGCCTGCGAGTTGGCATGTTCGAGTAGCTGCAGGCAATGATTCCAGAGAATCCGCTGCTGGAACATATCGTATTTGGGATGGCGATACGAATGAAACGCTTATGGAGGGAAGCTTCACGGTCGAGGCTAACGGAACTACCGAACTAGGGAAAATTCCGATTTCTCATGCCAAGCAGCAATTGTTTCTAATTCAATGGAACCTTAATGGACGAACCTATGGCAATCACTACCTGCTTGGTTTCCCAGCCCTCTCATTGGAAGCTTATAAAGGCTGGCTGCCGCAAATTGCTGCTATTACCAACCAATTTCAAGCCGATGAAATCGGTCGATAGGAGAGTTCCACGATGGAGAAAATGATTGTGGAAAACCACATGGGGCAGCTTGTAACGCGTTATCCTGATTTAGAAATATGTACGCCTGACATTATTGCGGCATTTCAATTATGTGCGGGGACATTCCATACCGGTGGGAAAATGCTGCTTTGCGGCAATGGGGGGAGCGCCTCGGATTGTGATCATATAGTCGGTGAGCTGATGAAGGGCTTTCTGTCCAAAAGGCCTGTTCCCATATCATTTCGGGACTCGTTAGTCAAAGAATGGCACGCACAAGAGGGAGCCTATTTAGCAGACCATCTGCAGCAAGCGCTCCCCGCTATCTCCTTAACTAATCACGCTGCCTTGATAACTGCCTTTGCCAATGATGTAGAACCGGAGATGATCTTCGCCCAACAAGTGTATGGCTACGGGAAACAGGGGGATATCCTTCTGGCCCTCTCCACTTCCGGGAATTCCACTAACGTCCTCCGTGCCGTTCAAACCGCAAGAGCGATAGGCATGCATACCGTCGGATTAACTGGAAAACAAGGTGGCCGCCTAAATGAGCTATGCGACGTGACAATAGCAGTGCCTTGGGAGCATACACCAGACATTCAAGAGCGCCATCTGCCGGTTTATCATGTCTTATGCACCATGTTGGAAAAGGAGTTTTTCGGATCATGACAATTCTAGCTGGCATCGATATTGGAGGAACGAAGTGTGCCGTTACGATTGGGAAACGGATTGAACATAATGAGATTACCCTAGTTGAAAAAGTTCAATTTCCTACTCCCCGAGATCCGTATGAAACCATCACGAAGATGATTTCTGTCCTAGATCAATTATTGCTTGAACAAGGGAGTACACTCGCAGCAGTTGGCATCAGCTGTGGAGGGCCACTGGACAGCAAACGAGGGATCATTCACTCACCCCCGAATTTGCCCGGGTGGGATCACATCCCTATTGTTAGCATAATGAAGGAACACTTCGGTGTCCTCGTTGGTTTGCAGAACGATGCGAATGCCTGCGCATTGGCAGAATGGCGTTGGGGTGCTGGCGTTGGAACCCGGAATATGATATTCCTTACTTTTGGCACAGGTATGGGCGCCGGTCTTATTCTGGACGGTAAATTATACACGGGGACTAATGATATGGCCGGTGAGATTGGTCATATGAGGCTAGAGCCCACAGGACCCATTGGTTACGGCAAAGCGGGTTCTTTCGAAGGGTACTGCAGCGGAGGCGGCATCGTCCAATTAGGACGATTGAAAGCTGAGGAGGGCTTGGCAATGGGACAGCCTCCTAGCTATTGCCGATTCGAAGCGCAACTGGCATCGCTTACAGCTCAGGGAATAGCGGAGGCCGCACAAGCAGGGGACCTTGCAGCATTACAGGTGTTTCAAACGGTAGGGGTCCAGCTTGGACGAGGACTATCTGTCCTGGTAGACCTGCTTAACCCCGAGTTGATCGTCATTGGCAGCATTTATGCCAGACAGCGCGACCTCCTCGAAGCTATCACACTTGAGGAGCTTCACAGAGAAGCGCTCCCACATGCTCATCGTGAATGCCGCGTAGTCCCTGCCGGATTAGGCGATCATGTTGGTGATTACGCCAGTCTTTCTGTTGCCGCTTATCAGGTGATATGACACCCATTTGCTTTACTTTGTAATCAAATTAGTCAAATTCCTTTGCAGGGCATATTCCTTCGGTGTGACTTTGTATTTCTTTTTGAACATGCTGAAAAAGTAGGTCTCATTCAAGATTCCGACCTTTTCAGCAATTTCATACACGCTAAGGTTATCATGGATAAGTAGTTCTGCCGCTTTGGCTAACCTATACTCGTTGATGTAATCAGGAATCGAGATATGGGTTGCTTCCTTATATGTTTTGCTTAAATTTCTAGTGGATATCTTCATAATCGACGAAATGGAAGTCAAGCTCAAGGAAGGGTCTTGATACTGGTTATGAATATATTCCGTGACGGCATCCACCAAAAAGTAGTTTAGTTTCGTGGTATTTCCCTCGAAATCTTTTTTGAACGAATCTTGCAGGGCACCTACAATGATCCGATGAATCTCAGCAATCGTCTCCTTCTCCATGATATTGCGAGAGATCGAAGAGATATGCAAAGATGGCGCAGCTGTCACTTTCATTTCTTCCAACGTCTCTATGACCGCATCCACAAGTCTTATGATGGAGACCAGTGCATTGTGATAATTGAGCGTGCCCACCTCTTCAAAAATGGTCCCCAAAACCTCCTCGATCGCAACAATGTTGGTCGATTTCATCGCTTTAACAAGCCGTTCTTCATCATTTTTGGCATATCCTGTTTTTTTGCTTTCCACATTTCTCTTAACCGTTTCGTAAGTAATGACAGAGGAATGCCCGAGTAATAAACGATACATCGCCTGATCGAGAGTCTTATTATACATGCCATTTAATTCTTGCATGTGACTCGTCTTTTCACTAATCGATGCCGTAAAAGAGACCTTAAAAAAACGAGAAACATTCTCATGCGCTTCTTGAATAAGCGAGTGGATATGGGATTGAAACTGCTCCTCTTCTTCCGGTACGCTCACAATCAATACGACATGATCGTCCTTCATATCAAGACCTTCGTTAGGGTAACTTCTAGAAATAATTTCAGAAGCAATATTAATCATAGCAAAACGAATCGTATCCTTATCCTTGGCATGAAACGCTTGCTGAAATTCCTTATAGTTATCAATTTTCAATATACATATGGCATAAGAACTATCCAGAACTAAAGAAATTCTCATCTCCTTAAAAATGCTTTCTAATTCTGACCTGCCCATCGGTGAACTCTCCGTAAGCAGCCTGCTTAACCAATAGTGCTTCATGACATCTTGGTACTGCATCTTTTCCTTATCATAATGATCGAGCATTTCCATGGATTGTCTGTACACGGTATTCAAATAAGAGAATTCATCAACGACCTCGTCTTTGTCCGATCTACGTATCCGATCCAACATAATCGAATTCACCAGTTTCCCCACTGGCCCATATATTTTCCGGGAAATACCGATGGAAATCACAATCGCCATGACAAGAAAAATGAGCGTGATGATGATAATACTATTTCTTAAACTGTTGATATAGGTATAGATTTCAAGTACAGGCTGCGTTTTTAACAGCGTCAGCCCTGTATTGTCGACACTGGTGTAAGTAACTAAATATTTCGTTCCGTCATGCTTGGTTTGAAAAAAACCATCTCGATCTCCCTGTGGATGTGCTGTTTTATACGCTACAAAGTCTGTTTTCAACCACTTCTTGATCGCAGGGTCATCTTTACCATCAGTTAAGTACTCGCCAGCCTGATCCACAATAAATACGTTATCGCCCTTTTGTTTATCGATCATATTGATTTGATTAATATTCTCCAGTAACCATTCCGGTTTAACGTTAATAACGACAACGCCGTCCGGCTTATCCCCACTTACCGTAGCTTCGTATATGAAATAAGAGAATACATACTCAGACTCGGTTACCCCGTTTACTAATTTTTTGATATCACGGAATATCGGTTTCAACTTAGGCAGTGCTCCATCCGAATTGATAAAGTCGTAGAGCATCTGATCTTTAAAAAACAAAGGAAAACCCGTACTATAGGATTGATTCAAATTCCGATTATAAATACCCATCGAGTGAATATAAGGAATAGCTGAAGTGACAGAGCTCACGACTTTAGACATGTGACCTGATACCTCAATCATATCTTCCTTTTTCGCATACATGATGGCGGTTACATCACTGTTCAAGTAAAGAAATTTGGATAAATTAGAAATGGTTTGATCCATAAATGACATATTAAATTTAACCTGATACAGTATTTTTTGATTGGCTGCATATTCGTTTTTGACCAACAGATTTTGAGAATTAATATAAATGACCGTTGAAAGAACAACAACAAGAATTAAAATCGCTATGCTAATCCAAAGAACTATCTTTATAAAATAGGCTTTAGCCCCTAAAAATGATTTTATATTCATGCCTTCATATTCTCCTTTGTTCGAAGTGAAAGAGACTAGCATGCAGTTGTCCCTTCGTGCCACCGGAATTTATGTAGGGTGTCATCTCAATGTAATTGGTTTACGTTAGCATGTATACTTTAATATAAGTCCTTTCCTATAAAATTGGTACTATTTAAGTTTAGTCATGATCTTTTAACCACAGCATTCCTTTTTTATCCAATTTTCGGTATAATGGAATTCGTTTACATATGGATGAAAGAGGTGTATTGGCATGCTCAACAAGTCAGATAAAACTTACAAAAATCGCCCCGTTCTATTCTCGCTATTCCTCGGCATTGTGCTGACTTTACTCATTTCTGTAGCATCAGCTGTAGCTACTGTGCGAGGCTTGGGAGAAACAGGTATGATGGTTGCCCAAGGATGCGCATTCCTTGTCATGGCGATGGCTGTTACCTTGTATATGCGAAGGAAAGACAGAACGATGGCCATCTATGGATTCAAGCGACTGACAGGAGCCAATACTAAGGATGCGTTGTATTATGTTCCGCTCGGTATCATTGTTTTAGTTCAACCTGTGATTGGCGGATTCAATAGCGAACTATCCTTAGGCAAGGTTGTCTTGATTGTCCTGTTTTCACTTGTGGTCGGGTATACCGAAGAGTCTATCTTCCGAGGGATCATTTGGGAAAAATTAAAGGATAGAGGTTCTCTGTTTTACATCCTCTTTTCCTCTATCTTTTTTGGTATCCTACATATGGCCAATGCCCTAAATGGTCATGATTTGTTGTCGATTGCGCTCCAGATCATAAACGCGTTTCTCATTGGACTCATTTTAGCGTTACTAATTGTCCTTACGGCTCGTATTCTTCCGTTAATCATTTTCCATTTTATGTTCGATGCGCTGGCTCAGTTGACGAATGCAACCACAACAGCGAACGAAATATTTGTAGTTGCTGTACTAAATATCTGCTACTTGCTCTATGGCGCTTATTTAGTTGTTAGGCTAACACGCAAACGCCGAATGCGTACAATTCAGAATAGACCTTCCCTATAAAAAGCTGCCTAACAAGCAGGGATTCCCTACTTGTTAGGCAGCTTTTTTTCATGCAGCGAACTATACTTCCTCATCCCTTTTTATAGGGTACGGGGGATACGGTGGGTAGGGCGGATAGTATGGCGGGTATGGATAAGGGTATTGATAATAAGGCGGATACTGATAATACGGTTGCGTCGCCGCACCATATAACAATGGCGCTACTACCCAAGGCAACACATTGTTGAAGCCGCCGCCGTGCGGATACCACCCGGGGCCGTGACCAATGCCCGGGCCTCCGGGGAAATGTCCTGGACCTCCGATGCCGCCAATACCTCCTGGGCCTCCAGGAAAATGACCGGGACCTCCAGGTCCACCGATACCTCCGATGCCTCCTGGGCCGTGTCCAATACCGCCAGGTCCACCGATGCCTCCAGGTCCATGGCCAATACCGCCGCCATGCCCTCCGAGCGGTGGACGAAATTCTTGATCTTCACGCTTCGTCATATCGGAATCACTCACAATCCTCTGTATAGTTTGATTTCTTACTATACTGTATGTGTGCGATAGCCTACTCGGTGAATGAAAGCCCAAAAAATGGGCGGGGTTATTTTTTGTTAATACTAGCTTTTTCATCTTCTTTCATTTGCTCGTATTGTTCCTTGTACCTATCCGTGATAGAAGTATCATAACCGTTTTCACTTAGCTTTGATTTCGTGTCATTGTTAAGTTGAGCAAATTGATTATCATATTGCTCAACTTTCGCGAGTCCTTCCAGGATCAAACTTGGATCTGGATTTGCTTTATATTGATCATATAGTGCTTGTAATGCAGCTTTTGCTTCTGCTTTTAGTTGATCCATTTTTGCTTCAGCATCAGCTCTAATCGAAGCTTCAGATGCTTTGATGGTGGATCCGCCACCGCCTCCACCACCAACCCCGCCACCAATTGGCGGCGTTACAACAGGCTTCGTCTCCGGTAATTTCACTTCAGGCTTCTTATCTTCCTTCGTGTCGGCAGACACCGTATAAGTTTCCGGATTCCAGTTAATCGTTTTCCCGACAGACTCCGAGAAGAATCGGATCGGAACAAACAAACTGCCATCCACAATATACCCTGGTAATTCATCGGCCGGGCTCTTTTTTACACCATCAAAAACATAATTAATCTTCTCTTTATACACCTTCAAATTGCTTGGAGCCAATTTCGATTTATCGAACTTCTCATTACTTTTCGAGTAAACCTGCGTATTCAATTTATACTCACTGATATTGATTTTATCTGTTGCCTGAGGCTCTGCAATCGTTACCGTGTAGGTAGTTGGGTCCCAGTTGACCGCTTTATCTAGTGAGTAAGAAATGAATCGAATAGGGACATAAGTCGTGCCTTCATAAATAAAACCTTGCTGACCCTCTGGAGGAGCGTATTCCTTCCCATCAAACGTAAAATGCATCGGAACCTGATACACATTCACATCCAATGGTGCTTGTGCTGCTGATGCTTGCGCAGTAATCCCCATCATAACCGCTAATGATAAACCTGTAATTACTTTCAGTCGTTGACTTGCTTTCACTTCCTGAACACCTCTTCTATGTATTATTGGGAGGAAACCACTTTCTGTACAGCTGCAATTTCGGCTGCGCTAAACTTCGTATAGGCAATTTTCTTCAGCTCCGCCTTCTTCTCAGGCGTCAATCCGCCGCTAGCCATTTGCCTAAGCTTGTTAAGTTCAGATGCCGAGAATCGGCTCATTACGAACTTAACTGCCTCATGCTTATTATCAAATTGAAGAGTTTCCTTCTTCTCTGTTGCAGTCGACTTCTTCGGTTCATTTCCCGTAGTTGCCTCTTGCCCCTGTGCGGTATTCACGTTGCTTACCTGACCAGCCGTATCCTTAGGCATAACGCTTTCATTCGACTTATCATCAGAGGCAGACTTCGATGTCTCAACACTCCGTGTACCAGCAGGAGGAATTTCAATTGTATCTGCAATAGCAGGCAAATCCATGGACGCCAACCATTCCTGGCTTGTCCCACTATCCATAACAAGTTGTTGGGCTAATTTGTCAGCAATCACATTCATCGCGTAGCTATAAGCCGTATATCCGCCTACTCCTAGCATACCTAGCACAATGACTGTCAGTATGAGTCTCTTTCTCATCTCAACCCCCTACTGTCGATTAACAGTTGTTATTTCATTACTTTGTAGCTTTCGGCTGCGTATCTGCATATTTCTTCCCTTGGCTCAAGCCATACTTCGCTGCAATACCAATCAATTGGTTATACTCGTCTTCCGTTAGCTTCTGCAAAATAATATCCTTGGCTTTCTTCTTCTCTTCAGGAGATATGCCATTGCCAGCCATCTTCGCAAATAGTTGGAGATCAGACGCACTTAATTTCTTCATAAGCACCGAAGTCACAGAAGCCTTCTCCTTAAGCGTAATCGCTTCCTGTACTTCTTTCGCCTTCTCCGTCGTAATTTGAGCCTCGTAGCCTGTCCCATTCTTCGTAGCTGCTGGAGTTGGTGTAGGCACCTGTTCAATACCCTTAGAATCATTTGATTTCTGAGTAGATGAATCAGTAGCTTGTTTCTCCAGTGACGTACCGGTAGGAACCGACGTCCCTTGCGGTCTTAACGTAGACACCTCATCTAGCTTCTTCACATCAGGATTATTAAGCTCCTTCGATTCAGTTGTTGCCATTGTCATACTATTACCATCAGAAGCTATCACACTAGATTCTTCATCAGCCGCTTGACTAATCTCCGAAGGAATCGAGGGAATCATAGAATTCAGGAAATATGACATCGCTATATTCATGCCTAAATACCCAATGACAAGCAGCATAACAGCACTACTTCCGATCCAGATTAGTCGCTTCGTCCACTTCTTTTTCTTCATATCATCACCAGCCAAGTCACATAATGGATATCTTTATTATAAACTCTATGAGTCAATAAGTCACATATTGTAGCGAAAACGCAAAAAAAATGCACCACCAGGTGCATTGGAACGCAAAAATAATCGCTACATAAAGCAAGCGACATGTTTCGACATACTTTTCAATTTATAACGATTATATTCAAAAGTAATATACATCTTACACAGGAGATGATGCGATTGCCTAACTACTACTTTTCAGAAGTATGGACCCCATTGAAACTACTAGGTATCAAGCTTTTCAAAGATGATGAAGGCGACATTTGGATCAAATGTTGGGGATTTAAACGCAGGCGATTCTCAAATAGTACCAAATAATTAGTTTTGTACAAGCTCTACTTACAACCATTATACCTGAGGATTTGAAACTTGCAGAGGGACCAGAGTCATGGTCAAC
Organism: Paenibacillus oryzisoli; assembly: GCF_001653565.1. Lineage (GTDB taxonomy): Bacteria > Bacillota > Bacilli > Paenibacillales > NBRC-103111 > Paenibacillus_E > Paenibacillus_E oryzisoli. The sequence continues at coordinate 95,836 of NZ_LYPB01000047.1, forward strand.
AGACCTAATTTCTGTTTAAAACAATACCGCGGCAACATTCAACGAACAACCAAAAAAGCACCCTCAGGGTGCTTTCATTATGTATACAGTTTCGTACGATGATAACTAATTTTATTAAAAATCTTCGTCCGCTCCACATCACAAATGCAACTCTCCAGGATAACCTCATTAAATCTCAGCCAAAAAGAATGCCAATACTTATCCATCTCAATCCCTCCTCGATTTCACATAAATCACTGGGAGGCACGATGATTCGGAAGCTGGCTGACATACTGGCATAACCAGCTTAGTCCCTATAGCTTTGCGTCACTGATTTTCATCAGCTTTGCCATTATCGTCCGATTTATGTGATTGACTTGTATACTCATTGTAGCAAAAGCAAGAAATGCGGCAATGGTCTGTTTGTCGTGATTATTGATTTGGAGGGAGGGGCGGAAGTACTAGGTTACAAGTTCTCCTCATTTACTCAAGTAGAAGTTCATCCACTTTCGAAAATTAGACGAGTATTTCTATTTTGTGTTTGCCCAAATAAATTAATAAATGTCGATGGAACTTATCTCTGAAAAGCTCATTGATAAGTGAAAAATCCACAGCTTAAGAGTGATAATTATTAACAAACTGTGTTATTGCAAAGAAAGATATTCATATGTAGGTGATTGGTGTTAAAAAGTGTGTGAATTTAATATCCAGTCAAAAGCCTCGTTGAAAAAATCTTTTCTTTTCAACTTTAACCATTAACTAGAAATACACTTAATGATATCGATTTGCAATCATATATTAATCTGTTTTTTCTCCACTCGTCCTAATTTTATTTATAGTTTATATGCATCATCAAATGTACAAATATTCTTTGTATCTAGAATAATCTTACCTTTTATAAGATTCATATTATATTTGATATGATCGTGTCCCACCATAATAACAAGTATTTCTATTTCGTTTAAGAAATCCTCGAAATTCATAAATTGATGATCAACGATTCTTTTCTTAACAAAAGGGTCGAATATTTTAACACCAAATGCCAAATGCTCATCCATTCTCTCTAACAATTGAAGTGTTGGACTTTCTCTTGTATCGTCAACATTCTCTTTATATGTTAAACCATAAATACCTACTTTCGATATATCTTTTATATCATGTTTCCTCATAATATCTCTAATTCTGCCTAATACATGCCTTGGCATAGAATCATTTATTTTTCGTGCTGTTAATATAAGATTAGTTAGATCAGGATAATCTCCAACTAAGAACCATGGGTCTACAGAAATACAATGTCCCCCCACACCAGGACCAGGTTGTAATATATCAACTCTTGGATGTTTATTTGCGATTCTAATAATCTCATAAACATTCATTTTATCAGTACGACAAATTTTTGCTAATTCATTAGCAAATGCAATATTAATATCTCTATAAGTATTTTCTACAACTTTTGACATTTCCGCCGATCTTATATCTGTTATCACTATCTCTGCCTTGCAAAAATGTGAATATAAACCCTTTATTTTTTCAGCAATTTCTGGGTTATCTGCCCCAATTGTTCTTGAATTATTTTCGAGTTCAAAAATCATATTGCCTGGGATAATTCTTTCAGGTGCGTGTAATAAATGTACATCTTCCCCAATTACAAACCCTCTTTCTTCTATTACTAGCCGAACATATTTGTCAATTGTACCTGGAGAAATTGTTGATTCTATGATTATGGCTGCACCTTTCTCGCAAATATCAAGAATACTGTTTACTGCTGAAACTACATACTTCGAGTCAAGTTTCTTACTTTCTTTAAGATAAGGTGTTGGTACTGCAATAATATATGTATGTGTTTTTTGATATTCTGTAGTAAATTCAATCCCATTTGCAATAGCTTCTTGAAAAAGTTCTTTTAGACCCTTTTCTTCAAAGGTCACTTTCCCTTCATTTAAAGTAGTTATGAGTTCAATATTGTAATCAGTTCCTACTACTTTAACTCCATACTTCGCGATCATTAATGCTGTAGGAAGACCAATGTAACCTAAACCTATAATATTTATCATTTGTTAAACCCCTCTATTACAAGATAGCTTTAGCTCAAATACCCTTGCTTAATTTATATATATATAAATAGAAAATTATATAAATTAAAGAATAAGTTAAAGTTATAATTGTTAAGAATATGTATATCTCCCCTCCCATTAATTTGCAAACCATATAAGAAAGAACCGATGCTATTATAAATAAATTGGACATATAAAATTCCATCTTTTGTTTCCCAGAGATAATCAACGCGGGAGCTAAAGCTGAAACTATAAACCTAAGCCCATACATTGGAGATAGAATTTGCACATAAACTCCTGCTTCATTCCACCCTCCCCCGAAAACTTGTCTAAATACAAATGGCCCTAACATAAATAATATTATTACCATAGGTATAGATAAACACAAAAGAAAAACGCTTATTATCTTTAGCGAACTCCTATAATTACCTAACATTTTTTTTTCTTCAAATGCTCTTTGAAAAAAAACTTTTGATACATTCATACTAATCAAATTTAAAGGTAACCCTAAGATCCTATAAGAAATCGCGTAGAATCCAAAAACTGCTAGACCAAAGAGATCGATAATAAAAAAGTTTAGGATGGAGTATGCTGCTGTATTTATAAAATGTGCTGGCATAGAGAATCTTGGTAAATCTTTGTATTTAATTAAGGATGTTTTTATTCCTTTAAAAGTTACTTCCCTTAGTTTTCTTCTATTCTGATATAAGTGTTTTCCTTGTCTTTTAAACCCTACTAACATTCCTATTAATTGAGATAATAATAAACCTATTGATCCAAATTTTAAAAGACCAAAGACTAATACCCCTACATTTTGAGCCAATGTTCTAGTAACAATAACAGTTGAAATAATTTTGTACTCTTTATACCTGTTGTTATATGCGGTTAAGATATTAACAAACACTGTAATAAATAATACACCTATTACTAAATAAGCGAATCCTCCAACTTTATCTGTTATTTGTGAATTCAATGTTAAATAAATATTAAAGCCTATTGTAATTAATATAATAAATACAAAAGAAACAAAAATACTTCCAACAATTAATTGTACGATTTCATTTTCATCTTCTGCAGCTACAATTGCCTGATCATATTTTCCACACAAAACAGGCCCAAATATAGTTACTACAGTCAATAATAAGGTATAAATACCTATCTCTTCAGGTGCATATAATCTTGTCATAAAAGGTGCTACTAAAACTGTAATTATTTGAGCAAGAAAAGATCCCATTGTTAATTGGTAAATATATTTAAAATACTGTGATTCTAGCAGTACCTTTTTCAGTCTTATTTGCATTAGATCGCAGTTCCTTTTCTAAATCTTTTATTTTCTTAGCGGCTACACCACCAATTATACAATGTCCTTCTTCAAAGCTCTTAGTTACGACTGCACCTGCACCAACTATGGTATAATTCCCTAACACCACACCAGGTAGAATTACTACATTCATTCCTATCCAACAATGTTTACCAATAATAATATCTTTAGGTTCTTCATGTACATCTAAATCATATATATTGTGATTCTCAGTAATTAACCCAACGTTTGGAGCAATATATGTACCTTCTCCAATTACAATATTTCCGCCTTTCCAATTCTGAAAATAGCAGCCCATGTGTTGAAAATTATTCAAATCATTTACATTAAAGAAAATTTTATCCGTTTTTCCGATTATGTTATTATGGGACACAGGAAATGGAACATGTCTATTCTTTCCTAGAAATTTTTGAAATAATAAACTTCTCCAGCACCATTTCCAACCTTCAATATTGTTATCAAACCAACGTCCTTTTAGAAATTCTTTTTTAAAAAATAAAGGCATAATCAATTTTGAAAATAAAATAAATATCTTATGTATAAAAAACCTCATATTTTTACTTTATCCCCCATTAACTAGTTCCTCTTAGCATTTCTGTTATACTTATAGTTAATTAAATTAACCATAACAGCAAATAGTAGTACCATAATCATGTCATATCTATTACGAAAGAATGAATCTAAATCAGCATATGGAACTATGATAAACATAATTAGTGCTATTCTCAATGTAATGAAATAAAATTTATCTGAATGTAAATGATCAATCACTTCATCCGTTTTTTTACATATACCAGCCACGATTATAAATATTATCAATATACCTATAAAACCAAATTGTCTAATCCCTAAGGTTATTAAATCTGTTGGAATTCCACCTTGAATGTCAGTTCCTGAATAGTATTGTGTTATATAGACATAACCTGATGTTACTTTCGTTAGACCGAAAACATTTAACACTGAGCTTGGAAAAATATTAATTATCCAAGTAAAATAATCCACACCCATTCTAAGTCCAAAGGCATCATTAATATGATGCACATTTAATAAATTTAGATATGGAAACGCAAATTCATTTAAAAATGAACCAAAATCAGTTGAGCTTTGTTTTATATACCCATAACTAAGGTAGAAAAATAGATCATCAAGACGTTTAAGTAAAATAAAACCTATAATAGAATATACAAATATATATATAAATGGATGTTTAGATTTTCTAAAAGCAAAATCTATAAAAAATGTTAGTCCAAAAAGTAATACTCCTAACCTTCCTGCATTAATAAAAAGAAGAAAAATACTTGCAAAAATTGATATTAAGAGGATAACTAGAACACAAACGCTTCTTTTAATTCTTAATGCATAAACTAAGAAATAAGTTGAAGCAAGTGAACTAACCATTAATACTATTGCAAAAAGTCTATTTTGAGGTATTAAATATGAATTATCACTTCCATAAGCTCTTAACTGATCCCCCATTGCTAACGCATTAAGAATACCTCCAAGACTATTAGCTATAAGTAACTCACCAAACACACCAATTGTTAATGAAGAAACCCCCGCGAGAACTGCAAGCTTATATACTCTACTATTATCACTTATGTTTATTCTGTTTTCATTTTTAGAATTTCCTTTATCTTTACTATTTCGTTTTATATTAGATGTAAACCTTATACGATAAGCAATCATAAACACTGAATAAGCAATTACCGTATAAGAAAATGCATAAAATATGTCATATGAATCACCTAAACTAATCCATAATATAAACCCCTTTAAACCTTTAGAATTTATGTCTATGAAGATCAGACTAAAAATTGGAATTAATATGTAATACAATATGAATGCTGCATGAAAAAATATGAATGCATTCAGAATTTTCTTATGCTTATACTCAGTAAACAGATTATAGATCCCTATTATCAACAATACACTGTATAAAAATAATACTAGCCAAATTGCCATTAATTACACTCCAGTTTTAATAATTACTTATGTGTTTATGCTAATAATTTTGTTTACAATGTTTTCTGGGCTGAAATCTTTCACCACAAATTTTGTGTTTTCAAATTCATCACTCTCAATTCGGGTGATTATCTCTTCGATTTGGTTCTTTTTATTATCTGTAAATATATAACGGCTGTATTTATTAAATGTTTTTATTAATGTTTCTTTTTGTCCATCAAGTATAAATAAAATCAACTTGTTTGTACCAGAATATTGATAAATTTTACCTGGGATTTGTGTGCCTGCAATATTACTTAAGTGAACTAATACATCACACTCCTTCTCAAATTCTTTAGTTTTCTCGAATGATACTCTAGGGAAAACTTGAATTCGGTCTGTACAATCAATATTAATATCACTTAATCCACATATGATTAAATTATGTCTAGAATCATTTATTGCATTATAGAGAGGTTTGATATCTCTTATTTTTGATGAATAATCACCACAATATAAAAAAGTTAATTTCCCTTTATCAATTTCTTTATTAGGATAAACTTCTTCCTTCACATATGGGATTGGTATATAATCCATCTTCATAGAATACTCCGGATATAATATTTTCTGTTCATTCATTGTTAAACTTGACACGTAGATTATTTTATTTGCAAACTCAAAGAGTTTTTTCTCTTCTTTTTTTATTTTTGAATTTAACAATTTATTGCTTCTAGTTATATCCGACAAAAATGGATCCCCCCAAATTTGAATCCATGGAGTTTTATTTACTAGTCCTCTTTCAAACATTCTTCTAACAAAAAGATGTGACGACTTAGGGTCTGATGAAGAGATAATTAAATCATATTTATTATCTGTTATTTCCAAATGATCCTTTGTTACATAGTCTACTATCCCTTTGAGATTGTCATAAATCTCAAAGAATTTCATTACATTATAGGCTAACTTTTTAAACGGTTGTATTGCTTTGAATTTCCTAGTGATTTTTGCAATATCTTGTATTCCACCCAATTTTAGATATCTTACATTTAAATTACTATAGGATAAACTATGATCATAATTAGAATGATTTTTATCAAACTCAGTCGTAATAAGATCTACATTATGTCCTAATGTTAATAATCCCTCAATTGTCGCTCGGTTTCTGATTGAAGAAGATGTATTAATCTCTAAAGGTCTGGAAACTACATATAAAATTTTCACTTACAAATTACCTTCCTTTACATTAACAACGTAAGTCTAACGAATCTTCAATAAACCTTATTTATATATTTCTGTAAATATTAATTAACCTTACTTCCATCTCATCCCAACTATATTTATCTCGGTACAGGTTCTTCATTTGGGTCGAAGCTTCACCCCACTCTTTTTTCCGCTCAACTAACTTCATTAGAGCCTTCTCAAGACTCTCTTGATTATAGTCAATTACCTCACCGAAACCATTTTTTTCTATAATAGCATCCATACCTGTGTTCTTCGCCATAATTAACGGCTTACCTAACATTAATCCTTCGTAAAATTTATTAGGAGCTGCAAAATAATGATTAGGTACACTCGGATCATAAATCGCAGTCATTATATCACAACTACTCTCTAGCTCAAGTGTTTTATGGTATGGTAGCTTTCCATAGAAAATAATATTGCTAAATTCCAACGCTACTTTCTCCAAATAATTCTCATATTCCCCGAAACCACCAACGTGAAACTCATATTGAGGATTTTTTTTTACAATCTCCACTATTTCACGTATAAATCTTCCTTCTCCAAGTATCCCAACATATACTATTTTTGTTATATTGGTTTCCAAATTTAATTGAAAACCATGTTCAATTCTAGCTGGTGTATTGTGTATTACAGCTAACCGTTTAGGACTAGTCCCTTTAATTTGTTCTTGTCTTTTATCGGTACATATGATTACAGCATCCGCTTTATTTATTATGGCATGGTCTTGATAAACAATATACTTTTTAAGTTTTTGAGGTACATTAAATGAATCTACGTAATAATCAAAAATATCATAGACCAACTTCTTCTTTACTGTCCTTGAAACTATATTAGATATAAAAGCAGTATCGAAATCACAAGCATGAATAACATCATACCGATGTTTATTCTTGATCAACCAATTAAATACCCTTATTTGAAATTGAAATAATGGCCAAAAGTTTTTTTGAACTCCACCACCATAAGAGGCTGGTATTCCGAAACGGTGGATTTTCACATTACCAAATTCTAAATTCAATTGAGAATCCTTTATAATATATTTTGAGCTTCGATCCCATGCGAGAATCTCAACATCGTGTCCTGCTTTAATAAGACTATTCACTTCTTTTTCCACTCTAGAATCAGGATCGACAGGATTTGATCGTACAAATATAACTCTCATTCGTAGACACTCTTTTCTTCTAAAGTGAACTATATATTTCTATCATTCTAGCTTTTACTTTACTTATATCATATCTTTTCACTTCATCTTTATTCTTCACACTCATGACCTTACGTAACTTAGCATCTTCTATCAGTATTTGAATTGAATTAGCAAATCCATCAATATCATCAGGATTTAACAGATATCCCCCAATACCATTTTGTATTAAATCTATATTCCCTCGTATTTCAGATGCTATAACTGGTAAGCCTGCAGACATTGCTTCCATCACAGAAACAGGTAATCCTTCTTGATACGAAGGAAATACAAATATGTCAGATGCGACACAAATTTCCTTGATATCGTTTCTAAAACCTAGAAATCTGACTTTCTCTTGAATTCCCAAGGAAATAGTAAGCTCCTTTAAGTAGCTTTCCAAAACTCCTCTACCACATATTAAAAGCACAAAATTCTTTTTCTTTACTTTCAATAAAGCTCTTATTAAAGTCTCATGATTCTTACGTTTAATAAGTTCACCTATTGAAAGTAATACCATTGTATTTTCTGATATCCCCAATTCCTCACGCTTCATCTCTCTACTGACTGCATTTTCATTAAATAATTTTGTGCTCACGCCAATACCGGGAACATAATGTATTTGTCCTGCTTTAAATTTATTAGCATTATTAAAATCTTCTTTATTAATAGTAATAAGATGATCTGTATGCCTCGCCAATAACTTTTCTACAGGGTAAAACATTGCCCAATTCACTAAACTTGCACCTTTATAAAAATGAAACCCATGAGCAGTATATAATACAGGGCAATTTCCTACAGCTTTCGCTGCTAGTCGTGCCAACACGCCTCCAATTGGTGAATGGCAGTGTATTGCATCAAACTTCTCAGATTTCAAGATATTTTTAAGTTGGCCATATGCTTTTAAATTTTTATATGAAAATGGTGAACGCTCAATATCAAAATGATGTCGTATAATATCTAAAGTATCCAACCTTTCGTTTGCATCATTAAAATTTGCAGCAGCATGTATCTCATATCCTAATGATTTCAAAACTTCTATATTCCCTTGTTCAAACAAATAAAACTGTCTACTTACCGACGAAACAATAAGAATTTTCTTCATTTTTCCCCCAAACTAGCTACTTGCATCAATATTTTTACTTAAACTAAGTAAACTAGCATTTATAAAGTAGTACACATTAATAATTCTAATCCATAACAAGTATAAATCACTTTGAAATCGCTATAGAATTTCTATGAACTTAAAAACTAGATACTTTAGAGCCTCTTATTTCTTTGCTAAAACAAAATACTCTGTTAGACGATAATCGTTTTTCGGATTAATTCTTCCAACCTACAATAATTTCATTTTTACATGTTCCACAAGTGAAACACTTGATGGCAACCAATTTGCTTACATCCGACTTTATAATAAAAGTTGATTGCTGCCATATTTCGAACCTGGGTACCGACTTTAATTTGTTTTATCCCACGTTGGTATGAAAACTGTTCAACCGCCTTAAACAATTCTGTGCCTATCCCACTCTTTGAACTAATCTTAGAAACAGCAATAAGCTCTACCACACAACTATTTTCAAAATAGGAATGTAACAAAAATCCGTTTACTATATCACTCTTATCCTTTGATATTGCAAAATACTTCTCTGAGTTGCCAAAAGAATTTATTAACCATTGTCGATACACTTGATCACCGCTTCTTTTTGCTAACTCAGAATCCTCTGTAAATTTTGAAAACTGAAAATCTGCAATCTTGAGAATTTGATCATTCTTGTCAAGTGCTTGATGTATTACAATATTGGATGATACTGTATGAGATTCTTCTAATCTCTTCGCAAATTGTATATTCACATCTACTAAGTATGCTGAGGTGTATTTTCCAATTAGTTGAGCATTCACTGGCTCTGAATTTCTATTTTCAATAGAAACAAACTGATAGTCATTAAATTTCCCATTTAATACATCCCATTCATCGATTGTTAGCGGCTTATGCAAGATGGCTTTTGCACTTGTAACACCGAAGAAATCTGTATCCCACTTTAAGTCATTAAATGTTACTGCTCTTTCCACCATTGGCACCCCCACTTTACAAACCAACACCATTATTATCAACTGTTTTCACACTATTTTCTGTTACAAATACATCTTCACGTTTTATCACTGATACTGCAGTTTTAAAGAAAATTTTAATATCAAGCCACAAAGAGAAATGATCTACATAGTATATATCATTTTGAATACGTTCTTTCCATGGTATCGTATTCCTATAATAAGCTTGATTAAATCCAGTAACACCAGGTCTGATTTCTAACTTCCGATTTTCATTCCCCTCATATAGATCTCTATGTTCAGGCAAATCGGGTCTTGGTCCAATGATGCTCATATCCCCTTTGATTATATTTATCAATTGTGGTGATTCATCCAAGCTTGTCTTTCGAATAAACTTTCCAATCTTAGTTAATCTAGGATCATTCTCAGCATTGAATGTTGATCCATCAGCATTTCTTAAATCAGGTGCATTCATTCTCATGGAACGCAGCTTATACATCATAAAAATTCTACCATTTTTACCAAGCCGAGGGGCATTATAATATATAGGTCCTTTATCTTCCAGATAAATTATTGGTCCGACTATAATCAAGATAACCATTAGAATCGGCAACATAATTATTGCTAGTAAAACATCAAATACTCTTTTAAATATTATCCTATACATCCCGTTACCTCACTTGGATTTCATTTAGCAAATTCTTCAAAGTACCGGTCACATAATCTATATCTTCTTTACTTAACAAAGTATGAAGAGGTAATGTAATCTCATTTTCATACATACTAAAGGCATTTGGATAATCTTCTATATCAAAACCTAGATTCTTATAGGCAGTAAACATTGGTAATGGCTTATAATGAACATTACACACAATCCCAGCCTCAGCCATCCTTGTAATAATCTCATTTCGCTCGACTACTCCTATTCCAGGTATTCTAGTTAAATAAAGATGTCCAGAAGATGAGAAGTTTTCGCCGTAATGAACTAATCTTTGAATCCTTAGCGGCAGCAACGCATTATCATACATTTCTATAATTTCTTTACGTTTATTCATTAGGCCATCGTATCTATTTAATTGAATCAACCCAAACCCTGCCATAATGTCAGTCATATTACACTTATACGCAGGATAGATAATATCATATTCCCATGAGCCCTTTTGCGTTTTTGCAAGCGCGTCTTTAGATTGTCCGTGAAGACTATATAGCATAAATTGCTTGTATAACCACTCATCATCTAAACCAATTCTATCTCGCCAAACAACCGCACCGCCTTCGGCAGTTGTCAAGTTTTTCACTGCATGAAAAGAGAAACAAGTAAAATCTGCAACGTTTCCGCATTTCAATCCATTTGCCTCAGCTCCAAAAGCATGTGCAGCATCAGACATCACTATCACTCTATCGAACAGCTTTTGAAATTCATTATTAGCTTTAAATAGCTCTTTCTTGCTTTCTAATACTTTATATATTGTTTTGTAATCACACATTTTCCCAGCTAAATCAACAGGAATGATAGCTTTCGTTCTTTCTGTAATAGCATCAGCTAGCTTCTCATAGTCCATTTCATAAGAATCTGCCGCGTTATCTACCAACACAATCTTTGCACCCACGTGTTCAATAACCGAAGCAGTAGCAGTATAGGTGTAAGCTGTTGTAATTACCTCATCTCCAACACCGATTCCCAGAATTCGCAATGTAAGTTCCATTGCCGCTGTTGCAGAATTTAAGCAAACAGCTTTATTAGAACCAATATATTCTGCTATTTTCATCTCAAATAACTTTGTTCTTGGCCCAGTTGTAATCCAACCGGACTTCATTGTTTTAATTACTTCTTCAATTTCAGCATCTGTTATATCGGGTGGAGAGAAAGGAATATTTCTCATGTTAATATTAATCATATTAGTGTTTGTCATATTTTCCACCTCATTAACCATACAATTTTTGTAATATCAAACTTACTACCGAAATCCCTCTAACCAACATTACTAAAACTCGGCACCAAATGCTTTACAGCCTCATAGACGGTTCCATGTTTATCAGCAATTACTTTTTCTAATCTTAGAATTTTCAATGCTAATTCACTCTGACTAATCTTCAGGGGACTTCCCACGAAGATACGGTCATGGGAGGTGTTCCCTAGCCCTTCCTCACTTAACAGCAGCTCTTCATATAGCTTCTCTCCTGGACGAACGCCAGAGAATTGAATCTCAATGTCGACTTCTGGTTCGAAACCGGATAGACGAATAAGATCAATAGCTAGATCAACGATTTTGACCGGTTCACCCATGTCTAGGACGAAGATCTCTCCGCCTTTGGCGAATGCACCTGCTTGGATAACTAGCTGAACAGCTTCAGGAATAGTCATGAAATAACGCACCATCTCAGGATGCGTAACGGTTACAGGACCGCCTAAGGCGATCTGTTCTTTGAAATGCGGGATTACACTACCGCGACTACCTAGTACATTACCGAAGCGCACGGCTACGAATTTGGTTTGGCTGACGAGATCCATACTTTGAATGATTTGTTCAGCAATCCGCTTTGTAGCTCCCATGATGCTTGTGGGATTGACGGCTTTATCCGTTGAGATGAGTACAAATCTTTCTGCGTTAAATTGATGAGCACATTCTGCAACATTTCGGGTTCCAAAAACGTTATTCTTAATAGCTTCTGCTGGATTGCGTTCCATGAGGGGAACGTGTTTATGAGCAGCTGCGTGGAAAATAACTTTTGGCTGAAAAGTTTGGAAGACTTCTTTCATTCGTTCCATATCTTGAACGTCTGCAATCACTGCTTCTATATGTAAGGTTGGGAAAAGTCTATGTATCTCTTTCTCGATAGTATAAATACTATTCTCACCATGACCTAACAAAATTAACTTATGGGGATGAAAAGGTGCAATTTGCCGACACAATTCGGAGCCAATGGACCCTCCTGCTCCTGTGATGAGAACGACTTTACCTTGTACATAATTCGCAATACCCTCGAGATCAACGTTAATCGGGTCACGGCCAAGCAGATCCTCTACCTGCACATCGCGAATTGCATTAATTGTGACTTTGCCTTCGATCAAGTCATTAATCCTAGGAATAATTTTCATTTTGGCTTTGGTATGTTTGCAAATTGCAATGATTTCAGAAACTTCCAGTTTGGAAACGGATGGTATTGCAATAATGATTTCGTCAATTTCACTGGATTCAACGATTTGAATAATCGTATTTCGGTCACCAAGAACGGGGACACCCATGATTATATGCTTGAACTTGGCTGGATCATCATCAACGAAGGCAACAGGATAAACGGGGGAATTGGCATTATATTTCAACTCTTTAGCAATTAAGATTCCGCAGGCACCTGCCCCAATAATTAACGCTTTCCGTTGGTTAGATTTCTTCTTGTAGTATTTATCTCTAACCACTCTCCAGACAAAACGACTTGCTCCAATGATAAGAATCATGTTCTCCATTACCCTGATGAATATGGCGAACGGGACTCTTGGCTCATGTAACAAAATCATAATGAAATAAGATAGCGTGCAGGTAACGACGACGGCTTTGACAATGGAAATGACTTCGCCTATGCTTGCATATTCCCAAACGCGTCGATACATCTTGAAGTAGATTAAACAAGCAGATCCCACAACAATGGATAACACTGAATATTCCACCCACTGTCTCATATAGGACGCAGGAATATGCAATTCGAACCTCAATAAATAGGCAATCAATATGCTTAACCAAATCAGAAACATATCGAGCATAACAAGTATTGTCTGTTTGTTGCCTAACTTCACGGGAATCCCTCACTCATAGGTGATCTTATTGACTTTCACCATAATAATAGTAATAGTAAGCATCTTTATTTTTGCGATCTACGTTATTCAAGACGACGCCAAGTATCCTCGCACGTACATTATCTAGATTCTGCTTCGCTTTAAGTACGGCCTCTCTCTTCGTCCGATCCGAATTCACGACCAAGATAACACCATCTGAGCGAGAAGAAATAATCTGCGAATCCGTTACAGCAATTGCGGGTGGAGCGTCGATCAGGATAACATCAAAGCGTTGTTTCAATTCTTCAATCGTGCTTGTCATTTTCTTAGAAGCAAGAATCTCGGATGGGTTAGGTGGGATAGGTCCCGAAGTAATAATCTGCAAATTAGGAATGAATGTGTCTTGAAGCACTTCGCGAATGGTAAGTTCATTCGTTAGCAGGTTGGTAAGTCCCCAACGATTGGATACGCGCAAAGTATGGTGCATGGTTGGTTTTCGAAGATCCCCATCAATGACTAATACTCTCTTATCTGTCTGTGCATAAGCTACAGCTAGGTTGATTAGTGTCGTTGATTTACCTTCGCCAGGTCCAGCAGACGTCACCATAATGACTCGCAATTCCTCATCAATGGATGAGAATTGAATGTTCGTTCTTAACGCTCTGTATGATTCGGAAATGGGAGATTTGGGATTCTGATGTGTAATAATAGGTCTTTTATTGGTTGAGTTTGACATCCGATCGTCCTCCCACGACTTGTTCGTTCATTTGTTTGCTATGATGATTCTGGAAATCTTCCGGCTTCATCTTCGTAATCATAGCTAGTGTTGGCAATCCGAGGAATTGCTCTACTTCTTCTTCTGTTGTCAGTTGATCGTTAAAGTGCTCCAATAGGAAGGCAATTCCTAGTGCAATCATTAAGGACACGACGAAGGCGATTGCTACATTTAATTTTTTATTCGGCTTCACAGGCACCGGATTCTCTATATCTTTGGCCTCATTCAGCAACGAAATATTATCGACTTTCATAATCTTAGGGATTTCATCTTGGAATACGATGGACACAGCATTGGCAATGCTCGCTGCACGTGCATACGAAGGATCTTCTACAATAAGCGTCATAACTTGTGTATTGTTAACTGAGCTCACTTTTACCGTTTTGACGAGCTGCTCAGCAGTCATTTTCAAATGTGGGTATTCGGCAACGACCTTATCCATGATTCTTGGCGTACGAATAATTTCTTTATACGTGTCAATGAGTCTGATATTTAAATTCACTGTATTGATATCAACTTGAGATACGCCTATTTGATCATTTGATTTATTTACAATTAACTTGGTGGATGCTTGATAGATGGGTTGCATAAAGAAATAGCTGATAATCCCCGTTGCTACTGTAGCCAGAACAACAATTGAAAGTATCATCCACACCCTTTTCTTTATAATCTTCAAGTAATCTTTTAAATCCAGTTCCATGCCATTCCCTCCATCTACATGATGTCATGTCTCACCTTGGTCGTTGGTTTCAATTTTACACAAAAGATAAGGAATCCCCCTCTATCTGGTAGAGATGAGGATTCCTCCTGAAATATACGGTTTCTATTTATTCAACAAACGATAGATAACAACTGCGGCTTCAGCACGTGTGGAATTCGCATTTGGATTAAATACGTTGCCTTCCTCACCAATAACAATGCCTTCATTTGCTGCAAGCGCAACGCCAGCTTTCAATGATGTGTTAATTGCGTTCACATCCGTGAATCCTTTGAGCGCTTCGTCAACCTTAGCTGGGCTCAATGAAATCCCTTTAAGTGCAAGTGCTCTAGCGGACATTACGGCCATTTCAGCACGTGTAATGTTGCCATTCGGGTCAAACTTGCCTTCTTCTTTCCCGTTTACGATACCATTCTTAACAGCAGAAGCCACGTAGACTTTGAACCAGTCGGAATCATTGACGTCAGTAAAGTTCTCAGTTGCTGTTGCACTTTCTAGTGAGAACGTTTTGACGATCATTTTCGCGAATTCTGCACGTGTTACTTGTCCGTTCGGTACGAAAGATTGATCTGCACGACCTTCTAGGATACCTTTGGATGCGGCAACTTGAATTTGTCTGCCAGCCCATGCTTTAACGGAAGCTGTGTCGCCGAATTCAACTTTATTCTCAACTACTGTATAGGTGGAGAATCCTGTACGTAGTGCATTAAGAACACCATTCTCATAGCTGCCACCGTAGAATTCTAATTTGCCATCTACGATTTTGGCTAGGGATAACAATTCTGTATCGTATTTGCTGCCGTTAGGAACTGGAATCGTCACTTCAACAGGTGTATTGAAGTTACTGATATTCTTGCCACCAGATGTAAATTCGAATTCGTAAACCCCAGCTGCTACAGGCAATTGTGTTGCACTTGTTGCAACTTTGGAATCTTGACTAGTTACTTTAAGAGAAGTATCAGCACCAAATTCGTTAGGATTCACGCCAAGTGAAAGACCGTTCATTGCAATCGCTACTGTGCCAACACCATTAGCAATGGCCGCATCCAACAATGCTTTCCCTAACGGGATTTCCGTTGTTTTGGCAGAGATTGAACCGAAATCAAGTGTAAGTTGAATCTTTTCCGCTGTCGCATTAGGATTCAATTGTTTCAATTGATCGTTAAGCACTTTCGCTTTTCCAGCAATATCTTTCATCTTGCCTGCTAGCTCAGTCGCATTTAGCGTTGGTTTCGCCGTGTCGCCTTCAACT
Source organism: Paenibacillus oryzisoli (assembly GCF_001653565.1). GTDB lineage: Bacteria > Bacillota > Bacilli > Paenibacillales > NBRC-103111 > Paenibacillus_E > Paenibacillus_E oryzisoli. The sequence goes on from NZ_LYPB01000047.1 coordinate 112,119, forward strand.
TTAATCGACTTGTTCAGATCAAATGTAGCTAGTTCACGAATGGCATTGGCTACTGCTTCTTGTGCTTTACGGAAAATTTCTTGTTTCTTTTCTTCTGATGCACCTTCAAGCTGACCTTTTAGAGCATTTAGTTCTTTTGCTGCTTCTAGATCCGGTGTATTAACTGAACCACCACCACCACCTATAGCAGTATCATCTGTTTTCGACAATGTAAGCGTAGGTGAAATATATAGAAGTAGTCCGAACTTAGAATCACGTGCTTGGATAATACCAGTTCCGTAGTTTCCACCGTCAAGAACTAGCTTACCACCTTCGTATTTCACGCCTGTTCCGCTGTGAAGGGACCATTCAATAAAACTACTTGTTGGTACACCGAGTACTGATAATGAGCCAGGTGCGACGGATATCGAAGTAGATGCACCTGGTGTATAAATGATTTTATCCGCAAGTACATTTCTCAAACCAGCTGAAATAACAGCTTTAGATGCTAATTTGGCTTGTGCACCCTGAGCAGGATTATTTAGTTCAAAATAGTTGGAAACATTTTCTTGAATCTCATTAAGGTCCTCAAGGTCAATATCATATAAGGACAAGAAATTACTTAAAGGTAGATCTTTCGTTAAAACGTCATTTCTAACTACGGTGTTCATAGCAACAACTATTGGATCTAAACTTTCCGTCGCAAACGCATCAAGCACGCCTAACTTTAGAGTAGTTTGATTGGACTCGTTCTTTAAAGCTTCAATGACTTTATCTTGGAATTCAACTATGCTTTGTTTGCTCAACCCGCCAACTTGACCAATGATCGGAAGATCAACTGCGGCAAATAAAGTATTAATTGCAGTTCTAACATCCTCATTATTAATCAAATCTTCTATAGCCGCGCCAGATCCATCATAGAACAGGTCCAGACTATTAAAGAGTGCAAATACGGAGCTAACATTAACCGTCAAGTGCTTGGCATTCACTTTCGCAGCAACTTTCGTCCATACAGGCCCAAGAATTGCTTTCATCTCGACATCTGTAAAAGTATGTGCCGCGATATTATCTCTAGTCGCCTTAACATCTGCAATTCCTTGTGTATCTCTTGCAAGTTCAGTGCGCAGGGCATTCAGTTGATCTTGAACAGTAGCAGCAGAAGCCACACCCGCCGTAATCCCTAATTTGTTAGCTAGACCTTTCTCACTCAATGGAAGTCCAGCAATGGATGCAAACATGATGCTCGCTGCCAAAGTTGTAACCGTTAATTTCTTTTTCATCGTCATGCTAAAATTCACCTCTTTAAATTAGTTGTCTTGCTTTTATTTAGATTTCCAAAACTGAAACCACTTGGGTTTCGACCAAACAGGGGAATGCGTTTCAATCGATAGGTTATGTATGATCCTGTTGGCATTGTTTTGAAAAGAAACCACAATTCCTTGCCCTAGTTCTGAACGCAAAGCTTCATAGCCTTCGGCCAGTGCAAACCCACGATTTGTCGTGTTGTGTGCGTCTGACGAAATAAAATGTGCTAAGTGATTCCTGCATAAATCAAATGACAGTGATTCAATGGACTTGCCGAAGTGACCGAGCAGGGAATGAGCTGTCACTTGACTCAAAGCACCTAACTGCACTAATTGGAGCAACTTCGTAGGATCCTGGGCAATCTCACGATTGCGCTCCGGGTGTGCAATGATAGGTACGATATCCAGCAGCAGCAGTTCGTGCAAGACCTCATCAATTCCCGAAGGGATGCGATCCGATGGGAATTCCAAAAGGACGTAGCGTGAACCATCTAACGTGATGGCGCGCCCCGCTTCTAGATCGTCCATTAATTCTCGGTAGACGCGAATCTCTTGACCAGGATGGATATGAAGAGGAATATCCCTCCTGTTGAGCTCCGCTTGCAACAAATTCACTTGCTCTATAACTAAAGTTGCATCGTTGGTGAATCTACCATTTTCATGATGGGGAGTAGCAATTACTGTATGTATTCCTTGTTCCACGGCTGCCCTTGCCATGAGAACGGCTTGTTCCAGATCAGATGCCCCATCATCTAAATCTGGCAGAATATGACTATGTATGTCAATCATAGGAAACCCCAATCACGAAAACAAACAGGATGATTTCGACAAAAAATTTGGATAATAATCATTTTTCTCGTATATCTCGTACACAAAGTGTATCATATATACGATGTGTTGCCTACCTTACGGACTAGGTACCAAGTACCAAAAATTACGAATTTTATGGAATATTTATGAAATTTTCGCCTTTGTAATAGTTCCGAATTTTATGCGCAATTTATGCGGATTCTCTTACGAACTGCTAGAATAGACTAAAATATCCTATTTTCCCATTTGATTCGACAAAGTTCTACAAACTACCTTTATTTTTCGACATTATTCACCGTTGTGTAAAATGCTGAATTTTCTGTAAACTATAGTTTACAATTCCCCCGAAATGTTACTAACAAAAAATAAGCCTCTTTAAATTTTTTTTACAAAAGAGGCTTCGAATACGGATTTCATCGCAATTATTTCTTCATTTTCATCATATCGCACAGGCCTACGAAGAAAACAACAATGGTCGTGAGTACGATTAGTCTGAAATCCCATGCATTCGGAAAATCATTCATTTTGGTATCCGTCGCACGTAAAATAAGAACAAAAAACAATAAGAGTAAATCGAAAAACATGCAGTAAGCCATTCTTGCAGAGAGCTTGTGAAGTGGGAGTTTGTCCATCATCTTGCCGAAACCAAATAGATCGCTCCACTTTCCTGATTCAGACTTCGACTTCTGGGGGGTGTTGTCTATATCCTCTTGTTTATCAGCGATCGGCTTTGGCTCGGTTGACATGTTCCGTGCCAACTCCTTGTAATGACTCGACTGCATCCTTCCACATCAGAACAGCACCAGTGAAGCTTACACCTGCAATGAAAATCCCCCCCAAAGGTGATAAAAGCTTCATCTCCAAGGTCAAGATGATAGCTAGAAAGCTGACTACGAATAAAATATACGCGCCTGTTATTTTCATTGAGTTTCCTGCCATAATCTTCTACACCTCCCTTATATGAAGCTAAAGTAGTATATGAGAGATTACTAGATTTCGTGTTAGGCAACAATCAGCATCCTTTGCACAGCAAAAAGACCTAAGGGGTCGTCACCCTCTCAGGTCTTTGGCTTCAAGTCTTTCGCCTATCTATTCAATAAGCTTCCTACATATCGGAGTAATTCATTCGCGCAAACCGGGCAATATCCGTGCTCATCGATGAGCTGCTTCGTCACATCATTAATTTTCTTCAATTGCTTCTCGTCTGGTGTTTTCGTAGAGGTCGTAATCTTCACGATGTCCTTCAGATCAGTGAATAGTTTCTTCTCAATCGCCTCGCGCAGCCGTTCGTGACTGTTATATTCGAATCTTCTGCCCTTGCGTGAGTACGAGGAGATGCGGATCAATATTTCTTCGCGGAACGCTTTCTTCGCATTCTCCGAGATGCCAATCTGCTCTTCAATTGAACGCATGAGGCGCTCATCTGGATCCATTTCCTCGCCAGTCAGCGGATCCTTGATTTTACCCCAATTGCAGTACGCTTCAATATTATCCAAGTAGTTGTCGAAAATAGTTCTAGCCGACTCCTCGAAGGAGTAGACGAACGCTTTCTGCACTTCTTTCTTGGCAATATCGTCGTATTCCTTACGGGCAACCGAGATGAAATTGAGGAATCGCTCCCGCTCATCCTTCGTAATGGATGGATGCTGATCCAGCCCGTCTTTCAAAGCTCGCAGCACATCTAGGGCATTGATACATTGAAGATCCTGACGGATCAAGGCGCTTGAAATTCGGTTAATAACATACCGCGGATCAATGCCGCTCATGCCTTCTTCTTGATACTCATTCTGCATTTCCTTCAGATCTGCCTCTTTGTAACCCTCGACAACTTCCCCGTCGTACATGCGCATTTTCTTGATCAAATCCATCCCTTGCTTCTTCGTTTCCTTCAAACGCGTCAGAATCGAGAAGATTGCGGCCACACGCAGCGCATGGGGTGCAATATGGATGTGTGACATATCACTCTGTCCGATAAGTTTGTAGTAAATTTTCTCTTCATCGGATACACGCAGATTATAAGGGATCGGCATAACAATCATACGAGACTGTAAGGCCTCATTTTTCTTATTCGCGATAAAGGACTTATACTCGGTTTCATTCGTATGGGCGATAATCAACTCGTCGGCACTAATTAGGGCGAAGCGACCCGCTTTGAAATTCCCCTCTTGTGTAAGTGAGAGTAGATTCCAGAGGAATTTCTCATCACACTTCAGCATTTCCTGGAACTCCATGATCCCCCTATTCGCCTTATTCAGCTCCCCATCGAAGCGATACGCCCGCGGATCTGACTCTGAACCGAACTCTGTAATCGTTGAAAAGTCAATGCTTCCCGTTAAGTCTGCGATATCCTGCGATTTGGGGTCTGAAGGACTGAACGTACCAATCCCTACCCGGCCTTCCTCGGAAACAAAAACACGCTCCACATGCACATCTTCAATACAACCGTTGTACTCCGTTTTCAATCGCATTTGGCACGATGGGCATAAGCTGCCTTCAATTTTCACATTTAACTCGCGCTCAATCTCTGGTCGCAACTCCATCGGAATTAAATGTAGCGGTTCTTCATGCATCGGACACCCTTTGATCGCGTAGACAGCCCCTAGATCTGTTTTGGCAAACTGCTCTAACCCACGTTTCAGCATGGTCACGATTGTGGATTTCCCACCGCTTACAGGACCCATTAGCAACAAAATACGTTTGCGAACATCCAATCGACGGGCAGCGGAGTGGAAATATTCTTCCACTAGCTTCTCAACGGCACGATCCAGGCCAAAGATCTCTTGGTTGAAAAATTTGTAGGATTTGTGGCCAACTTGATCGTTGATACCTTGCGAAGCAATCATGTCATAGACCCTCGAATGCGCAGTTCTTGCGAGTCCAGGATTACTGCGAAGCAATTCTATGTACTCCGCGAACGTACCGGTCCAGCTCAATGAATCCTTCTCCGTACGATGCTCTGAAATTCTTTTGAATATGTCCATGGGTACCTCCTTTCACTGCTGCCTTTAATGGCAATAGGTCAGCTCGTGATGGTGAATTGTGTACTACAATCCTATGCACCCATGAGGGATAACTTGCCCGAAATTTTTAATTGTCACGGAATTCTCTCAGATCGATTTATGAAAATGGAAATGACTAGGAATCACAGTCAACGTTCCCTATTTTCTGAAAATGTGATACGTGGAGCCCGCTTCAACTTGAAATTCTATAACCGTATGATCTCTGTCCACCCGTATGTCTTCTCCGTCACAACGCACCTGAACAGCTTCGCCCGTGCGTACTCTACAAGTGCCAGAACACGCAGCATGTATAACTGCTTCCGATAATCGGCCTTCGGACCACCTAAGATCAATCACATACCCATTACGACCTCTCAAGCCGCTCACAGCCCCTTGTGACCACGCAGACGGCAGAGCAGGGAGCAAACTTAGCTCATCCGCATGTGACTGCAGCAGCATCTCCACGATACCAGCCGTAGCCCCGAAATTACCGTCTATTTGAAAAGGAGGATGGGCATCAAAAAGGTTGGGATATGTTGACTTGCGCAGCATATGACTCAAGTGCGCATGCGACTGTTCGCCATCCTCAAGTCTTGCGTACATATTAACGATCCAGGCGCTGCTCCAGCCCGTATGCCCGCCTCCGTGTGCCAACCGGCGCTCTAGGGTCGCAGCAGCAGCCATGGCTAATTCCGGCGTGCGATGAGGGCTGATTTGTGTGCCAGGATGCAGCGCAAACAACTGTGAAATATGACGATGCCCTGGATCTTCCTCCGCATAGTCCTCTAACCATTCCATGATCTGCCCGTGTTTGCCGATCTGAGGCTTAGGCAGCCGCGCTAGCAGCGCAGCGAGCTGATCCCGGAACTCCGCATCCACTTGAAGCTGCTCACAGCTCTGGATACATGCCGTGAACAGGGCATGGATTATCTGTGAATCCATAGCCGGCCCCATCGTCAATGCCCCTCTAGTCCCATCCGTTAATAGGTATACATTCTCGGGTGAGACCGAGGGACCTGTCACAAGCAGTCCATTCGGCGCCTCCACCAAATAATCTACGAAGAAAGCCGCGGCTTCCTTCAAGATCGGGTATGCTCTCCCCCGTAAGAAATCCTTATCCGCCGTAAACAGAAACTGCTCCCACAGATGTAGACTTAACCAAGCCGCTCCCATCGGCCATATGACGCAAGTCGGAAATAAACCCTCTGGTCTTGTTTCTCCCCAAATATTCGTGTTGTGATGGGCGACGAAACCAGAGCAGCCATATAGCTCTCTTGCGGTTTGCCGACCACTCACTTGCATGCGTTCAATATGATCAAATAAGGGCTGGTGACACTCGGATAGTCCACATACTTCAGCTGGCCAATAGTTCATTTGCGTATTGATATTGATTGTGTATTTGGACTCCCAAGGCGGTGTAAAACTGTCATTCCAGATTCCCTGCAGGTTCGCCGGCAAGCAGCCAGGACGGGAGCTCGCGATTAGCAAATACCGCCCGAAGTGAAAGTACAGCTCCATCAATCCAACATCCACATGCGCATGTGATTCTTGCAGCAGCTTCAGCCGTTGATCCGTAGGCAAGGCGTCTAACGGGTCATGCTCAGTGAGTTGCAGACTCACCCGATTGAACAAACGCTGATAATCCTGAATATGCCGGTGCTCTAGTTCTTCCGAATTAAACTGCTCTGCGGCCGCGATATGCAGCTGACAGGCAGCTAATGGGTTCGACTCACGAAAGGTACTCGCTGCAGCAAGCAGCAACGTCACGGAACTGGCCCCTTCTACAGACAAGAAGTCACCAATGACAGAGACAGTGCCGCCCTCAGCTTTTGCTTTCAGCACACAGGCATATTCGACACCGTGCTTCCCACATTCGCCGCCCATCCAGATGCTGTCAGCAGATAACCTGCCTGATTCTCCCTCGTAGGGTCTGCGATTCAGATTCGCCGAGAAGTTCAGCTGCCCTGGTTGATCACATGCCAGTCGGATAACAATCACTTGATCAGGGTAACTGGCATACATCGTACGACGATAGGTAATTCCACCTACCTTATAGCTCGTCCGAGCTATGGCATTCTTGACATCCAACTCTCGCCGATACGCTTCTACTTCACCCTTTTGGTCATGAAAATAAAGCCTCAGGTCTCCCAAAGGTTGATACGGATTATAATATTTTGGCGTGGAGAAAAGAGCCATTCGCGTTAATCGCGTGGCCTCCTCCACCTTCCCTTCAAAAAGCATCTCCCGAATTCCCTCCAAATGACGGGAACCATCGGGATTAATCCCATCCTTAGGACCTCCGTACCAGATGGAATCTTCATTTAACTGAATGCGTTCCTCCTGTACGTGACCGAAAATCATCCCGCCTAACCGACCGTTTCCGATCGGAAGCGCCTCCACCCACAACTTAGCAGGCTGCAGATACCACAGTTTCTCACGATTGTTCAAGAATACGCCCCCTATCCAACATTTGGCTTATCACTCTGTTTAGGCGATGCAGGCATCACCATGATCATTTTGGTCCCTTGCTCAGCCACGCTTTCAATCTTGAGTCCATAGCTCTCTCCATAGACCATTTGAATACGGCGATGGACGTTCAGCACACCTATGCCACCCTTTTTGCCTGCTTCATCTGTATCCGCCAACCGATTTGCATTCAATTTCGCTTGGAGCTGCGTTAATTTGGCCTCCGTCATCCCTGATCCATTATCCTCAACACTGATCCAGAAAATCCCGTCAATAACGCCTCCGTCAATGCGAACGAAGTGATAATCTTCCAACCCGTCAGGAAAGGCATGTTGAAACACATTTTCGACTAAAGGCTGGAGGGTCAAACGAACCATGACATGAAGCAGATACTCCGGTTTTATTGCTACATCAATCTCGAAATCACGGCCGATTCTGTGCTTCAGAACAACAATATAATACAAAACATGCTTCAATTCGTTAGCAACGGTAATCTCCTCGAGATTCGTTTGAACCGAGTAACGCAGCATGTACGCCAATGCCTTCACAATTTCAGATATCTCTTCTGATTCTTGAATCGTGGCATAGCAAACAATGGTCTCGAGTGTGTTGTACATAAAATGTGGATTGATCTGCAGCTGCAGGGATTGATACTCCGCTTTCTGACGTTCCATTCGAATCTCAGAGTTGCTGATTTCAACCTGCACCACGCGGTCAACGGCTTCGGATAGCCTTGTCACCATCACATTGTACCGAACCATCAATTCTACGATTTCGTCCCGGTGCGGAGGCAGCGGGATCATCGCCCAGTTCCCCTTCTCCGTCTCCCGCATGCCAGACTTGAGCGTCTGAATCGGCTTCGCCAGCGACCTGCCGAACCGGAACGCCAAGAGCATTGCAAGAATCAGGGTCAGAATCCCCACAACAATTGTCGTCGTGCGGATGTTCATAATCGGCTTGCGCAGCTCGCTCAAAGGCATGGAGACGATCAACTGCCAGCCCGAGTAATCGGACGTACGGCTCACATACAATCGCTCGTCCCCTTCAAAATCATCCACGAACGAGTGCGTACCCGATGCTTCGAGCCTTTGTATAAAAGTCGCCGGCGCACGCTTCCCGACTTTGCTGCTCTCCGGGTGATACACGTAATTCCCTCGACCATCGAGAATGAACATGTAGCCATACTTGCCCAAATCAATCCCTTTCCAGAGCGCCGATAGGTCGGCAGATCTCATCTCGATGGCGAGGAGTCCGTTCAAATCGGGGGAGGTAAACCCGCGGATGCGGCGCACCACCGTAAGCATTTGATTTTCTTGCCCCTCAATAATCGTATGGTTCAACATCGTCAGACTTCCGTCAGCCCTTGTGTTGGCAAGAAAATAGTCCCGTTGCTTTTGAATATCGTTTTTCTGAAAAGACTGCTCATTCACGCCGTTATAGTAATAAAGCGCATTCAGCTTATCGCTGATCAAATAAATCGCCGTCAACTTCGGATTTCGTATAAACAAGGGTTCTACGCTGAAATTGCGGATATTGCTGCGAAACATATAGAAATCGTACTCCTCGCGGTTGACCGGCATATCAATAAATTCCATGATCTGGCGGTTTGTCAGCAGTGAGACGATTGTGCGTTCATAATCTAATAAATATAAATCGGTATGGTGAACTGCGTTGCCGACAATCTGGTTCATCTGATTTTCAACCATTTCATCCAACTCGCTGGAGGTTGTCATGTAGGTGATCACACCAACACTGCTCAAGGAAAAAATAATGACAATCAAAAAATAGACAACGATTTTCTTCGTTAGCCCCTGGATTCTCATTTTATCCCCAAGCCTGCTCGGAATTCGGATGGCGATTGACCTACTACTTTTTTGAACGTTTTCGTAAAATGCGGATAATCGTCGTATCCGACCTCAGCAGCCACATCCACGATGCGGATATGAGGTATCATGAGCATTTCTTTCGCTTTCTCCATGCGTTTATTAATGCGGTAATGGACGAACGTTTCTTGGGTTAGTTTTTTAAAAAGAGAGCTGAAATATGTCGGAGTCAAGCCCACCATGGCCGCCACATCATCCAGCGAGATGTCCTCCGAGAGATGGGTGTCGATATACACCTTGGCTTCCTCCAACGGATCTTTGTAGATGCCGCTCCGCGCTGTCTGAAGCCCCTTCACCATCTCCTGAATCCCTTGCTCAAAGCTATCGAGCGCATCCTCCGTACGGTCCGCCTGCAAATAATTCGGCAGCACGGTCGGAGAGTAATTGCGTGCTTGTAACCGCTTTACAAGTACCATATGACAATCGTCCAACAGCTCTTTCAGCTGGGCTAAGGTTAACTCGGTCGACAGGCAATGTTCTCTCCAGCGGTGCATTAGGCTCTTTAACTCTTCGCTTTGCAGCCCCCAGACGCGCTGTTCCAGCTCATCCATCCATTCAATGAAGCGGGACGGAGGCAAGTAGTTTTGTGACGTTTTTTTGATCAATTGATCAATCATCGCATGCACATCTGATTTGGTCGCCGGTTTGAGCAAATAGTACCGAACGCCATAGTTCATGCTTTTCTGCGCGTAATCAAAATCGTTGTAGCCGGAAATAACGACCACCTTAATGTGCGGATAGTCCCGGTGCAGAATGCGGCACAGCTCCAGTCCGTCCATTTTCGGCATGCGAATGTCCGTCAGTACCAGATCTGGCTCGAGGGCCTTGATGCTGGCCAATGCTGCTTCGCCATTCTCGGCTGTTTGAATCTTGGTAAAAGAAGGGTTGTACAATTCCGCCATCTTGACCAGCCCTCTGCGTATAACAGGTTCATCATCTACGATTAATACATGCATACCCAGCCCCCCTTTAATCATGTGTACGAACGATGCCTTTAATGATACCTTACAGAGACAGGTTCCACAACGCGAAATCCCGCGTACATGGAACCTGCAGTTCGGTGCTCGCCCCACGCTACAAGCGGGTTTGTGCGAATTTCCACGATATGGTGCTGTAGGACTGTGGAACAGCCTGATTGTCGCCGAAAAGCTCGCCGGCGTAACTTCCGTCAGGCTGCCGGGTTACCCGCGCCTTCCACCAGCTGCAAGCACCTTCCTCGTACGCGAACGTCTCGCCGTCATCGTCATACAGCGTACCTTCACCTGCCTCTTCGCCGAAATGGACGAAGGTCAGAGGAACAGGGCTGCCGGACTCTGGCACATGCAGCAGGCTCGGCATCATCGGAATGACGGATCCGCTGCGCACGAAGATTGGCATCGATTCAAGCCCTGCATGAATCAGCACGATTCGTCCGCCCTCATAACGCCTGCCGGTTTCCAGTCCATACCAGACACCAGCAGGCAGCAGCACATCCCGCTCCGTCTCTCCGGCTACGAGAGGTGCAATCAAGAGGGAATCGCCCATCATATATTGATCGTCCCATTCGCGGACCGTTTTCTTGCCGTAAGCGGCGTCGGTTGTATTTAAAACTTCCTGTTCGAACTCAGCCAGATGGCCTTCCGCCGCCGCGATCTCCGCTGGCGACATCACCAGCGGCATTGCCCGAAAAGGAGGAATCCCGGTTTCCCTATAGGCGGCAAAGACCGTATATAAATAGGGCAGAAGCCTCATCCGCAGCTCAATGTAATGGCGCACGATGCTTTCCACTTCGGGGTAAGACCATGGCTTCGTCCCGTCTCCCCATGCATTCAACATGGCCAGCGAAGAGAAGCACACCGTCTGCATGCGCCGCACCCAATCTTCTGCGCTGACCGCTCGGCGTACTTCCGGCGTCCACAACAGCCCGCTGAACGAAGCGTTGCACAGCGCCCGAACGAACTGCTTATGATCGTACAAATCCGAATAGAGCACATACGGCATCGTTGAAGCCGCCGCACCCGATGCCCGCACGAGACCGTACGTTCGCTGGTTTTTGCTTCGATATAGGTCGCTCGTCATCTTCTGGAACATCAGGCCGTACAGTTGCCTCATTTGCTCGCCGTCGAGTCCTGAAGGAAACTTGGCATGCGCCGGGAACATCCACGAATTGCGCGTCAACTCGCTGCCATCGCACTCATCGAGCTTATAGCCGGACACGCCCAAGTTGACATGCTCCGTTTCATGCACATGTTTGTATTGCTCAACAGCTTCGGCCATCGCATAATCGGGCGCAATGCCGCCCCACACGGTATGGCTGCCAGCGTAAGGGCGCAGCTTTTCGTAGCTTTTACTATTCGGCGAGACAAAAGGATGCTCCCACAAATTCACGCGCATACCTTTTGCGCGAAGCTGCTGCACGAACGTCCCCGGCGACGGGAATCGGCTTGCTTCCCATTCATAGCTGACCGGATAGCTCTGGCTGTGCCAGCCCGGTTCAAGCCCGATCACATCACAGGGGATGCCGCGTACACGGAACTGCTCCGCTTCGTCCAGTACCTGCTCGTCGGTGTACAGCGTCGGCACGCGGTGCCAGAAGCCGAGTCCCCATTTCGGCGGAAGGACGCCGCCTCCGCAGAACAAATTGTAGCGGGCCACTACGTCCCCTAAGGAGGGCCCGCCGAAGACGTAGACATCAGCGCCTTCGCTCGGCAGCCTAAGCTCGACGCGGGCGGCTCGCGGCGTTGCCGTCCAACCCGCGTCAGTGTTGCGGTCGCGGACATGCTCGGGGCACGTGTCCGCCAATTCCAAGGTCGAGCCGCAATGCATCGTCACGATCCGGGACGTATCTACCAGGACGCCGTAGCCGCGGTCGCTCGCATAGAACGGAACCGGCGCATGCGTTTCGCCCGTGTCCTGCTTCGGATCGCTATTGACCCGAAGGTAACGGGTTCTGCCCCGCTGATTCATGCGCATCAGTTGCAACCCCGTTCCATACAGCTTCTCCGCTGTTGTCAGCGGGAAGGAAACGATCAGGCCATCACGGATTTCTTCAATGTGAACCTGTTCCCAGTCAAACGGCGGTTGCACGTCCGGCATTTGCTTCAGCGCAGTCTCGCGAGGCTGCGCTTTCATGAAAGAAAGCGGCGTAATTCCCTTTGCTGCCTGGAGGGACATGCGCCAGATGCCCGGCGCTGCTAGTGACCAGCCTGTTGCCATCATGTTGTGATCTCTCCGTTCTCCGTAATCTGCGGAACATGAATTGTTTGCGTTAGTCCCGTATCGCTTGCCACACACGCATAGTGAACCAGCGCTTGCGTTTTGAGATAATCTTGACCGCTGGTTTCCGATTCGCGCTGCTCCTGCAGCGACGCTAAAAACTCAGTCAATGTATCCGTTTCGTCAATGCCGCTAAAGTCCTCGACCTTGATGCATGTTTGATCACGGATAACGTATATCTCCTTGTCCCTTACTTCGAGTGCGCCCTCTGTGCCTTCAATACGCCAATTGCCGCTCCATGGCGTCTCCGTGCCCTTGGATGCAATTGACGCCTGATAGGCCGCTGTAATGCCACCTTCCAGCTCGATAAACGCATAGGCATTCAGAGTGGCTCCCTCTTCCAGCCAGCCGTTCACCGGATTGAACAGCTTTGCCTGAATCGCTGTTCCTTCCTTTCCTGTAAAATAGCGAAGCAAATCAAAATGATGAACACCAATATCGTCAAGAATGCGAACCGTATATCGTCGCTGAACTTGATGGTAGCGGTAAAATTGAATGTCCAGCGACGACAAGGCGCCAATGGCTCCCGCGTCGATCAGCTGCTTTGTTTTGCGAATATAAGGCATTCTTCGATAATTCTCCGCAATCATGAAAGGGATGCGTTCCCGTGCCGCTCGCGCCACAATCTGAATTGAATCCTGATAATTAAAGGAGATCGGTTTCTCGCATAGGACAGCGAGCCCACGGTCAAAAGCAGCCGCATTTACCTTCGTATGCATCATAGGCGACGTCACATTCACGAGAAAATCCGCACGAGTCTTATCCAGCGCTTCCTCCAGTGACGTATAAAAAGGAAACGGATCGTCCCCCATCTTCTCCTTCATGGAAGGATCGACTTCCACCACGGCAGCGAGCAACCCTCTTTCTCTCAGCCGTTTGTACCAGCTAAAACCGGCAGAACCTAAACCAACGAGTATTGCCTTCATCTTCTGTCCATCCTCCTAAGCTTGAAGTGGAATCACCATGTTCCACGTGTTCTCTGCATGCCGGAAGCCTCCCGGCCCGTCTGCGACGGCCGCAAACAGGTGAGTAGCCCGTCCATTCTGAAACAGCAGGAACGGCCGCTCCAAGTTCCCCATTGTCTGAACGTTGCCGTCATCCCACCGAACCGTCCGTGAATACGCTTGCGGTTCCTCCGCCAAGCGCCAATCCCGGCCATTGGATGAAACGGCATGAATGCCGCCATGCTTCTCCCCACAGAGCGTCCCTTCCATGTCTTTGGCTATTAATTCGTAACCATCGGCAGTTTTCCATATAAAAGGATCTTCAATATGAAATTTGGCCGGCGGGAAAATTGGTTCCTCCGATATAACATGGTACGGTCCCTGCCAATGTTCCGCAGCTGCCGCTCCAATCGTCATTCCCCCATGTATGTTGCCTTCATACTCACGCGCTTTGTAGACGAGCAGCACCGAACCATCCTCGTGAATGCACGGCGCCGGATTCGAGGTCAGGTAGCTGTCGAAGTGCCCGGGCCGAACCGGAAGAATCGGTTGATCGAAGCGCCTCCATGGCCCGTAGACACTCTTCGCTACCGCTAGTCCGACTCGTTTATTCGAACGGGCAACGATGCAGCGAGGATCCTCCAGTCCAAACCCATCGCCAGGGACCTGATCCGCTAACGGATGGGTCGATCCCATATAATACAGCAGATAATGATCGTCATGCTTCACAATGTGCGGGTTATGTGTGCTGCGGCCATCCCAGTATTCCGCACCTCTGCCAGGCAGAACAACCTCTTCAAACGCATACGGCCCCTCCGGCGTATCAGATACAGCCCTTACAATCTCGGACGCTACCAGCCAGCCTGGATGCATCGGCAACGTTTTCGGCCATCGAGAAGCAAACATGTGATACCGTCCATCCTCTCCTTGGACAACCGACCCGCACCAAACCCAGTATCCCTCCATGCGAAACCCGCCTTCGCGCGGAGCCGGGAGCATTCGTTCTGCAAGACTTGCCATCACCTTCACACTCCTCCCTGTCGAATATTGCCTTCATTATAAAATATTACGACGAATCAGGAAGGCAAATTCTTACGCAGCTATGTCTTTTTTTACGAATTCTGCCCAATAGCCAGAATAGCCTAGGGCATATCATGCCCCAGGCTCTCTCTGTTTTACTTCCTATCAATCAGGATAGCGCCATCCTTCTTGTTCCAGCGATCTGTCGCTTCTTTAATAATGTCGTTGCCGCCCTTGCTCTTATATTCCTCGATGACCTTCGGCCAGTCCGAAATCGGTTCCTTGCCGTAAATCATTTTGATCATATGATCGACGACCACTTTCGGGCCAACGTCAGGTTGTGGCGCAGCCAAATCCGGATATTTGGAGAATGTGCTAAGCTCCGGATAGAACCCGATGCCCGACAAGCCCTCTTTCGATAAAACGTCATTGAACGCTTTGAGCGTTGTTTTGCCGTTGTCGTCAAGTTGCAGTCTCATCTTGTTGTAGGTAGAATCGTGCACGGCCCACAGCGTGCCGCTGCGCCAGCCTTCCTCATCCGTCTCTTCGGCTGTTTTCGGGAATTTGTAGTTAATTGCTCCGCTGCTGTCTTTCGTATAGGTATCGCCTTCAATCCCTACGGAGAAGAAAGTTTCCGCTTCTGGCGTTACCATCCAGTCAAACGTTTTAATAATATCCGCAGCCTTCTCAGGCTTCACATTTTTATTTACGAAGAAGGAGCGAATCACCGGCGAATAGAAGAAATAACCGCCTTTTCCTTCTGGCCCTTTCGGCGATGGAATGATATCAACTTTGGATCCAGGAACCGCTTGTTGAATCTTCGTACGGTAGCCTGGCAAACCTGATCCGTTCTGCGACCAGCTGCCCGCTTTGCCAGACTCGATGCTCTTGCCGAAATCTGTTGAGGAAATCGTTGCAAACTCCTTGGAGATCAAGCCCTCGTCATACATCGTTTTGTAGACGGTAAGCGCTTTTTCCATATTTTCGACATCGAAGAATTTCGGTACGATCTGGCCGTTCACAAGCTCGAACTGGTCTTTGTACGGAAGAACATCGAATGCGCCAAGAATGACATCGGCATATTTGAAGTTTTCCCGCATTTGATAAGGCTGCTCGACACCCAGCTTCTTGAACGCTCTTAACACATTCAGGAACTCGTCGACTGTTTTCGGCGCTGGAAGCCCCGTCTTCTCCAACAAGTCGGTTCTCATGTAAGTTCCGCGACGGGAAGGGTTGCTTAAGAACTCAGGAACTGCGTAAATTTTGCCTTGATAGGACACCGTGTCCCAAGCCGCCTTAGGAACTTGCTTCATCAAATTCGGCGCATACTTCTGCAGTAAATCATCCAGCGGCATAAACACGCCGTTTTCAACGGAACCGGACATGGATTTACTGCCTGGGCCCCCGATACTTCCAACAACATCCGGAATGTCATTGCCTGCAAACATTAAGCCGAACTTGGAATCCTCCAGCACCTTAAGATCAACGTCCGTGTTGGTCATCTCCTCCAACTTCAGCACCCATTTATCCTTGTTAATGTCAGGAACGCGCGTATGGTAGCCTGTGCTGACGGTCGTGGGAAGCACCATCGAAAACTTCGTCGCCTCTTTCTTGACATTCGTGCTGGCCGACGGTTGGGCGGATGATCCGCTTTCCGAGCTTTTGTTCGATGAACAAGCCGGAAGCACAGCGGCGGTGAGTATTACGGCCATGGATAAACTAAGAACTTTTTTCATACAACCCCTGCTTTCATCTGTATTTGAAAACGGTTACATTACAACTTTATTATAGGATGTTTTCATAATATTTGTATGTGATTCCTTATGTTAGGTTGTCATTTCTTGCGATTTGAGCCTTTCGCTCTACAGCTTGCCGAGATGCAATACGCCTTTCTTGGCGTTGTAACGCTCTGTAGCTTCTTTGATGATCTCGTTGCCGCCTTTGCTCTTGTACTCTTCAATCACTTTCGGCCAATCGGAGATCGGTTCTTTACCGTAAATCATTTTAATCATATGATCAATAATGATCTTCGGCGGCGCGTCTGAGCCTGGCGAAGCGGCATCCGGGAACTTCGCATTCGCCACGAGATCTGGCGCAAAGCCGATTCCGGAGAGCCCTTCCTTCGCCAAAATCTTGTCAAACGCATTCAAAATGTAAGGGCCGTTCGGGTCCGACTGCATTTTCAGCCTGTTCACCGTACTCTCGTGTGCGGAATGAAGCGTGCCTCGGAAGTCCTGCTCTTCCAGACCTTCCTTCGTGGTCGGCTCCTTGTAATTGATTTTGCCATCAACAACTGTGTACGTATCCCCTTCAACGCCGTAAGTGAAGAACTTGTACGCTTCGTCCGAAGACATCCAGTCAAAATACTTCACAATCGCCGCAGCTGTCTCCGGCTTCACATTCTTGTTGATATAGTGCGCACTCGTCACTGGCAAATACATCAGATAGCCGCCTTTGCCCTCAGGCCCGATAGGCGACGGAATAACATCAACCTTGGCGCCTTGCACCGCGTTTGGAATGTTCGTGCGGAAATCGTTCAAGGAAACGAGATTGGATGACCAAATACCCACTTCTCCGGACCGAATCGACTTCAGCCAATCCGTTGACGAAACCGTTGCGAACTCTTTCGCCATCAAGCCTTCGTCCAACATTGTTTTGTAAACAGTTAACGCCTTGGTCATATTCTCGACATCAAAAAATTTCGGTACCACTTGGCCGTTCACGACCTCAAACTGCTCCTTATACGGCAGTACGTCGTAAGCACCGAGAATCGTATCGGCGTACTTCAGATTCTCCCTGCCTCCGTACGGAAACTTGACACCCATCTCTTTAAATTTGCGGAGCACATTCAGAAATTCGTCCACGGTTTTCGGCGGTTGAAGACCTGCTTTCTCCAGCAAATCTGATCGAATGAACGTTGTGCGTCGCGACGGATTGTTGAGCCAGTTCGGAATGCCGTAAATTTTGCCGTTGTACGAGACCGCATCCCAAGCTTCCTTCGGTACGTTCTTCATCAAATTCGGCGCGTTCTGCTTCAGCAAATCGTCCAGCGGCTGGAACATGCCTGCTTCAACGGAGCCTGACATCGCGCTATCCGTCGCTGTGCCCAAGCTCCCCACTACATCAGGGATTTCGTTGCTGGCAAACATGATACCCATTTTGCTTGTTTCGACGACTTTGACAGTCAAATCTGTATTCGTGAGCTCTTCCAATTTCTTAACCCACTTGTCGTTGTTAATGTCAACCCGGGTGTGGTAGCCAGTATTCGACGTGGTGGGATAAGAAATCGAGAACTTCGTCGGCGGCTTCTTCACCGCTTCCGTTGGAGCCGCCGAAGCCGGCGGCGACGAGTTTGCGGGATTGCCGGTAGAACACCCTGCCAAAACAGTACTAACGGTCAGCAATCCTGCAAGCACGATCCCTGCTGTCTTTTTCAAAAGAACCCCCTTCTTTCTGAACATATTGTGGATGAACGCGTTTCCAATTTCATCTTATACAGACGCCGAAAGCTTGGGAATTGGTAATTTTACGATACTCATGTATTTTCTTGCGTTTTTTTGTTTATTGAAAGTTACGACTTTACAGAGCCAACCATCATCCCTTGAATGAAATGCTTTTGCAAGAACGGATACACAAGAAGGATCGGCACTGTTGCTACAACAATGACCGCCATCTTAATGCCTTCCGGCGACAAAAACATCAGCAGCTCCGAAGTAACGTCGGATTGGCCGAACTGGTCGGTGAAGACAATTTCTCGCAAACGCACCTGCAAAGGAATCCATTGCCGAACGTTGATGTAATACACAGCGTCGGCATACCGATTCCAGTGTGCGACGGCATACATGATGCCCATTGTCGCCATGGCTGGCTTGGATAAAGGAAGCACGATCTTCCACAATATACGAAACTCCCCGCACCCGTCAATTTTGGCAGAATCGAGCAGCTCGACGGGCAGATTGACGAAAAAGGAGCGCATGACGAACAAATTAAACGAGCTGATCGCCATCGGCAGCATTAACGCCCATAACGTATTTAGGAGACCCAACTGCTTCACCAACAAATAGTTCGGAATCAGCGGAGCGCTGAAAATGAGTGTAATTAACACCATAATCAGAATAACCTTCCGATACAGATACTCCGGCCGGGATAGCGGATAAGCCAACGTTGTCGTCATAACCAGATTGATCAGCGTCCCGAAAACCGTAATGATGACGCTGTTGCGAAAGCCGGTCCAAATCGTCGGATCCTTCATAATCAGCTTATAGCTGCCTGTTGTGAAACCGACCGGCCATATCCCTACTGCTCCAGCATTAATCGCCACATTGTTGCTGAACGACTGTGCAATAATGTTGAGCAGGGGAAGAATCATACTGAGGCCCAAGAGCCCCAACAGAACAATATTTACAATATTAAAAATTTTATGCCCTCTTGTCATAATCATCGGCGAAATCCTCCTTCAAGTGCCGGTTTAATACAAGCCTTCGCCCGTTAATTTCTTGCTAAATATGTTGCTGGACATGATAAGCAATAAGCCGACAACGGACTTGAACAGCCCGATCGCCGTCGTATAGCTGTATTGGCGATCAACAAGACCTGCTCGATAAACGAACGTATCGATAATTTCACCGTTCTGATTATTCAGTGGATTCAGGAAAACGAATACGCGTTCAAATCCGAAATCCAAAAAGTTTCCGATATGCAGCAGAAACAGGATGACGATAGTTCCCAAGATGCTAGGAATTGTAATCGCAGTCACTTGCCGCAGCCGACTGGCTCCGTCAATTTGAGCGGCTTCGTACAAGTCCGGGTTAATACCAGCCATTGCCGCCAAATAAATAATCGTGCCCCAACCGCTGTCCTTCCATACGCCGGAGGCGATCAGAATCGGTCGAATATATTCATTTTCCCCAAGAAAATAGATCGGGTCGATTCCGAAGAGCCCCAGGACATGGTTCACGATCCCCGTTGACGGTGAGAGCACCCCGACGACGACCCCACCAACGATAACCCAGGACAGGAAGTGCGGCATATACACCACGGTTTGAACGACTCGTTTATAAGCCATTAGGCGCAATTCATTAATCAGCAGCGCCAATATGATCGGAATCGGAAAAGCAAAGCATAAATCATACAAACCAATAAGAATCGTATTCTTCAAAATCTGCAAAAACTCTGTGTACTGGAACATCCGTTGAAAGTTGTCCAGTCCCACCCACGGGCTGTTCTTAATCCCTTTGAAGATGTTGTAGTTCTGAAAAGCGATCATGGAACCGAACAGCGGGATATATTTAAAGAGCAGGAAATAAATGATTCCCGGAATGGAAATGACATAGATCGGCCAATGCTTTCGCATGAAAACCCACTTCTGTCGTTGTGATGAGAACGTATAATTGCTTCGATCGGATGCCTGAATTTTACTGGCCATATTCTCCTCCCCTTCGTGTATGCTGCAGCATGTTTACCTCTTCATCTTACAGGGGATGGCGCGTGTCAGCGATGGTGAAACTTACTGCGAATTGTGTTTTTTTACGATCAAGGACCGGCTTTGAAAAGTAGAAAAGCGCGGGGAACCCGCGCTATGTCTCCCAACCGTAGCGCTTGGCGGCGCTTCGGTACAGCCAATCCTCGCCGATCTGCAGCGCTGTCTCCTGCTCAATCCAACCGGCCTCGATCTGCTGCCACAGAAACTCACCTGCCAGCCGCTTGATTACCATGATTTTGCCGTAGCTCCATTCGATGCAGCGGGCGTCGGAGACGATGAGCGAGCTTTTCATCGCTGGCAGCGCCTCCAGTCTATACTGCATGCTGTCGCGATACGTGCTGGAGCGAAAGTTAAACCACCAATGGCCGCCAACATGAACGTTCGGGAAGTTCCACGCCGCCTGTACAATGTCCAGATTGTTGATCTCGGAGGCGACGACGAGCTCGAACGAACACGCATACCGCTCGAATAGCGCGGTCAGCTTCAAGATCCGTTCCGGATCGTTCGCCGGCACAGCGGTGCCGCACCATGAGCGTTCCACGCCAAGGAACAATTGGACAAGAAGCCCTCTCTGCGCAGCCTCGGCGCCAATCTCATGCAGCAGCTGGAGCATGACTTCGTCTCGGCTGCAACCCGGCGCGAGTGTGATTGGCTGGTTCGCGCTAATCGCCAGACGCGGCAGCGTAGTCATGATGCCCCGACAGCCCATCGCTTGGTACGTGTCCAGCAGGTTTGCCAGCGTTTCGCGTACATGTGCGAAGGTTTCGATCGGATCGCTCGATTCAACGACCGTGCGGGTCCATTCCCCCAGCTTGCCGTCAATGCGCGGAAGCAGAATCGCCGGCTTGCGCATGCCCAGAAATGCCGCATGCTCCGGAATATTCACGACGAAGGCCTGGGCTTGCATTCGGTCTGCAACATGCTGCGCCCAGCCCGCCTGCTGCGCCGATCGCTTCACGGCCGCATCCAGAGCCAGCACAGACGCACGGTCACGGATCTCGATGTCGTACAGATCCTTGCAAATATGCGTAAACGCGATATTCATCAGCGTATTTCTCGTTGCTTTGTAGGCGTCGAGGAAGGCCGCGATCCTTTCCTCCTCCGGCAGCTCGGCGGCATTTGCCGGATATCCCGCCGCCTGCATTTCGCGGAATAGCCAGAAATAATGTGCGATTTCCCAGAAATCCGCTGCGCACAGTCGATCCCCGATCAGGTGGGTATGGGTGTCCAGCACAGGCATCTGCATGATTTGTTCCGTAAATGTCTCTTTCGTTAACCTAGCCATCGTGGTTCAACTCCTCCTTAGCGTAAATGCTTTGAAATGCATCAGCACCGAAGGAACAGTGTCGTCCTTTCGGTGCTGATGCTCGTTGCCCGCTTCCCTTGCTTAGTCAGCCAAAATTTGATCGATAAGGGCCAACTCTTCATCCGTAAAATGTAAGTTGCGAATAGCCGCTATGTTATCCTCCAGTTGCTGCACTTTGCTCGCGCCGATCAACGCGGACGTGACAAGCCCTTTGCGCAGCACCCAAGCGAGCGCCATCTGTGCCAGACTTTGACCGCGTTCAGCGGCCAGCTCATTCAGCTTGCGCGATTTGCCAAGCTTCTCCTCCGTAATGTCTTCGGGACGCAAGAAGACGCTGCCTCCCGCCGCGCGGGAATCCGCTGGGATCTCCTTGAGATACCGGTCGGTGAGCAAGCCGCGCGCCAGCGGGCTGTACGCTATAGAGCCGATACCCTCGTGCGTCAGTACATCCTGGAGCCCTTGCTCCAGCCTTCGCTCAAACATCGAGTAATGCACTTGATGAATGACGAACGGCGTGCCGAGACGTTTGAGAATGACAGCCGCCTCCGCTGTTTGCTCGGCATTGTAATTGGATACGCCGACATAGAGCGCTTTGCCCTGACGGACAGCCTGGTCCAGTGCGCTCATCGTTTCTTCCAGCTGCGTTTCCGCATCAAAGCGGTGCGAATAGAAAATATCCACATACTCGAGCCCCATGCGCTTCAAGCTCTGATCCAGACTCGACAGCATGCTCTTCCGGGAGCCGCGCTCCCCATAAGGGCCATCCCACATCCGATATCCCGCTTTCGAGGCGATAATCAGCTCATCGCGGTACGGATGCAAGTCTTTCTTCAAAATCTGACCGAAGGTCTCTTCCGCCGAGCCCGGCGGCGGCCCGTAATTATTTGCCAAGTCAAAGTGTGTAACTCCTAGGTCGAATGCGCGGCGCGCCAGCGCGCGGCTGTTCTCCAACAAGTCCGTTCCCCCGAAATTATGCCAGAGGCCAAGCGAAATTGGCGGAAGCTTCAGTCCGCTCTTCCCCGTCTTCCGATATGGCATTTCGCCGTATCGGTTTTCATCTGCTTTGTAGTCCATTGACGTTCCTCCTTGATTTTGAGTATTACTGGTCAAGCTGAATTGTCGCCAGCCCGGATGCCGGAATGGCAAGCGCATGAATCCCTTTCGCCAGCGTCAAGACTTCGGTGTGAAGCACCTGTCCGCAGCAATCGGCAATCTCTACCCGCGTCTGGGTCGGCACATCCCCCGTCACCTCGAGATAGAGACCATCCTCTCGCCTTCCGTTGACGATGAACCACGTCCGCTCGGAACTGCCTGTCTCCAGCGGCACCAATCGGTCATGATACGTCACCACAATGCCTTGATCGCCGCGCACCGATTGCACGAGCGGATAGAGCAGCTCCGGATTGCGCGGCGCCAAGCGGCCTTCCAAGAGCAGATCCCGATGCTTTTTATAAAAAGAAAGCCAATGTCTCAGCATAGCAAGATGTTGCGACGGAACCCGGTCCAATTCCACCGAAATTTGCGGAACAGAGAATAAAATGTTGATCATTTGCAGCGCTGCGCTCTCCACCGGTTCGTCCGGATGCCACATGATCATATCCGCATGAGCAGCCGTATTCCCGCAGAGCAGGCGCAGATCGATCGTCCTCACCCGATTCTGGATGCTGTCGTTCGGGCAGTCCGATGCCCGGAACATGTTGCCATATTTGCGCATTGCAGGGCCTATGTACATCTGGCGGAATTCAACCATGATCTCAGGCTTCAGCTCGCGCAGGCGAGCGATGGAATCGGTAAGCAGACGGTCAACCGCTTCCGGAATCGACTCGTAATCTTTGCCTGGCGTCGTAGAAGCCAGCTGTAGCTCTGGCGAATAGAACGTGTCGATGAAGTCCAGCTTGAACCCGTCAAGCCCCCACTCCCGGACAGCCGCTTCATATTTCCCGATGATGTACTCGCGCACGTCAGGGTAACGCGGATCCAACACAGCGGCGCCATGATTCTCATTGTAACGCAATATTTTATCCTTGAAGCGATCCCAGACCTTGCTGTACTTGCCGATGAAAGGCACCGAGTACCATAAAATAAACTTCATGCCAAGATCGTGAATGGCATCCACATGGCGCTTCATATCGGGAAACTTGCCATCATAGGTCTCCCAGTCGCCGCAATAGGCGTAGCCTCTGCCGTGGTCTTCTGTCTGCCAGCCATCATCCACAATGACCGCTTCCATGCCTAGTTCCTTTGCAAGGCGGCACTGCTCCTCAATTTTTCGGTCCGTCACATGCTGGTGCATGCTGTACCACGTCGAATACATAGGCTCTTTTGCCGTTTCCGGCACAAACGCCGGCGTATAGGCCGCCATCGCGCTCCACCAAGCCTGGACGCCTTGCAGACACTCGTAGTACGGCAAATCCCGCGTATCCACGAGCAATTTGGCTTCATACGCCTGCATCGGCACGGCCGCCTCCGTAAAGAGCTGAATGCGGCAGTAGAAATTCGCCGTCTCTTCGCTGATCGCGGCCCGATACTGAACCGTGTTCAGTGCATCAGAATAAGCGAACGTGAGCCTATTGCGGCCGGCACTGTTATACAGTGCATAAACCGGCGCCGATGCCGCCGCGTTCGAGCGCCAGCCGCGCATCCAATCCGCCTTGAAGCTGCGGTTGCGGTCCATCGCGGGCGTCCAGCCTGCCTGAATATCCCACGCCGGCTGCGACCACTCTATACTAAGCGGCGAAGGTGTAAACGAAGCTTCGGAATTTAAGCGGAGCGTAATGAGGTGCAGATTTTCCTCCAGCTTTTCGCTTAGCAAGGAGATATCCACGCCAACAAACTCTCCGTTTACGGTAAATGTATGGTTCTCGGTCGTTAGTTGAACGCTCATTGGGCATCACCCTTCTGTTGGTTCTTATGCGGGGACGGACCTGCATGGCACCAGACAGTGACAATCGGGTCTTCGGAGCTGGAGTTCAGATGATGATCCTCGCCAGGCTCTACAATCAAGATATCCCCGGTAGCGACCGGGATATGCTCCCCATTCAATTCCATTGTTCCACTTCCCTGTAAAATAATAAAAGCCTCACAATCGCCATGCACGTGATAATCTCTGCCTTCAGGACCATCATTCGTATGGCTGCGCTCTCCCCGCTTGGCAAATGACAAGCCACCCGAACTTAAATAGGCGCCTGGTAGCACATCCTGCAGGATATGCCCACTTTTTTTATCCAGCAAATCCGTCAGCCTCAACTTAATCATCGCTTATTCCTCCATGTGTATTCGGTATAGTCGGCTTCGGAGGTCACCCTTCCAAACAGGCAGATGGATGCCGATCCCCATTAACTCATCGCCGCCCCAGCGCTCCGTCGGCTCCTCCGGCGCATCCGGATCGGCAACCAGGTAATTGCGATCCGCGGCCAGCCCCTTCAGCTTCAGCTTCTTGAGCGGCGGGTTCGGCTTCGCGAGCACCTGAAAGTAAGCGACGAGCGCTTCCTTACCATCTTCTGCCACGAACATCCAGGCCGTCTCATTGCCTTCAAACGGACTTAACAGTCTGTGAAACACTCCAAATTGGATCAGCGAACGAAGCTCCTTATACAGGGCAACCTGCCGCTTCATCAATTCTTTATCGTCCTCGCCAATTGTCGTCAAATCGAGCTCATACCCGAAATTGCCCGACATCGCCGCATGTCCGCGCATGGCCAACGGCGTCGTGCGATGCACCTGATGATTCGGCACGGCGGAGACATGCGCACCCATCGTGGAAATTGGGTAGACGAGGCTCGTGCCGTACTGAATTTTCAATCGCTCCACGGCGTCGGTATTGTCGCTCGTCCACGTCTGCGGCATGTAGTAGAGCATCCCGGGATCGAATCTTCCGCCTCCGCCCGAGCAGCTTTCGAACAACACGTGCGGGAACGCAGTTGTCAGACGCTCAAGGACGTCATAAAGTCCGAGTATGTACCGATGTGCGGTTTCCCGCTGACGCGCTGGCCGCAGCAGCGCCGAGCCGATCTCCGTCATGTTGCGGTTCATATCCCACTTCACATAGGTGATGGGACTGCTTGCCAAGATGTCGCTAAGCGCCTGCACAATGTATTCCTGCACATCTCGGCGGGAGAAATCCAGCACCAGTTGCTTCCGACCTTCGGTTCTGCGCCGCCCCGGGACATGAAGGCACCAGTCAGGGTGCGCGCGATACAACTCGCTGTCCGGCGATACCATCTCTGGCTCGAACCAAAGGCCGAAGGCCAGTTCTTGTGCCTTGACGCGCTCGGCCAAATCCGCCATGCCGCCGGGCAGCTTGGTAGTGTCGACGAACCAATCACCTAGCGAGCTGGCATCGCTGTCGCGCTTGCCGAACCAGCCGTCGTCCAGCACAAGCAGCTCCAAGCCGAGCTTCCGGCCTTCCACCGCAAGGGCTTCAATTTTATCCGCGTTAAAATGAAAATACGTCGCTTCCCAATTGTTGATCAGAATTGGACGATGGCGATCACGGAACACCCCCCGGCATAGCCGCGTGCGGTACAACCGATGATACGTCTGCGACATACCGCCAAGCCCTTCCGCAGAGTAGACCATTACCGCTTCCGGCGTCTGGAACTGTTCGCCGGGTTCCAACAGCCAGCTGAAATCAAAAGGGTTGATCCCCATTGCGACTCTGGTAGTGCCGTAAGGATCCACCTCCGCTTGAGCGAGAAAGCTGCCGCTGTATACGAGGCTGAAGCCATAGACATCCCCGTGATCCTCATCGGCGTCTGGGGACAACAGCGCGATAAATGGATTAAGCGAATGGCTGCTGCTGCCGCGGCGGCTCTCGATGACCGTCCCTCCTGCACTCAGCGGACGTCTTTCGATATGCCGCTCGCGCGCCCACGTGCCCGATAGATGCAGCTCCTCGAATTCTGCGTGCGGTAAGTCCAGACTACAGCTAAGCGCCCTAAGCAGTTTGATTGGCACTTCGCCCTCATGGACAAAACGGGCGGAACGCACAATCGCGTCCATATCGCGATAGACGGTATAGGTCAGGATGACGTTCAAACCGATAATCGCATCGGATAGCGTAATTTCCAAGCTCTCCGCTTCGCTTACCGACTCCACATAGGTGGCGGGCAGCCCTTCCAGCTTCGGCTTCCCGGAATAGATCCGGTGCGAGGCATATAACAGCTCGCTCACCGTTGCGCCGTTCTCGGTCTGCACCTGATACGCCGGCATACGGAAGTCGCTCCCGCCAAAGGCTGGGTATTCTTGCGGCAGCGTATCCAGCGATAGCGACAGATCGTTCGGATCCGTTGACGGGGAGAAGGAACAGCGGCGTCTGCGCATAAGCAAACTGCCGATGTTCGTTCCTCGCACCCTCGCACCCCAGTGGACGTGCGCCAGATAACCAGGTGAAACCAGCTGCATAATGTAACTGGATGCTTTTCCTTGCAGATGAAACGTTTGTGTTGCCTGATCAAACGTAATCGCCATTAAGCTACTCCTTCCGTTCTTTTACACCTTTAGTTTTTTCCACGCCATGCGTTGATACCGAAGATAAATCAGATGAGAACGCAGAAATTGATCACAAGCGACCGCGCTCCATAAACCGATCATGCCCCAGCCGAAAACATACACGAACACATAGCTGAGCACGACCCGAACGCCCCAGACGCCGATCATCGTGGAATAGAGCGGATAGCGAGTATCGCCCGCTCCGCGCAAAGCGCCGCCCACAATGAACTGGGAGATCTGAGATACTTGAATAAAACCGACGATGCGAAGTGCCCAGGTGCCTTCGCGGATCATGGTGGCATCGTTCGTATACAAGCTTAAAATTTGCGGCGCGAATACGATGAAGATCGCGCCGATTACGCCAGCTAGCGCCATGCCGTACTTGCGGATCTGCCTTACGTATCGCTCTGCAAGTTCCGCTTTGCCGACGCCGAGCGACTGTCCGACAAGCGTTGAGGCCGCGATAGCAAAAGCCGCCCCCGGCATGAAGGACAGGCCGATCACGTTCGTGACCAACTGAGAGGCAGCAATCGCTGTGGTGCCGAGTCCGGCGCCGATCTTGACGAATGTCATGATACCTAGCCGCATGACGAGCTGCTCCAGACTCGCCGGGATGCCGATACTCAGCATGCGGCTGATCATCTTTTTATCAAAATGGCTTATTTCCCGCCAGCTTAAGGCAAGATCGAACTTGCCGCTGAACATGACCAATAGAAAGACCAGCATCGCCCCGAACTGAACGATGAGGGTCGCTGCAGCTGCGCCTGTCGTGCCCAATACCGGAATGCCGAGATGGCCGTAAATAAGTACAAAGCCTAACGAAACTGTCAAATACGCAGCCAGGACGTTGATCTTCATCGGTGTACGCGTATCGCCCGCTCCGCGTAAAATCGCAGATAAAGAAGACGAAATGCTCGAAAAAGCAATCGAGATAAACATCAACCGAGCATACGTCAGGCCCTCCTGCACAACATCCTCATTTGCCCCCATCATAAACAGCAACTTTTCGCCATAGAGAAGCCCTGCGAACATAATAAGCAAAGAGAGCATCGTGCCGAGCAGCAGCGACTGTCCTGCTGCTCGATTGGCGTCTTCCCTCCGGCCGCTGCCGACGGAACGGGCGACAATAACGGTCGTGCCGGTATTGAGCGCCGCAAAACAAACTGTCATCAATGCGTAGATTTGGCTCGTGAATCCCACAGCTGCCACAGATGTGGAACCCAGATGACCGACGAAAATCATCATAATCATCTGGGTCAGATTAATCAGCAGCATTTCTGTCAGCGAAGGTCCCGCCAATTTGAAAATCATCCGCCTGATGGCGCGCCCGTCCTCTGAATCGATCATGACGGCATCGCTATATGGCTGGGTTCTGTCTTTTTTGCCAGCTTCTTCTCCCAGTTTAAGTCCCGTACTCATCGCAGTGTCGCCTTTACAGCTTCCAACCTGGCAAGTAAGCCTTCGTATTTTGCAGCATGCGTTCGAACAACGCCTCCGCCTGAGTCACTCCGATCGTTACCAGCGGATCGCTGACGAACGCTTGTAACGCAAGAGCTTTGTCCTTCTTCAGTGCAGCTTGGAGAATCAGCTCCTGATTCATCGCGTGCTGCAACACTTGGTTATGAACAGGAAGCGGGAGCTCACCCGCATAGACAGGACGCAGGGAGTTTGCTGAAAAAACAGCATTCGTCTCCACGACCACGCCGTGCGGAATGCCCTTCATTTGCCCGACGTTCGGCACATTAACGTTAGTCACGAACGATTGTAGGCCGATCAAACCTTTCAGTTGCCGCACCTCTTCTTCGCCGGAGGCTTTCAGCGGCAGCTTCTCTTCACCGGATAGCAGCTTGCCGTAATAGTCCGCCGTAGCCGCATTCTTTTCAACCCGGCTTTGCACCGTCGTCAGACCGAACTTCCAGTCGTATACCGTGTCCGGATCTTTCAAATACCAAGGCGGCATGAACTCCGCCAAATGACGATCCCCCGCAGCCGCAATGACGCCGTAACGCCGGAACAAATCAAATTTCACGCGATTTGCTGAGGTGTACGGATTCGTCTTCCAAGCATCTTTGTTGTGCTCGAAGCCTGTCTCATAGTAACGATCCACAAATTTGCTGTACATTGGCAGCAGGTCTGTACCGAGATAGGTCGCTTGATCAATCCAGGTAAAATGATTCAGACCCAGCACGTTCACTTTAATCTGATCGCGGTGCAACCCATCAATACCCTCCATGTCCTTCAGCATGCGGATCAGCAAGCTTTGCGTACCGAAAATCTCATGGCAGCAGCCAAACGCCTTGATTTTCGGAAACACTTCGTAGAGCGTGCGCGTACACAAAGTCATTGGGTTGGTATAATTGAACACCCAAGCATCCGGTGCGTAACGTTCAATCGCTTGCGCGAATTCGACATACATCGGAATCGTACGCAATGCTCGGATAAGCCCGCCTGGCCCCGTCGTGTCACCAACAGCTTGGTAAATGCCGTATTTTTCAGGCTCATGCACATCTGACTCCATCTCTTGAAACGTGCCCGGCAAAATTGAAATAAAGACGAAATCGCACCCCGTCAGCGCTTCTTGCAGGGTTGGATACGCCTTATACTGCCATTTGGCATTCGCTTCCGGGTAGTCAGAGACCGAATTGCCCAATTTTTCATTGTGACATGCTTTGTTATAGTCAAGATCGTACAAGCGAATCGTCCCTGAAAGCTGATCATCGAGCGCCAGATCCGCAATCAAATTTTTGGCCCAGTACATCGAGCCCCCACCGATATAAGCGATTTGAATCTCACTGACTTTTTCATTCGCAAATTTCATGTTGCCCCTCCTTGATATTGTTCCTGTTTTTAATGTAACTTCTGAACGAATTGAACATCTTCTCGCTCTCAGTATAGGCAACGAACCCCATTTGGGGGATGGCAAAAATTCAGCAGGGTTGTGATTTTTTACACTTTATTTAAAGACAATAAAAAGACGCTGATTGACATTCAGTCAAGAGCGCCTTTTTTCAGATTATCGATTATAGATTCGATACAAGAGCACAGCGACTTCAGCGCGCGTAGCGGATTTCAATGGCTCCAACAGGCTGCCGCTGCCTTGAATCAGTTTCTGGTTGAGCAGTTGGGCGATACTCTCCTCGGCGTAGGCGGCGATCTCCTTATGATCCGTAAAGCCCGAAAGCCCAGTCGGAACAACTTCACTTCGTTGGCTGCACTTAGCTCACTGGTTGCAAACATATTGCCCGGCAACGTCACAGTCCCGAGTTCCGAGCGGATCTGCGTCGTGCTGCTTGCCTTGCCGCTGCTGATTGCAGACGATGAAATCACAGCTTGGTACGCGTGCTCGCCTGGCACGGGTGTCGCGTCAAGTGTGCTTGGCGCGTTCGTGGTGCTTGGACCTGGGCTAGGGCCGGGGCCGGGGCCAGGGTCAGGATCTGCTACAACTGGCGTGCTGAACGTCACGTCAGGGCCCATGCTCCAATTCCCCGCAGCGTCCCTTGCCAGCACTCGGTAGGTATAGGAAGTGCCGGAAGCGAGTCCGCTTAACGTATAGGTCAGTGTCTGCGCGTCAACTTCGCTCGAGTACGTTGCATTTGTGACAGCGTGCAGTTTATATCCTGCTATACCGACGTTATCGGTTGCCCTGTCCAAGTGAGTACAGCGCTGCTGCTTGTCACTTGCGATACAGCTAATCGGGCATCCATCCCCCAGCCAGGCGGCGTTGTGTCTGCCGAAGCGCCAAGCGTCGTCACCTGCAACGGCAAGCCGCCAAGCGTCTCATACACAGCGCCGTAGACAGACTCGTTGACCGCTCTGACCCTGAAGTTGTACGCAGTACCCGGCAATAAGCCTGTGACTTGAAGCTGGTAAACATTCGAAGCAACCGTCGTCATTTTCTCGTCGTCACGATACACATTATAGCTTTCAGCAGGAATCGTGGTGGTTGCCCCTGTCCATTGCAGCAACGTCCCTGACTCCGTCGTATTAGAAGCGCTAAGCGCTGAATTGCCGGTAAAAGAAATCGGCCCAAACGCCTTCACTTCGTTGACGTTAATATCTCCATCGACCTCATCGACCGTAAACTTGATGTATCTGGCATTAACCGGGGCCGGCAGCGTCAGGTGCTCGGCAATTTGCGTGATCGCCGGATTGCCGTACTTCCCTTGCGCGACCCGGTCGTCCGTCAAGATTTTCGTCCATTTTGCACTAGTCGGATCCTTGAAGGCGTCTCCGTCTGTCGCGTAGTAGAACGAAACCTTCTTCAGCTTGTTCTGATAGCTATAATACTCCAGTCTCTGAACCGGCGTTAAGGCCCCAATGTCCACCATCATCCAGGCCGTGGTTGAGCCTTTTAATGCCACCCATCGGGAACCATCGTTGTTATCCAGCGCTTTGCTCGCGCTGTAGCTGCTGGTATCATCGTTCCATACTCTCGGATACTGGACTTCCTTGTTATAGAGCAAATTGTCTGATCCGTGTTTGATACCGGCTGTTACCACCGACGCTTGGGCAGCTTGGGCGGATAACGCTCCTCTTCGAATCGCATAAATTTTCACGCCATAAGACGTGCCGGGAGACAAATCTTTAAGCTGATAGGAACTACCCGTGTATTCATCCGCCACGATGCGTTCGACGGCATCTGTGACCAGCGCCACTCGATAGCTCTGTGCGTCCGCAACAGGCTCCCATGCGACGTTAATCGTTTTATCCGCTGCATCCGTTACCGTGACCGATGCCGGAGGGCTCGGAATAATGGGGCTGCCGTCCGTATGCAGCACATGGGTTTCGCTTTCCGCCGACATGAGTGGTTTAAACGAATACGGATCGGTGTACACATTTCGGACGGATAAATTGTAGGCAGCTCCGGGATCCAAATTCGTAAACGTATAACTGTTGCCAATTACATTGTCCACAAGCACTTTGCCGTTATCATAGATGACAAAATGGTCCGAGGGCACCGGATCCCAGGAAATCGTTGCTTGGGGGCCGCTTGTGTAGGCAATTTGAATTTTTTTCGCTTTTTGCGGAGCGTTATAGATTTCCAGTTCGGTGAGGCGAGGAGGGCCAGTCATCGTAAAAGTTGGAACGCCATTTGCCGTCCCTGCGCCATTGGCGCCTGAGCCATTCTCAAAATACAGCTTAATGTACCGAGACGTGTGCGTTGTACCCAGGTCAATCGTATACGTTTTATCCGCCGTATCTTCGCCCCCACTATTCGGGCCACTGTACGTAAAGTCTGGGCTTGCACTAAATGGTATCGTGCCAAGCGTGCTCTCCGTATGATCGGTTTCATCATCAGATACCCACATATTCATCGTTTTGAGCCGTGCTGTTTTCATAAACAGCTTGAGCTGACTGAACGACATCTTCTTCCCGAGATCCACCACAACGGAGCCTTTTTTGGAGCTCTCCGTACCGATCCAGCTAAGTTCGCCTAAGGCAGAATTGTTGCTTTGCGGTACTGCGGTTAAATTCGAATACACAACCGGATCGATTTGGACACCATCGACAAGTCGTTCAGCGTGCGCATTCGCCAGTTGCATGGCATTGCCGGAGGTAGCGCCAAAATTGTACGCCTGCTTGCCGTAAGCCAAATTCACGGGCGAAACGCCGGTAGCTGCTTTGTACAGCGTGATATCGGAGAGATAAATTTTGGCATCCCTCACATTCGGATTCGTTTTATCTGCTTTCCGGTAAATGCCCCATTTCGGGCGGTTGATCATGTTTGGAATTGCAGGATACGGTCCTTCGAACGTGTTGCCATTATATTTGATTTCCGGTCTGCGCCAAATATCCAGCACGCGATCCGGATCGTTATATGACATCAGCACCTCGCCAGTCAGTGCGTCTTTCATCGTCATCGTAACCCAGCCGTATTCGGCATTCAAAATTTTCACCGTAATGTCCAACCATCTGTCTTTGATGTCGTTCAGCGGAACGCTTGCCAGCGTCTCCTGACCTGCATCCGTTCCGATATCGGCATAACGGAATTCGAGATTTTGCTTCGCCGAAGATGAGATCGTGAAGGTCAGAATCGGATTGCCGTCTTCCGAGCTCGAGAAATCAGGGAAGTTCACTTTGTCGTGAAGCGGCAAATTTTGAACGCCTGCACCCAGCGAATTATAAGCTTTATACTGAAAAATATGGAAAAAGCCATCCGGCTTAGGGATATCTTTATCAATCTTGAGATTCCAATGATATGCGGTAATATCATTTTCAAGCCCAATACGATCCCGGCTTTCCTCCGGCGGTCTGATCTCAATACGCTGGCGGTCGTCATTGCCTCCTGACCAAGTCCCTGTGGCGCTATTGTAAGTCGCATTATGCAAATAACAAGAGAGACAGTCGCTTCCGTTTACTTCCACTTTGAATACATCTTTGCCCAAAACAGTGTCATAGTAGTTGGCGACATGTCGCGCTGCTTCCTCGCCCATGATGGCGCGCGCCGTTTTCGTTGCGCCTTCCACCGGGTTGTCCGTGCCGAATGCTTCTCCAAAAACATCATAAGGCGATCGACTCGGATCTGCCTGAACGGTTACCGAATTGCCACCATGGCTAGCGATAAAAGCCGGATCCAGAATATCTTGCTGCGTGGCTGCGGCAGCTTTCGAAAGCATGGCGTCTGGCAAGGGAGCCAGTTCCAGCATAAGCGCTAGTGCAAGGCCAACAGAAATGATTTTCCGTTTTTGTTTTGCTGTGATCATAGATAGTTGCTCCTTCCACTCCAAGGACGATACATGAAGATAAACGGGCGTTCACAGGTGTGAACGCCGTTTAATCACACTTCAGCTACCCCCTGATTTACTTCGTAATTTGAATGTTAGCGAATTGAATTTTCGCTTCCGGCATGTTGTCATAAATTTTGCGGTAAATGCCCCACTTCGGCCGATTAATGGTAGCTCCCTCCCGCCAGTTATCCTTGGTTCCGCTGTAGGACATAAGCACGGTGCCATCCAATTTCTTCAGTGTCATGTTGATGGAACCGCTATCTGTATGCTTGACGGTGACGGATGCTTCCACCCACTGGCCGTCAATATTGGAGAAAGCTGTCTGCGCTAAGGTCTCCACTTGGTCCATCGTGGCGCCAATGGGACTATGTCGGAATTTGAGATAGCCCCCCTCCAAAGAGAAGGTCAAAATCGGTGCACCATCATCCCCGTCTTGCGCCTTCAATTGGAAGATATGATGAAAGTTGCCTGATGGCGGCATTGGATAAGGGCTCACGGCTCTGAACTGCCACTTGTAGGTTGTGGTCTCCCCTTGGCTTGCCTTCACATTACTTGGAGAGCTCTTGTAGGCTTTCATTTCAACCCGCTGGCGATCTGTATTGCTGCCGTCCAAAGCTGCCGTGTCTGAAGCGGTCCCGACCTTAATCTGCAAAACATTGCCGACATACGTAGAAGTCGATTCATACAAATGTCCAGAATCGGTAGGTCCGTCTACAGGATCGGATCCCAGATATTGCTGTAATATCGCCAAAGCACTTAATCCTGTGTTCGGCCCATCGGAATTAATCGTTACTGTAGAAGCATAAACCGTCGCTGCAATGACGAATGAACTGACAAGCGTGGTGCTCAGCGTGATCAACTTTAGACTTTTTTTCATTATCTTCCCTCCAAATGAATAGTCAGATAGAAAATAAGACATACAATCGCCGGAACGTCTTCCGACCACAAGTCGCAAGCGCTTACAATGTAATCTTACGATAGTAATTGAAATTGGAATATGTGGTATTTTATGGTTTGCTGTGTTTTATTTAAAAATCCCTTGCTTTTGCGGCACTGAAAAGACCGCCAAGCAAGCTTGGCGGTCTAGAAGTAAATCAGTTTATAAATTGCAAGGATTCCAGCATGCGCTTCAGGATCGTAGCTGCTTGAGCCCTCGTCGCAAGCTCATTCGCAGCGAAGGTGTTATCCGAAATGCCTTGAATGAGACCCGCAGCCAGCGCTTGCGAGACTGCTGTCCTCGACCAGTCACCGATTTCCTTACGGTCGGCGAACCGATTCAATAATGTGTTGTCGACCTTGACTTCTTGGCCGCCAACTTTCATCGCCCGCATCATCATCGCTACCATCTGCTCACGGGTGATATTCGTATTCGGCATAAAGCTGCCGTCTTCGTAACCGTCGATTAATCCGGCTTTCTTTGCGGTGTCTACGGCTCCGGCGAACCAGTCGCTCGATTGTACATCGTTGAATCCACCCGTCTTCGCTTCAACCAACCCAAGGGAACGAACCAGCATCGCTGCGAATTCAGCCCTTGTAACCTGACTTTCCGGCACAAATCCGGTGTCAGTCTTACCGTCTACAATCCATTTGTTCGCCAACAGTTCGACATCCGCTTTCGCCCAATGTCCTTGCAAATCCGCAAATGATTTATTGGATTGGATGACGGTGTATGTGCTGTTGTGCGGCGAACGAATCGTAATTTCGGCAATACCGTTATTCGTTGTGATGAGTGACGGCACAAAGTGGATCTGATTGTTCGCATCAACCCAGACCGCCGTTACCTTGCTCGGGTCAACGGTCATTGTGCCCAGACGTATCGTACGATTGACATAAACGCCACCGAAATCTGTTATTTCTGTCCCATTGACCGAAACCGCAAATGCGATAGGGTTCGAAATTAATTGTTCCGAGTTCAAGCTAGTCACCGCTGCTTCAACTTCATCTCCCGTTTTACCGGATAATTTCGAAATTGTGATGCTTACGGTTGAATCTTTGGGAATGTTCGTAAACAGACTGGCTGGCAACTCATAGTTTACGCCATTCGCTTGAATCTGAATAACTGCGCTGCTTTGATTGCCGATCGCATTCCGAATTGCATTGCCCGGCAGTCCCACGTTCACAGTGGAATCACTGCCTCTCACATCGATCTTGACGATTGGATTTGCCAATGCGCTCTCCAGCTTAGCCGCATCCACAATGATGTTCGTTACCATTACTCCATCGCTCGTTGTTTCTTTCGTTACTTTCGCATCTTTCTCCAGATCGATGTCGCCGTTATGAGTGGTTGAACCCGAAACAGGCGGTGTTATGTTGCCAGGGGTCGTTCCCTGACCCGGATTGGAGTTGGAAGATGAATCATCATGCCAGGTTCTGAAACTGACTATCGGTCCGTAATCGCTCCGGATTCCATCCGAGTCAACCGCCTGGATCGTAAATGAATATTGTTTATCCGGCGTCAAGCCTGTTAATGAATACGTGAGCACATTGCCTGCCGACGCATATTCCGTATACACGTCGCCAATTTTGCTATAAATCGTATAGCTGGCTATTCCTCTACTTGCTTCCGCTGCAGTCCATTGTAACGTCGCCGTTCTTTCTCCCACATTAGTAACGGTCAAACTGGCTTGACTTGGCCATGCAGGCGGTGTAACCGTACCTGATCCTGTGACCGTAACCGTTGCCTCCCCCTTCAAGGAAGTACCCGAGACCGTACCCAATACATGGAATGTACCTGCCGATGCATATTGAGAGGCATCGATGGTATCCCAAGTTACATCCAGCTGTTGGACCGAGTTATCGCTGTAAACCGCTGTGACGACCGTCGGCAATACAGGCTCCGTTCCA
The DNA here is from genome assembly GCF_001653565.1 of Paenibacillus oryzisoli. Taxonomy (GTDB): domain Bacteria; phylum Bacillota; class Bacilli; order Paenibacillales; family NBRC-103111; genus Paenibacillus_E; species Paenibacillus_E oryzisoli. Next base: position 148,629 of record NZ_LYPB01000047.1, read on the forward strand.
GCTGTGGTCAGGATGCTAACCGGCATAATGCTCACAAGGTAACGCTCTGGTATGTCCGCATTCGTAACTGTAATGTTGGCCAGTGCCTTAAGCATTGAGCCAATAACAGTTCCTTGCACGTTGAAGCTGCCTACGGAAGCATATTGGGATGCGTCGATGTGATCCCAAGTTACACCCAGCTGTTGCGACGAGTTGTCACTGTAAACCGCTGTAATTACCGCCGGCAATTCAGGCGCTATTCCTGTCTTGGTCATGATGTTGATCTGTGAAATGCTCACAATAACAGGGACTTCTGAATCAATAACCGTAACTGTACTCTCGGCGGTAAATCTGCCAATTGTTGCGGTGATCATCGCTTGGCCTGCCCCTACGCCCGTAACTGTGCCTTGCTCGTCAACCGTTGCAACAGCAGGATTGCTTGATTGCCAGGTTACTGTCTTATTCGTTGCATGAGCCGGCAATACGAATGCTACTAATTGCTCGGATGCGCCTTGGTTGATGGTCAAGCTGCTCTTGTTCAGTGCTAATGACTCCACAAAAATCGGTTGACCCGCACTATCCAGTGGCACAAGTTGAATAAAGGAGAATGTAGCAGTTCGACCGCTGCCTGTCGCCCCCGTCACCGTAAACTTGAACGCATGGTCGCCAGCCGTTGCAAAGGCGATCTGGCCAAGATCCTGAATCGGATAGGACTGTGCAGTTGCATACTCGTCTACCGGATTGCCTTGGTTCACACCGTCAACGGATAACTGCAAAGTTGCACGATTATTGTTGGTTTTGTAGCCAAACAGCACCTGATTTGTGCCTGCCGGGATGTCGCTCAGCGTGAATGTCACATCATCGCCCACCGCTGTAGTCCCGTTCAGCTGCGCATATCCCGTCACACTTGCAGGCCATTCTGCCTGGGATCCGGCACCACTGGCGCTAGATAATGGCACAGATGAATTTTTCGTATACGGATTATTCTGCAGTGGGAATGTCACTGGCTCCCCGCCAGGCAAAACAAATAATAAAGTATACGTTTTTTGGACGTTCTCATCACGATTGCTGACTACTGAAATCGTTACTGGATCCGTCTTGTAATTAGCAGGATATACGATTTCTTTCACAGTGAAACCTTGAGCCGCTTCCGCTGTTACGGACGGCAATGTAGCCATCGTTGGATTCAGATTGTACCTGTAGCTGGTCTCATCCGGCGAGAATCCCGGGATGTCCATGCCGCCCACCTTCAAGTTGATCAGTTTCGGACCATTGTCCGGTTGAACTTGCGCATCAGCCAGTAAGGACGGCGCTGAGATCATAGACTTGCGAGAATACGGGTCTGTTCCCTTCGACTTTACGGCGACTTTGGATATATCGATCACATTGCTCGGCAACGTATAGCTTGTGGTACCTGTCGGTAAGTCAGCAAGTAACACCGTGCCATTGTAAACCGTAAAACCTTGGCTTGCAGGATTGGCATCCCAGCTTACCATTTTAGTTGAGCCACTGGTTTCAACCTTAAGATTCTGCGGAGAAGTCGGTGCATTAAACACTTGAACTTGTGTCAGGCGCGGAGGGCCTGTCAAATCCGTGCCTGTATTGCCGCCGGATGCATTCTCTACCGTTACTTTGATATATCTGGCATGATACGTCTTGCCGAGATCAATCGGATAGGAGCTGTCCGCCGAATCGGCGCCTCCGTTCGTATTGCCTGTCGCAAACGTGTAGCCGTCATCCGTGCGTTTATCGACCTGGGTAAAGGTCATGGCGTCAAACTCAGCCGCCGAAGCATGGTTTCCGGCATCAGCGGATACATAGACGGTTGCGCCTTTTAACCGAGTGGATTGTGCAAAAAGTCTAATTTGGCTGAAATCCATGGCCTGGCCAAGATCGATGACGAAACTGCCTTTTCTCGCTCCGTCAGTGCCCAACCATGAATAATTGCCAATTTGGCTCAGACTGGTAACGTTGGTTACAGGCCACTTGGTCGGATCTTGCAGCACGCCGTTCGTCAGTTTGTTGGCATTGCCGTATCCATTTGCCCCGGCAGCTTCCAGTTGGATCGCGTTGGCGCCTGTTGCAGGACCTACGTTATACGCTTTTTTATTCAGTGCGAGGTTTACAGCCGACACCCCTGTCGCCACCTTGCTGATGGTGATGTCGGAAAGCTGAAGCTCAGCGTCATAGGCAGAATTTGTGCCACCATTGGAGCTGCGGTAAATCCCCCACTTCGGACGCAAATACTGATCGAAAGTAGCTGGATACTCAGACTCAAAAGTAGTACTTTTTTGCGGTCTTCTCCATAAGTCCTTTACCCCGTCAGTTGCGCCAGAGTTCGTAAACACTTGATACACATCCGGGCTGTCGTAGGTGTATACTTTACCGGTTACAGTATCCGTGATTTTAATCGTCAGCCATCCGGTATCTGAAATGAGCGCATTCAGCTCCACTTTAATCCAGTGGCCGTCGATTTCCTTTAACGGAATTGTCAACAGGTTCTTATCGCCATCGAATCGGTTATGATTCACAACAAGGTTCCTGGTGGTCGTTCCGGAAATCGACATTGCGAGAATATAGGCACCGTTCTCATCGCTGGTGTTACCGTCCGGCAACGTATTGGTTGCTTGGGCATTCGTCGCTTTCAATTGGAAAATATGCCGGAAGCCCGATTGATTCCACTGGTTGCCATCAGGAATATTCCACATCCATCCATAGTTCACCAGATCGCCTTCATAGGCGGTAAAGTCATGGGTCGAATCTTCGCTTGGGCGAATTTCAACTCGCTGTCTGTCATTGATAGCTGCACCACCAACAACATAACCTAAATCCCGGTCAAAAACCCCCTTGTGGCCGTACTCCCCATCGCGAACCTTATCCGCAAATTCATTATTTACACCTCTGCCGTATTCAAACACTTTGAACACATTTTTTTGCAGGATGCTGTCCCACACGCTCTGGACATGGTCGTCGGCCGCAGTCGCCCGGGGCTGATCGCCGTAAAATTCGTGGTAAGCGTCTCTGATCCGCTTAGTTACGCCTTCTACCGGTTCATCGGTACCCATGGCTCCACCCAAAACGTTATACGGCGATACACCTTCAATCGCGTTCATCTTAATCGTCTTGTCATTCATGCCATAACCACGAGCTGTTACGTCCAAGGCATAGATGGACGGGTCACCGTTGTTGAAATTAAACGCAAATTCGTTTGTGCCTAGTGGCAGCTTGGCAAGATACGCGAGTGTAAATGTAACCGTGCCACCGGATAACGTGTAATCCACATTCGGACGAAGCGAAGTAGCGCCTTTGGTGATGCTCGCGAGCGTCTGCCCGTTAGCAAGGCTAATGCTCGTAGATTTGGGTGCAACCTGATCCCATGTACTGTAGGTATCCTTAGCAGGTACCAACGCTGTCGTATTCGTTGCTGGTGTTTTACCGTAAATTTTCAAGCCGGACAGCCCCATCATCGCGTTGTTATCATCCATGCGATTATCCCGTGGGCCAACCAGCACCATGTTCACCATCACATAACGGGCTGTAAACGGGTAAAGGAATGTCTTGTTGTCATAACCCCAGTTTTGTCCGTTGTAAGTGACATAAGACCACATGCCTTCCGTCTCCGTACCGCCGGCGAGTGACCAGCCATGTGCCTTCCAGTCATAATTGTCGGCCGCATCCGAAGGCGTGGGAGCACTTGCCCAAGACGCAGGATTATTGGAGTAATAGATCTCAAATCTTTTCGCATTCTTTTGAATATTCGCGATCGTATTAGGAATTTCAAGATGCAGTTTATCAATCGTTTTGGGCTCGCCTAAGTCAAGGGTTAAGGCCAGTGAAGATGGCGAATAGTTGCTCTTATAGGCATTTGAACTTAGATTACGCCAATAACCGCTGCCCGCCGATCGTAAAGCATCTACGCCTGAATGGTCAGAAGCTTCCGAGCTTACCTTGAGATTAACACCCGCTTGCGGTGTGAAACGAGTTGGATCCAGTAAGTTGACAGAACCTGTTGCCGTTGGAATATCCGCAGCATCCATGACCGTAACCGTGCAAGTTTTACTCAAGCTTCCAATGGTTACAGTGATCACGGCCGTACCTGCCTTTTTACCTGTTACAAGTCCATTTTGATTAACAGTTGCCACGGAAGCATCGCTGGATGTCCAAGTTAACGTCTTATTCGGTGCTTCATCAGGCGATGCTTCGGCTTGAAGCTCTTCTGTTTTGTCAATCGCAAGATTCAAGCTGCTCTTGTTGAGGGACAAGGAACTTACCAGAATCAAATCATCTGGAGAAGTAAACGTTATGTTATACGTCGTTTCAGCAAGAACGCCTGAAGGATCTGATACCGTAATCGTGAGCGGGTTATTCCGATAGTCAATCGGATATACTATTTTCGCTTCCATGCCTGCAGGTGCAACCGCTTCCACGTTAGGCAATGATAATGCACTGCTGGAAAGGGTATGCGTATAACTGGTTTGACTTGGCTTGAAGTCAGCTAAGCTGGTTCCGTCTACTTTCAGGTCTTCCAGTGTGGCCCTTGATCCGGAAGGTTCTCCGAAAATCCTGAATTCATTGGATTTGATTGAGCCCGCCGTATCCGATAGGGTGACATCTGATACAAGAAGTACGTATTGGGCTGCTACCGGCTCAGCTAAAGTGATAGTAGCCTTTTCATTATTCGAGAGCGCGGTCGCTTTCCCCGCCCCAGGAATTAGCATCCAGGAAGCGCCATTTGCGGTCTGAAGCGGTTTTCTCGTTGCATTCGAAGTCTCGTTGACGGTCCCACCTCCAACAAGCTCATTATAGGCAGCCGCATTATTGGTAGCATACACTTGATAATTCTTCAAGTAGCTGCTGTTGCTCGTCCATTCAACTTGAATTTTACTAATATCGATCTGTTTTCCCAATTGAACAGCCGCCCAGTATTGATAACCAGATTGATTAGCAGGTGTTTTGGTCAGAGAGCTGTTAGCCTGCCAAGCGGTGGATGAATCGTCATCGATAAATAAACCTCTGCTGCCCCCGCTTTCAGAAACGGCCTTGATTGCAGCCCCTGGCGCTGACGCCCAGTTTTTATATTCTGAAAGACTAACCGTGATGTAAGGCTTAATCCCTTTGCTGTTTGTAAAACCTGCGCCGTTAAATGCGCCTTCAACCTTATAGGTCCCCATGCTGTCTGGATTGTAGCCCGCCGAGCTCCATGTGACGTTCACCTTTTCTGTCTTGCCCGTACTCATGGTTACATCGAGCTGTGTAGGCAAAGCTAAACGATTAAACGCAGTGCCCTTGGAAGCTGTAATTGCTTCCGGCCTTGCCCATGCTACAACATCCTTTGCTTGTACATTAGGATTCCAGCCATTAGGGAAAATATAGCTGTTATCGTCCCTCTTAATTAAATACACATCCGCAATATACATGGTTGCAGCCTGGAATTCATCGGCATAGTCCGCATCTCCTGCACCATTGTACATTCCACGGTAAAGTCCCCATTTGGAACGGTTTTGCTGACCTGCTTCAGCCGGCAGATCGACTCTTTCTTTTCTGCCGGTAATCGGATCTGCCACTTGCGGACGTCTGTAGGTTTCGGCTGTCATACCGCCATCGAACAGTACTTCATTTGACCCCAAGTCAACAACCTTTCCGTAAACATAGCCGTTATCGGCTGTTAGAATCGTGACTTCGATATCTATCCAGCGATCAGCAATCTTGTCAAATGGAATCGTGAACAATGGCTTTATTCTGTCGGCATAGTCGCCATCTGGATTATTTCTGAATTCCAGTTGACCTTTGTCACCGCTTGAAACCAGCGTAAGGGTGGTTACCGGCTGGCCGTTTGCGTTGCCAGCTGCATCTTTCAACTGGAAGATGTGCCAAAACCTATGGGGATTAATAAAATTCCCAGCCTGATAATGAGCCGTATCCTGCTGGAACTTTAAAGTCTCCGACGGAAGCATAAGTCTCCAGTGATGGGTCATAATTTCGCCGCCAACGCTATTGGCATCGCTATTGGATGCGCTGGTGTTTGTTTTAATCTCCAGCCTCTGACGGTCGCTGTTCACTGCTCCGCGATCGCCGTCGTCCCTGCCCACACCGCCTGGGGTCGTGAAAGGCAGGAATTCGTGATACCGCAAAATGTCAGAGCCCAGTTTATCGGTGCCTGGCATATTGGCAATCCCGTATTTGGCAAGCGATTGCGAATCATTTTTGCCGATGGTCTGCAAATACATATTGTCGCCCAGCCAGGATTCAGGAACTGAAGAAGCCACAGGGTAGTCTCCTGAACGATCATAAACGGATTCCGTCCACGACTTTCCGCTGTAAGATGAGGCGCTGCCTGGGCCTTCTATGGATCCCGTACCGCTGCCACTGCCAATTCTGGATGCACCAATCACATCCCAGGCGGACTCACCAGCCTGAATATTGAGCGGTGAATATTTGTCGTTAGGTCCTACGGTAGCTGTTAAAGGAGGAATCGCACTATCTACAGTAACCGTAATGGTATATTTTCGACTGTTATTGCTGTTATTCTTATCAGCCACTTTCAAATAATACAACGTGCTTCCGTTTGATGAGAATTGATCCATTTTGGCATCGCCTTTGTTAATACCGCTAGCAGCAAAAGAGATCGTCGATGTTTCGTTGCTTCTGTAAAGTGTCGCCGAAGCACCCGGATTTGTTGTTATATTCAGCATTTGGTATAGGGTGCCGAAGGGCAGTGAAATATCAATCGTTGCAAGATTAAGATCAACGACTGCTTTTACCGGCTTGTTCACTTGTACATCAAGAATACCCAAGTCGTCCCCTGGCGCTGCGTAAACCGTCGATGCCAAAGTGAAAGACTGGGTGATAAGTGAAAGCACAAGTGCAAATGCCAAGACTAAGCTTACCAATTTGGTTAGAGCTTTATACCTATTCATCGTAAGCCTCCTTATATGCTAAAAATAAGCTGCCAAATTCGTGTTCTTAGCGTGCTATTCACTTCCTCCTCCTTTCCAAAGGGAAGCTGCTCAATGCATTCGTTCCACTACATCTGTATGCGCTTGCAAACAATGAATGTCATTATCATATGACGATTGCTCTGCCATGCGTATGAAGAAATTTACGATGCTATGTTGTTTTTTAAGATGACCGCAACAACGACTCCCCTCCACAAACTGAAAACCCGCTCCTTGACTGCTCAAGCGGGTTTCCGATTTCATACCTATACACTGCTCCTGTAATCCGATGGTGAATATCCTGTATATTTTCTAAACATTGACTAAAATACTGGGGATTACTATAACCTACTTGATCCGCAATCTCATTAAGACTTCAAATCGCTCATACGAAGCAATATAGTAAAAGGCTGATTTGAATAGCAAGCAGGCGAACCTGTGCCAAGGAGACGAACTTACACTCGATGACACTTTCCCCAATTTTCCCCAAAATAACGTACCTCTTTTTCCAACCCCAGCTTTACCTTCAAAACGAGTTCTTTCTCTAATCCTCCCAAAATAATTTCTTCGGGATTTGCCGGCGCCAGCCAGTGTCTCCAAACGTGAGCACTCGGTTCGTTCCAATGATATGTCTAAATTCCAAAGCTGCTTTGGCCATCTCGATAAGAGCGGCAAATATGTTGCGGATTAGCATATATGAATCCGATCCCTACCATTACGGACGACGGACGACGATTTCGTTATCTTCCGAATCGAAGACAAGCCCCTCATAGTTAGCCAGCATCGTTTCCTCGGCTACATCTTTTCCAAAAAGCGTTGACGAAGCAACGGCATGCCTTCGATGGCCTTTTTCTTCATTTCCAGCTCATACTGCAGCTCCACCTGAGCTCTCTTGGCCGCATCCAGCAGTTGCTTGCCATCAACCGGTTTGAGCACTAATCCCCCGCTTACAGCAGCCGCTGTAAGCGTAAAATCGTAAACCGGTTGCGCACGAACAGCGCATCCTGCAGCGCTGGCTCCACGCCCAGCTGGTCAGGCGCTACTGGCCCCTGCACCGCCGCGAGCCACGCAGCAAGCTGCTCCGGCGGCGGAACCGCCCTGGCGATGCGCTGCACATCGCCCCATTGCATCGCGATGCGCGCTTGCAGCGCACGCAAACCTTTTACCCAACCATTCATTTAACAACTCACTCATATCACTCATCTCCTAACCTGTACGTACAAGTTATTCTTCCTCCTATTTTAGCCTAAGCTATGCTATAATGAAAGCCATTCTAATAGACTTTTCGCACGAAAAGAGGAGACAATCCCTCATGCCGATCCAATCCGAAACGAAGCTGTATGCACCGATTAAACACTTCTTCGAACAACGAGGCTATACTGTCCGCGGAGAAGTGAAACATTGTGACTTAGTAGCGATACGCGGCGATGAACCGCCCCTAATAGTTGAATTAAAGAAGAGCTTTAATATCCCGCTCCTCGTTCAAGGCATTGATCGGTTACGGCTTACGCAAGACGTCTATGTCGCGTTCGAGCTTCCCAATAAAGGAAAAGCCCCCCACCGTTTACAATGGGAGGATATTCGTCGACTTTGCCGCATGCTGGGACTTGGTGTTCTGACAGTCCAATTCTACAAACGCAAACAACCCACAGTCGATCTCGTCTGTGAGCCTACTCCTTATACATTACGTCATAACAAAAGAGCTTCCGGCAAGTTAATGACGGAATTTCATGAGCGCAGCGGGGACTACAATGTCGGAGGTAGTTCTCAGCAGAAGCTTATGACTGCTTACCGTGAGAAATCCCTACATTGTGCCTATTTGATGCAGCAGCACGGTCCTCTCAGTCCGCGCAAACTGCGTGAAATGACCAGTAACATGAATGTGAGCTCACTTCTGCAGCAAAACTACTATCGTTGGTTCATCCGCCAAAGCCGCGGTATCTACCATCTTACCCCGGGGGGCGAGAAAGCCTTACTCGAGTATGCTCACGTAGTTACTGCTTTCCCGAGCGTAACGATCCCATCGTCTTTACCTTGATTATCTATATAGATTGGACCAATTGAACCAAAGTTTCTACGTTATGATAATAGAGTTGTGCCATCACCTTACTAGCCTTCAGAATCGGATTTAGAGAAAAATAAAGTTATCTCACAACGCTATTTACAATAATTAAGCGATTATCAGCCTTATTTATTCCGAATAGAGTTGTGGGATCATCTTAATTCTCGAAATGACCGGATATAGTGGTATACTCTCCTACCGCCTATCGCTTCATCACTTCCCCCTCATCAACTAGGACCGAATTACAACGCGATGAACGTTCGCCTCTTCGCTCATTCTTAGCAACGCCTTGTTGATCCAAATGGCCGCTTGTGAGCCTTCACCCATCGCAATCGTCACTTGCTCCGCATGAACGCCGATATCACCAGCTGCCCAGACGAATGGAACACTTGTCATCTTACTGCGCGGATCGGTCATCACATGTCGATTCTCCATGCGTTCTGCACCAAGCTGACGAGCGAGGTCCGATTTCACTTCATTCCCACCGAAGGCAATAAACCCCCGCTCCGCATGAAGACGAGTGCCATCTCGAAGCACGACTCCCTTGAACTGCCCTGGTGTGTCGACAACAACCTCTGCAAGATCTTCCGTCAAATAGGTAATCCCTTTGTTTTTCATTTCCATAAGGAGCTCACTTCCCACAGCCCGATGCTGGTGATTCACATAAGTCATTTGCTCGGTTCGATGACGAAGCTTAATCGCCATTGCTGCTCCTGCATCACCAGAGCCCATCACAATTGTATGGCGATCCTTGATCTCATATCCATCACAATCGGGGCACACGTATACGGTCAATCCTAAGCATTCCTTCAGGTTCGGGAGTTCAGGCATCCGATCTATTAAACCTGTTGCCAGCAGAAGCGTCCTCGCTTCATAGCCCCGGCCGCTTTTTCCCCATAGTTCGAAGCCGTCACCGATTCTTCCTTTGGCGACAGCTTGGACGATTTCATCCTGGACAAAAGCTACTCCTAGCCGCTCAGCTTGCAGCCTGCCAACGCGTCGCAGCTCATCCCCCGATACCCCATCTGGCCAACCTAGTATATTATGATAGCTTTTGCATAGTGTGGATCGGCCGTAACCTGCGTCAACCACAAGTACCTTATGCTCATATCTCCCTAATTGAATCGCCGCTTGAAGCCCAGCAATGCCTCCTCCGACGATCAGAATATCTACTTTCTCCATATGCACAATTCCCCTCTTCTCCAATTCACTACCATCTAGGATAACCGAATTCTGGGGGAATCATCCTTTTAGCAGTTGAATAAGACAAATGTCTGCATCGTCCTCTTGGTCGGTAACCTTTCTCAAGAGCCGGCTTTGGGGTAAATTAACGGGATTTTTCCATCTATTTCCGAGTAGAATCAACCTTTAGCGAGTTTAACTGGATTTCCTACATCTAATTTTACTCAAAATGCCCCGTTTGACGGAATTGGTCTGAAATAACGGGAGGAAATCCAGTTATTTGGGAAAAAACGATGATTTCGCTTGAATTAGCTGCAGACAATCCAGTTATTCGCTTCGCCTGGCCAGAATCTCCTCTGGTTTCCCCGATGCGTGTGCTACACGAGCACCCCTATCGGTTCTTAATCGACCAAATCAAGCCAAACTGCGTCAAAGCGGCTAACAGTAGAATCCATGGAATAAGTCCGCCATCCAAATCACTCCCGAAGGTAATGAGAATGAGAATGGAAATAACCCGCCCCACATTCAAGAAAAATTCCCGAACAACCACGCTTTCTACCTTCAATTCTCCCTTAAGAGGTAGTCTAGCGATGAGACTGTAGTAGAACCCTGTCATCGTATTCCCTTGCAGTGGTGCGAAGATCGAGTATAGAATCATAAAACCGACCACAGACCATACATTTAAGCTTCCCAAAATACACGAGATACCCACAAGATAACCCACCGTCGAAATCGTCAAATACAGCCTAGCCCTGCCCGCGTTTGCATACTTGGAAATAAAGATCCCCATAACGATACTTAGACTCGAATAGAGCACGCCGAGATAGCCGACTAAATCTTCGCGCGGCAGTACTTTGAATAGGAGAATGTTCGGTAGAAACAACATCGTGCCCTGCAGCAAGCCCATACCGAAGAAGCCAAGCAGCGCTTTCAACCACTCTTGTTTTTTCTTCATAATAAGCCCGGTGTATTTCAAATAATACACACGATGATGCCCGCCTGATGCTTTAATTTTCAGTGAAATAATCGCGGCTAATAAGAACATTAAGAAAGCAATGGAGAAGACAATCGTGTATCCGCTTAAGCCTTCCTTCATTCGAATAATGAATCCTGCAAGTGCTGGCCCGGCAAGCGTAGCCGCTGTGAAGAACATCATATTGAAAGCGAGATAGCGTATCCGGTTCTGCTCCGTCGACACATCATACATCAGGGTCAAATAGCCCACCCAGTAGAACGCACCAGCAAGTCCATTGAATACGGCAAAAAGCACATAATAATCAACCAACCGCTCCCCAGCAATACTCACACTTAAATAGAAGAGACCAATCAATATGATACCTAGCCGGTATGCGACCATACGATCCTTCTTCTTAATCATATACCCGCCAATGGCGAACCCTATCGGTGTTAAAATGTACACGATCATACTGTAGGTTCCATTCACGACAACACTATGCGTTAACCGCCACAAATATAAATTTAAAAACACCCCTGACATGGAAGCTCCGAATTGAAAAATGGAATGAATAAGCAACGAAATGACAGCTTCGCGTGATAATCTTTTCTCAAATGGAAGCGCATTCCCTCTGCTCTGCAGCCAAGCTCTGATAGTTAAATTCATGGTAAACCCCCAGTCCTCTTCATTGTAACAGCCATTATTATATCTGTTAAACGGCAAAAAGCCCCAGCATTGGAGCTGAGGCTTCATGTACGTCTAGATTCGGGTTACTTCTTAAGGCTATCCCATGTTTTCTGGAATTCTTCCAGCATTTGATCCTTCGTATACTTCTTCGCAACATAACCTTGCATAATATCGCCGAACTTCTTGCTGGATGCTTCTCCACCAGGGAATTTGAACCAGTTCCAGCTCAATGTTTTACCGGCTTTGCTGTATGCGATAATGTCTGCTGCTAATGGTCCGAGTACTTTCTCGTCAGCAGGAATGGTTTTGAAAGCAGGGATAAACTTGAATTCGTCTGTGATATACTTCTTACCGATATCCGAGCTAACCATCCAGTTCAGGAATTTCTTAGCTTCGTCTTTAACTGCAGAGTTTTTGTTAACAACCCAGTTATTCGGTACGCCTACGAACAATTTGTCGTTCGCTGCTGCGTCATCGCTGATCGGCATTGGCAAGAAACCAATTTTGATGTCTGGGTTTGTTTTGGTAATTTGAACTTGTGTCCAGTTACCTTGTTGCGTCATGGCCGCTTTACCCGTTGCGAAATCCGTAACTTGTGTGTTGTAGTCCGTTTGTAGAGGGTTTTTGTTACCATATTGCAATTGCAGGTCGAACAATTTCGCCCATTGGTTGAACACTTCGTTACCTGTAATTTTCGCTGTACCTTTGTTTAGGCCATCGATGAACGCATTCGGATCCTTCTGGTAAGCAAATGGAAGGTTCACGAAATGGTTACCAAGTACCCACCACTCTGCATAGCCAGTTTCAAAAGGAGTAATTCCCGCATCTTTCAACTTTTTAGCTGCTGCTTCTAATTGAGAGAACGTTTTTGGAAGCTCTGTGATGCCTGCTTTGGCGAATAGATCTTTATTGTATTGGAAGCCGTATCCTTCAAGGTTAAGTGGTTGACCGTATAGTTTTCCACCCTTTGTCATTGGCTCTTTCGCAACATCGACAAGATCTTTCACCCAAGGTTGATCGGATAGATCTTCCAAGTTATCGATCCATTTATCAAGATCCGTGAAACCACCGTTGTTGAAGATGTCCGGTTTGTCGCCTGCGTTAAACTTCGCAAGAAGCGCTGCACCGTAATCTGCTCCACCGCCGACAGTGTCGACTTGGATTTTCACATTCGGATTCAACTTCTGATATTCTTGCACCATTTTACCAAGCTGATCTGCGATCTCTACTTTAAATTGGAACATTTTAATGGTAACTGGCTTGCCGCTAGCAGCAGGCGTTGTTGTTGCAGTTGATGCACCTGTCGTTGGAGCAGGACTTGCTGTCTCTTCTTTTTTCCCGCAACCAGCTGCTAGTACGGATAAAGATAATACTGCTGCTACTGAAACCATCGTTAATTTTTTCATGTAGGTAGTGCCTCCCTTTAACTTGTATCTTCATGTGATCTCGCTTACTTGCTCTTGCCTTGCTTCCTTACATGATTCATTGTAAACACTTACATCCTGGCTTAACACCGAGTATATTGAACATAAAGGTGGAATATCTTGCACATATTTGCAATTATGTCATCCTTTTACTGAACCCGCTGTAATCCCTTCTACGATGTGTTTCTGTAAGAACAAGAAGAAAATGACGATCGGCAATACGCTGAGTGTTAGCCCTGCAAGCGCCAAATCCCATTGTTTCGTATATTGTCCAAAGAAGGAGAAAGTAGCAAGCGGAATAGTCCGCAGCTCTGGGTTACCTAATACGAGAGATGGAAGCAGATAGTCATTCCAAATCCATAAGCTGTTCAAAATGATGATGGTAATCGACATCGGCTTCAGCAGTGGAAATACAATTTTCCAAAAGACACCGTATGCTGAGCTGCCATCAACTTTGGCTGACTCCTCAATTTCCAGTGGAATGGATTTGATGAAGCCATGATACAAGAACACATTTAAGGAAACGCCAAATCCATAATAACACGCAACTAATCCTAGCTTGCTATCCATGAAACCCACTTGGCTTGCAACACGTACTAACGGAATCATGATTGACTGAAATGGAATTACCATCGCTGCAACGAATGCTAAGAAAACAAGGTTATTGAATCGACTTGCCTTTCTCACCATGCGATAAGCTGCCATAGAAGAGATGACCACGAGTCCTACATTGGCCAAAACGGTAATGAATAAGGAGTTGAAGAACGCTTTAGGAAACTTCATAATGCTCCAAACCTTGGTGTAGTTATCCAAGTAAAGAGAGCTTGGCAATTTGGCTGTATTTGCTGCTAATTCGGGAAACGTCTTTAAGGAATTTGCAATAACAAAGTAAAACGGAATGAGGAACAGTAAGGCAACTAGTATGCCTAGAACTTCAAGGGCGAACAATCGACCTGTATACTTTTTGACAGTAGCCATTAGACCTCAACCTCCTTGCGCTTGGTGTACATCACTTGGACGGTTGAAATGATGGCAACCACGATGAAGAATACGAGCGCTTTGGCCGTACCTAGACCATACCGATTATTACGGAATGCTTCTTGATAAATATTGATGGACACCGACTCTGTGGAATTGAACGGTCCGCCCTTGGTTAAGGAGAAGTTCAAGTCAAAGATTTTGAATGACCACGAGATCGTCAAGAACAGGCACACAGTGACGGCTGGCATGATGAGCGGCACGATGATGCTTCTTAGTACTTGCAAACGGGATGCGCCATCAATGTAAGCTGCTTCCAGCATATCCTTTGGAACATTCGACAAGGCAGCTATGTAAATAATCATGAGATATCCAGCACCCTGCCACACACTAACGATAACGATTGCCCAGAAAGCTGTCGGTGAATCACCTAACCAAGGCAGTTCGAAGAAACCGATACCCGTAAGATCTCCTAGGGTTGCAAACCCTTTGACAAAGATAAACTGCCAGATAAAACCGAGCAATAACCCACCAATGACGTTGGGCATAAAAAAGATTGTACGCAATACATTTCTCGTTTTCAGCGATTGTGTGAGCAGTAAAGCGAGTAGGAAGCCAACAAGGTTCGTCAGAATCACGTTCGTCACAGTCAAGCGTGATGTAAAGTTAAAAGCATTGCGATAATCCTTATCATGGAAAAGGATTTGCTTGAAATTCTCAAGACCATTGAAGGTTACTTTGGTTGTTACGCCATTCCATTCGGTAAACGAGTAATAGATGCTCATCAGAAATGGAACCAAAACCACGATGCCAAAAAAGACTAACGCAGGCCCGATAAATACCCATTGCTGAAGCCATCCGGAAAGCATTCTTTTTGTTTTCATTGGGAAGTCCCCCTTACCATTCTGCTACTATACCCCAAGTATAGAGTGCCGCAGTACCCCACAACACAGACGATCGTGACCCATTAGGTGGAATTTGTTGACCTCTCCTGCTACAATGTAGGGGAAAATCCCATTATAGAAACCGAGATGATGATGTCTGATACGCCACAGTATTCGTAATAAATTGATCTTATTTCTACTGATTGCTACTCTCGTGCCTTTCCTTACCTCCCTTGGCGTCTCCTATTTCTTCACCAAACAGAAGGTGACAGAAGATACATTGACCAACAATTCCGCTCTGCTTTCACAAGGTAAAACGAATCTCGTGAACTATCTGGATGGAGTGGTTCAAGCCTCCTCTACCATATACACAGGCAGGAATATTGCTGAGCTCGGCCAATTTTATGAGATCATTCAAACGCAGCCCGAGATTAACTATCAGAGCGATAAAGTGATCAAGAGTGGTCTACAGGTCATGTCACATTCGGTTAAAGAAATCAAGCAAATTTACCTGTATGCCTCCGTTAGCAACAGTTCTTTTCTTACCCACAATGACATTCAAGTCAGCACGGTTGGTAAATATGAGGGACTGAAGCCGTTCCCTGCGGGCAAGCTTGTGTATTTCGAAATCAAGCATCAGAACAATTTGTATGGCATGTCACTCTCTGCCTATTCTCCCCCATCGCCAGTTATTTCTATGCACCGCAACGTCATGTACTCGCCTAGTAATCAATCGATTGGTGAGCTTATTATTGATTTGAATTTGGACCTCGTTTCAGATATTTCGCAAGGCCTATTCACTCATGATCAAGAGGAACTCTACATATTAGATGAAACGGGACGTATCGTATTCGGTCCAGATCCAAGTAAATGGGGACTTCAATTAGACGATCATTGGGGAGAGGAAGCCGTTCACAGTACCCTTGACAAGGGCAGCTATGAATGGTCGAAAGGTGCTTTTGCCGGGATTAATATGTATGAGAAAATGCGTACAGACTATCTCAATTGGACGATTGTTAAGCGGCTTCCGTATGAGCAGCTCACCAAGAACGCACGCCAGTTGACTTTCATTAACGCCCTTATCCTTTCGTTCTCCATGTTGATTGTCATGGCAGGTACCGTCTATATTAGCATACGTTTTACAGCTCCGATTAAACAACTGATTCGTTACATCACACGTATTCAAACGGGCCAGTCTGGACTCGGCGATCATCAGAGCGACATTGAGTTAACGAGAACTGATGAGATGGGGATACTCGCCAATCGCTTCCATGGACTTATGCAAGATTTGAATCACATGGTGATGCGCGAATATCGGTTAGAGCTAGCGAATAAATCGAATCAACTTATGGCGCTGCAAGCGCAGATTAATCCGCATTTTCTGAATAATGCCCTGCAATCAATCGGGACATTGGCTCTTCAGCATGAAGCCCCTAAGATTTATACACTTATTAATTCATTAGCTAAAATGATGCATTACAGCATGAACACGAACGAATCTGTCGTTCCTCTTCGCAAAGAAATTGATCATATTAAAGCGTATTTGGAGCTGCAGAAGCAGCGTTTTGAACATCAATTTGATATTGTTTATGAGATTGAAGAAGGAACTGGAACCATCTCTATTCCTAAAATGATTCTTCAACCGCTTGTCGAAAATTATTTCAAGCATGGTTTTAAACCTAGCTATTCGCAAGAGGTCGGTCTGTTGCGCATCGAATCAGAGAAGTTGGCTACCTCAGAAGGAGACTTTTTGAAGCTCACTGTGGCGGATAATGGAATCGGGATAACAGACCAACGACTTCATGAAGTCCGTAGTCGACTGAAAGCCTCATCCGCCTCCGATGATTCCTCTATCGGTTTACGCAACGTCCTGACGCGCATCCAGCTCTATTTCAATGATAATGCCACTTTGGAGATAGACCATGTCCATCCCCAAGGCGTGCGGATCGTTATCCATATTCCGATGAAAAAGGGAGTTACCCCAAATGAAAGTACTACTCGTTGATGATGAGAAACACGTGCGCGATGCCATCCGATTACTCGTGAATTGGAAGCACTATGGGATCGATACCATACTAGAAGCGTCTGATGGGGAAGCTGCGACAGCATTGGTTAGCAAGGAGCATCCCGAGATTATTATGACCGACATGATGATGCCCATCATGAACGGCGTCAAGCTGCTGGAATGGCTGCATCGCCATGCGCCTGATGCTAAGACCATCGTCATCAGCGGTCACGACGACTTCTCGTTATTGCGGCACACCGTGAAGTATGGTGGAACCGATTATATTTTGAAACCGATTGATCCCGATCAATTAAATGAAGCTTTGGACAAAGCGATTCAAACTTGGCTCAAGGATGAGGAGATGCGACATGCCAATCGGGAACTGAATATCGAGGTCAACCAATTCAAACCTATTTACTGGGATAAGCTGCTTTCCGCATTAATTGCCGAACCTGGTACCTACGAGCCCGTAGCTGACCAGTTGGAGCGTGAACTTCGCCTATCCAGAAGCGTTGCAACCTGCCGCGTTGCTATTCTGTCCTTAGACACGATGGAAGCTAGTATCAAAAATAAATTCAGCCAAAATATCGATCTTCTCCTCTTTTCACTGATCAATATTTGCAATGAATTTCTTGTTCCACATAAGCGCGGCTTTGCCTTCAGGCACTTGCATAATCCGAATGAAATTGTGCTCTTCTTATGGTCGGCGCCATCCCAGGCTGAAGAACTGTTGGCAACGATTAATGATGGTATTCGTACCGCGTTACATGCCCGCGTAGATTTCGGGATTGGCAGCTCCCATAACTTTCCTAGTCAATTGAAGCTATCCTATCAAGAAGCGCGAGATGCCTTGCGGCAGCGTAACCTGACTACCAAAGAAACGTGGATACATACCAACTGGCTGCCGAGCAAGGGATCCCAGTCAACGCTCACGTTCCACCAATTTGAGGAGCAAATCCATCTCGCGCTGCGCAGCGGAAATGTCGAGCAGATTCAAGATATCGTGCAGGTCTGGATGGATGCCATCAAGAGCTGTGATGTCATTACGCCCGCGCAGCTTGAACATTGGTGGGGCGAATATCGGGTGATGATGCGTCGCTGGACCCAGCAATTGATACCGGGTAGCCGTGAGGAAGACATACAGTCACTACTTCTTGAGGATAATGCAGCCTCAATTATTACGCTGGATGAGAAAGGCCTATTGTCCCTTTCCCTCTGGCAGCAAGAGTTGACTCGCAGCCTCATTCAAGTTTCCAAGCTCCATTTGGAGAGTCAACACAAAGATAACAATGTGATTTTCGAAATCGCTAGCTTTCTAGAGAAGCATTATCATGAGGATATTTCACTTGCGGATATCGCAAGTCGTTTCTATCTCAGCCGTGAGTATATCTCCCGCAAATTCAAACAGGAGTTTACCGTCAACCTCTCTGATTATTTAGGACAAATTCGGATGAGCAAGGCCAAGGTGCTGCTTTGCAATCCCAATCTTCGCATTTCCCAAGTTGCTGAGATGGTTGGTTATCAGGATGAGAAGTACTTTAGTAAAGTATTCAAAAAAATGTCGGGTATGACCCCCGGAGAATATCGAAAAACAGCGAATTCTATCTAAACTTCCGAGAAAATAATGGAATATGCTATACTAGTCGTAAGAGGTGATTTTCATGAGTATGCCCATTGAGAACGCAACGGCGAATTCTTTTCCCCGGACGTCGAAAGCAACCAGGGTCAAGAAGAAAACGTATGTCTTCCTATTCGTGGGTTGGGTCATGCTGATCGCAGTCGGAGTAACAGCTACGATGATGTACACTGAACATCTACGGCAACAAATATCAACCGATATCGCACAGCAAACCCAGCAGCAATTACAAGTTATTCAACAAGATTATCAGAAGCAAGTCTCTCAATTGAACGACAGTGTGTCCTCCGATATGAAGGCTTTGCAGGCCAAAGTAGATTCATTGAATGAATTACTGGCATTCACCAAAGATAGCGCTAACAGCAAGACCGATAACAGTAATCAACTGTATACACAGCTCGCTGACGTCAAGAAGAAATTGGATGAGCTGACCAAGAATCTGGATGTGTTGAAATAATGACAGCGAGTACGATTCAGCAAATCAATCGTGTTATGTTGCTGGCCTGCGCACCCTTTCTAGGTATGCTGATTTGGTTGCTCTTCGTCTCCCTGGATATTTCTATCCCAGTTAAGTCGCCGGCCGCTTCAACACCGATCAGTCTAACGCAAGAGACGACCACGTTAAACACCCTGTTGACGCAGGCGAATTCGGATGCGGTCCAGACGAAAACTATTATTCAGCAATATTTCCAGCTGTATGAGAAGAGCACGGCAGAAGTAACCGCCATGCTCCAGAGCGCAGCTTCCCAAGTCGCCAAACCCGGACTTATCTATGATGCACGAATTACAGCTAAGCTTGGCAGTCCGATTCGCCAAGCCACATCAGGCAATATCGATATACAGTTGTTCGCTTTGAATGAAAAACATTATTCAGGTTATGCTCTTAAAGTAAACCTCAAGAGTGATAAAGCGATCAAGCTCGTATTGGGAAATGATAAGCTAGGCTCAAGTGAAACGACTTTAGCCGCAGCTTCGCGCTATGGGGCTGTTGTTGGCATTAACGCTGGCGGCTTCGCGGACGATAATCGCGGCAAACGCTATCCCCTCGACACGACTGTGATGAATGGAAAATATCTCAACGGCTTCTTCCCTACCAACAATGACACAGCCTTTATCGGTTTGAACAAGGACCGCAAGTTAATCGGCGGCAAGTTCAGCTCGCAGTCGGAGCTCGACAAGCTAAACCCGCTGATGGGTACGACCTTCGTTCCTGTTCTGATGAAAAACGGCAGCAAGACATCCATTCCGTATCAGTGGCAAAGCTCGCCAGCACGCGCAGCGCGAACCGTTATGGCTAATTACAAGCATGACCAGCTCTTATTCCTAGTCACAGATGGCTACGACGAGAGCGGTAATTCAGGAGCTACGCTTGCTGAACTGCAAGACAAGTTGGGGCAACTAGGTGTTGTGGATGCTTATAACTTGGATGGCGGTGGCTCAACTACGCTTGTCTGGGGTGGCAGCGTCATTAACCGCCCATCGGATGGTAGACTCCGACCGCTTGCTACGAACTTCTTGTTTTTCAAATGACCCAAATTATTCACACAATTTTCGTTTCTTTTTTGGGGATGGTTGGGTATAATAAGCCTTAACTATGTACTTTAGTGTTCTTTAACCGTATAGGAAACGCTTACGAGGTTAGTTTTCTATCGGAAACTTTTAGGAGGTGCAGCAATGTTCGGTTTATCCACCACATTTTGGCTCGTTAATTCCGTTTTTCTATTATTCATCGTCGCTATGTTGACGGCTTCCTATAACGAGGACAAAACAAAAGGCCTTTAATAGCCAAGAAAAAAGCATCGTCTTCTCCATTTGGAGAGGACGATGCTTTTTCTTTTTTTTAACTACTAGGCTCTCGCCTTAAGCAGGTTCATTTCAGTTACGCAAACGCCGCAAATATAACGTTCTTTGAATTCACTGACACTTTCCATGCTACCGCAGAACACACATTTCGGACGATATCTCTCGAGAATGATATGGTCTCCCTGTACTAGAATTTCGACAGGATCTCCCTCATTCATTTGGTATCGCTTACGTAACGATTTGGGTAATACGATTCGTCCCAATTGATCGACTTTACGTACGACTCCAGCTGGCTTCATCATAGGACTTCACCTCTCTTTTCCCAGACGTCTTCTACAATTCCGGCAATTTCAGATCGACTAACATTATAATATCGAGCTTACGGATATTATTCGCCGTGAATAATGAAACTCCTTCTGTGAATCCCGCAAAATCTTTCTTTTCTTGTCATGCCTGTCTGTTAATTACCAATATTTGTAGGTCTGTAGTCTCCCTACTCTAGACCTACAAATCCCGTTTGACGTAATCCTTCATATAGAATAATGGCCACAGAGTTAGAAAGATTCAATGATCTTACGCTATCTGACATGGGCAACCGAATTAAAGTATCCGGATGCTGACGCAGCAGTTCCTCTGGCAGCCCTTTGGTCTCTTTACCAAACACGAAGAAATCGCCATCTTGGAAGGCAAAATCAGAGTAACGTAGGCTTGCTTTCGTCGACGCAAAGAAGAATCTATGACCTTCGTACGCTGCCATCACTTCATCGAAAGAATCGTGATAATCAATTTTGACTGAATGCCAATAATCTAAGCCAGCACGTTTCAGCGTCTTATCATCGGTGTCAAAGCCAAGGGGTCTCACCAAATGAAGATGAGCACCTGTTGCCGCACAAGTGCGTGAAATATTTCCTGTGTTCGCAGGAATTTCGGGTTCTACTAATACAATATGAAAAGCCATCTCTATACATTCACCTCATTCTCTATCCTATTATACCCTGCGCCCGATTGCAATTTAACACTGGGTTAACTTTATCTTAATATCACGATGATAGAGGTACGTCATACTAGAGCTATCCTTCATTAAAAGGAGCCTTGCTAACAATGAAAAAGAAGATATTAATTGTTGATGACGAACCTTCCATCTCCATGCTCATTGAATTCAACCTGAAGCTTGCCGGCTTTGACGTACATTGCGTATTCGACGGTGAAGCTGTCTTCAGTGCGATTCAATCATTTCGTCCTGACCTCATCGTTCTCGATCTCATGCTGCCCAAAATGGACGGCTTACAAGTATGCCGCAAGTTGAGAAGCCAGAATAACCTCGTACCGATTATTATGTTAACGGCCATGCAAGATCTTACTGATAAAATAGCCGGACTCGACAATGGTGCGGATGATTACATGACGAAGCCTTTCTCACCGCTCGAGCTTGTCTCTCGCATTCAAGCGATTCATCGCCGCATTCAGACCTTGCCGTCTACGACAGAAGAAGCACCGATTGCAATCGGTCAAATCTCTGTCAAAGCCGAGCAACGGGAAGTAACAATGAATGGCGCACCAATCGAGTTGACACCGAAAGAATTCGAACTGCTACTTTTCCTCTGTAAACATCGTGGAAAAGTACTTAGTCGACAACAACTGCTTCACGGTGTGTGGGACTACCACTTCCTCGGGGACACCCGCATCGTTGACGTCCATATCTCTCATCTTCGTGACAAGATTGAGCAAAATGCACGTCACCCTGAATATATCATGACGATCCGTAACGTCGGATATAAATTGACTGAACCTGTCATTAAAGAGTCATACGCTTAAATATCAAGTCAGGTGCGACACCTTTCTTTGTTTGCACGGCTGTTGGTAACCTCCATGATGCCAACAAACAAAGAAAGGTGTTTTTGCCTTCAGCTATTACAAATTCCTGTTCCTCCCTTTGGTAGCCCATAAGAAATAGATCAAGAATACAAAGATCACCACAGCAATAAATCCAAACCCACCGAAAATGTCCATGTTGGCAGAAAAATAACCGAATCCCAACCCGATCATACTAAGCGCGGCATTCTCCCCCAGTGACTGATAAGAACCCAGCGTCGCTCGCATCGACGAGTCGATCCCATGATGCAGATATCCAGCGGTTAGCGGTTCCAATACCCCTGCCAACAAACATATAAAACCTATCACGGCTAGCCCGCTATAGTCTCTAACTAGGGAAATATACAGAAAACTAGTCGCTAACACCAGCATGGCACTGGTAAGCAAGTACTTGTAGCTAAGCCATCCTTTGACCCAGTAAGCCAGAAGATTACCAGGCAGACGGAGCACGAAAATGGCGGCAGAGAACATCCCGAAGTAGAAGACAGGAATGCCTAAGCGATCCAAGTAGGTCTGCCAGAACTCGTCAATAAAGCTAATGGCAGCACCCGTCACCATACCAGATAACAACACAAGTCTCACACCAGGATGATCGCGGAAAAAGCGCATCGAAACCGTCATATAAGTCCGAATGGGGATCGGCTGCTCATCCGTTCCGTTTCCATTGGCTACACGAGGTTCAACTAATGTGAGCGTGAGACACAGGGCAATCACCGCGCTCCCTAGCGATATCCAGTAATTCAGCTCAAAGTTAAAGCGGCTTGCCAGAAAGCTTCCGCAAAGCGCAGCAATCATGATTGAGACAATGTCTAGCGCATTAAGCCGACCTAGAATCTTCTCAAACGATTCCTCTTTCCCCTCTGATAAAAGAGAGTCATACAGTAGGGCTTGCTCTGCCCCGCTACTCGCGGAGTGTCCCACTGCCGCTAGAAATACGACAAGAGCAAAATGCCAGAATTCCGTCGCGAACACGAGAATGAGAAACTCGCAGCATCCCATGAGCGCCGCAACGATGAGCATGTGCTTTCTGCCCCATTTGTCAGCGATAATACCTGTGGGTACCTCTAATAAAACGATCGTAATTGCGAAAATAATCTCCGCATACACAACCATCTGAATGGTCATGCCCCGTTCTTCCCAATAGAGCCTCTCAATGACATACGCAGGAATGAGATGGGAGAAAAATTGAATCACATATAACTTCCGTATATTTACCATTAAACTCATGTTCAGAACCTCTTTCTTTTCGTAGATTGACGTGTTTCCAACCTAAGAAAGGAGGTGCTCGTGAACAGCAGCTAATTATGAAGGCTTAACAGGGAGGTCTTGTGTGTGGCATATCATCCACTCCTTTGTGGGAATCATTCTTCTTTCTCCATTTTACCATACAGACTAGTGCTCAAGAAGAATAGAGTAGGCCCATGCATAGTTGCATGGGCCTCTCACAGAACCGAACGTGCGGGTCATCGCATTCGGCTCCTCCAGCGC